>NZ_SCQN01000007.1 GCF_004321985.1 Castellaniella sp. | reverse complement strand
AAGATAAATACCTTGCGAATTTCCTCAACTGAAATTCTATAGATTGCTTTCTTTATCTCAAGATCAGAACAAAGCAACACTTCCGACCAGTTTCGAGTCGTGTCGCGCAAGGTATAGATGATCTTAGAATGAATAAATTGGTTTGCTAAAAATGGCAGCGATACCCTTTTCTCGACTTCTTTTTCGAAGTGATAGAGTTCGTCAACATCCCAGAAATTGAGTTGTGTGACTAGCTTGCCATTCCATGGAGCACAGTGAACCGGCACCTGATAGTTCTGAGATTTAGATGACGTCTTCTTGTGCTCCAACAATACACGAATCATGAAAAAGGAGATCATCAGCTCCTTTTCAAAATTGACAACAGCCCCCTCGCTCCATCTAGGCGGACTCTTAGATGAGCGCAGTCGCCTTGCGTGCGCTATGAGGTCTTCCTTCCAGTAGCGAGATTCGATCATTGATGCGTAACATCTGAATCAAAGTAAATTGTGAATCAGCACCGCATAGATACAAACAGAAGGGCCACTTCTGGCCGAAAGCAGCTGGTCGTGACGAATATCGATGCCCAGATGGGATTATCCAGTGGATTTTTCCGCACCCGGGTCGTGGTAAATGCTATCCAGAAGTGCAACACGATTGTCCTAGACGTGTCTTTCTACTATTTTCCGCAGTCTTGGGTGTAGCCATCAGGAACTGTTCTTCATACCCAAGGCCCAGCTATCGAGACAGGTCTGTTCCAGCTACCCCGTAACTCAGCGCCCTAGTGCCTTCTCGATCTTCTTATCAGTGTTGTACTGGCCAAGCGAATACACGGCCCAGATCGCCGCCGGGATCCAGCCGATCAAGGTGAGCTGTAGGACCAAGCAGATGATCCCCGCCAGGGGGCGGCCGATGGTGAAGAAAGCCAGCCATGGCAGGAGCAAGGCGATGAGCAGGCGCATGGATGGTCTCCGGCGTGGGTTGAAAGGGGTCATTTTAATTCACACTGCACCACGCCAACGTCCGAGACGGCGCGGCCCGTCCAGCCCACAAGTGGCCTGACCCAAGAAGCACAAATTCTGGCAATCCCTGTCCTCGTCCTCGATATCCTCTAAGATGCGGCTTGGCAAATTTGCCACCGACCGACTTCAGCATCGAGCCCTTCATGAAAAAAACCGATCTAGAAAAACAAAAAGCCCTGAAACTCATGGGCAAGCTCAATGCAGCGATCCCGCCGAGCCGCTACGCGGGCGCCGCGCCTGCTCTGGATCGTCGCGAACAGCGGCGCCTGGACCATGCCGCCGGTCTGGTGTCCTTCCCCGTCAAGCTGCACCAGCCCCTGATTTCGGCCTTGAACGCGAAGGCACAGGCCGAACACATCAGCGTCAACGAATTGGTGAACACGCTGCTGACCGAAGCCCTGAAGGGCTAGCTCATGAAGATATGGGTTGATGCCGACGCCTGTCCGGTCGTCATCAAGGACATCCTGTATCGGGCGGCGCAACGATTGCAGCAACCGCTGACGCTGGTAGCCAATCAAATGCTGCGCACGCCGCCATCCCCTTTGATCCGGGCGGTCCAGGTGCCACAAGGATTCGATGTGGCGGACAGCTATATCGTCGAACATGCATCTTCCGGCGATCTGGTCATTACCGCAGATATCCCCCTGGCAAGCGAGGTCCTGCGCAAAGAGGCGCTGGTACTCAGCCCTCGCGGCGAGTGCTACACCGCCGACAGCATCAGCGAACAGCTGACGATGCGGGACATGATGGAGGAGTTGCGGAGCGCTGGCGTCGATACGGGCGGGCCATCAGTTCTTAGCCAAGCGGACAGGCGTGCATTTGCCAACGCGCTGGACAAGCTGTTGCAGAAGGCGCTTCGGATGGGCACGGCAAGGGTTGATGTCGACAAGCCATGACCATTCAGCGACGTGCACTAGCTCCCGGGAGGGCGCTTCTCCCTTCTCCCTCTATTCTCCCTTCTCCCTCTACATCTACAGCATTTCGTCCGGCGTGAAAGGAGTGAGCACCTTCTCCAGCAGCCGCAGCCATGCACTGGTGTCGGGATCATGGTCCGCGACGCGCGGGTGATCGGCGGGCGGCTCGTACCAGCGCAAGGCGCCATCCGGTGTCAGTTCGACCTTCCATGCGCCCGCTGAGATGACCGCCTGTACCTGGGCGGCGGCTTGTTGCGCCAGTGCCGTGTTGCGAATCACAAGCGCAATTTCCGTGTTCTGCAGCTTGGAGCGCTGATCCAGGTTCATGGAACCAATCGCGATGGTGTGTCCATCCACGATGACCAGCTTTGCGTGCAGTGAAGCGCGTGAACCCACGTTCTCGGAGCCCAGTACCGTATCGCGTAGCCGCGTGCGCTGGCGTGAACGCATCTCGAAGAGTCCCACATTCAGCTTCAGAAGCTGCTTGCGGTGGCGCGCGTAGCCGACCTGCGCCAGCAGCGCATCGGTTGACGACAGAGAATTGGTGAGTACCTGAACGCGAACGCCACGCTTTTTCAGATCTGCGAATAGCGCCATCATCTGCGGGCCCGGCACGAAATAGGGCGAAACGATGATCACATCGCGCTGTGCGGTGTGCAGCAATGACAGGAGGCCCTCGATCACGGCGCCATTGGCATGCGGGTCATCGCTTTCGGGTACGAGCTTCAGAGGGCTATCCACCAGTAGTCCCGCAGGGGCCCAGACCAGCGGTAGCGACCCCAGATCCAGCGCAGAGGGCAATGCCGGTGTCGGGGTGGGGGCAGTTGGGGATGCGGTCTGCGTTTCCTCGGGGGCAGGCTTGGTGGGTTCACGCAGGCGGGCCAGTTCAGCGGGCGTGATGAGCGAGGCCACAGGGTATGCGAGCGGATTATTCCAATAGCGGTCAAAGCTCGTGGACAGGCTTCGGACAACGGGGCCGGCAGCCAGCACGTCCATGTCGACGAAGTCGCGCCCGTCGGCCGTACCGAAGTATGCATCTCCCAGGTTTCGCCCACCCACGATGCCCCAGGCATTGTCGGCAATGTACAGTTTGTTGTGCATACGGTGCTGGATGCGCCGGAAGTCGTCCAGGGATCCCAGCGCCCGCAACGTGCCGGATCGGCGGTTGCCCGGTAGCGGATTGAACATGCGCATTTCCACACCGTGCACGTTGGCCATGCGCATTACTTGAGCATCGTGTCCAACGCTATTGAAGTCATCGAGCAGGATGCGTACCCGTACGCCGCGCTGTGCCGCCGCACGCACAGCGCGCAGCAGACTGGATACGGTGGGGTCCACGTGAACGGAGTAATACTGGATATCCAGTGTCTTGCTGGCCTGCTCGGTGATTGCGAGTCGGCCTGCGTAGGCCTTGTTGGGCGAGAGCAGCAAAGTGAAGCCGGACAGATCGTGTGGCACCGTGTCTGGCCGCTTGTGTTCGACGAGTTGTCCCAGCGGTGTGCTCTCGGGTTGCGCGAGCGCATGCGAGACCGGACGCTGTACGTTCTTGGGCAGGCCAGCGCAGCCTGCAAGCAGCAAGACGACTGCCGCGCTGCCGATGGACGCAAATCTCGTCATGGACCTAGCGATGTGGTTGCGCACGGAGTGATGGGATAGCTGCATGGTCTTCGTACACATGACAGATCCTCATCATCTCATAATGAGGCATGTGGATGTCTGTGGGTCTCAGGTCGATTCGCCGCGTTCGCGATATGATCGCCAATGTCGTCAGCACGTTTCCCAATAAGGCATCACCATGTACCCCATTGTCAGGACTTCAATTTCCATCGTGGCCGCCACGGGACTGCTTCTGTTTGCAAGCGTGGGCCAGGCCTGGGCGCATGCACAACCGGCGCAGCAGACGCCTGCCCCAGATGCGACCGTCAGTGCCCCAGCAGCGGTCACCATTCTCTATACCGAGCCGATCGAAGCCGCCCTCAGCCGCCTGAACGTGCTGGATGCGCAGGGCAAGCAGGTCAACACGGAAAAGGCCCATTTCACGGATAGTGACCACAAGTCGATGCAGGTCGCTTTGCCGAAACTGTCTCCGGGTCAATACAAGGTTCAGTGGGTCGCGGTGGCGGACGATGGTCATCGCACCCACGGCGGTTATACCTTCACCGTCAAATAGCGGATGGGCATGGTGAGTCTGGCCGCCAACTGGTTACAGCCGTTTTTTTCGTTCTGGGTCGATGCCACGCTTTCCGTCGTGGTAGGCGTGTGGGTGGTGTCTGGCGCGGTTCCGCAACGGGCCAGGCGGCCGCTGCTCGCTATCCTGCGCGTTGCCGCCGTGGTGCTGGGGCTAGGGCTCGCCGCTTACCTGAGCGTGGCGACGGTGGCCATGACCGATACCGGCCCCGCCGAGTTTGCCGGATATCTGTGGGTCGTTCTCACCGGGACGGACTTTGGCGCAATGGCCTGGGTGGCGGCCTGCGCCTGGATAATGCTGATGTTCGCTGCGTTTCCAGGGTACGCCGCGCTGCGGGCGGTGGACGGCCTCCCCCTATGGGCACTGGTGCTTTGGGGTTCCGGCGGGGCCCTGCTTGCCTATGCGCGTGCCGCCACGGGGCATGCGGCTGACCATGGGTTCTTCAGCTTCGCGGTCTTGGCGCATACCGTACATGTCTTCGCAGCGTGCCTGTGGGTCGGTGCGGTCTTGGTATCCGTTCGCCTTTTGTGCTTTTGGAAGAGCTGGGCGCCGTCAGAGCAGAGTCGGCTGGCTCATCGGCTCTCGTCGCTCGCGACCGTTGTCGTTCCGCTGGCGGCGGCGTCGGGCATCGTGAATGCTTTTCGCGCGCTCGGCGGAGCAGATCACGTCTGGGAGTCGCCGTACCTGTGGGTATTGCTGGCCAAACTCGTGCTGGTCGTCGTGGTCGTGATCTTGGGCAGTTGGAATCGTTGGGCCTGGATGGTGCGCCTGGATGCCGGCCGGCCGGGTGCGCTGCGCGGCTTTGCCAACGTCCTTGCCGTCGAGGCCGCCGTGATCTGCGGCGTGCTGCTGCTGGCCGCCAAGCTGGGTACGATGGCCACGCCGACCTGATGGGTCTCGTATGGCCCAGCGACCACGCGTCGCCTTGCTTTGAACCTCAGTGCGCCGTGCCGTGTTCAGAGAGCCCTTAACCGAGGCTTAATGCAGAGCAACGAAAAGTGAGTTGGCAGCCGGGGGGTTCTGGCTGATGATTGACTACTACGTCATTCGCGGGCGCCCGGAATCGGAATCTCTCGGATTGCTCATTCTCGGTGGTCAGCCCGTTTCTCATTTTCGAGGCTAAGCGTTTATATGAATAGCAATCGCGCGATAGGACTGGCCGTCGCTCAGATGGGACCAGTAAATCTGGCGGATTCGCGTGAGGCCGTGGTGCGCCGGTTATTGGAAATGTTGCGCGAGGCAAAAAGCCGTGGCGCGGAAGTCGTTGTATTTCCCGAACTTGCCCTGACCACCTTTTTTCCACGCTACTGGATGGAAGACGAGGGTGAGCTGGACAGGTTTTTTGAGAAAACCATGCCGAATCCGCGGGTCCAGCCACTTTTCGACGAAGCGAAAAAACTCGGGTTGGGTTTTTATCTGGGCTACGCCGAGCTCACGCCCGAAGGCCGGCGTTTCAATACCTCCATTCTGGTCGATAAAACTGGGAACATCATCGGCAAGTACCGCAAAATACATTTGCCGGGCCATTCCGACCACAAGCTGGAGGCGCCGTTCCAGCATCTGGAAAAGAAGTATTTCGAGGTGGGAGATCTCGGTTTTCGGGTATTCGACTTGCACGATACGCGTTTCGGCATGTGCCTGTGCAACGACAGGCGTTGGCCTGAAACCTATAGGGTCCTGTCATTGCAAAGCGCCGAGATTGTCGTCCTGGGCTACAACACGCCCTCGGTCAATATTCACTGGAACGAGCCAGTCCATCTTCGCACGACCACGCACCTCATCTCGCTGCAGGCCAATGCCTACCAGAATGCGTTGTGGGTTGCCGCGGCCGCCAAGTGCGGCTCTGAAGACGGGTTCCACATGATAGGCAGTTCGGTCATCGTTGCGCCTACCGGTGAATTGGTCGCCCGCGCCCTGACTGAGGACGACGAGGTGATCGTGGTCAAGGCCGATTTGCGGATTGGCGAGAATTTTCGCAAGCACGTATTCAATTTCGCCAAGCATCGTCGGCCTGAATTTTATCGGCTCATCGTGGATCGCGTCGGGGCGGGCGAACCTCTGCCGTAGCGGTTTTTGGGATACGCACTCATGGAACAAGGCTTCGATCTGACTGTCCGCCGCGGGCGCATCGTGACCGACGACGCGATCATTGAGGGCGATGTTGGAATACGCGATGGCCGTATTGCGGCCATCGCCGCGAAGCTGCCGCCTGGCACGCGAGACGTCGATGCCGCCGGCCGGTGGGTGCTGCCCGGAGGAATCGACAGCCATTGCCATGTGGAGCAACTCTCTGGAATGGGGGTGATGAGCGCCGACGATTTTTACTCGGCGACCGTGTCGGCGGCGTTCGGCGGCACCACCACTATCATCCCGTTTGCGGCGCAGCACCGCGGCACGTCCATCCCCGAGGTCGTCCGTGACTATGCCGAGCGTGCGCGCACCAAGGCTGTCATCGATTACGGGTTCCACCTCATTCTGGCCAATCCCGACGAGCCGACCCTGGCCCGCGATTTGCCCGACGCCATCCGGGGCGGGATTTCGTCACTCAAGGTCTACATGACTTATGACAGCCTGAAGCTCGACGACTACCAGTTGCTGGATGTGCTGGAATTGGCTCGCGAGCAGGGGGCGCTCGTCATGGTGCACGCGGAGAACAACGACATCATCAAGTGGCTGGCGAAGCGTCTGCTCGAACGGGGACACACCGCGCCAAAGTTTCACGCAGTGGCGCACGACCCGCTGGCCGAAGCCGAGGCTGCGAATCGCGCCATCACGTTCTCGCGGCTTCTCGATGCGCCGATTCTCATCGTGCACGTCGCCGGCGGCGACACCGTCGAGCTGATTCGCGGCGCCCGCCATCTGGGGGCGCACGTGCTGGCGGAAAGCTGCCCCCAATACCTGTTCCTGACGGCGGAGGATCTGGACCGCGCCGGCCTGGAAGGCGCCAAGTTCTGCTGTTCGCCGCCGCCGCGCGATGCTGGATCTCAAGAATCAGTCTGGCAGGGATTCCTGGACGGCACCTTGCAGACGTATTCATCTGATCATGCGCCGTATCGGTTCGACAAAACCGGCAAGCTTCCGAAAGGTGAACAGACGACCTTCAAGGACATGGCCAATGGCGTTCCCGGGCTGGAACTGCGCATGCCGCTTCTGTTCAGCGAGGGCGTGCTCAAGGGCAGGATGGACATTCACCAGTTTGTCCGGTTGACCGCTTCGAATCACGCGGATCTGTATGGGCTCGCTCCCAGAAAAGGACGGATCGCGATAGGCGCCGACGCGGATCTTGCTATTTGGAACCCTGACCGGGAAACCCGCATCGCGCATGCGGATCTTCATGACGAAGTCGGCTATACGCCTTATGAGGGCCGTGTCATCAAGGGGTGGCCAGAGGTCGTTGTCTCTCGCGGGCGGGTAGTCGTCGAGAACAATGTGTTGCATGCCGAACGAGGAAGTGGCCAATACTTGCGCCGAGGGTCGCCGCGCTTTGAGTGGCCCCAGCCCCGTGCCGGCGCGTCGCGGCGGCCGGCCGGTCTGGTGGCGAGGGCGTTGGCCAGCGACAAAAGCGCCTGAGGCGGCGTGCTTTCCGAATTTTCGTGTTGTCCCATTCGTGCAGTATCTCTCTGAACGAGGGTCGTGGAATGGCGGTTTACCTGAACGACGAGGTGGTTGCGAGCCAGTTGTCCATTGCGGAAGCGGTCCGCTGCGTGGATGCGGCGTTTCGTAGCCTGGCGCGCGGCGAAGCGACGAATGCGGTCAGGGTGCGGATGGCTGCTGATTCCTCCGTCATGAACATCATGTGGGCATGCGCGCCCGCCATCGGGATGATGGGCGTCAAAAGTTACGTGACCGCGGGGCGCGGCGTGACCCGAGGAGCGGCTCTCGCACTGATGTTGTATTCGATGGGGACGGGCGAGATGGTGGCGCTCCTGGAGGCGAATCGCCTGGGTCAGATACGTACTGGTGCGGCCACGGTGATTGCCACCCGTGCAATGGCCAACGAGAATCCCGTCGTGCTTTCCGTCTATGGGACTGGCTTCCAGGCCGAATACCAGGTCAGGGCCTTGCTGGACTCTGTGACGACGATTGCCGATGTCCGGGTGGTGGGGCGGGATCCTCAGCGGCGGGATGCATTCATCCAGCGGCTGGCAGACACTCATGGCGGTGTGCGGTTTTCGCCGGCCGATTCGAAGTCGGCGGCATCCTCCGCCGACGTCATCGTGACGGCGACCAATAGCGCGACGCCTTTGTTCGAGGCGGAGTGGTTGCGGCCCGGCACGCATATCAATGCTATCGGGTCGAATGATCCGAAAAAAAGAGAAATCGGCAAGGAGGTTCTCGAACGAGCCGGCCTGGTCCTCGTCGACGACCTCGAGGTGGCCGCGAAGGAGTGCGGTGATCTTCTTGTGAACCAGTGGGATGTGTCTCGGATCGGGGCCCTGGGCGACTTGCTCCTGGGCAGGATGCCGGGTCGTTTGCGCAGCGACGAAATTACCATTTTCGAATCCCAGGGGCTGGCCGTGCAGGATCTCGTGTGTGGCGCAGCCGTCGTAGAACAGGCTCGGAAGCGGGGCCTGGGAATCCGGCTGTCGCACTGACCTGCGGTACACGAGCGGCCGACATGTGCCGATCGAGGCTCGGCGGAAATTGCAGTATTGCATTCAATCCAATCAAGATGGTTTTCGCATGAAAAAGGAGACAGGATCATGACAACCAGATTCGGAACGTATGACGATTTTGGGCACAGGCTGAAAATTGCGGCGGCCAGTATCGTAGCCATGGCCGGGCTGATGGGCTATTCGGCTGCCAGCGTGGCTGCGAGTAGCTCGGCCCAAGCGAAAAGCATTACCCTCGGGACGATCTTGCCGCTTACCGGGGCCACCGCACAGAACGGCGAGAACTCGCTTCGCGGGATCCAGCTGGCGGTGGAAGAAATCAATGCGGCTGGCGGCATCAAGTCGATGGGCGGCGCGAAGCTGGAACTGACGGTTGCCGATGCGACCAGCGATCCGGCCAAGGCGGCGTCCGCGGCGATCAACTTCCTCTCCAAGAATAAAAAGCCCTTGGCCATGGTCGGGGCCTATGCCAGCGGGCTCACGGAGACGATTGCGCGCGTGACGGAACGGGCGCGAATCCCGCTGCTCAGTACATCGTTCGCGGATACCCTGACCCACCAGGGCTATAAATTCTTCTTCCAGCTGCCGGCCGCAGCGTCGAAGATGGGCACGGCCCAGTTCCGCTATGCCTCGGAGGTAGCAAAGGCCAATGGCCATCCGCTCAAGAAGGTCGCCATCGTGTATGCGAATAACGCGTACGGTGCGAGCCAGGCCGCAGCTCTGAAGAAACAGGCTCAGGAAAGCGGTGTCGATGTCGCACTGTACGAAGGCTATTCCCCCGAGATTACCGACGCGAATCCTGTCGTCGCCAAAATCAAGGCTTCGGGGGCGGACAGCGTTTTCTCCATTGCTTATGTCACCGACGGCGTGTTGCTGATGCGCGCCTTGAAGTCATCGGGCAGCACCCTGCCGATGTTCGGTGGAACAGGAGGGTACGTGACTCCGGATTTCCTGAAGGTGCTGGGTTCGACGGTAAATGGGGTATTCAGCGTCACGACTTCCAATCCGGATGATTACGGCGCCATTGGTGAAGCCTATCAGAAGAAATACGGCATGTTCATGCCCCAGGAGGCGCATGACAACGCAGCCGCCGTATTCGTGATTGCCCAGGCCCTGGAAGAGCATCCGACGACCAATCCGGTTGAACTGGCCCAGACCCTTCACAAGGGCAAGTTCAACCGGAGCGCCGCGGGGTCCATGCCCGGGGGTGTGGTCGAATTCGATGCGTCCGGCGTCAACATCCATGCAGCGCCGTTGATGGTGCAGTGGCAGAACGAAAAGCTTGTCGGGGTCTGGCCGGGAAATCTGGTCAAGGGCAAGCCTGAGTGGCCAGCGGCCGCGAAGAACTGAGTCCGCACGATCGGTCTGTCATCCGCCGGGCTGCTCGATCGGGCCCCGGCGGGACCGCCTCGATGAATAGAGACGAGATTCATCGCCGAAATTCATCGCCGATTGTCGAAGGTTCGACCATAGGATAACCAGAAGATATGCTGCATCTCATCTTGCAGTCCGTTGCGAACGGGGTCCTCATAGGAAGCGTCTATGGGCTGATCTCGGTCGGATTGACGCTCATGTTCGGTGTCATGAATATCGTCAATTTCGCCCAAGGCGAGTATCTGATGATAGGCATGATGGCCGCCTATTTCTTGAGCAAGTTTCTGCAACTCGACCCGCTCACCGTTGCTCCGCTCGTCGGAGTCGTCGGCTTTCTGTTCGGCATGCTCAGTGAGCGCCTGGTCATAGAGCCCATCATCAAGGCGCCGCAGTCCGCCCAGATCATTGCGACGGTCGGCCTGGGCCTGGTGCTGGCCAATGGGGTCGCCCTCATCGCCGGGAACAATTTTCTCAGCGTGACCACGTCCTACCAGAGCCAGACTTTCAATGTGTTGGGCCTGTCGTTCTCAGCCAGCTTCGTGTATGCGGCCGTTTGTGCGTTGATCATGGCGATCGTTTTGAGCCTGTTCCTGAACAAGACCCGCTACGGGAAGGCCATGCGCGCCACATCCCAGAACCGGTCAGCGGTTCAGTTGATGGGTATCAATCCTCGCTGGATGTACATGCTCGCCTTCGGAATAGGTTCCGCATTGACCATGATAGCGGGGGCCGTGATATTGCCATACACGCTGACTTACCCGTACATAGGCCAGCAGTTCATTCTCATCATGTTCACTGTCGTCGTTCTGGGCGGGTTGGGTTCAGTCCGAGGGGCCATCATTGCAGGCCTGGTGGTGGGGGTGATCCAGTCGATGTCGACCTTGGTGTTGCCGATCGAGATCCAGAATCTTCCGGTGTTTGTCGTGTTCTTCTTTGCCCTGGTGCTCATTCCGGGGGGTGTGCTGCAGCGCATTCGTCGCGGGGGGCAACGCTGATGGCTACGCATATGACTACTCGTACCGTGAATTCCCGTATTCCGGCAGTCATCGGATGGATCGTCCTCCTTGCCGTCCTGTTCACGGTTCCGGTGTATCTGACCAGCGAATACGACCTGAGACTCGCCGTGCTCGTCTGCCTGCTGGGTGGCGCATCCGTCGGCTGGAATCTTCTCGGCGGCTATGCGAATCAGATCTCGCTCGGCCACATCACGTTCTTCGGAATCGGGATGTATACCGTTGCGATCTTCCAGTCCTCATTGCACTTCAGCCCCTGGCTCGCCATTCCGGTGGCGGTGGTGTTGTCGATTGTGGTCGCCGCGCTGATCGGGTGGCCGAGCTTTCAGTTGTCCGGCCACTATTTCGCCCTTGCCACGCTGGCGCTTCTACCCGTATCCGAACTGATCGCCAGTGGCTGGGACAGCTTGACGGGTGGCGCTAGAGGGATCTCCGTCCCAATCCTCCCATCCGGGTTGTCGACGCTCCAGTTCGATACGCCGGAGCCTTTCTTCTACGTGGCGGCAGTCTTTCTGGTCGTTGCGCTGGTGATTGCGCGGATGGTCCGCTTCTCGGCGCTGGGGATGCGCCTGGCCGCCATCCGGTCGAATCCGGAGGCCTCTACTCTGGCTGGTGTAAACCAGTTCCAGTCGAAGATGACGACGTTGCTCATCAGTGCCGCCATTGTTGCCGTCGCAGGCTCTTTGTACGGCGCCTTTCTTCAGTATGTCGATCCGCGTACGGCGTTTTCCTGGGACACCACGTTGAATCTGGTGCTGTTTGCCATCGTGGGTGGGTTGCAGTTCTGGTGGGGGCCGTTGCTTGGAGCGGCCATTCTGATTCCGATCAACGAATATGCCTCGCTGCAGTTGAGCGGCAATCTGGCAGCGTTGGGGCCGCTGGCGTATGGGGTCATTCTTCTCTTGCTGGTCATCTTTCAGCCGCGGGGCCTGGGAGGCTTGCTTCATGCGGGATTCCAGCGTCTTGAACGGAGGGTGGAGAAATGAGTCAGCCCATCCTCAAGGTGGAGAACGTCGACCAGCGCTTCTCCGGCCTGCACGCCCTGAAACGAGTGAGCTTCGAACTGATCGAGGGCGAGATTCTGGGCATCATCGGACCGAATGGCGCTGGAAAGTCGACGTTGTTCAATGCGATCGTCAGCCTGGTGCCGCCGGTCTCCGGCGCCATCTGGTTCAGGGACAGGAATATCGTCGGGCTGCCCACCCATCGGATTGCGGAGCTGGGTATCGCCAAGACCTCGCAAAGCGTTCAGGTATTCGGTGAAATGACGGCGCGGGATAACGTGGCGGTAGCGGCATTGCTGACCGCGAAATCCGTGTCCGCAGCTCGTGCGGCGGCGCAGGAAGAGCTCGAGTTCTGGGGGTTGGAAGGGCATGCCGACACCTTGGCCCAGGATCTCCCCCTGGCCCAGCGGTCCTTGCTGGAATTGGCGCGCGCCATGATGCTGCATCCCCAGGTGCTCCTGGTTGATGAAGTCATGGCAGGCCTGAACGAAATCGAGGTGGACGACATTCTGGACAGGCTGGTGCGCATCAACCGGGAACGCGGCGTGAGCCTGATGGTCATCGAGCACAATATGCGCGCGTTGATGAAAATTTCATCGCGGATCCTTGCGCTTGACTACGGTTCGGTCCTGACGGTGGGCAAACCTGAAGAGGTGAGCCGCCATAAGCAGGTGATTGAAGCTTACCTGGGAGTGGAGTGAATGGGCCTGGAGATCAATGAGTTGCACGCTGGCTATGGAAAGATCGAAGCCCTGCATGGCATTTCCCTCAAGGTCGAGGACGGCGATTACGTGGCGGTGGTGGGCGCGAACGGAGCCGGGAAGTCGACGCTCCTGAAGGCGATTTCCGGCACGGTGCAGGTCTTCGGAGGAACGATTTCATTTGACGGCAACCTGCTCACGAAGATGCCTGCACACAAGATTCCCGAATGCAGAATCGCGCACGTCCCGGAGGGCCGGCAGATATTCCCCGGCCTGAGCGTGTTCGACAATCTCATGATCGGGGCCTGGCTGGTCAAGGATCATGATCAGCGGTCGCAAAGGTTGAGCCTGATCTACGACTTGTTCCCGCGGCTCAAGGAGCGCTCCTCGCAGTTGGCGGGCACGCTGTCGGGGGGTGAGCAGCAAATGGTTGCCGTAGGACGGGCGCTGATGCTGGGACCGAAACTGATCATGCTCGACGAACCGTCACAGGGCCTGGCGCCGAAGCTGGTCAACGAGATGTATGAACAGCTCAAGCAGGTCCACAAGCTGGGGACCAGCGTGCTTCTGGTCGAACAGAACACGACCTCGGCACTGAAGTATTCCACACGGGCCTATGTGATGGAGCGGGGCAGGATCATCCTGAGCGGGCTGTCTGAGGAACTTCGCAACAAGGAGGAGATCAGGCGCGCCTATCTGGGGATTTGAAGCGCACTTCCGGGGTGGCTGGGTTTCTTGATGATGAGGGAGGTTGGCGTGTCGGTCATTTCACTTTTGGATCAGGCGGTCAGTATTGCGGCGGGCGTCAATCTGGCTCGCGTTCCGGACGCGTCGCTCAAGCGTGCCGGACACATCATTGCGGATACGATCGGGGTCAGCCGCGCCGGTGCGCGCCAGGAACCGATGGTTCGCCTGAGTGGCCTCGAACGCAATCGGGGGAGGACGGCGGAAGGGCCGCGCTATGGCGCCACCGTGTTCAGCCCCTCCATGGTCCGGGCGGACCCGGAATGGGCGGCATTCCTGAATGCCACGGCGGGAAGCTTCGTCGAGCTCGATGAGGGAATGCGCCCCACCGGGCACCCCGGGATGCAGGTCGTGATTCCGGCGGTGGCGGTGGCGGAAGCGGAAAAAGCCCATGGACAGACGCTGCTGCGCGCGGTGATCGCGGGGTATGAGGTGACCGCGCGATTGTTCACAGCGTACCGCCTCACGTATCCCACGCATCCGCACGGGCACTTCGGGGCGGTCGGCGGCGCCGTCGCCGTCGCCATGGTGCTGGACAGGGATCCCATTGAGGCGGCCCGGATTGCGGCGACGAGCCCGATCCTGTCGATCTGGGACGCCTGCTTCGAAGGTGCAACGGCCAGGAATACCTGGATGGGTGCCGCCGCCGAGTTGGCGGTGAGATCGTCGACGCTCGCCGAGGCGGGCTTTACCGGCTCGCCTACCAGCCTGGAACTGTCGTTCGGGAAGCTGGCGGGCACCTTGGTCGATCGCGATGCGCTGGTGGCTCCGCTGGATTATTCGGTGTTGGGCGTGACCCGGAATTACTTCAAGATGCATAGCGCCTGCGCCCTTAGCCATGCTGCCGTCGACGCCGTCAGAAAATTACCGCTGATCGATCTGGCGCACATAGAGCGCATCCAGGTGGAAACCGTGAGCAACAACATGAAGCTCAACCGACAGGCGGAACCCAATGACTTGTCTGCGCGGTTCTCATTGCCGTACGTGGTGGCTGCCGCCGTGCTGCGTCGCGGGATGGGGGCGGACAGCTTCCACTTCGAGCCAGAGACGGCGCAGCTTGCCGAACGCATCGACGTGCAGGTCACCGACGATCTGGAAGCAAAGTGGCCGGATGCCTCGCCGGCGCGCATTACCGTGCTCGCTTCGGGCGGTAGAACCTATACGGCGCAGGTCGACAATCCCCATGGGCATTATCTCGATCCTCTGACCGAGGCCGAGGTCAGGCAAAAGTTCTTCGAACTCGTCGACGACAATTCACTGGCGAAGGCCTGGTGGGACCGGCTGGCCGACTTGTCCCGGGTTCCGGATTGTTCCCGCCTGTTTCAGGAGGCGGGCAGCCATGCGGATTAGCCTTCTCGCCACGGGGGGGACGATCTCCACGAAGCAGAGCGGGACCGGCGCGGTCCCCGCGCTGGATGCGGAGGTCCTGGCGGCTGTCGCGCGGCAGTCGGGCGGGGAGGTCCTGATCTCCGCACGGAATGTGTCGCGGTTGTCCAGCCGCAGCATGACGCCGGCAAGCATGTGGGATCTGGCATGTGCGGTCGAGGAGGAGATCCGAGGCGGCTCCGACGGAGTCGTGATCACACATGGCACCGACACCCTTGAAGAAACTGCCTATGCGCTGTCCCTTCTGGTACGAACCCCGGTGCCGGTCGTCCTGACCGGTGCGATGCGGGTGCCTGGTTCTCCAGGTGAGGATGGCCCCGCCAACCTGGCGGCTGCCGTCGCAGTTGCCGCGACGCCCCGGTTCTCGGCTTACGGGCCGGTCGTCGTCCATCAGGATGAAATTCACCTTGCCCGCTGGGTGGCTAAGGTTCACAGCACCCGAGTGGCTGCGTTCGGCTCGCCTCCGGCCGGCCCCGTCGGGATGGTTATAGAGGGCAGGGCGGTGCCCTTCTTCGGTCCGCTGCTTTCGGATCGTTTGCCCAGTCCCGTAGCCCCCTGCAAGCGGGTCGAGCTGCTCTGGTTCGCGGCCGGGTCCGATGGCTTCGTGGTCAATGCGATCAAGGATCGGGTCGACGGCCTCGTCATTGCGGGAGCTGGCGGAGGGCACGTTTCGCCGCCCCTGGCGGAGGCGCTCGTAGAGGCGGCGACAGGGGGGGTGGCCGTGGTATTGGCCAGTCGTTGCGCCAGCGCGCAGGTCCTTCGGGCAACCTACGGGGGAGTAGGCGGAGAAATACATTTGTTGGCGTCGGGCCTGGTGTCCGCCGGCAGCCTGTCGGCGGTCAAGGCCCGGCTGCGGCTGATATTCGGGTTATCAGCCGGGCTTTCGCCCGCCGAGTTGTTTGTGTCGGGGGAGTGAATTCCCGAAAACAATTTTTCATGGATGATGAGGATCATGACTGCGAATCAGAAGACCCGGGTGGATACTCACAGGCGCTATCAATATTCCGCCATCAGTGATCGGCCGGTTTATGAGTGGCCGCAGGGCAAGCGTCTCGCCCTACATCTCAGCTTGAATATCGAGCATTTCCGTTTTGGAGCGGGTTTGGGCAATGACTACGCAGTCTCTCAGCCTCACCCCAACATCCGGAGCTTCGGCTGGCGCGACTATGGGAACCGGGTGGGTGCGATGAGGCTGCTTGACCTGGCCGATGCCTATGGCTTCAAATACGGGCTGCTCGTGAATTCCGATGTGTATGCCTACTGCCCCGGGCTGATCGAGCGTTTCTCCGAAAAAGGACACGAAATCGTGGGGCATGGCCGCACCGACTCCGAACGGCAGATCGACATGTCTGAAGAGGAAGAGATCGCATGCATCGCGGAGGTGACCGAGACCCTGCGCAGTCACGAAGGGGTGTCCCCCAAGGGGTGGCTGGCGCCGTACATATGCCAGACGAGCCGGTCGCTGGAACTGCTCAAGGAGAATGGATACGAATACATGATGGACTGGCCGATCGATGATCAGCCGATATGGTTCACTACCAAGCATGGTCGTATCTTATCCATCCCATACTCGCATGATCTGAACGATTCCATCGAGTGCGTGTCGCGGCGCACGCCGTCCCAGATGTTCTGCGACAACCTGATCGACCAGTTTGACGAGATGCTCGAAGAATCGCGAACTCGGCCGCTCGTCATGAGCATCGTCCTCCACAGTTTCGTCCTGGGACAGCCTTATCGCTTGCGGCAATTCCGCAAGGTCATGGACCACATTGCCCAGCATCGAGGCGAGATCTGGATGGCGACGCCCGGCCAGATTGCCGATCACGTGAAGTCCCTGCCACCTGGCATAGTCCCCGGGGATGGGTCGGAGCCGAGCCAGGCATGAGCGCGTTCCCCAGCAACACAGTGGTAGGCCTCATCTGAGCGTGCTTGGTGGTCTGCCGCTGGCAGTCTTCCACAGTCGAGGCCTCTCAAGTGTCGGCAGGAGGAGCAAGGCCTCGCTCGGCCAGCACGTTGTTGAGTTCCTTGACAAAGGACGTCGCCATAGAAGACAACGGTTCCGTCCTCAGGTAGACGAGATCGGCGATGATGGCTGGTGCGTTGGACACTGGTGCGACGACGAAGCTAGCCTTCGGCCAGGCCTGCAGCGAAAACTCATCCACCAGCGCGATGCCCGCGCCTGCGTCGACCAGTGAGCAGGCGTTTTGCGGCGACCCGACTTCCATGGCCACCTGCAAGGTTTCTTGCGACTTAATGAACAGCTGTTCGATGCGCGCCCCAAAAGGAGTGTCGGGCGGGTACGTGATGAGCGGGTATGGCCCCAGGTCCCGGGGAGTGATGGATTCTCGTGACGACAGCGGATGATGCGGCGGACAGATGCATAGAAGCCGGCCCTTGGCGATGGGCGCCGCGGTCAGATTGGGGTGATCCACCGGCAGGATCGATACGCCTATCTCCGATTGGCGGCTGAGCAGGTATTCTTTGAGTAGCTGGTAGCTCAGGTACCGGAAGTGTATGCGGACTTCGGGGTGTTTCTGGTGGAACCTGGCAAGTGCGAGCGGAATCAGAATATGCCCGATGCTGGGGCTGGTGACGATGCTCAGCATTCCGTGGCGTCGTTCTGCCAGCTCGTGCGTCAGGCGGTCGATGCGTTGCACGCCTCGGTAGACCTGTTCGATTTCCTGGTAAAGATGCCGGGCTTCTTCGGTGGGATGCAACCGCCCCTTGATTCTTTCAAAGAGAGGGAAGTCCAGCTGGCTTTCAGCGTGGGATAGGACCCGGCTCACCGCCGGAACCGATACGTGCAGCAGGCGGGCGGCATCACTGACCGAGCCCGTTATCATGATGGCCCTGAACACCTCGATCTGCCGTAAGTTCATTTTCGGTACCGTAATCCGCGCGCGGGGTCATCGAGATCGTACCCTTGGTACAGAAATGTTGCTAGGCGTGCGCCGATGGGTTCACCAGCGGCACGGTGCTGGCTGCGCCCGCACCCCTTTCCGCGCCCGCATCGGCGTCCTCACTGGTGGGCGGGCGCACGTCTGGCAGGAACATCGCCAGCAGTCCGATCAGTGGCAGAAACGAGCTGATTTGATAGACGAAATCAATGCCGTAACGATCGGCCACCGCGCCGAACAAGGCGGCGCCCAGCCCACCGAGACCGAAGCTGAATCCGTAGAAGAGCCCCGAGATCATGCCAATGCGGTGTGTGAGCATGTCCTGTGCGTAGACGATGATGGCCGGGTACGCCGACGCCAGCACCAGGCCGATAATGATGCTGAGCGCGACGGTCCAGCCCAGCCCCACATAGGGCAGCATCAGCGTGAAGGGTGCGCAGCCGAGGATCGAGAACCAGATGACCCACTTGCGGCCGACACGGTCGCCCAGCGGACCGCCGATCAGCGTACCGCCGGCGACCGCCAGAAGAAACACCCCCAGCAGATACGCGGCATTGTGGTCGGACAGCCCGAAGCGGTGGATGAGAAAGAACTCGTAGTAGCTGTTGATGCTGGCGAGGTAGAAGAATTTGGACACCATCAGGATGAACAGCACACCGATCGTCCGCCGCACGACCGGCTTGGGGTAGCGGCGTGCACCGGCTTGCCGCTTGGATTTGCGTAGGTCAAGGTGGTGTGCGTACCAGCGGCTGACCTGCAGCAGAATCACAATCCCGATCAGGGCCGCGAGCGTGAACCAGGCAATGCGCGCGCGCCCCTGCAGACCGTATTGCAGCACCAGGGCACCCGCCACGATCGGGCCCAGCGCTTGCCCCGTATTGCCGCCGATCTGAAAGAGCGACTGGGCCAGGCCGTAGCGCCCACCGGCGGCCGTGCGGGCGACCTGCGCCGACTGTGGGTGGAAGATGGAAGAGCCGCAGCCGATCAGCGCCACGGCGGCCAGCAGTATGGGATAGGAAGGGGCCACCGACAGAAGGATGACGCCTGTCAGCGTGAAGCACATGCCCACCAGGGTCGCGTATGGCAACGGATATCGGTCCGTCACCGCGCCCACGAGGGGCTGCAGCAGTGATGCCGTCAGCTGGAATGTCAGCGTGATGAGTCCGATCTGCACGTAGCTCAGGTGAAACTGCGCGCTGAGCAGCGGGTAGACGGTGACGATCAGCGATTGCATGATGTCGTTCAGCATGTGGCCGACGCTGACGCCCGCGATCACCGCATAGTGGGTGGTGGAACTCGATGTGTTGGAACTCATATGAGGAGTGAGACTCATTTTTGGATGCGCAGGAATCTGTCTTTTCCCAGCATAAACCCGCTCAAGAAGGCGCCCCCGGTGCCGATCCCGGAAATCATCCGAAGGCCTTTGGGCTCAACGCCCCTTTCGCGTGTCCTCGGACAGTAGATGCTCGAGCTCCTGGGCGACTTCGCGCGTGGTCTGCTGCAGTTGCTTCTCGTCGTGGAAAACCGCGTACTGGCGATCCAGCAGCTCCTGGTCGTAGCGTCGAAATCGTTCGAGTGCGTCGCGTGTCTCGTGCGCGGCCAGGCCCAGTCCTTCCATCACGCTCTTGGTGAGTTCCAGGCTTGAATACAGCGTTTCCCGCACGCTGAACTTCACGCCCAGTTCGCGCAGCAGGTGGTCATGATGCCGGTTGCGGGCGCGCGCGTAGATCTGCACGCCCGGAAAGTGATTATGCACGAGCGTCGCCACGTGAACCGAGTCCTGCACGTCATCGATCGCCAGTACGAAGATCTTCGCGTTGGCCAGGTGTGCGGCGCGCAGCAGATCGAGCCGTGATGCATCGCCGAAGTAGACCTTGTTCCCGAAACGGCGAATCGCGTTGACTTCGTCCAGATCCGCGTCCAGCGCCGTGAACGGAATATCCTGCATTCGCAGCACACGCCCGACGATCTGACCGAATCGGCCGAACCCTGCGATGACGACCTCTGTCCCCTTGTCAGTGATGGTGTCGAATTCCGGCGCCGCCCGACGCTGAGCGCGGACGGTCAGGACCCGGTCGTTGAACATCACGATGAATGGCGTCGCTACCATGGAGAGCGTCACGGCCAGATTGAGCAGGTCTGCCGTTCGCTGCGGAAACACGTGGTATGCCGCCGCAGTGGCGAAAATCACGAAGGCGAATTCACCGCCCAACGCCAGCACGACGGCGAAGTGGCGTGGCGCCGGAGCCGGCAGCCCGAAGGCACGCGCCACGCCATAGAGCACCAGCGCCTTCACCGCCAGGAAACCTGCCGTGACGCCCAGCACCTGCAGTGGAATGGCGGCGAGCAGACCCAGATTCACCGACATGCCCACAGCCACGAAGAACAGACCCAGAAGCAGCCCCTTGAATGGCTCGATGTCTGCTTCGAACTCGTGCCGGTACTTTGAATCGGCCAGCAGCATGCCGGCAACGAATGCCCCTAGCCCCATGGAAAGACCCATGCGTTCGGCGGCCAGGCTCGCGCCGATGACGATCAGCAGCGCCAGGGCGGTGAAGATCTCCGGCGTGCCAAAGCGCATGATGAAACCGAACATCCAGCGCAGTGCGTATCGGCCCCCCAGAAACAGCAAGGCCACGACGATCGCGACGACCACCAGCGTCGGCGCGAGGCCGGCACCTGACTCGCCACCCGCTATGCCCGTGAAGACTTTGAGCACTGCGAGCACCGGTATGGCCGCGATATCCTGAAACAGCAGCGTGCCGAATGCCGCGCGGCCATGATGGGTGGTGAGCTGCTTTTTTTCGGCCAGCATCTGCAGGACGAAGGCTGTGGAAGAGAGCGAGAGCCCGAACCCGACAATCAGCGCGGGCACCCAGGCCACGCCCAGCGCACGCGCGGCCAGCAGCAACAGGGCGGTCGTGGCCGCCACCTGCAGCGCCCCGATGCCAAAGACGGTGCGCCGCAGCGCCCACAACCGGGACGGCTGCAGCTCCAGCCCGATGATGAACATCATGAGCACGACGCCGATTTGCGAGAGGCTCAGCAGTGCGTGCACGCCAGTGATGAGCTGCAATCCCCATGGCCCGATCAGAACGCCGGCGATCAGATAGCCCAGGACGGAACCGAACCCCGATTTGCGCGATAGCGGTACCGCCACGCAGGCGGCAATGAGGAAAACGAGAATCTCGGGCAGGAAGGACATGAGCGGCTCTTTGCTTGTCTTCTTATCCGGAAAGGTGGCAACGAAGCCGTCACAAAGGCTACAACTGAAAATACGGCTCTACATCATAAACAATACGGGTAGACCGGCGTCTTGGCCACGGTCGCCGAAGGATACTTCGATCCGTGCTTTCACTACTCGGCTATCTTCGACGTTGTCGGCCTTGTAAAAGCCAGCGTCAGTCGGCAATCGCCCTGTATGCTGCCCAGGCGGCGACGCCCCATAGCGCAAGGATGATGGCCAGGCCGATCGAGCTTCGCGGCTTTTCCTTCTGGTCGCGAAACCATTGCTCCGACTGGGCCCTGCTGTCGGCGAGTACTTGCGCGGGAACGATCCGCAGCAACAGCCAGACGCCTGCGGGAACGATGATCAGGTCGTCCAGGTAGCCGATCACCGGAATGAAGTCTGGAATCAAATCGATGGGGCTGAGCGCGTAGGCCGTGATGATGGCCGCCAGGGCGCGTGCGTACCATGGAGTGTCGGGGTGCTTCAGCACGAACCACAGCGTCATCACGTCGCGTTTCAGGGCTTGCGCCCATGCTTTCAGGCGATCCATTTGATGCTCCATCCTCAATCTGCGATAGGTCCTCATTCCTGTGCATCAGGTGTAGGGTCGTTTCTCATATACTTTAATCGCACGCGGCGCGCCTCACAGGCGCAACGTAATGTTCCGGGATCGTTGTGGGGGCTGGCTGCCGTTTGCGAAAGGAGCGGGGGATGTCATTCATGGATTCAAATGAGGCCGTCGGGGCGATCTTCCTGGTCGCCGGCGGCTTGGCTGTGCTGGCCGAGATCCACTCTCTCACTGTCTATTTTCTTGCAGTGGCCGCCGGGCTGTTTGCGGCCGGGGGCCTCGCGCTGGCGGGCGCGAGCTTCACGACGGACCTGGCGGCGTTGGCCGTTGTGATCGCTCTGGGCTTGCCCGTCGCACACTGGTGGCGGGGCAAGCTGAGGAATCGTGCCGCCGACGACCTCATGAATGACGATATCGGGCGCCCGGTGACGGTGGTGGACTCGGCGAGCGGCGTGCTGCGGGTCAGTTATCGCGGAACGACCTGGAACGCCAGGCTGGAATCGGCGGAGCAGGGAATTCCGGAAGTTGGTGAACACTATGTGATCGTGCGGCGCGAGGGCAACCTGTTGCTCATCGGGCCGCCAGCCGTTCGGTAGTGCTCGATTCATCAGTGCTCAAGTCAGAAAAACGAAAGGAGTTTTCCGAACATGGACATCAGCTTCGTTATCGTGGTTGTTCTCGTCGTCCTCGCCTTTGTACTGTTGAGCCGGGGGCTGCGTGTCGTGCCGCAGCAGCACGCGTGGATCGTCGAACGTCTAGGACGCTACCAGAAGACGCTTGAGCCGGGGCTCAACCTGATCATCCCCGTCATCGATACGGTCGCTTACCGTTTTGACCTGCGCGAGACGCCGATCGATGTGGCCGAGCAGGTCTGCATCACCAAGGACAACACGCAGATCTCGATCGACGGCGTGCTGTATGTGCAGATCACGGATCCAAAGGCCGCAGCCTATGGGACCTCCAATCCGCTGGTGGCGGTCGAGCAGCTCGCCCAGACGGTGATGCGCTCCGATGTAGGCAAGAAGCAGCTGGACGAGGTCCTGTCGTCTCGAAGCGAGCTGAATGCTTCCATCGTGAGCGAGCTGGATCACGCGGCGGTCAATTGGGGGGTCAAGGTCCTGCGCTATGAGATCCGCAATATCGAACCGCCCCAAGAGGTGGTGCGCGCAATGGAATTGCAGATCACGGCCGAGCGGGAAAAGCGGGCCGTCATCGCGAAATCAGAGGGCGACAAGCAGCAGGCGATCAATGTGTCAGAGGGGGACCGGCAGAAACACATCAACCTGGCAGAGGGTGAACGTCAGGCTCAGGTATTGCGTGCTGAAGGTGAGGCACAGGCTATCCTCACGGTCGCCGAGGCCACCGCCAAGGCGCTCATGACCGTTGGCGAGTCGTTGCAGCAAAAGGGCGGCCTGGATGCCATGAGGATGCAGGTCGCGCAGGACTTCGTCGCGCGCTGGGGCGGCATTGCCAAGGCGTCGAACGTCATGATCGTGCCGGCCGACATGGGTGATTTGTCAAAGATGGTGAGTACTGCCTTCAAGATCGTCGAGGGGACCCAGACCAAGATTTCCGGATGATGCTGTCGGCTGGGGACGCTCCACATTTTGTCCGCATTTGCGGGGTGATGGAGACTTCTGGCAGCACTGTGGAGATTGTGGATTCCAAAAGCAGTTTGTGCCAGGTTTGGTAGTAGAAGTGACGAATTCGGTACAGATTGGGCCGAGTTGTGTGGTGGTGGCGTCGTTACAATGTCCTCGAGCTCAGCCAATCGGCGGGCTGGAGATAGGATCATGAAGCGGATTGCGTCGACTGTGTTTCTGGCCGGCTTGATGGGGCTGCCGGCTCTGGCAGTTTCACCGGTGGCAACTGCAGCTGTCAGCGTGGGCGTGGGTGTGAGCGGCAACGATTTCAGCGCTGGAGTTGCGATCAGCACCGAGCCACCGATGTTGCCTGTCTATGATCAGCCGTTGGCTCCCGGCCAGGGGTATATCTGGACGCCCGGCTATTGGGCCTGGTCTCCAGCTGGCTACTTCTACTGGGTCGACGGCGCTTGGGTGTTGCCGCCGACGGTCGGGCTGCTTTGGACGCCCGGCTGGTGGGGGTGGTTCGATGGTTTCTACCGCTGGCATCCTGGCTATTGGGGCCCCGAGGTTGGCTTCTATGGCGGGATCAACTACGGTTACGGCTATTTCGGCGTGGGCTACGGCGGCGGCTATTGGATGAACAACCGCTTCTACTACAACACCGCCGTGAGCCATGTGGATGTGACCAACATCCACAATACCTACATCGACAGGACCGTCATTCGCAACGTGACCGTCAACCGTGTGAGCTACAACGGTGGGCGGGGCGGGATTGAGGCCCAACCCAGCGCGCAACAGCGGGCGTTTGCCAATCAGCGCCGGTTCGAGGCCACGCAGGAGCAGGTCAACCATCGGGACGCGGCCATGCGCAACCCGGCGCAGCGCTATGACACCAACCGCAGCCGGTTCTCTGGGGACCGCCCACTGCAGCCCGCATCGCCAAGTAACCATGGGCCGCAACCTGGTGTGACGCAGACCCAGGGATCCGGCGCGGAGTCCCGCGGCCGGCAGCCAGGGGCAGACCCGCAGGCCACCGAAAGGCCGCAGGGCCGGAATCGGCCGGAGATACAGCGGCCAGAGACGCAGCGGCCGGGCATGCAGCCTTCGGCCCCGGGGGCCCCTCGTTTCGAGCGGGGTGGTGCACAGGATGCAGCCATGCCGCCGCGCGGCCCGGCGGAACGCCCGGTGACGCCTCAGTCGGCGCCGCGTGTGGAGCAACCCATGAACCGCCATGGTGTTCAGCAGCCTTCGTCGCCACAGTTCGAGCAGCGTCCATCACGTCCTGAAGCGCCGCAGCCACAGCGGTTCGAACAGCGTCCGTCGCGTCCTGAAGCGCCGCAGCCACAGCGGTTCGAGCAGCGTCCGTCGCGTCCTGAAGCGCCACAACCGCAGCGGTTCGAGCAACGCCCGTCGCGTCCTGAAGCGCCACAACCACCCCGGTTCGAGCAGCGTCCGGCCCCTCGTCCGGAGGCTGCTCCCCGAGTTGAGTCGCGCCCGGCACCACGTGTGCAGGAGCCGACCGATCGCCGGGGCGGTGGCCAGGAGCGTGGCAACGACAGGCGCCGCGGCGAATAGGGAACGTACCGGTTTGAACCGGTACGGCCCCTTTGGACCGTTCTTCGCTTATAATTAGCTGAATCAAGGGGAGTAGCTCACTTTCCGTTGCATCGTCAAGACAGTGCCTTCACAGGCACTCGGTGCGCGGGCAACTCAGGTTGCGAGCAAGACCTTGCCTTCGTGGCAAGGTGCGTCTCCTCTCCGGAAATGACCTGAACCCCGAAGGGGCCCAGGTCATTTTTGTGTCTGGCGATGGCGTCTGCTGTCGCCACACTGCCCAGTAGGGCGGACTGGCTCGGGTCGAAGCACTCAATTTCGACAACAGGAGCACTGATGCTTGAATTTCTATACACCCTGCACTGGGGCGCCGTTTTTCAGATCGTGTTGATCGACGTCCTGCTCGGAGGGGACAACGCGGTCGTGATTGCACTGGCCTGCCGCAAGCTGGAGCACCGGCAGCGGCTGCAGGGAATCCTGTGGGGTACGGTGGGCGCCATTGCCTTGCGCATTGTCTTGATCGCTTTCGCACTGACTCTGCTGGCGATCCCCTTCCTGAAGGTCGTGGGGGCCCTGTTGCTGCTCTGGATCGGCGTCCGGCTGCTGCTGCCGGATGATCACACTCAGGGCAATGTGCATGCCAGCGCGACGGTGCTGTCGGCCATTCGCACCATCATCGTCGCCGATCTCGTCATGAGTCTGGACAATGTAGTGGCCATTGCCGGGGCGGCCCAGAATGCCCATGACGCGCACCAGATGGGTCTGGTGGCGTTTGGCCTGGTCCTGAGCGTGCCCATCATCGTCTGGGGCAGCACACTGGTACTGCGGCTGATCGATCGGTTCCCGATGGTGGTCACGGCAGGTGCCGGGCTGTTGGGGTGGATTGCGGGCGGCATGCTCGTGACGGACCAGGTGTTCATCGACACTGTGGGTACGCCGCCCGGCCTGAAGATCGGTGCCGAGATTGTGGGGGCCGTCCTGGTTATCGCGGCAGGTCGTCTGTTGGCGCGCCGCCGTGCGGCGGCGGCGCCGCGCGAGGCCGCCTGATCCAGATGCGAAACTGGCTGGCCGCGTGGTGCGGTCAGCCAGTGTGATGTCGGTCATTGGCGGCGCGGGGCGAGCCTGGCTCGCTGTTGCCGCCGTGGCATCAATCAGTGCAAGGACGCCAGCTTCACGTTCTTGTCGCCCAGAGCCTGCGCGACGTCGTGCATGGCCTGGTTCAGGATCTTGTGCGTGTTTTCATCGGCCCCATGGCCGAACTTGACGTCGATGTCGGCCATCACCTGGTTGTGCAGCTTGTGCGAGATGGCCTTGTCGAACAGGTACCCGGCCCAGAAGGCGCCGTCAGGCGCCGTGCCGGCCGTGACCAGCGTCTTGGCGAGCTTCGTGCCCGTGAGGTCGGCGGGGGCCGCCGGCAGTTTGACGCCGGCTTCGGTGGCGCGCTTCAGCCCATCGTTGATGGCGAAGGTCATGCCGCCGATGAAGTTCTTGACGTTCTTCTCGCCATATTGCTTGTTTAGCTTGGCGACTTCAGCATTGACCGTCTTTTCGCCCAGCATGGACACCAGTGCCTTGTCGAAGGTGAAGTGTTGGGCGCCGCCGCCAGCCTTCACCAGTGCTGCGGTTGCTTCCAGTGCGGGTGCGCCGTCATAGGCTGGGCCGCCGAACCAGTTCATGGCGTGGGATGCGGTCTGGGTCTGAGTCGGTGCTGCGTCGGCGGTCAGCGTGGCGCCGCCCAGGGCCAGACCCAGTGCCGCAGCGAGTACGACTGGCGCGGTCGTGAATTTGTGGGAGATCTTCATCTTGCGTTCCTTTGAGGAGGGGGACCTTGTGTGTCGGCGGCTTCAGGCCGCCCGGCGCCCCAAGGCTTGTAAATAGGCGGGGAACCCCCCGTCTGGGTATAAATCGTTCAATTGCGCCAGCACCTGTGGCGGCAGCAATTCTTTGAGGCGTTGGCCCAGGCTCTGGCAGATCGCGGCCAGCCCGAGGTTCTGGCGGATGAAGTCTGCCGCCAGTTCCACGACCAGTTGCTGGCGGGTCGTCATGCCCTCGGCGCTGTTGTCGCCCACCTGGCCCACGAGTGCAATCTGCTGGTCGGCGACCAGCACCAGCCAGCGCAAGCTGCCGCCTCGTGCCAAGGCATAGCGGTGGACGGAGCCCTGGCAGCCGCCGCATACGCCTTCGCAGGCCTGCAGGCACAGTGTCGTGATGCGTACGTTGCGGTCGCTGGCGCGGTGCATGGCCTGTGCCAACGCGGAGGCGTCGGCTGGCTGGATCGCGACCAGCAGAGAATCATGACAGTCGTCGATGATGTCCGCTGCCTTCGCCAGAAGCTCATTACCGCGCAGGTTGAAGACCGGGGCGGGCTCGTGTCTGGTCAGGCCCTGCGTCAGCGTGTGTTGGGCTGCATCCAGTGCCTGTTTGTGTTCGGTGGCGAGCTTGCGCAGGAGTTGCTCAGGCGCCACGGCTACATATCGTTGGCCGCTTTCGTGCTCTACCCGCAGCAGCGCACCGCGCGCCAGCAGCTTTTCTGCCACCGCGTAGACATTGGCGCGCGGGATCCCGGATTTCTTGGCCAAGCCATAGCCGTTGAGTTCGCCGGCGCCGACCAGCGCCCCATAGGCGCGTGCCTCGTATTCGGAGAAGCCCAGCTGCTGCAGTGCCGTGATGGTATCCATGTGGCTGGTAGTAGTTGTTGTTGCGACTACTATAGCTCAGGAATCAGTGATGTCAAGATCACGACCATGTGAAAGTTTGTCCCGTGCGCGGTCAGCCGCAGGGGATCGTTGCTTTTGCCGTACGCGTCCAACCCGGGTTGTCCTATGATGGCCGTAATTCTTTTTGGAGCTCGTCCATGAAAATCGCAGTCGTAGGAGCCGGCGGGGTTGGCGGCTACTTTGGAGCCCTGTTGGCCCAGTCGGGTACGGATGTTGTGTTCATTGCGCGCGGGGCGCATCTGGCGGCCCTGCGACAGCACGGCCTGCTGATCGAAAACACCCAGGGGGAAAACGTCCATCTGGCGACGGTACGTGCGACGAGCGATCCGGCCGAGGCAGGCCCGGTGGACCTGGTGCTCTTCGCGGTGAAGCTGCCAGATTCCGAGGCGGCCGCCCGTATGCTGCGTCCGCTCTTCGGACCGGAGACGGCCATCATCTCGCTCCAGAATGGCGTCCAGAAGGACGATCTTCTGCGTCAGGTGTTCGGCGAGAAGGCTGTGATGGGCGGGGTCGCCTACATCTCCGCGTTCATCGATCGACCCGGCGTCGTTCGCCATGTGGGCGGCATGGGCAGGCTGGTTTTTGGTGAATTCGATGGCAGCCGTTCGCCGCGTGCGCTGGTTTTTCTGGAAGCTTGCCAGAGAGCGGGGTTCGATGCGGAGCTGGCAGAGGACATCCGCCGGCGGATATGGGAAAAGTTCGTGCTTCTGGTGGGGTTGTCTGCAGCGACGACGGCGATGCGCAAGCCCGTCGGACCCATTCGCGACAATCCGCTGACTCGCCAGTTCCTGTTGGATCTGATGCAGGAAACCGCGGCGGTCGGCCGAGCGCTCGGGGTTGCGCTGCCTGACGATTATGCCCAGAGCCGGCTGGAATTCACGAAGAAATTTCCCCCGACCATGACAGCTTCGATGTACCACGACCTGGAACAGGGCAAGCCGCTGGAAGTCATGTGGCTCAGTGGCGCAGTGGTGGCGCTGGGCGCGCAGGCTGGCGTGGCAACGCCCGCCAACCGCGCAGTACGCGATATCCTGGCGCTGCATGCCGGGGGTAGCACTGGGCCGGCGGTTGCCACGCCCTGAGGCGGCCGGTTCGATCCGCAGTTAAACTGCACGAAAATGACTCACGGATGGTGACCATGAGACCGGAACCTTTGCTGATCCTGCCCGCCGTCCCACCGGCGGCGCAGTTGTTCGTGCTCCTGCATGGCGAATCCGCGGACCCGGCGCAACTGCTGAACGTGGTGGCGGCCATCCGGCAGGCCTTCAGTTCCGCCGTGATCATCCAGCCCTATGCGCCCTTCGGGGACCAGGAGGAACGACGCTGGATCGCACAGGCTGCCCCGGATGCCGAAAGCTATGTCCAGCTCGTCGCAGACGCAGCGGCGTCGCTGGCGGGCGAAATCCGTGCCTGGCAGCGCCAGTATGGGTTGCGCGGCGAGCAGACGGCCATCGTGGGGTTTTCCGAGGGTGCTGCCGTGGCGCTGGAAGCCTGCTCGATACCAGGGCTGGCCGGCCGGGCGCTACTGTTTTCCACGCGCTTTGCGACCCTGCCGGAATCGGCGCCTCCGGCGACCACCCTGCACTTGCTGCATGGGGCGCAGGACCCGGTCGCTCCGGCGGATCAGGCGCGCCAGGTGCATGCGCGATTTGCCGATCTGAATGCGGACGTCACCCTGGACATCGCCTCCGGCGTCGGGCACCATCTGCACGCGGCGTTGATCCAGCAGGCCATCGTCAGGCTGCAGACTTGTGTCCCGCTGCGGAGCTGGGAGGCGGCAATGGGCGCCCCCGATGCGCGTGTGGATGAGTACAGCGCCGTCGATCCCGACAGCAAGAACCCGCCGGGCTCCCGCACCCTGCACTGAGGGTGCGGTCCCTCGCCGGCCGTACGCGGCCCCGTATGCCGTTGAGCGTTGACGGCAAAGGCTATTTCGCGTCGTGCAGGTCGTTCAGGACCTGCAGGGCGAGATTCGAATGGGCATAGGCGCCGCCCGCTCTCATCTCTGCCGCCACCCAGATGGCTTCCATGATTTCGGCGTCCGTGGCGCCCGCGTGCGCCGCACCTGCCGTGTGCCCCTTGATGCAATAGGGACATTGGGTGACGTGAGCCACGGCGACGGCAATCAGCTGCTTGGTCTTGGCATCCAGCGCGCCGGGCGCGAACACCGCCTTGCTGAATGCCTTGAAGGCAGCCAGCGGTTCGGGTGCCAGTTCCGCGCGGCGTTTGGCAAGGTCCCCAGAGGCACGGGGGTACATCGGTGAATCCATGGAAAACCTCCTGAGAGTAGTGGGGTGAGATGGTTCCATCATAGCCCTGCGGCGCTTGCGCGGCCGCAGAACCCTGCCGCTGCCAGGGGTGTGTCGGGGTGGGTATCGAAACTAGCCGGCGAATCCCCCGCTGTCCAGAAACGCCTGTTCCTGGGGGGTGGTCTGGCGGCCCAGCAGGTGGTTGCGGTGGGGGAAGCGGCCAAATTGCGCAATGATGTCGCGGTGCACGACGGCCCAGTACAGTGAGTCGGGAACGTGCGCCTGGTAAAGCATGACCGATTCTTCCTGCACCGGCAGGCTTTCCGTGTGCATGAAGGGCAGACAGATGAAGTTGCGCAGTTCCGGTTCGATGGCGGCCAGGTGATGCAGGCTCAGCCGGGCGTAGTGCAGGGCCAGACCGTCGGTCGCAAACATGTGTCCTGTGTTGCGAAACGAGTTTCTTGGGTACTGGTCCAGCAGCAGGATCAGCGCCAGCGCCGACACCGGCTGGTCGAGCCAGCCCTCGAGTTCCTGGCGGGCTGCGGCAAAGTGCGCGTCCCGGAAGCGGGTCCGAAATTCGATGTCGAAGTCGGGGTCCTTGGTGAACCAGCGTCCGGGTCCGGCATCGCGCCAGAAGGCGACGACCGACGGTGCATGGAAGGTGGGCTGGTGGGAAGGGGGGGCTGGTTGTGTCATGGCGGTGGTCCGGTCGAGAACGTGATTGTCACGGTACACCGTTTCGCATGGACCGCCACACCCGTGTGGAAGTGGTGTGTTCAGGCGTCCAGGAATCGGCAGCGTGCGGGATCCAGCCAGACTTCGACGGCGTCCCCGACGGTGAGTTGCAGATCCGGCTCAGCCCGCGTGCGGATCACCCGGTTGTTCACGACAATGTCCGCGTCATAGAATTCGCCCGCGAATTCCAGCGCCTGGACCTGGCCTTCGATCACGTTGAAGCTGGGCCCCGAGCCGGGCCGGCTGACCCGAATGAATTCAGGCTGGATGCTCACCGCCCCGGGCGCGCCCTCGCTCAGGTCGCGCCGTTGACAGTGCAGGGTGCCGAGTGGGGTGCGCGCCAACAGGAAATCCTGCTCGACGCCGCGCACGGTGGCCTCGAACAGGTTGGCGTGGCCCAGATAGCCGGCGACCAGTGGCTTGGTGGCGTTGAAGTAGAGGGCTTGGGGTGTGCCCATTTCGATGACGCGTCCGCCGCGCATGACGGCCAGAATGTCCGATTGCGCCAGCGCATCCGTGCGGCTGCGGGTTGCCACGAGGGCGGTTGCTCCAACTTCCTTCAGGCAGTGCCGCAGGCGCCGGCGCGGTCCCTCGCGGGATTCGTGAAAGAGGTCCGCCAGGGGTTCGTCCAGAATCACGAGCTGGGGTTCGCTCACGAGCGCCCGGGCGAGTGCGACGAACCACTGTGATTCTGTATCCAGGCTGCCGACCAGGCTGTCGGCTGATTTTTCCAGGCCGGCAAGCGCCAGTACCCGGCTGGTGCGCGCGTTGATCTCCGGTTTTGGAAGGTGGCGCACACGCAGGGCGAAGGCGATGTTCTCCAGGACGGACTTGCGTGGCCAGAGCATTGGGGGATACATCACCAGCCCCAGCTCGCGCTTTTCCGCAGGTACGGAGATTGTCGGGCCGTCTGACCAGAGGACTCGGTCACCGATCCGGATGGTCCCGGAGTCTGGCGTGTCCAGGCCGGCAATGCAGCGCAGCAGCGTGGTCTTGCCGCAACCAGCCGGCCCCAGCAGCGTGACGATCTGCCCGGCCGGGATCGTCAGGTTGAAGCGATCCAGGACCACGGTTGCCCCAGCCCGGGGGCTGCTGGTTTTGCGTAGGTCCTCGAGGTGGACGTCTGCGCGCGCCGGTTCGCTCAGAGCAGTTCCTTGCGCAGCGTCTCGGCTGGTTTGGGCGACAGCCAGCCTGGTGCCACGTCGAGCACCGTGCAGGCCCCCGTCTGTCCCATGGCCTTCATGCGCCAGGCTGCGCGCGCGTAGGCCACCAGTACGTTGGCGGTGAAACCAGGGTTGCTGGCGAGCTTCAGCGAGAACTCCACGACTTGTGGATCGCCCGTGCCCGATTGGCCGCTGCGCATGGCGAACCCGCCATGCGGCATGCCGGTGTGGTCGCGTTTGAGTTCGGCCTCGGAAATGAAGTGCACGGTGGTGTCGTAGTCCGCGAAGTAATCCGGCATGGTGGCGATGTCGTGTTCGACTCTCTTCGGATCGGCGCCGGATTCCAGTACGACGAAACATTCGCGGGTGTGTTTTTCGCGCGTGCTCAGTTGGGGGTTTTCGCCTACGCGGACCCGGTCCAGCGCTGCCTGGATCGGGACCGTGTACTGCACGCCGTTGCGCACGCCGGCTACGTGCCGGATGGCATCCGAATGGCCCTGGCTGACGCCTTTGCCCCAGAAGGTATAGGGCGTGCCCTGTGGCAAGATGGCTTCGGCCATGACGCGGTTCACCGAGAACAGTCCCGGATCCCAGCCCACCGAAATCAGGCTCAGATTGCCGCCAGCGCGGGCCGCGTCATCGATCTTCTGAAAGTACTGGGGGATTTTCGGGTGGGTGTCGAAGCTGTCGACAGTATTGAACCATTGCGCCAGCTCGGGGCCCTGGACAGGCAGGTCGTCTTTGGAGCCACCGCACAGAATCATCACGTCGATGTCCAGGCGATGTGCCTGTGCGTCCTGCAGGCGTTTGACGGGCACGGCGGGGTTGGGCAGCTTGACCGTGGCGGGGTCGCGGCGCGTGAAAACGCTGACCAGCTGCATGTCCGGCTGTTGTGCGATGGCAGCCAGCACGCCTCGCCCCAGATTGCCGTAACCGGCGATGCCGATGCGGATGACATGGGAAGTCATGGGATTCCTTCGTATCAGGTTTCAGGTGTCCCGCCTGACGGCTGGCCCGAACGATCCTGGATCGTTTCGGACCAGTGCCGGATGAGCGGCCAGAGCTCGTCGGGGGTGTGTGCGACTGCATTGGCGCCCCAGTTAGCGGGGTCGTCCATCGAACAATAACCGTAGCCGGCAGCGACCGTGGCCATGCCGGCCGCTTTGCCCGCCTGGATGTCGCGCAGGTCGTCGCCGATGTAGAGGCTGTGTCCGGGCGGGAGGCCCGCCTGGCTGGCCGCATGTAGCAGTGGCGCGGGGTGGGGCTTGATGTGCGGGGTGGTGTCGCCGCAGACCACGACGCGGCAGTGTGTCTGCAGACCCAGGTACCGGACCATGGGCCAGGTCAGGACCTCGGTCTTGTTGGTCACGATCCCCCAGGTGAAGCCCTGGGTCTGCAGCCGGCTGAGCAGGTCACGGATGCCGGGGAACAGCCGCGTGTGTTCGTTCATGATCTGCGCGTAATCGTGCAGGAATTGCTGACGGACGGCTTCGTAGGCCTCGCTTTCCGCGTCGAGATTCAGCGCGGCCTTCAGCAGCCCCCTGGCGCCGTGCGAGGCATGGGGACGGAGTGTGTCGTAGGGCAGGGGCGGCAGGCCGCGGTAGTTGCGTTGCTGGTTGGCGGCCGCCGCCAGGTCGAAGGCGGTGTCGGCCAGCGTGCCATCGAAGTCGAAAAGGACGAGGGCCTGCATGGTTCAGTCCGGGCGGCGTGCCGAGAGGAAGTAGTTCACCCCTGTGTCGGCCGTGAGATGGTAGTGACGCGTCAGCGGCTGGTACCCCAGCCCGGACAGGGCGGCGACTTCCAGCCCCGCGGCCCGGGCGGCCGCTGCGAGCTCGCTGGGGGTGATGAAGTGTTCGTATTGATGGGTTCCGCGCGGCAGCAGGCGCAGCACGTATTCGGCAGCGACGATTGCCAGCAGGAAGGATTTGGGGTTGCGGTTCAGCGTCGAGAAGCACACCAGCCCGCCCGGCCGGACGAGCTGGCCGCAGGCGCGGACCACCGACGCGGGATCGGGGACGTGCTCCAGCAGTTCCATGCAGGTGACCAGGTCGAACTGGCCCGGATTCTGCTCCGCGAAGTCTTCCGCGCTGATGCATTCATAGTGCACTTGCACGCCCGATTCGTGGCCGTGCAGGCGGGCGATCTGCAGGGAATCGTCGGCCAGGTCGATGCCGGTGACCTGTGCGCCTTCCAATGCCATCGCCTCGGAGAGCAACCCGCCCCCGCAGCCGACGTCCAGCACCCTTTGGTTTCCCAGCGGACCTGCCTGGGTACGGATCCAGTCCAGGCGCAGCGGGTTGATGTCGTGCAGGGTCTTCAGTTCGCCCTGCGGGTCCCACCAGCCCGATGCCAGGGCGCTGAATTTGTCGAGTTCGGCCGGGTTGGCGTTAGTCGCAGGCATGGGGAGGAAGACTCCAAAAAAATAGGGCTCCGCAAATGCGGAACCCTATTGTATCCGCCATGCGCGGGGCATGGCGGTGCGGTCAGCGAGTAATTACTTGCGCGTACCGACGATTTCGATTTCCACGCGGCGATTCTTCGCGCGGCCTTCGCGGGTCTTGTTGGTTGCGACGAAGTTGGTCTTGCCCTTGCCTTCGGCGTAGATGTGGTCAGCCGGGACGCCCTTGCTGATCAGGTAGTTCTTGACCGAGTTGGCACGACGCTCGGACAGTTTTTGGTTGTAGGCAACAGAGCCGATGGAATCGGTGTAGCCGGTAGCGATGACCGTTTCCAGATTGATCGAGGTGGCTTGTTGGGCGACCTGGTCGAGGACCTGCTTGCCTTCGGGTTTGATGTTGGATTTGTCGAAGTCGAAGAACGTATCGGCGTTCAGGACAACCTTGCTGGCGGTCGGGGCGACGACAGGGGCCTGGGCGACGGGCTTGCCGCATTCGGTGGCAGCCGTGGCAGGGGTCCAGTTAGCATCGCGCCAGCAGTCGCCGTAGCTGTTTTTCCAGACGTGGCCGTCGACGTTGGTCCAATTGTCAGAAGCAGAAGCGGTGCCGGCGGCTGCCATGGCAGCGATGGCGAGCCCGATGGCGAGTTTGGAGGGTTTGTTCATGTTTCTCCTCGTTTGAGCGTAATGCTTGAAAGTGACCGCAGCGAACCCCCGCCGCATCCCGATAGAACAACTGCAGTATAGCAATGTCCAGATCGAAAACTCAGAGTTGTGCTGGGTTTCATGCGTGTTAGGCGAAATCTTAAGGCATTTTCCCCCGGGCGGTTAAGTACAAATCCATTGGCATACGCAGTTGTCGCGATTTCCTGCGGATGAGGCGGCCGGCTGTGGGATTTTTGCAACGGCCGGCCAACCATGCCGGTTTCCGCCGCTGAGGCCGATGCGCGGCTGGTCGCTGCGGCAGAATGATAGAATCATCGGCTGGTCGTGCGTCTCTTTTATAAGAGAGCAGACGGCTGCTTCGACACATGCCTGAAGGTTTGCGGATACGCCATATGGATTCCTTTGCGAAAGAAACCCTGCCCATTTCTCTGGAAGATGAGATGCGGCGCAGTTACCTGGATTACGCCATGAGCGTGATCGTGGGGCGTGCCTTGCCGGATGTGCGTGACGGGCTGAAACCGGTTCACCGGCGAGTGCTGTTTGCGATGCATGAACTGAACAACGACTGGAACCGCGCTTATAAGAAGTCCGCGCGTATCGTCGGGGACGTGATTGGTAAGTATCACCCGCACGGGGATACGGCGGTGTACGACACCATCGTGCGCATGGCACAGGATTTCTCGCTGCGCTACATGCTGGTCGACGGACAGGGCAATTTCGGCTCGGTGGACGGCGACAATGCGGCGGCGATGCGCTATACCGAAGTGCGCTTGGCGAAGATCGCTCACGAGCTGCTGGCCGACATCGACCAGGAAACCGTCGACTTCGGGCCTAATTACGATGGCAGCGAACAGGAACCCTTGTTGCTGCCCTCGCGGCTGCCCAACCTGCTGGTCAACGGTAGCGCGGGGATCGCGGTGGGCATGGCGACGAACATCCCGCCGCACAACCTGTCCGAGGTCGTGGAGGGCTGCCTGTATTGTTTGCGCCACCCCGATTGCACGGTGGACGATCTGATCGAGCGCATTCCGGCCCCTGATTTTCCGACGGGCGGGATCATTTATGGCATGACGGGCGTGCGCGAAGGTTATCGCACCGGGCGCGGGCGCGTGGTGATGCGTGCGAAGGTCCACTTCGAGGATCTGCCGCACGGCAACCGCGAGTCCATCGTGGTCGACGCCATTCCCTATCAGGTGAACAAGAAATCCCTGCAGGAACGCATCGCCGAACTGGTCAACGAAAAGAAGATCGACGGCATCTCCGACATCCGCGACGAGTCCGACAAGGACGGCATGCGTCTGGTCATCGAACTCAAGCGTGGCGAGGTCCCGGAAGTCGTCCTGAACAATCTGTACAAGAACACCCAGTTGCAGGAAACCTTCGGCATGAACATGGTGGCGCTGGTCAACGGCCAACCGCGCCTGCTCAATCTGAAGCAGATGGTGGAATACTTCCTGCAGCATCGCCGCGAGGTCGTCACCCGCCGCACCATCTTCCAGTTGCGCAAGGCACGCGAACGCGGCCACGTGCTCGAAGGTCTGGCGGTCGCGCTCGCCAACATCGATGACTTCATCGCCATCATCAAGGCAGCTCCCACACCGCCCGTGGCGCGCGACGAACTGATGGCGCGGGACTGGGATTCTTCCCTGGTGCGCGAGATGCTGGCGCGCGCCGATGCCAATGTAGCGTCTGGTGGACGCGAGGCCTACCGGCCTGACGGGCTGGATCCGCGCTTCGGCCTACAGGCGGAAGGGCACTACCGGTTGTCTGAAGTCCAGGCCCAGGAAATCCTCAACATGCGCCTGCAACGCCTGACCGGGCTGGAGCAGGACAAGATCGTCAGCGAATACCGGGATGTGATGGATACGATCGCTGACCTGCTGGACATTCTGGCGCGGCCGGATCGTATCACGATGATCATTGGCGAGGAATTGCAGGCGGTGCGGGCCGAATTTTCCGATCCTGCGCGTGACCCTCGCCGCTCGGAAATCGAATTCAACGCGACCGAGCTCGAAACTGAAGATCTGATCACTCCCATGGACATGGTGGTGACGCTCTCGCGCACTGGCTACATCAAGAGTCAGCCGCTGTCGGAATACCGGGCGCAGAAGCGCGGTGGGCGCGGCAAGCAGGCAACCGCCACCAAGGAAGACGACTGGATTGACCAGCTGTTCATTGCCAATACGCATGACTACCTGTTGTGCTTCTCGGACCGTGGTCGGGTGTACTGGCTCAAGGTCTGGGAAGTGCCCCAGGGGTCGCGCAACTCGCGCGGCCGACCCATCGTCAACATGTTCCCGCTGGTCGATGGCGAAACGATTACCGTGGTGCTGTCGGTGAAGGCCTTTACCGATGATCACTATATATTCATGGCAACCTCGCGCGGCACGGTGAAGAAGACGCCGCTGTCGGACTTCTCTAATCCCCGCAAGGCCGGCATCATCGCAGTCGGGCTGGACGACGGCGACTTCCTGATCGGCGCTGAACTCACCGACGGGCAGCACGACGTGATGCTGTTTTCCGATGCTGGCAAGGCAGTGCGTTTCGACGAAAATGACGTGCGCCCGATGGGCCGCGCGGCGCGCGGCGTGCGTGGGATGTCGCTGGAAGACGGCCAGTCCGTGATTGCGCTGCTGGTTGCCGAAGACGAGTCCCAGAGCGTGCTGACGGCGACCGAGAACGGCTTCGGCAAGCGCACGTCGATCGTGGAGTACACACGCCACGGGCGCGGCACCAAGGGCATGATTGCGATCCAGACCACGGCGCGCAATGGCAAAGTCGTGGGGGCCGTGCTGGTTCAGCCCCAGGACGAGATCATGCTGATTACCACATCGGGCGTGCTGGTGCGGACTCGGGTCTCCGAGATCCGCGAGATGGGCCGCGCCACCCAGGGTGTCACGCTCATCAACGTGGACGAGGACAGCCTGCTCTCGGGCGTACGCCGCGTGGTCGAGAGTGATGCCGACGATGTCGAGGACGCACCGGCCGGTTCGCCGTCGGATGCGGACGATTCAGGGGCGGGGGGCACGCCGCTTCCGAACGATGACCCGGGCTCACCGGATACCAACGCTTAACCGAGCAACGCTTAACCGAGGACAGGGATCCTTCATGAATCGCCCCTGGAATTTTGCGGCCGGTCCGTCGACCTTGCCGCTGGAAGTCCTGCAACAGGCTGCCGCCGAGATGTGCGACTGGCATGGCAGCGGCACCTCCGTGATGGAAATGAGCCATCGCAGCAAGCAGTTCGGCCGCATTCGCGACGAGGCCGAAGCCGATCTGCGGTCGCTGCTTGCCGTCCCGGATGATTTCGAGGTCCTGTTCATGCAGGGCGGGGGATCGGCGCAGAACGCCATCGTGCCGCTGAACCTGATCGATCGTACGGGATCCGGGCGTGCCGATTATGTGCTCAGCGGCCACTGGGCCAGGAAGTCATGGACCGAGGCCCAGCGCTATGGCGACATTGCGGTCGCCGCCACCGCTGAGGCGCCGGCCGAGATCGACGGGCGGTCATATGGTCCCTGGTGCTGGTTGCCGGAAACGTCCCGCTGGCATGTCCGGCCGGACGCGGCTTATCTGCATTTGTGCGCCAATGAAACCATTGGCGGGATCGAACAGACTGTCATGCCGGACATGGCGGCGCTGGGCGCTCCCGACGTGCCGGTCGTGGCCGACATGTCGTCCAATATCCTCACGCGCCCCGTCGACTTTTCGCAGCTGGGTGTGGTCTATGGCGGCGCCCAGAAAAATGCCGGCCCGGCCGGCGTGACCCTGGCCTTCGTGCGCAAGGATCTGCTGGGCCACGCGATGCCGCATTGCCCGTCAGTGTTCGATTACGCCAGCGTGGCCAAGGCCCAGTCCATGTTCAACACGCCGCCGACGTATGCCATTTATATGGCCGGGCTGGTGTTCAAGTGGCTGCTGGCACATGGCGGGGTCGCGGCGATGGCAGCCGCCAGCCAGCGCAAATCGCAGACGCTGTACGGGTACATCGACAGCTCTGATATTTACGAGAACCGGGTCGATCCGGCGCGGCGTTCGCGCATGAACGTGCCGTTCCTGCTGCGCGACGAGTCCCTGAATGCAAGCTTCCTGGCTGAGTCCGAGGCCGCCGGTCTGCTGGCGCTCAAAGGCCATAAGTCGGTGGGCGGCATGCGGGCGTCGCTCTACAACGCCATGCCTCTGGAAGGCGTGCTGGCCCTGGTCGATTTCATGCGTGACTTCGAGGCGCGCCATGGCTGAAGAAGCGCTGCAATCGCAGCTTGCGCCACTGCGCGAACGCATCGATACGCTCGACGAGCAGATTCTGACGCTGCTCAACCAGCGGGCACAGGCGGCTCTGCAGGTCGGCGACATCAAGAAGCGGCTCGATACCGAGGGACCGATCCTCAAACCCGATCGCGAGGCGGCGATTGTTCGCCGCCTGCAGCGGGCCAATTATGGGCCGATCCCGGAATCTGCGGTGGCGGCGATCTGGGGCCAGATCATCTCCACCTGCCGGGGCCTGGAAAGCGTTCTGACGGTCGCCTTCCTGGGTCCGCAGGGTTCGTTTTCGGAGCAGGCCGCGTTCGAGCACTTTGGTCATGCGATCAACGGCCTGCGCTGTGAGTCCTTTGACGAGGTCTTTCGTGCTGTCGAGGCCGGCCAGGCCGGTGTGGGCATGGTGCCGGTGGAGAACTCCACCGAGGGCGCTGTCAACCGGAGTCTGGATCTGCTGTTGAATTCGTCCCTCAAGGTACTGGGCGAGCGCACGATCCGCATTCACCATAATCTGCTGACGCGTACCGGTGGGCTCGAGGACGTTTCAAGGGTCCTGGGGCATCCGCAGGCGTTGGCGCAATGCCAGGCATGGTTGAGTCGCAATCATCCGCGCCTGGAGCGGGTTCCGGTCGCCAGCAATGCGGAGGCAGCGCGCCTGGCCTCCGAAGATCCCGCTTGTGCAGCGATCGCGGGCGATGCGGCTGCGGCCGCCTGGGGCCTGAGCGCCGTGGCCAGCGGCATTCAGGACGACCCGCAGAATCAGACCCGGTTCCTAGCTGTGGGGCCTCAGGATGCGGGACCCACCGGCTACGACAAGACCAGCCTGATTCTGGCCGTGCCCAATCGCGCCGGGGCGGTTTACGAGATGCTCGCGCCGCTCTCGGCGCATGGTGTGTCCATGACACGCTTTGAGTCCCGGCCGGCCCGCACCGGGCAGTGGGAATACTATTTCTATGTGGATCTGCTGGGCCATCGCGAAGATGCGTCAGTCAGCCAGGCGCTGGCCGAATTGCGCCAGCAGGTTGCCTTCTTCAAGGTGCTGGGATCCTACCCCAGGCAGTAAGAGACCATTCATGCCGCAATCATCCGCCCCTGCCCACATCCGGGCCATCGCACCCTATCAGGCTGGCAAGCCCATCGAGGAGCTTGCCCGTGAATATGGGCTGGACCCGGCCAGCATCATCAAGCTGGCTTCCAATGAGAACCCGCTGGGGTGTTCGAGGCGAGTGCGCGAAGCCCTGGCGCAGGCGGCTGCCGATCTGCCGGGGCGGTATCCGGATGCCAATGGCTTCGATCTGAAGGCTGATCTGGCGGCGTTTCAGGATGTCCCGATGAACTGGATCACCCTGGGCAATGGCTCGAACGATCTGCTGGAGCTGGCTTCGCTGGCCCTGCTGGATGCTGGCTTGTCGGCGGTGTACGCGGAGCACGCCTTCGTGGTCTACCAGCTCAGCACGCAGGCGCGCGGGGCACGGCACATCATGGTTCCCGCCCGGGATTACGGCCATGACCTGTCGGCCATGCTGGATGCGATTGCCGACGATACCCGCCTGGTGTTCATCGCCAATCCCAATAATCCGACGGGCACTCATCTGCCGGCGGCTGACGTTCATGCGTTTCTGGGCCAGGTCCGGGATCGGTACGACGACCGCGTCACGGTGCTGCTGGATGTGGCCTATGACGAATATCTGGATCCGGCGGAACGTGCCGATTATGCCGGATGGGTGCGCGAATTTCCGAACTTGATCGTGACGCGTACTTTCTCCAAGGCCTATGGCCTGGCGGGGCTGCGCGTGGGCTATGCGCTGGCCCAGCCGGCGCTCACGGACCTGCTCAACCGGGTCCGCCAGCCCTTCAACGTCGGGGTGCTGGCTCAGCTTGCCGCCCGCGTAGCACTGAAGGACACCGATTTTCTGGCTCAGACGCATGCGTTGAACCGGCGGGGCAGAGCGCAGCTTCAGGACGGCTTCGCCCGTCTGAGCCTGGATTATGTGCCCAGTCATACCAACTTCGTGCTGGTTCGGGTGGGCGATGCGGCGGCCGTGAATGAACAGCTGCTGCGGCGCGGGATCATCGTGCGCCCGGTTGCTGGCGACGGGTTGCCGCATCACTTGCGGGTCACGATCGGTCTGCCGGCCGAGAACGAACGGCTCCTGCAGGCCCTGGCCGGCATCCTGGCGGAATGAACGATCATCCGACTCCCCTGGTTCCGGTGCTGGCTGTGGTCGGCATCGGGCTCATCGGAGGTTCCTTCGCGGCAGCGTTGCGTCGGGTGGGCCAGGTCGGCCGGGTGCTGGGGGTCGGACGCCGCCCCGCATCGCTGCAGCGCGCTCGGGATCTGGGTCTGATCGATGAGATCGCCGACTTTTACCAGGCGGCTGAACAGGCCGACCTGATCCTGCTCGCGACGCCGGTGGGCGCGATGCCGGCGGCATTGCAGGCGCTCGCGCCGCTGCTGCGCCCGCAGACCCTGATCACGGATGCCGGCAGCACCAAGTCGGATGTGGCGCGCATGGCACGTGACCTGCTGGGTGATCAATGCAGCCAGTTCATCCCCGGACACCCGATTGCCGGGTCCGAGATGACCGGGCCCGAGGCGGCGGATCCCATGCTGTATCACGGGCGCAAGGTCGTGCTGACCCCTTTTGAGGAAACGCCCGGTACAGCCCTGCATCGGCTGATTCGCATCTGGGAGGCATGTGGCGGACGGGTCCAGATCATGGACCCGGCGGCACACGATCGGGCGCTGGCCTCGGTCAGTCATGTTCCGCATTTCCTGGCGGCGGCCTATATGGCCCAGGTCGTCCAGGCGGCGGATGCCGATGTGCGCCTTAGCCTGGCGGGCACGGGTTTCCGGGATTTCACGCGGATCGCGGCGGGATCGGCCGAAGTCTGGCGGGATATCTTCCTGTCCAACCGCGAGGCCGTGCTCCGCGAACTGGACGACTTCGATCGCGTGCTGCAGACGCTGCGTGCGACGCTGGAGGCCGATACCGACCCGGCCGGGCTGGAAGCCCTGCTGGAGCAGGCTGCCCTGGCGCGCAGGTTTTGGGGCGGCCGGGACACCATGTCATGACTGCCGAATCGTCCGCCCCCCTGACGCTGGCGCCTGCCACCCATGCGTCGGGTACCGTCACTTTGCCGGGGTCCAAGAGTATTTCCAATCGTGCGCTGCTGCTGGCGGCGCTGGCCGACGGCCGCACCGAGCTGACGGGGCTGCTCGATTCCGACGATACGCGGGTCATGATTGCGGCGCTGCGAACGCTAGGGGTGCCGCTCGAGCAGCCCGAGCCGCATCGGGTCCTGATGTCGGGGTCGTCGCGCTGGCCACAAACGCGTGCGGAGCTGTTTCTGGGCAATGCGGGAACGGCCTTCCGCCCGCTGACGGCGGCGCTGGCGGTGATGGGCGGCGACTATCGCCTGTCGGGCGTGCCGCGCATGCACGAGCGTCCTATTGGTGACCTGGTGGATGCGCTACGGTCTCTGGGTTGCGGCGTCGCCTACGAGGGGCGCGCGGGCTATCCGCCGCTGCATCTGACCACGGGCGATCTGGCTGGTGGCCGGGTGGTGCGGGTGCGCGGTTCGGTGTCCAGCCAGTTCCTCACGGCGCTGCTGATGGCCGCTCCACTGGCGTCGGCGCGTACGGGCGGGGATATCGTCATTGAGCTGGATGGGCCACTGATCTCCAAGCCCTATATTGGGATCACGCTGGCCCTGATGGCGCGTTTCGGCGTGGTCGTGCAACACGATGGCTGGGATCGCTTCACCGTGGCGGCGGATTCACGCTACCGCAGCCCCGGCCTGTTTCCGGTCGAGGGCGATGCCTCGTCTGCCTCGTATTTTCTGGGGTTGGGCGCGATCGCGGGCGGTCCGGTGCGCATCCAGGGAGTGGGCGGCGACAGCATCCAGGGCGACATTGCCTTTGCCGACGTCGTGCAGGCCATGGGTGCGCGGGTCGTGCGCGAGTCCCAGGCCCTGGTCGTCGAGGGCCCCTGCGTGGCGCAGGGCGGACGGTTGCGGGCGTTCGACCAGGATTTCAACCTGATCCCGGATGCAGCCATGACGGCAGCCGTACTGGCCCTGTATGCAGACGGACCCTGCCGCTTGCGCAACATTGCGAGCTGGCGCGTGAAGGAAACCGATCGCATTGCCGCCATGCAGGCGGAACTGGGCCGTCTGGGTGCGTGCGTCGATGCCACGGACGACAGCCTGACGGTGCATCCGGTGCAGAACGGTCAGTGGCGGGCGGCGGAGATCCAGACCTACGATGATCACCGGATGGCCATGTGTTTTTCGCTGGCCGCGTTCGGCCCCGTGGCGGTCACGATTCTGGACCCGGGGTGCGTGAGCAAGACCTATCCGGACTATTTTGCAGATTTCCAACGCTTGCTACGGTCTTGAGCGTACGACATGCGGTATCGGGGACGGAAAACATGACGGCGGATTTCGCGAGCGGAGGCGGGGTGGTTCCAGTCATCACGGTCGACGGACCGACGGCCTCCGGCAAGGGAACGATTGCCCAGCGGGTGGCCCAGTCGCTGGGGTGGCACGCACTCGACAGTGGCGCTCTGTATCGGCTCACTGCGCTAGCGGTGCTCCGGGCGGGCGGCGATGGCTCGGATGAGGCCCAGGCAGCCGATCTGGCGCGAGCCCTGGATGTGCGATTCGAGCCGGGTCTGATCCGGCTGGGGAACGAGGATGTCACGGATCGGATCCGTCTCGAGGCGGTCGGCAATCTTGCCTCCAGGGTCGCAGCCTGGCCGGCCGTGCGGGCCGCTCTGCTCGCGCGCCAGCGGGACTTTCGTCGGGCGCCCGGGCTGGTGGCTGATGGCCGCGACATGGGAACGGTGGTGTTCCCCGATGCGCCGCTCAAGATCTTTCTGGATGCGGACGTTGAAGTCCGTGCCCATCGGCGTCATAAGCAGTTGATCGGAAAAGGCTTTCCTGCTAAGCTATCCGACCTTTTGGACGATCTTCGCGCCCGTGATGCACGGGATCGGGATCGGGTGCATGCACCGCTTGTAGCGGCGCATGACGCCGTGACGGTGGATTCTTCCCGGATCGGGATTGATGAGACCGTCGCCAGGGTGCTCGACCTCTGGTCGGCACGCGGGCCCGCGTTGGGGTATCGGTCAGGCCGATAGTTCTTTTGCGGGATTTGTTCACTCCGCCGGGTATGGTCCCGGCGTGTCATGATCGCCCCTTGGGGCGTTACGGATCAATCGTTCATGTCCACCCTTTCCACTGAAGCCGCAATCGGCGGCGAAAACTTCGCCGACCTGTTTGCCGCAAGCATCAAGGATCAGAACATGCGCTCCGGCGAGGTCATCTCCGCCGAAGTCGTACGTGTCGATCATAATTTCGTCGTCGTCAATGCCGGTCTCAAGTCCGAAGCCTACATTCCCCTGGAAGAATTCCTGAATGACCAGGGTGACCTCGAAGTCCAGTCCGGCGACTTCGTTTCCGTTGCCATCGACTCTCTGGAAAACGGCTATGGCGACACCATTCTGTCGCGCGACCGCGCCAAGCGCCTGTCCGCTTGGCTGCAGCTCGAACAGGCCCTCGAGTCCGGCGAGTTGGTGACCGGCACCATCACCGGCAAGGTGAAGGGCGGCCTGACGGTCATGACCAATGGCATCCGCGCCTTCCTGCCGGGTTCGCTGGTTGACCTGCGTCCGGTCAAGGACACCACGCCCTTCGAGGGCAAGACCATGGAATTCAAGGTCATCAAGCTCGACCGCAAGCGCAACAACGTTGTGTTGTCGCGTCGCGCCGTGCTCGAGGCCAGCATGGGTGAGGAACGCGAAAAGCTGCTCGAGACGCTGCACGAAGGCGCCATCGTCAAGGGCGTGGTCAAGAACATCACCGATTACGGTGCGTTCATCGACCTGGGCGGCATCGACGGCCTGCTGCACATCACCGACATGGCCTGGCGCCGTGTCCGCCACCCGTCCGAGGTGCTCCAGGTGGGCCAGGACATCGAAGCCAAGGTCCTCAAGTTCGACCAGGAAAAGTGCCGCGTGTCGCTGGGTGTCAAGCAACTGGGCGAAGATCCCTGGATCGGCCTGGGTCGTCGTTACCCGCAAGGCACCCGCCTGTTCGGCAAGGTCACGAACCTGACCGACTACGGTGCGTTCGTCGAAGTCGAAGCCGGCATCGAAGGTCTGGTGCACGTGTCCGAAATGGACTGGACCAACAAGAACGTCGATCCGCGCAAGGTCGTGACCCTGGGCGAGGAAGTCGAGGTCATGGTCCTGGAAATCGACGAGGACCGCCGCCGCATTTCGCTGGGCATGAAGCAGTGCCGTCCGAACCCCTGGGAAGACTTCGCTGCCAACTTCAAGCGCGGCGACAAGGTCAACGGCGCGATCAAATCCATCACCGACTTCGGCGTGTTCGTCGGCCTGCCCGGCGGCATCGACGGTCTGGTGCACCTGTCCGACATTTCCTGGACGGAATCCGGCGAAGAGGCCGTGCGCAACTTCAAGAAGGGCGACGAGATCGACGCCGTGGTGCTGGGCATCGATACCGAAAAGGAACGCATCTCGCTGGGTATCAAACAGATGGAAGGCGATCCGTTCAACAACTTCGTTGCGACCTACGACAAGGGCGCCGTTGTGTCTGGTACCGTAAAGTCCGTCGAACCCAAGGGCGCCGTGGTGACCCTGTCGGTGGATGTGGACGGCTACTTGCGTGCTTCGGAAATCTCTGCAGGCCGTGTGGAAGACGCTGGTACCGTGCTGCATGCGGGCGATTCGGTGGAAGCCATGATCGTCAACATCGACCGGAAGGCGCGGTCCATCCAGCTCTCGATCAAGGCGCGTGACAACGCCGAGACTGCCGAGACCATCCAGCGCATGACGGAAGCCAGCGCTTCTTCGGGGACTACCAATCTCGGCGCCCTGCTGAAGGCCAAGCTCGACCAACAGCGCGACGAGTGATGCCCGGTCTGACCAAGTCCGAGCTGATCGCTGCCCTGGCGAACCGCTATCCGCAGTTGGCGGCTCGCGACATGGATCTTGCGGTCAAGACCGTGCTTGATGCGATGTCCGAGGCCCTGGCCCAGGGGCAGCGTATCGAGATTCGCGGTTTTGGCAGCTTTTCCCTTTCGCGGCGTCAGCCCAGGGTAGGGCGCAATCCAAAATCGGGCGAAAGAGTGCACGTACCGGCCAAGCTGGTGCCGCACTTCAAGCCCGGCAAGGAACTCCGCGAGCGCGTGGATCAGGGCCCTGATGGCGGCGACGTCGATGACGAGCCGGCCACCGTGGCCGATCTCTATCAGGGTCGCCTGATAAATCAGTAACGTGGCTCGGGGCGTGAGCCGCCCACCCAGGCAATCTGATGTCACACCGGCCGGCCCGCAAGGGCCGGTTCGCTTTTTGCGGGCGGACGGGCAGATTTTTCACCGTACAATGACGGGGTTCCCCCTCGGAGCTGGAAGAATGCGCTACCTGGTCTGGATATTGCGGCTGGTGATTTTCATCATCGTGCTGCTTTTTGCCCTGAAGAACACGGCACCGGTGGACGTGGGCTTCTTTGGCGGCCACATTGTCCAACAAGTGCCGCTCATCGTCGTGATGCTGGTGGCTTTCGTGCTCGGGCTGGCTTTCGGCCTGCTGGTTGCGGCAACCGCGATGCTCAAGCGTCGGCGTGAGATCAACCGCCTGCGGCGCGAGCTGGCGCGGGCACAGGAAGCCTTGCCGAAGGCGCGGGTGGTGCCTCAGCCCGTGATTCCGGAGACAGCGACTCCGCTGGCTCCTCTGTGATGCGCGGGTCCGTGTGAATTTCGAACCCTGGTGGCTCATCATCGTTCCCGTGCTGTTCGGCCTGGGGTGGGTGGCTGCGCGTTTTGATTTCCGGCAGATGCTGTCCGAGAGCCGCAATCTGCCCGATTCGTACTTCAAGGGCCTGAATTTCCTGCTCAACGAGGAACCTGACCGCGCCATCGACGCGTTCATCGAGGTGGCGAAGCTGGATCCTGAAACGACGGAGCTGCATTTTGCGTTGGGTAGCCTGTTCCGGCGCCGTGGTGAGGTCGAGCGGGCCATCCGCGTCCATCAAAGCCTGCTGCAGCGTGAAGACCTGCCGCTGGCGGATCGTGAAAACGCGCAGCTCGAACTCGCCCAGGACTTTTTCAAGGCTGGCCTGCTGGACCGCGCGGAACACGGCTTTCAGGCTGTCTTGCATACGCGGCATGCGCTGGATGCCTTGCGCGCACTGATCCGGATCTACGAGTCGGAGCATGACTGGCCCCGTGCGATCGAAGCCGTGCAGCAGTTGCGGGGCCGCATCGATGAGCCCGTCCCGCAGCTGGCGCACTATCACTGCGAGCGGGCACTGGTCTGCCTGGCCGCGCAGCCCGCAGATCCGGACGGCGCCGCTCAGGCGCTCGAGGCCGCCGAGAACGCGATTCGGCAAAATGGCGGTTCGCCTGCGTCCGAAACGCGGGTCAGGATGTTGCGCGCCCAGTGGTGCGGGCTGCGGGGTGATGTCGAGGGGCAGTGCGCGCATCTGCGAGACGTGCTGACCACTGCGCCGGAATACGCGGGTCTGGTGGCCGACGCCCTGCTGCAGTGTCATCAGGCGCTGGGACGCGGCGAAGAGGGTCTGGCGCTGTTGCGGGCTCATTATGCGCAGACTCCGACGCTGGATCTGTTCAACGCGATCTTCCGGGCGTTGCGAACGAGTAGCGGCTCCAAGCCGGCCTGGGCATTCGCGCGTGATGCGCTGCGGGCGCATCCGTCGCTGCTTGGGCTGGACCGCCTGCTCGAAGTCGAACTCTCTCACGCTGCGGACGGTGCGCCGACCGGCGACGCCCTGGTTCCGGATGCCGACCTGGGGCTGCTGCGCAGCATGATCCACAAGCATTCCCAGCGGCTGGATCGTTATGCCTGCAGCCAGTGCGGCTTCGAGGCCCGCCGCTATTACTGGCAGTGTCCGGGCTGCAATGCCTGGGAAACCTATCGCCCCCGCCGGCTGGAGGAAATTCGATGAAACCGTATCCGTTGCAGGCGGTGCAGGCTGCCAGGATACTGGTCGTGGGCGACATCATGCTGGATCGCTACTGGTTTGGCGAAGTCGATCGTATTTCTCCGGAAGCGCCCGTGCCGGTTGTACGGGTGGCCCGTCGCGAAGACCGCCTGGGGGGCGCTGCCAATGTGGCACGCAATATCGTGGCGCTGGGTGCCCACGCAAGCCTGCTCGGGGTCGTGGGGGCAGACGAGGCCGGCGCGAAAGTCCGTTTGTTGGCGCGTGAGGCCGGCATCCGCGATTGCCTGGTCGAAGACGCGGGCGGCATGGACACCACGCTGAAGATGCGTGTGCTGGGCCGCCAGCAGCAGCTGCTGCGCGTGGATTTCGAGCAGGGCCCGGGTGACGCGGCTCTGGACGCGCTGGATGCTTCCCTGCAGGCCATCCTTGCGGAACATGACCTGCTGGTGCTATCCGATTACGCCAAGGGCGCGCTGGGCCGGGTAGAGCGCCTGATCGCTGCGGCCCGGGCGCTGGGCGTGCCGGTGCTGGTGGACCCCAAGGGGCATCGTTACCAGCGCTATCAGGGCGCTGCGCTGGTGACGCCCAATCGCAGTGAAATGCAGGACGCCGTGGGCCGTTGGGCCGACGAAGACGACCTGACCCGCCGGGCCCAGAATCTGCGCCGGGAGCTCGGCCTGGAGGCCTTGCTGATCACCCGCTCCGAGCAGGGCATGACGCTTTATCTGGAGACTGGCCGCCAGCATGTCGATGCCCAGGCGCACGAGGTCTTCGACGTGTCGGGCGCCGGGGATACGGTCCTTGCTACATTGGCGGTCACGCGCGCGACGGGCCTGGGCTGGTTCGAGTGCATGCAGTGGGCCAACCGGGCTGGCGGCATCGTCGTGGGCAAGCTGGGCACATCCATCGTTACCGCAGAGGAATTGTCATCATGATCGTCGTCACGGGTGCCGCAGGGTTCATTGGCAGCAATCTGGTCCGCGGGCTCAACGCGCGTGGTGTGACCGACATCCTGGCGGTTGATGATCTGACGGACGGCGACAAGTTTCGCAATCTGGCGGACCTGAGTATTGCGGACTACCAGCACAAGGACGAATTCCGCCGCCGGGTGCTGTCGGGCGAATTGCCTCGGCCCGATGCTGTCCTGCACCAGGGCGCCTGCTCGGACACCACGGAACGTAATGGTCAGTTCATGATGGACAACAACTTCCGCGTCACACTGGAACTGCTGGAGTATTGCCAGGCGCGGGAAGTCCCCCTGCTGTACGCCTCGTCCGCTGCCGTCTACGGTGCGGGTCCGTATTACGTCGAAGACCCCAGGTTCGAGGCCCCGCTGAACGTCTATGGCTATTCCAAGCTGTTGTTCGACCAGGTCTTGCGCCGTCGCATGAGCAGCTTGAAATCCCAGGTCGTGGGGTTGCGCTACTTCAACGTCTACGGCCCGCGCGAGCAGCACAAGGGCCGCATGGCGTCGGTGGCCTTCCACAACATGAATCAGTACCGCCGCGAGCAAAACGTTCGCCTGTTTGGCGGCTGGGATGGGTACCCGGATGGCGGTCAGCAGCGTGACTTCGTATTCGTCGACGACGTGGTGAAGGTCAATCTGTTCTTCCTGGATCACCCCGGGATTTCAGGCATCTTCAACTGCGGGACCGGGCGGGCCCAGCCTTTCAACGACGTAGCACAGACCGTCGTCAACACCTTGCGCCTGAGCGAGGGGCTGCCAGCGTTGTCGCTGGATCATCTGGTGGCGGGGCAGCATTTGCGTTACGTCCCGTTTCCGGATGACCTGAAGGGTCGGTACCAGAGCCACACCCAGGCGGATCTGACGCAGTTGCGTGCGGCCGGCTATACCGCGCCGTTTTGCGATGTGCAGACCGGCGTGGCCGCCTATGCCACCAGCCTGCTGGAGGCTGGCCGGCTGTCCTGAATTCGTCCGTGCGGGTTGTCCCGCTGGGATAAATCCCGGCACGGCATCGGCCGCCGGGGCCGACTCACCCGCATCATGGGCACACCTTTCCCCTTGACAGGAGTGTGCTCATGAACCCCTTCCTTTCTTCGACGATTGCGTTGCCCGGGCGTTCGGGCTGGCCCCGCGTCCTGCGGGTCGCAGGCCTGGCGGCGCTGACCTGGGCCGGTGCGGCGGGCGCCGTCGACCTGAACACGGCCACGCTGGATCAGCTGCGCGGTGTGCGCGGTATCGGACCCAAGACGGCCCAGATCATTCTGCAGGAACGGGAACGCGGGGGGCGTTATGTGTCGTTTGCTGATCTGTCGGACCGGGTACGCGGCATTGGTCCCAAGCGGGCCCAGACCTTGCAGTCCGCCGGGCTGACCATCGATGGTGGCGGGTTGCGGGTTTCGGGCCAAGGCGAATCGGCGCGGCGGGCTGCTTCGCCAACGGCTGCCGCGGCTTCCCCGCCGGGCCGGCCTGCGGCCACTGCGAGCCCGCGCACCCGATAGGGTGGTGCCGCAGCCGGGTCGGAATCCGGGTGTATGATTTTGCTCATGAAAACATACCCCACCATCGAAGACGTCATTGGTTCAACTCCCCTGGTGCGCCTGCAGCGCCTGCCGGGGGATTCCGGTGCTGCTCGCGGCAATACGATCCTGGCCAAGCTGGAAGGCAACAATCCTGCCGGATCGGTGAAAGACCGTACGGCCGCGAGCATGGTCCGTCAGGCCGAGCTGCGGGGTGCGATCAAGCCCGGCGATACGCTCATCGAGGCCACCAGCGGCAATACCGGTATCGCGCTGGCGATGTTCGCGGCCGTGCGCGGCTACCGGATGATCCTGCTCATGCCAGACAATTCCTCCCAGGAACGCTGCGCGGCCATGAAAGCCTATGGTGCAGAGCTGATCCTGACACCGGCGGATCAGGGCGGGATGGAATACGCTCGGGATCTGGCGCTGCGCATGCAGGCCGAAGGTCGCGGCACGGTGCTGGATCAGTTCTCCAATCCGGACAATCCGCGTGCCCACCATGACGGCACGGGTCCGGAGATCTGGACCCAGACCGATGGACGGGTCACTCATTTCGTGAGCGCCATGGGAACGACTGGTACCATCATGGGGGTCGGCGCCTTCCTGCGAGAGCGCAATCCCGCGATCCGCGTGATCGGGGCGCAGCCGGCCGACGGCGCCCACATTCCGGGGATCCGCAAATGGCCGGAAGCCTACCAGCCAAGCATCTATGATCCGTCGGCGGTGGACGCGTTCGAACCCATCACGCAGGAACAGGCGGAAACCATGGCCCGCAGATTGGCCGCCGAGGAAGGCATCTTCGCCGGGATCTCGTCGGCGGGCGCCGCAGTGGCCGCATTGCGGGTTGCTGCCACGGTGCGCGACGCGACCATCGTCTTCATCATCTGCGATCGCGGCGACCGCTACTTGTCCACCGGCGTATTCGGCTGATTCGGGTCTCCGTAGCCGACCCGGACAGCGATTTCATGTGCCAGGTCGGCCACGGAAGCCGCATAGAAGTAGCTGTGGTTGTAGTGTGTGATGGCGAAGAAGTTCGGCGTCGCAGTGCGGTAATCGTGGGTCCCCAGGATTTCGTCCTGAAGATCGATGACTCCGAGCGGCTGGCTTTGCCAGACGGTTTCCGCACCAGGCAGGGCCTGTCCGCCGGCGGCCTGCAATGTCGGCCAGTTGCTCAGCGGCTGCAGGCCATCCTGCACGAGTCTCGCCGGGTTCGCCGGCAAGCGGATTGGCGCGAAGACAGGCACGCCGCGCACCCAGCCGTGGGCCTGCAGGAAGGCCGCGACCGAGGCAATCGCGTCGGCGGGACTGTGTTCCAGGTCGATTTGGCCATCGCTGTTGCCTTGCGCATTCACCGCATAGCGCATGATGCTTCCCGGCATGAACTGGGGTAGCCCGATGGCGCCCGCAAAAGAACCCTCGACTGTGCGGGCGTTGAGCTTGCCCTCGTGGTTCAGCACCAGCAGGTCCACGAGCTGATCGCGGAACATCTGCTGGCGCTGGGGCCGGGTCGGGTCTGGAAAGCGGAACCCCAGCGTGGTCAGCGTGTCCAGCACCCGATGGTTGCCGGTGAAGCTGCCATAGACCGTCTCTATTCCCACGATGGCCACGAGGATGGACGGAGGGACTCCGGTGCGTGCGCTGGCCGCGTCCAGGCTGATCCGGTTGTCCTGCCAGAAGGTAACGCCGCGACGGATGCGCACGGGATCCACGTGGCGCTTGCGATAGCTGGTCCAGGCGCGGCGCAGCCGGCGTTGCGGAGTGGCCGGAGGTGTCATCAGCCGGACGGCCTGTGCGTTGTAGCGGGCGGAGCTCAGCAGGGCAACGATTTCGTCCAAGGGGATGGACTGGGCCTGTGCCGTTTCCTGGGCGAAGTGCTGCAGCTCGGGCAGGAGCTGGCCGTCGGGCTGCAGGAAATCCCCCCGTGCCGATTCACTCGCCCCGGTATTCATACCCGTCGAGATTGGGCTGCTTGAAGGCGGAAGCGGATTCTGAGATGTGGCGCTCTGGCCCCCGCCCGTGGCGGCGCAGCCGGACAGAAAAAGCGACGTTACGGCAACTTGCAAAATACGGGTGGGTCTGAACATAATCGCCCTTATGGAGACGCTCTATATTACCCATCCGTCATGCCGCCTGCACGAGATGGGCACCTGGCACCCCGAATCGCCGCGGCGACTGGATGCCATCAGTGATCAGCTCGTCGCCAGCGGTCTGATGAATTATCTGGTGCCTTGCGAGGCGCGGTTGGCGTCTTCCGAAGACCTGTTGCGCGTGCATGCGCCGGAATACCTGGATTACTTGTGTCGGCACGCCCCCACCCAGGACTATTTCCCGATCGATTCGGATACCATCATGAATCCGGATACGCTGCAAGCCGCATATGCTGCGGCTGGCGCGGGCCTGACTGCGCTGGACCAGATCCTGTCAGGGCGGGCGCGCACGGCGTTTTGCGCCATCCGCCCGCCGGGGCATCATGCCCGGGCGGCTCAGGCGATAGGCTTCTGTTTTTTCAACAACGTTGCGGTGGCTGCCCGCTATGCCCTGGATCATCATGGGGTGTCGCGGGTGGCCATCGTGGATTTCGATGTACACCATGGGAATGGCACCGAAGAAGCCTTCCTGCACGAAGACCGTGTCATGATGTGCAGCTTTTATCAGCATCCGTTTTTCCCCGATCTGCACGTCGCCGATCTGGGGCCCAACATGATCAACGTACCCGTGGAGGCGTATTCGGGGGGAGACGTGATTCGCGGGATCGTCAGTCAGCAGTGGCTGCCCGCTCTGCGACGCTTCCGCCCCGAGCTCATCCTGGTTTCGGCCGGGTTCGATGCACACCGGGAGGACGACATGGGCAATCTGAGGCTCGTGGAGGCTGACTATGCCTGGATCACGGACCGTCTGGTCGAACTGGCCGAGGACTACGCCCAGGGGCGCATCGTCAGCTTCCTCGAGGGTGGCTATGCGATGTCGGCACTGGGGCGCAGCGTGGTGGCGCATGTGCGTGCGTTAGGATGCTACTAGGGGTGCCCATGAACCGATCGGCACGCCATGCCTCAACTTTTCAGGCGTCAATTTTTTTCTTCCCAATCTGGAGTAAACCCGATGAAGGTCCTGGTACCGGTCAAGCGCGTCGTTGACTTCAACGTCAAGGTTCGCGTCAAGTCCGATCACACTGGTGTGGACACCGCCAACGTCAAGATGTCCATGAATCCGTTTGACGAGATCGCTGTC
>NZ_SCQN01000006.1 GCF_004321985.1 Castellaniella sp. | reverse complement strand
ACACGAGTGTGATGTCGGTGGACGAGTGCATTCCCTGCATGCCCAACAGGAAGTCAACCAGTGCTTGGGTACCGCTGCCCGGGCCGGTGACGCCAATCTTCTTGCCCTTGAGCCCCTGGATCCGTTCAGCCAGCGACGCGGACGCCTGCGGACCCGAAAAGGATGGCCCCGTGATGATGTCCACATAGTAGGTGTTCACCAACTGGGCAATCATGCGAGTGCCCTTGTTGGCGCGATAGAGGTTCAGCGGATCCGTACCGTTGCCCCCGGCGACATCGATGCTCCCCGATTGAAGTGCCGCTGCCAGCTTCGCGCCGGTCCCCAGCAGCGGTATGTCGCCGACCCGAAGATCATGCTTGGCAAAGAAGCCCTGCTTCTTGGCGACGAAGATCGGAAAGAACGCGATTGAGTCGCTGATCTGTCCCACCTGCAGCGTCATTCTGGGCTGGTTTACCCCATCCTGCGCCTGAGCGGCCAGCGGTGCCAGTCCGGAGAGAAGTGCTGTGAGTCCAAACAAAAACGCCGGCACGATTCTCATGTGCCGCCTGGTGAATCCGATCTGCATGGCTGCCGCTCCCGGGCGCGAAGGCCGCGTTGGTTTCCTGTCAGTGGCTGTGACCGTCGCGCCTCAGGCGTCACCCCACACATCGCGCGCGACTTCGACGACCAGGCGCAGCTTCGCCCGCTCGTCGTCCACCGAAATCTTGTTGCCGTGAACTGTGCTGGAAAATCCGCACTGGGGTGAAAGCGCAAGCTGCTCCAGCGGGGCGTATTTGGAGGCTTCGTCGATGCGGCGCTTCAGATCGTCCTTGGATTCCAGCGGGCTGAATTTCGTGGTCACCAGCCCCAGCACCACGATCTTGTTAGCCGGCAGGAACCGCAACGGGCGAAAGTCACCGCTACGATCGTCGTCGTATTCCATGAAATATGCATCCAGATGCATTTCCGACAACAGCGCTTCGGCCACCGGTTCATAGTTGCCTTCAGCCGCGTAGGTGCTCTTGAAGTTGCCCCGGCACAGGTGCATGGACAGCACCATGTCCTTGGGCTTGTAAGCCACGACGCGATTGATGAACTTGGCATAACGGTGCGGAAGCTCGTTGGGGTCGTCGCCGCGTGTACGTGCCGCCTCTCTCATGTGTTGATCGCACAGGTACGCCAGGTTGGTGTCGTCCATCTGGACGTAGCGGCAGCCGGCTTCATACAGGCTGTGAAGTTCCTGCCCGTAGGCCTTGGCCACATCCTCGTAGAAATCCGGCTCCAGCTCGGGGTAGGCCTGAGCATTGATACCGGCGCGTCCCCCGCGGAAGTGCAGCATGGTGGGCGAGGGGATCGAGACCTTGGGCGTATGGCCGGCCGATACCTGGCTGGAAAGATACTCAAAGTCCGCCCGCTGGATATCGCGCACATGCCGGACCTTGTCTACCACCCGGATGCCCGGCGGCAACAGATGCTCCTTGCCGTCTTCGCCGACGACGAGCTTGGGGTCGTCGGTCGCCACGCCGCCCAGGTGCCGCAAGAAATCCAGGTGGAAATAGGTGCGGCGGAACTCCCCGTCCGTAATCGACTTCAGCCCAATGTCCTCCTGGAACTTTACAGCTTCGGTGATTGCACGGTCTTCGACCTTGCGCAGCGCCGCCGCATCGATCGCGCCCCGAGCGTGCTGATCACGAGCATCCAGAAGAAATCTGGGCCGCAATAGGCTTCCCACATGGTCGGCACGAAACGGCGGGATCGAACGAGTGGACATGGGTAGTCTCCTTCAAGAGAATAGATTTCAGGAAATCATACTCCCGGACCTTAGGGGTTACGGACCACAGTTGGCCGACAGCATGCCACACTGGGGCTACCTTTGCTCATTAGGCCCGAACACTCGGTCACCCAGGCTGCCAGTTCCTGATGTACTGCTCGAACTGACCAGCTGTCAGTGGCCGGCTGAAATAGAAGCCCTGAGCCTCGTGGCAGCCGCGCGCCTTCAGAAACTGGATCTGCTCCACCGTCTCCACGCCTTCGGCAATGGTGGTAACACCCAGACTATGGGCCATTTGAATGACGGCCATCACAATCGCCTGGTCATCGGCGTCGGAAAAGATATCACGCACGAACGACTGGTCGATCTTCAGCTTGTTGATCCGGAAGCGCTTGAGATAGCTGAGCGATGAATAGCCCGTGCCGAAATCGTCGATCGCGAAATGAATGCCCCGCTCGCCCAGTCGCTGCATGATTCCAAGCGCGGCCTCAGGCGCCCGCATGGCGACTGCTTCGGTGATTTCGAACTCCACGCAATCTGGCGGCGCCTGGGTTGCATCCAGGATCCGGCTCGCCTGTTCGATGAACCCGGACTGCATGAATTGTGTCGCCGAAAGATTGATTGCCAGGGCCATCTTCGGTAGGCCGCCCGCCAGCCAGTCATGCAGTTGCGTCAGTGCCTGGCGGATCACCCACTCACCGATTGGCACGATGAGGCCATTGGCCTCCGCCAGCGGGATGAACTCTGCGGGCGACACGGCGCCGAAACGCGGCGAATCCCACCGCAGCAAAGCCTCTGCGCCGGTCACATGTCCATCGTCCAGAGATACCTGCGGCTGGTAGACCAGCCGCAACTCGCCACGCTGGAATGCCAACTTGAGCGCTGCCCCCACCGCCGCCGCATGCGTGACGCGAGTCTGCACTTCGGAAGCATAAAACTCGTAGTGATTGCGGCCTTCGTCCTTGACGCGATACATGGCCCCTTCCGCGTTTTTCAGAAGTACAGCTGGATCCTGGGTGTCGTCTGGACACATCGTCACTCCGATGGACACCGTGACCGAGAGTTCGTGGCCGGAAAGCGACACGGGTTCAGCAACGGCGGACAACAGATTCGCGGCGAGCGCCGCCGCCTGCGCGCGACCCAGACCGTGGGCAACTGCCACGAAACTGTCGCCCGAATGGCGTGACAGCACATCCTGACTGCGAAGCTTCGAACGCAGACGGCGAGCGGTCTCCACCAACAACTGGTCACCCGAGGCGTGGCCCATGACGTCATTGATGTTCTTGAAGCGGTCCAGATCCACCCAGAAGATCGCGACGGGGTCGCCACCCGCCGCAATGTGCTCCAGCGTGTTGAGCAGCGACGTCCGGTTGGGCAATCCGGTGAGCTGATCGAAATTGGAAAGCGCATACAGCGCCTGTTCGTTTTCAAAGCGATCCGTGATGTCACGGGAAATCAGGACAAACTGCGGCTCCACCCCCTTTTCAACCGGCTTGGGCGCCACGGACAGCTCAAACCAGCGCCTGCCCTTGCCCAGGATGTCGAGCGCGATGACCTTGCCTCTGGACAGGCCCTGAGTCTGCGCCTCCTGAAGCGCGGACAGCACCACGGCAGCATCCTCCGGGGGCAGGACGTCATGCACGGTACGCCCCAGCAATTTCGGAAGCGGTGCTGCCAAGTGGTCCAGCAGGCCACTATGGACCTCAAGGTAACGACCATGGGCGTCCATCTCAAACAGCAGATCGGGCACTGCATCCAGCGTCGCGCTCAGCCGGCGCTGCGATCTGTCGAGCAGACGATAGGGACGCTGGACAGACTCTATGAAAACCGCCCGGTACAGGTACAGGTACGCAATGACGCTATAGAGGTGGCCTACCAGATTGTAGAAATCGGATGTACGGGTATAGAGCGCGAAGAAGATCTCGCCCTGAGCCATGATGCAGGCCGCCGCAAACAGGCTGCTGGCGCCAAACTCGCGCGGACGCCGCCAATACCAGACCAGCCGGACCGCCACCATCAGATAGGCGGCAATCAGCACATACTCGGACACGACCTTGAACCGGGTGAGCCCCTGTCCGGCCGCGAACATCTGTGGCAGGATCTGAGGATATCCCAGGATCACGACATGCACCCCGGCCACAATGGCAAGCACCCCTGCCAGCTGCGCTCCCGCCGGCCAGCGCAGATGGCGGGCACCCCAACGCAGCCAGACTGCCGCCAGCAGGGCCACGGCGCTCAGCATCCGCCCGGCCAGCCAGAACGCGATGCCCTTGTCCGGGGAACTCGGCGTCACCATGATCGGCATTCCCTGAACGGACATAGCGTGGGAGAAATCCAGCAACGCTACGCCAAGGAATGCGGTCGCCAGGATGATCAAGTTGTCGGCCAGATGCTCGTGACGCGAGGTCCAGATGACGGCAAAAATCAGCGCAGCCACGACGACCGATAGGACTTCCAGTGCGGAATGCAGCGGCAGAAAGAATGGAACCTCGGGGCGAAAGTCCGATAGAGGGGTGATGACGATCGCCACCAGCACGGCGGCCAGCAGGCCCGTGGCGATGATCGCGTGCCGTGCTTGCGGCTGATGGCTGGCGTGAATCAAGGAGGTCTGAATCCGGATGACGGGGCGCGCCTGGGAATCACCTTAGCTGCTGGCTCCGAATGCAATTGTAACCTCCGGCACTAAAGCATACGACGAGTATGGGTTTACCCTAGCTTTCCGCGTATTCGCACTATGATCCGCGCATCGAACATGGGCATCCAGAGGACATCACCATGATCAGTCAGAAACGCAGCGAACCCCGCAAGGTCGTTTACAACTTCTTCGCCGGATTCCGCCCGCAGGCGGAAGGCATGTACGGGTGGCTGCGGCACGAGGGCCTGAACCCCGACTGGGATTTCCGGCCAGTGGGCCATATCGCCCGTACAGCCATCACGCTTCCGGTCAGCCAACTGGGTCGCCTGCGTGACCTGCAGAAAGCCGACCCCAGCCGCTGGGGTCAGGCTCCTCGCGTCGCTTGATGCGACGCCTGGCGCAGCATTTCTACTGTGCCAGGTTTTCTGCGAGCAGGCCCCGCTCGACCATCGCCACCAGTCGCTCGGCCAGTGTCTGACAGTCGGCCTCTCCCAAGCCCCGTAAGGGGCCATTCAGCAGCAGGAACGCCATTCCGTGAACGGCGGACCACGCCATCCATTCTGCTCCCGAGCGCTGTCCGGGCGACAGCAGACCGGTGTCGACCATACCGTCCAGGGCGTGACCGAGTAGCTGGAATGGATCCAGCCCGCTGGCACCACGCGACGAATCGTCCTTGCTGCTGGGTTCGTCCACGCCAAAAGGCTGTGCTGCAAATGCGGTGCGAAACAGACCTGGCTCCCGGCGCGCAAAACCCAGGTAACCCAAGCCGACGCCCCGGAAGACCGCGCGCGCTGGCGTGGATCGCTCAGGTGCTGCACGCCATCGATCTCCGATTCGATAGCGCGGGCCAGCAGCGACAAGGCAGCGAGGCGCACCGCTTCGAACAGAGCCTGGCGATTCTTGAAATGGCGATATGCAGTATTGGGCACCACACCGGTACGGCGGGTGGCCTCGCGCAGCACAACTGCGGTCGGCCGGGTTCGGCATGGCCAGAGATCGCTTTGGTACCCCTTGGATGGTCAATGTAAGCGACTGCGGCTGGTGCAAGGACAGGTGGGGCCTTTCCTGGCAAATCATCCCAGCGGATCTGACCAACACGTTCACCGGTCCAGATCGGGCCGCCGCAAAGCGGGTCTTCGACGCCATGATGCGGATGCAAAAGATCGATGTAGCCGCCATCGAAGCAGCGCGGAACGGCTGAGAAACGACTAGCCCGACGGCGCACGAAACCAGTACAGGTCCTCGGCTGGCTTCCCTATTCCTGGGCCCTTGCTTCGCAGTATTGATGGAACCGCCATGTATTGGGCCGGCAGCTCTTGGCCGCGTACATGGCTGCGTCCGCGTTTGCGATCAGTGTCTGGGATCTGTCGCCGTCCTGAGGGGTGCAGGCGATGCCGATACTGGCTCCCACGGCCGCTTCACAGCTGTCGAGCTTGAATGGTCGAGACAGAGCCGCCAGGATCCTCTCGGCTGCGGACGCAGCATCTTCGCGGCGCTCGAGCTCCGTCAGCAGTACCACGAACTCGTCGCCACCGATGCGTCCCACCGTGTCGACCGCGCGTTGCTGGTGATAAATGCGTTCGCTGACCAGTTGCAAAAGCTCATCACCCGCTGCGTGTCCGTACCGATCATTCACGGCCTTGAATCCATCCAGGTCGATGAACAGCACCGCCACCATCTTCCCGACTTGTGCCGCCATACCTATCGCCGCATCACAACGACGCTGAAGCTCCGCACGATTCACAAGACCGGTCAGTGAGTCGTGGAGCGCAAGCCGCTCCAGGTGCCGGCGGGCCTCCCGAATGTCGGAAATGTCGCTGAACACCGCGACGTAATACACGGCTATCTGATCATTTTCGCGAATGGCACTGACGGTCAGGCTTTCAGGATATGTGCTGCCGTCCTTCCGTCGGCTCTGCACCTCACCCGACCAGCGGCCCACCGCGTTAGCCATGTCTCTGACGCTGATCTGCATCGCGCTGCCGTCGGCCATGCAACGCGTATCCTCCAGGCACATTTCGAGCAGGTCCGCTTTGGTATATCCAGTGATCTCGGTGGCGGCCCGATTGGGCGAGACGACGCGGCCCCTGGCATTGACGATGAGAATGCCCTCTGCCGTGTTCGCCAGCGCAGCTGCGGCAATGTGCCGATCACGTTCGTCACGAACCCGTTCGGAAATATCACGGACGACGGATTGATGCGCAGTTCGCAAGCCCCACGCCAACACGCTGGTCTGTGTCTCGACTACCCGCTGGCCGTCCTCACCGCTCTGAAGCCCGTCATCGCCGGGCGCAACTTCGTGCAGTGCACAGTCGTTGAACCACTGGGTATAGGTCATTCCCTCGGGTCTTTGCGCCCCCTTTCTGCGCCACTCCAGGGCCGTGCGGTTCGCATCCAGGACGGCACCCGTCGCCTGATCAGCAATGACAATCGCGTCCGGGGCGCTGTCAAAGAGTAATCGGTAGCGCTTTTCGCTGCTTCGCAACCTGCTCAGGATGCGCCGCGCCGCCAGCAGCCACAATCCGATAGCCAGCGCAGTTGTCCCCAACACCCCGAAGAACAGTGCGATATCGGCCAGTACGGCGCCCTGTGCGATGTCCGATGAGAATACCAGGCTCCGGTCAACCAGTGCACTGCTGATCGTGCGGATGCGCGCCCGCTGGAATTGAAGTTCCGCCCGAAGCGGTGCACCGTATGCATTGCTTTGGCGCAGCGTCTCGGCAATGGTCTCGAGTTCGTCAACCAGCGGGTCGGCCGCCTTCCACTGCGCGATCGCCTGCCTGATGTGCGGTGCCCCTGAGAAATACGCGAAGACGAAAACCGCATCTTCGAGCGGCACTTCTGTTGCGTGGATATTGCTCAGGATGGAGATCGCCCGGGCCATATCAGGACGCCGCGACAATAGCTGATCGCGAACCGACCGAAATGTCGCCAGTGTCGAATACTGGCTGTTGAAGCGCGCGAGATCCGTCTCCTCGCCCGTATCCGCATACTGGAGCAGGTCGACGACCGCCCGGTTCTGGACAGCCATCCATGTGGAGTCTCCGTTCAGGAAACCCGCCAAGGCCAAGTGCACGCGCAGTGCCAGCCACGTCAGGAACAGAATGAACGCTACTGCCGCCACCGACGCACCTACGAGCAATCGCAAGTTTCTCGTGGTGCGCGGCCTGGACGGCCAGGAATCAGGATGGTGCATATGCCACCCACGGTTGGTTTTGCCAAACAAGGGCCCGCCAGATACATGAAGAGTGTAACGTTAGAGACATTCAGTCGCAAATTGTCTTGGATTTTATTATTTCCATGAAGAAACAGATATAAATATCCACGCTTTTGTTATTTCAGTTGTTTCTTTCGTTCACTAAGTTGATTACACATAATTAAATAAGATAGACTCTTTTGCGGATACCCCATCGAATTCTGCAAGATTAAAATCCCGGTCGTACTCCACAAAGAGCAAAAAGGCGACCGCAGGCCTGGCGCCCCATCGCCCTGAAAACCTATCGTTCACGACTGGGAGACACAATTGAAGAACATCAGGATATCCGGGTGGGAGACTCAGCCCTACGAATT
>NZ_SCQN01000005.1 GCF_004321985.1 Castellaniella sp. | reverse complement strand
AGGCGGGATTGCCGCCGCACAATGGGTTGCCGGCGGGTTCAGGCGAAATGGCCGATGGCAATCCGTCGAACAACAGCGACACCAGCGAGACGACGAGCGGTGCGATTGCATTCGCCTCGCCAGACGGGGTGTCGCAGGTGATGCTCGGTGGGCATGTTCTTACGGGCACGCCCCAGACCTTCACGGATGCGACCGGCTCGCTTACGGCGAGTTATACGTACGACCCGACCAGCGGAAACGGCTCGATTGCCTACAGCTACACGCTGGCTACGAACACCTCAGGAGATAACACCTCGGTGAGTTTTGCGGTGCAGGTGACCGATGTTGACGGAGACCATTCGCCTGCTGGCAGTCTGGTGATCGATATCGTGGACGACGTGCCCACGGCGCATGCCGACACGGACAGCCTGGCTGCGGGCCAGTTCACGGCCGAGACGGGTAACGTCTTGGGGAATGATCTCTTTGGAGCTGATGGTCCGGCCGTTGGTGGTGGTGTTGTAGGGGTGGCTGCGGGCAACACGGGTGCGAATCTGGACGGCACTGGCGTGGGCATAGGTATCGCGGGTTCATATGGCACGCTGACCCTCAATGCCGATGGCAGTTACAGCTATATGCGCAATCCCGGATCAGCAGGCGGAGTGAATGATGTCTTCACCTACACGATCAAGGACGGGGACGGGGATCTGTCGCACACGACCTTGACGATAGCCATTGGGAATTCGACACCGGCGGTGGATGTGCCGCCGGTGGATCAGTCGCCGGTGTCTGGGAATCCGAATGACAGCACGGTGTACGAGAGTGGTCTGCTCACTGGCAGTGCACCGAACGTGAATAACTTGGTGTCGGATCAGCACTTCACGATTCAGTCGCCCGATGGGTTGAATGCGACTGCGGCGGTGGTGCTGGGTTATACGGATAGTTTGGGCCACGCGGCGTCACTGACGCTGACGGCAGCGGAGGTCCAGGGTCTGAATACGGGCGCGGGCGCGCAGACAGTGACGACGCAGTACGGGACGATGGTACTCAATGGGTACAGCCTGTCGGGTGACACGGCGACGGTGAGCTACACGTACACGCTGGTGCATGCGCCGGAGATCAATGACCTGTCCACACCGGAGAACTTCACGGTGACGGCCAAGGATGTGGACGGGAGCGTGTCAACGGCGGCGAGCTTTGCGGTGCAGATCGTCGATGACGTGCCGCTTAATATGGCTGCTATGCCGATGGAGATTCTGAACACTGTCGGTACGATAGGTTCCGGGGAACTCAACTTCTATGACAGTATTGGCGCCGATCGAGTGGGGAGTTCCATTGTATTCAGCGGGACCAACGGTACGCATCTGACTTCAAATGGGGGCGATGTTCTCTCAGGTGGACAAAGCATAATCTTGACGGGTTTTGGAACCGATACGCTTGTTGGGACGACAACAGGAGGTGCACAGGTATTCGCGATCACATTGAATCCGAGTGCGACCAATGAATCTAATGATGCCTACACAGTTCAGATCTTCCAGCAGTTCGATGATGGCAGCCAGATCACCATCAATCCCAATGATCTCAAGAATGCTGCTTCAGGCCACTCTAATTTCGCAGTGGTAAATGGTGCCAACGATTTTGACATGCTGTTGTCTGGGGCGGTGGTTGGCAGTGGTGGCACTGTTGTCGGCGGAGCCGTCAACACCAGTACCTCGGGCATGGGGGTTGATAACAATTTCGTGAATTCTGGCGAGATTGCCAGAATTGATTTCGTAAACACTGCCACAGCAGCGACTGGTTACAGCTATGCTCAGCACTTCAGCGTGGACGCATTCACCTTTACGATGAATGGCGGCGCCACTGATACCACGATGTGGGTACGAGCGTACAACGACAGCACTGCGCACGCGTCCGGTAGCGGGCTCTTGGTGGGTGAGGGTACTCAGATCCAGATCTCCAATATCTACGTGAATGGAGTGGCAGCCGATCCTTCTCACCTGACCTCGGATGGTCACGGCGGTTACTATTTGACGGGCATGACCGCTAACAGCTCTGTTGAGGTTGTAGGCTCTTCGACTTTCAGTGCGATTGAAGTTCAGAGCGTGAGTGGCACCGACTTCCGGTACCTCATGGATTCATACGGCATTTCTTCTGGGGGAGCGGGCCATTCGGTGGACATGAGTTTCAATCTTGCCCTTACCGACGGCGATGGAGATCATGCGGTGGGCACGCTCGATTTGACGACGCAGCCTCCGGGGACGAACTTGGTGTCGGACAATACCCCGACGTCCTTGGTGGGCGACCACCTAAACAACACATTAACGGCTGGCAATGGCGGCGATATTCTTGATGGTGGGGCTGGTAATGACACGCTTACAGGCGGTACGGGCAACGATACCCTGATCGGTGGTGCAGGCAACGATATACTCACTGGTGGTGCCGGCAATGACGTATTTGCCTGGCATTTAGGTGATCAGGGCACGACGTCCAATCCTGCTGTGGATGTAGTCAATGACTTCGGTATCGGGACGTTGCCGGGTAATACGCCAGATCCCAACGGCAAGGATGTGCTGGACCTGAGCAGTCTGCTCTCTGGCCACGGGACAGACGATACCAACCTTATCAACTACCTGCACATCACGGGGAATGCAACTACCACGACCATCGATATCAGCACAACGGGCCAAGTGGCGACCAGCCACGATCAGCAGATCGTGATCCAGAACGTCGACCTCACCACGGCCTACGCGGGGATGGATCAGGCGCATATGATTCAGCAGATGATCTCCGACGGCAAGCTGAAGGTGGATCATACCTAACCGCCGGATCCTGCCCGATCTCCGCCTGCATCCGGTACCCCCGGATGCGGGCGGATTTGCATCACTGGGGAAGTAACCAGTAGCATTTCCCCTCGGGTCATCGTTTGCGTCGCTGGCGTTGCATCACCTTGTATCAGAATCTGTGCATGCCCTTTCGTCGTTTCTCTGCTGCCGGGCTTCGTGCCCTGTTACAGGGCGCCTCGGCGCTGGCGTTGTGTCTGGGGTTGGCCTTGGCGCCAGCGCCGGCGATCACGTTCGATCCGTCGCATCTGGTGACATACGCCCGTCAGCACTATGGGGCACAGGCGGGTCGGGCGGTGCAGGCCTGGCAGGACATGCTGCGGGAAGCCGCTGGCAAGTCGGAGCAGGAAAAGCTGCGCATCGTGAACCAGTTCTGGGACCAGGCGTTGCTCGAAAGCGAGGACATCACGGTCTGGGGACAGGTCGATTATTGGGCGACGCCGATGGAGTCCCTGGCCAAGGGGGCGGGGGACTGCGAAGACTATGTGATCGGCAAGTATTTTTCCCTGCTGTATCTGGGGGTGGCGCCAGAGAAGCTGCGCCTGGTGTATGTACGGGCCATGGTGGGTACCCAGAGCATTGCCCACATGGTGCTGGGCTATTATCCGCAGCCCCTGGCCGAGCCGCTGGTGCTCGACAGTCTGATCGATCGTATTCAACCGGCGCATCTGCGCCCCGATCTGACGCCGGTTTTCAGTTTCAATGCCGAAGGCATCTACATCGAAGGCAGCAGACGTTCCTCAGTCGATCGGATTGGTCGCTGGCGGGATCTGCTCACCAAGATGCGTGCCGAGGGATTTCAGCCTTGAATAGGGTGGACGGACATGTCATTGCTTAGACAGCTTTTGATCAGCGTGACGCTGGCGATCGTGGTGATCCTGGCCGGGGTCATGATCTTCAGCATTGGTTCGGCCCGCCAATACCTGGATACTCAGCTCCAGGCTCAGTCCGACTCCACGGCGACTTCCTTGGCGCTGACCCTCTCGCAGCCGTCCAATCAGGACCCGTCAGTGCGCGAGCTGCTGATTGCGGTGCTGTTCGACAGCGGAGAATTTCGGGTGGCGGAATTTCTGGATCCGACCGGGCGGATATTGGTGCGCCGCCAATTGAATGACAGCGACGGAGCTGCGGGTGCGGCGCCCGGCTGGTTCAGCCATCTGTTGCCCATGGCTCGCCACGAAGCGCAGCGGCAGGTCTCGAACGGCTGGAACCAGTTGGGTGTGGTCCGCCTGGAGGCCAATGACGCCTATGCGCGGGATTCGTTGTGGAACAGCTCCGTGCGCATTGTGTTGCTGACGGTGGCCGCCGGAGTGCTTTGGGGGTTGTTCGTGCTGGCGCTGATGCGCTGGCTGCGACGTGCGATCCAGGACGACGTCATGGCCCGGGTGCAGGCCATGGCCCGCACCGAAGGGGGATCGGACCTGCCTCCGGTACGGCACCCGGCGATGGTGGAGCTACGGGAAGTCTCGCAGATCATCACCAGTACGCACAAGCAGGTGCGTGCCACGGCGTCCGAACGCGAAGCACGCATCGAGTCTCTGCAGCTGGAGCTGAATCGTGACCAGACTACGGGGCTGGCCAACCGCAAGTACTTCATGAATGAGTTCCGGCGCGTGCTGGAGCAATCCGATCCTCATCAGGCGCAGGGCGGCCATGTAATGCTGTTCCGGCAATGCGACCTGCAGGCCATCAACCAGACGGTGAGCCGCCGGGTGGTGGACCAGTGGCTGACCAACATGGGCCAGCTCGTGCAGCGGATTCTGGTCGATCGACTGGGATCGGAAGCCTGGCTGGGCCGGCTGAACGGTTCGGACTTCGCCTTCCTGATGCCGATGGTGCCGGGGCCGGTCGCGGTCCGTATCGCACAGTTCGTCGGCGAAATGCTGCAGGCGCAGCGCATCCAGTTGGGCCATGCCGGCCTGTGCCGCTGGCGGCAGGCGCTGACCGACTACGAGCCGGGCGAGGATCTCAGCAATGTGCTTTCCAGGCTGGACGAGGCTTTGATGCGCGCGGAAAGCGCCGGGCATGAAAATGTGGAGTATCTGCCAGGCGCGGCTTTGCAGTCCTTGGCGGGCGGCCGTGGTAGCGGCGAGCAGGTCTGGCGGGAGCTGCTGCGCGATGCGCTGGCCGAGAACTGGTTCGAACTTGACACCGCGCCGGACCGGTTTTCGCCGGCGGGCGGCAGCCGGCGGATCGGCATGCTGATGGTTCGGGAACCAGGGGCTTCCGAACCCCTGTCGGGCTATCTGTTCATGCCGCCTGCCGTGCGGCTGGGGATATCGGCAGCCTGTGATGTGCGCGGGGTGGAACTTGCACTGAGCTGGCTGCGGTCGCAGCCCGGGGAACTGGTGCTGCGCGTGTCGCTCGCCTCCATCCTGAACGACGAGTTTCTGGACGATGTGACGGCGCGTCTGGGGCCCGCTCCTGAAGAAGCCGCGCGGCTCGTGGTGGAACTGGACTCGTATGGGTTGGTTGCCGATCGTGAACGGGTGGTGGCATTTGTGGCGGCGTTGCGCAAACATGGCGTACGCCTGGGGTTGCGCAGCTTTGCCGAGCAGCCTGAAGCACTGCTATATCTGCACGAGGTCCACCCTGAGTACCTGCGGGTGTCGGGTAACCTGCTCGCTGCTCAGGCTGAAAGCGCCGGGGCACGGCGGCTGCTGGAGGCCATTCAGGAAACGGCCCGGGATGTGGGCGCGGCCGTGGATCTGACGGCGGGGTCCTGATTCGTTGCGTTGCCATTTTGCAGCGCAGGCAGCAGTGGGGTATACAGTCAGCGTGTTCAGCCGCTTCATTGAGCAATATGTCCAAGACCGCCAAGCACACTTCTGAGACGCCGGCCACGCATTGGCTGCGCCAGCAGAAGATCCCCTTCGGGGAGTTTCCGTACGACTATGTGGACCATGGGGGGGCCAAAGAAGCGGCGCACCAGCTTGGCGTGCCGCTGCATCAGGTCGCCAAGACACTCATCATGGAAGATGAGCGGGGCCAACCGCTGGTGGTGCTGATGCACGGCGACCGGGAGGTCTCGACAAAGAATCTCGCACGCCAGACGGGCGTTAAAAAGGTCAGCCCCTGCACACCCGAAAATGCCCAGCGTAATTCGGGCTATCAGGTGGGGGGCACGTCGCCCTTCGGGACGCGCAAGCGCATGCCGGTCTGGGTTGAGTCAACATTGCTGGACTTCGATATCGTGTATTTGAACGGCGGGCGGCGCGGCTATCTGATCAGCGTGGCGGCCGACGTGCTGACGGGCGCGCTGGGTGCCAGACCTGTCCAGGTGGCGCTCGATCATGAGCACTGACGTCTGACAGCCGAATTATGCGGCCCCCCATGTTCGCTGCCAGGCTCCGCTCGCTACGGGTAAAACTGGTTTTGCCCTATGTGCTGCTGGTGGCTCTGGTGTCGGTCGTGCTGGGGGCGACGTACTACTGGTCGGCCAGCCAGACCATCGGATCATTCTCGGATCAGTACATCCGCGAAGTCGCGGCGCGCATCGCGCAGGCCGTGCATTTTCATGTTCGTGGCTCTGCTGCGGTCCTCGAGGCTGCCTTCCCCGACGGGATGCCGGCCACTGCCGACATCAGCTCGGAATTGACCGCCTTGCGGCAGCGCTTCTGGGTGGCAACTTCCGTCTATTCAAATCCGAACGACTATGTGTATTACGGCAACCGGGCTGGCCAGAGCCTGGCGCTCAAGCGTCTGAGCGACGACGAGGCTGAACTGCGACTCAAGCTTCGCCCCACCGAGCATCGTGCGTATTACCGCTATACGGGCATCGCGGGCATGCCGCATTACCTCAGGCGGGAAAGTGGCCTTTTCGACCCGCGCACGCGCATCTGGTTCGAGACGGGTAAGCATACTGAAGGGCACTTCTGGACGTCGGTGTACATCGATTTCACCACCCACGACCTGGTCGTGACCCGTGCCCGCCGAGTCCTGGCGGCTGACGGTACCTTCGAGGGCGTGGTGGCGACCGACGTGCCGCTGAAGGAAATCAACCATTTCATTGCGACGCTGAAGGTTGGTGAGCATGGCCGCGCCATCGTGGTGGAACGCGATGGCAACCTGCTCGCAGGGACTGGGCTCCAGAACCTGGAGAAAAGTAGCGGCGGGCGGGTGACGCGCATCAACGCGCTGGAGACTGGGGATCCGGTGATCCGCGCGGCGTACGCCAGTGTGGCCCCGCTGCTTCACCAGGCGAAGCCGGTGGGCGATGCCAGTCGGGAACAGGCCTATTGGACGACTGCAGTGGACCAGGACGGACAGACGATCGCGGTGGCGGCCCAGCGCGTCATCGACGATGCGGGGCTGGATTGGACGGCGATCGTGGCCATGCCGCGCGACGAGATCTTCCTGGGGATCGAGCGACAGCTCTGGATCGCGCTCGGGGTGGGGCTGCTGGCCGTGGCCCTGACGATTCTGTTCGGCATGCGACTGTTCGGGCGCATTGCGCAGGACATCATTTCTTTGTCCCACGCCGTCACACGCATTCGCCAGGGTGCGACCGATGCCGTGATCGACGTCCGCCGGCGCGACGAGGTGGGGGATCTCGCGCGCAACTTCAAGGCCATGCGTACCGAGTTGTTCACGGACCGGCTGACCGGGGTGGCCAGCCGCACGGCCCTGGAAAGTCTGCTGGGTGCCGCCACACGCACCCGGGCAGGATCACCGTTTACGCTGTTCTTTCTGGACTTGAACGACTTCAAGCCGCTCAACGACCGCTACGGGCATGACAATGGTGACCGTGCGCTGATCGAGATCGCTCACCGGCTGCAGGCATGCCTGCGCCCGAGTGACCTGGTGGCCCGGCTGGGCGGCGACGAATTCGTCGTGTTCGTGTCGGGCGCCACCGCGCCGGCAGCTATCGCCACGCTGACGGCCAAGCTGACAGACGCCGTCCAGGCGCCGCTGCATACCCTGCACGATGTCCCGACCGGCACAGAGGTCAGGCTGGGGGTGGCTATTGGCCACGCCATCTGGCCGGACCACGGGGTTACGCCCGGCGAACTGATGCAGCGCGCCGATGCGGACATGTACCAGCACAAATCGTCTCGTTTCCGGTCGCCATAATGTCTCCGCACTCCGACTTTCCAACGGTAGACACATTCCTGGATGCCCTGTGGCTGGAAGACGGCCTGGCTGCCAATACGCTGGCGGCCTATCGGCGTGATCTGACCGCTTTCGGGCATTGGCTGCAGAAGGAATGCGCGCGCGAGCTCGAATCGGCCCAGCGCGCCGATGTCCAGTCCTGGCTGGCTGCGCAGCACCTGCAGACCAAGGCGAGCACGGCCAATCGGCGCCTGGCGGCGCTGCGGCGTTATTACCTGTGGGCCATGCGTCATGGCCGGTGTACCGAAGACCCGTGTCTGGGTGTACACAGTGCTCGCCAGCCCGCACGCTTTCCCCACACACTGTCGGAGGCCCAGGTGGATGCGCTGCTCTCGGCGCCGGACGTCGAGACAACGTTGGGGCTGCGTGATCGGGCGATGCTGGAAACGCTGTACGCCACCGGCCTGCGGGTGAGTGAACTGGTGCATCTCGCAGTTTCGGATACCAGCCTGAATGACGGCGTGGTGCGGGTGGTGATGGGCAAGGGCGCAAAGGACCGCCTGGTCCCGCTCGGAGAAGAAGCCCTGCACTGGATTACGCGCTATTTGGCCGAGAGCCGGCCGGCCATCCTGGGGCCGCGCACATGCGACGCTTTGTTCGTGACCGCGCGGGCAGCAGCGATGACACGCCAGGCCTTCTGGCTGTTGATTCGCAAGTACGCAGAACTGGCGGACATCCGCGTTCCGTTGTCGCCGCACGTGTTGCGTCATGCCTTTGCCACGCACTTGCTCAACCATGGCGCCGATTTGCGCGTGGTGCAGATGCTGCTGGGACATGCGGACATCTCAACGACGCAGATTTACACCCACGTCGCCCGGGAACGGCTCAAGACCTTGCATGCGCACCATCATCCGCGAGCCTGAGTCTAGGGATTCGGGGTGCTGGCCTGCCGTGCAGAATGTCTCGGCAAGGCCAGCATGGCTGTGGTGTGGTGTCCTTTATAATTGCATCTGGGGCCTCCGGTACGGGCGCCCTCAGGTCTCCTTGGTCTCCTTAGTTAAATGGATATAACTTTCCCCTCCTAAGGGAAGATTGTGGGTTCGATTCCCGCAGGAGACGCCATCTCACCCGAACACACCCCTTCATCCTGTGCCTCTTCGGTGAGGCCCTAGGGGATGACCCTCGTGCCGAAATCGCCACGCACGGATTTCCGGTTGTGTTGCAATCGATTACAAAGGATAAACTGACGCCGCCGCTGCTGTGTCGGATCGACACCTTACCGGCAAGCTGAGGACGGATCGTGCCTTGTTCAGTCTGCGTGAGGGGGTGGTGAACGTGGTGGATTGGAATTTCCCGGTGCTGGATCTCCCGGTAGAGGTATTTGAGCCTCAGGTCTATGCGGCCTGGGATGCGTCGATGTGGGGCCGCAAGCGCCACCTCAGCAGGATGGGCGGGCTGAGTTTCCGGAAGATCCCGCTGGATGTCATCGTCACCTGGGTGGAAGAGTCGTTCAATGATCCGGGTGCCCGGCCGGGGATGATGGCAGGAGTCGCCTATTCCAGGCTGAGTCCCCATGCGATCGACGATCTGTACGAGCAGAGCGACATTGTGCACATCATGCCGAGACTGCGACGGGTCAGGCAGGTTGGCGACGCTTATTCAAGGATGACGGGTGGAACCATGGTTCCCGAGCCAGCCTTCAATCCCGAGGGTATCCGCCGGGTGAATGCTGCCTCCAGCCCGTTCAACATGGGCCGCGCCATCGGGAGAATGGTGGTGGATGCCGAGATCGCATCGATGCGGCGCCAGAGGTGAGCACGGCTTGGCCTGGCCCGGGCCGTCGAAGATTGTTTGGTTCCGGGATTCGCCAGGGTTATGGCTGCATGGCCTTTTCCAGCGCCTGCGCCAGATCCGCCTTCAGGTCCTCGATATGCTCCACGCCTACCGACATACGGACGAAATTCGGCTCGATACCGGCCGCCTGCATTTCCGCTTCCGTCATGGAGCTGGCCCACATGGATGCCGTGTGGACGGCCAGCGTCTCCACGCCGCCCAGGCTGACGGCTTGCGTGGCCAGGCGCAACGCCGAGACAAAGCGCTGGGTGGCTGCGTAGCCGCCGCGCAGCGAGTACGCCACGATCGCACCGAAACCGCGCATCTGGCGCGCAGCCAGCGCGTGCTGCGGGTGACTGTCCAGTCCCGGATACAGGACTTTTGTGATCTCCGGGCGGCCTTCCAGCCACCGGGCCAGCGCCAGCGCGTTGGCATTGATGCGTTCCATGCGCAGCGACAGCGTGCGCAGGCCGCGCAGCAGCAGCCAGGCATCCATGGGCGAGAGCACTGCGCCCAGCGTCACATGCATCTTCCAGATACGTTCGGCCAGTTCGTTGCTGCAGCAGATGGCGCCTGCCACGATATCGGAGTGTCCGCCCAGGTACTTGGTGGCACTGTGCACCACGATATCGATGCCATAGTCGTGTGGACGCTGGTTCAGGGGCGACGCGAACGTGTTGTCCGCCACCGTCAGAATGCCCCGGCTGCGTGCAAGCTTGCCCACGGCGGCCAGATCCGTGATCGACAGGCTGGGGTTGACGGGCGTTTCCACCATGATGAGCCGCGTGTCCGGACGCAGGACCGCTTCCAGGCTGCCCAGGTCGGTCTGGTCGAAGAAGCTGACCTGCACCCCGTAATTCGTGAGCACTTCGGAGAACAGCTTGGAGGTGCTCATGTAGTGGCGCTGCTGGACGGCCACGTGGTCGCCTGCTTTCAGAAGCGCCAGGATGGTGGTGCTGATGGCGCCCATGCCCGAGCCCGTGAGCAGCGCCGATTCCGTTCCCTCCAGCTTGGCCAGGATGGCCTCGACGTGCTTGTTGACCGGGTTACCGTGGCGCGTATAGAACGTGGCCGGGCGGCTGGTGGTTGCCATGGCCGAGAATTCCTGGGCGTTTCGGGCCTTGAAGGTCGCGCTGTAGTAGATGGGCGGCACCACGGACGATTCCTGCCCGCAGCCTTCGTCGCCATGCAGGACCAGCGACTCCTCGCGCCAGTCTGATGTGTCGGGGAAGGGTGACTCGGGCGTGGTCATGAAAAAGGCTCCTGCTGGCTGTCGTGAAAGAGAAGGATTCATCATACGCCGGCGTCCGTGCCGGCCAGTGGCGCTCCCGCGCATAAGCTTCTGCAGCGGATGGGGCGGCGGTTGCTTCGGTGGCTGCGCCGTTCCCTCTCTGGGGGTGGTCCGTTACAATGGAACCCACTTCTTCCGGATCCTTCCGGACCGCTGGGGACGACCCCGGCCGCAAATCGCGAACGCGGTGACGGCACCGCTCTTCACGAATTCCCAATGTCGAATTTCGATCGATCGCCAGCCGAGCGCATGTTCCATGCGCTGGCCTTTGAAGTCGTGGCCATTGTCATTTCTGCGCCGCTGGCCGCCTGGATCACCGGACAATCGGTGGTCAGCATGGGGGTGCTCACCGCCATCATCGCCACCATCGCGGTTGCCTGGAACATGCTCTACAACTGGGCCTTCGACCGCCTGCAGATGTCCCGTGGCTTCGCGCGGACCTATTGGGTCCGGGCTGCGCACGCCGTGGGGTTCGAAGTCGGTCTCATCCTGATCGTCATCCCGCTGATCGCGGTCTGGCTGGACGTGTCGCTTTGGCGGGCGCTGGTCCTGGATATCGGCCTGGTCCTGTTTTATCTGCCCTACGGCTTCCTGTTCAATCTGGGCTACGACAAGATTCGAGAAGGCTTGATGACGGACCGCTAGCGCGTGGGGATGGTTCCGAACGGGCTGCGGTCGAAACAGGGGGTATTCCGGTGCGCCGGTTCGCACACGGGCTCCTGGTTTGGTTATTCTATTCAGGCGCCAGGTATCGGCGCGCAAATGGACGGACTGGACGCTGACTCATGGGAAACTCGATGGATGTCACCACTGTGGCCGCGGGCGGGCCGGACTGGTCGCTGGCGCCGCCGGGCTGGGACTGGACCGCCCAGGATGCGGATGGCAAGTGGTATTGGTATCGCGTCGAGCCCGTGTTGGGAATCGGCGGCGGCATCTGGCGCTCCAATTCGCGCAACCAGCAGTTCGCCACCCAGGGCGAACCCAATCCCGACTGGCTGGATTCGCTGCTGCAGCGGCCCGGCCCGGGCGCGTAGGCCGCGACGTGGGGGCGGTCACCGCGTTCCTGACGCACTACTGGCCCCACATGGTGGCCCTGACGTCGCTCGTCGTGGGCGCGGTGGCCGCTGCCCACGCGGCGATGAACAAGAATGACGTGCGTGCCGCCATTGCCTGGGTGGGCGTCATCCTGGCCTCGCCGCTGCTCGGGCCCTTTCTGTACCTGATTGCCGGGATCAATCGCGTTCGCCGCGATCAGCTTTCCACTCAGCGCAGCCGGCTCATCAAGGATTACGTCCACAGTGCCGGCGAACCCGTCCCCGACGTCAGTCCCATGGCGGGCCCGCAATTTGCCTCCCTGCGGGTGCTGTGCGACCAGATCAGCCGCTTTCCGCTGCACAACGGCAACCACATCACGCTGCTCGACAGCGGCGATGCCGCCTACCCCGCCATGCTGGAGGCGATTGCCTCGGCCAATCATTGTGTGGCGCTGCAAAGCTACATCTTCGACCACGACCGTATCGGATTGCAGTTTGCCGAGGCGTTGCGCCAGGCCCAGGACCGGGGCGTAATGCTGCGTGTCCTGATCGACTCAGTCGGTTCCAAGTACTCGCGGCCTCCTATCGTCCGCATGCTGCGCGAGCACGGAATTCGCGTGGAACTTTTCATGACCAACCCTATGGGCCTGCGCATGGCTTATGCCAATCTGCGCAGCCACCGCAAGGTACTCTTCGTCGACGGTCACCTGGGGTTCATGGGGGGTATGAACATCCGGGAAAATTTCATGCGGTCGCTCGCCGGGCGGCGCGCCAATACGGATACGCATTTTCGGATTGAGGGGCCGTTGGCCACCCAGCTTTTTGCAGTCTTTGCCAACGACTGGGAATTCACGACGCGTGAACGCTTGCGTATCGAGGACTGGTGCAAGACCACGCCACAGGCGCCGCAGCCGCATGTGCCAGCGCGCTGCATCCGCACGGGGCCAGACCGTTTCATCGCGGCCACGCATAATGTGCTGCTCGGGGCGTTGGCTGTGGCCCAGCACCACGTGCGCATCCAGTCGCCGTACTTCTTGCCGGATCAGACGCTGCTGGGAGCGCTCAACACTGCGGCGCGGCGCGGTATTCAGGTCGATATCCTGATTCCCGGGCGCAACAACCTGCGGCTGGTGAATTACGCCATGATGGCGCAGCTCGCGCAGGTGATCCGGGGCGGCTGCCGTGTCTGGCGCAGCCGGGGGTCCTTTGATCATTCCAAGTTATGCACGGTGGACGGCGGCTGGTCTTATGTGGGTTCGTCCAATCTGGATCCGCGTAGCCTGCGGCTGAATTTTGAACTAGACATGGAGGTCTATGACCGGGGGCTGGCGACGCAGATTGCCGATCGCATCGACCGTGAGATTGCACAGTCGGATCCGGTCACCATCCAGTCGCTGGACGCCATCCCGTACCCGAAGCGCCTGCGCAACCGTATCATCTGGCTGGCGAGTCCGTATTTGTAGGGTGGGGGGATAAGGCGCTTGGTGTGCCAAGCTTCACCGGCAAGCGTTTGCTGGCGATATGAAGACGAAGGAATTTTGGGGTGACCGATGGGGCTCGAACCCACGACAACCGGAATCACAATCCGGGACTCTACCAACTGAGCTACGGTCACCGTTGAAGAACCGCGATTCTAACATGTCTGCCGTGTACTTGCAGGCACTGACGGGCCCATCCGGGTCCCCTTGATTGTCGTCCTGTTTTCGTTCATGTTATGGATACGGCCCCGTGTCAATGCTGGGGCTCGTGGTTGCGATCCGGACCTTTTCATAGGAAACGCTCATGGCTCAGATATTCGTCGTTCACCCTGAAAATCCACAATCACGGCTCCTGCACCAGGCGGGGGAGCTGCTTGCCGGGGGGGGGCTGGTGGCCATTCCGACCGATTCCAGCTATGCCGTGGTAGCGCGGCTGGACGACAAGGATGCGTCCGAGCGGCTACGGCGGCTGCGGGGCCTCGATGAGCGGCACCATCTCACGCTGCTGTGCCGCGATCTGGCCGAGATCAGCCATTTCGCCAAGGTCGAAAACACCCAGTACCGGCTGCTCAAGCTGGCCACTCCGGGGCCCTTCACGTTCATTCTCGAAGCCACCAAGGAAGTTCCCCGCCGGGTTTCGCACCCCTCGCGCAAGACCATCGGTATTCGGGTGCCTGATCATCGTGTGGCCCGTGCGCTGATCGATGCGGTGGGCTCGCCGCTACTGTCCACCACGCTGATCCCCGAGGGTGAGGACCTGCCGTTGAATGATGCGCAGGACATTTTTGCGCGTTATGAGCACGACCTGGCGGCGGTGGTCGACGGCGGTGCGTGCCCCTTCGAGCCCACGACGGTCATCGACTTGACGCGAGCCGTACCACAGGTCGTGCGACGCGGGCGCGGGGATCCGGCCAGTCTGGGCCTGTAGCCCGGTACGCCCGCCCCCCGGTTCATCTCGTCCGGTGGGGGTCCCAGACTTCAAATTCAGCGCTCCTGGGCCCCTGCGCGGCGCCGTCAGCGGTTATGCTTGACGTTTACGCCGACGCGGGTCGGCTTCTGATGCCCATTCATGGACAATCTCATCCAGACCATTACGGTCTACGCGCTGCCGGTGCTGTTTGCCATTACGTTGCACGAGGCGGCGCATGGCTATGTCGCGCGCCACTTCGGTGATCTGACCGCTCAAGAGGCCGGGCGGATCAGCCTCAATCCGCTGCGCCACGTGGACCCCATCGGCACCATCGTGGTTCCCCTGGCGCTGCTGCTGGTGACGCGCCTCATGGGCGGCGGCCTGCTGTTTGGCTGGGCCAAACCCGTGCCAGTGAACTGGAGCCGCCTGCGCAAGCCCAAGCAGGACATGCTGTGGGTGGCGCTGGCGGGCCCGGCATCCAATCTGCTGCAGGCCATTGTTTGGGTGCTGATCTGGCGCGCATTGCTGGAAACCGGCACGGTGGCCGGAGGCAGCTTCTGGGAGCTCATGGCGCACGCCGGGGTACAGGTCAACCTGATCCTGATGGCGCTCAATCTGATCCCCTTGCCGCCGCTCGATGGCGGGCGTGTCGTGTTCAGCCTTTTGCCTGCCCGGGCGGCCTGGCAGTACGGCAAGATTGAGCCCTACGGCATTGTGATCCTGCTGGTGCTCATGATGACGGGGTGGCTCTGGCCCATCATGCAACCGTTGCTGGCCTTCGGCGAATGGGTCGTCAGAGCTTTTTTGTAAATTGACGCTCCGAATCCGTTAAACTTGGCTTTTTATTCTGCCCGGCCAGAACCGGGTGACTCTCGGAGCGCGTCTTATCATGTCCGGCTCGGATTCCCGTTTTCCAGTCTTCCAGGGCAGCATGGTGGCCTTGGTCACGCCCATGCACCCGGATGGGCAGTTGGACCTGGAAGCCTATCGAAAACTGATCGACTGGCATATCGAGCAGGGGACTGACGTACTCACCGTGGTGGGTACGACGGGCGAATCCCCCACGGTGACGGTCCAGGAGCAAGCCGAGCTCATCGAACTGGCCGTGCGCCATGTGAATGGCCGCATCCCCGTTGTTGCCGGTACCGGCGGCAACTCGACGGCCGAGGCGATCGAACTCCAGCGCCATGCCTATGCGGCGGGTGCGGATGCCGGCCTGACGGTGGTGCCCTACTACAACAAGCCCACCCAGGAAGGTCTCTATCAACACTTCAAGGCGATCGCCGAATCGGTGGAGCTGCCCAGCATTCTTTACAACGTGCCGGGCCGTACGGTGGCTGACCTGTCCAACGAAACCGTTGTGCGCCTGGCCCAGATCCCCAACATCGTGGGGGTGAAGGACGCAACCGGCAACATCGGCCGGGTGGCCCAACTGATCACCCAGGTCCCCGAAGACTTCGCCGTCCTCAGCGGCGACGATCCGACGGCGGCAGCGTTGATGCTGCTGGGTGGGCGGGGCAATATTTCCGTGGTTGCCAACGTGGCGCCACGCCTGATGCATGAGCTGTGCGCGGCGGCAATCCGTGGCGATGGGCTGGAAACCCGGCGCCTGAACGCAAAACTCGTCGAACTGAGTCGGGTGCTGTTTGTGGAAGCCAATCCCATCCCCGTCAAGTGGGCGCTGGCCGAAATGGGGTTGACCCAGCTCGGTTATCGCTTGCCAATGACGCCACTGTCGGAATCGCATCGCGCGGTCGTACGCCAGGCCTTGATTGAAGCAGGTGCTCTCTAATATGACGAAACGCATGACGGCCCCTTGGGCCAGCCTGGCTCTGCTGAGCCTGTTGATGGTTTCTGGCTGCTCCACCGTCAGCCAATTGACGGGACAGACCGAGTCCATCGAATACAAAAGCACAGTCACGGGCGATCCACTGTCCATCCCGCCCGATCTGACTCAGGCGAACGCGGACACGCACTACAAGGCACCCGAGGGCACTGCGACGCTCAGCGCGTACGCTGCCAGCCAGAAGAACCGGAGCATCAATCCCGCCGATCGCGTGTTGCCACAGTCAGCCAACATGCAGGTCATGCGCGACGGGTCGTTGCGTTGGCTGGTGGTCGCTGAGCCTGCCCAGACCTTGTACCCGAAGCTCATTTCGTTCTGGGGCGATCAGGGTTTCACGATTCATTCCCAGGATCCGCGGGCGGGACTGATCGAGACCGATTGGGCCGAGAACCGCGCCAAGATCCCCGAAGGCTGGCTGCGCAGTGCGCTGGGCAGCATCCTCGACCAGGTCTTCGACAGCGGCGAACGCGATCGCTTCACCATGCGCCTGGAGCGCGACAGCACCAACAAGACCGAGATCTACATCAGCCACCAGCACATGGAGGAAACGCCCACCAGCGACGGTACCGCCTTCAAGTGGGTGTTCGGCAAGGAAGACCCGGGCCTGAACGCGGCCATGATCGCGCGCCTGATGGTGTATCTGGGTGAAGACCAGCAAAAGGCCGCGCAGCAGCTCAAGCAGGCGACCAACGACACGGGGCCCGCCACCACAAGCGACATTACCCGCAATCAGGCTTCGCTGATGGTTGCCGAGACCTTTGACCGGGCCTGGCGCCGCGTGGGGGTCGCGCTGGATTCGGCACGCTTCACGGTGGAAGACCGCAACCGGGATCAGGGTGACTACTACATCCGCTATCTGGATACAGACAACGGCCAGAAAGTCGAGCAGCAGAACATCTTTGGCCGCATGTTCGGGACCCGCAATACCGCCGAACCGCTGAAACTTCGGGTGCATGTGGCGCAGCAAGGCGGTGGATCGGAAGTCACCGTGCTGGACGCCAATGGCAAGCAACTCACCAACGGCACGGCCGATCGCATCCTGACCGTGCTGGCGACCAATCTGAAGGCCAGCCAGTAGCGCCAAAGGCCATCCCGTAGCGTCAGGGCTGGGGAACCCAGTGTACCCAGCCTTCCTGCAGCCATTCGTCCAGCAGGGCGCATACCGGACCGGGCAGCCCCTGCAGGGCGGTCGCACCCAGCTGCCGCTGGTCCGCCAGCGCCTGCAGCTCCGGTAGCGTGGCTGTGGGGGCGACTTCCCCGTTGATGAAGAGCTGCTCGCCGAAGTACATCATGCGAGTACACCGGTCCAGCACCAGGCTGCCGGCAGCGGGGACGGCTTCTTCCAGATTTGCAAAATCGTCCGTCGGGTCGAAGAAAGCGTTGTCCGGCAACGTGGTGAGCCATTGCCCCAGGAATCGAGCCGCGACCGGTTCGTCGAAGCGGATCCGCTGCAGGGTGTCCAGCGTGGTGCGAACCAGAGGGGCCGGGATCTCGGCCGGGTGGTCAGTGGGCTCGGTGCCCGCGTCGGAATACAGGGCGGACAGATCCGTGCCCGGCAGAACGGGGTCGCCATACAACCCCGTGTCGCCCAGGTGTTGCGCCGAGATCTGGTCGGCGGCGGCCTCCAGCAGCCCGCGCGCAAGGGTTGCCTGGCTGGGTACCCGAAAGCCGATGGAAATCGTCATGCACCCGTCGCCCACCGCGATCCCGTCGTGGCAGGCGTTGGGCGGCAGATACAGCATGTCACCGGGCTCCAGCACGTCGTCGGTATCGGGCTGAAAATCAGCCAGGATCTTCAGCGGCAGACCCGGCACCAGGCTGCGGTCGGCCTGCTGGCTGGTGCGCCAGCGGCGGCGGCCATGCGCCTGCAGCAGGAACACGTCATAGCTGTCGCAGTGGGGGCCGACACCGCCGCCGTCCGTGGCAATGCTGATCATGGCATCGTCCAGGCGCGCGTCCGGGATGAAACGGAACAGGCGCATGAGCGCCGCCGTCTCGTCGTCGTGCAGATCCACGCCTTGCACCAGCAGCGTCCAGTTTGGCTGCTCGGCGGACGGCAGCCGGCGGAACGGGCCGCGCTTGAATGTCCAGCCATTTTCCTTGCGGGTGATCAGGCGCGACTCGACTTCGTCGCGGCGCGCCAACGTCTGCACCTCGCGCGACGACAGCGGTGCGCGGAACCCCCGAAATGCCTGGCGGATCAGCAGCGGCTTCCGCTGCCAATAGTCCTGCATGAATTGGCGGGGTGTCAGGCCGCCCAGCAGCGGCGTGGGTTGATCGGGAGTGGGAGGTCGTGTGGATGAATACATGGACGGCTCCTGGCTTGTGATGTGCTACAGGAAATCGCGGCGCAATTGGTAGAGCAGTTCCAGTGCTTCGCGCGGACTCAGCGTATCCGGATCCAGGTTGCGCAAGGCCGTGCGCAGAGGCTCTTCCGGATCGCCGGTTTCGTCCTCGACCCCCTGGACGAACAGGGCCAGTTGGGATTCGGCACGGTTGCGGGCTTCGAGCTCGGCCAGTTCCTTGCGCGCGTGGCGGATCACCACCTGGGGGATGCCAGCGCGTTGCGCGACGTGCAGTCCGTAGCTCTGGCTGGCTGGCCCCGGGCGAACCTCGTGCAGGAAGACGACGCCACCGGCGCTGTCGGCCGCGGCGAGGTGGACGTTGACCACCCCGTGTGTTTTTTCGGGAAGGCGGGTCAGCTCGAAATAGTGGGTGGCGAACAGCACCAGTGCGCGGTTGTGCGTCAGCAGCCGATGCGCGATCGCCCAGGCCAGCGCCAGTCCATCGTAGGTGGAGGTGCCGCGCCCGATTTCGTCCATGAGCACCAGACTGCGCGGCGTTGCCGCAGCCAGGATGACGCTGGCTTCCATCATCTCCATCATGAACGTGGACCGGCCGCCCGCGAGGTCGTCGGCAGCACCGATGCGTGTGAAGATCCGGTCCAGTGGCCCGATGGCGGCACGTGTCGCCGGCACATAGCTGCCGATGCGCGCTAACAGGGCGATCAGTGCGACCTGGCGCATGTAGGTGGACTTGCCGCCCATGTTTGGGCCGGTGATGAGCAGCATGCGGCGTTCATCGTGCAAGCTGCAGTCGTTGGGCGTGAAGGCCTCGATGGTGTGTTCCACGACGGGGTGGCGGCCCGCCTGGATGTCCAGGCGGCTATCTTCGCAGAGCGTGGGAGCCGACCAGCCGTGGTCGCGCGCGTGCAGCGCGAGCGCCGCCAGTGCGTCGATCCGGGCCAGCGCGGCCGCCGATCGGGCCACTGCCGCCGCCTGTGCGGCTGCTTGTTCCAGGATCTGGTCAAACAGCAGTTTTTCACGCGCCAGGCTTCGATCCCGCGCAGAGAGCACCTGGTCTTCCCATGCCTTGAGTTCAGGTGTGATGTAGCGTTCGGCGTTTTTCAGCGTCTGGCGCCGGCGGTAATCGTCGGGGACCTTGTCCGTCTGCCCGCGGGTGACCTCGATGAAATAGCCATGCACCCGGTTGTATTCCACCCGCAGGTTGGCGATCCCCGTGCGCTCGCGCTCGCGGGCCTCGACCTCCATCAGGAATGACCCGTTGTCACCCGCGAGCTGCCGCAGCTGGTCGAGCTCGCCGTCGTAGCCGTCAGCGATTACGCCCCCGTCGCGGATGGCCAGGGCGGGTTCGACCGCGATTGCGCCGGCCAGCAACCCGTGGAGCGATTCGTCCACGGGCACGTCCCGCAGGCTGTCTGCCAGTAGCCCCTGTGCTGAAAAGGCGGCCTGGGTCGCCCGCGCCAGGTCGGGCAGGGTGGCCAGGGCATCGCGTAGGCTTGCCAGCTCGCGAGGCCGGATGGTGCCCAGCGCCAGGCGGGTGGCCATGCGCTCCAGATCCGGCAGGTTGCGCAGACTGTCGCGCAGTGTGCGCAGCGCCGTGTCCGATTCCTGTGCCTGCAGCAACTGGGTGATGGCGTCTTGTCGCGCCTGGGCTTGTGTGTTGGCCCGCAAGGGAGCCTGGAGCCAACGTCGCAGTTGGCGGCTGCCCATAGGCGTGCGACAGTGATCCAGTGTGCTGAACAGCGTTGGTCCGTCGGTCCCGCTCAGCGTCTCGGTGATCTCCAGGTTGCGGCGCGTCGCCGGATCCAGCACCACATAGTCGCCGCCCGCGTCTACGGACAGGGTGTGGACGTGGCTGAGCGCCTGTGCCTGTGTGGTTCCGACATAGCGTAGCAGCGCACCCGCTGCGCGCATGGCCTGCGGCAGGGACCCCAGCCCGAATGCGCCCACGTCGTCCACCCCGAAGTGCTGCAGCAGCGTGTCGCGTGCGCCGCTTTCTTCGAAGTGCCAGTCCGGCACCCGGCTGATGGCCGCAGCTACGTCTGGCACCTGGGATTGTTCTGCGCAGACCAGCTCGGCCGGCGAGATGCGGCCCAGCTCAGTGTCTAACAGGTCGGGCGTACTTTCGCAGGCCCTGAAGTCCCCATTGGCCAAGTTCATCCAGGCCAGCCCGATCACGTCTCGTCCGTGCGTGCGCGTGGCCACCCACGCGGCAATGGTGCGGTCGGCCTTGGCCGGCAGCAGCGCGTCGTCCGTCAACGTGCCTGGCGTCACCACGCGCACGATCCTGCGCTCCACCGGGCCCTTGGCCGTGGCTGGGTCCCCGATCTGCTCGCAGATGGCGATCGATTCGCCCAGCGCCACCAGTCGGGCCAGGTAACCTTCCATCGCGTGGTACGGCACACCCGCCATCGGGATGGGCACACCGTTTGAAGTCCCGCGCTTGGTCAGCGTCAGGTTCAGCAGCTTTGCCCCACGCTCCGCGTCCTCGTAGAACATCTCATAGAAGTCCCCCATGCGGTAGAACAGCAGATGCGAGCCCGCCTGAGCCTTGAGCTTCAGGTATTGCTGCATGACGGGCGTGTGGCCGGAGAGATCGGGGGACATGGGGCGGTGCGAGGACGGGGACAATCAAGGGAATATTATCGTGCATTGGGCAGCGGGTGTCGGACCTGTATCCGGTCCCTCGCCGCCGCTGACTATGACCGTTCTGTGACCGCCCCTCCTAACCCGTTGTCCGACCGAAAGAATCCGGAATAGCGCCCAGCTTGTCCATCGGTTTGTCCACAGGCGGGGTGGATAAATGGGGGGTGGGGGCAAAACTTCTCAGCGTATCTGGGGAAAGAGTCTAGGATCGCGAAGGATCTGGACAGGCTTGGCGTATGCTTAAACATTCACCTCCTGACTTTGAACGAGTCCATACCCATGTCGGACCATAGCGCTGCAACGTCCCCAGGCGATCCATCCCTGATTCCCGAAGCGGTGCAACGCGCGAACCTCTGGCGGCTGTCGGTAGCGCAGGCGCTGGCGGGTGCCAACTCGGTCGTGACCTACGCCACTGGAGCGATTGTCGGCGACCAGCTTGCCCCGTCGCCCATGCTCGCGACGCTGCCGATTTCGATTTTCGTGGTCGGGATGGCGATCTGCACCTTGCCGGTCGGTGCGCTTGCCCGCCGTTATGGCCGGCGCACGGCGTTCCTGATCGGGACGTCCACCGGCGTGCTGGCCGGGCTGGTGGCCGCACTGGCGGTGATGACGGGAAGTTTCTGGCTGTTCTGCCTGGCCACGTTGTTCGGCGGGTCTTATGGCGCGGTGGTGCTGACATTCCGGTTTGCAGCGGCCGACGGGGTCTCACCTGGGCGGCGGGCGCGCGCGCTGTCGCTGGTCATGGCGGGCGGCGTTGCGGCCGGGGTTTTCGGGCCCCAGCTCGTGACCTGGACTATGGATCTGTGGCTGCCGCACCGGTTTGCCACCACATACCTCGTACAGGCAGCGGTGGCAGCAGTTTCGGCATTCGTGTTGCTGGGGGTGCGCATTCCCATGCCCAGCCGTGCCGAGATGTCCGCCGGGAGACCGCTTGTCGTGATCGTGCGACAGCCGCGCTTCATAGCGGCCGCTGTCTGCGGTGCCGTGTCGTACCTGCTCATGAATTTCCTGATGACGGCTGCGCCGCTGGCCATGCACATGCATGGCCAGTCGCAGGTTTCGGCCAATGTGGGCCTGCAATGGCATGTCATCGCGATGTATCTGCCCAGTTTCTTCACCGGCCGGCTGATCAACCGTTTCAGTGCGCGACGCGTGGTGCTGGTGGGCTTGCTGCTGATCGGGCTTGCCGCCATCACCGGGCTGAGGGGAGCAGATGTGTTCCACTTCTGGGTGTCGCTGGCGCTGCTGGGAGTGGGCTGGAACTTCGGCTTTCTGGGCGCTTCGGCCTTGGTCCTGGAATGCCACCGGCCAGAGGAAAAGACACGGGTGCAGTCGTTCAACGACTTCATCGTGTTCGGCCTCATGACGATTGGGTCATTCTCCTCGGGTGGTCTGCTGTCGGCCTATGGCTGGAACATGGTGCTGTGGGTGTCTTTCGTGCCGCTCGTGCTGGCGGTCGCCGTGCTCATGCTGGCGAAGCAGGGTGAGGACGCCTCACTGACGGAACGGACCGTCTAGCCCGGGTGCGCCGCGCATTCCCCGCAGGTGCCGTGGATTTCGATCGAAACACCGCCCATCTGGAACGTGTGCTGGCTGGCCCAGCGCTGCAGGCCGCGCTCGACGGCCGCGTCCGAGGACTCGTCGACACGGCCGCACTGGTCGCAAATGGCGAGCAGGATCAGGCCGCGCGTGTGATCGTGATGGGGCTGGTCGCAGGCAACGAAAGCGTTCAGGCTCTCGATGCGGTGGACGAGCCCTAGTTCGAGCAGCTTGTCCAGCACCCGGTAGATTTGTTGCGGCGCTTTCAGGCCGCTCGCGCCCTGCAGGTATTCGAGCAGCGCGTAAGCGCTGGCCGGGCCGGCATGGTGGGACAGTGCGTCGAGGACGATGGATTGGCGTTCGGTCAGCGTCGTGGAATGGGACATTTCAGCCTCCGATGGGGTGCCGGGTGACGGTTTGCAGCGCAATGCTCCGCACGCTGCTCGCGGCCAGATAAATCCCGACGCTCAGCGCAGAGATCCAGAAGCTGACCGGCCAGTCGGTCAGGTAGGCCAGTGCGATGCCAAGCCAGGCCTCGAGCAGCGCCAGCAGGATGGACAATATGATCCCGTTGCCGGCTCCGCTCGTCAGTCGCTGTGCGGCCGCCGCCGGGCATACGAGCAGCGTGAATACCAGCAGGACGCCGACGATCTGGATGCTGGCGGCCGTGGCCACGGCGACGATGATCAGGTACAGAATGCCTACCGTGCGTAGCGAGACACCTTTGGCTTCGGCCAGTTCGGGCTGCAGGCTCGCAAACAGCAGGGGCCTGGAGATGAACGCGAGCAGCACCAGGCACAGCACCGTGCTGACGCCCAGGATGCGCAGCGTGGATCGATCGACACCCAGCACATTGCCGAACAGCAGTGCCGTCACCTGAGAGGCGTAGGCGGTGAAGAAGTGCAGGAACAGCATGCCCAGGCCCAGTGACAGGGCCAGTACGGCGCCGATGGCGACGTCGCTGCCGCGCAGGCGCTTGCCCAGCGCCCCCATTGCCGCCGCACCCAGAATCATGAACGCCAGCATGCCGAAGATGGGCGGTGTGCCGATCAGCGCCGCTCCCGTGGCGCCGGCAAAGCCCACGTGGGACAGGGCGTGGCCCGCGAATGCCTGGCCGCGCAAGACCAGGAAGTACCCGGCTGCGCCGGCCAGGATGGCGACCAAGCCACCCGCCATGAAGGCATTGCGCATGAATTCGTAGTCAAGCATCGTGAACATGGTCAGCCTCTTCTGCAGCGGTGTTGCCAGCCATGACGAAGATGCGCTCGCGGTGGCGGATGACATCGATCGACGTCCCGTACAGCCGTGAGAGCACGGGCCCCGTCACGACCGATTCGACAGGCCCCAGCACCGCGTGGCTGCGCCCCAGGTAGAGCACCTCGTCGAGTGCGCCCAGCAGCGGATTGATGTCGTGGGCGCTGAACAGCACCGTGGCTGCGAGCTCCTTCCGGATTTGCCCGACCAGGCGCACGACAGCCTGTTGGTGGCGGGGATCCAGGCCCGCCAGCGGTTCATCGAGCAGCAGCAGTTGCGGGCGCCCGATGAGTGCCTGGGCGAGCAGCAGGCGCTGGCGTTCACCGCCTGACAGATCTCTCAGCGGCCGGTCAGCCAGGCCGCTGCCTTCGACCAGATCCAGCGCCCACTGCACTTCGGCCCGTACCTTGCGTGTGGGCCAGAAGATCCCCCACCGGTGGCCTTCCACCGCGCTTGCCACGAAATCGTAGCCGCGCAGCGGCAATGACAGGTTGGTCGTGCGGACCTGGGGCATGTAGCCGATCCGTGCATTGCCCGCCGCGACGTCCGCCCCCAGGACTGAAATCGTGCCGCCGCTGGGCCTGACCAGGCCGAGGATGGCCCGCATCAGGGTACTTTTCCCCGCGCCATTGGGGCCCAGGACCCCCACGAAGCGGTTGGCGGCGATGGTCAGGCTGATGTCCGACAGGACGGTGTGGCCAGACAACTGGATGGTCAGATGGTTCAGGGACAGTGCGTCGTTCATGGCTGACTGGCGAGTTTCGCTTCGATGTCCGAGAGCTGCCCGCTGATCCAGGTTTGAAAGTGCAGGCCTTCCGGCATGGTTTCCGTCACGCCCACGATGGGGATGTGGTGTTCCTCGGCGATGCCTTTGGCCCGTCTGGTGAACGAGTCCTCTTCCTGGCTGTTGTAGAACAGGATTCTGACCTGACGGGTCTTCAGATCGTTTTCGAATGCTCCGATCTGGCTTGGGCTGGGCTCGGTATTGTTCATCACCGCCAGTTGCAAGGGCTGGTTGCGCATCGTCAGGCCCAGGGCGCCGGCCATGTAGCCGAACACCGGCTCCGTGGCGGTCACCGGGGTGCCGGTGTAGCGCCCGCGAATGAGCGCGATGGTGTGCTTCAGTTGCTCCAGTGCCTGCAGGACATGTGTGAGGTTGTCCTGGTAGCTGATGCGCCCCTCGGGATCGATCGCGCTGAGTTGGCTGGCGATTGCGATCGCGACTTTCGGCATGGTCTGCGGGTCGTACCAGAGATGGGGATTGGCACCGGGCGGGGTACCCAGAATCTGGCTGGCTCCGATCGCCCGGCGGTCTGGCGCGGGTGCTGCCGCCAGGAGCTTTGCCATCCATGGGTCGTAGTCGGCGCCGTTGTAGATCACGAGCTGGGCGTGGGTCAGGGCGCGCGCGACTGACGGGCTGGCCTCGAACATGTGCGGGTCCTGTTCGGGATTGTTGAGAATGCTCTGGACTTTCACGCGCGTGCCGCCGATCTGGGACGCAATGTCTCCGTAGAAGTTTTCTGCAGCCACGATCTGAACCGGCAGTGATGCCGCCAGACTGCTGGCTGCAGACGCAATCAGCATCGTCGTTGCAAAAGCGATCTTCGCGAACACCCGCATGGAGACCTCTATCTTGTTTCTTGAAAAGGTTACGTTATAACATAACAATCATCTCGTCGCTTTGCTGAGGCCGGCTGGCGTGTGGGCGCAAAAAAACTCCCCGAACACCGGGGAGCTTTCGTGATGCAGTGTTTGCGTAGATAACGCTCAGTCTTCGAGCAGCGCGTGCAGCATCCAGGCGGTTTTCTCGTGCACGTCAAGCCGCTGGGTCAGCAGGTCGGCTGTGGGCTGGTCGTTGGCGAGGTCGGCGACATCCAGCGCCTTGCGGCACGTGCGGGCCGCTTTTTCGTGACCGTCGACCAGTATCCGCACCATCTTCAGCGCCTTCGGTGGTTGTGCGGGCACGTCGGGCAGGGTGCTCAGCCGGCCGAAGTCCGCATAAGAACCCGGTGCCACGAAACCCAGCGCGCGGATCCGCTCCGCGATGGGGTCGACGGCATTCCAGAGTTCCGTGTACTGCTCCATGAACATGGTGTGCAGCGTGTTGAACATGGGACCCGTTACGTTCCAGTGAAAATTGTGGGTCGTCAGATACAGCGTGTAGGTATCTGCCAGCATCGTGGACAGTTCCTTGACGATTGCCGCCCGGTCGGCCTCCGAGATTCCAGTGTCCATCTTGCGTCCCTTGCGGGATGTGGTTTTCGTGGTTGCCATGGTCAGACTCCTTGTACCGTTGCGTGGTCCAAAAGATGTTGCTTGCTTGAAAAGTGGCGCATCCGTAGGGAGTCTACTGGATTCGATCAAAATGATAAAACTGATTATTCCTATTTTATTGATAGTTCATGTCTATCAAAAGGAAACGCCACGTGAAGCTTCAGTCCACTTCCTCGATCTCCTGACAAAATCGGTCTCCTGCGGGACCGATTCAGAACCAGCGCCCATAGCAGCGGATGTAGAGCGTCTTGATGATCTGAGTCAGGCTGATGTACCCCGCGATCGTTGCAATCAGCCAGAACCAGAAAGTCCCTGGGAGTCGGGTGAACCCCATCGCTTCGGCAAATGGCGAGAACGGCAGCCAGCAACCCACCAGGACGGCTGTGGCTGTGGATAGCAGGACAGGCAAGGCCGCCGTGCTTTGCACAAACGGGATCCTGCGGGTGCGCAGCATGTGCACGACCAGCGTCTGAGATACCAGGCTTTCGATGAACCAGCCGGAATTCAGAACCGCTTGCCCCGCGCTGCCGCCATGGGAGAGATAGAGCGTGCCGGCGCCGAAGACGAACCACATCAGGGCAAAGGTGGTGATGTCGAACACCGACGACGTCGGGCCCAACCACAACATGAAGCGGCGGATATGGTACGCATCCCATTTGCGCGGGCGCTTGAGGAAATCCGGATCCATGCGATCCCAGGGCAGCAGCGTCTGTGACAGGTCGTAGATCAGGTTGAGCACCAGCAACTGCAGGGCCAGCATGGGCTCCCAGGGCAGCAATGCGCTCGCCACCAGTACCGAAAACACGTTGCCGAAGTTTGAGCTGGCCGTCATGTTCAGGTATTTGAGGATATTGCCGAAGGTCTCGCGGCCTTTGATGACACCCGCTTCGAGCACCATCAGGTCCTTTTCGAGAAGAATGATGTCAGCCGTCTCCTTGGCGATGTCCGCTCCGCTGTCCACCGAGATCCCGACATCGGCGTCGCGCAGGGCAGGAGCATCGTTGATCCCGTCGCCCAGGAATCCGACGGTGTGGCCATTGGCCTGTAGGGCCTTGACCACGCGGGCTTTCTGCAGGGGCATGAGCTTTGTGAATACGGCGGCCTGTTCCACCAGGTCGCGCAGTTCGTCGTCGGACAGTCGTTCGATGTCCTGCCCCCGCACCGGGTCTCCGACATTCAGGCCGACCTGGCGGCAGACTTTTGCCGTCACCACCGGATCGTCGCCCGTCAGTACCTTGACCGCCACGCCATGTTCCTTCAGCGCGGACAAGGCAGGCGCCGCCGAATCCTTGGGGGGATCCAGGAAGGTCAGGAAGCCGCGCACGGTCAGACCCGCCTCATCTTCCTTGGCGTATTGATTCCGCACCTCCGACGGGTCGATTTCACGAGTGGCGATGATCAGCACCCTGAAACCGTCCTGGTTGAAGGTGCGCGCGATCCGCAGGAGTTCGGCGCGCTGCCCGGCGTCCATGGGCAGCGTCGTGTCGTCGATCTGCTGCACGCGGGTGCAGATATCCAGCATTTCGTCCACCGCACCCTTGCAGATCAGCAGGTGCTCGCCGCGCGCGCCTTCCAGTACGACCGTGAGTCGCCGGCGCACGAAATCGAAGGGCAGTTCGTCGATCTTCCGGTAATTCTCCGAACTGGCGAACGTCTCCGCCTGGCTGGCATGGCTGATGATCGCCACGTCCATCAGGTTTCGCTGTCCGCTCTGGTGATGGCTGTTGAGCCAGGCCAGGTGCAGGATTTCCGCCTGTGGCCGTGCCGCGGCGTCGAGATACTGATCCAGAATGATCCGGTCCTGGGTGAGGGTGCCGGTCTTGTCCGTGCATAGTACGTCCATGGCGCCGAAATTCTGCACTGAGTTCAGGCGCTTCACGACGACCTTGCGGCGGGCCATCATCACGGCACCGCGCGCGAGGTTGGCGCTGACGATCATGGGCAGCATCTCGGGGGTGAGGCCGACGGCCACGGCCAGGGAGAACGTCAGGGCGCTCAGCCAGTCGCCCTTGGTGAGGCCGTTGATCAGGAACACGACCGGCACCAGGACCAGCATGAACCGGATCAGCAGCCAGCTCACGCTGTTCACGCCACGGTCGAAGCTGGTTTCGACGCGCTTGTGACTGACCACGTTGCGGGCCAGTGCGCCGAAATAGGTCGAGGCGCCGGTAGCAATGACGAGCGCCGTAGCCGTGCCGCTGACGACGTTCGTTCCCATGTAGCAGACGTTGGGCTGATCCAGCGGGCTGGCGCCGGCGCTGGCGGCATCGTGCGCCGACTTTTCGGCCACGGCGCCCAGCGTGTCGTATTTCTCGATGGGCAGCGCCTCGCCGGTCAGCGCGGCCTGGCTGATGTACAGATCCCGGGACGTCAGCAGGCGGACGTCGGCCGGGATCATGTCGCCCGCCTGCAGCGCGATGATGTCGCCAGCCACCACGTCGCTCATGGCGACCTCCTGGCGGACGGGAGGCGACGAAGGCTCCGGGCGCCGCAGTACGGTGGCCGTGGTCCGCACCAGCGCCTTCAGCTGAGCCGCGGCCTGTTGCGAACGGAACTCTTGCACGAATCGGAGCAGCCCGCTAGCCGTCACCATCACCATCAGGATGGCAACCCCCGTGTAGTCGGCGTCTCCCGGTGCGGCGAATTCCACGCCGGTCAGATAGCTGATGGCGGCCAGGGCCAGCAGCACCAGCACGAAGGGGTTGTAGAACGCCTGCAGCAGCTGCAGCGACCAGTGCAGCGGTTTGTCGCGGGCCACCTCGTTGGGGCCGTCGTGCAGGAGACGGGACCTGGCCTGGTCCATCGTCAGCCCGTCGGGTCGGGTGTCGAGCGCGCCCAGTACGATCGGCAGTGCTTCGGTGGCGTAGCGGGCCGTGCGCCGCAGGGCCTGGGTGTCGCGTGCCGATGGCTGGGCGCGCTTCAGGAAATGGAGCCGGCGGTTGCGGCTTTGAGTCAGTTGTGTCATGGCATGCTCCAGACGGTCACCGGAGCATGCCCTGCTGACACGATCGCCTAGGCGTCCGTCAGTGCGGGTATCGGATCCGGTTCGACCGCTTGCGGGGTCGTAACAAATGTCTGTGCCGGCACGGGAGCGCGCGAGCCGCGCGCTGGCGCACCAGCGGTCCTTGGTCGACTACTGTCGGATTCCATATGGACTCCTGTCGGTGAGTTCGTGAATCATCCGTCGGTACGACGCCGCCCATGCCGCATCGCGGCAAATGCCTGGAAAGGGTCGTGACGGGACGGCCATGGGTTCCGGTAGGCTCAGCCACGCGGGCCGCGAGTCTGCGCGGAATCCATTTGAAATGCGGAAGGAACCAAGCCGGGCCCATAAAGCGGCCCTGGAGATGCTGCGCCCAACCTGTCAGGGCACGGCAGAAGACGGGATTCTGCGTGTCCTCAGGCAGCGCTGCCGATCAGTGATCGGCGACAACTGGCGTCGGTTTCCACAGAGGGCTCCCGGAAATGAAGATGGCAGGATTTTACATTTTCGGGCGAATGGAAGTCAATTGCATTCCTGGATGGTCCCCGTCAGAACCCCAGGCCGATCGCCAGGCCGCCGGCCACCAGCCCCGAGACCAGGACGCCTACAATCAGGGTGGCGATTTCCACTCGTCGGAATGATCTGGCCACCATGAAAAGCGACGGCAGGCTGATGGGCGGCAGGGTGACCAGGAGTGCGGCGGCCGGTCCGGCGGCCACGCCCAGCGCCAGCAGCGCCTGGACGATGGGGACCTCGCCGGCCGTGGGAATGACGAACAGCAGCCCCGCGACGGCAGCGGCTGCGATCCACACCAGGCTGTTGTCCAGACCGGCATCCAGCACCGGGAACAGCCAGGCGCGGGCGGCGCCCAACAGCAGAACCAGAATCAGATACTCGGGCAACAGACGGATGGCCATACCCACAAAAGCCTTTGCCCATTGGCGCAGTGCCCGGAGGGGGTCCATCCGGCTGGGGCCGAGCGGCGTTGCCGGCGTTGGCGACTTTGCGCAGGGCTCGTCCGTGGCGCCATGGGCCCGGTTCATGTGATTGAGCACCCACCCCAGGCCAAGCACCATGACGATGCCCAGCCCTAGCCTGAGCCCCACCCAGTGCCATCCCAGCACGAAACCCATGAAAACCAGCGTGGCTGGGTTCAGCATGGTGTTGCCCAGCCAATAGGCGGCTGTGCTGCCGGGGGCGGCACGGCATTCACGCAGCCCGTTCACGACGGGAGCCGAACAGCAGGTGCACATCATGCTGGGGACCGACAGCAGGCTGGCCGCAATCACGCTGCCGGCCCCCGTGCCGCCCAGCCAGCGCTGGATCCAACGCGCCGGCAGCAGCGTCTGCATCGCCGAACCCAGCAGCAGGCCCAGCAGCAGGGCCTTCCAGATGGCGGCGCCGTACGCCAGGGCATAGCCTAGCGCCGCCTGCAGCGACGGTTGGGGCGTGGTGCCGCTGGCACCGGTCAGAATGGACTGGCCGATCGAATGCGTCTGCGCGGCGACGAAGGCGCGTCCGTAGTAGGGGGACCACTTGACGTAGAACAGGCCGATCAGGGCAATCAGCAGAAAGACCACGACGCCCCAAGCGGGATGGATCGTGTGTCGGGTGGCAGCAGGGGGGTTCAAGATGGGGTACCTGAGGCGGATTGAAAGACTGGCCGCATGTTACTGCGATCCCGGCCGTTTTGACTACGATTGGTCATACCTCGTACGTTGGGTAGCAGTATCCTGCCAAGGGATTGCCTACCATGGTGGCCGCACGATACGCTGTCATGGTGGCCGGCGTCACCCGGGCAATGTTTCATCGGCGTGCAATGGAGGTTTTCAGGAATGATAAAGACTGTTCTCTTTGCGGCTGCGCTGGCGACTGTGTCGGTGTCTGCGCAGGCCCAGGTGGGCGTGTCCATCAGCGTGGGCGAGCCGGGCTTCTACGGCCAGCTCAACATCGGTGGCGCGCCGGTGCCGCAGCTCATCTATCCGCAGCCGGTCGTGATCGCCCCCGCGCCGCAGTTCGTGGGTGTGCCGCCCATCTATCTGCGGGTTCCTCCGGGGCAGGCCAAGAAATGGCGCAATTATTGTGGACGGTATAACGCTTGCGGCCGGCCGGTGTACTTTGTGCGCGACGACTGGTATCGGGACCGTTATGTGCCCTATTACCGCGAGCATCACGGGGGCTATGATCGCGAGCGCGGGCGTGGCTACGACCGCGGCGACCGTGGTGATCATGGCGACTGGGGTCGCGGGCGTGGCCATGGACATGATGGTGACCAAGGAAACGGCCGCGGCCGTGGCCACGGACGTCAGGATCACTGAGCGCTCACAGGCCCGGGCACCGCGCCCGGGCTTGCGCTACAATCCGTACCGCTTCACCTTTCGAAGCATGCTAGGGGTGCCGCATGAGCGGCTGAGACAGTCCCTTGGAACCTGATTGAGATCATCCTCGCGCAGGAAAGCATCATGAAAGCACATACGCTCGGCATACTCATGCTGGGCAGCCTGGCCTTTGCCGCCAATACGGTTGCTCACGCAGATACTTCCTTCAATCTTTCCGCTGTTTCGCTCTACAAGAGCCGGGGCGTGGATCAGAATGGCCGAAATCAGGCCGTCGATCCTGCCGTACAGGGGGGCGTGGATTACGCTTCGCCCGGCGGCTTCTACTTGGGCAACTGGAATTCCTCGGGCCGGTTTGGCAACGCCAATGTGGAAATGGACCTCTACGGGGGCTACAAGGCGCAGCTGAACAAGGACCTGGGGCTGGACCTGGGCTACATCCATTATGTCTACCCGAACGAGGGGTCCTGGAACGACGGTGAGGCCTATGTAGGGCTCAGCTATCAGCAGTTGACCTTCAAAACCTATCGCGGCATGCGCCCCAACGTCAACGAGGGCGATCTGTATTACCAGCTCGCGTACGTCTACCCGCTCACCGGTGCGCTGAACCTGAACCTGGGGCTGGGGTATCTGCACTATCACGTGGAGGACCTGAGCAACAAGACCGACTACAGCGCGGGGCTGAGCTATGCCTTCGCAAAGCACTTTACGGTCTCAGGCACGGTGGCGGGCGCCGACCATCGCAACGAGGTGGACGATGGGTCGCGGGATACGCGGTTCATCCTGGGACTAGGGGCGACGTTCTAGCGGTTTGGCCGTCGTTGGCCGGGCGTTTCGCCCGGCCCGTCAGAATGCGTAGCTGCCGCCAATGGAAGAGCGCATCTGGGTCTTCTGCTGAACCAGCGGGCTGTCAGCCGCGTCACCCACGATACGGCTGGTGCCGACGGAGCCGGTCAGACTCAAGCGGTCGGTGACGGCGTACTTCGCTGCGACGCGCAACGACACGTCCTTGATGCCAGAGGACGGCGTATAGGCGCTCAGGCCAGAGTTCCCCGCCACGTCGGCTGACACGCCGAAGTAGCTGTTCATGTATTTCTGGTTGGCCCAGCTTGTGGCCACGCTGGGTGTCAGCGTGAGCGAGTGTGTTGCTGCATATGGGTAGGACAGACGCGCGTTGACCAGCACCCCCCGATCCTGATGGGTCACGGCCCGGGTGGCTGAAAGCCTGAGCACATAGTCGGATAGCCGCGTTGAGACAAAGGCGTTTGCGCCCAGCGCATCCGGGAGGCCGCCGACGCCGTGTGGGACGTCGTTCTGATCGTAGCCCCACATGATGTTGGCGCCGATTCCCATCGTCAGGTTCTGTGTCTGGACCAGATTCAGGCCGACGCCGTCCCCTGTACTGTCGTAGAAGCCGTCGCCAGTATGGGCAAAGAACCGCCCCGATTGCGCGTTGACGATGGGGAACGGACGCGCCTTGTAGTCCCGGGAACCTTCGTAGCCCGGCATCATGGTCATTCCCGCTCCCAGTGCGACCTGACCCGGTCCGTCCGCCTGAGCGATTCCCGGGACTGCCAGGCTGGCGGCGACCAGGGCGCAGCCTATCAGTGCAAGACGGGATCCCTCGCGGACTTCGGGATAGGCAGGACAACGCATGAGCGGCTCGGTGACACATGTAAGATGAGGTGACGGAATCCTAGTCCCCCGGTTGCAGGGCGTCAAGCGGGCCGCCAAGTCCGCCATTTCGGCTCCGTTTACGAAAACACCCGGCGCGGGCCGGGTGTGAGGCTGGTTTCAGGCAAGGATTGGTGGCGCGGCTCAGCCTTTGACCCGGTGCAGCGTGTTGCGGTCAGTGTGGTGCATTTCCTTTCCGATGGCCGTCAGTTTCAGCACCAGCGCGGAGTTATAGGTAAAGGTGTCGTCGGCGTTGAACGTGAAGGTGCTCTCGAAGCTGCGAGCCTCGGCGTGCTGCATCAGATATTTGTTCTGCACCAGTCCGTATGTGGGCGAACCTGGCGTGGCCTTGAAGTGCAGGGTCCTGTCCGAAGGTTTGGCATCGCCTCCAGCCAGAATCGCCAGGCCACGTGGAACGGCGAAACATCGAAGCACTTGCCCGGTGGACGCTTCCCACAGCAGGTAGCCGACTTCGTCGTGGAAGGGATCCATGGCTTCTTCGCCATGGCGCCAGGCCGTCATTTCGTAGTTCAGGCCCTGCATGGTCTGCTTGCCGTTTTCGACGATGGGGATGGGCTTGAACCAGGCCTTTTCGAAGTATCCGGTATCTGCTGTCTTGTCTTCCTTGTTGTGGAAGGACACGTCCAGACCGACGTTGCCTTCCCAGTGGCCGAGGAATGGTTCTAAAGGACCCAGGACGCTCATGATGACACCTTTTACAAAGTGGATAACGCTTGTCAGATTAGCTTTTCGGTTTGCCAAGTGCAATTGCTGTGACCTTTGGCGGTCGCCGGACACTAAAATATCCGAGTAAGCTGCTCTGGTGGGCGCGGCGCATGTCCGCGCGTTCTGTATCGGGTCATTCCAAATGCCTTTGAAATCCATTCTGGTTGTGCAAATGGGCCTGCCGCCCCGTGATCTGGTCACGCGTCAGGGCGAGCCCGCAGACTGGTTTGCGCGGGCCCTGGGCCTGAAACGCACGGACCTGCGGGTCGTGCACCCCGAACGCGGCGATGCTCTGCCATCGCCCGATTCGTTTGCGGTCGCGCTGATCACCGGCTCCTGGGCAATGGTGACCGACCGGCTGGACTGGAGCGAGCGCACGGCGGTCTGGTTGCGTGGGCTGATCGAGACAGGCAAGCCCCTGCTGGGGGTCTGCTACGGCCATCAGCTGATGGCGTATGCCATGGGCGGTCGCGTGGATGACAACCCGCTCGGGCGGGAGCAGGGAACCTTTCCAGTGACACTCACGGCGGCGGGCCGCCTGGATCCGTTGGTGGGAACCTTGCCTTCGCCCTTCATGGCACATCTGTCGCATGCGCAATCTGTTCTGAAAGTGCCCGCCGGTGCCACAGTGCTGGCTGGCACGGCGCATGATCCACACCAGATCCTGCGCTATGGGCCCGATACCTGGTCGTGCCAGTTCCACCCCGAATTCACCGTCGACATTCTTCGGTTGTGCCTGGCTGGGCATCAGCGCAAGCCCGGCGAGCTGCCGGGCCGGGTAAGCGACCCGGCCGATGTGCGGGATACGCCGCTGACGCGGGGGCTGATGCAGCGCTTCGTGGCAGAGCACGCCGTGCTGCAGCCCGAGATCCCGTGACGCTCAGGGTTCTGCATACCGCAGACTGGCAGATGGGGCGCCAGTATGGGCGGTTTGCGCCCGAGGATGCGGGCGTCCTGGCAGAAGCCCGATTTTCGACCGTAGAGCGGGTGGCCGCACTGGCGGCGGAAAAGGGTGCGGACGCCGTTCTGGTTGCGGGAGATGTGTTCGATGCGCAGACGGTGTCGGATCGCACCATCCGGCGGGTATTCAACGCGCTGGAGGGTTTCCCGGGACCCTGGATCATGATCCCTGGCAATCATGATGCGGCACTTGCCGAAAGCGTCTGGACGCGGGCCCGCCGGCTGGGCGCAGTGCCCGATCGTGTTCACGTGCTGCTGGAACCGGCCGTGCGCGAGTTTCCGGACTTGGGCTTTGCGGTGCTGGCGGCGCCGCTGACGCAGCGCCATACCCACGAGGATCTGACAGCCTGGTTTGACGGCGCGGAAACAGCGCGAGGCCTGCTGCGGATCGGGCTGGCGCACGGCGGCGTCCAGGGCATCCTGGCTGAGGACATCGATTCCTCCAATCCCATTGGAACCGACCGCGCGGCGAGTGCGCGGCTGGATTATCTTGCACTGGGGGACTGGCACGGAATGAAGCAGGTCGATGCCCGGACCTGGTACAGCGGGACGCCCGAATACGAACGTTTCAAGGACAACGGCGCAGGGCAGGTGCTGTGGGTCGACTTCACGGAACCGGGACAGCCGCCCGTGGTCATGCCGCAGGCGGTCTCGCAGTACCGGTGGCTCGCCTGGCAGGAAGACCTGTCGGTGGCGTCGGACCTGGATCCGCTGCTGCGGCGTCTGGAACATCTGGCGCCCGAGGTGGTGCTGAGTCTGACGATCTCGGGGCGCATCGATCTGGCCGGAAACCTTCGTCTGCAGCAGGCGCTGTCGGTTGCGCATGGCCAGTGCCGCAGCCTTCAGTGCGACGCCAGCGCCTTGCGGCTGATGCCCACCAATGAAGACGTGGCCGCGCTGCGGGCGGATGGGTATCTGGGGGACGTCATCGCTGACTTGCGGGAACTTCAGGGCAGCGGTGATGCGGCTTCCGCCGAGACGGCGCGTGAGGCGCTCGTGCTCATGGCGGAGCTGCTGCGTGAGCGCATGGATGGCGGGGATTCCGCATGAAACTGCGCCGTTTGTGCATCGAGCAGTTCCGTCAGTTCCGTGAGCCGCTGCAGATCGAGGATTTCGCTCCGGGCGTGAACCTGTTCGTGGGGCCCAACGAATCCGGCAAGAGCACCGTGGTTCGCGCCATTCGTGCGGCGTTCTTCGAGCGCTGCAAATCGAGCAGCGTCGAGGATCTGCTGCCCTGGGGAGATAGTTCCGCATCGCCCAGCGTGACGCTGGAATTCGACTGGCAAGGGGAGCGCTGGAAGCTTGCCAAGCGCTTTCTCAAGCAGAAGCGCTGCGATCTTGAGATCGACGGGCGCCGCTTCAGCGGCGAAGAGGCTGAAGACCGGCTGGCGGACCTGATGGGCTACCATTTTTCCGGAAGGGGAGCCAGCAAGGCGGAGCATTGGGGGATTCCCGGTCTGCTGTGGATCGAACAGGGGATGGGCCAGGATATTCAGTCGTCGGTGCAGTACGCCGGCGACTATCTGAAGTCGGTGTTGGGTGAAAGCCTGGGCGAGGTCGCCAGCAGCGCGGGTGACGCTCTGATCGCCCGGGTCGAGCAGGAATGGCTGAAGCTGGTGACGGCGAAGAAGCACTCGCCAACCGGGGAATACGCGGATGTTCTGAACGATCGCGAGGTCTGTCGCACGCGCCTGGATGCGCTGAATGCCGAAATCGACGGGTATCGTGAGCAGGTGGATCGCCTTGCGGATCTGCGCTCCCAGCTGATTGCGGATGTCGGCCGTCCCTGGGAATCGAGTCGTGCGCAGGCCGCTCAGGCGGCGGCACATCTGGCGGAGGTACAGGGCTGGCGACAGGCGCAGCAGCAGGATGGCCAGACGTTGCAGCAGATGGAGGCCAGTCGCCAGCTTTGCCTCGACCAGCTGGACGCCTTCGTCCGCCAGAAAGACGAGCTCGCCGAGCGTGACCGGACGGTCGAGAGAGCCGTCGCGTCGGTGCAGGATCAGGAAGCCCGCCAACCCGTGCTGCAAGCGTGTCTGAAAGATGCGCAGGACGCGTATGAAGCCGCCGAGGCGGTGTTCGGCCGTGCCCGCCAGCACGAACGGCGCGTGTTGCTGCGGCACTCGCTCCAGCGGCTGGAACGCGACCAGGACGGGGTACAGGATCGCCTGAAGCGGTCTCGCGCGTTGCTGGAGCAGTTGCGCCTGCAGCGCAGCGAATTGCAGACACTCCGCATGGACGCGGCGTCCTTGAAGCGGCTCAGATCTCTGATCCAGGAAGGCAGCCAGCTCGACGTCATGCAGCAGTCGCTGGCCACGCGGTTGCGTTTTGACCTGCAGCCCGAGCGGCACCTTGATTTGGGCTCTGATGTGCTGGAGGGGCAGGGCGAACGCCTGTTGCTCGAACCGACGGATCTGGAGCTTCCGGGGCTGGGCCGCCTTCAGATTCTGCCGGGCGGCCAGGATCTGCCGGATCTGGCACGCCGCCGCCAGGCCGCGCAAGCGGCTGTCCAGGAGTGTCTTGCGGAGCTACGGGTCACGGACCTGCTGCAGGCCGAGGCTGTCGCTGAACGGCGCAACACGCTGCAGGGCGACATCCGGCATGCAGAGACGATGCTGAAGACGCTTGCGCCGGAGGGCGTGGAAAGCCTGGTGGCGCAGCAGGCGAAGTCGCTGGCCGATTTGCAGGCCGCGCGCGCCGACCTCGCGGCGTTGCCCGCGGCAGATGGAGACGATGCTCTTCCGGTCGCCAGCGTGGCCGAGGTGGGGCGCGATATGGCGCGTGAGGCTCTCAAGGCCGCCGAAGGAGCCGCCGCTGGCGGCGAACAGGACCTGAATCTGGCCCGGCAGGCGCTGACCAGCGCCCGCGCCGAGTCGCAGCGGCTGGGCGACCTGCTTCGTTCTTCGGACCGCCAGGCGCAGGAAAAGGCCCTGAACCTGCGGCTCATCGAGCAGAATGCCCAGATGGTCTCCCTGCAGGATGCCATCGATGGGCGTCGCGCGCAGATCGATGCGGCCCACCCCGATATCCTCGAGCAGGACGTGCAGCGGCTGAATGCGTCGGCGGATGCACAGGAATCGGCGGCAGAACGGCGCCGGCAGGATCTGGCGGGTCTGCAGGGCCGGCTCGAAGCCCTGGGGGCTGCCGGCCTGGAGGAGCAGCAGGCGGAATGCGCCCAGCGTTTCCAGTATCTGGACCGGCGGTGTACTGAACTGGAGCAGCGCTCGGCAGCGCTCGGTCTGCTGCTTGAGCTCCTGCAATCCCGGCGACAGGCCTTGACGCTGCGGATCCAGGCGCCGCTGCAACGCCACCTGCAGCACTATCTTCAGTTGCTGTTCGGGCGATCGAATCTGACAGTGGATGAGAATCTGGTGCCCGAGACGCTGGTTCGCGGCGAGCGTGACACCGAGTCGCGTACCGACTATGAATCACTGAGCTTTGGCGCTCGTGAGCAGATGGGGCTCATCAGCCGGCTTGCCTATGCGGATTTGCTTCAGGAAGCGGGGCGCCCGACGCTGATCATTCTGGATGATGCGCTGGTGCACAGTGATGCGACCCGGTTGTCTCAGATGAAACGAATCTTGTTTGATGCGGGGCAGCGGCACCAGATCCTGCTGTTTTCCTGTCACCCGGACAACTGGCGGGATTTGGGCGTTGCGGCGGTGGAGATGGAATCGCTCAAGCGTTCCGTTCGCTGATCATTCATGTTGGCGAGTCTATCGGACACTGACTGTGCCGCAGTACGCTATGTGCTGGATTGATCTTGATGGTGAGGACTTGAGGTATGACTGGCAAGCTGATTTTGTACACCGATGCGAATTTCGTCAGCCCTTACGCGATGGCCGCCTTTGTGGCGCTCGTGGAAAAAGGCGTCCCTTTTGATGTGTCTCCCGTGGACCTGGCCAAGGGTGAGCAGCACAGCCCCAAATACCAGGCGCTTTCCGCGACAGGCAAGGTCCCGCTGCTGGTTCATGGCGACTTTACATTACCGGAATCCCTGGCCATCATCGAGTATGTGGATGAGGCCTTCGAAGGCCCCCGCCTATACCCTGAAGATGTGCGGGATCGTGCGCGGGCGCGCCAGATTCAGGCATGGGTGCGCACGGACTTGGCGGTCATCCGCCAGGAACGTTCGTCGGAAAACTTGTTCCAGAAGCCGGTGCGGCCTCTTCCGGGCCTGAGCGATGCCGCACGCCAGGCGGCCGATCGGCTGATCGCCTTCACCGAGCACCTGTTGCCCCATGGGGCGAAGCAGTTGTTCCGCACCTGGAGCATCGCGGATTTCGAATTGGCGTTCATGTTGAACCGGCTGGTTGCCGTGGGTGATGCGGTTCCGCCCCGCCTGGTGGATTATGTGCATCATCAATGGGATCGTGCGTCGGTGCAGCGCTGGGCGGCGCTGTGGCAATCGCGCGTTCGTTGATTCCGCACCCTCTGGCGAGCTGGCGACGAGCCGGTCCGCCAGTGTCCTACAGTGCTCGCAGCACCATGTAAAGCGCCGTGCCCGTCACGATGCTGAGCAGCGTCTGGCGGGTGCGCCATTGCAGTGTGACCACCAGCGCAACCGCCAGCAGTTCCTGCCAGGGCAGCCCTGTGTGACTGCGCGCCTGGCCCGCCACGGTGTCTACCAGCAGCAGGACCATGATGGACAGTGGCAGGCTGTCTCCCAGCTTGTGCACGACGGCGTGCCGGCGCAGCCAGTGTCCGGCCACGAAAGGTAGCGCGCGCAGTGCGGCCGTCACGACGCCCATCAGCACGATGACGATCAGCACATATGCGGTATCAGTCATGTGCGGCCCCCTGTCGTCCGTGCCGGTCGCACGAAGCTGGCGACCAGACTGAGTCCGATGGCGATCGCCAGCGCCTGGGACGGCAGCGCCACCAGCGCAATCCCGTAGGAGGCCAGAGCAATCCAGATGGGGATCACGTCGCGCCGCGTGCGCCATTGCGCCACCGCCAGAACCGCAAACAGGGCGGCGAGCACGAAGTCCAGCCCGGTCAGGCCGATCTGGGCCCGCGCCCCCAGCACGACCCCCAGGGCTGTCCCCAACACCCACCAGGCCTGGTTCAGGGCGCAGACCAGCGCCATGCGATGGGGGCGTTCGTGAGCGGGCAGCGCGGTCAGCACGGAATAGCTTTCGTCGGTGAGTGCAAAGATGCCGTAGAGACGTTGCCAGCGGTTGACCGGCATGCTGGAGAGCAAGGACAGACCGTAGAAGACGTGACGCAGGTTCAGTACCAGCGTGGCCAGCACGATGGCGCTGACAGGCAAGCTGGCCGCGAGCATGGGCACCATCATGAATTGTGCGGCGCCTGCGTAGATGAGCAGGCTGGAGGCCAGTGCCAGCCAACCGGATCCGCCGGCCTGTACGAACAGGAAGCCGAATACCGCGCCCAGCGGAATGTAGCCCATGGCCACGGGGGCCGTCAGACTGGAGATGGACAGTGGATTGCGAGGACGCCGGGTCATGTGCCGGTTCAGCCCCCGTAGCCGGGAGCCGCTGCTGGAGTTCGGGCGAGCATCCAGTCGATGCCGGGTTCGCCGTAGGCCTGCAGCCAGTCGTTGGCCTGGCGGAAGTGCCCGCAGCCGATGAAGGGCCGGGGCGGCCGCTGTGCGGACAGCGGGGATGGGTGGTTGGCGATCAGGACTTCCACCGGGCCGGCGGGCGGCTGCAATTCCAGCAGTGCGCGGCGGGCTTGGGCGTGGCTGCCCCAGAGCAGCAGCACCTTGGGCCGGGGTTCACGCAGCACGCGCATGATGAGGGCGTCGGTGACGTGCTCCCAGCCAATCCGGGCGTGTGAGGCGGGCTGGTGGGCTTCCACAGTCAGCGCGGTGTTCAGCAGCAGCACCCCCTGGCGTGCCCAGCGCACCAGGCTGTTGCGCGGCGGCTTGCCCGGTGAACCGTATTCCAGGGCCAGTTCCTTGAACATATTGCGCAGGCTCGGAGGCGTCTGGCAGAAGTCCGGGACGGAAAACGCGAGGCCCTGGGCCTGGTTGGGGCCGTGGTAGGGATCCTGACCCACGACGATGACCTGTACGTCTTCAGGCGGGAGTTCCAGCAGGGCGCGAAACGGCCGCAGCGGAAAGATCTGCGCACCTGCGGCCAGACGTTCGCCCAGCAGGGCGTCGATCTTGCCCAGCACACCTTGCAGGTGGGAAGCTTGCAGCGTGTCCCTCCAGGGAGCGGGGAGCGTGGCTACCTGCGCCAGAAGGGAACCCTGGAAGGCATTGAGGACTTCCGGATCCGTGGATTGTGTCGCCATGATGGCGCCAAGCATAACGCTTTTGATTCCCAGGCGGGATGGTGGACTGTCTGTACGCTCGTTTGCGGAACGTCCGTCGGCAGCGAATTGAGGCCGGCAGCGGCACACCGTTGCCTGTCCTGACGCCAGCGTATACTTTTCCCGCCGCTTCCTGGCCCGGTTCGCCGTGATTCTGCGGCGCAGGTGATGATGCTTATGGTGAACCTGATCGATCCGTCCATGACTGCTTCAGACTGTGACCTGGTGGACTTGATATGGAGCCGTCTGCCGCATATCACGTATCTTGTGTTTCAGGCGGCGCCAGGACATGCGTCTCGCACCTTGTGGCGAGGCCGTGGCGAAGCGCAGGTCTCTGTTGAAAGCACGTCCGACACCCGGCGATTCGTCGAATCGGGCCAGTTCTGGCCGGGCGATTCATCCGTGCCGGTGGCGGTCCGTAACGCCTATCTGTGGCGGCGGGATGCTGCCTCGCTGCTGCTGTCTCATGAGCGTCTCGGGCGGGGCTCGCCCGTGTTCCTGCTGCGCCTGGCCCGCGTCGACGACGCGACACTGGAAGGTGGCGAGCCGCATCAGTGCGCGCTGGATCAGTATCGTGCGACCCTGCGCCTGACTGATGATGGCTTCAGCCTGGACTGGGTCGTGACGGGGCCGCTCAAGGACGAACGGCTGTCACATCACTATATGATGAAGTCCATCCCGCGCTAGCGTCCCGAGCGGATCGTCCGCCAGACCACCAGCGTGGCCGTTGCCAGTGCGGCTTTGACCGCGTCTCCGAACAGGAAGGGGACGACCCCGGATGCCCAGGCCGCCTTGGCGCCGATCAGCACGCTCAACCAGGCCCAGCCCGCCAGCAGGCAGATCAGGCCGGCGAACCACAGGCCGGCGAAGACGCGCAACGGGCCAAAGGCCTGCCGACCGCGCATCGTTACCAGCCCCACGATCGCGCCAACCAGCGGAAAAGACAACAGGTAGCCCGCCGTCGGGCCCATGAAGCTGGCCACGCTGCCCGTCCCGTGCGCGAAGACGGGCAAGCCCAGTGCGCCTTCCAGAAGCCAGGCGGCGATGGTGACCGCGCCAAGCCGCCACCCGAAAAACGCACCGATCAGCATGACCGCGTACAGCTCCATGGTGAGCGGTACGGGCCACATCGGTATACTGATTTGCGCCGAGGCGGCGAGGATCAGCGTTCCCATCAGAACCAGCCCGATCTGCGCCGGCTTGATCCGGGTTGGTCGGGCTGCTGCTGAGGCGGGGAATGTGGAATCTTTCAACGACATGGGTTTCTCCGAATCACTCGTTTTCGTTCGAGGCCGTGGGGTGATGCGCCCGGTTCTGATTGTCCCGGCCGCGTGCTACGAGCCTATCGTGTGGCGCCAATTCTGCGGGTGTGAGCATTACTTGTCAACTTCGAATATATATTAATGTTTACGATAAAATTAGGCGTCATGGCCGTCAACCACCCTCTGGTTTCTGACGCACCATGACGGAATCACCACTGGATCGGGCTCTGCTCATGGCGCTTGCGCCGGGGGTGCCCATCTCCGGCGCGGAGCTTGCGGGCCGCCTGGGGGTGACGCGAGCCGCCCTCTGGAAGCATGTGGCCGACTTGCGCGAATCCGGCCTGCCGGTCGAGGCGCGCAGTGGCGTGGGTTATTGCCTGCCGTGGCCCACGCAGCTGCTGGATCGGGAGGAGATCATCCAAGCGTTGGGTCGCCCGCTGCAGGCGCCCGTGCGGGTGTACTGGAAGCTGGACTCCACCCAGAACGAACTGTCGCGGCATCAGGATGAATGGCCGGATCTGTCTGTCGTGCTGTGCGAGCGGCAGACCAGCGGCCGTGGCCGGCGCGGGCGCCAGTGGCTGGTGCCGCCGGCACTCAATATCTGCCTGTCCTGCCTGAAGCGCTTCCCGGGCGGTCCTGCGACCTTGTCGGGCCTGTCGATTGCCGTTGGCGTTTGCGTGGTGAGGGCGCTTTCTCGCCTGGGGGTCGAGGGTCTGCGGCTCAAGTGGCCGAACGATGTCATGGCGGACCAAGGGAAGCTGTCCGGGATACTGATCGAGGTGAACGGGGAAGCCGAAGGCCCCTGTACGGCGCGGGTTGGCATTGGTCTGAACATTCGTCTGCCGGAGGCGGTACGAAAGGCACTGGATCAACCAGCGGCAGACCTGGCCATGCTGTGCCAGGACGCCCCGCCGGACCGCAACCACGTCGCGGCCGCCCTCATCCGGGAACTGCATGATGGCTTGCAATGCTTCGAGAAGCGGGCGCTGGCGCCGTTCATGGAAGACTTCGTGGCGCTGGACTGCCTGCGCGGAAAACCATTGTCGATTCACGCGCCAGACGGCGTCCGGCGTGGCGTGGGCTGCGGCATCAGTGATTCGGGTGCGCTGCTGGTGGAATCGGGTGGTTCGGTGGTTCCGGTTTATAGCGGAGAAGTGTCGGTGCGTCGCGTGGAATAGTCGGTGGGCTTGTGGGTCGAGCGCCCGTTCGCAGTGGGCCATTCACAGTCACTCATTCGCAGTAAAGTGGCAGGACTCGGGCAGAGGCAGGAAGCATTCATGAAGGTGACCACGCAGGGCTGGATCAATGGGTTCGTCGGGGTCGCCATGTTCAGCGGTTCGCTCCCGGCAACCCGTCTGGCGGTTCTGGGGCTGGATCCATTCTTCGTGACGGCGGCCCGCGCGTCGTTTGCAGGCCTGATGGCGGTGGCTGTAGTGCTGCTGGCGCGCATGCAGCGACCCACTCGCGCCGAATGGCGCACGCTGGTCTGGGTGGCGTTGGGCGTGGTGGTCGGGTTTCCGCTGTCTTCGGCGCTGGCGTTGCGGACCATCACTTCAGCGCATTCCCTGGTGTTCATCGGGCTGCTGCCCATGGCGACGGCAATTTTCGGTACTTGGTTGGGCGGTGAGCGTCCATCCAGGGCGTTCTGGTTGTTTGCCGTGCTGGGGGCGGCCTCGGTCGCCGGTTTTGCACTCAGTCAGGACGGTTCGGGGTCGCTGGTGGCGGACCTGCTGATGGTGGTCGCCATTGTGTCCTGCGGCTATGGCTACGCCGAGGGCGGGCGCCTGGCGCGGCGCATGGGTGGATTGCCAGTGATCTGCTGGGTGCTCGTGCTGTCCCTGCCCATCAGTCTACCGTTGTCCATCGTCCTGGTGCCATCGGAAGTCGCCTTGGTGCCGACTTTCGCCTGGGGCGGGCTGGCTTATGTCTCGGTATTCAGCATGCTGGTGGGATTCGTGTTCTGGTATCGCGGGCTGGCACAGGGCGGCATTGCAGCGGTGGGCCAGCTGCAGTTGCTGCAGCCTTTTATGGGACTGCTGCTGGCCGCGTGGCTGCTGCACGAGTCGGTGACGTCCACCATGTTGCTGGTGACAGCCTTTGTGGTCGCCTGCGTGGCGGGTGCCAAGTACACGGCGGCTGCACCAGTGTCGACACCGGGCACCCCCGAGGCGCCACAGCCCTGAAACTCAGGCCTGGCCACCCGTCAGGGTGATCACGAACTGGCGGGTGCGGGCGTCGCTCGGGTTTCCAAAGATCGCCTGTGACGGTCCAGATTCCACGACTGCACCGTCCAGCAGGAACACGGTCTGACGCGCTACCTGAGCGGCCAGGCGCAGATCGTGGGTGGCCATGAGCATGGTCATGCCCTCGGCGGCGAGATCGCTCAGGACCGCCACGACCTCGGCCGCCAGTCCGGGATCGAGCGCTGAAGTGGGCTCGTCGCATAATAGGACCGCCGGTTCCGGCGCCAGTGCACGGGCGATGGCCACGCGTTGCTGCTGGCCCCCGGACAGGCTGTTGGGCCACGCGTCTTCCTTGTCCCGCAGGCCCACCTTGTCCAGAAGTTCGCGAGCGCGGGCGTGAGCGCGGGCCTTGTCCCAGTGCTTGACCGTGACCAGGCCTTCCATGATGTTCTGCACTGCAGTCTGGTGCGGGAAAAGCTGGAAGTTCTGGAACACCATGCCCGTTTGCTGCCGGATACGCTGTACTGCAGCGCGGTCCGGGTGATGGCCCGGGACCAGTTTCAGGGTTTCGGATCCCAGGGTCAGCACGCCCGAGTCCGGGGTCTCCAGCAGGTTCACGCAGCGCAACAGCGTGCTCTTGCCGCTGCCTGATGGCCCGATGAGCGCAGTCACCTGACCTTCAGGAATATCCACTGTGACTGACTTGAGGACCTCGTGGTCCCCGAAGCGTTTCTGGATGGCTTCGAGCCGGATCATCGCTGGCCTTCGCTAAAGACGGCATGCTGGCCGAAGTAGCGTTCCAGCCGCGCCTGCCCGGCAGTGAGGAACGAGCACAGCACCAGATAGATGAGCGCCGCTTCCACATAGAGCGTCAAGGGCTCGTAGGTCACCGACGCGATGCGCTGGGCCGCCTGGAAGATTTCCGGCACCGTGATCACCGCTGCAAGCGACGTGTCCTTGACCAGGGCGATGAAGGAGTTGGCCAGCGGCGGCACGGCCACGCGCGCGGCTTGTGGCAGGATGGTGCGACGCAGCGCCTGGGCCCGCGTCATGCTGAGCGAGTAGGCGGCGTCCCACTGTCCGCGAGGAATGGCCTCGATCGCGCCGCGGATGACCTCCGCGTTGTAAGCACCGACATTCAGCGAAAAACCGATCAGCGCAGCCGTCATCGGATCGAGCACGATGCCGACGCTGGGCAACCCGTAGAAGATCACGAAGAGCTGCACCAGTAGCGGTGTGCCCCGGACCAGCCAGATATAGAACCGCACCAGCAGCACGAGCGGGTGGGGCCCGAACAGCCGGGCGATCGCGGCCAGGAACGCCAGGCCCAGCCCTATCGCAAACGACAGGATGGCCAGCGGTACCGTGAATTCGAACCCCCCGACCAGTAATGGCCAGAGGGATTGCCACATCAGGTGGAGCCAATCAGGCACAGGGGTTTCCTGTCAGAAGCTGAAGCCTGAAAGCTTAGTGGATTTTCGAAGAGAGGTCCTCGCCGAAGTAGCGATCGGATATTTTCTTGTAGGTACCGTTCGCGATGATGGTGCTGATCGCCTTGTCCACGGCGGCCTTCAGGGCCGGCTGATCCTTGCGCAACAGGACCCCCGAGCGGCCGAAGTCGCCGCTGCTGTCGGATGCCACGACCTTGACCTTGGCCTTGGGCTGATGCTTCTTGAAGTCCAGGAAAGACAGGTTGTCGTTGACCGTCGCGTCCACACGTCCCGACGTGAGCAGTGCGATCGCGTCGTTGAAGCCTTGCACCGGGACCACCTTTGCGCCGTGACGCTGAGCGAGCTGGCCGAAGTTGCTGCTGATGGTGTTGGCCGAGGTCTTGCCCTTCAGGTCGTCGAAGGAATGGATGGAGGTGTTGTCGCTGCGCACGATGAGCACGGCTTCTGATGAGACGTACGGTTTCGAGAACGTGTATTTGGCTTCGCGTTCCGGCGTGATGCCCACGTTGTTGATCACGGCGTCGTACCGGTTGACGTTCAGGCCGGCGATCAGGCCGTCCCATTTGCCTTCGACGAACTCGGCCTTCACGCCAAGCTGTTTGGCGATGGCCCGGCCGATATCCACGTCGAATCCCACCAGCTTGTTGTCCGAGGTCTCGTGAAACGAGAAGGGTGCGTAGGTGCCTTCGGTACCGATCCGGATAACGCCGGCCTTCTGGATGGCAGCTAGATCGTCGGTGGCGGCTGAGGCTGCGCCCGGCAGGGCCAGGGACAGGAGCGGCAGCAGTCCTGCGACGAGGAGCGATTTAAGTTTCTTCATGAGTCAGACCTTTTATGAATTAGTTCGCGACGTTATATGGCGTCCACGTTTTATAGGATTTGATTCTAATGACGCCTCTTGCGGGCTGCAAAGTATTTCCGACTCTTTGCATATTACCGGGGTTTCGTTTGGCTCGATGGAAGGTCCTGGGGTGGGGAGGTCGGCTGGTCGCGGACTTTAGGGAAACTCCCTAATTTTTCAGAAGTTAGTCCAGATTTATGATAGGCAACATGTCTACTAACATATATCATTAAATGTTAGATGGCTTGATGGCCTGCTTCCTATGCTGTTTCAGCCATCCACGCATCCTTCCCCCTTTCTTGGGACGTTCAGCATGGAAAACGCAACACGCGGCTTGTACAACGAAGACTTGGCCCCGGCGGTCGTGCGCCGGTGGGGAGCCTTCAGCATCTTCAACGTCTGGACGTCGGATGTGCATAGCCTCTGGGGGTATTACCTGGCTGCCAGCCTCTTTCTGCTGTGCGGCAGCTTTCTCAATTTCCTCATTGCCATCGGTCTCAGTTCGCTGGTGATTTTCGCCATCATGAATCTGGTGGGGTTCGCGGGTGTAAAGACGGGGGTGCCCTATCCGGTGCTCGCCCGCGCTTCGTTCGGCGTATGGGGCGCGAATCTGCCCGCCCTCGTGCGCGCAGTCGTCGCCTGCTTCTGGTATGGCGCGCAGACTGCGGCGGCTTCATGGGCCATTGTGGCGTTGCTCACCCGCTACCCGACCATGATGGCGTTTCACCAGACCTCGCACCTGTTGGGGCATTCGACGCTCGACGTGATCTGTTTCGTGGTGGTGTGGGCGTTGCAGTTGCTCATCATCCAGAACGGCATGGAGACCGTGCGCAGGTTCCAGGACTGGGCTGGCCCTGCCGTGTGGGTGGCGATGCTGGTGCTGGCGGTGGGCCTGACCATCAAGGCCGGAGGCCTGTCGCTGGAGCACGGGATTCCGCGCGATCTGCTGCTGAAGGAAACCCATGACGCGGGGGTTCCCGGAGAACCGGGCTCGCTCTCGGCGCTCTTCGCGGTGGGGGCGACCTGGATCACCTATTTTGCGGCGCTCTATCTGAATTTTTGCGACTTCGCCCGCTATGCCCCGGACAAGTCCGTGGTGCGCAAGGGAAATCTGTGGGGTCTGCCGGTCAACCTGATCCTCTTCTCGCTGGTCGCCGGCGTGACCACCATTGCCGCTTACCAGGTCTATGGCGAGGTCCTTTTGCATCCCGAACAGATTTCCGCCAAGTTCGACAGCTGGTTCCTCGCGCTGCTCGCGGCGCTGACCTTTGCGATCGCAACCCTGGGCATCAACGTCGTGGCGAATTTCGTGTCGCCTGCGTTCGACATTTCCAACGCCTTCCCGCACAAGATCAGCTTCAAGGGCGGTGGCTACATCACGGCCGTGATCGCGCTGTGCCTGTATCCCTTTGCTCCATGGGACGGTAATGCGGCCGTGTTCGTGAGCGCCATAGGCGCAGTCATGGGACCGCTGCTGGGCATCATCCTGGTGGACTACTACCTGATCGCGAGGGGCCAGGTCAGCGTCGAGGACCTGTACCGCGAATCCGGCCGGTATCAGTACCATCGCGGCTGGAACATGGCCGCCTTGATCGCCACTCTGGTTGGGGCCCTGTTCTCCAGCGTGTTGCCGCACCTCACGAACTGGCTGCCGGAGTGGTGGGGGATCTATGGCTGGTTCTTTGGTGTCGTCATCGGCGGCGTGCTGTATTTCTTCCTGTGCCGCCTGCCAGCCATGAAGCATCCGTACGTCAATGTCGAGGGTGGCCTGCGCAAGGATCAGGGCGAGGAAGTGGCGTGATCAATAGGGCGGCTTTCAAGAAACCCAAGGGGCAGGATCCCTTGCTGGCCGACCAGGCGTTCCTGGCATTCAGGGACCTGTTGTTCAATGGCGAGGTCCGGGCCGGCCAGATGGTGTCGGTGGCTGAACTGGTCGAGCGCTCCGGGCTGCCCCTCGCGCCCGTGCGCGAGGCGGTGAAGCATGCCGAGTCGGTGGGGTTGGTCAGGATCCTGCCCAAGCGTGGCGTGCTCGTCATCGAGCCGACTCCCGACACGGTCCAGGCCTGTTTCCACTTGCGCTGCATGCTGGACCAGGAGGGTGCGAGGGTGCTGGCGGAACGGGGACCCGGAAACGGCCTGGATGCGCTGCGCGACGAGCACGCAGCCGTGCGGGCACAGGCATTGGAGGGCATCACCCCCAAGCTGCAGCGCTGGGCCATGGACGTGGACTGGAAAATGCACCTGACGCTGGCGGATGCGCTGGACAACGAGCTGGCGGCGCGCGTGTATGCCAGCAACCATGATCGCATCACCGTCTTGCAGCTGTCGCGCCGGTTCCTGCCAGAGCGCATCATCCCTGCGATGGACGAGCATCTCGTCATCATGGACGCCATTCTCGAAGGACAGCAGAGCGGCTCCATGGAAGCTGTGCGTCGTCATTTTGCCGGCACCATGCGCTGGTGGGGGGTTGAAACACCAGCGTCATGAACGGTTGCAGCGCCAGAGTACCAGCGCCTTTTGAGGATGGCAGAAAGCAGGGATGTCGGCATCGCCATCTGCGGGCAGCGCTGAATGCCGTGTCAGGCATGCCGGATCGTATCCAGCACCCGTTCGATGGCCGATCCTACGTTCAGGATGTGGCGGTCGCTCATGGCCGGTCCCGCGACCATGAGTCCTACGGGGGCCTGGTCCTGCGGGTGGCATGGGATCGACAGCGCGCAGCCGTCCAGGAAATTGATGAATGTCGGATTCCGCAGAATCAGGCGGTTGGCGGCGAAGTAGGCCTCATCGGAATCCACCAGCGCCTGGATGGCAGGCGCCACGATCGGAACCGTGGGCATGAGCATTGCGTCGTACCCCTGGAGCCGCTGTTCCACGGCTGCGATCCAGGCCCGCCGCGCCGCGATCAGTTCGATGTAATCGGCGGCTGTCATGGTGCGGCATCGCAGGATCCGCGAGGCGACTCTGGGGTCGTATTCCTGTTCGCGGGTGGTTACCAGTGATTGATGCCAGGCCCAGGCCTCGGCACCCGTGAACCCGCCTTTGGCGTTGATGTCGGCCAGTCGGTCGAATTCCGGGATGGTGATGGTGGTCACGGTGGCGCCTGCCTGTTTCAGGCTTTGGATGGCGCGCTCGAATGTCGCCCGCACCGTTTCGTCGGTGCCGTCCAGGGCCCCGTTGGCGGGGATGGCCAGATGCAGACGGTTGATCGGCAAGGGGGTGATGATTCCGAACGAATGGTCCCCGGCTTCGGTGCTGTCGCTATCGTTGGGGGGGTCTCGATCCAGAGTGTCCGACAGGATCGCGTCGACCACGGCGCAGCAGGCCACGGACGGCGCCAGCCCGCCCAGCGAATCCAGTGTTGTGGACAGCGGCAGCGCGCCCCGGGTGGGAACCCGTCGTGCTGTGGGCTTGAAGCCCGTCACGCCACAGAAGGCCGAAGGGATGCGCACGGAGCCGCCTGTATCCGATCCGATGGACACGACGGACAGGCCGTCGGCTACGGCCACCCCCGCTCCGGACGAGGACCCGCCCGGAATGCGGCTGGTCTCCCGGTCCCACGGGCTGCTGGGCGTCCCGTTGTGCGGATTCAGACCCACTCCCGAGAAGGCGAATTCGACCATGTTGGTCTTTGCGGTGAGGATCGCTCCGGCGTTCAGCAGGCGCTGCACGACCACCGCATGGCGCCGGGCCGCGGGCGCATCCCGCAAGACCCGGGACCCCGCGAGGGTGGTTTCGCCCGCCACGTCGAACAGGTCCTTCACGGAGATCGGCAAGCCTTCCAGTGGCGAACGGCACAGTCCCGCCTGGCGCAGTGCGTCCGAGGCGCGCGCTGCGGCCAGAGCCCGCTCACGGTAGATCCGCGTGAAGACTGTCTTTCCCTGGCCCGCAGGATCCTCGGCACGGTCCAGCGCCTGTTGGGTGAGTGTGAGCGACGTGGCGGTACCCGATGCGAGTGCGGCCTGGAGATCGAAAATGGTCGGCGACATGATGATGTGAGGGATCAGGCGACTTCGGGCCGGGCAGTGCAGCGTGGGATCGTGGGGCCGGCTGATGGCCGCCCCGCGTCCCCCGGTGTCATTCCAGCCGCTCCCAGATCGTGAGTTCCGAGAGCGTGTGCTGGAATTTGTGCCGCGTCTCGCGGATGACGAACGGTATGTCGGTGGGCTCCGAGATCAGGCGGAAGTGAGCCCCCAGGTGCGCCTTCAGGCCGTCCAGCGTGGTGTAGTTCTCGGCGTCTTTCTTGAAGCCGCCTATCCACGCGTCGCGGGGCGTATGTTCCTCGAGCCAGGTGTAGGGTGAGGCGATCATCAGCAGGCCGCCGGCCACGATGCGTTCGTGGATCTGGTCCAGGAAGCGGGCGGGGTCGTACAGCCGGTCGATCAGGTTGGCGGCCAGCACCAGGTCATAGCCAGTGAACTGTGGCTTGAGATTGCAGGCGTCGCCCTGGAAGAATTCCACACGCGTGGCCGCATCCTTCAGGTCGAGTTCAGCCAGGCTGCGCGACTTGTAGGAGACGAGTTGGCCTTCGTCGGTCAGGGTGTAGCGCAGATGGCCGGTCTGGACCAGGTGTACGCCCTGGTTGATGAAGCGCGCCGAGAAGTCCACGCCCGTCACGTGCTCGAAGGCGCGGGCCAGTTCGAACGTGGCGCGCCCGGACGCACACCCCAGATCCAGCGCCCGCCGGCGGGGCCGCTCGCCCATGGCCTGTACGCCCAGCTTGGCCAGTGTCTGCGGGAAGTTGGGGACGTCGAAGTAGGTGTCACCGTAATGGAATTCGGCGTATTCCGACATGAGCTTGTCGGTTTCGTAATAGGCGGCAGGCGCCTCGGCCGGCGCGTGCGAAATCACATAGCGGAAGCCTGCATGCTGGAAGAAGTGCCGCCGGAAGGCGTAGCGTGAGGCGCGCACGGCCTCGTTGCCGCACGCAATCCAGGAGCCGCCCTTCATCAGGTTGTGGCGTCCGTCGAACGTGGGCGTAGTGAAATCGTCGTAGATGGGGTGCACGTCGAACCCATCGAACGGGTAGGTCGGCGTCTCGGTCCACTGCCAGACGTTGCCCACCACATCAAACCAGTCACCCTGTGCATAGATGTCGACCGGGCAGGAAGAGGCCCCATGGTCCAGGTGCAGGTTGGCTGCGCACGGCGCATCGGAGGGATCCTTCAGGCCAGCCGCATCGTACAGCCGGTACCATTCGTCTTCGGTGGGCAGGCGCACGGGTTCGCCTGTTTCCGATGCCTTCCAGTTGCAGAAGGCCTTGGCTTCGAGGTAGTTGACCTCGACGGGCCAGGCCCACGGCATGGGGACTTCGTGGGTCATCAACCGCAGCGACCAGCCCTGGGTCTTCTTGACCCAAAACGTCGGGTGTTCGGCGTGGCTGAAGTCCAGCCATTGGCGGCCTTCTTCCGTCCAGTTGTGGTGGTTGCGGTAACCGCCGGCCTCGACGAAGGCCAGGAACTCCTGGTTGCTGACCAGGTATTTGCTGGCGAGGAAGGATTCGATCCTGGCGCTATGTCGGCCGTATTCGTTGTCCCACCCATATTGCGGGTCGCTGAAGGATTTGCCCAGCGTCACGGTGCCGCCCGGCACGCGCAGCGGTGTGTTCTCGGGCGCATCTTCTCGGGTGTCCGTGCGCGGCGCCCAGGCGTCCACGGGCCGCACATATTTCAGGGCATGTTGGCGGATGAGCACCGACGAGGTCTCCAGGTGGATGCGCTCGTGCTCGATACCCATGATGATGGCCCACCAGGGGTTCTGCCAGTCAATGGGTGATTTCAGCGGGGCGTGGTCGATCAGATCGCAAACCAGAGTACGGACCCGGTCGCGATAGGCGCGGACCTCGGCCACGGTGGGCCATTCATAATGGGCATCGTCCAGATCATCCCAGCTCATTTCGTCCACGCCGACCGCGAAGACCGACTCCAGCCGATGATCCAGGCGTTGATCGATCAGGCGCGTCAGCAGCAGCTTGTTGACGAAGAACGTCGCGGTGTGGCCAAAGTAGAAAATCAGTGGGTGGCGCAACGCGATCGCCTTGACGTAGTACGCTTCATCATTGGCCAGGCACTGGAACAGAGATTCGTAGCGGTCGAAGGTCGACAGGAAATATTGGCGAAGCGTGGCGCGCAGATGGTCGGTGTCCGGGTCCGCCAGATTGGGTGTGCGGGGGAAAAGATCCTGGGGCGCAGTCGCTGGGTGGGTGGCAGAAACGGGTGTGGCGGAAGAAGACATGGTCGACTTTATATGGACTTTCGGTAACCTGACAAGCCTACCACGATGACGCGACGATTGCGTATGGCGCTGCGCTGTTGAGCGGGACAAGCCGCAAAATCCGATCGTATGGTGCATTGACCATGATCATAAAATGGTTAATATCCATGTGTACTTTGCTGTACCGCACAATAAACGTTTTTTTTGACTAGCCGTAAAGGGTTGAGATGACACGCATCGTTCTGTTCGAAAACATCCACGCCAGTGCCAAGGAAGTCTTCGTGGCGGCTGGGTTCGACGAAGTTGTGACGTATCCGGGTGCGCTCACCGGCGACGCCCTGCGCGAAGCCATGCAGGGGGCGCATGTCGTGGGAATCCGTTCCCGGACGCATCTTGACCAGAAGGCACTGTCCGGCCTGCCGGATCTTCGCGCCGTCGGCTGTTTCTGTATCGGTACCAACCAGGTGGATCTGGAGACGGCCGCATTGCGCGGGATTCCGGTCTTCAACGCCCCATTTTCGAATACCCGCTCGGTGGCCGAGCTAGTGCTGGGTGAAACCATCCTGTTGCTGCGCCGTATTCCGGAAAAGAATGCGCGCGTGCACGAGGGCTTCTGGGACAAGACCGCCGACGGCGCCTACGAGGCGCGCGGCAAGACGCTGGGCATCATCGGCTATGGCAACATCGGCTCCCAGGTCGGTATCCTGGCGGAGTCGCTGGGCATGCGTGTGCTCTACCACGACATCGAGGCCAAGCTGCCTATCGGCAATGCGCACGCCACCAGTTCGCTGAAGAAGTTCCTGGCGCAGGTCGACGTGGTGACGCTGCATGTGCCGGGCGGCAAGGAAACGGCCAACCTCATGGACGCGGACGCCATTGCAGCCATGAAGCCGGGCAGCATTCTCATCAACGCGTCGCGCGGCACGGTGGTCGATATCCCGGCGCTGCACCGCGCCCTGAAATCAGGCCATCTGTCTGGGGCGGCCGTCGATGTGTTTCCCACCGAACCCAAGAGCCGTGAAGAGGGTCTGGACAGCCCGTTGCGCGGGTTGCAGAACGTGATCCTCACGCCCCACGTTGGCGGCAGCACGCAGGAATCCCAGGAAAACATCGGCCGTGAAGTCGCCGAAAAGCTCAAGCGCTTCATCGGCAGCGGCACCACCAAGGGCGCGGTGAATTTTCCCGAGATTCCCTATCACGAACTGGCGGGCACGGCGCGCATCATCCACATTCACCAGAACGTGCCGGGCGCCATGGGCGCGCTGAGCAATCTGATGGGCGAATATGGCCTCAACATCGTCAGCCAGCAACTGCAGACTCGTGGGAAGATCGGCTATGCCGTTACCGACGTGGACGGGGATGTGACCGATCAGGTGATCGAGGGCCTGCGCAATCACCCAATCACGATCCGCTGCGATCGCGTCTGATTGGGGGATTTCCGGGGTTCAGGCTCTGCGGCGTGCGTGCACGACCGCAGGCGCCTTGCCCTGGGATGACGGCGAGGACAGGGGCAGCACGTCGGCCAGTGTGTGGGCGTTCAGGGTATCCATGAAGGCCTGAAGCGCCTTTGTCACGATGGCGGTCAGGCCGCAGCGGCCGCTCAGAATGCAGTGGTTGTCTGTTCCCATGCATTCGACCAGCGTCAGATCGTTTTCCATATCGCGGATCAGGTCGCCCAGGCGGATGTCATCGGGCTCGTGCGCTAGCGCCATGCCGCCGTTCTTGCCGCGCACCGTACGGATCCAGCCACGCTGGGCCAGACGGTGCGTGATCTTCATCAGATGCGGTTCTGAAATGTCATAGGCTCGGGCGATCTCGGCGATGGTGCACAGGCGGTCGCGGTGTCCACTGAGGTAGATCAGCAGACGCACCGCGTAGTCGCTCATGTTCGTCAGACGCATGACGCAATTCGCTCAGTGGGCCTGAGGAGCTGGCACGATGGGTTCCCGGGGCACCGCCGCGGGTGCGGGTTTGGCGGGCCGCGGGCGGATGAGCAAGGGCGCGAAGCGCCACAGATACAGCCCCATGCACAGGATCCAGGCTGCGGCTGCCAGATGCAACAGATGCACGCTGACCGTCGATGGCCAGAGTGCGGCCAGCCGCAGCAGAGCGGCCAGGATCATCAGCCAGTAGCTGGCGAGCATGCTGCGATCCAGCGCCAGTGGCCGCCCCAGGTGTCCCAGTGCGGTCCGCGTCACCATGCCGATGATGAGTACGCAGAAGCCTGCCAGACCGATCAGATGGACGTGGGTCGCGGAGCGTGCGAGCACGCCGTGCAGCAGCGTGGGAGCGAACAGGCCGCTGATTTGAACGGCCGCCGCCAGCAGGCCCAGGGCGATGAATGTGTACCCCAGATACAAGATCCAGAGCATGGGCTTGTGCAGCACGGCTGCTGGGTTCCAGTAGGCGATCTGGACCAGGCTGATGAGGCCGGTGAGCGCGAGAGCGGCTGCCATGGCGACGGGCCAATGCAGCAATCCGGCCGCCAGCGCTGCCACGCTGAAGACCATCTGTGCCTGGCCGGATCGGGTCAGCATGGGAATCTTCAGGCCGGGCACCATGCGCATGGAGAAGAACGGGATCACGCGACGGGCGATCAGCAGGGCAATGGTGGCCATGCCGATGAGTCCCAGATCGAAGCGCTGCATGAGCACGACGTAGTCGCCGCGCAGTGCGGCCAGCAAGTACAGCAGGTCGGCCACCCCCAGCGCCAGTACCAGCAGCGGCAATCCGTAGTTGCGCTGGCTATGGCCCTTCAGGACCACGCGGGCCAGGCAGACCGCAGCCGTCAGGAAGAACAGCAGTTCCGCAGCCGTTGCGAACCAGAATCCAGTCACGCCACCGAACAAGAAACCAATGCGGGCGATCAGCCAAAGCACCATCAGTCCGCCCAGGGGACGGCCGTGCAACGGATTGAAGCCGGTCCAGGTAGCGCTTGCAGTCAGCAGGAAGCCGACCGCAATGGTGATGATGAAGCCCCACAGCATTTCGTGCGCGTGCCAGGCCACCAGTGAAAGTGGCGCGCCCAAGAGCTGTGGCGCGTAAATCCACAAGGCGATCGAGATCAGTGCCCAGGCCGTGCCCGCCAGGTACAGCGGACGAAATCCCAGCGCCAGGAAGGCGGTCAGGGACGGGTGTGCGGGTTCGTGGGCGGGGTGCTCTTCAATATTGACCAGGCGAGACATTTGCAAGTTCCATCGGGGGTTGGTCGGGTTGGTGGCTGATTTGGTATCCGTACCAGAGGCTGCGCGCCACCCGCCGGGCGAATTCCTGGGCCTGTTCGACAAAGGGAGGGTTGTCGAATTCGGTCAGTGTCTGGCCGAACAGATCCAGCCAGCGCAGGAACATGGGGCCTTCCAGGTCGGGCAGTGCCACGTGGCGCGGCATTGGCGTGCCGCTGTACGTGCCCGTGCGACGCAGCAACGAAGACCAGAAGCGCACCATGCGTTCCAGGTGCTCGTCCCAGTCGGCTACGTGGGCCTCGAAGATAGGCCCCAGCACGTTGTCCTGGCGTACGCGCCGATAGAAATGATGGACCAGGGTCGTGATTTCTGCTTCGGTGCAGATCTCGGCGTCAGCCATGCGGATCTTTCCGTTGGTGAGGATGGATGGGATTTTTAAAGGTTCATATTATAGTTATCTTCATGCGGTTGCGGAACCCCCGGGGGCAGCGGCCATGGCATCGCAGGGGGGGCTTCAGTTATGATCAGGGCTCTTCGAAGCGTTTCGAGAATGCCCTCCGTGCCCGCCACCCTGTCTTGCGTCATCCCATGCCTGAACGAGCAAGCCAACCTGGGTGTGCTGCTGCCTGAGCTGCTGGCGACGTTGGCCGGCGAAGACTGCACACCAGAGATCATCGTGGTCGACGATGGCAGTACCGATGGCACGCCGGACCTCATGCGTCATTGGGCCAGCCTGCATCCTGAAATCGTCTATCTGCGCCTGTCGCGCAATTTTGGCAAGGAAGCCGCGCTGACGGCTGGCCTGGAGGCGGCGCGCGGGCAGGCCGTGGTATGCCTGGACGCGGACATGCAGCATCCGCCTGCAATGATTCGCACCATGCTGGCCCGCTGGCGGGCCGGCGTGCAAATGGTCTACGCCGTACGCACGACACGTGACGACGAGAGCTGGTTCAAGCGGCTGGGGTCGCGGATGTTCTACGCATTGATGCGCACGTCTCATGGGCTGCGGGTTCCGCCGAATGCCGGGGATTTCCGCCTCATGGATCGCGTCGTGGTGGATGCCTTGCTGCGGCTGCCCGAGCGGGACCGGTTCATGAAGGGACTGTTTGCCTGGGTGGGCTTCGACGCTGAAGCATTGCCTTACGTCCCGCCCCAGCGCCTGCACGGAGTGAGCAAGTTCCGTCCGGTGCGTCTGTTGCGTTTCGCGGTGGACGGGCTGACGGCGTTCACGACCTGGCCCTTGCGGCTGCTCAGCCTTCTGGGCGCTTGCCTGTCCCTTCTGGCGTTTCTGTATGGCCTCGTCATCATCAGCCATTGGTTGTACGGTGATCCGGTCCAGGGCTGGGCGACGCTCATCACTGTCGTCCTGTTCTTCTCGGGTGTGAACCTGATGTCGCTGGGGGTGGTGGGAGAATACGTCGCCCGCATTTTCACCGAGGTCAAGGCGCGGCCGGTTTATCTGCTGCGAGAACGCACGGGTCAGGGGCTTGTCGATCCGGACCGGGATCAGCCATGAGATTCCGGGCGGCGGGTTGCCGGCTGGTCGATGGGGTTCAGCGGGTCGGGATCGATCTGTCCACGCGACGTTCCTGGGTCTGGGTGTTCGTGCTGAGCTTCATCTGGCTCGCAACGACCACCTGGATGTATCCGCTGTTGCTGCCCGATGAGGGCCGCTATGTGGGGGTGGCGTGGCACATGCTGGCTTCGGGCGACTATCTGACGCCGCGCCTGGACGGCCTGCCGTTCTTCCACAAGCCGCCGCTGTTCTACTGGCTCACGGCCGCTTCGCTGCACGTTTTTGGTGACAATGCCTGGGCTGGGCGCCTGTGTTCGGTGTTGGCCGCCGCTGTCCTGGTGACGCTCTTCTACGTCTTCCTGCGGCGCTATGCGCGCCGGCGCGCAGCGGGGCTGGCGGTGGTGATCCTGGCCGTGCAGCCCTTCCTGTTCGGCGCTGCGCATTATGCCAATCTGGACATGCTGGTGGCCACGCTCATGAGCCTGACCATCATGGTGGGAGCTGATGCCGTCTTCCGGCACGACCAGATCCTCGATGACCGCGCGTCGCTGACCGGCATGTATGTAGCCGCGGCTGCCGGCTTTCTGGCCAAGGGCCTGATCGGCGTGGTGCTGCCGGGTGGGGTGCTGTTCTTCTGGTTGCTGGCCAGGCGTCGGTTCGACGCCATTCTGCGCCTGCTCTGGTGGCCGGGTATCGTCCTGTTTCTGGTCCTGACGCTGCCCTGGATGGTGATCATGCAGGTGCGCCATCCGGATTTCTTCCACTACTACATCGTAGTCCAGCATTTCCAGCGGTTCCTGGACCCGGGGTTCAACAACCCACATCCGTTCTGGTTCTACGTCCCGGTAGTGCTGGTCCTGACGCTGCCCTGGTCGATCCAGCTCTGGCGCTGGTGCCAGCCACAGGGGCCGCTGAATGCGGCCTTCGTCCCGCCGGTGCATCGGCTGGAACAGGTCGATCGCCGGGTCTTGCGCGGCCTGATGCTGTCCTGGTTGCTGGTGGTGCTGGTGTTTTTCTCGATTCCTACGTCCAAGCTCGTGGGTTATGTGATTGCGATGTTGCCTCCGCTGGCCTGGTTCATCCAGGAAGCCTTCGAGCAGCGGCAGGAACGAGGCGCGGCCGGCGTGGGGCGATCCATTGCACGCCATGTCGTCATTGCGGTTGTCATCTGCTGGCTCGCGGTGGCGGCCCTCCTGGTGTTTCCGCAGCGCAGTACGAAGCCGCTGGCCCAGGTGCTGGCTGCGCAGGCCCGGGCCGGCGACCAGCTCGTGATGCTGGACCAGTATGCCTATGATCTCCCGATGTACGTGGATTGGCGCGCGCCCATTGCCGTGGTGTCGAACTGGGATGATCCGGACCTGAAGCAGGCCGACGACTGGCGGCTGGAACTGTACGATGCGGCGCAGTTTGAGCCCGGTCTGGGTCATCAGTTGCTCTGGCTGCCGGCGCGGCTGCGAAGCTTCCTGTGTGCGCCCGATCACCCCACCACCTGGCTGGTAGGGTATCTGGACGAGGCGCATCGTTTCCCAGTGCTTGCCGGGCTCGATCCCCAGGCATCGGCTCGCAAGATGGGGTTGTGGCGAGTGGCCGCCGGTCAGACAGTCAGCGGCTGTGGCGAAACGCCCAGAAGCGCCCCAGAATGAAGGTCATGCCCGCGATGACGATGAGGACCAGCGCCAGCAGGATGTCGTAGCGCAGGGTGGTCCATTTCAGGAGAATCGCGTAGGCTGTCTCGTTGACGGCGAAGCCCAGCGCCGAAACCATGAAAAAGCGCACGGCCGACTGTACCAGCGGCGCGTGCTGGTGGCGGAAGGTCAGCTGGTAATGACCGGTGAACGATACCCCGAACGCCACCAGCCAGCCCACGACGTTGGCGACCAGCGGGGGCAGGCCGCCGCCAGCTACGCAGGCCACGACTACGGCCCAGTGAGTTGCTGCCGCCGCGCAGCCTACAATGACGAACCAGCCGATCTGGGCAGCGAGCTTCTTCAACATGGATCCGGACTCTCATCCTGCGTTAGATGAACACCGGCGCATTGTATTGTGTGCCGACGACTTTGGCATGAATGCGGCGGTGGATGCCGGGATTCTGGCGCTGGCGTCGCTGGGCCGGCTGTCGGCCACCAGCCTGCTCGTGGATGGACCGGCAGCAGCCTCCGACGTGCCGGCGCTGGTCAGGACATCGCTGCAGATCGGGCTGCACCTGAACCTGACGGAGTCCTTCGGACAGCCAGATCGGTGCTGGCCGTTGCGCCGTCTGATTCTGGCTGCGTATGGGCGGCGGCTCCAGCGGCCGATGCTGCAGACGGCTATTCGACGTCAGTTGGCGCTGTTCCAGGCATTGGTCGGACGGCTGCCGGATTACATTGATGGCCATCAGCATGTGCATCAGCTCCCGGGTGTGCGCGAGGCCTTGCTGGACGTCCTGCGCGAATCCCCGGGCTACCGGCCGTGGCTTCGTCACACGGGCCGCCCCAGAATGCTTGGACTGCCGCTGCGCCTGCGCCTGAAGGCACGAGTGATTGCCGGCCTGGGGGCATCATCCTTGCGTCGACAACTGCAGGCGCAGGGGTATTCCTGCAATCCGGGGTTTCTGGGCGTGTATGATTTCCAGGGGGGCGTTGCGGCCTATCAGCGCTGGGTGCCATACTGGTTGTCGCAGTGCCGGACAGGGGATGTCTTCATGTGCCATCCCGCGTCTGGTGCGGATCCTGCCGATTCGCTGTCGGAGCAGCGCCAGGCCGAATTTTCGGTTCTATCCGGTGCGCCCTTCGGCCAGTGGCTGGCAGACTATCATTTGATCGTTGCCGGAGCCGGCGAATTGCGCGGCGCGGCGTCTCGGGAGACATTCGCATGAGCTTGCCCTATCGTACCCTGACCCCGGATTTTGCCGTGTCGCCTCAGCTCCAGCCGGCCGACATGCAGGCACTGGCCGACGCCGGCTTCAAGTCGGTCATCATCAATCGGCCGGATGGCGAGGGCGGTGCAGAGCAACCGCTGTCGGCCGATGTGCTGAGCGCAGCCCGCGAGGCGGGCCTGGACGCCCGCTATCAGCCCGTCGTCAGTGGTTCCATCACTGAAGCCGACGTCGTGGAGTTCGCCCGCATTTTGCGCACGCTGCCGGCACCGGTCTTGGCTTTCTGCCGCACGGGCGGGCGCTGCACCAAGCTGTTCGAATCAGCGCACGATCTAGGAAAACTCTGAACGCGGCGCGCAGGCCTGGCGGTCTCTGAAAGAGGCGCCCGATGACTGCGTTTGCCCCCTGATTGATCCGTGTCAAACTGTGTCATGACTCAGGGCTGATACGAATATTCTTTCGCGCCGTCAGCGGTTATGCTGAGCATTGTGGATAGTTTTTTGGAGGTCTGCATATGTTCAAGAAAATCCTGATCCCTACAGACGGCTCCAAGCTCTCGGCCCAGGCCGCCAACAAGGGTGTCTGCTTTGCGCGCACGATCGGGGCCGAGGTTCTGGCGCTACACGTGACGCAGCCATTCGCGGCGACGGTGGGCTTCGATGGCATGGCTGCGGCTTATGCCATCACCGATGAAGACTACGACCGCTCCGCTGCCGAGCAGGCGAAAAAGTACCTGCAGGCGGTGCTGGACCGTGCCGCGACGGCGGGTGTGAAGGCCCAGGCAAAGGTCGTCTCCAACTTCAATGTCGCTGACGGCATCGTCCACGCGGCAAAGGAAGAAAACTGCGACCTGATCTTCATCGGCAGCCATGGCCGCAGCGGCCTGTCGCGGCTGCTGCTGGGCAGCGTCACCGTGAAGGTCCTGGGGCTGGCCAAGGTCGCCACCCTGGTGTACCGCGTCAAGGAAAACGATTGATTGGTTGATCTGACCCGGTGCGGTAGCCCGAGTCGATCGTGATTCGGGCCGTCGAATGAGTCGTGTGATTTTCCATGAAGAGAACGGGGTGGATCGCCCCGTTCCCACGCTTGCCCCTGGGCAGGCCGTCCAGGACGCCTACGGGCGCCCGCTGCGGGATCTGCGGATTTCCGTCACTGATCGCTGTAATTTCCGCTGCCGCTATTGCATGCCGCGCGAGGTCTATGGCGCCGATCATGTGTTCCTGCCACGCAGCGCGCTGCTCACCTTCGAGGAAATCACCCGCGTGGCGCGTATTGCGTTGACACTGGGTGTGCGCAAGATCCGCCTGACCGGGGGGGAACCCCTGATGCGCAAGCAGCTCGATGTCCTGGTCGGAATGCTGGCCGAGCTGCGAACGCCCGATGGGGCCGCGCCCGAACTGACGCTGACCACCAACGGCGCGTTGCTGGCACGTCAGGCGGCGGCATTGGCGCGGGCTGGTCTGAATCGTGTGACGGTGAGCCTGGATGCCATGGATGATGCCGTCTTCCAGCGCATGAGCGACGGCGGTGTCCCCGTGGCCGACATTCTGGCGGCCATGGATGCGGCCGTACAGGCCGGGCTTCAGCCCGTGAAGGTCAACATGGTCGTGCGGCGCGGCATGAACGACGATCAGATCCTGCCCATGGCGCGGCATTTTCGTCACAGCGACAAGGTATTGCGCTTCATCGAATACATGGACGTGGGCCACAGCAATGGCTGGCGCATGGACGAGGTCGTGACGGGGGCGGAAATCATCCGGCTGATCAGTGCGGAGTTTCCATTGGTGCCCGTGCAGGCGCAGTATCGCGGCGAGGTCGCCAGCCGCTGGTGTTACGCCGATGGGGCCGGCGAGATCGGCCTGATCACCAGCGTTTCCCAACCGTTTTGTGGCGACTGTACCCGTTTGCGCCTGTCGCCGGAAGGCAAGCTCTTCACTTGCCTGTTCGCTGACCATGGGCACGATCTGCGCGAACTGATCCGCACGGGGGCGGACGATGCAGTGCTGGCCGCCCATCTGTCGGGGGTGTGGCTGACCCGGAAAGACCGCTATTCCGAGCAGCGGGGCCAGGCGCACCGCGATAACAAGATCGAGATGAGCTACATCGGCGGCTGACGCCCTGTTTTGATCGTTCCAATCCGGCGCTGTGAGCGTGCGCTAACCCAGCCAGTCGGCCAGTGCATACCAGGCAATTTCTGCCCCTGGCCGCGTCTGGAACCCCGCCGGAATGCGTGCCAGCGCGTCTGCCCAGCTCAGGCTGCTGATGGCGCCGGAGCTCTGTTGGTGATAGGGGGTGAGCCGCGTCACTGCCGCCGACAAATCGGCCCGCACCCGCAGGAATTCTTCGCGGTCGCCGCCCTTGACGTGGTCATCGGTCAGGACGCCGCGCCGCACAGGGGGAAACAGCGTCTGCCGCCCCTGCAGGCCTCGGATCAACGGGCTCACCAGCAGCGCGAACACCACGAATGACGACACCGGGTTTCCTGGCAGACAGACGAGTGGCCGGCCGTGCAGCTCGGCCAGCGCGACTGGCTTGCCCGGCTTCATGCGCACGCGCCATAGGTCCAGCGTGCCGCCCAGTGCCTCGATTGCGGGCTTCACCAGGTCCTTTTCCCCGACGGATGCGCCCCCCACGCTGAGCACCAGGTTGCATTGGGAGGCCAGCTCGGTCAGTGCCTGCTCGATGGCATCGGCCTCGTCCCGGGCATGGCGGACGACGGGTTTTGCGGTGCCCAGCCCGAGGCAGAGGCTGGCCAGCATGGGTGCGTTGGAGTCATAGATGGCGGCTGGGCGCAGGGGTTGCCCGGGCATCATGAGTTCGTCCCCCGTGGTCAGGATTCCCACTGAGAGGCGCGGGAAGACTGGCGCTTCGGCGAATCCCTGGGCCGCCAGAACAGCGATCTGGGGCGCTCCCAGCACGGTGCCTTTTTGCAGTACGGTCTGGCCGCGCGCCATGTCTTCGCCCCTGACGCGGACGTATTGTCCGGCCTTCGGGACCCGCCCGAGGGTGACCTGGTTGTCGGTCTCCTGACAATCTTCCTGCATGAGCACTGCGTCGGCGCCTTGGGGCATGACGCTGCCCGTGAACAGGCGGATGGCCTGGTTCTGGCGCAAGGGCTTGGGGGTCTGGCCCGCAAAGCAGCGCTGCTGGATGGGTAGCGTCGTACCGGCGGCCGTCACCTCGGCGGTACGTACTGCATAGCCGTCCATCGCGCTGTTGTCAGCGGGCGGCAGGTCCAGCCGTGCCTCGATGTCTGTGGCGAGCACCCGGCCGTTCAGCGCTTCGAGGCGGATGGTCTCCTGTGACTGGGGCGAAGTGGCGCGTGCGGCCAGATGCGCTTGTGCGGTGTCGAAATCGATCATGGGGTGAAATCAGCGGGTTTGAGAGATATCTGGCGCGTGCGCCTGTGCCTGTGGTGAATCCCACTCGGCTGCCTTCGTGGCGTCGGCTGCTTGTTGCTGTACCCAGAATGTCCGTCCGCTGGACAGCGTTTCCCGCTTCCAGAACGGCGCGCGTGTCTTCAGCGCATCGATCAGGAATTCGCAGGCGCGGAAGGCCTGGGTACGATGGGCGCTGGCCACGCCCACGAACACGATCGGATCGCCCAGCGGCAATTCGCCGACTCGGTGGACGACCAGCGTGTCCAGAATGTCCCAGCGTTGCTTTGCCTGTGTGCACAGCGACTGGATTTCGCGCTCGCACATGCCTGGGTAGTGTTCCAGGTACAGGCTGTGCGATCCGGCATCCGGGCTGAAGTCGCGTACGGTACCGATGAAGTGCACGTAGGCGCCGGCCCGGCCAGCACAGCCCGCCTGGAGCTGGGCCGTCAACTGGGCGATATCGAAGCGATCGGTCTGGATGATGACCATATGGGGTCAGCCCCCCGTGACCGGTTCGAACAGCGCGACCTCGTCCCCCGGCCGGATGAGGCTGGCGCGGGTGGCGTATTCCTGGTTGATGGCGATCTTGAGTCTGTCGATGGGTTCCAGTGCCGGGTGACGCTGCGCGAGCTCGGCCAGCCAGGCACCGGCGCGGATGGGGTCCGTCAGTGCCTGGGTTTCCTGACGCATGCCGGCTTGTTCGGCGATGCGTGCAAAGTACAGGACCTCAATGGTCCCGTTGCCATTCGCCACTTTTTCCTCCGGATTTGTATACGAGCCGGACCTGATCGATCAGGATGCCTTTGTCGGCGGCCTTGCACATGTCGTAGACGGTGAGTGCCGCGACCGTGCAGGCCATCATGGCTTCCATTTCCACGCCGGTCTGGTGATGCGTGTGGCAGGTGCTGCGGATGGTGAGCACATGGTGCGATTCGTCGGCTGTAAAATCCACGCCCACAAACGAAAGCGGCAAGCTGTGGCACAGCGGAATCAGCTCTGCGCAGCGCTTGGCCGCCAGGATCCCGGCCACGCGGGCGGTGTTCAGGACCTCGCCCTTGGCGTTGGCCTGGGCCGACAGCAGCTTCCAGGCGTGTGCGCTCAGGTGGACTTCGCCTTCCGCGATGGCCGTGCGTTCGGTGGCGGCCTTGTGGCCCACATCCACCATGCGCACTCGTCCCTCTGCGTCCAGGTGAGTCAGGACTGGTGAAATATCGGTTTCGCTCATCGTTCTATGATATACAAAAATGGCGCTTTGCCGCAGTGCGACCCACGCGCTTTCGCCCCTTCCGAGACCTGACATGGCCAAGACGATCGGCGCATTCTTTTCCCTGTATCTGGCGACGCTGATTCTGTTGCTGAGTTCCGGGCTCTTCAATACCTACCTGGGGTTGCGGCTGACCGGACTGTCGGTGTCCGAGGTCTGGGTGGGTGCCATGATTGCGTCTTATTACCTGGGGCTGGTGCTGGGTGCGCGTTACGCGCACCGGCTGATCATCCGGGTCGGGCACATCCGGACCTACGCGGCCTGTGCAGCTGCGGTGACGGTGACCGTCCTGGTCATGATCCTGATGAATGACCTATGGGTCTGGCTGGGGCTGCGATTCATCGCCGGCATGGCGATGGTGAGCTTGTTCGTTGCGATCGAAAGCTGGCTCAACGAACAGACGGAAAACGCCTCGCGCGGCACCGTATTTGCGTTCTACATGGTGGCCACCGGCCTGGGCACCGTGCTGGGGCAGTTGGTGCTGGGGCTCTTTCCTCGTCTTGATGATGGGCCGCTGGTCTTCGTCGCCATCTGTAGCGTACTCAGCCTGATGCCCATCGCGCTCACCCGACGCGTGCACCCGGCCCTGCAGGTTCCTGCGCCGCTGGCCTGGCGCTACTACTTGTCGCGAGTGCCGCTGTCGCTGACGGTTCTGTTTATCGCTGGCATGCTGAACGGCGCCTTCTATGGTCTGGCGCCGGTGTATGGCCTGCAGCAGGGCATGGACAATCAGCAAGTCGGTGTCTTCATTGCAGTCTCCATCGCAGCCGGTCTGGTGTGCCAGTGGCCCCTGGGCTGGCTGGCCGACCGCGTCAGTCGCGTGCGTCTGATCCGCTTTGGTGCGATGTTGCTGTGCCTGTTGGGGATCCCGCTGTGGGGCTGGCTGCATTTTCCGTATCCTATCCTGATCCTGTTTGCGGCAGTTCAGGGAATCGTGCAGTTCACGCTCTACCCCATGGGGGCCGCCTTTGCGAACGATAACGTCGCGCGGGAACGGCGGGTGGGCCTGAGCTCGCTGCTATACATGGTTTACGGCGTAGGGGCCTGCATTGGGCCGTTGCTGGCTGGTGTGCTGATGCGTGGGTGGGGCAGCAGCCTGTATTTCGTCTTCATTTCGGGGTGTTCCGCCGTGCTGGTGGTGTTCATTCGCAAGCAGCGCGTCACTGGCGGGCACCTGAGCGAAGACGCCCCCACGCAGTTCGTACCCATGGCGGACACGCTGCAGAATTCGCATGTGATGGCCGTGCTGGACCCCCGTGTGGACATCGAGCGGGACATCTCCCACGACCCTGTGGGGGCGGATGCCCTGACCCCCGAAGCCGCCTCAGCGGGGAAACAGTGACACGATGGCTGCCAGGGCGAGCGCGATGCCGGCTGCCTGAATCCAGGTAATGCGTTCGCGGAAAGCTCCAGCGCCGACCAGCGTCCCGATGGAAATCACGCCGATGTTCATGGCGGCGAACACCAGCGTAGGGTTGTCGGGAAAGGTCTGGTGAGCGCGGATGTAGAAGTAGATATTGCCGAAATTCAGCGCGCCCAGCAGCAGTCCCGAGGCCAGGCTGCGACCGTTCCAGGCAGTACGCCTGAAGGCGGTCAGCCACAGGAATATCAATAGGGTCGCCAGGACGAAACTGAGCAGGAGGCTGCTGGTGAAGCCCGCGCCCAAGCGTGCCATCTGCTTGAACAGAATGTCGATCGCTCCGTATCCCACCCAGACGCCCAGCAGCGTGATCCAGGCGAAGCGGGCTGGCCTCGCGGCCGCGCGTGGTGTTGCGAAGGCCAGGGGTGATCCCGGTGTGCCTGCCGTTGCCAGAGCACTGCTCCGGGGCTTGGCGATCAGACACCCCAGTGCGCACAGCGCCAGTGCGATCCCCAGCGCCTTGCGCCCGGACAGCGCCTCGTGGAACACCAGGAAGGCAGCCAGGATGGGTAGAACAAGGGACAATCGCTGGGCTGTGTCGCTGAGCACGATCCCGGTCTGTCGTACCGCCGCCGCCATCACGAGGAATACGGCCGGCAGCAACACACCCAGCAGCCCCAGGATCACCCATGCGGGGGTCGTGATCGACCGCACTGCAGCCAGGGGTGGGTGGAAGAGCCAGAGACACAGGACGGAGGCCGTGACGTAATTCACGGCGATGGCCTGTTCGACCTGGATCCGGTAGCGGCGGGCCAGCTTCAGGAAGATCGAGACGGTGACACTGAAGGCAATGCTGATGATGAGCGTGTGCATGGACGGCCTGGACTGATTCGGATCAGCCGGCATGGTAGGCCCGCAAGATTCCTTCCGGCAAGCCGATCTTGCGGCAACGGACCGGACATTTCTACTTTGTGCAGAGGGCATTCTCACGTTGCGCCAACAGCCTGGGAGCGAACTTGCGTGTGAAAAAGAATTCATGCATAATTTCGCTTCTTCAGTGATGGAGAAGCTGTCTGGGGGTATAGCTCAGCTGGGAGAGCGCTTGCATGGCATGCAAGAGGTCAGCGGTTCGATCCCGCTTACCTCCACCAAATTTCCATCATTGAATGTCCGGTCCCCTTCGTCTAGAGGCCTAGGACATCACCCTTTCACGGTGAGTACAGGGGTTCGAATCCCCTAGGGGACGCCAGGGAGACCTGGACCGCTGCGGAGCGGTAGTTCAGTTGGTTAGAATACCGGCCTGTCACGCCGGGGGTCGCGGGTTCGAGCCCCGTCCGCTCCGCCAAATTCCGATTCAAAACGCCTTGCCGATCATCTGATGGCAGGGTTTTTTGTTTTTGGGCCAGTTCCACGTACCCCCGCCGATTTTCAAAAGCCCGATCTCCGACCCTGAAATCCGGCTTTTGTAAGTGTGGGTTCGCCGGGTGATCCGCTAATATAAGCTCCGGCGCGTCGTGCTGCGTGCAAAGGCACGGGGGTCGCCGTTGTTTCCACTGACAGGCGCAGCATGAACTCACAATCTTTGCGGGCATCCTGGTCTGCACTGCGTGATGCGTTCGGGCTGGGGGTCATGTCTGCCGTGTTCTTCCTGGCGATGCTGGTCTTCGTATTGGGCAACGCGGTGGTCGTGTATTCTCTGATGTCGGGGTACGAGGCCTCCATTCGGCAGATCTCGACGCTCGACGACGTCCGCACGCTGAGCCAGCGACTGGCCGTTCAGGCCATGCGACTGGCCGACGGGTCCTACATCCAGACAGCCACGCTCAGCCAGGACATCGACATCGTGGAGAACGCCCTGCAGGCCCTGGATCAGGGCGGCGTGGTGGCGGGCCAAGAGGTCCCGCCGATCTCGCAGCCACAGGCGCGGGATTTCCTGCCTCAGATCCGGCGCAACTGGAAGATCATGCGGGGCCGCCTCCAGGCAGTGATCCTGGGCTCCTATACACAGGAGAGCAGCGCGAATGACCCGATGGATGCGCCCCAGGTCCTCCAGCGCCAATGGATGGCGGATGATGCGAAAAACCTGCTTAATATCCTGAACGCATGTTCAGACGTGCTGGTCCCCCAGTTGCTGGACACCAAGGAGCGCGCGGTCAGCCTCGGGCTGGGGCTTGCGGTGGCCGATCTGGCCTTGCTGCTGTTTCTATTCCTGTGGCTGCAGCGCTATCTGGTGCACCCATTGCGTGAGCTGTGCGAGGCCAGCGCCGGCTGGGTTCAGGGGAACTATGACGCCCGTGTGCGCGTCATGGGTGCCGGTGAACTCGGCCTGGTGGCGCGTGCCTTCAATGCGGGCTCTGAACAGTTGCGCAGCCTGTCGGACAAGATCCGCGAGGATCAGGCGGGCCTGGAGCGCTCCGGCATCATTTTCCGAGGGCTGGCGCTGAATTCGTTGGTGGGGATCTTCCTGGTCGAAGGAGAGCACTTCAGTTTCGTCAGCCAGAAAATGGCTGAAATCTTTGGCTATGAGGTCACGGAGATGGCGGGGTCCATGCCGCTCCTGAGCATTATCGTGCCTCGGGAGCGTTATCTGGTTGCCGAGGCGATCAAGGCCAGCCAGTCGCGCCAGGACGGGACCCTGCGCTTCGAGCACCATGGGCGGCGCAAGGACGGCACCGTGGTCGATATCGAAGTGTTCGGCACAGCCATCGCGGTCGATGGCAAGGTGTCCATCATCGGTCTGGTCCAGGACGTGACTGAGCGCAAGCAGGCGGAAGCCTCGGCCCAACTGGCGGCGATTGCTTACGAAAACAGCAGTGAGGCCATTGCAATCACGGACGCGAGCGGCGTCATCATCGACGTCAATCCGGCCTATTCACGCATGAGCGGGTACTGGTCGGATGAAGTGGCCGGCGAGATGCTCCCGCTGTTGCGGTCGGGGCGGCACAACCGCGAGTTCTATGACGAGATGTGGCACGCCATCAACACCAAGGGGCGCTGGGAAGGCGAATACTGGGGGCAGCGGAAATCGGGCGAGGAATATGCCGAGCGCGTGGTCATGGACACTGCCTGGAATCATGATGGGTCCATCAATTGCCGGGTGGCCATGCTCAGCGACGTGACGCAGAAGAAGCAGGTCGAGGCGCAGATCTGGAACCAGGCGCATCACGATCCGCTGACGGGCCTTCCCAACCGGCAGTATTTCAACGAGCGCCTGCAGACGTCCGTCGAGGCTTCCGATAGCACACATCAGCCGCTGGCGCTGCTGTTTCTGGACCTGGATCTGTTCAAGGAGATCAACGACTCCATGGGGCACGCGGTGGGCGATCAGTTACTGGTCGAAGTCGCCCAGCGTCTGCGTGCCAGCGCGACCGGAGACGCCTGTTTCGTGGCGCGGCTGGGTGGCGACGAGTTCGTCGTCCTCGTGCGCGATGCGCCTGACCGTGTGCAGATCGATGCGCTGTGCGAAGATATCCTGGCGCGTATCACCCAACCATATTTGCTCGGTGGCAAGACCCTGCACATCTCGGCCAGCCTGGGAGTGGCGCTGTACCCGCGCGATGCCGATAGTGCCGAGATGCTGTTGCGCCACGTGGATATGGCCATGTATGTGGCCAAGGAGTCGGGCCGCAATGGGTATCGTTATTTTGACGTGAGCATGCGCGAGCGGGTGCGCATGCAGCGCGACCTGCTGTATGCGCTGCCGCAGGCCATCGCTGCGGGCCAGTTCTTCCTGCTCTATCAGCCCATCTATTCCTTCCACACCCGTCACATCGTCCGCGCCGAGATCCTGCTGCGCTGGCGCCACCCCGAATTCGGCATCATCAGTCCGCTTGATTTCATTCCCTATGCCGAGGAGCGTCACCTGATCCGGCCGCTCAGTGACTGGGTGTTCGCGCAAGCCGCCCGCCAGCTCGCCGAATGGCGTGCGCTGTCGCCGGAGCTTCGACTGACCATGAATGTGTCTCCCGGACAGTTGTCCGAGGACAAGATCGATCTTCAGGTCATGCTGGACCTCCTGCATTCGCACGGTTTGCCCCCCGATTGTCTGTCGCTGGAATGCAGTGAACACCTGTTCCTGAATATGGATGCGGAAGTTCGTGCGCGCCTGCAGCGCATGAGTGCCGCAGGCATACGTTTCAGCGTCGGTGCGGTGTCACTGGGGATGTCCGCGCTCCTGGCGATGCCGCAGCAACCTTTCGAGACGCTCAAGCTCGAGCGTGAGGCGACCGAACAGTTGCTGGCCGGCGGCCACGCGCCCGTGGTTTTCGAATCCATCATCGAATTGGCCCATCGACTGGGGCTGTCGGTCGTCGCAGAGGGGGTCACCGTGCGCGAGCAGTACGAGTTCCTGCTGGGTGCTGGGTGCGATGCGGGCCAGGGTTACTGGTTCGATGAGCCGCTGGACCAGGACGTTTTCGAACAGCGCCTGCGTGATTCGGTTCAGCGCCCCTGAGGACGATGGCTGGTCCGCCATCCAATCCCGATGGCCAGCCACAAGGCCAGCCAGATCAATATGGGGGCGTTGCGCCAGCGCACATAGGGGGTCAGTCCCTGGGTTCCCAGGACCTCGACGTCCAGTACTCCCGGTGTTCCGGCGTCCAGCATGCCGCGCACCTGACCGTACGGGTCCAGGGCGGCCGTCATGCCGGTGTTGGTGGCCGCCACCAGCGGGCGTGCCGTTTCCAGCGCACGCATGCGGGCCATCCACAGATGCTGGCGCAGTGCCCAGGAGTCGCCGAACCAGGCCAGATTGCTGATGTTCACCAGGATGCTGGCGCCTGCAGTCCCGTCCGGGCCTGGAGCCACATGTGCCGCAATCTGCTCGCCGAAGGTGTCCTCATAGCAGATGTCCACCGCGAGGGCCTGTCCGGCCAGTCGAAGCGGCGGTTGGACCAGCGAGCCTCGGTTGAAGTCGCCCAACGGAATCTGCATTGCATGGACGAACCAGCGGAATCCGGGTGGGATGAATTCGCCGAATGGAACCAGATGGTGCTTGTCGTAGTGCCAGGGTGCGGGTGTGCCCGGGAATGAAGCGTTGCCAGGGGGCAGGGCGATGGCGCCGTTCGTGTACCGGTCGCCCACGGACGATCGACTATGCAGCGGGATGCCCATGAGCAGTGTGGCTTGCTGGTGTTGCGCCACTGCCTGCCAGCGTGACCATATCTCGGGCGGGATTTCGTCCTGGAAGATCGGCATCACGGTTTCAGGGAAGACGATCAGCGCTGGATGGTCCGCCTTGTCCTTCGCTGGCAGGTCAGCCAGGCGCAGCGTACGGGTGATGGCCGCTTCGAATTGCCGTGGATCGAATTTTTCCGACTGGGGCGTGGCAGGTTGCACCAGACGCACCATCAGCGGTGACCCCAGCGGGCTGGACCACTGGATATGCTGGCCGGCGATGCCGGCCAGACCGCAGACCAGCGCCAGTGCGACGACTGCGGCCGCGCTGCGGTCGTAGGGGGCGCTGTCCTTGGCCCGTGCCATGAGCGCCACAGCGGCGGCCGAGAATGCCGCCAGCCAGCTCAGACCGTAGACGCCGACCACCGGGGCCCAGGCAGCGAACATGCCTTCGGCGTGCGCATAGCCGGCGTCCAGCCAGGTGAAGCCGGTGAACAGAGTGCCGCGCAGCCATTCGAACAGTGTCCAGGACGAGGCCCAGACCAGCGCATTCAGGATCTGCCGGCGGGCGTACTGGTGTGGGGACCGCCAGGCGGCGCACAGCCAGGCGCTGAGGGCACAGGCTGCAGCGGAATAGAGGGCGATGGCGGCCGCAAACAGCAGCAGGGCTGCCACGGCAAGCGGAAGGGCCAGTCCGCCGAACGTGTGCATGCTGATCGTGAGCCAGTAGACGCCGACGGTAAACTGGGCCAGACCGAACAGCCAGCCATCCAGTGCGGCTGCCCGGACGCGTTCCGCACCCCAGGTGCAAGCAGCCAGGACCGCCAGGGAGCCGATCTGAACGAACGGCAGGCTCCATTCGGGCAAAGGCCCGGGCGCAAAGCACAGCGCCTGGATGCCACCGGCCAGCAGGATGACCAGCCAGTGACGCCAGCCCCTCCGGTGGTCAGGCGGCATCGTCTTGTGCAGGAGGGGTGGTGGGCGATGGGGATTCCAGCCGCTGGACGTGCAACCAGCGTGCCCGCTTGCCGTCGGCGCCCACGACGGTGAAGGCCAGTCCCTGGGATTCCAGGCGTTCGCCGCGGCGCGGGATGTGGCCGATTTCCGCCGCCAGCCAACCGTTCAGCGTGTCACAGTCCTGGTCCGGAAGGTGCACCCCGAAGGTCTCGTTGAAGTCGTCGATCTCGGTGGTGCCCATGGCACGCCAGCTGTTCTCGCCGGTGCGGAAGATCGTCTTTTCGTCCGTGTCGTCGAATTCATCCTCGATGTCGCCGACGATCTGCTCCAGCACGTCTTCCATGGTCACCAGGCCGCTGATGCCGCCGTGCTCGTCCACGACGATGGCGAGGTGGTTGCGGCTCATGCGGAAGTCGTGCAGCAGTTCGTTCAGTCGTTTCGTCTCGGGGATGAAGACGGCCGGCCGGATCAGGGTGCGGATGTTCAGCGCATGGTCCGACAGGGCGAGCAGCAGGTCTTTGGTAAGCAGCACCCCGACGATGTTGTCCCGATCGCCTTCGTAGACGGGAAACCGGGAGTGTCCGGTGTCGGTGATCTCTGGCATCAGGTCGGCCAGCGGTCGCGAGATGTCCAGCATGTCCATGCGCGAACGCGAGACCATGATGTCGGCGACGGTCTTGTCGGCGACGGTCAATGCCCCGGAGATCATCGCGTACGATTCTCCGTCCAGGATGGAGTGATCGTGTGCGGCCTCGAGTACTGCCCTGATTTCTGCGCGGCCGGTGGGTGGGTTGGGCCGCAGGAGGGACTTCAGTCTGGAGAACAGGGATTTGGGCGCCGGCGGTTCAGGTCGGGGCTCAGTGTCGGAATGGGGGTCTGGCATTGTCCGATGGACGAGTGTCTGGATTTCTTAGCATAACCGATAACGCCGGAGAATCTGTGGCGGCGTCAGGTCTGGGACCCCACCCGGTAAGGGTCGGGGATGTGTTGTGCGGCGAGAATGCGGGTCTCCAGCGCTTCCATGCGCTCGGCTTCGTCAGGCACGATGTGGTCCCACCCCAGGGCGTGCAGCACGCCGTGGGTGACCAGGTGGGCTGCGTGGTGCGGCAGTGGTTTGTGCTGCTCGGCGGCCTCGCGTACCAGCACGGGGAGGCACAGCACGATGTCGCCGCTGATCAGGCCGTCCGGGGTTTCGCCATATTCGAATGTCAAGACGTTGGTCGCGTAATCGCGCTGCCGGTAGCTTGCGTTCAGCGCGCGGCCCTCGTCGGCGTCCACGATGCGCAACGTCAGTGCCACAGGCTGGCCGGCGCGGGGATCGGGTGTCACCAGGGCCTGCTCCAGCGCCTGCCCAACCCAGCGGCGCAGGCGCCAGCGGGGGAGGTCGGGCGCGGCGACGGCGTACTGAACGGATAGCGAAAAGTCAGGATACATGGTCGCCGGCCTTTTCATAGGCATCCACGATGCGGGCTACCAGTGGATGGCGCACCACGTCGCGGCTGGTGAATCGCGTCTGGGCGATTCCGGGTACCCCGTCCAGTACATCCAGCGCATGCAGCAGCCCGCTTTGTTGGCTCTTGGGCAGATCCACCTGAGATGGGTCGCCGTTGATCACCGCCTTGCTGCCAAAGCCGATTCGGGTCAGGAACATCTTCATCTGCTCGGGCGTCGTGTTTTGCGCCTCGTCCAGGATGATGAACGCCTGGTTGAGCGTGCGGCCGCGCATGTAGGCCAGCGGTGCGATCTCGATGGTCTGCTTCTCGAAGAGGTGCTGCGTGCGCTCGAACCCCATCAGGTCGTACAGGGCGTCATACAGCGGCCGCAGGTAGGGGTCCACCTTCTGGACCAGGTCACCGGGTAGGAAACCCAGGCGTTCGCCCGCTTCCACTGCCGGACGAGTGAGCACCAGACGGGAGACCGTTTCGCGCTCCAGTGCGTCGATGGCGCAGGCGACGGCCAGCCACGTCTTGCCCGTGCCGGCCGGCCCGACGCCAAAGGTGACGTCGTGTTTCAGGATGGCGTTCAGGTAGTCGCGCTGGCGGGGCGTACGGGGCCGCAGATCAGGCTTGCGGGTGTGCAGGTGCAGGCTCGCGTCGTCCACTGGCGGTGGATCGGGCAGATCGGATCTGGCACGAACGGCTGCGTCCGGCTGAGCCCCCAGTTCGACCAGGCCAAGCTGCAGGGTTTCCAGTGACAAGGGTGTGTTGGCGGCCCGATCATGGAACCAGCGCAGCGCGTCGGCTGTGCGGCGGGCCTGCGGCCCCCGAATGCTGACGTGGCTGCCTCGACGGCTGATTCCCGTGCCGTAGGCCTGGCCGATCTGTCGCAGGTTTTCGTCCAGAGGACCGCACAGGTTGGCCAGCTGCGTGTTGCTGCCGGCAAGCTGCAATGTGACGGGCCGGGTATGTGCGGCTGCCGTGCGCGGTTTTTCCCGAGAATCGCCGTTCATGCTGGAATCTGCACGGAGTCGCGCGTCAGTACCTCGCCGCGCAGCGTGTTGGTGAGCGCCGCAGTGATACGCACGTCCACCATTTGTCCGATCAGACGCGGTTCACCTGCAAAGTTCACGATGCGGTTGTTTTCGGTGCGGCCTTTCATATCGTGTGGATCCTTTTTCGACGGGCCTTCCACCAGCAGCCGCTGCACGCTGCCCACCATGGCTTGGCTGATCGCGCCGGCCTGGTCATTGATCAGCGATTGCAGCCGGTGCAGCCGGTCCAGCTTGACTTCCTGGGGCGTGTAGTCCACCAGCAGAGCGGCCGGCGTACCCGGACGCGGCGAATAAACGAAGGAAAATGACTGGTCGAAACCCACGTCGCGCACCAGATCCATCGTCTTCTGGAAGTCGGGCTCGGTCTCGACAGGGAAGCCCACGATGAAGTCCGACGAAAACGTCATGTCCGGCCGAGTGGCGCGCAGCCGGCGAATGATGGATTTATATTCCAGCACCGTGTACCCGCGCTTCATGGCACCCAGCACGCGGTCGCTGCCAGCCTGGACTGGCAGATGCAGGAAGGGCACTAGCTTGGGCAGCCGGCCGTGGGCCTCGATCAGGCGCGCCGTCATTTCCTTGGGGTGCGAAGTGGTGTAGCGGATGCGCTCGATACCCGGGATGTCGTGCACGTAATCCAGCAGCATGGCGAAGTCGGCAACTTCGCCTGAATCCCCGGTGGCTCCCCGGTAGGCATTGACGTTCTGTCCCAGCAGAGTGACCTCGCGCACGCCCTGGTCAGCCAGATCGGCGACTTCGGTCAGTACGTCGTCGAAGGGCCGGGAGACCTCCGGGCCGCGGGTGTAGGGCACCACGCAGAAGCTGCAGTATTTGCTGCAGCCTTCCATGATGGAGACAAAGGCCGTGGGTCCGTTGACGTGGGCCGGCGGCAGCGCGTCGAACTTTTCGATGGCCGGGAACGAGACGTCGATCTGCGACTGACCCGTCTGTCGGCGGCGGTCGATGAGCTCCGGCAGCCGGTGCAGGGTCTGCGGGCCGAACACCACGTCCACGTAAGGGGCGCGTCGCACGATGGCTTCGCCTTCCTGGCTGGCTACGCAGCCACCGACGCCGATCAGCAGGTCGGGGTTGCTGTCCTTCAGGTGCTGCACACGCCCGAGATCCGAGAACACCTTTTCCTGAGCCTTTTCGCGCACGGAACAGGTGTTGAAGAGGATGATGTCGGCGTCCTCCGGCGTCTGGGTGAGTTCTACGCCTTCGGTGGCCTGCAGGATATCGGCCATCTTTTCCGAGTCGTACTCGTTCATCTGGCAGCCGAAGGTGCGGATGAAGAGTTTCTTGTGCTCACCGGGTTCAGTGGGCTGCAGGGCTTTGGCGATAGCCGCGATTTCGGATTCCGGAGTAAGCGCGGCGACGGGTGCGTGGTGGATGACGCCGGGGCGGTGCGCGGTGGTTTCTTGCATGGGGAGTGCCGGTGACGGGTTTATATCCCGGGGGCGGTGTGGGCTTTATGGGAACTGGTTATTGTACTGGGTTCGTTGGGAGGACTCTATCTTCGGTTGAGGGGCCGGGGTTTGAGTTCTTGAGACGCGGGATGGTGGATGGGTTGCCGGTTCTCCCTACTCGGCGGTCCTCCCTGCGGTCGGACTTTCCGGTCCTTCCTCGTCCGCGCGGGCGTCGCCATCCGAGCAGGGTCGGATGGCGACGAATTCCCCGCACTCCCTTCGGAAGCCACCGGCGCCTCCACGGTCGACCCGGCACCCCATCCACCACCCCACTGCGTCCCTCGAGATTTCCAAGATGCGGTGGCAAGGGTAAAGGATGTTCTGTGGCGCTAACAGCTAAGCATAAGTTCGCACCCAACACCGGGGAACAAGGCATAGACAGATGCAGGGGCGGGGGCGGGATCTTTCCGACTCGATACCACAGTGATTTTGCTGACCCACCCTACAAGAAGAGGGCCGGGGTACAAATGGGGATGCAACCGTGGAGGCGCCGGTGGCTTCCGAAGGGAAGCCGGGGAATTCGTTCACATCCGACCCTGCTCGGATGTGAACGCCCGGCTGTACGAGGAAGGACCGGGAAGTCTGACCGAAGGGAAGACCGCCGGGTAGGGCGCATCCCCATTTGTACCCCGGCCCGATCTCACATAAGAAAGAGCTGTGCTCCAGTGAATGAAGCCGATCAGCCGAGCTCGACTTCCGGCCCGTCCTTCTTCACGTGCTTCACCAGATCTTCCCGTTTGATCCCCATCCACATCGACAGCGCGGCCGCCACGAACACCGACGAGTAGATCCCGAACCAGATCCCGATCGTCAGCGCCAGCGAAAAGTTGTGCAGCGTCGGCCCGCCGAAGAAGAACATCGACAGCACCATCATCTGGGTCGAACCGTGGGTGATGATCGTCCGCGAAATGTTCTGCGTGATGGCCGCGTCGATGATGTCGCGCACTGGCGCCTTGCGCTGCTTGCGGAAGTTTTCACGGATCCGGTCCATCACCACCACGGATTCATTCACCGAGTAGCCCAGCACGGCCAGTACCCCCGCCAGCACCGACAGCGAGAACTCCCACTGGAAGAAGGAGAAGAATCCCAGGATGATCACCACGTCGTGCAGGTTCGCGATGGCGCATGATGCGGCGAGCTTCCATTCGAATCGCACGGCCAGATAGAGCAGAATGCCGATCACGCAGAACGCAAGCGCCTTCAGGGCGTTGTGCAGCAGTTCCTGTCCGACCTGCGGGCCCACGAACTCCACCCGCTGCAGCTTCACCTGGGGATGCGCCTTCTGCAGTTCCTTCAGGACGGTCTGGCTTTGAGCGGCCGTGTCTTGGCCGGCTCGTACCGGCAGACGGATCATCACGTCCTTGGATGTGCCGAAGTTCTGGACCTGGAAGTCCTTGTAGCCCAGCGCGTCCACGGCGGAGCGGATGTCGTCGACTGGCGCCGCCTGCTCGTAGTGCATTTCCATCACCGTGCCGCCGGTGAATTCGATTGACAGTTGAAAGCCGCGTGTGGCGATGAAGAATACGGCCAGCAGGAACGTGATCAGACTGATGATGTTCAGCACCAGCGCCGGGCGCATGAACGGGATGGTCTTGTGGATGCGGAAGAATTCCATGATGCGTCCTGCTCAATTCTGCTGCTTGTTGGGGTGCCACACCGTACCGATGGAGATCGCCTTGAGCTTGCGCTTGCGCCCGTAGTACAGGTTAGCCAGGGCACGCACGCCCACGACCGAGGTGAACATCGAGGTCAGCAGGCCGATCACGTGGACGACGGCGAAGCCCCGCACCGGCCCGGTCCCAAAGGCGAGCAGGGCGACCCCGACGATCAAGCTGGTCAGGTTGGAATCGAAAATCGTCACCCAGGCACGTTCAAATCCCAAGTGGATGGCCTGTTGCGGCGAGTAGCCTTCCCGCAGCTCTTCACGGATGCGTTCATTGATCAGCACGTTGGCGTCGATCGCCATGCCCAAGGTCAGCGCCATGGCCGCGATGCCAGGCAGGGTCAGCGTGGCCTGCAGCATGGAGAGGATGGCAACCACCAGCAGCACGTTGAACGACAGGCCCAGCGTGGAGAACACCCCGAACAGGTGATAGTAGAGAATGATGAAGACAGCGATGGCCATGAAGCCATACAGCGTCGACTCAAACCCCTGTCTGATATTGGCGGCTCCCAGGCTGGGGCCGATGGTCCGTTCCTCGATGATGTGCATCGGAGCGGCGAGCGCCCCGGCGCGCAGCAGCAGCGAAACGTCGGCGGCTTCCTGGGCCGTCATGCTGCCTGAAATTTGCACATGGCCGCCGGGGATTTCGGAGCGGATCACCGGAGCGGTCACGACCTGGCCCTTGCCGTTTTCAATCAGCACGATGGCCATGCGCTTGCCAATGTTGTCGCGTGTGACGTCGCGAAAGATCCGCGCGCCCTTGGAGTCCAACGTCAGGTTGACGGTGGGTTCCTGCGTCTGCTGATCGCGTCCTGGCTGGGCATCCTGCAGGTTTTCGCCCGTCAGAATGACTTGGCGGCGCAGCAGCAGGGGCTGGCCGTTGGTGTCTTTGTATTGGACCAGGCCGAACGGGACCTTGCCCTGAGCCAGGGAGGCCATGGCGGCGGGCGAGTCGTCCACCATATGAATTTCCAGCGTCGCCGTGCGGCCCAGGATTTCCTTGGCCTTTGCGATGTCCTGCACGCCGGGCAGCTCGACCACGATGCGGTCCGCTCCTTGTTGCTGGATCACCGGCTCGGCCACCCCCAGTTCATTGATGCGGTTGTGCAGGGTCTGGATGTTCTGTTTCAGTGCGTTGCCTTCGACCTGTGTGATGGCCGAATCGCTGAGTTTGCCGTCCAGCAGCCACTGATCGCCCGCCCGGCCCGGCGTAAAGACCAGCTCGGGGATGGCACGGCGCAGTGCGTCGGTCGCCGCGCCGCGGGCCTCTTCGGTGGCGAATGTTGCGCGCACCGACATCTGGCTGCGCTCCACGTCGTCGAACTTGACCTTCGCGTCGCGCAAGGCGGTGCGTGCTTCGCCCGCCATGGAGTCATACCGGCCCGTCAGGGCTCCGTTCATATCGACCTGAAGCAGGAAGTGCACCCCGCCGCGCAGGTCCAGCCCCAGATACATGGGATTGGCGCCCAGCGCAGTCAGCCAATTGGGAGAGGCCGACATGAGGTTGAGCGCGACCGTGTAGTCAGGGTTCTTCGGATCGGCGTTCAGCGCCTTTTCCAGCTCGTCTTTCGCCTTGAGCTGCGTGTCCGTGGAGTCGAAGCGGAACCGCACGGTGCCGACCGGGCCGTTCATTTCCATCGAACTGGCGGTAGATGGAATATGGGCCTGATTGAGGATCTGCTCGGCGCGTACCAGCGTGTCCTGATCGACCTTCACGGTCGCCTTGGCGCCCGCGACCTGGACGGCGGGAGATTCGCCAAACAGATTGGGCAGCGCGTACAGCGCGCCAATCAGCAGGGCAGCCAGGACGATGAGGTATTTCCAGATGGGATAGCGGTTCATGGTCGACCAGGGACGGACAAGTGAGAGCGCGGCGCCTGGGGGCGCCCGCGCCGGATCAGAGCGACTTGATGGTGCCCTTGGGAAGTACGGAGGTCACCGCGCTGCGCTGCACGATGGTTTCGATGGGCTTGTCGCCCGCCTGCGCGATCTCCAGGGTGACGTAGTTGTCGCTCACCTTGCTGATCTTGCCGAGGATTCCGCCCGACAGGATGACCTCGTCGCCTTTGGACAGGGTCTCCACCATCTTCTTGTGGTCCTTCTGCCGCTTCATCTGTGGGCGGATCATCAGGAAGTACAGGATGACGAACATGAGGATGATGGGCAGCATGCTCATCAGCGCATTGGGTTCGCCACCAGCCGCCTGGGCTGGCATCAGGGTTAGGGTGTCGAGCACGGACATGAAGGCTCCTGAAGAAAATCGATCATGAAATGGTGGGAAGTTAACTTTTAATTGTAGCGAGATATTGGCGAATGCGCGTCAACTGATGCCGCTGGCGCGATCCACCTGAAATTGTGCGCGCCAGGTCTCGAACCGGTCGTTCTCGATGGCCGTGCGCATCTCTGTCATCAGGTTCAGGTAGAAGTGCAGGTTGTGCAGCGTATTCAGGCGCGCGCCGGTGATCTCGCCGACCCGTTGCAGGTGGTGCAGGTAGGCGCGCGAGAAATGCCGGCAGGTATGGCAGGCGCAGGAGGGATCCAGCGGACGGGTGTCGTTCCGGTAACGGGCATTGCGGATCTTGATGTCGCCGTGCCGGGTGAACAGCCAGCCGTTGCGGGCATTGCGCGTTGGCATGACGCAGTCGAACATATCCACGCCCGTGCGCACGCCTTCGACCAGATCCTCGGGCGTGCCCACTCCCATCAGGTAGCGTGGGGCCTGCGCTGGCATGCGTGGCGTGACGTGGGCCAGCATGCGCATCATGTCTTCCTTCGGTTCGCCCACGGACAGGCCGCCGATGGCGTAGCCCTCGAAGCCGATGTCCGTCAGGCCGGCGAGGGATTCGTCGCGCAAGTCTTCATACATGCCCCCCTGGATGATGCCGAACAGCGCGTTGGGGTTCTGCCGCTCCTGGAACGCGGTGCGGGAACGGCGCGCCCACCGCAGTGACATGCGCATGGAGGTGGCCGCCTCCTCATGCGTGGCCGGGCGTCCGCTGATCTGATAGGGGGTGCATTCGTCCAGCACCATGGCGATGTCGGAGTTCAGGCTGTGCTGGATGCGCATGGACTCCTCGGGTGAGAGAAACAGGCGCGAACCGTCTATGGGTGAGGCGAATTTCACGCCTTCCTCGGTGATCTTGCGCATGCCGTTCAGGCTGAACACCTGGAATCCGCCCGAGTCGGTCAAAATCGGGCGCGGCCATTGCATGAAGCCGTGCAGTCCGCCGTGTGCGTCCAGCACCTCTGTACCAGGGCGCAGCCACAGGTGGAAGGTGTTGCCCAGCACGATTTGCGCGCCGATGGATTCGAGTTCGTCGGGCAGCATGGCTTTCACACTGCCGTAGGTCCCCACCGGCATGAAGATCGGAGTCTGGATCGTGCCGTGGTTCAGCGTCAGGCAGCCACGTCGCGCGGCCCCGTCGGTGTGCAGCAGTTCGAAGTGCAGTCCGGTCATGAAGTTGGGCTCGAGGCGGCCTTGGCGGCCTCGATGAACATGGCGTCGCCGTAGCTGAAGAAGCGGTAGCGGGATTGAACGGCGTGCGCGTAGGCGCGGCGGATGGGCTCCATCCCGGCCAGGGCCGAGACCAGCATGAGCAGCGTGGATTGGGGCAAGTGGAAATTGGTGATCAGGGCGTCCACGTTCTGGAACGTGTAGCCTGGGGTGATGAACAAGCGTGTGTCGCCCTCACAGGTGTGCACACCATCGCCCTCGTGGGCGGCCGCTTCCAGCGAGCGCACGCTGGTGGTGCCTACGGCGATGACGCGGCCTCCCCGGGCTCGGGTTTCGTGTATCTGGGCAAACACCGATTCCGGTACGACGTAGCGCTCCGAGTGCATGACGTGTTCGCTGATGTTGGTCACACGTACGGGCTGGAAGGTCCCCGCCCCCACGTGCAGGGTGACGAAGGCCTCGCCGATGTCCTGGGTCTTCAGGCGGTCCAGCATGGCTTGGTCGAAGTGCAGTCCCGCAGTGGGCGCAGCGACCGCACCCGGCTTCTCGGCATAGACGGTCTGGTAGCGCGACTCGTCTTCGGCGGCGGGAGCATGGGTGATGTAGGGCGGCAGCGGAACGTCGCCATACTGCTCCAGCAGGTTCAGCAGCGGCGACGGGAACGACAGTTCGAACAGTTCACCCTGACGGCCCAGCACCTCGGCCTGGATGGCACCATCCGCCAGCAGCAGGCGCGTGCCGGCGTGCGGTGATTTGCTGGAGCGCAGGTGGACCAGCGCCCGGGTCGGAGCCAGGATGCGTTCGACGAGGACTTCGACTTGGCCGCCGGTTTCCTTGCGGCCGCGCAGACGCGCCTTGATGACGCGGGTATTGTTGAACACCAGCAGGTCGCCGGCGCGCAGCAGGCCGGGCAGGTCCGTGAAATGGAGGTCGTGCAGCCCGCCGGCGGCGTCCAGATGCAGCAGGCGGCTGGCGTCGCGGCGCTCGGCCGGGTGCTGGGCAATGAGTTCAGGCGGCAGTTCGTAGTCGAACTGCGAGATATCCATGGGTTGGGGCACGGGAGATTCGATGGCCCGAGTGGGCCGGATGACGGTTTGAGCGGGCTATTTTAGCGCGGCGATTGCCGAGCACTTCTGAGGAAGTGCCGCTTTGGATTATGCTGGTGTTTTTTTGTCGGGCGGCAGTATGGAAGGTGCAGGATGGTGGCGGGCGATCCGCCGACGGGATTTCAACGAAGGGCGGCGCTTGCGGCCTGGCCGATCGATGCTGCTGTGGCGTTGCGCGCACTGGGCGGCCGGGGCCTTGCTGGGCATGGCTTCACTGGCGGTGGCTGCGCAGGCGCTGCCACCGGAATTGCAGAAGGCCTGGAAGGCGACGAAGCTGCCGGATTCTTCGCTGTCCCTCGAAATCCGTGAAGCTGGCGGACCGGTCATTGCCCGCGTCAATGCCGAGGTACCACGCAACCCGGCCTCCGTCATGAAGACCGTCACCACCTGGTCGGCGCTCTCGGCGCTGGGGCCGGACTACGCTTGGCGGACCCGGCTCGCGAGCGATTCCGGCGCCCGGGTCGACGCCCAGGGTACGTTGCAGGGGCCGCTCTATGTGGTGGGTGGTGGCGACCCTTACTTCAGGCCGGACGATCTTTGGGACTTGTTGCGCCAACTGCGCTTGCGCGGCGTCAAGAATCTGTCAGAAGTGGTGGTGGATCGCAGCCGGTTCGGCGATGTGACCATCGATCCGGGCGAATTCGATGGTGCTGCCGATAGTCCCTACAATGCCAGTCCGGACGCCTTGATGGTAGGTTTTGGCGCGAGCCGTATCCTGTTCTATCCCGACGTGCAGACGCGCCAGTGGATTCCCATCGTGGACCCCCCCACCCGCAATGTGCGTATCGAAGGCCAGTTGCAGTGGCTGGATGGGCGTTGCACCAGCTCTCCGGCGGTGATGGCCAATATCCAGGTGCAGAATCATCAGGCGGTCGTCCATATAGGCGGCAAGGTCGCAGGCGCCTGCGGGGAATTCAGCTACTACCGGTTGATTGGCTCTCAGGCCGATCACTTCGAAGGCCTGTTCCGCCTGCTCTGGCAGGAACTGGGTGGCACCATTGCGCGCGGCTTCGTGTCGGGCAAGGCGCCTTCCAGCGCAAAGACCCTGGTCTGGCACGATTCGCCCTGGCTGTCCGACGTGATCCGCCAGATCAACAAGAACAGCAATAACGTCATGGCCCGCATGACCTTCCTGACGCTGGGGGCGGAGCTGAAAGGGACAGGGGCGACCTTGTCCAGCAGTGCTCAGGCCGTCCTCGAGGTCATGAAGAATCAGGGGGTGGATACCACTGGCTGGGTGCTGGTGAATGGATCCGGGCTTTCGCGCCAAGGACGTGTGACCGCACACGGCCTGGCCCAGATGTATGACAATATCTGGCGCTCGCCGCTCATGCCGGAATTCGTTTCGTCCCTGGCCATTTCGGGCGTGGACGGCACGGTACGCAAACGTTTGCGCGCTGGTGACACGCGCGGTCAGGCACACCTGAAGACAGGGACGCTGCGCAATTCCCGCGCGCTGGCGGGGTTCGTGCGGGGGACCAGCGGCAAACGCTACATTCTGGTCAGCCTGGTCAATGATCCCAGCTCTTGGGCAGTGCGCAATTTCGATGATGCGATCGTGCGCTGGCTGGCTTCCAAATAGCGTTGGCTGGCTGCTGCGGCACTGCTGATCGAGACCGCCGCAGCGGCCGCGCCAGCCCCGGTTGTTTTCCTGGGCGCGTCAGGCCTGGCCCGGGCGTTACACTGTCGGCCATCCTTGATCGAGATCCCGCTGCCATGCCCATCCACGAAATTCGCCACCCGCTCATCCGCCACAAGCTGGGTCTGATGAGACGCGCCGACCTGAGTACCAAGAACTTTCGTGAAATGGCCCAGGAAGTGGGCGCGCTGCTGACTTACGAGGCAACCCAGGATCTTCCGCTGGAGCCTGTCCGCATTACCGGCTGGGCGGGCGAGCTGGATGTGGAAAAGCTCGCCGGCAAGAAGGTGACGGTGGTACCGATCCTGCGGGCCGGAATCGGGATGCTGGATGGTGTGCTCAGCCTGATCCCGGGCGCCAAGGTCAGCGCCGTCGGCATTTCGCGCAACGAACAAACCCTGCAGGCGCAACCGTACCTGGAAAAGCTGGTCGGCCAGCTCGATCAGCGGCTCGCCCTTATCATCGACCCCATGCTGGCGACGGGCGGGTCCATGATCGCTGCGATCAACATGCTCAAGCAAGCGGGCAGCCACAACGTGCGGGCGCTGGTGCTGGTGGCCGCGCCCGAGGGGATCGCGGCGGTCGAGCGGGCGCACCCGGATGTGCACATTTATACCGCTGCGATCGACGATCATCTGAATGAGAATGGCTACATCATCCCTGGCCTGGGTGACGCGGGCGACCGGATCTTCGGGACGCGCCAGAAGGCGGACTGACGCCCGGGCGGGCTACTTCAGTTATTTTTTGATGCACGATTCATACCGCCTTCAAATTCGTACCGCGTTCAGTTAGCATGGAGTTCATGACTCATCGACGGGAGAACCCCATGGCCACTCGTAAGAACATTTCCACCCAGTCCGCTGGAGACGCCCTGATCGAAGATCTCAAGAGCAGCCTGGACGAGGCCGAGAAGTTCCTGCGCGAGGCGGCGGAGACGACGGGCGACAAGGCCGCCGACCTCCGGGCCCGGGCGCTGCAGGCGCTGGACCAAGGGCGCGAGGCCTTGGCCGACACGCAAGCAAATCTGATCGAGCAGGGGCGCAAGGTTGCGCATGATACGGATGAGTATGTGCAGTCCAATCCCTGGAAGGCCGTCGGGATCGCCGGGGTAGCCGGCCTGCTCCTGGGCGCGCTGATTTCGCGGCGCTGATAGGCATGGCGGCGTTCGGCCGGTCGTTGGCGGACCTGGCGTCGCAGGCGGCCACCCTGGTGGCCACGCGGCTCGAGCTGTTCGGCCTCGAGGCACAGCAGGCGCGTGACCGCTTGCTGTGGCGTCTGGCCGTACTGCTCATGGCTGTCTTTCTGCTGATGCTGGCTCTGCTGGTGGCAACGCTGGCGTTTGCCCTCTCCGTATGGCCTGCGGAATACCGCACGCTCGCGCTAAGCCTCCTGGCGCTCGGTTATGGTGTGCTCGGAGGGCTGCTCCTGCTTTGGCTGTGGGCGCGATTCCAGCGCGATTCCGAACCCTTTGAGGTCACGATCGATGTGCTGAAGGCGGATGCCCAGGCCTTGGGTGCCCGGGCGGCAACGGCTGCGTCGGATCGTCCGCAAACCGGGTCGTCGGGCGGATCGCAGGATCAGGCGCAGACTGGTGGAGACTCTCCATGACGGACCGGGCGGTTTCGCATGTTTCGTCGCCCCAGGAGCGCCGCGTGCGCATCGAACTGCTGCGCCTGCGCGCCAGCTACCAGCGCCTGGAACTTCAGCGCAGCGCCTGCCGGCTGGTGGCGGAATTGCAGCCGCGTGCACTGGCGGCGCAGGCTCGCGATGGCCTGGGGGCGTTGGGTCTGGGGTGGCTGGGGCACAGTCTCGAAGCCGTGCGGCGGTTTCCCCTTCTGCTGTCCCTGGCGTCCACCCTGTTTTCGGGGACGCGTCGGCGGCCTGTGCTGCTGAAGGCGGCCCTGATGGGTGGGCTGATCTGGCTGGGCCGGCATCGATCCAGAAAGCCCGATCAGGACGATCAGCCCTGATCGGGGTGTCGGCGTCTGGTGGTTCCGGCGGGTCGCTATAGACCTAGTTCTCCCCACATGGCGTCCACCCGGGCCTTGACGGCAGCATCCATCTGAATGGGCCGTCCCCATTCGCGTTGGGTTTCACCCGGCCACTTGTTGGTGGCGTCCAGCCCCATCTTGCCGCCCAGCCCCGAGACTGGCGATGCAAAATCCAGGTAGTCGATGGGCGTGTTTTCGACCAGAACTGTGTCCCGCACGGGGTCCATGCGAGTGGTCATTGCCCAGACCACTTCCGTCCATCGACGGATGTCGATGTCGTCGTCCACCACGATGATGAATTTGGTGTACATGAATTGGCGCAGCACACTCCACAGGCCGAACAGGATGCGCTTGGCGTGCCCCGGGTATTGCTTGCGCATCGAGACCACCGCCAGCCGGTAGCTGCAGCCCTCCGGGGGCAGGTAGAAGTCCGTGATCTCAGGAAATTGCCGGCGCAGCAGCGGCACGAAGACTTCGTTGAGAGCCACACCCAAGATGGCGGGTTCGTCTGGAGGCTTGCCAGTGTACGTGCTGTGGTAGATCGGATCGCGCCGGTGGGTGATGCGTTGCACCGTAAAGACGGGGAACCAGTCCTGCTCGTTGTAATACCCTGTGTGGTCCCCGTAGGGGCCCTCCAGCGCCATCTCGTAACCGGTGTCGGGCGGCTCTGGCGCACCTTGCGGCACGGTGGGTACGCGCGCAGCCGGGTGTCCGGCCGGCAGGATGTGACCCTCCAGGACGAACTCGGCCGTGGCCGGGACCAGCAGATCGCTGCCCAGCGTCTGCGTCAGTTCTGTGCGCGAGCCGCGCAACAGTCCGGCAAACTGGTATTCGGAGAGGCTGTCCGGAATTGGCGTGACGGCGGCGAGCGTGGTCGCGGGGTCCGCTCCCAGCGCCACGGCGATGGGAAACGGCTCGCCGGGGTGGGCGAGCGCATGATCACGGAAATCCAGCGCGCCGCCTCGGTGCGAGAGCCAGCGCATGATGAGCTTGTTGCGGCCGATGAGCTGTTGCCGGTAGATGCCCAGGTTCTGGCGCCGCGCGTGAGGCCCGCGTGTGGTCACCAGTCCCCAGGTCAGCAATGGACCCACGTCGTCCGGCCAGCAGCTCTGAAGCGGCAGCGCAGACAGATCCACGTCGTCGGCTTCGAGCACGACTTCCTGGCAGGGCGCTGAGCGGATCGTGCGAGGGTTCATGTCCCAAAGAGCCGACTTCAGGAAGGCGACCTTGGAGATCGCATCGCGCATGCCGTGGGGTGGCGCGGGTTCGCGCAGGGACGCGAGCAGCTCACCGGTCTCGCGCAGGGCGCTGACATCGGCTGCGCCCATGCCCCAGGCCACGCGGTCGGGAGTCCCGAACAGGTTCGTGAGGACGGGCGTGCTGCTCGCCGCGCCGCTGTGGATCGGATGCTCGAACAGCAGGGCGGGTCCACCTGACCGCAGGACCCGGTCGCTGATTTCCGTCATTTCCAGCAGGGTGGACACGGGGTGTGCGATGCGTTTGAGGTCGCCCCGGCTTTCGAGCTGCTGGATGAAGTCTCTGAGGTCGCGGTATTTCACAGGGAATCGTCAATCGGGTTACAGTGGCGTCGTGCCAAAGATTACCACCGACCTTCACCGATCGGCTGCCGGGGCCGTCCATGTCTGATCCTTCCGTGCAAGAACGGGTGCTGCTGGGTTTGCGGGCCGGGATTGCGCCCGTCGGCGAGTTCGTCCACGTCAGCGCCATCTATGTGGGGCTGGCCGTTCTGACCACGTTGGGCCTGAGTCTGGTCCTGCCGTCGATGCGCCAGCAATCCCAGCAGTTGCACGAGGTTGTCCTGACCATGTTCCAGGCCAATGACGGGAGCTACGGAGGACAGGACGATACCGATTCGCCTGACTGGACGGTACCCGCTGTGTCTCCCCCCGTGGCTGCGGTGCCCGGTGCCGGTGCCTCTTCTGGCCCGACTGCCTCCGCGGGCACCAGCCCGCCGGATCAGAAAGCCGCCACCGGCCCGGCCGTGGCGCCCGAGCCCGACGAGAAAATAGCCCAGGAAGGTCAGCTCACCTTTGCTCAGGCACTGCTTGCCAGCATGCAGGACAAGCCCGTCAAGGGTATGACCAGATCCCAGGATCACGGCTTGCGCAGCTATCTCGCCCGCAAATACCGCATCGCGCCCAGCGTGGCGGGGGCGCTGATCCGGACGGCATTTGCCGTAGGGGCCGATGAGCACGTGGATCCTCAGTTGTTGCTGGCGGTGGTTGCGATCGAATCGCGCTATAACCCGTTCGTAGAAAGTTCTGTCGGGGCCCAGGGGTTGATGCAGATCATGGGCAGCGTGCATCGCGACAAGCTCAAGACCAGAGGCGGTCGCGCGGCCGTGTTCAACCCGGTCGTGAACATTCGGGTGGGTGCGCAGATTCTGTCGGACTGCATCCGCCGCCGAGGTTCCGTGCAGGGGGGGCTGGCCTGCTATGTCGGAGCGACGGGTGTGGGCGATGGCGGTTATGGGTCCCGGGTGCTGGCCGAGCGCCGGCGAATGGCCCTGGCCTCGGGGGTTCCGCCTGGCCAGGGCTGATACTTTGTCCGGCTATCAGGCCGGGTCGGTGGTGGCGGCGTCGTGATGCCGCAGTTCTCCCAGGAACCCCGCCATACGGTGAACCGCTTCCTTCAGGCGATCCAGCCCCGTGGCATAGGAAAACCGGACGGTATGCCGCGCAAAGGCTTCGCCGAAATCCAGCCCCGGGACAGCGGCCACATGTGCCTCGTTCAGCAGCCGGCGGCAGAAGGCCGCCCCGTCCAGCCCGAAGTTCTGAACATCGGCAAAGATGTAGAACGCGCCGTCGGGTGCGGCGGGAACGCTCAGGCCCAGATCGGCGAAGGCGGGCAGCAGGTAGTCGCGACGCTCTTTGAAGGACAGCCGCCGCTGCTCGTAGATCCGCATGACTTCGGGCTCGAAGCAGCTCAGGGCAGCGTGCTGCGCCAGCGCCGGAGCGCAGATCACCAGGCTTGCCGCCAGCCGTTCGATGGCCGGCATCATGGCGGCGGGAGCGATCAGCCATCCCAGTCGCCAGCCGGTCATATGGAAGTATTTGGAAAAACTGTTGATGACCAGCAGGTCGTCATCCAGAGTGAGTGCGCTTTGCGGGGTGTCGTCATAGTAGAGGCCCAGGTAGATCTCGTCCATGATCACATAGCCGCCACGTTCGCGCACGGCCGCGATCAGCGCCCTCAGCGCTTCGCGCGGCATGGAGGTGCCGGTGGGGTTGCTGGGCGAAGCGATCAGAACCCCCCGCGTGTGCGGCCCCCAGCAGGCGGCGATGTCGCTGGCCTGAAGCTGGAAGCGGTGTTCGGCCGTGGTTGGCACAAGGCGCGTGGTTCCGCCCGCCGCCATAATGAAGTTTCGGTTGGCAGGGTACGAAGGGTCCGGCATCAGAACCTCATCGCCCGGGTTGACCAGCGAGAGCGCGGCCAGCATCAGCGCGCCGGATGCTCCCGCCGTGATCAGGACGCGCGCCGGATCCACGGCCGCGCCGAATTTCGTCTGGTAGTAATGCGCGATGGCCTCGCGCAGCGCCGGAATGCCGGCCGGTGCGGTATAGCCGCTCAGGCCGGCTTCGGCCGCGCGGTTCATCGTTTCCAGCACGCGGGCTGGCGCCGTGAAGTCTGGCTCGCCGATGCCCAGGCTGATGATGTCGTGCCCCTGGGCGGCCAGTGCCTGGGCCTGCTTGAGGACCTCTACAGCGTAGAATGGCACCGTACGTTCAGTTCTGTCAGCCAGTCGGGGCATGGATGAATCTCGGCTTGGTTCAAAGCCCGATTGTAGCCCGTCACTTCAGGAGCCAGTGCCATGCAGTCCCCGTCCCGCCGCGCCTTTCTGACCGGACGCCGTACGCAGGGCTCCCCGTGGGAGACGTTCCTCGATCGACTGCATCGGGTGGCACAGGGGCGGGTCTACGACTTCTCCACGCCGGTGGGCAGCGCGCGGCTGATTCCGCAGCACATGCAGGATGTCTATCACGCCCGGGCCCTGTGCCTGGAATTTGGCGTTTGCCTCGCACTGGATGGGATTCCCCACGCCTCCCGCCTGGAAGATCAGCCAGTGCTGTGGGTGGAGCCGGGTCACGAGATGGAGCGCCACGAACGCTTGAGCCCGGGCGACTCCCGCTGGTTCGTGCAGCCGGGGTGCATGATTGGCGAGCTGGAGCAGGCGGGCCTGGCGCAGTTCCGGGATGAGCCGCCGCATCTGACAGTCGCGGCCTGGCTGGCGGATCGCAGCAGTTGCGATTGGGATTGCCGCAATACCGCCGCCAGCGGGCTTGTGCACGCGTTGGTTCTTCTGGCCGATGGCACGCAGGCGAATCTGGGGGCTTTCGGCGCGGACAACCGCAAGCCGCTCGACAACCTGCGTGTGCAACGCATGGTATCCCGGCTTTTCGAGCTCAGTGGCGGCGAGGCGGCCGCCGGCCTGCGGCAGGGCGCCTGGTGGAACGGCCGCTACCGGCTCGACGCCTTGCAGGTGGATGGCGGGCAATCGCTGAACCTGGCTCATCTTCTGCTGGGCCATGGTGGTGAATTGGGCTGGGTCGAGTGGCTGGTTTTCGACGAGCGTCTCGGCCAGCCGCTGCAGCGCGACTATGCGGACCGTTACGGTCAGCGCCCCGGCAGTGCTCTGGCGGACGTCCCCGTCGACCGGGATGTAAAGCTGCTGTTCGATCCAGACTGCCTGTTCCCCGCCCATGCGCAGCAGTTCTCATAGCATTCGATTGGTGCGTGTCATCGTCCGCTGCAAGCGGCTAGAATGGCTGGCATAGTCACTTTCATTTACGGATCAAGGCAACTTCATCATGGACGAATCGTTGCGTGCGGCGGCTCTGGAATATCACGAACATGGCCGCCCCGGGAAAATCTCTGTCACCCCGACCAAGCAGTTGTCCAACCAGCGCGATCTTGCGCTGGCATACACACCGGGCGTTGCCGCTGCTTGCGAAGAGATCGTCGCCGATCCGCACAATGCTTTCCGTTTCACCGGGCGTGGCAATCTGGTGGGGGTGATCACCAATGGCACGGCCGTTCTGGGCCTGGGCGCGATCGGGCCGCTGGCTGCCAAGCCAGTCATGGAGGGCAAGGCCGTCCTGTTCAAGAAGTTTTCCGGTCTGGACGTCTTCGACATCGAGATCAACGAGCGCGATCCGGACAAACTGGTGGACATCATCGCCGGCCTGGAGCCGACCTTTGGCGGCATCAACCTTGAAGACATCAAGGCGCCCGAGTGCTTCGAGGTCGAGCGCAAGCTGCGGGAACGCATGAAGATCCCCGTGTTTCACGATGACCAGCACGGGACTGCGATCTGCGTCACGGCCGCATTCATCAACGGGCTGGAAGTGGTGGGCAAGGACATCTCCAAGGTCAAGGTAGTGGTCTCCGGGGCTGGGGCCGCCGCGATGGGCTGCCTGGACCTGATGATGGACGTGGGGCTGCCGGTGGAACACGTCTGGGTGTCCGACATTGAAGGCGTGGTCTACGAGGGCCGCACCACTCTGATGGACGAGAAAAAGGCCCGCTTCGCCAAAAAGACCGACGCGCGCACGCTGGGTGACATCATTGGCGACGCAGACGTGTTCCTGGGCTTGTCGGCCGGGGGCGTGCTCAAGCCGGCCATGGTCAAGAAAATGGCCGAACGGCCACTGATCCTGGCCCTGGCCAACCCCAACCCAGAGATCCTGCCGTCGGATGCGATCGAGGCCCGCCCCGACGCGGTGATCGCGACCGGGCGGTCGGACTTCCCCAATCAGGTCAACAACGTCCTGTGCTTTCCCTACATCTTCAGAGGTGCCTTGGACGTAGGGGCGACCACGATCACACGCGGCATGGAAAAGGCGGCAGCCCTGGCCATGTGCAAGCTGGCGCGCGAAGAACAGAACGACGTGGTGGCTGCTGCTTACGGTCTGTACGACGTCTCTTTCGGGCCCAAGTATTTCATTCCTAAGCCGTTCGACCCGCGCCTGATCGTGCGGATTTCGCCGGCCGTGGCGCAGGCGGCCATGGAAGACGGCGTGGCGACGCGCCCGATCGCCGATCTGAAGAGCTACGCGAGCCAACTCGAGCAGTTCGTGTACCATTCCGGCGCCTTCATGAAGCCCCTGTTCTCGGCGGCCCGCGCCATGGTGCTCGAGGGCGGGAAATCCCGCATCGTGTTTGCCGAAGGCGAAGACGAACGTGTGCTGCGCGCCGTGCAGATCGTGGTGGACGAAGGCCTGGCACGGCCCATCCTGATCGGCCGGCCAGCGGTGCTGGCGGCCCGCATCGAAAAATATGGCTTGCGCATCCACCTGGATCGGGATGTGGAGGTCACCAATCCGGAGCACGACGAGCGCTTTCATCAGTACTGGACGACCTATTGGGAACTCATGTGCCGCCGCGGCATCACCAAGGAAATGGCGCGGGTCGAGATGCGCCGCCGCCTGACGCTCATCGGTGCCATGATGGTGCGCCTGGGGGATGCCGACGGCATGATTTGTGGAACCGTGGGCTCGTACGGTAACCACCTGCGCTTCATCGACGAGGTGCTGGGACGCCAGACCGGAACCCATACCTATGCGGCCATGAACATCCTGCTGCTGGATGAGCGCACCATCGCGCTGGCTGATACGCACGTGAACGACAACCCTGACGCTGCCCAGATCGCGGAGATCACGCTCCTGGCCGCCGAAGAAATGCGCCGCCTGAACATCGTCCCCAAGGTCGCCCTGTTGTCGCGCTCAAACTTCGGCACCGGCAGTTCTTCTTCGGGTGAAAAGATGCGGGCTGCGCTGGCGCTGGTACGCGAGCGGGATCCGGAACTGGAAATCGATGGTGAAATGCACGGCGACTGTGCTCTGGATCCGTCGTTGCGCGAGCGCATCCTGCCGTCCACGACTCTGCATGGAGAAGCCAATCTGCTGATTTGCCCCAGCGTGGATGCCGGCAACATTGCCTACAACCTGCTGAAGACGGCGGCGGGCGGGAACGTCGCGGTGGGCCCGTTCCTGCTGGGGGCCAGCGCCCCGGTGCATATCCTGACCTCCAGTTCGACCGTGCGCCGTATCGTCAACATGGCCGCGCTGACCGTGGTCGATGCCAACAAGCCACGCCACCCCTGAAAGACCGGCTGTCGGGCTGGTCCTGACTGGCGGCGGTGCACGCGCCGCCTATCAGGCTGGCGTGTTGTCCGGCATCCTGGATGTTCTGGACCCTGACCGGAAACCGGGGTTCCGCAATCCGTTTGCCATCATCAGCGGCACCTCTGCAGGTGCCATCAACGCCGCGGCGCTCGCCTGCCGGGCGCATCAGACTCACCGCGCTGCGGACCATCTGTGCCGCCTGTGGGGGTCGTTGCGCACCCCCGATATCTACTATGCCGATGCGCCCCATCTGCTGGCTTCAGCACTGCAGTGGTTTGGTATGTTCGGCCTGGGGTGGATTCGGCCGCAACTGGCTCACCACGCGCCGCATTCGCTGCTGAACAATGAACCCCTGACCGGGCTGCTGGCGCGGGCGATGAATTTCTCGCGCTTGCGCACCAATCTGGACCGCGGGCATCTGGATGCCCTGGCCATTACGGCGACAGCCTATACGACCGGCGAGCATCTCACCTTCTATCAGGCGCGCCGGACCATCCAGCCCTGGACCCGGACCATGCGCCGTGCGGTGGCCTGCGACATTGGGGTGGACCACTTGATGGCATCCAGTGCCATCCCTTTCGTGTTCCCGGCGCGCGCCATTCTGACGGGTGGTCATACCCTCTGGTGCGGTGACGGGTCCATGCGCCAACTGGCGCCCATCAGTCCAGTCATTCATCTGGGGGCCGATCGGGTCTTCGTGGTGAGCACCAATTTCGACGAGGAACCCCACCTGGAAAGGTGCGAACTCAGTCCGCCTTACCCCAATTTGGCGCAGATTGCCGGACACACCTTGTCAAACATTTTCCTGGACGGCGTGTCCATCGATCTGGAGCGGATGGAGCGCATCAATGAGCTGCTTGCACGAATCCCGACAAATGGATTAAAAAGCGAGTCACTGCGACCCATCCATACCTTGATGATCGCGCCCAGCCGCTCGCTAGACGAGCTGGCGCTTGAGCACCTGGATGAACTGCCGCGTGCCGTGCGTACCCTGTTCCGTGTGCTGGGTGTTTCACCGCGAAAAGTCGAGGCAGGGGGGGGTGCGTTGGCGTCCTACCTGCTCTTCGAGGCAGGGTATACCCAGGAGCTGATTGCACTGGGCAGGGCAGACAGCATGAACCATGCTGAGAAGGTCATCGCTTTTTTCAAGGAGTGGTCCGCATGAGTTCGGCCCAGATCAAAAAAATGCTCACCCAGGGCGTCGTGGATGCCGAGGTGGTTCCCGAGCACGATGCCCTGGCCGCGGCGACCGAGGCTGGTCTGTCGGCGTTCGTCGTGGACTGTGATCGGGCTCGCAATCGTTCGGCGGTCCTGCGTGCGGTGGTCAAGGCGATCGACTATCCGGAATTCTTCGGCGGCAATCTGGACGCACTCTACGACTGCCTGTGCGACACGCTTCTGGACCAGAAGGTGGGGCTGTTCCTGTGGTTCCGCCATCTCCATTCGGGCGATCCTGCTCTGGCAGAAGACGCCGAAGCCATCGCGTTGGTCTGCAACGACGTGGTCGAGTTCGGCCGGAACAACGAGCGGCGCTTTGCCTACGCCGTCCAGCATGCGGGTGCCCATCCAGCCCCAGAGCCTGGCGTGGATCCCACCCCCTATTCGGGACGTGCGGAAGTCTGACCCTTCACCAGCCCAGCAACGCCGTGGCGGCGGCCACGATGGCCACGCCGGCCGTCTCGGTGCGCAGCACGCGGGGCCCGAACTGGACGGCCTGCAGCGCCTGCCGGCGCGCCTGGGCAAGCTCTTCGGCCGACCACCCGCCTTCGGGTCCAATCACGAAATTCACTTCGTCCTTCACGCCCCGCAGTGTCGAGGCGAAGGATTGAGCCCCGTCGGGATGGCAGAACAGAACGGGACCCGACAGTCCATTGAGACCGTGCGCGAGCGGCACGGGTGCGTGAACCCGCATCAGGCGATTGCGCCCACATTGTTCGCTGGCCGCTTGCACGATTGCGCACCAGTGTTCCAGGCGCTTTTCCAGCCGTGTGCCGGTCAGCCTGAGCACGCTGCGATCCGCCGCGATCGGATGCAGGTCGCTCACCCCCAGTTCCACGGCCTTTTCAACCACCCAGTCCATCTTGTCGCCCGAGGCGATGCCCTGGATCAGATGGATGCGGCCCTGCAGCTCGCATTCGATGGGTTCGTGCGCGCCGGTGCTGGCCTGCGGGGCGGTGCTGGATGTGCTGAGGGTGGCCGGGTACTGGCCGCCCCGGCCGTCGAACAGAATCACGGCATCGCCATGGGCCAGCCGCAGTGCACGCAAGGCGTGATGGGCTGTGGCAGCCGGCAGCTCGATGGTCGTGTGAGCCTGCAGGGGGGTGGGGCAGAAGAAGCGGGGAGCTGGCATGGGGGCTTGGATGGTAAAATCCGAGGCTTTGTCACCCTGTATTTTAGGGTGGGCGCATGGCGCGTGCCATGATGCCGTTCCGACCGAGATTCCTATGAGTGCTTTGCCCGCCCCAGATCCTTCCATGGCCAATGCAATTCGTGTGCTGGCCATGGATGCCGTGCAACAAGCCAAGTCCGGGCACCCCGGTGCGCCGATGGGGATGGCCGACATTGCCCATGTGCTCTGGACACGCCATCTGCGGCACAATCCGGCGGATCCTGCCTGGATCGATCGCGACCGGTTCGTGCTGTCCAACGGCCACGGCTCGATGCTGCTCTATGCGCTGCTGCACCTGACGGGCTACGACCTGCCCATGGCGGAACTCCGCCAGTTCCGCCAGTTGCATTCGCGTACGCCCGGGCACCCCGAGGTCGGCGTCACCCCAGGTGTGGAGACCACCACCGGCCCGCTGGGCCAGGGGCTGGCCAATGGCGTGGGGATGGCGCTCGCGCAGGCGCTGCTGGCGCAGGAATTCAATCGTCCTGGCCACACCGTCATCGATCACGACACCTATGTGTTCGTTGGTGACGGCTGCCTGATGGAAGGCATTTCCCACGAAGCGTGCTCGCTGGCTGGCACGCTGGGGCTGTCTCGCCTGATCGTGTTCTACGATGACAACGGCATTTCCATCGATGGCCACGTGGAAAACTGGTTTGCGGACGACACCCCGTCGCGTTTCGAGGCCTATGGCTGGTATGTGTTGCGCGACGTGGACGGGCACGACATGACCGCCATCGAGGCCGCGATCGTACAGGCGCGCGCGCATGCGGCATCCGGGCGGGGACCGACCCTGATCTGCTGCCGGACCGTCATCGGGCGCGGGGCACCCAACAAGGCCGGATCGGAAAAGGTCCACGGCTCGCCGCTGGGGGCTGAAGAGGTCGCAGCAACCCGCAAGGCGCTGGGCTGGACCCATCCGCCCTTCGAAATCCCGCAGGACGTCTACGATTATTGGGACGGTCGAGCGCGGGGCGCCAGGCAGCAGTCTGACTGGCAGTCGCGCTTCGATCGTTATGCGGCTCAGTATCCCGATCTCGCGGCAGAGCTGCGCCGCCGCATGGCAGGCAAGCTGCCGGTCGATTTCGTCGAGCGCGCGCGTGCCTTCGTGCAGTCTACACAGGACAAGGCGGAATCCATCGCCACACGCAAGGCGTCGCAGCAGGCCATCCAGGCTTTTGCCGCCATGCTCCCCGAATTGCTCGGAGGATCGGCCGACCTGACCGGTTCGAACTTCACTGACTGGCCGGGCGTGGAACCCCTTCGCCGCGGGGCCCAGCATCTGCAGCCGGGGCGGCACATCAATTTCGGCGTGCGGGAATTCGGCATGGCGGCGATCCTGAACGGCATTGCGCTGCATGGCGGGTATCTTCCCTTCGGTGGAACCTTCCTCACCTTCTCGGACTATTCCCGCAATGCGCTGCGCATGGCGTCGCTCATGCGCCAGCGCGTCATTCATGTCTTCACCCACGATTCCATCGGCCTGGGCGAGGACGGTCCCACGCACCAGCCGATCGAACACGCAGGCAGCCTGAGGCTCATTCCCAATCTGCATGTCTGGCGCCCCTGCGACACCACAGAAACCGCTGTGGCCTGGCAGATGGCCTTGTCGCGCCCCGCCAGCGTGGGCATGGACGTCCAGGGCGGCGGCCCCTCCGCGCTGTTGCTGTCGCGACAGAACCTGCCTTTCGTCGCGCGCGATGCGGCCACGACCGAGGCCATCTCCCGGGGCGGGTATGTCTTGCGCGATATGGTCGGCGCCCGCGCCGTCATCATCGCCACGGGTTCAGAAGTCGAACTCGCCCTTCAGGCCCAGGACCAGCTCGCCGCGCGCGGCGTAGCGACACGGGTAGCGTCCATGCCCTGCACCCAGATCTTCGATGTGCAAGATGCCGGTTGGCGGGCTGCCGTGCTGCCGCCCGACCTCCCGCGCGTGGCGGTCGAGGCGGGTGGAACCACCACTTGGTACAAGTACGTGGGCACCACTGGCGCCGTCGTGGGGATCGACACGTTTGGCGAGTCCGCACCGGCCGGCGTGCTGTTCAAATATTTCAATCTGACGGCGGCACATGTGGCCGCCGCCGTCGAGCAGCTTTTGTAAACAGGAGAACCATCATGACCATTCGCGTCGCAATCAACGGCTACGGCCGCATCGGTCGCAATGTACTGCGTGCTCACTACGAAGACGGCAAGAAGCACGACCTCCAGATCGTTGCCATCAATGACCTGGGCAACCCCGACACCAATGCCCACCTGACCCGCCACGACACGGCGCATGGTCCCTTTCCCGGGACGGTCGAAGTGGAAGGCGATTACCTGGTGGTCAACGGGGACCGTATCCGGGTGTTGGCCGAGCGTGATCCGGCCAAGCTGCCCTGGGGCAAGCTGAAGGTCGACGTGGTGCTGGAATGCACGGGTCTGTTCGCCACCAAGGAAAAGGCCTCGGCACACCTGCGCGGTGGTGCAAAGAAAGTCATCATTTCCGCGCCTGGCGGCAAGGACGTAGACGCCACGATCGTCTACGGCGTGAACCACAAGGTCCTGAAGTCTTCGGATACCGTGATATCGAACGCGTCCTGCACCACCAACTGCCTGGCACCGCTGGTTTATCCGCTGCACCACAAGCTGGGCATCGTGCATGGCCTGATGACGACGGTGCACTCGTACACCAATGACCAGGTACTCACGGACGTCTACCACAAAGACCTGCGTCGCGCCCGTTCGGCCACGCACAACATGATCCCGACCAAGACGGGCGCGGCCTCGGCGGTGGGCTTGGTATTGCCGGAACTCGATGGCAAGCTCGACGGATTCGCCATTCGCGTTCCGACGCTGAACGTCTCCATCGTAGACCTGACTTTCGTCGCCAAGCGCGACACGTCGGTCGAGGAAGTCAACGGCATCCTGGAAGAAGCCGCCAACGGTTCACTGAAGGGTATCCTGGCCTATACCACCGAGCCTCTCGTATCCAGCGATTTCAATCACAGCCCGCTCTCCAGCACGGTGGATGCTGGCCTGACGAAGGTCGAAGGTTCGCTGGTAAAGGTGGCGTCCTGGTATGACAACGAATGGGGTTTCTCCAATCGCATGCTTGACACCACGGTCGCGTTCATGGCCGCGAAGTAGCCGATTCAATGACTGTCCTGACACTGTCCGCGCTGGCAAAACAAGGCGCCCTGAAGGGCAAGCGCGTGTTCATCCGTTCGGATCTGAATGTGCCGCTGGCAGCCGGCCGCATCACCGAGGACACCCGCGTACGCGCCTCGGTGCCGGCGATCCGGTTGGCGCTGGACTCGGGTGCATCGGTGATGGTGACCTCGCACCTGGGGCGCCCCAAGGAAGGTGTGGTCGGGCCCGACGATACGCTGGCGCCGGTGGCGCGGCGCCTTGCTGAACTGCTGGGGCGGCCTGTGCGTCTGGTTGCCGACTGGGTGGGCGGGGTGGATCTGGCCCCGGGTGAAATCGTGCTGCTGGAAAACTGCCGCTGCAACCCTGGCGAAAAGAAGAACGACCCCGAGCTGGCCCGGCGCATGGCAGCGCTCTGTGACGTCTATGTGAACGATGCCTTCGGGACGGCCCACCGTGCCGAGGCCACCACTGTGGGCATGGCGCAGTTCGCGCCCGTGGCCTGTGCCGGTCCTCTGCTCGAGGCCGAGCTTCATGCGCTGGGGCGTGCGCTGCAGGCGCCGCGCCGTCCTATGGCGGCCATCGTCGGCGGATCCAAGGTCTCCACCAAGCTCTCCATCCTGCAATCACTGGCCGACAAGGTCGATCAACTGATCGTGGGCGGTGGCATTGCCAATACGTTCATGCTGGCGGCCGGCCTGCCCATCGGCAAATCCCTCGCCGAGCCGGATCAGGTCGACCAGGCACGCGCCGTGATGCGGTCCATGCAGGCGCGTGGCGTCCAGGTCCCCATCCCCGTGGATGTGGTCGTCGCGCAAACATTCGCGGCTGATGCGCCGGCGACGGTCAAGGCCGCGGCGGATGTTGGTCCCGAAGACCTGATCCTGGACATCGGTCCACAGACGGCAGAGCAACTGGCGGTGCGGTTGCGCGAAGCGGGCACCATCGTCTGGAACGGTCCGGTCGGAGTCTTTGAATTCGAGGCCTTTGCGCACGGTACTGAAGTCATTGCCCGCGCGATTGCAGATTCTGACGGGTTTTCGATTGCTGGCGGGGGTGACACGCTGGCGGCCATCGCCAAGTTCGGCATCACCGACCGGGTCGGGTACATTTCGACCGGCGGCGGCGCATTCCTGGAGTTCCTGGAAGGCAAGACGCTGCCCGCCGTGGCCGCCCTGGAGGCGCGGGCGGGCTGAACCTGCTTCGGGTGGCGGGGAGCGTGCCCGCGCGGCTGTTCCGCCCGATCAGCCCGAGACGACGCCGGGGCTTTCTTCGGTCCCGGGGTGACGCGGGACGATCCAGAACACCAGCAGCAGGGTTGCGATGGCTACGCCGGTCATGCCGACGTAGACTTGGTGCGTCGAAACGTCGAAGGCGCCCTGCAGGTATCGGTGCAGCTCAGCATCGGCCGCATGGTTTTGCAGCACGGTGACCACGTCGTTCACGTGGGGCAGCGTCTGCTGCAGGCCGTCGGGCGCCTGATGGAGCTGATCCAGCATGGCGGCGTTGAAGATGGCGCCGGCGATCGCTGCGCCCAGGCTCTGGCCCAGGTAGCGGGACCACATGTTGGCGCTGGTGACCACGCCGCGCTGGTTCCACGGCACGATGGACTGCACGCCCACCAGCAAGGGCGTGGAGAGCATCCCGAAGCCCGCTCCCAGCAGGATTTGGTCAAGCAACACCAGCCAGGTAGAGGGACCCGGAGGCAGCACGACGAAGCCCAGCGCACCGGTTGCCATCAGCACGGCGCCGAACAGCGCCGTGTCGCGGAAGCCGAATTTGAGGTACAGGTTCCCCGACCAGGTTGAGGCGGCCACCCAGCCGATGCTCAGGCTGGCCAGCACCAGCCCGGCGGAGATAGCCCCCAGGCCCAGGACCGATTGGGCGAAGACGGGCAGGTAGGTGTTGGGAGCCATCATCACCAGCCCCATCCCCAGCGTCCCAAGATTGGATCCCAGCAGTACGGGTCGGCTCCAGACCCAGCCGGGCATGATGGGTTCGGCCGCTGTCCGTTCACGGACGACCATGGCGGCGATCAGGAGTACCGCCAGACCGAAGGTGATCAGGCTGGGCAGCGAATCCCAGGCCCATGCGTTACCGCCTTGCAGCAGGCCGAACACCACCGCGGACCCCGCCAGCATCATCAGGCCAGCGCCCGTGAAATCGATGGCGTGGCGGTGTTCGGGTGCTTTTTCGTGCAGAAAACGCGCCAGCAGGATCAGCGCCACCAGGCCGATCGGCAGATTCACCAGGAAGACCCAGTGCCAGGTGGCGTATTGCGCAAAGGCACCGCCCAGCGTAGGCCCCACGATTGCGGCGATTCCCCAGACGCTGGACAGCCACCCCTGGATCCGAGCCCGCTCGCGCACCGAGTACAGGTCGCCGGCCAGCGTGTTCACAGTCGCCATGATGGTGCCGGCTCCCAGACCTTGCAGGCCGCGAAAGGCGATGAGCGCCACCATGTTCCAGGCCGTCGCGCAGGCCGCCGACCCCGCCAGGAACACCAGGGTGCCGTAGATCAGCACGGGTTTTCGGCCATACAGGTCGGCGAGCTTGCCATAGATGGGGATGGTGACAGTCTGGGCCAGCAGGTAGATGGAAAACAGCCAACTGAAGAGGTCAAATCCCCCCAGGTCCCCCACGATCTGGGGCACGGCGGTCGCTACGATGGTGATGTCCATGGCCGCCAGCGACATGGACATCATGAGGGCGGTCAGTATCCACCCGCGGTGGGCGAGGGGAGGAGAGGGTTCCGAGTCGAAGTCCGGGTGTTTGCGAACAGCCGTTTCCATGGTTTGAGGTGGGATTCCTTCGATGTGGCGTGAGCCCACGCCTGAATCGGCGCCGCTCACGCTTGTTGCACACACCATACTGCGTTGCAGTTTCCCGCGATAGGTTAGAATGCCAGTGGCGGGCCCCTTCGCATGGTTCGGCGGTGAACCTGGTCAGGTCGGGAACGAAGCAGCCATAGCCGTGCAGAACCAGTGCCGAAGTCAGGCTCGCCACTTCTTTCCCCCCCTTTGGGCGGCCATTCATGAGCTATCTCGTCCTGGCGCGCAAGTGGCGCCCCCGCTCCTTTGATACGCTGATCGGTCAGGATCACGTCGTGCGGGCATTGACCCATGCCCTGTCTTCCGGGCGACTGCACCATGCCTGGTTGTTTACCGGTACGCGTGGTGTGGGCAAGACCACCCTGTCACGCATCCTGGCCAAGTCCCTGAATTGCGCCGAAGGCGTGACGGCTACTCCGTGCGGCCATTGCCAGGCCTGCACCGAGATCGATGCGGGCCGCTATGTGGATTACATCGAGCTGGATGCCGCCTCCAACCGGGGGGTGGACGAGATGACCCAGCTCCTGGAGCAGGCGGTTTACGCGCCGTCGGTCGGCCGCTACAAGGTCTACATGATCGACGAAGTGCACATGCTCACGGGCCATGCCTTCAACGCCATGTTGAAGACGCTGGAAGAACCGCCGGAGCACGTCAAGTTCATTCTCGCGACAACGGACCCACAGAAGATCCCTGTGACCGTCCTGTCGCGCTGCCTGCAGTTCAATCTCAAGCAGATGACGGTGCCCGCGATCGTCGAGCATCTGCGGCATGTCCTGTCCGAGGAGTCCATTCCGGCGGAAACCCAGGGCCTGCGGCTGATCGCTCAGGCTGCCGCCGGATCGATGCGTGATGCGCTGTCGCTCACGGACCAGGCGATCTCCTATTCCGCCGGGGATCTGACTGCGGCGGCTGTGGGCGAAATGCTGGGCACGCTGGACCAGCATCATCTGGTACACCTGTTGCAGGCCCTGACGGCGGGAGATGCCGCGGCGGTCGTCGCGGTGGCTGATGATCTGGCGCTGCGTGGCCTGTCGTTTCAATCGGCGCTGGCCGATCTGGCTGTCATGCTGTCGCGTGTGGCCATCGCCCAGCGGCTGGGCCACGCGCAGCCCGACGATCCGCTGGCGCCCGACATCGAGGCGCTCGCCGGTGCGCTTGCTCCGGACGAAACCCAGCTTTTTTATACCGTTGCCGTCCATAGCCGCCGCGAACTCAGCCTGGCGCCCGACGAGTATGCCGGGTTCGTGATGGCTTGCCTGCGCATGCTGGCACTGCTGCCGGCGGATCGGGTGCCTCCCGTCATTGCGGAGCCGTCTCCGTCTGTGGCCGCAGAGGCGCCGGTGGCTTCGGTAGCTACCAGCGATGCGATGCCCGGGCTGGAAACCGAACCGGCGCGTGACGTCGGCGCGCCTGGCGGGCCCGACGTGAATGGTGCGCCGTCGGTATCGCTTGCGGTCCCGGACGCCGCCGAAGATGCGGGAGACTGGACGCAGGACGTGCCCGAACCCACAGAAGATTTCGACTCGTCGGTATCGCTGGCTGCGGACGATGTGGATCCGGTACTGTCGACCCTCCCACCTGTCTCGCAGCGCGCGGATATTGAAATACCGGATCCGGCGCGCATGACCGCCGCGGACTGGCCGGCCCTGGCGGCGAGCCTCCCCGTCGGCGGGGCGGCACGGGCGCTGGCCGTGAACAGTGAATGGCTGGCGGGCGACGAACGGCAGATTCGGCTTCGGGTGGCCATTCACAGCCTGGTGGAGAGCAGCAGCCAGGACCGGTTGCGGACCATGCTGTCTGAACACTTCGGACGGGTGTTGCGGCTGGATGTCGAATACGGCGATACCGGCGAAGACACCGCCTACGCCGTCGACCAGGCGGAGCGCGGCCGCCGTCAGCAGGCGGCCGAAGAGGCCGTGGCTCAGGATCCGCTGGTCCAGGCGCTGGTGCGGGAGTTTGCAGCCCGTGTCGTGCCTGGGTCCGTACAGCCGCCCGGGCACATGCTCTAGTCGGCCACGGGCCTGGTTGCTGCGGTATAGTCGCCTTTTTTCGTCGATCAATTCATCTCATCAGGATATCAACATGATGAAAGGACAAATTGCGGGCCTGATGCGTCAGGCCCAGCAGATGCAGGAAAACATGAAGAAGGCCCAGGAGTCCCTGGCGGACCTCGTGGTCGAGGGCGCTGCGGGCGGGGGGCTGGTCAAGGTCACCATGACCGGGAAATATGACGTCAAGCGTGTGGCCATCGATCCTTCGCTCTATGACGACGATCGCGACATGATCGAAGATCTGGTCGCAGCCGCCTTCAACGATGCGCAGCGCAAGGCGGAAGCCGCCGCCCAGGAAAAAATGTCGGCGGTGACTGCCGGCATGGCGCTGCCCGCCGGTATGAAGCTGCCGTTCTGATCCATATGGCAACCGGCCTGCCCGAGCCCGAGCCGCTGCTGACGCTGGTGGAAGCCTTGCGCTGTTTGCCGGGCGTCGGGGTGCGGTCCGCGCGGCGGATGGCCTATCATTTGCTGCAACGCGATCCGGAAGGCGCCCTGCGGCTGGGGGCTGCCCTCAACCAGGCTGTCACGGACCTGCGTCACTGCGAACGCTGCAATTCCTTTTCCCAGGAACCGATCTGTTCCACCTGCCGCAATCCGGACCGGGACGCATCCCTGCTGTGCGTGGTTGAAACACCGGCGGATCAGAACATGATCGAGGCCAGTCATGGCTATCGTGGTCTGTACTATGTGCTACAGGGCCGGCTTGCGCCGCTGGAGGGTGTGGGGCCGGATCAGGTGCATTTCGGCCAGCTCATGGAACGCGCCAGCGATGGCCAGGTGCGCGAGGTCATCCTGGCCACCAATTTCACCGCCGAAGGCGAGACCACGGCGTATTATCTGGCGGATATGCTGCGGGCCCGTGGCCTCAACGTGACGCGGCTCGCCCGTGGGGTGCCTAGCGGCAGCGAGCTGGAATATGTGGATGCGGGCACCATCGCCTGGGCCCTGATGGAGCGGCGGTCCACCTAGCGTTATTATGCAGCGTTCGACCAACGAATTCTGCGGAGACAGCACCATGTCCATTTCCCGTCGTGAACTCCTGAAAACTGCCGGTGCTGCCGGTTTGACTGGGGTGCTCCCCATGGTGGCACGCGCCCAGGCCGTCAAGCCGGAAAAACCGTCGTTGACGATCGCCGTGGGCGGGCAGGCGCTGATCTACTATCTGCCGCTGTCCGTGGCGCACCTGAAGGGTTACTTCAAGGAAGAAGGCCTGAACGTCACGATCGCTGACTTTGCGGGTGGCTCCAAGGCCTTGCAGGCCGTCGTGGGCGGCAGCGCCGACGTGGTGTCCGGCGCCTTCGAGCACACGATCAATCTGCAGGCCAAGGGCCAGTTTTATCGTTGTTTCGCCCTGCAGGGGCGGGCGCCCATGATCGTGCTGGGCGTTTCCAAGAAGACCATGCCCAAATACCAGTCGCCGGCCGACCTGAAGGGCAAGAAGATCGGCGTTACGGCGCCGGGTTCTTCGACCAACATGATGGTCAGCTTCTTCCTGGCCCAGCACGGCCTCAAGCCAAATGACGCGTCGTATGTGGGCGTGGGAGCGGGAGCGGGGGCCGTCACCGCCATCCGCTCGGGACAGGTCGATGCCATGTCCAATCTGGACCCCGTGATCAGTACGTTGGTGAAGGACGATGTGCTTCATATCGTTGCCGATACGCGTACGCTCAAGGATTCCCGCGCCATTTTTGGTGGCAACATGCCGGCCGGCTGCCTGTATACCTCGCAGTCCTTCATCGATGCCAACCCGGTGACGACGCAGGCGCTGGCCAATGCAATCGTGCGGGCCGACAAATGGATCCAGGCCGTGACTCCGGACGAGATTGCCAAGCTGGTCCCCGAGTCGTACCTGTTGGGCGACCCGGAACTCTACAAGCTCGCTCTGAAGGGCAACCACGAGGCCTTGTCGCCCGACGGCATGGTGCCCGAAGACGGTCCGCAGACTGCGCTGAATGCCTTGGCGGGATACGTGCCGCATTTCGATCGGACCAGGATCGACATTTCGCGGATCTGGACCAACCAGTTCGCCATCAAGGCCGGCCAGAAATATCCCCATGCCTGATGCAGCTCTGCTGCTGGACCGTGTGACCTGCGCCTTTGCCTCACCTGATGGTGGGGCGTACACGGCCATGCGGGATGCCACCGTCTCGGTGTCGGCTGGCGAGTTCGTGTCGGTGGTGGGCCCCACCGGGTGCGGCAAATCCACACTCCTCAATATGGCTGCGGGCCTGCTCCGGCCGACGTCGGGGTCTGTGCGGGTCTTCGGCCAACCGCTGCACGGCATCAATGCCCGCGCCGGCTACATGTTCCAGGGTGAGGCCCTGATGCCCTGGCGCAATGCCCTGGCCAATATCACGGCTGGTCTGGAGTTTGCTGGTGTGCCGGCAGCCGACGCCGCCGATCGCGGGCGCGAGTGGCTGCGTCGGGTGGGCCTGGGCGGGTTCGAGAACCGCTACCCGCATCAGATGTCGGGCGGCATGCGCAAGCGCGCGATGCTGGCGCAGACGCTCATCCGGGATCCGGACATCATCCTGATGGACGAACCGTTTTCGGCTCTGGACGTCCAGACGCGGCAACTGATGGAGAACGAAGTCCTGGACCTCTGGATGGCGCGCCGCAAGGCGGTGCTGTTCATCACGCACGACCTGGACGAAGCCATTGCCATGAGTGATCGCGTCGTGGTGTTGTCGGCTGGGCCTGATACACACCCCATCGGGGAATTCCGCATCGACATTCCACGCCCGCGTGACGTGGCGGAGATCCGCACACAACCCCGCTTCGTCGAACTGCATCAGGCCATCTGGGATGTGTTGCGCGACGAAGTTCTCAAAGGCTATGAGCGACAGCTGGGGGCCTCGTCATGACGGGCGGTCTCTCCAAGCCGGTGCTGCGTCTGCTGCAGGTCACGTTGCTCGTCGCCATCCTGGTAGTGTGGTGGTGGGCGTCGCTGAACCGCAATATTGCGTTCTTCTTTGGTCAGCCGATCGAGGTGGCCAAAGTCATCTGGGCGTGGTTCGTGACGGATGGCGGCGTCTACCGCCATCTCTGGATCACCCTGTCGGAAACTGTCCTGGCCTTCGTGATCGGGACCGTGGGCGGGCTGGCCTTCGGTCTGTGGTTGGGGTTGTCGCGCAGCGCCAGCGCGTTGCTGGAACCTTACGTCACGGCGGCGAATTCCATGCCGCGCGTGATCCTGGCACCCATTTTTGGCATGTGGTTCGGACTGGGCATCTGGTCCAAGGTCGCGCTGGCCGTCACCCTGGTGTTCTTCATTGTGTTCTTCAATGTCTACAGAGGGGTACGCGAAGTCAGCCCCACGCTCCTGGACAATGCGCGGATGCTGGGTGCCACCCAGCGTCAGTTGCTGCGCCACGTCTATATTCCGTCCGCCACGAGCTGGGTGTTCTCCAGCCTGCATACTTCAGTGGGCCTGGCCTTCGTGGGCGCGGTCGTGGGAGAGTATCTGGGGTCGGCGGCCGGCGTGGGGTATCTGATCCTGCAGGCCGAAGGCACGCTGGACGTGAACACGGTCTTTGCCGGGATTGTCGTGCTGACGATCTTTGCGCTGCTGCTGGATGGTCTGGTGTCTCTGGCCGAGCGCCGGCTGCTGGTCTGGCAGCCAGGTCCAGGATTGGCCGACAAGACCTGATCGGGAGTCAGTCGACCTGTGCCATCAGCACATCCAGCTTGTGCGCGTCGGCCGTGAAGATCCGGATGCCTTCAGCCAGCTTTTCCGTGGCCATGGCATCCAGGTTCAATTGTGTGCGGAAGGTGACCTCGTTGCTGGCCACCCATTCGGGGGCATGTTCCTTTGCGGCAGCCACTGTCAGGGCCGCGGGCAGCGGCTCGCTGGAGGACGCCAGTTCACCCAGCAGCGCAGGGCTGATGGTCAGCAGATCACAGCCAGCCAGCGCGCGGATCTGACCGATGTTGCGAAAGCTCGCACCCATGATCTGAGTCGGGATGTCATACGCCTTGAAGTACTGGTAGATGAGGCTGACGGACTGTACACCCGGGTCGGCCGAGCCGGCGTGCGCCGCCTCGTTCCAGTCGGCGCCGGCGGCCTTTTTGTGCCAGTCGTAGATGCGGCCCACGAAGGGTGAGACCAGGCGCACGCGTGCCTGGGCACAGGCGATGGCCTGTGTGAGCGAAAACAGCAGCGTCATGTTGCACTGGATGCCTTCGGTCTGCAGTGCGCGGGCGGCCTGGATGCCCTCCCAGGTCGAGGCGAGCTTGATCAGGACGCGCTCCCGGTCGACGCCCCGGGCTTCATAGAGAGCGATGATCTGGCGTGCCCGTTCGATGCTGGCCTGGACGTCGAACGACAGGCGTGCATCGACTTCCGTCGAAACACGGCCTGGCACGATGTCCAGAATCCGGCAGCCGAAGGCAACCAGCAGCTGGTCCACCTGCTCCGTCAGTGCGGCCGACGAGTGGTCCCGTCGGATCTGCTTCAGCAATGGGCGGTAGGCGTCCTGCTGCACGGCCTTCAGGATCAGCGACGGGTTGGTCGTCGCGTCCGTCGGCCGGTAAGTCTGCATGGATTCGAAGTCGCCCGTATCGGCCACTACGGTGGTCAGACTCTTGAGGGCGTCCAGTTGAGTGCTCATGGCGTCGGGCAGGGCAGAAGGTTTCAGAGGTCCTACTGTAGACCATTTCGCCACGGTGTTTCGCCAGGTGCGGGTCCTCTGGTGCGAACCAGGATCAGTGATCGCGATTCGACGTGCGCCTGGCGGCTGCGGTGACAGGTCTTCGTGCCGGTGCGCCGCCCCGGGCCAAGGCCTCGTGGGCTGTATAATGGGAAGGTTTAATTGTTGAATTTATAACCGGGGTCTACTTTGCTGCCGTCCATCTTTCCAGTGGGTCCTTATGGCCACGTCCCAGCAATTCTCGCCTTGGCTGACGGTACGGTATTCAGGGGGATTTCCATTGGTGCAGAGGGCACCAGCGTCGCCGAGATCGTGTTCAACACGGCGATGACCGGATATCAGGAGATCCTGACCGATCCCAGCTATAACGGCCAGATCGTCACGCTGACCTATCCACATATCGGCAATACCGGCATCAACGCCGAAGACGTCGAATCGAGCCGCATCCAGGTCGCAGGACTGGTCGTTCGCGACTGTCCCGCCCTGGTATCGAACTTCCGCTCCAGCCAGTCGCTGCCCGACTACCTGAAATCCCAGGGCATTGTGGCGATCACCGATGTCGATACCCGCAAGCTGACTCGGATCTTGCGCGAGCGCGGGGCCCAGGGCGCCTGCATCCTGGTGGGTGGAGACACTGCGCGCGCGGTCGAATTCGCGCGCGGCTACAGCGGGATGGACGGCCAGGACCTGGCCCAGAAGGTTTCCACCAACAAGGCCGAATCCTGGACCCAGGGGACTTGGCAGCTCGGCAGCGGTTTCCGTCGTCCGGACCAGTCACGATTCCACGTAGTGGCCTACGATTATGGGATCAAGTTCAACATTCTGCGCCTGCTGGCGGATCGCGGCTGCCACGTCACGCTGGTTCCGGCCACGATGCCGGTGGCCGATATTCTGGCCAAGAACCCGGATGGCGTCTTCCTGTCGAATGGCCCCGGCGACCCGGCGGCCTGCGACTACGCCATCGATACCTGCCGCGCGGTGCTGGATCGCGGCATCCCGCTGTTCGGCATCTGCCTGGGCCAGCAGATCCTGGGCCTGACGCTTGGCGGACGCACGGTCAAGATGAAGGCCGGGCACCATGGCGCCAACCACCCGGTCCAGGACGTCACGACGGGGCGCGTGTTCATCACCAGTCAGAATCACGGCTTCACGGTGGATGCGGACAGCCTGCCCGCCAATGCGAAGGTGACGCATCGGTCCCTGTTCGACGGTACGCTCCAGGGCTTTGAGCTCACCGATCGACCGGTGTTCTGCTTCCAGGGCCACCCTGAGGCCAGCCCGGGGCCGCATGACATCCTGGTGCTCTTCGACAAATTCATCGACCTGATGACGCAATATCAGGCGCGGCCGTCCAAATAAAAAACACAGCTTCCTCATGCCCAAGCGTTCAGACATCAAAAGCATTCTCATCATTGGCGCAGGCCCGATCGTCATCGGTCAGGCTTGCGAATTCGATTATTCCGGCGCCCAGGCCTGCAAAGCCCTGAAGAGCGACGGCTTCCGCGTCATTCTGGTCAACAGCAACCCGGCCACCATCATGACGGACCCGGAAACGGCGGACGTCACCTATATCGAACCCATTACATGGCAGGCCCTCGAAAAGATCATTGAAATCGAGCGGCCCGACGCCGTGCTCCCCACCATGGGCGGGCAGACGGCACTGAATACGGCCCTGGACCTGGATCGTCACGGGGTGCTGGAAAAATACAATGTCGAACTGATCGGCGCCAATGCCAAGGCCATCGAAAAGGCCGAGGATCGCCTGCAGTTCAAGGATGCCATGACGTCCATCGGGCTCGAGTCGGCCAAATCCGGTATCGCCCATACGCTGGATGAGGCCTGGGCGATGCAGAAGGAAATCGCCGCCTATAACGGAGGCTCGGGTTTCCCTGTCGTCATCCGCCCCAGCTTCACGCTGGGCGGCACCGGCGGCGGCATTGCCTACAACCCCGAGGAGTTCGAATTCATCTGCAAGCGTGGCCTGGACCTCTCGCCCACCCACGAATTGCTGATCGAAGAATCCATGCTGGGCTGGAAAGAGTTCGAAATGGAGGTCGTGCGCGATCGTGCAGACAACTGCATCATCGTGTGCGCCATCGAGAACCTGGACCCCATGGGCGTTCATACGGGCGATTCGATCACGGTGGCGCCGGCGCAGACGCTGACCGACAAGGAATACCAGATCATGCGCGACGCCTCGCTGGCGATTCTGCGCGAAGTCGGGGTGGAAACGGGTGGGTCGAACGTGCAGTTCGCCGTCAATCCCAAGAACGGCCGCATGATCGTGATCGAGATGAATCCTCGTGTCTCGCGTTCGTCGGCGCTCGCATCCAAGGCGACCGGATTTCCGATCGCCAAGGTAGCGGCCCGTCTGGCAGTGGGCTACACGCTGGACGAACTGCGCAACGAAATCACTGGCGGTGCTACGCCGGCCTCGTTCGAACCGACGCTGGATTACGTGATCGTCAAGGTGCCGCGTTTTACGTTCGAGAAATTCCCGCAGGCTGATGCCCGCCTGACGACGCAAATGAAGTCCGTGGGCGAGGTCATGGCGATTGGCCGCTGCTTCCAGGAAGCCTTCCAGAAGGCCCTGCGCGGCCTGGAAGTGGGGGTGGATGGCCTGAACCAGAAGACGACCGATCGTGAACGCCTGCAGATCGAGTTGGGCGAGCCGGGTCCGGAGCGCATCTGGTATGTAGGTGATGCGTTTGCCCAGGGATTCAGTCTCGAAGAGGTCCACAATCTCACCAGCATCGATCCCTGGTTCTTGGCGCAGATCAAAGAAATCGTCGATATTGAACTCGGCCTGGAGCAGCGTACGCTGACTGAGCTCGACGAAGAGACCATGCGCGGCCTGAAGCGGCGTGGGTTTTCGGATCGCCGTCTGGCGTTTCTGCTCGACACGACGGAAGCCGAGGTGCGCAAGCTACGTCACCAGATGAACGTGCGCCCCGTCTACAAGCGGGTCGATACCTGCGCGGCCGAGTTCGCCACCACGACGGCGTACATGTATTCGACCTACGAGGACGAAGACGAATCCAATCCCAGCGATCGCAAGAAGATCATCGTGCTGGGTGGTGGCCCCAACCGCATCGGCCAGGGCATCGAATTCGACTACTGCTGCGTGCACGCGGCCTTCGCGCTGCGGGACGACGGGTTCGAGACCATCATGGTCAACTGCAACCCCGAAACCGTGTCCACCGACTACGATACCTCTGATCGTCTGTATTTCGAGCCGCTGACGCTCGAAGACGTGCTGGAGATCGTCCACAAGGAAAACCCGGTCGGCGTGATCGTCCAGTTCGGCGGCCAGACCCCACTGAAGCTTGCGCGGGCGCTGGAAGCCAACGGCGTGCCCATCATCGGCACCAGCCCGGATTCCATCGATGTGGCCGAGGACCGTGAACGGTTCCAGAAGCTGCTCAACAAGCTTGGCCTGCGCCAGCCGTCGAACCGCACGGCGCGCACTGAAAGCGAAGCCCTGGCGCTGGCAAGCGAGATCGGCTACCCGCTGGTTGTGCGCCCCAGCTATGTGCTCGGTGGCCGCGCCATGGAAATCGTGCACGAGCCGCAGGATCTGGAGCGCTACATGCGCGAGGCGGTAAAGGTCAGCAACGACTCGCCGGTGCTGCTGGATCGTTTTCTGAACCATGCCACCGAGATCGACGTGGACTGTCTGGCCGACAGCGACCAGGTGCTGATCGGCGGTGTGATGGAGCACATCGAACAGGCGGGCGTGCATTCTGGCGATTCGGCCTGCAGCCTGCCGCCGTATTCGCTGTCGCCGGTGGTGGTGGACGAGATCAAGCGCCAGACCACGCTCATGGCCAGGGCGCTGAATGTCAAGGGCCTGATGAACGTGCAGTTCGCGGTCCAGGACGGCGACGTGTACGTACTGGAAGTCAATCCGCGTGCTTCGCGTACCGTACCTTATGTGTCCAAGGCAACCGGCAAGCAGCTTGCCAAGATCGCGGCGCGCATCATGGCGGGTGAATCGCTGGCGACCCAGGGGGTGACGTCCATTCCCAGTCCGGCCCATTATTGTGTCAAGGAAGCCGTTTTCCCGTTCGTGAAGTTCCCGGGCGTGGATACCATCCTGGGACCCGAGATGAAGTCCACCGGCGAGGTCATGGGGGTGGGCGAATCCTTTGGCGAGGCGTTCGTCAAATCCCAGATCGCGGCTGGGGTGAGCCTACCCGAGTCGGGCCAGGTTTTCATCAGCGTGCGCGATCAGGACAAGCCGCGCGCGGTCGAAGTTGCGCGCGGCCTGATCGGCATGGGCTTCAGGCTGGTGGCCACGCGCGGGACGGCGGCTGTCATCGAAGCGGCCGGCTTGTCGGTTGCCGTGGTGAACAAGGTCACCGAGGGTCGTCCGAACATCGTGGACATGATCAAGAACGGCGAGATCGCGCTGGTCATCAACACGGTCGAGGAACGACGCAACGCCATCGCCGATTCGCGTGCCATCCGCACGCAGTCACTGGCCAATCGGGTGGCCTTCTACACCACGATTGCCGGTGCCAGCGCGGCGGTCGAGGGCATGCAGTATTTGCGTCATGGTAGCGGCCTCACGGTCTACTCACTGCAGGCCATGCACGCTGCCACGCAGGCGGCCTGAGCCATCATGGCGGACGCGGCCACCCCGTCCGCTGGATCTCACGGCTCCATGTCAGGGCCGTTTCGGAATCCTGCTTCTCCAGCCAGGGGGGGCAGGATTTTCATTACCGGCGCCACTAGCGGCATCGGTGAGGCCTTCGCGCGGTACTACGCCGCTCGGGGTGCAACGCTAGGGTTGGCGGGGCGCCGCGCCGAGATCCTCCAGTCGCTGTGCGCTCGGCTCCCCGGAGCCGGACACCGATCCTACGTCCTGGACGTCCGGGACGCGGATGCCTTGCGGGCAGCCGCCCAGGACTTCCTGCGGGAGGGGCCGGTCGACATCGTCATCGCCAGTGCCGGCATCAGCGTCGGTACGCTGACCACCGAGCCCGATGACCATGCCGCCTTCCAGGCCGTGTTCGATACCAATGTGGTCGGTACCGCAGCCACCTTCGCCCCCTTTCTGGCGGCCATGCAGGCTCGCGGGCACGGGGTGCTGGTCGGTATCGCCAGCGTCGCGGGCGTACGTGGGTTGCCTGGTGCGGGTGCCTATTGCGCCTCCAAGGCCGCCGTACGCCTGTATTGTGAAAGCCTGCGGGTGGAACTGCGGGGCACCGGGGTTCGGGTCGTCACGTTGGCGCCTGGTTTCATCGCGACACCCATGACCGCTGACAATCCCTACCGTATGCCGTTTCTCATGCCCGTGGATCGCTTCGTCGAGCGCGCTGCGCGTGCGATCGCCGCCGGCGACCGCTACCGCGTGATCCCCTGGCCCATGGCCTGGGTGGCGGGGTTGCTGCAGTGCGTGCCGCGCCCCCTGTTCGACGCCGTGGCGGCACGGCGCAAGCGCAAGCCCCGTCAATTCTCGCCGTAAACTGTCGCGAAACTTTTCAACACCATTTCTCAAACCCTTTCTGAACGGCCTTGAGCCGCCCCCCGATGAACTCATCCTACTTCCCTCGCTGGCGGCTGGTCTCCGGCACGACAGAAGATGCTGTCGTGCAACCTGATGAAACCATGCCATGGCCGCAAACCGTGGCCATGGGCGCGCAGCACGTGGTCGCAATGTTCGGTTCCACCATCCTCGCCCCGTTGATCATGGGGTTCGATCCCAATATGGCCATCCTGATGTCCGGGGTCGGCACGCTAATCTTTTTCCTGTTCGTTGGCGGCCGGGTGCCCAGCTACCTGGGTTCGAGCTTCGCCTTCATTGGTGGTGTGGTGGCCGTCAGTGGCTATTCCGGCACGGGTCCGAACCTGAACATCGGCGTCGCGCTCGGCGCCATCATCATCTGCGGGCTCATCTACACCGGCATCGGGGTGCTGACCGCGCTGGTGAACGCCTGGCAAGGTGATGCTGCGGACTGGATCGACCGCTGGATGCCGCCCGTGGTGACTGGCGCCGTCGTTGCCGTCATCGGCCTGAATCTCGCTCCTCTGGCCGCCAAGGGTGCCATGGGCGGGTCCCTGTTCGAATCCGGCATGGCCTTGCTCACCATTCTGTCGGTTGGCGTGGTGGCCGTGTACACCCGCGGACTGGTTCAGCGGCTGCTCATCCTGGTCGGGCTCTTTGCCGCTTGCGTCATTTATGCAGTTCTGGCCAATGGGCTTGGGCTGGGCAAGCCCATCGACTTCTCCGCCATTGCCGCTGCATCCTGGCTGGGCTTGCCCAACATCACCCATCCAGTGTTCGAGTCGCACGCCATCAGCATCATTGCGCCGGTGGCCATCATCCTGGTGGCGGAAAACCTGGGCCACATCAAAGCGGTCAGCGCCATGACCGGCCAGAACCTGGATCGCTACCTCGGCCGCGCCTTCATGGGCGATGGCATTGCCACCATGATTTCCGGATCCTTTGGGGGCACGGGGGTGACCACCTATGCCGAAAATATCGGCGTGATGACCGCTACCCGGATCTATTCGACGCTGGTGTTCGTGGTGGCAGCGCTGGTGGCCCTGATCCTGGGTTTTTCCCCCAAATTCGGTGCGGTCATTCACGCCATCCCGGGCCCTGTGCTGGGCGGCATGTCGGTCGTCGTCTTCGGACTGATTGCGATTGCCGGTGCCCGCATCTGGGTAGTCAACCAGGTGGACTTCAGCGACAACCGCAACCTCATCGTCGCCGCCGTCACGCTGGTCCTGGGGGCCGGCAACTTCTCCCTGGCTCTGGGCGATCTGCGGCTGGATGGCATCGGTACCGCCACGTTCGGGGCGATTCTGCTGCATGCGTTGTTGCGGGGTCGGAAGAATAAGGCTGTTGCCGCGCGGCCCTGAGCGACTTACCGCCGGGAATCCTCTCAGGCTTGCTTTTCCTGGGGGGATCGCCCACAATAGCCTCAGCGACCCCGGTGATTGCCGGGGTTTTTTACGGGCGGGCCAGCAGGCCCCCCGGCACCGCGTGAGGTGCTGACTTCGTGCGTGCAGGCTGGCGATTGAAGCTGGCCTCGTGTCGGGCAGCCCGAGCTTGGGCGGCGCTCATCGCCGCGATCTTTCTTTTTCTGTGTTCGTCAGGCGCCCTGCGCATGGGGCGTCTTTTACTTTTGGGTTGGATTTATGTCTGCGATCCCTTTGACAGCTCGCGGGGCAGAGCGTTTACAAGCTGAGTTGCAACGTCTCAAGACGGTGGAACGCCCCCAGGTCATCAATGCCATCGCCGAGGCGCGTTCGCACGGTGACCTCTCCGAAAACGCGGAATACGATGCGGCGCGTGAGCGCCAGGGCTTCGTCGAGGGCCGCATCCAGGAACTCGAGGGCTCTCTGTCCAACGCCCAGATCATCGATCCGGCGGATCTGGACCTGGAAGGTCAGGCCGTGTTCGGGGCCACCGTCGAGATCGAAGATCTGGAATCCGGAGAACGCCTGGCCTATCAGATCGTCGGCGATTTGGAAGCGGACATTCGGGCCAACATGATTTCCATATCCAGTCCCATGGCGCGGGCGCTCATCGGGCGCAGCGAAGGTGACGTGGTCGAAGTCCGCGCACCCGCTGGCGTGCGGGAATACGAGGTGCGTTCCGTCAGCTACGAGTAGTGCGGCCTCGCCGCGCACCAGCCCGCAGCGTCAACGCGCTGCCGTTGCCGCTACGCCTGGGGATGCCGTGGGCGATTGCGGGGCGAGCTGCGTGGTTGGACGCACGGGCCGCTGTGTCGGCCGAACGGGGTTTCTGGCCTGGCCGGCCGTCTACCGGGCGGCGCCCGGGTTTCGCCGGTTCGATCTTGGGCCCGCGAGCGGCCGTGCGGCGCGCAGCGGGCTTGGCGTCGTGACCGTGTGCGGCCTGCTTCTTCGGCACATACGGTTCGGACTTGCGATGTGTGGCGCGTGTGGTGGGCAGTGCATCCGCTGCTTGCGCCGCCGCATCGGGACGGTAGATAATCAGCATCTTGCCGATATGGTGCACCGCAGCACAAGAAAGCGTGTCGCAGATGTGTGCCAGTATGGTCTCGCGGGCATCGCGTTCCGCGCCCGCTACATGGACCTTGATCAGCCCATGGGCGTTCAGGTTGCGGTCGATTTCTTCCAGCACTGGCGCGGTGAGGCCCCGGTCTCCGATCAGGACGACGGGGTGCAGGGAATGGGCTGCTGCGCGCAGTTCGCGGCGCTGTCCAGGGGTAAGTTCGAGTTTCGGCATACTGGAATTGTACGGGAATGGCCAAGAAAAAATTCTCTAAAGCCTGGGTGCAGCGGCACATTCAGGATCCTTACGTCAAAATGGCGCAACAGAAGGGCTACAGGGCCCGTGCGGCCTTCAAGCTGACCGAAATTCTGGAAACTGAGCGCTTGCTGCGGCACGGCGATGTGGTGGTGGACCTTGGGTCCACGCCTGGCAGCTGGTCCCAAGTCGTGCGCGAGCGGCTGCTGGGTGCCGGAGGTGTGATCGATGGCCGGGTGCTGGCGCTGGACATGCTGCCAATGGAACCGGTCGCCGGTGTGGAATTCATCCTGGGAGATTTCCGGGATGATGCCGTGCTGCGCCAGTTGCATGATCTGCTGCAGGACCAGGACGTGGACCTTGTGATTTCGGACATGGCCCCCAACTTGTCCGGTGTGGCCTCGGCGGATTCGGCGCGTATTGCGCATGTCTGCGAATTGGCGATGGATTTCGCCTGTGGGCATCTGAAACCCGAGGGAGCTCTGATCGTGAAGGCGTTTCACGGCAGTGGTTTTTCGCAGATCGTTCAGACTTTCAAGCAGCATTTCGTGCGGGTGGTGGAGCGCAAACCCAAGGCCTCGCGAGACGAATCCGCAGAGACCTATCTGGTGGCAAGAGGACTGAAATCGCCGCGTGGGCGCCCCGCCGGCTCGTCGGGTCTTCCTGCGGAAGCGGCGACGATTCGGGTAGAATGAAGGATTGACGGATGTGTCAGCTTGATGTAATTACGCATGTCGGGCTGGCCGGCAGTACACACCCAGGAGATTGGCGTTGAACAACTCGTTTTCCAAGATCGCGGTCTGGCTGGTGATCGCGCTCGTGCTTTTCACGGTGTTCAAACAGTTCGATGGACGCCCCGTGACGAGTGGTGATGCAGTCACGTATACGCAGTTCATGGAAGATGCGAAGGCCGGTCGCATCAACAAGGTCGACATTCAGGGTGACACTCTCTACGTGACACCAGAATCCGGCCGTTCCTACAGCCTGACCTCACCAGGCGACCTGTGGATGGTCCCTGAACTGGTAAAGGACGGCGTCCAGGTCTCCGGGAAGGCGCGTGAAGAACCTTCTTTCCTCACCAGCCTGTTCATTTCCTGGTTCCCGATGCTGTTGCTGATCGGGGTATGGGTCTTTTTCATGCGTCAGATGCAGGGCGGCGGCAAGGGCGGGGCGTTCAGCTTCGGCAAGTCGCGTGCCCGCATGATGGACGAAAACAACAACAACATCACCTTCGCTGATGTGGCGGGTTGCGACGAAGCTA
>NZ_SCQN01000074.1 GCF_004321985.1 Castellaniella sp. | reverse complement strand
ACCTATGCCGAGGTCCAGGCGATCACCGGCCTCTCGAAGGGAGCGATCTACCGTGCAGCCCTGCGTACCGGCGCGCGCAAGACCGAGGCGCGCATCGCCGAACGCCACGCCGAGCGCAGGGAGCGCCAGCTGGCCATGCTGCGCGACATGATGAACTCGACGGTCAAGGCTGACGTGCTGGACTTCATGGCCGGCCTGCCCGACGACAGCGTGGCCTGCCACTTCACGAGCCCGCCATACAACGTGGGCAAGCGCTACGGCGACGCGGCTGGCGCGGATGCGCTGCGCTTCACGTTCTTTCACGGCTGGTTGATGCAGGTGGTCAGCGAGCTGGCGCGCACCACCAAGCCGGGCGGTGTGGTGTGCCTCAACGTGGGCAAGACGCGCGACTGGACGGATGCGCTGTACCCCATGGACATCATGCTGTTCGAGGACATGCGGCGCGCCGGCCTGACCTTCCAGAATCGCGTGGTATGGACGCAGCCGCACGGCCTGACTCCATCTCACCGCCTGGCCGATCGGTATGAGACCGTGCTGATCTTCAGCAAGGGTCCGACACCGACATTCAACCCCAATGCGGCCCGCCACCCGCAGAAGCAGCCGGGCAAGCGCGCGTTCAAGGGACCGAACAAGGGCGAGCTGTCGGGTCACCCGCTCGGAGCCTGGCCGACGGACGTGTGGGACGACGTGCCGACCGTTCGCGCGAATCATCCCGATCGCCGCCACGGTGCCCACCCGGCACAGTTCCCGGTGAAGCTGGCCAAGCGGGCCATAGTGCTCTACACGAAACCGGGAGACCTGGTGTGCGACGCGTTCATGGGCTCGGGGTCCGTGGCGGTGGCGGCGATCGAGGCGGGGCGTGCCTTCGTCGGCGCCGACCTGTTCTACGAGGACTTGCGCGCCGACCGCATCGCCGCGGCCACGCCCGACACCGTGTCCATGCTGGACGGGGTGACCGACGAGAGCGCGGCGGTGTGGCAGGCGGAAGCGCGGCGCGTCGATCACCCAGCGGAAGCGCGCTCGGCGGCAGCCGAGGCTGCTCAATGCTTGGACCTATTCGGCTGATCCGCCATAACCCGAGCCGTCGCACCAGGACACGGCCGCCACCCTCGCCGCGGCCCCCGGGCGAATCGGTCAGGCAGCGCATGGCTGGGCCCATGACATCCGCCAAGCCAGGCGTTTTGTTCAACCTGACGGCGTGGCCAACCGAAGGCGCCGTTGCCAGATCCAGGCGCTGCTATAGCGTGGACGTCATCCACGGCTCACAGGTATTTCCATGCACATCAAGGTCGAATTCGTTTTCGCCGCCCAGGTCGTTCCGCCGCGGTGCCGCAAGCCACGCAGCGTCACGATGGCCAGCGACATCGTCGTCGAGGTCCGCGAACTCACCGCCGGCCAGGCACCGGTCGCACTGATCGCCAGGAGTGACTCACAGCTCAATGAGCATCCGGACATCGCATACCGATGGTTCGACGGCAAGCTCTGGACGGCCTTGGCCACCAGCTCCGCGGAACCGTGCGCGAGGACAAGCCGGGGCACGGACTGGGACTACTCCCTTCCCACGACGGAGTGCCGCAAAGGTGAGGCCTGGCCGGTCGTCCGTCTCTACGGCGACCTCGGCCGGAATCTCGTCGGGGCCAGCAACTCCTGGGCGATTTTGGATCACTACATCGGCACCAACGAGCTTGCCAGCCGCGAAGATGCCGAGGCTGCAATCACTCGCTGGGCGGCTGATGGCCTGCTCATCGACGGCGTCTACCACCGGGTGGCGCCCGAACCGCGCTACGTGGTGATGACGTTCGGTCTCGGGGGCAACCACGGCGGAACGTACCTGTCGGTGACCGACTACAACAATAGCAACATCAGACCAGAGGCCTACTTCGGCGCGACCGACTTGGCGGCGGCACAGGCATATACGCGTGCGACCGCTGCCGCGAGGGGCGACACCACCGCCGTTGGCGTTGACCCATTGCCCTTTCTCGACGTACGGCTGCCGGAAGCATTCGGCGCCCCGTCCACGGCGCCGAAGGTGGCGGAGAGCGCACTGCTCGGCGTACATCAACGCGCCGCTGCCGCACTGCTCACGAAACAGCTGCGGTCGGCCGGCACGGCGCTTCTCCTTTAACCCCACCCAGAGGACGCACCATGGAAACTTCGGTAACGATCTTCTTCGAGCTGAATGACGAGAAGGCCTTCCGCCAAGCCGCCTGCGATCGGGCGCGGGCCGACGACTTGGGCGAGGAGGAGGCGCGGTCCTACTTGGACGCCGAGGAGACCACCATCGGCGCCTGCGCGATCATGCTCTTCGATCCTGGCATGTCGCCGCCGGGTTGCTCGATCGTGGACAGCAGCGCCGGCTGATGGCCGGCCCGGTCGCCCCACCCATGAACACGTCACCGATCACCGCCCGGGATCGTGAGCTGATGGCCATGCCGACCATGGCCGATCAGCTTCCGGTCGCGTTCGAGGACGGAACCTGCTGGCAGGGCATCTGCGGCAGCTGCAATGGGTGCGGCTGCCCGATTCCCGAGGCGGACACCCACGGGGCCCTTTGGCGGCCGCTGCCGCATGTCGTCGAGCTGGATTGCGTGGGCATCTGCCGGGCGTGCCGCCTGCTCACCCGCTTTCGCCTGCGACTTCATCCGGGACGGCGCCTCAGCTGGTTGACCGCCCATGGCTGGATGCATGCACAGGCGCCTCTTCCTTTGCGTGCCAGGCTGCGAGGCCTCGCCAAAGCCATCCTGCGCTTCTTCCATCAGCGCCACCGCCCCAAGGATCTGCCGTGAATCGAGCGCACTGCACGAATGACGACGCCTCCTGCGTCGGATTCATCCGCCTGGTCTTCTTCGACGCCGCCGCCAATGAGGTGGTCACGCTCGGCGGGGCCGGATTCGTCACTCCGGAAGAGGACGCTTCTGCGTGGCGCAACGTCCCACGATTTCCAGGCATGACGTGCTTCCAGGCAGACCGGCTCAATGCCGCACGAGACATCATTGATGAGCGCCCTGTCTCGGCGGAGACCTGCGAGCGCCTGATGGGGCGCACGATCGCGGCGATGATCCGCGAGGGTCGCGCCGCCCTCGCCGTCTGCTGACCGCCCACCGGGCCCACTGCATTTCGTTGGCTCGACTTGCTCCAGGTCCAGTGATACTTTTCCTGAGGCGCCAGGCAGGCGCCAGCCACCCGCCGTGCGAAGCCGTTGACGGCTCTGCCCTTTGAGTACCGGTTCCTTCCGACATGTCCCCCTTGTCGGGCGGCTCAGCGGTGGCGGGTGACGTGAGGCAGCCCGGAGGCCATGTCCATGTCCCAGGTAACGATCCATCCATCCACGATCGAAGGCGTTAAGCGTCTGGCCACGACGCTCAAGCGCGAAAAGTCAATCACGCATACGCGCGCACTCGACGCCGCGGCCAGAGTCGCCGGATTCGAGAACTTTCGTCATGCCCAGCACAGCCTGCCTGCCACCCTCGCGGGACGCGGCGGGCGACCGGACCAGGCTGTCTTCATCTCCACGTACTGGCGTGACGGCGATGCCTCGGGACGCGAGACGATGGCGCTGCAGCTGCGACGTCCGATGCCGAACTTCCTTCGGGCGAGCCATCTTGTCGGGGACCTGCGCCACTTCCGGTGGGATGCCGACGATCACCTGGAGTGCCGCCACGACATCCGCGGCCAGCTGACGGCTCGCAACCTGGCGAACAAGGTCGCACGCACGCTCGTCTTCATGGAGGTCACTGGGCTGGTGCCGGCGGGCACGCGCGAAGCCGGGACATTGCGCCGGCTGGTGAGCCGCATGCCCGGCCGTGACCACTCCAGCATGTGGGTGGACCCGTCGGACGGCTTTACTGTGGCCGTGGACGAACCCTATCAGGACCCGACTGCCGAATTCCTCGCCGAGCGGGTGTCCTGGCTTGGCGGGCGCGGCCTCGCGCTGCAAGTGACGCGGTGGGGAGGGCTTTACGCGCCACCCTACTCGACGATGTGCCTGGTCGCCGAGGATGGGGTCCGGCTGGATCGGATCGTGCGCTGCCTCGATGGCCTCCGCTTCGAAGCACCGGCAGGAACGTGGGCAGGCGACTCCGGAGCTTATGCGCCGCCTTTTGTGAGCCCCGCCCGGAAGGCCTCGGGCAAACCAAAGCGCGGGCGCCCGGCCCCACCGCGCGCCGGCGAGGTACGTCGCGGCGCGACTCCGTACCACATCATGTTCTCTGCCGTCGTAAGCTGGCGCCCAGCCCAGCCGATACCTGTCGCCGCCCACCGTGAAGCGGGCAAGCTGTTGCTCGCGCTGCTGCGCGTGGAAGGTCTTCCCGCACGCATCCGTGACAGCCTAGGCATCATTCAAAGCGAGCTGGACGAATGGCTGCAACGTGAGGCGACGGCGAACGCCTGGTCGAGGCGGAATCTCTCGGGGGTGTACTACGGCGATCGACACCGTCGCCACCTTCCGCGGGGTCTGTTGCCGACGGCGGCCGTTGCGCGTGTCGCAGAGATCCTCGACGGCTATCCCGACTGCAGCCCCGCCCGCGCGATGAAACGTCGGCTCGCGACCATCGGCCGGTGGTTGACGGCCATGCCGGCGTAGCTGCTCACCTCGGCGCCTGGCGACGGTGTGATGGCTGCACTGTCGTCAGGCGACACCGGCGGTGGTTGCGTCACCTGGGAACGCCCTGCAGGCCAATGACAAGCGGGCCCGCTGCGGGGCGCTGAATCGGCTTTCCGTGGCCCGCCCGGCCATTCTGACCATCCCATAATCGACTGGGAGTGCCGCCGCGCAGGCGGCCCGGTGGCGGAATCCCGCGTTGGCCACATCCACGAACTCCCGTCGAGCACGTGCCCGTCGAGGGTGGCCACTCACCTCCGGCCATCAAGGCGCTTTTCCCATCGAACCCAAGGAGCACCGAACGATGTTCAGTCACCAATGCCTCAGTGCCACCGACGCCACCGCTGCCCGCGCTCGAGAGTTGAGCGAGTTGCAGCGCGGGGACGGCACCCGCTCGGCGACGCGGCTCGCGGAGATCTCGCCCACGCTATTGAACGAACTGTCTCTTGTCGCGGGTGCTGTAGTTATCGGCAGCCTGTCGGTGTGGTTTCTCCATCCATCGGCCGGCCTCCTGTGGCTGTCTGGACTGTCGACTGTGGTCGCGGTGGTCGTCATGGTCGTGACATTGGCTGCGGCCGACCGCCGCGCTGCCTTGGCGAACGCGAAGGCTGCGATCTTTGCGACTTACAAGCCAGCGAGTACCGAGGACCTGCAGTGGCTTGTCAGGCTTTGCGAGGCCCATGCCGACGTGGGCGCGGCCGTCGCGCAATGGCTGCGCGAGGACAAGACCATCCTGGAGCGGGACCTGCGCGCCGTTCGGGCATACGCATGCGATGCGGACCCCAGGGCTGCTCGAGCCAAGGTGCTTGCTGAGCTCAGTGCTGCCGCCGGTAAGAGCGCGTCTAACGAAGACAAGTAGCGGAATTCGTGCCGCCTTCGCTGGCATGCGCAGTCCTTGCCGGATCACGCTCTGGTTGAAGAATGCGGGAACCAAACCGCCTGGAGGTTTCCATGACTGCGCAGCTCATGAACTTTGCGTCCAGCAACGCCAGTCATGTGATCGCCGCGGACGACGCGCCTGTGGCGGCCGGCCGTCCTGGCATGACCCTTACGGGCGTCGACTACCGCACCGACGTTTCCGCGCTGCAGGATCTCGTGGCGACCAACCCGGGACTGGAGTTCGGCCTCCTCTACAGCGCCACCCCTGAAGCGCGGCGCCGGTACCCCGAGCTTTCGTGGCTGGTGGCCACCGCCAACGCACTCGCCGGAAGGTGCGCGATCCACGTCTGCGGCCGTCTGGCACGCGCCCAGCTCATTGCTGGCGAGCTGGAGGAACTGGTCGCGCCAGCGGCGCGGGTGCAGGTCAACGGCGATGTCACTCCCGAGGAACTGCCGCTGCTGGCACGGCGCGTCCAGACGCTCATTACCCAGTTCAATCCGCGGGTCCACGACCTCTCTCAGGAGGGGGGCGTCAGCAATCACCAGCTGCTGGTGGATGCGTCCGGCGGCCGTGGCATCTCGCCGTCCGCCTGGCACCGGCCCAACACCGGCAAGGTGGTCGGCTTCGCCGGCGGTTTGGGTCCACACAACTTGGAGGCCGAAGCGAGTCGCTTGGCGATGGTCGCGCGGACGGGTTGGTGGCTCGATATGGAAGAGTCGCTGCGCACGGATGACTGGTTCGACGTGGGCCGGTGCCGCGGGGTTCTCGCCGCCTGGTCTGCCCTGCCCTACTCATCCACCGCGCCTTGAGCATCCCGCGTGCTCGCCGCGGGGCCTTTAAGGCGGCAACGCCGGCACTCTGAAGCCTTACAGTAACGTCACAATGCCGGCACCGCGCCCGCCTGCCTGGTGGGGCGATGTCGAGCGAAGCTCAGGGGATGCAGTTGGATCGGGTTTCGCATCGTTTTATGGTCGCACGTCGAAAACAGTGCGAGCGGAAAACCGCTCGCGATGAAAAGGCGTTGCAAACCTATCCGCGTGTTCGTACTATCCGGGCAAACTGACCGGAGAAGTGGGCAATGGGCCGTGATGCGTCGCCAACGTTTGTGAGCCTCGCCGCAGGCACCAAGGACTTCCTCCGCTGGGCCAGTCACGGCCAGGGTCGCTTGGCCGCGCTGCAGGCCGCAATGAACGAACCCCTGGAAGCGCGTCAGATGCGCCTCTTCCGGCAGAAGGAGGTTCTGGAGCTGTCGGGCCTCAAGCCGCACCACTGGCGCACGTGGGTGGCGTCCCACCGGGCCGGCGAAGTCGGCGAGGTTCGCCTCACGATCGAGGAAGTGCACCAGTTCATGGAAGCATTCAAGGTCAGGCCGTCTAAGCCGGCCGGCGCCAAGACGCTGCGCCTGGTCATCGCGCAGTTGAAGGGTGGCGCGGGCAAGACCATGACCACGCTGCACCTGGCGCACAACCTTGCCTGCCGCGGGTACCGCGTGCTGCTGATCGACGGCGACCCTCAGGGAACGTTGACGACACTCTGCGGGTGGCGGTCGGAGGCCGTCCGGCCCGAGCAGACCATGGCGGCCGTTTTCGAACGCATTGACTCGCCGGAGCTCATCGAAGAGATGCCGGTGCAGCCGCAAAAGACCCATATCGACGGCCTGGACTTCATTCCGGCCTCGCTGGAGATGATCGGCAGCGACTTCCTGGTCGCCTCCGCCTTCATGTCCTCGCCGGCCAGCGCGCGGCGCTTTTACACGTTCATCGACGAGGACCTCAAGCGCATTGAGGGAGCCTACGACCTGGTCCTGATTGACACCTCGCCGTCCTTCAGCTTCACCGCGCTCGCGATGATGTGGGCGGCCGACGGCCTGCTGGTGCCGATCCCGCCGAACCTCCCCGACTACCGGGCGACGTTGGACTTCTCGCAGATGATGGGCGAGAACGTCGCCAAGCTGGAGAAGGCGGCCAACATCACGAAGACGTGGGATCCGGTGATCTTCGCCCACGTCCGCTCGGACCTGACCCAGACCACTGCCCTAGTGCGCAGCCTGAGTGCCGACACCTTTGGCACCCATCGGGTCGAGGAGTCCGTGCCCAGCTCGAGTGCCTTCGTCAACGCCGCCTCGCGTTTCCGTTCCGTCTACGAAGTGACGGGCGCCGAGGTTGACGCAAGGTCGTCTCGCCGCGCCAGGGAGGCCTACGACGCCCTCGCCCAACGTGTGCTGCAGTCGGTGGGCAGCGTGTGGGCACGCCAAGTGGCCGAGGGCCAGAAGCGGCCGGTGGTGGACTCCGAACCGGCGGCCGAACCAACTGAATCAGCATCCCTGGTCGGGGTGGCGTGATGTCGTCCAAGCGCCGCAGCCTCCTGGACATCGGTCTGGACGTGATGGCCTCCGACAGCGCCGCGCAGGACGCACGCGCGCCAGCGGCAGCACCCTCCGCTCCCGTCCCCGAGGCCTCCGCGCGCTCCTTCGTCGGGAAAATGCTCGAGGGGCGCCAGACGACGCTGGAGGCCCAGGCGGCCGAAGCGACTTCGCTCAGGGAGAAGGTAGCCTCCCTCGAGGGCAAGATTCGTGAGGGCGAACTGGTGGTGAAGGTCGACGCCCGGCGCGTCCGGCCGAGCCCGTACGCCGATCGGCATCAGCGGGCCTTCATGGACGCCGAGTTCGACACGCTGTGCGACGAGATTCGCGAAGCCGGGCGGAACACGGAGCCGGCGGTCCTTCGCCCTGTTTCCGGCGAGCCCGACTTCGACTTCGAGATCGCCAGCGGCCACCGCCGCCACGCGGCGTGCCTGCGGCTGGGTTTCCCGCTCTACGCGATCGTTCGAACAATGTCCGTGCTGGACCTGCTGCGGCAGATGCACGCGGAGAACTCCGGCCGGGTCAACCTCTCCGCCTTCGAGCGTGGTCGCCAGTACGCCATGCTTCTTCGCAGCGGCGACTACAGCTCGGGCCGCGACTTGGCCGCGAAGCTTATGGTGGCGCAGACGAATGTGGTGCGTCTGCTCAAGTACGGCGAGCTCTCGGACGATCTGATCGCCGCGTTCGTGGATCCACGGGAGATCCGCTTCCACTGGATCGAGGCGATGCTGGCGGCCCAGGCCAAGGAGCCCGAACGGGTCGCCGCGGTTTGCCGGGAGCTGGCCGCCTCCCCCGAGCCAAAGGCTGGCGAGGTCTTCCGGCGCATCACGCGCTCCACGCCGCGGACCAAGGTCATTTCCGATGGCGAGCAGGTGCTCGGCCGGATCCGCACGATCAACGGCTGTCCGGCGGTCGTGCTGTTCAAGAGTGCGCCAGACGCGTTGGTCATGGAGATCAGCGACGTCGTCAAGCGGTGGGCAGCGGAACATGGGGGGAAGTCGTGACAACACCACCGCCCTTCCCCCGCCGGCTCCGCCGCGCAGCAGTCAGAGGCCCAGGACTTCCTGGGCCTTTTCTTTTGGTGGACAGATCGGGTCTAAGCGGATTGCGGGAGACCGGCCAGCCTGACCCCGGGGTGGCGGTCTATCCAGCCCCGTCAGGCGCAATCGCCACTGGCGCCGAGAGACCGATGGCGGCGAGCCCGTGCTCACTCCAGCCCGACGGCGGCGAACCAACTGAATCGCGTGCCAGGCGCCCTGCCCGGTCGCGCCCCGCGGGGAACGCGTTTCATGGCGCGAACCAACTGAATCACCCGATCGCTCGTGCCTGCCATGGAAGCACCCCTGAACCCGTCGCGGTCCGCGCCAACGCCGCAAACCCTGATGTCCGGCGGCGGCGGACTGTGGTGGGCGGGGTCGTCATCAAGGGACCGGCCCCGGCACGAGGTCGGCTGAACCAACTGACTCACCGGGCCGCGCCAAACGCCGGGACGCGATGTGCCTGCGCGGCTGGCCTGGTACCGAACCAACTGACTCAGCGCGCCGACGGAGCTACGAGCAATGCCGCGTCGGCGCGGGACACGGGCCGGGTGACCCAACTGGCTCACCGGGCGCCGACCGCGCGCATAGGCGCCGACTTCTCACCCTGCCGATGGGTAGCTGTCAGCGGGGTCCGATCGAGCCCACCGCAGGGCACATCAAGCGACCCGACGGGACGCTGCCGGCGTCCGTTCACCCTGGCTGCGGTCGGTGCTCCCGTCACGCGCGCCGGATCTCTGCGCCGGCACCACCGCCACAGCTTGGCCGTGAACCAACTGGTTCACGGCATCCCGTTCATTCCAAGCCGGAGTTCGCCATGACCTAAGGACGCCGCGACACCACAACGCGCGTACCCAGAAACGAAAAACCCCCCAGCGGCAACTGGAGGGCTTTCGTGGAGGCGGCACCCAGGGAACTCGGAGTACGAGTACCGACCCGCGACAGGCGGAAACGTACTCCGAACCACCCGGACCGTCAACCGGTGCGCTTTGCCTGCAATCCTGAGGAGAGCACCATGATGCCGTCCACATTCGGGCGCGAGCCCGTGCACCCGATTCACCTGACTCGCTACGACGCCGAAGATCAATCAGCGCCGGACGTTCCCACCGCTGCCGACCAGCTCGCGTCGGTTCTTGAGCGCCTTGTGGGCGCCAATCTCAGCGCCAGCGCCATGCGCGTCGGCCTGGATACGCTCGCGCGCCTTCTCAGGCAGCGGCGAACCAATGAGGCAGTTCCTGCTCAGTGGATGGCCGACCGGCTCGGCCTCCACCGAAACGCTGTCGGGCTCGCCTATGGCAGTCTCGTTGACGCCGGCGTGTTTCGAAGGATCCCTGTGGCTGAACGCGGTGCCCCAACCCGGACCGCCGCAGCAGGGCCGGCGCTGATGCTTCTGGCAGCGGTGCGTGCCGCCAGCATCAGCAGGGCAGACCCAGCTGGGCAGACGATGGCCTCGAGCTGCGGTGAACCAACTGAATCACATCACCGCTGGCGCGGCGTCCGACCGGCGGCCAAGAAGCTCAAACAACCGCCACCGACGACACCTGCGGCAAATGATGCGCCTCGCACCGAGAGCGAAACGCTCACCACCAGGTCCGGCAAAGAAGCCCACGGCATCGACAAAACTGCGGGGCAGGGGAGCACCGACGCCGAACCGACCGCCACGGTCATCGAAACGGCCCAGGCCGCGCCAAGGGAAGACCGGCACCTCGACCCACCTTTCCGATTCGATCCAAGCGTCAACGCCAGCATGACGGCCAAAATCGGGAAGGACGCGCTGTACCTGGTCATGCGGCATACGCCCGGCATGCCGTTCCAAGTCGATCCGGCATGGCGTCTCACGGAATCCGAGACTGAACACCTTCTTGCCATGCTCCCGAAACGGGAAAATCGGCCACAGCGCGCCGCAACGCCTCCACAGACGCGCGTCGCTCCGCCAGCCATCGCCAAAGCAGCCATGGCAGCGATTCCGCGGCTCGCGGCAGCGCTCGGCGCCGAGCGTGCCGGGCAGCTGGTCGATGAAATCGCGTACCAGGTGGTCGAGAAGGGCCTCGGCAAGGGTGACCTTGCCGGCGGAGTCAGGGCAGGCGTGGCCATCGCCCTGGCAAAGCGCTGGACCACGCCACGCGGCTTCAGTGACGACTGGAAAGGTGCCGTTGTGCGTGGCGCGCAGCAGGAGGAGGGCGATGCCCGCCAAACCGTGCACTAAACCTAGGCTCTTGCTTCGGAACCTATATCTAAAAAACCAACTACCCGCGCGCGCGAGCCGTTTACGCCGCAGAGGGTTCCTAGTTGGTTGATTGATAAAGGTTTTAACGCTAACAGCTGCGAAGCGAACGTGTTCCACGTGTTCCACGAGGAACCATCCGCCCAGGACATAGACCCATTCACACGGCTGATTTGACGGGCTTTTTTCGGGAAAACCACCGCATCAGCGTATCCGACGTCCTCCACCGACCAATGGCCGTCGCACCTAGACAATGTTCGAAGATCAGACCAAACTCCCACCCGTATCCGACCAAGGTATGACCATGGACCCTCGACCAACCGACGCCAAGCGGCGCAGTTTCTACATCGGGGAACACCTCGCCCGGCTGCTGGCCAGCGGGCGGGTCAGGGCACGAAGTGAATCGGCGCGTCTGGATGATCTCGCAGCGCGCTACGACATCCTGATTCGGGAGCTGTCGCCACGCCGCCTGGAGCTGACGCCAGCGGAGCTGGTGCTGGTGGCGAACATCGTTCGCGAAGAGACCTTGACCGGACCGGACTTGGCCTTGCTCCTTCCCGCCAAGATCCAGCTCCTTGGCACAGACTCGCCAACCATCGCAGGCGTCGACACCAGCGCGTTAGGCTATCGCCTTCGCACCGCGAAGCACGGGGAGGTGTTGGCCTTGATCGACTTGGCTGAAAGGCTGCTCGCCGAGCATCCCGACCCAACACGGGAGGAAGCCGCGGCGTTCCTCGACGCGCTGCGCGCTCCCGTCATGCACCGGAGCCAGAGCGCTGGACACTCCTGAACACCAGCAGCGCGCGCCAACAGTCCGTTGGTTCGCCGGCATCACGGTCGAGGCCTCGGCCGCTGCACTCGCCCAAACGGCGGGGATGGAGTGTGTCAAGGTCGGACACGATGGCTGGCCCGATGGGCTGCTGGTAGACCACGAGGGCAGGGCGTGGCGGGTCGAGCGCTCGTCCGAAAGCGGTGTGCGCCTGGTCCTGACGGGCCGCGACGACGTCATGGCCGAGCTGCGCCGCCTGTTGGGTGCCTGGGTCCAGGATGTGGACGAAGGTTGCGGACAGCTCGAAGGGCTGGATGTCGACCACGTGACGACGGTCGAACTTCCTGGTGCTCGCCTTCGCCTCTCGCTCGCTCAGGCAAAAGCTGTCGCCGTGCTGGCCACGTTGACCTGCGGGGCGTGCGAACACGCAGATCTCGGCGCGGTTATGCGTCGCCTGGAGAAGGGTGGGGCGCTGCTGCGCGCCGACGCCGCTCCGCCACCAGGGCGGTAACGGTTGCCAACGGCGAGTGACGTTTTACGCTTCAGGCAACGAATGAGGAAACCGATACGATGAAGACCCACGTGCTGATCGCCTCCGTGCTGGCTGTCCTGCTCCCGCTGATGCCGACGCCCGCGGCCGCCTGGGGCCGCGAAGGCCACCGCATCGTCGCCGCGATCGCGGACGCTCACCTGAACCCGCAGGCCCGGCAAGAAGTCGCGCGCATGCTGAGCGAGATCGAGCCAGGCGCCAGCATGGAATCGGTAGCGGACTGGGCCGACACGGTGCGTACGCGCGGTACCTCGCACTGGCACTTCATGAACTATCCCAAGGGCGATTGCCGTTACCAGCCTCCCGTGGAGTGCGCGGATGGGAACTGCCTGGTGGCTGCGTTCGATCGCGAGCTAGCCGTCTTCCGCGACCACAGCCGGCCGCTGGCCGAACGGGAAGTCGCCCTGAAGTACCTGATCCACCTCGCCGGCGATGCCGAGATGCCGCTCCATGATTGGGCGCCCGACCGCGGTGGGAACGGCTACCAGGTCCAGTTCGACGGCCGTGGCACGAACCTCCACCACGTCTGGGACACCGAGCTGATCCGTCGCTATGCGACAGCGACGCCGGACGGCGAAAGCCAGGAGGCATCGGCAGGCGCTCGACTGGCAGCATTCTTTGGTCGTCGCGACGCTTCGGCCGCCGAGGCCGCCGCACGGCCGCACTACCAGGCCTACACGAAGCAGCTCATCAGCGAGTCGTTTCAGCTTCCCTTCGAGCCAACCACCGACCCGATTGTCTGGACGCAATCGGCCTGCCGGGTGGCGAACCGGCCGGGGATTTACCCGGACCGGCGCGTCATCTCCGACGGCTACGTCGACAACTGGCGCCCCACCGTGGAACTGGCCATGATCGAGGCGGGCCTGCAGCTGGCCCAGGTGATCAACGAATCGTATGGCACGCCCCACGACAGCACCCTCGATCGAGGAGCCCCGGCCACCACGCCCAATGAGCGGCGCCTTCGCGATCGGATCGACAAAGTGTTCGACCACAACAGCGGCACGAGCGATGGCTCCTGAAACAGCCCCATCCACCTGGGACGAAGTGACATTCACCTCGTCGCTGCGGGACAACCTCTTCGAGGTTGCTCTGGCACTGCTGCGGGACGGCGGAGTCACCTCCATCGGCCTCGTGCGTCAGCCGAACAACGCCAACGAAGCGGTCCGGTGCCTGATCAATTTCGAGGGTCCGGACATCGAGGAGCGCCTGCGGCGCTTTTCGGCGTTTCGGGGGCGGCAGGATTTCGTTTGGCCGCGGGTCTCGGCCGAGACCTGGACAAGGATCCGGCAACTCTGGGTGAGCGTGGCGTGGATGCAAAAGCCAGTGGCTGATCTGCCGAACGGCGGCCTGGATGCCCATGGACTGCGCTTGAAGGTGGAGGCTCACTGCAAGCTCCATAGCTCGGTGGCCACGGAAACGCGAGCGCTCGAGAAAGCGGCGGCCGCGTGTACGCATCAACATCACGTGCCACGCATGCCGTGGTTGCACGCGATGGCCAGTCAGGCGCCGCGCGGCTACGGCTGCAGCTTCCTGATCACGCCGACGGACATCAAGGAACGCGTGACGCAGCCCGACTCACCCTACTGGTGGGCGTAACTCCAATCACTTTCAAAGCCGAGGCTAGGACGCCAGAATGCAATCCACCATGGAAGCCAATGTCATTCCCCGACTCGCGACGCGCACCTGGGCGGTGCTGCCCTGTCAGCACGAGCGGGCGTTCGGTGCCCCGCTCCTCTACGTGTTCGGGGAAGACGGCGAGCCGATCGAGACGGCAGTATCGCCGGTCGATCGCCTGAATGAGACCGCACCGCACGCGGCCGAGCTGGTGGGTTCCTTCGTCGAGCGCGTCGACCTGTCGGCGATGATTGCGGCAGTGACGGAGGGCATCGAGCCGGGCCTGGCACTCGCCCTGGAAGCATTCATCACGCACAAGCGCCTGCAGCCGCCCCATGGCGAAGCGGTGGCGGTGATGGACCCGACGCCAGGGATCTGGCATGCCTTTCGCGGGACCTCGCCCGCCTTCGCGGTCGCGCGCACGCGGAACCATATTGGTGTGCTGGTCCTGCACCGCTCGAGCAACGCCGCGCGACTGGAGGCGGCGTGGATCGACCCCGTGACGTTCCGTGCGGACGCCGCGGCGTTCGTGACCCAGTGCGCAGGGATTGGCCACGATGAGCTCCTGGCTGGCCTGGCGACTGAGGCACCGTCGCTCGCCGTCGCCGGCGTCGAACTGCTGACCCAGGACGGTCGACGCGCGCTCCCCAACGCAGTGCTCGGCGCGATGCTCACCGCCATCGGCGATCGCCTTCCACAACACCATCAGCTGCAAGCGCGCATCGACCGACTACTGGATCGGATCGCAGCTGTGGAAGCACCCGTATCCCGGGACGAGTACCAGCGCTACGCGACCTCACTGGCGTCCATCCGCCAGATTCTGGCCGTGATCGCCGAACGTAGTGCCGTCGACGGCGTACTGGCGCTGGACCGCTACGCCAACTTGCCTAGCTGGGCCGCGATGCTCCAGTCCCTGGTCGAGAATGTCGGTGCGGCTTGTTCCGTCGTTGAGGGTCGAGAGATCGCCCCCGAGGTCGTGCTGGACGCCATCGCGAGCGCGGCCGCGAACGGTGCGAGCGCAGAGGCAGCACAACTGGAGACGCCGGCGGGTCGGCTCGTGGCAGGCATTGCGTGCCTGGCCATGCACTGCGCGGACGTCTCGCTGGTCGATTCCACCATCGCCGGCCGCTTCCGCGTGCTGGCTCAGCTGCTCGGCACCTCAAACTGGGTCCTCGCACGTCCATATGACCACGGCGTGCTCGCCTGCGTCATGGCTGGCTGGTAAGCGGCAGGCCAGTCATCCACAGAAATTGTGGATAACTGGTAGAAGACGGTCCGGAGGCGGCGGCTCTGTGCGGCCTGGCACGGAGCGGCGAAAAAATCATCAGCCGGCAGATGCAGCCGATTGGGCGGCGATGCGCTCGTGGATCTCCTCGCGATGGACGGGGATGTCCTTCGGGGCCTCGATACCGATGCGGACCTGGTTGCCGCGCACGCTCAGCACGGTCACCTTGATGTCCTGTCCGATGACGACGGACTCGTTGGCGTGGCGGGTCAGAATCAGCATGGCACTCTCCTTGCGCAGTGGCGTCATCGAAGCGACGACGAATCCATTATTCGCCGTGGCGCGCCCGCGGGGTGGCGGCGCGAAGCGCCTTCAAACCGATGTGCGCGGCCCGCTCGCCATGCCGCCTTGGCCCGAGCGGCAAGCGCAAGACGACGCCGACGCCGGTACCGAATCCGTAGGCGGCGACCAGCCCGCACGCCGTGGCGAGGCCGAAGCACGGCCAGGCCAGCGAGCGAATCCACACGCCCGTCGACTC
>NZ_SCQN01000004.1 GCF_004321985.1 Castellaniella sp. | reverse complement strand
ACAGGACCGTGAAACGCCTTTGCGCCGATGATAGTGGATGAACATCTGTGAAAGTAGGTCATCGTCAGGCTCTTATCCTCCAAAGCCCCTGCAGCGTATACTGCAGGGGCTTTGTGTTTTTTTGCGCATCCGAAACGGAGATTCCATGATTCAGGATGAAGACACTCCCGAGGCCGACAAGGGCTTGGCTCAGCGCCCGCTCATCCACCTCATCTATGGGCTGTTCGCGTTGGGGATCCTGTCATTCGGCCTGTTCGGCCCCGCCATCATTGCAGCCGTAGTGCTGGCTTACCTGAAGCGTGCAGACCTGGTGGGCACGGTCTATGCCGGCCACATCGACTGGGTCATTCGAACGTTCTGGTGGGGATTGCTGTGGCTGGTGCTCAGCGCGATCGCCACGGTGATATTCGTGGGCTTTGTGACAGGCGCAGTGGCGATGATCTGGATCATCTACCGCCTGATCAAGGGCTGGTTGGCCCATTGCGCTGGGGAAACACCACTGCCCGGCTTTTGAGACCGGGCAGTTCGGGACTGACGCCCCCGCAGGGGCTGGTCTGGGCCGCCGATGCGGCCAAGGACTTATTTCAGGTGCTGGCTGACCAGCTTGGTCAGCTCGAACATGGAAACCTGGTCCTTGCCGAACAACGGCCGCAGCTTTGCATCGGCGTTGATGTTCCGACGGTTCGCGGGGTCCTGAAGATTATGCTGCTTGATGTAGTCCCAAATGCGCTTGGTGACTTCCGTACGCGGTACGGCTTCCTTGCCGATTACCGCAGCCAGCGTGGCGCTGGGGGTCAAGGGCTTCATGAATGCCGCATTGGGCTTGCGACCAGACTTTTCCGTGGTTGCCATGTAATCAGGCTCCTGTTAAATGAATTGCCCCCGCAGCATACCGCGCCTTTCTCCTAAAGACAAAGTGATTCGGGTGACTTTCGACCCGAACGCATCTCTCAGATCCTTTACTGTATGAGCCAACGAATGACCGAGTCCCCCGTCCTCTTGCCGTCTTCGCCTGAATCGGGCCGCCTGAGGGCGTCCGCAGCGCGTGCCGGATCGCTGCGTGAAATCACGTTGACCCGGCCCGACGACTGGCATCTGCATCTGCGCGATGGCGACACCTTGCGCGCAGTGATCGGCGATTCTGCTCGCCAGTTTGGCCGCGCGATCATCATGCCGAACCTCAAGCCTCCGGTCACCACGACTGAGGCGGCCCGGGCGTATCGTGGGCGCATCCTTGATGCGCTGACCCAGGCAGGCTTCCAGACCGAGGCCTTCGAGCCGCTCATGACCTTGTACCTGACGGACAGGACTCCGCCGGATGAAATCCGCCGGGCGTGTGACAGCGGCTTCATCCACGGCGTGAAGCTCTACCCTGCGGGTGCCACCACCAATTCCGACTCCGGGGTGACGGATCTGCTGGCCAATTGCCGGCAGACGCTCGCCGTGATGCAGGATCTCAAGATGCCGCTGCTCATGCATGGCGAGGTGACCGACCCGCAAGTGGACGTTTTTGACCGAGAGGCAGTGTTCATCGAGCGCGTGATGCGGCCGCTGCGCCAGGCATTCCCGGCGCTGAAGGTCGTCTTTGAGCACCTGACCACGGCCGATGGTGTGGCCTACGTGCGCGAGGCTGATGGTCCGGTGGCGGCGACCCTGACGGCGCACCACCTGCTCTACAACCGCAACGCGCTTTTCAGAGGCGGCTTGCGGCCGCATTATTACTGCCTGCCCATTCTGAAGCGTGAAACACACCGACAGGCACTACTGGAAGCTGCCACCAGCGGCAATCCGCGCTTCTTCCTGGGGACCGACAGCGCTCCGCACCCGCGCGGCGCCAAGGAGCAGGACTGCGGCTGTGCCGGCTGCTATACGGCTTACCACGCCATGGCGCTGTATGCCACCGCCTTCGAGGCGCAGGGCCGCCTGGATCGTCTCGAAGCGTTTGCCAGTCTGAACGGCCCTCGGTTCTATGGCCTGGCCCCCAACCGAGGCACGATCACGCTCGAACGCTGCGAGGCGGTCATTCCGCAGGCCCTGGCGGTGGACGGCACGGATGTCGTGCCATTGGCCGCCGGCGAGACGCTGGGCTGGCGCTTGCGCGGGTAATTGGCGCCGCCGCCGGGCCTACCGGTGCGTTATTGTCCCTGTTTGTCCTCGAGCAGGGTCCAGCGATCGAAGAGGGCTTCCAGCCTGATTTGCAGCGCTGTCATGGACTGCTGGATCTGGTCGGCCTTATCGGTGCCGTCCCGGTAGAGATCAGGATCCGATAGCGCTTGTGCCAGAGCGGCCTGTTCGGCCTCCAGGGTGGCGATCTGGGCCGGCAATGCATCCAGCTCGTCGCGTTCCCAGGGCGCCAGACGGCCTTTGCGCGGTTTGGCAGGTGGCGCTGGCGCCTTGACGTCTGGCCCACCAGGCACCGCTGGCGTGTCCGTGCCGGCCGTGTCGGCTGACACTCGGTTCGCGTCTGACGCGGTGGCCATCGTCCGGGGGCGCTGCTGCTCCCAGTCGTCGTAGCCCCCGACGTATTCTCGCCACAGCCCGCCGCCTTCAGCGGCGATGGTCTGGGTGATGACGTTGTCCAGGAAAGCCCGGTCGTGGCTCACCAGCAGCACCGTTCCCCGGTAATCCTGCAACAGGTTCTCCAGAAGTTCGAGCGTGTCGATGTCCAGGTCGTTGGTGGGTTCGTCCAGCACCAGCACGTTGTGAGGCTGTGCGAACATGCGGGCCAGCGCCAGGCGCGCCCGTTCGCCTCCGGACAGTGTGGAAACCGGAGAGCGGGCACGTGCCGCCGGGAACAGGAAGTCTTCCAGGTAGCTCATCACGTGCTTGCGCTCGCCGCCGATTTCCACCCACTCGCTGCCCGGGCTGATCGTGTCGGCCAGCGTGGCGGATTCGTCCAGGTGGTCGCGCATCTGATCGAAATAGCCGACCGACAGATTGGTGCCCAGCCGCACCTGGCCTTCCTGCGGCTTGAGTTCCCCGAGCAAGATGCGCAGCAAGGTGGTCTTGCCCGCGCCATTGGGGCCGATCAGGCCGATCCGGTCACCGCGCTGTACCAACGTACTGAAATCACGGATCAGGGTGCGGCCATCGAAGCCGTGCGTGATGTGGGAAAGCTCGACCACGCGCTTGCCCGAGCGCTGCCCGTCAGAAAGTGCAAAACGCACCTGGCCCTGCTGGTCCCGCCGCGCGGTCCGTTCGCGCCGTAGCGCCTCCAGACGGCGCACACGGCCTTCGTTGCGGGTGCGGCGGGCCTCGATGCCTTTGCGGATCCAGACTTCTTCCTGCGACAGCAGTTTGTCGAAGCGGGCATTGGCCTGTTGCTCGGCGGACAGCCATTGCGCTTTGCGCGCCTGCCAGGCCGAGAAATTGCCGGGAAAGCTGAGAAGCTGCCCGCGGTCCAGCTCGACGATGCGGCTTGCCACAGCGTCCAGGAAGCGCCGGTCGTGGGTGATCACGATGACCGTTGCCCGGCTCTTGCGCAGTGTTTCTTCCAGCCAGGCAATACCTTCGAAGTCCAGGTGATTGGTGGGTTCGTCCAGCAGCAACAGGTCAGGTTCGTCCACGAAGGCGCGGGCCAGCGCCACACGCTTCCGGGTGCCGCCCGACAGCCCCTGCAGCCGCATGTCCGGCGAGAGCCCCAGCGCGGTGATGAGAACAGCGGCCCGGGCCGAGCGTTGCCAGTCCTCAGAGGCCAGCAGGTCGCCGCACAAGTAATCCATGAGAACCGCCCCGTCCGGAAGTTCGGGTTCCTGCTCGACGGTGGCTGCGCGCAGGCCACTGCGCCTCTGGATCTCGCCGTCATCCAGTTGCGTCCGGCCGTCCAGGACGCGCAGCAGCGATGACTTTCCGGCGCCGTTGCGACCGATCAGGCCGATGCGCTCGCCCGACAGCAAGGTCAGGTCGGCGTGATCGAGCAGCGGGTGGTGGCCGTAGGCGAGCTGGGCCTGGGTCAGGGTCAACAGAGTATCGGACATGGAGGTGGGGAGATGGGAATGCAGCCAATGCGTAAGCTCCATTGTCGCAGTTTTGTGCCAGCGGCTTGCCTGGAATCCCGTACAATGCGGCTGCGGGGCAGATCGGGCAATCGCGGTGCCGTTTGACGGTGTCGAGGAAGGTCCGGACTCCATCGGGCGCGATAGCGGCCAACAGCCGTCCGGCGACCCCTACGGGGCAAGCCGAGGAAAGGGCCACAGAGACGAGTCTGCGACGGGGGTGCGCGCAAGCGCACACGGGTACGGCGACTTCCGTACCGTCCAGGCGGCTTGTCCGCCAGGCCGTGGCAGGGTGAAACGCGGCAACCTCTATCGGGAGCAACATCAAATAGGCATGCACCGGCTTCGTGCCGACAGGGCGGCCCGCCCAAGCATGCGGGTAGATGGCTTGAGCGCGTCAGTAATGGCGCGACCAGAGGAATGATTGCCCGTCGGGGAAACCCGGCGTACAGAATCCGGCCTATAGATCTGTTCCGCACTTTCAATTTTCAGAGCCGGCGCGTTCGTGGGACTTCGGCTCCCAATGTCAAACGCCCAGGATAGGGAATTGTTCGCATAGGGCGCGCCTGCGGGGCTGTGCTACTCTGAGCGCAATCTTTTGAAACCGACGTGCCTATTCCTTGTAATCGGAATGAGTGCGCCGACCGGATAGCCCTCCTACAGGAGACATCGGTGGCACATACGACGGACTCGCCCCGGCCGGGCGGGGAGCAGCCTGCACCCTGGCTGCTCGAGGTCCAGAACCTGACCAAGAGTTTCGGCGGCCTGCGGGCTGTGGACCACTGCTCCTTCCGGGTGGAGCGCGGCACCATCACCGGCCTGATCGGCCCCAATGGCGCGGGCAAGACCACCGTCTTCAATCTGATCACCGGTTTCATCGCCCCAGATTCGGGCCGCATCGTGCTGGATGGCCAGGATATCGGCCGCATGCGGCCAGACCAGATCTTCGCGCGGGGGCTGTGCCGAACCTTCCAGATTCCCCGTGAGCACGGCACCATGAGCGTGCTTGAGAACCTGCTGCTGGTTCCTCCGAACCAAGCGGGGGAGCACTGGTGGCGCGCGCTGTGCGGCGGCCGCCAGCTTCGCAACGAGGAAGCGCACAATCTTGCGAAGGCGCGCGAGGTCCTTGAATACCTGCAGCTCACGCATGTGCAGAACGAGTATGCGGGCAATCTTTCGGGCGGGCAGAAAAAATTGCTGGAGCTCGGCCGCACACTCATGGCCGACCCCAAGATCATCCTGCTGGACGAACCCGCCGCTGGCGTGAATCGCACGCTGCTGCAGAGCATCGTGAGCAATATCCGCTACCTGTCGCGCGAGCGCGGCATCACTTTCCTGCTGATCGAACACGACATGAACATGGTCATGAGCTTGTGCGATCCGGTCATCGTCATGAGCGAGGGTCGCAAGCTCGCCGAAGGCAAGCCGGAAATCGTCCGCAACGACAAGGCTGTCCTCGAGGCCTACCTGGGGGGGCAGTATGCCACTGCTGAAGGTTGATACCGTGACGGCCGGCTATGGCGACACGGAGATCCTGCGTGGCCTGTCGATTCGTGTCGAACCCCAGGAGGTCGTCTCCATCATTGGTCCGAACGGCGCCGGGAAGTCCACGCTGATGAAAACCATCTTCGGGCTGCTGCATCCGCGCGAGGGCTCTATCTGGTTTGATGGTCACGACATCACCCAGTTCGCGCCGCACCGCATCGTGCGCCAGGGAATGTGCTATGTCCCTCAGGTGGCCAACGTGTTCACCTCGCTGACCGTCGAAGAGAATCTCGAGATGGGGGCCTTTCCGCTGGGCAAGGCTGATCTGACCGAGAGCAAGGAACGGGTCTATGCCATGTTCCCCAAGCTGCGCCAGCGGCGGCGTCAGCTCGCCGGCAAGATGTCCGGCGGCGAACGCCAGATGGTGGCCATGGGCAGCGCGCTGATGCTCAATCCCAAGCTCCTGCTGCTGGACGAACCCACGGCCGCGCTGTCTCCCAAGCTCGTGGACGAGATTTTCGAGCGCATTGCGCGGATCAGCGAGACCGGGATTTCTGTCCTGATGGTCGAACAGAACGCGCGTCAGTCGCTGAGCATGGCGAATCGGGGCTATGTGCTGGCCAGCGGCGAGAACCGCCACGAGGGCACCGGCAAGGAACTGCTCGAGGACCCCAATGTCGGGCGCCTCTACCTGGGAGGTTGAAGTGATGGTTGATAGCGCGCAAGCCGTGGTTGAGGCCGTGCCGGACGAATCCGCAACGGTCGAGGCACGGGACGAAGAGGGAATGCGCAGCCCCAGATTCGTGGGGGTGGTGCTGCTGGCCGTACTGATCGCGATGTGGTTTGCCGGCTGGCTCTCGGGCACCAGTGCGGAGCAGATGCTGTCGCTGACGGTGTGGGGGGTGATGCTGGGCGGCATCATCGCCTTGGGCGGGATTGGCCTGACGCTGTGCTATGGCGTCCTGAAGTTCCCGAATTTCGCCCATGGCGAATTCCTGACGCTGGGTGCCTACGTCACCTATGGCGTCGTTCTGGTCCTGCCGCAAAGCAACCCCATCTGGCGGTTCTCGTTCGGCTGGGAACTGATTGCCGGGCTGCTGGTGGCCGCGATCGTGACGGCTGTTGTGGCCATCATCCTGGACCGCTTTCTGTATCGTCCCTTGCGAAAACACATGTCGCCGCTGGTCTTGCTGGCCATGGCCTCTCTCGGGATGGAATTCCTGCTGCGCGGCGTGGTGTATCTGATCTGGGGGTCGGATTTCCACTTCTATTATTCTGGGCGCTCCAATCCCGCACTGCAGTTGCCGTTTGGGCTGCGGATCCAGGCTGACCAGCTGTTCGTCTTCGCACTGGCCATCGTGATGGTGGCGACCATCTACTGGATGCTGACGCGTACCCGCATCGGCAAAGCCATGCGGGCGTCCGCCGACAATCCGGATTTGGCCCAGGTACGCGGCATCAACACCGAGCAGGTCATCGCCTGGACGTGGGTCATCGGAGCCGGCATGGCGGCAGTGGGTGGGGCCATGTACGGTCTGGCCTCGCAACTGCGCCCCGACATGGGTTTCGTGTTGCTGTTGCCATTGTTTGCCGCCGTCATCATGGGTGGCATTGGCAGTGCCTGGGGGGCATTGGTCGGCTCCGTCATCATTGGCGTAGCCATGCAGTTGACCTCGGCCTTCATGAACCCGGCCTATGGGCCGGCCGTCGCTTTCGTATTGATGGTCCTGGTGCTGCTGATGCGGCCACAGGGTCTTTTCGTCCAACGCTAGGAGCTGGGTCACCATGGATTCGGCACATGTCCTCAAGGCTTGTTTACTGCTGATCCCTGCCGTGCTGCTGGGTGGGCTAGTGTTTTCGCGCTGGCGCTGGCGCGCGCGGCTGCCGGCCGCCATTGTGCTTGGCCTGGTGCTGGCCTTCGGGATCTCGGCCTGGGTGCCCGGGATCATGGACTACCTGGTGTCTTTCTGCATCATGGCCATGATCTACTCGGTGCTTTCGCTGGGCTTGAACGCGCAGTGGGGATACAACGGTCACCTGGATTTCGGGATCGCCGGCTTCTTCGCGGTGGGCGCCTTCACCATGGCGCTTTTCGTGACGGCGCCACCATCGGGGCTGATGGCGGCGTATGCCCAGCAGTGGTTCGGCCTGAATGCACCCTTTGTGATCGGGATGGCGGCGGCGGGAATCCTGTCCGGGGTGGTCGGCTACCTGATTGCCCAGCCCATCCTTCATCTGCGCACAGACTTTCTGGCCATTGCCACCTTGGGCATTGCAGAGATCATCCGGCTGATCTTCCAGAACGAGCGCTGGCTGGCCAATGGTCCGCAGCCGCTGTCGGGGATTCCGCAGCCGCTGTCCTGCCTCTCGGATCCAGCGGGTTGTGCCTGGCTGCCTGCCGGTGTCAACCATGTGTTCTCAGCGCTGCAGCCTCGGGATTACGGCTATGTGTATCTGGTGATCGTGACGCTGACGCTGCTGGTGGTGTATCTGGTCCTGGAAGCGCTGGTGCGCTCGCCGTGGGGGCGGGCGCTGCGTGCGGTGCGCGACGAGGAAGCTTCCGCAGCCATGAGCGGCAAGCATGTCAAATCCTTGCGGGTTCAGTCGTTCGTGCTGGGGGCGGTCATCATCGGGGTCGCCGGGGCGCTCTATGCGCCCTACATGGTCACCATCGACTACAGCCACTTCAAGCCGCTCTTTGCGACCTTCCTGGTCTGGGTCATGCTGATGTTGGGCGGCAGCGGCAACAACAAGGGTGCCATTCTGGGCGCATTTGTGATCTGGGCCGTGTGGAGCGGCACCGGATTCGTGACCGATTTTCTGTCTACCGAACTGCAGGGTATCGCCCCTGCGATCGCCTCGCGCATGTCCTTCCTTCGCTGGGCCTTTGTGGGGCTGCTGCTGGCCGCCATCGTGCTGTATCGCCCGCAGGGCATCTTGCCCGAGAAGAAGCGTGTCTCGCGCTTCCTGAAGGGCGTACCAGAGGATTGACGGCCCACCCTGGCCGGGCTGCTCGTCGCTGTGCTTGGTCGGGGAACGGGAAGACCATGAAAATGGCCGCTTGCATGCATGCAAGCGGCCATTTTCGTTGGGTGGGCAGGCCGGCGGCGAAAATCCGCACCGGCGGCGCCCTGGCCATTCGCGTCAGGACGTGGGGATGTCCTTGGCCGGGATCATGTTCACGGTCTTGATCTGGTCACCCTCGTACTTCCAGATGCTGATGGGTGTGACCACGTCGCCGTTCTTGTCAAAGTCGCAAGGACCGGCTACCCCGTTGTAGTTGATCTTCTTGCCCGCCTTCAGCGCTTTCAGCATGTCGACGACTCGGCCCGGATCGCCGCCGTCAATCATGTCGCCCGGCGGGTTGGAGACCTTGCGCAGTTCATCGCGCAGCATGGCCCCCGTGATTTTCGAGGCGTCCTTCTGGCCACCGGCCACCACGGCCGCCATGGACAGGCCCGCAACCAGGCCCGCGTCGTACGAGCAGGTCGTGAATGGCGGGAAGTGGTCGTATTTGAAGCCGGCCGTGAAGTTCTTGGCGAAGTCCTTGTAGGACTGCGTGGTCGTGTCTTCGCCCGGCGCCGTGCCGTAGTGGCCGTCCATGTCTTTCTGGCCGACCTGCTTGATGATGTCCACGCTGGAGTTGCCGTCGACGAACTGCCAGTTGGTGAAGTTGAAGGTGTCGCGGGATTCCTTGCAGATGGCGATGGTGTGCGCCGGGTAGCTGACGATGATGAGCAGGTCGGGCTTGTCCTTCAGAGCCTGTGACAGCATGGACTTGTAGGTGGGCTGGACCTCTTCGGGGTGGGGTACCTGTGCGAGCACCTTGCCGCCCAATTTTTGGAAGGCAGTGGCAAAAGAATTCGATAAGCCTTGGCCGTATGGGTTGTTGATGTAGATGGTGGCGACTTTCTCGTATTTGTACTTCGGGTCGATCTTGCCGGCGACCAATTGCGCGGCGACCACGCCTTGCAGCGCGTCGGATGCGCAGGTCCGAAAGAGCAGATCAGCCTTGGCGTCCGCCGGCAGGACGCTGATCAGCGGCGAGGTTGCGCCGTTGGCGATCTGCAGCACGCCTGAAGGAATCGTGACCGAGGTCGCCACGGCGACCGTGACGCCGCTGGACCAGCCGCAGATCACCGCCGGCGTATGTTGTGTGTCGATCATCTGGCGGGCGGCCTGCACGCCGACCGTGGGGAGCGTGGCGCTGTCCACCGTGATGTGGTTGGCAATGATCGGGCCGCCAAAGACTTCCTTGGCGGCCGCGTTCACGTGATTCACGGCGAGCTGTACGGCGTCGCGGTAATAGGGGCCGAATTCGGCTGCCGAACCGGTCATCGTGGACACCTGTCCCAGATTGATGGCGGGAGGGGTGCCGGCTGCGAAGGCCTGCCTCAAGGGGAGCGCACTGGCGAGTGCAAGGGAACCCCCGGTCGCGCCTACGGACTTCAAGAACTGGCGGCGGGAAGAGGGGGTATGGGAACGATCCGACATGAGAGTGACTCCTTTCTGTTGACTGGCGATCAGGCAGCAAACGCAAAAAAGGTCCAGATGCTTTCGAGACCTGCACCCGACACGGATGCGCTGGTGACAACTTGTGAGTTGCGGAGTCATTACATCGGTTCGCCATGGGCCTGTCAATTGGTGATTGGCGCAGTCTCCGATGCGGTGTCGAGCCGCTCTGCCAGCCCTCCCAGTGGTGATAAAGAACATTGACTTCATCTTGCAATATCTTGATTTTTCAGATGTTTAATTTTTATCAGGGTCTTCTAGATCGGGTGTAAGTGCTTGTTGTCATTGATTAAATTTCAAAAAGACTCTTGACCGGTGTGCAGACATCCCTTAGAGTGGGCGGAAGTAGTTTTTTGTGTCAAGAAGTGGGAGGAACCCCATGTTTCAGGGAAGCAGCGCACTCACACTGGATGCCAAGGGCCGGATGTCGATTCCAGCCCGGCATCGTGACGTGCTGTTGGCCACTGAAGAGGGGCGTCTGACTCTCACGCGGCATCCGGACGGGTGCCTGATGCTCTATCCACGTTCCATCTGGGAAACCAAGCGCGAGCAGATTGCTGCCTTGCCGGCCAGCGCGCGGGCGTTGCAGCGGCTGCTGCTGGGCAGCGCCCAGGACGTGGAGATGGATGGTGCCGGTCGCATTCTGGTGTCTCCGGAGCTGCGCGCCGCGGCGGGTCTCGAACGTGAGGTCATGCTGCTGGGACTGGGGTCGAATTTCGAGCTGTGGGATCGGCCCACCTGGGAGGCGCGCAGCATCGATGATGTGAACAAGCTTGACGCGTCGATTCTTGAACAGATTTCCTTTTGAGCCAGCCTATGGCGTATTCCCACCGAACCGTCCTGCTGGAACCGGCCATCGACGCATTGTTGAGCCCGGAGTTCGGCCGTCGTTCGGCGGGTGATGGAACAGCGCCCCGCCTGAACGGGGTGTTCGTGGACGGGACGTTCGGGCGCGGTGGCCACAGCCGGCTGTTGCTGCAGCGTCTGGCGCCCGACGCGTCTCTGGTGGTGTTCGACAAGGACCCGGAGGCCATTTCGGTGGCGCTTGCGCTGCAGGCCGAGGATCCTCGCGTTCGCGTGGTCCATCAGGGCTTTGCCACGTTGGCCGAGCAGCTGGACAGTCTGTCCATTTCCACGGTGGATGGGGTGTTGCTGGATCTGGGTGTTTCATCGCCCCAGATCGATGATGCCCAGCGGGGCTTTTCCTTCATGCGCGACGGCCCGTTGGACATGCGCATGGACACCAGCCGTGGGCAGACGGCAGCCGAATGGCTCGCCCAGGCCGACGTGGAACAGATCAAGGAGGTCATCGCACATTATGGCGAAGAACGGTTTGCTTTCCAGATTGCAAACGCGATTGTTGCGGGCCGCGAATCCCGCCCTTTGCGCACCACGGGCGAACTTGCCCAGCTCGTCGCCGGTGTCGTCCGCACGCGCGAAAAGGGTCAACATCCGGCCACTCGTACCTTTCAAGCTATACGGATTTACATCAATCAAGAGCTCGAGGAGCTCGCGTGCGCCCTCCCGGCAGCGCTGAGCCGCCTCCATCAGGGTGGCCGCCTGGCTGTGATCAGCTTCCATTCGCTGGAAGACCGCATGGTCAAGCAGTGTCTGGCAGCGGCCGCCCGACCGGGACAGGCGCAGGCCCGCCTGCCGATTGCCGAGAAGGACATGCCCAAGCCGTATGTGACCCTGCTGGGCCGGCTGCAAGCTGATGAGGCCGAAGTCGGAGACAACGCCCGTTCACGCTCGGCCGTGCTGCGTGTGGCACAGCGTACGGCGGTGCCGCTGACTCTGGCGCAGGCTCGTGCGCTGGTCCATCGGCCGGGTCAGTCGGGCCGTGCGACGGGGCACAGGGGGCATCGATGATCCGCCTGGCCCTGTTCTTGACCCTGGTGCTCATGACGTCGGCCATCTCGCTGGTGACGCTGAGATTCCAGACTCGCGAGCTGTTCGTGGCATCGGAGCGCCTCAGGTCCCAGGCTCATGAGTTGGATGTCGACTGGCGGCGATTGCAGCTCGATCGGGCGGAACTCGCCCGCAATGCGCGCATCGACGCTCTGGCGCGGACCGAACTGCATCTGGTTCCGGTGACGCCCGGGCGCACCATCTATCTGCAGGAATCCGCTGCGCCGGCGCAACCCGGCAAAACAGGAGGCCAGCCATGAAGCGGTTTGGTTTCCATAGGAGTCCGGTGCTGTCCTCCAGGCCGTCGTTCTGGCGTGCCCGCCTGGTTCTGATCGTGCTGGGGCTGGCGTTTTTCGCCCTGGTGGCCAAGGCGCTCAGCGTCCAGATCCTCTCCAACGAATTCCTGCAGCGTCAGGGCGAGCGTCGCTATGAGCGCACGCTGGTGCTGCAGGCTACGCGCGGCAAAATCTTCGACCGCAGTGGCTCGGTGGTGCTGGCATCCAGCGTCCCCGCCAAGGCGATCTGGGTCATCCCCGAGGATTTTCACAAGGCGACTCCCGACCAGATCACGCAGCTGGCGAAACTGCTAGGGGTGGACGTGCGCGATATCGAGCAGCGCACCCATGACGCGGACAAGAATTTCGTGTATTTGCAGCGGCAGGTTCCGCTCAGCGTGGCTGAGCAGATTCGCCAGCTGAAAATCCCGGGGGTGCAGCAGCTGACGGAGTCGCGGCGCATCTATCCAGAAGGCGAGGTCATGGCGCACGTCATCGGCTTCACCAACGTCGAGGATCGCGGGATCGAAGGGGTCGAGCTGGCTTTCAACGACCGCCTGTCGGGGCAGCCGGGCTCCCGGCGCGTGATCAAGGACAGGCTCGGGCGGGTGGTGGAGGACGTGCAGGCGGCGGTGCCGGCAGTGGACGGTCAGAATCTGCAGCTTTCCATCGATGCCGGCATCCAGTTCGACACATATACCGCCCTCAAGGCCTCCATCGACGCACACCAGGCCAAGGGTGGCGCCGCGATCGTGGTGGATTCCCGTACCGGTGAAGTGCTGGCCATGGTGAATCTGCCTTCCTATGATCCAAACGATATGGCGCAGCGGACCGGCCCCGCGCTGCGCAACCGTGTGATGACCGACACTTTCGAGCCGGGCTCCATCATGAAGCCTTTCACGGCGTCGCTGGCGCTCGATGAGGGCAAGATCACGACCAAGACGCTGTTTGATACCGGGAATGGCCGCTATCGCTACCAGGGAGCCCTGATTTCCGATGTGGGCCATTTTGGGACGCTGACTGTGGGGGGCATCATCCAGCATTCGAGCAATGTTGGCATGACCATGATTTCGGAGCTGCTCTCGTCACGCGACATGTGGACGAAGTTCTCGCAACTCGGGTTCGGCCGCGTCCCGCAGACCAACTTTCCGGGGATGGCGGCTGGCCGGCTGCGGCCCTGGCAGCGCTGGCGCGCCATCGAGCGGGCCACCATGGCCTACGGTTACGGTTTGTCCGTCTCGCTGATTCAGATCGCCCACGCCTATACGGCATTTGCACGAGATGGTGACATGGTGTCTCTGTCGCTGCTGCGGCGTGACGGCAAGCCGACCAGCACCCAGGTCTATTCCCCACAGGTCACGAGCATCATGCGCTCCTTCCTGGAGGCCGCTGCGGGCCCTGATGGCGCCAAGCTGGCCCAGGTGCAGGGCTACCGGGTGGCTGGCAAGAGCGGGACGGCGCGCAAGATCGTCAACGGCCAATACAGCAAGACGAAGTATCGCGGATCGTTCGTCGGATTCGCCCCTGTTTCAAATCCTCGCATTGTAGTGGCCGTTTCCATCGATGAACCCAGTACGGGGGGGTATTATGGCGGCCGCGTAGCCGCACCCGTATTTTCCGATATTGTTTCGAGCACCCTGCGCCGTCTCGGGGTGCGGCCGGATGCCCCCGTGGATTCGCTGGTGGCCGTGGCGGATCGGGGGGGACACGAACGATGACTATCCTGGATATCATGACCTGGCTGGATGAGCGGGTCGATCGTCACGCCGACCTCTGTCTGGACTCGCGCCAGATCCGCTCCGGCGATGTGTTTTTTGCCTGCCCGGGCATTGGGGCCGATGGTCGTGCCTACATGCTGGCCGCCGTGGCCGCTGGTGCGGCCGCCATCGTGGTGGCGGCCGGTGGCGATCAGCCGCTGCCGGATCAGGTACCGGTGCTGGTCGTGCCGGACCTGCCGGCTGCACTGGGTGAGATCGCGCACCTCTGGTATGGGCGGCCTTCGGATGCACTGACGGTGATGGCGGTCACGGGCACCAATGGCAAGACGTCCACGGTCCGCTGGATCGCCGACGCGCTCAATTCCGAGGACATGCCGTGCGGAACGGTGGGGACCCTGGGCGTCACGCTTCCGGACGGCAGCAATCTGGGCGGTGTCCTGACGACGCCGGACGTGCTGACGATGCATCGCAGCCTGGCGGCCATCGCTCGTGCCGGCGGAGTGGCGGCGGCCGTCGAAGCCTCGTCCATTGGTCTGGAGCAGGGGCGGCTCGACGGTATACGGATCCAGGTTGCCGGGTTCACCAACCTGACCCGCGATCATCTGGACTATCACGGGACCCTGGAGCGTTACAAGCAGGCCAAGTTCCTGCTCTTTGAGCGTTCAGGGATGCGCGGTGCCGTCATCAACGCCGATGACGCGGCTGGTGCCGAACTGTTGGCGGGGAAGGCTCCGTCCGGACATCGGGTGGGCTATAGCCTGAAGGCTGCCTCGACGGTGCCGTTTCGCGCTGAAGACTTGCAGCACGGGATGGACGGTCTGGTCTTCAAATTGGTGACGCCTGATGGCAGTGCGCAGATCCTGACGCGACTGGTCGGCGAACACAATGTTTCCAACCTGCTGCTGGTGGCGGGGGTCCTGCGCGAGCTGGGCTGGGGGTTGAGCCGCATCGCGCGGGCCTTGTCCGTGTTGCATCCAGTGCCAGGGCGCCTGCAGGTAGTTAACGGATTGGCTGGCACAAGCGCTTCCCGTCCTCAGCCGCTGGTGGTGGTGGACTATGCGCATACGCCCGACGCCCTGGAGCGGGTCCTGACGGCCCTGCGGCCTGTTGCACGGGAGCGTGGCGGCCAGCTCATGTGCGTATTTGGTTGCGGCGGAGACCGCGACACGGGCAAGCGGCCGCTCATGGGAGCGGCCGCCGCACAGTTGGCGGATGCGGTGATCGTCACCACGGACAATCCCCGCACGGAGGTTCCGGAGGACATCATCGAGGCCATTGTGGCCGGCATGTCCCAGCGACCGCGGATCGAGGTCGACCGGGTGTGTGCGATCCTGGACGCCGTCTGGCAGGCTGGCGATCGGGATGTCGTTCTGCTGGCTGGCAAGGGTCACGAAACCTACCAGGAAGTCCAGCATGTGCGCAGCCCCTTCGATGACCGCGAATGGGCCCGCTTGGCGCTGACCTGGCAGGCTGGCGTCCGGCTGTCCACGGATACGCGCAGCCTGCAACCGGGCGATCTGTTTCTGGCGCTGCAGGGTGAGCGCTTCGACGGTCACGACTATCTGGATACGGCGCAGCGGGCGGGTGCCCGCGCGGCCATCGTGGCGCACCCCGTGGCCGGCAGCACGCTGACCCAGATCGTGCTGGGCGATACCCGGCAGGCGCTGCAGCGTATGGCTAGGGCCTGGCGCGGCCTGTACACGCTCCCGGTCATTGCGGTCACCGGCAGCAATGGCAAGACGACGACCAAGGAAATGATCAGTGCGATCCTGGCTGCCTGGCTGGGTGAAGAGGGCCGCCTGGCGACCCGGGGCAATTTCAATAACGAGATTGGCGTACCACTGTCCGTGCTGCGGCTGAGTCCTTCGCACCGGGCGGCCGTGCTGGAACTGGGGATGAATCACCCCGGCGAGATTGCTGTGCTGTCCGCGATTGCGCAGCCCACGGTTGCGTTGGTCAACAACGCGCAGCGCGAGCATCAGGAATTCATGGCCAGCGTCGAGGCGGTTGCCCGCGAGAACGGGTCCGTCATCGAGTCCCTGCCGGCTACTGGTGTGGCTGTCTTCCCGGAGGATGACGCCCATTCGGGGGTATGGCGGGAGCTGGCTGGGGCGCGTACGGTTCGCCGTTTCGGGTTTTCCGGACAGGCCGACGTGCGCGCTACGCAAGTCCATGCCGGTACCGATCTGACGGAATTCCAGCTGCACCTGGGCCGCGAGGCCGTGCAGGTCGTGCTCCACGCGCCGGGGCGGCACAATCTGCACAATGCACTGGCGGCGGCGACCTGCGCCTGGGTGGCCGGGGCACCGGAGAACGCCATTGTCGCCGGGCTGACGGGTTTCGCTCCGGTCGGCGGGCGCATGCAGCCCCGGCTGCTGGCCGACGGATTCCAGCTCATCGACGATACCTACAACGCCAACCCGGATTCCGTGCGTGCCGCCATCGATGTGTTGGCTGGTCTGGACGGCCGACGCGTCCTGGTGTTGGGCGACATGGCCGAAGTTGGCGACCAGGGGCCGTCCATGCACGAAGAAGTCGGCGTTTATGCCCGGCAGAAGGGCCTGGAGGTGCTGCTGACGCTGGGCGCCGCTTCACGCGCCACGGCCCGCGCATTCGGGCCTGGCGCTCAGGCGTTCGAGACGCTGGAGGCGCTGCTGCCGGCCGTGCTGGCCGCACGGCCCGGCCACATTCTGGTGAAGGGTTCTCGCAGCATGCATATGGAGCGCGTGGTTCTCGCGCTGCTGGCAGGCGCATCCATCAGCGAGGACGACCATGCTGCTTGAACTGGCCCGCTGGCTGTCCGACGAACATTTCCGCGCCTTCGGGGTCGTGGAATACATTACGTTCCGTGCGCTGCTGGCGTGTGCGACAGCGCTGGCAATCGGTTTGCTCGCCGGGCCCTGGCTGATCCGCCGCCTGACGGAGATGAAGATCGGCCAGGCCGTGCGGAGCTATGGTCCGCAATCCCATCTGCAGAAAAACGGTACGCCCACCATGGGTGGCGCCCTCATCCTGATTTCCATCGGCATCAGCACGCTGCTGTGGGCCGACTGGACCAATCGTTTCGTCTGGGTGGTGTTGCTGGTGACTTTCGGTTTTGGCTGGGTCGGCTGGGCGGATGATTATCGCAAGGTCGTGCATCATGATCCGGAGGGCATGCCGGCCCGACAGAAGTTCTGCTGGCAGGCGTTGATCGGCGCCGTCGCTGCCGTGTACCTGAGTTTTGCCGTGGCCGCGCCCGCCAATGCTGATCTGTGGCCGCTGTTCCGGGACTGGGTGATGAGCGGCTTCTCCATGCCGCTGCCGACGCGCGCCGACCTTATCGTCCCGTTCTTCAAGACCGTGAGCTACCCGCTGGGCGTCTTCGGCTTCGTGATCCTGACCTGGCTGGTGATCGTGGGGTCCAGCAACGCCGTGAACCTGACCGATGGCCTGGACGGCCTGGCCATCATGCCGACGGTCATGGTGGGGACCGCGCTGGGTATATTCGCCTACGTCGTGGGGCGCGTGGACTACTCTCGCTACCTGTTGTTCCCGTATATTCCTGGCGCATCCGAGCTGATGGTGCTGTGTGCGGCGCTCGCTGGCGCGGGTCTGGCGTTCCTGTGGTTCAACACCTATCCGGCACAGGTCTTCATGGGCGACGTCGGTGCGCTGGCGCTGGGTGGCGCCTTGGGAACCATCGCCGTGATCGTGCGCCAGGAAATCGTGTTGTTCATCATGGGCGGGGTGTTCGTGGTCGAGACCCTGTCGGTGATGCTGCAGGTGTCTTGGTTCAAATACACCAAGAGGCGCTATGGCGAAGGCCGGCGCATCTTCCGGATGGCGCCGCTGCACCATCATTTCGAAGTGGGCGGCTGGAAGGAAACCCAGGTGGTGGTCCGTTTCTGGATCATCACCATGATGCTGGTGCTGATCGGGCTGTCGAGCCTGAAACTGCGATGACCGAACGTTACTCATTCCCCTCCGTGCGGCGCGATGGCCTGACCCTGATCCTGGGGTTGGGAGAGACCGGCGTCGCTGCGGCGCGCTGGTGTGCAGCGCATGGGGCATCGCTGCGGGTACTCGATACGCGTGTCCAGCCGGCCGGTCTGGAAGCTCTGAAAGCCGCGCAGATCTCCGCCGATCTGCATCTGGGGCCGGATGCGCTGGTCAGCGGCGCCCTGGATGGCGTCCATACCCTGGTGCTCAGTCCGGGGCTGAATCCGCGTCGTGCGCCGGTGTCGGACTTGCTGGCTGCCGCGCATGAGCGCGGGATCGAGGTGCTGGGAGAAATCGAGCTTTTCGCCCGCGCGCTCTCGGATCTGCGTCCGCAGGGCTATGCGCCGCTGGTGGCCGCCGTGACCGGCACCAACGGCAAGACCACGGTGACTTCGCTGACCCGGCATCTGGTCGAGGCTTGCGGGCGCCGCGTGCGCGCGGCGGGCAATATAAGTCCGGCTGCACTGAGCAGCCTGCAGGACGCCCTGGCTCACGACGATCTGCCTGAGGTCTGGGTCCTGGAACTGTCCAGCTTCCAGCTGGAGTCGACGACCACTCTGGCGCCCGACGTCGCCGTGGTGCTGAATCTGACCCAGGATCATCTGGACTGGCATGGGAGCATGCAGGCCTATGCCGCGGCCAAGGCGCGGCTGCTGCGGATGGCGCGCGTGGCGGTGGTCAACCGGGACGATGCCTGGGTTCGGGCCATGGTGGATGATCTGGCCGCCGATCAGGTGCGCAGCTTCGGCGGTGATGCCCCGGTGCTGGCCGACGATCTGGGGCTTCATGTGCAGCAGGGCCTGACGTGGCTGGCGCGGGCTCAGCCGTCCGAGCCGGAAGCGGTGGCATCGCCGCACGCCCGCAGGAAGCCGGCGGACGTCGTGCACCGCGCACCGGGTCGCCTCCAGTTGCTGATGCCGGCGGATGCCCTGCAGATTCGCGGTCGGCACAATGCCTTGAATGCGCTGGCGGCGCTGTCTCTGGGCGCGACCCTGGACTTGCCGTGGGCCCCCATGCTGCATGCCTTGCGCGAGTATCGCGGCGAGGCGCACCGGACGGAGCTGATCCGCACGGTCGCCGGGGTCGATTTCATCGATGACAGCAAGGGGACCAACGTGGGCGCCACCCTGGCAGCCCTGCAGGGTCAAGGGCGGCCGGTGGTGCTGATTGCGGGCGGTCTGGGCAAGGGTCAGGATTTTTCGCCGCTGGCGGCTGCCGTGCATGACCATGCCCGCGCTGTGCTGCTGATTGGCGAGGATGGCCCCCGCATTGCCGCAGCGCTGGCCGATACCGGTGTAGCGCTGGAGTCGTGCGGGACGCTGGAGCAGGCTGTGGAACGCGGCATGGCGCTCGCTCAGCCCGGGGACGCGGTCATGTTGTCGCCAGCCTGCGCCAGCATGGACATGTTCCGCAACTATGCGCATCGCAGCGCCTGTTTTGTGGCGGCCGTGCGCGAGATGGCCATCGAGCGCGGGGAGGTGGCATGAGCATGCTCGGCGGCCTGACATCCAGCCTGAACACCGTGCGTCCTGGGCGCACTACCATGCCCAGCGTGGACGTGGGGGTGATCGTCGCGGTCGTGGCCTTGGTGCTGTTCGGTCTGCTGATGGTGTATTCGGCGTCGATCGCGCTGGCCGACGGTCCCCGCTACGAAAGCTACGGGCGCTTCTATTTCGTCGGCCGGCACGGCGTCTTCATCCTGGTGGGCCTGGTCGCGGCGCTGTTCACCGCCAGCGTACCCATGAAAGTCTGGCAAAAGGTCGCGCTGCCGCTGTTTGCCGTGGCGCTGCTGACGCTGGTGGTGGTTTTGGTCCCGGGGATCGGGCGCGAAGTCAATGGCGCCCGCCGGTGGATTCCGTTGGGCCCGCTGAACTTCCAGTCTTCGGAATTCATGAAGCTGGTGGTGGTGCTGTACGCGGCCGACTATGTGGTGCGCAAGCAGGCCCATCTGCAGGGTTTCCTGCGCGGCTTCCTGCCGATGGCGCTGGCGCTGGCCATGGTGGGGCTGCTGCTGTTGCTGGAGCCCGATCTGGGGGCCTTCATCGTGATCGGTGCCGTCGCCGTGGGCATTCTGTTCATCGGCGGCATCAATCTGAAGCTGTTCACCACACTGCTGGGCATCGTGATGGGGAGTTTCCTGATGCTCATCTGGGCGTCGCCCTGGCGTCGTGAACGCATTTTCGTATATCTGGATCCTTGGAATCCGGACAATGCCTACGGCAGCGCGTATCAGCTCTCGCACTCGCTGATCGCTTTAGGTCGCGGTGAGTGGTTCGGGGTCGGGCTGGGCGCCAGCGTCGAGAAGCTGCATTACCTGCCGGAGGCGCACACCGACTTCATCGTGGCGGTGATCGGTGAGGAGCTGGGTTTCGTGGGCGTGCTCTGCCTGCTGGCCGTGTTTGCCTATGTGGTGCTGCGTGGGTTCGAGATTGCACGCCAGGCGATGGTCCTGGAGCGCGTCTTCGATGGCCTGGTGGCTCAGGGCGTGGCGCTCTGGTTTGGTGTCCAGGCCTTCATCAACGTGGGCGTCTGCCTGGGGTTGTTGCCGACCAAGGGACTGACGTTCCCGCTGGTGAGTTATGGCGGTTCGGGCATTGTGATGAATCTGGTGGCCGTGGCTATCCTGCTGCGCGTGGATTACGAGACCCGTTGCATGATGAGGGGGAAGCGGCGATGACGCAACGCACCATCCTTGTCATGGCGGGCGGAACCGGCGGGCACATCATGCCGGGGCTGGCCGTGGCCGAAGTGCTGCGCGACCTGGGATGGCGGATCCTCTGGCTGGGCAATCCCGACCGGATGGAGGGACGGCTGGTGCCGGCACATGGCATCGAGCTGTTGCCCCTACGTTTCGGTGGGGTCCGGGGTAAAGGTCTGCTGACTCTCCTGAAGCTGCCTTGCACGCTGGCAGCCGCCTGCGCACAGGCGCGCCGCCTGCTCAAGCGTCTGCGGCCCGACGTCGTGCTGGGCATGGGGGGCTATGCGGCTTTTCCGGGCGGTTTGATGGCGCGGTGGTTGGGCATTCCGCTGGTAGTGCATGAACAGAATGCCGTGGCGGGAACCGCCAACCGCTGGCTGGCGCGCCTGGCGACCCGCGTGCTGGAAGGATTTCCCGGTACGCTGCCGGGTGCCGAGATGGTGGGTAACCCGGTGCGCGCGGCCCTCGCCGGCGCCCAGCCGGCTGCACAGCGCTATGCCGGGCGGCAGGGGCCGTTGCAGCTGTTGGTGCTGGGCGGCAGCCTGGGGGCAGCCCGGATCAATGCCCTGGTGCCCGAGGCGCTGGCACGGCTGCCGGAACCGCAGCGGCCCCATGTGCTGCACCAGGCGGGGCAACAGCATGCTGAGTCGGTGCGGCAGATCTATGATCGCCTGTCTGTGCGCGCGGAGGTCACGCCTTTCATCGATGACATGGCCCAGGCGCTGTCGGCAGCCGATCTGGTGATTTGCCGAGCGGGGGCCATGACGGTGGCTGAGGTCGCCGCCGTCGGCGTGGCCGCGCTGTTCATCCCGCTGCCGCATGCCATCGATGATCACCAGACAGCCAATGCACGTTATCTGTCAGACGGGGGAGCGGGCTGGATGATGCGGCAAGCGGATCTCGATGCGTCGACGCTGGCCGCATGGTTCATGGCGCGCCAGCGTGCCGAGCTGGCGTCGGTGGCCGTTCGCGCCCACGGGCAGGCTTGTTTGAATGCCGCGCGGCTGATTGCCGAGGCGTGCGTCCATACCCAGAAGGAACCGGCGTGAAGCACAGAATTCATCATATCCATTTTGTCGGCATCGGCGGCTCCGGGATGAGCGGCATCGCCGAGGTCCTGCTCAACCAGGGCTATGTCGTGAGCGGGTCGGACATCCAGGAAACGCCGGTGACTCAGCGCCTGGCGTCGCTCGGTGCGCGAATCATGATCGGCCATGCGGCGGAGCACATCGCGGGTGCGGGCGCCATCGTCACGTCCAGCGCCATCCGCGCTGACAATCCCGAGGCGCTGGCCGCGCGCGCCGCGCATGTGCCGGTGGTGCCGCGCGCACTGATGCTGGCCGAGCTGATGCGCCTGAAGCTCGGGATCGCGGTGGCCGGTACTCACGGCAAGACCACCACCACGAGCCTGGTGGCCAGCGTGCTGGCAGCCGGTGGCCTGGATCCCACCTTCGTGATCGGCGGGCGCCTGAACGCGGCGGATGCCAATGCGCGTCTGGGTCAGGGGGACTACATCGTCGTCGAGGCGGACGAGTCCGATGCATCGTTTCTGAATCTGCTGCCAGTCACGGCCATCATTACCAATATCGACCTGGACCACATGGACACCTACGGGCACGATGTCGCGCGCCTGAAGAGCGCCTTCGTCGAGTTCACGCACCGGCTGCCGTTCTACGGCAGCGCCATTCTGTGTATGGACGATCCGAACGTGCGCGAGATCGTGCCCTTCGTGTCGCGTTCCATCACGACCTATGGTATCGATACGCCGGCCCAAGTGCGGGCGCATGACATCCATACGGACGGGACCGCGATGCGCTTCGTGGCTGAGCGCCAGGGTCCCGATGGCGCACTGCCGCCGCTGGCCGTCAGGCTCAACCTGCCTGGTCGTCACAATGTCCTCAATGCGCTTGCGAGCATCGCCGTGGCCACCGAGCTCGGTGTGGCCGACGAGGCGATCCTGGAGGCCCTGACGCAGTTTCGCGGGGTTGGCCGGCGTTTCACCCAAGTGGGGACCTTCCCTGTGTCCGCGGCGCAGGGTGGCGGAACCTATACGGTGATCGACGATTACGGGCACCACCCCGCGGAGATGGCGGCCACGCTGGCCGCGGCGCGGGGCGCCTGGCCGGATCGCCGGATCGTGCTCGCCTTCCAGCCGCATCGTTATACCCGGACACGGGATTGTTTCGAGGATTTCGTCCGCGTGCTGAGCTCGGCGGATGCGGTGTTGCTGACCGAGGTTTATCCGGCCGGTGAGCCGCCGCTGGTGGCTGCCGATGGCCGGTCGCTGGCGCGCGGCCTGCGCGTGGCCGGCAAGGTCGAACCCGTGTTTGTCGAGGACGTGGCCGACATGGCGGACGCGATTCGCGAGTTCGTGCGCGATGGTGATGTAGTCGTGATCATGGGAGCCGGGTCCATCAGCCGGGTCCCGGTTCAGCTCGGGAGGCCGCTATGAAGCCGTCCTTTGGGCGTGTCGGGGTCCTGTACGGCGGTAGTTCTGCCGAGCGTGACGTTTCCCTGATGTCGGGTGCTGGGGTCTGCAAGGCCCTGCGTGAGCAAGGTGTGGATGCCCATCTGTTCGACACCGGCGTCCGCAGCCTGGCCGAGCTTGCAGACGAACGCTTCGACCGGGTATTCATTGCCCTGCACGGGCGGTACGGCGAAGACGGCACCATCCAGGGTGCGCTGGAGTTGCTCCACATCCCGTATACCGGCAGCGGTCCGCTGGCGTCGTGCCTGGCGATGGACAAGATCGCCACCAAGCGGGTCTGGCTGCATCACGGGTTGCCCACGCCGCGCTTCGCGACGTTGGATTGCAATGCCGACCCGCGCGGATTGGCCGATGATCTGGGGCTGCCGCTCATCATCAAGCCGCCGCACGAAGGCTCGACGCTGGGCGTGATGCGTGTGGATGTGGTTGATCAGCTTGCGCCGGCGCATGCCCTGGCGTGCCGCTTCGACGACCAGGTGCTGGCTGAGCAGTTCATCCGGGGGCGCGAGCTGACAGTTCCCATCCTGGGAGCGGGTGCGGGAACGCGCGCCCTGCCGGTGATCGAGATCGTGGCGCCGCAGGGTAACTACGATTACGAGCACAAGTATGTGTCCAACGAGACCCAGTATCACTGCCCGGCCGATCTGGATCCGGCGCTGACGCGCCAGGTGCAGACCCTGTCCGAGGAGGCCTACCGTGTGCTGGGCTGCGAAGGATGGGGGCGCGCCGACATCATGCTGGATGATCAGAATCGTCCTTGGCTACTGGAGATGAACACATCACCCGGCATGACGGGTCATTCGTTGGTCCCCATGGGGGCCAAGGCCGCAGGCATGAGCTATGGCCGCCTGTGTGTGGAAATCCTGGCGACGGCGCGCTGCAAAGTGCGCGCCCCCGCCGGACATTGAGGAGCCCCGGACGTGTTTGCGGAAGCCCGCCTCACCAACCTGATCGCCAATCTGCTGGCGTTGCTGGCAGTGTTGGCCATTGTGGCGGGCGCGCTCATGTGGACCATCCGGCGCCCCTATTTCGCCATCAAACGTATCGAGATTGCGCCACTTTCGAATTCCGGCCTGCAGTACGTCACACCGCTGAGCTTGCAGACGGCGCTGGCCGGTCGTGTCCAGGGCAACTTCTTCCTGGTCAATCTGACCCAGGTGCGTCACATGATCGAAACCACGCCATGGGTCCGGCACGCCTCCGTCCAGCGCGTCTGGCCGGCCACGTTGCGTGTGCGCATCGAGGAAGAGCAGCCGCTGGCGTACTGGAATGAAAATCAGATGATCAACACCTGGGGTGAGGCCTTTACGGCGAATCGGGGCGAGTTGCCCGATGACATGAATCTGCCGCAGTTGAATGGTCCGGCCAGCTCGGAACGCCTGGTCGTTCAACGCTACGCCGAGATCGCCCGCTGGTTTGCCCCGCTGGGCCTGAGTGTGCACGAAGCAACACTGACGCCGCGCTATGCGTGGGAAGTCACGCTTTCGGACGGTGTTCATCTGACGCTCGGCCGCGATCCTGCGGCCGATACCACGGATCCCCATGGCCGTTCGGGGGCTCTGCCGTTTGCTGCGCGTATCGAGCGCTTCGTGCGCGCCTGGCCGGAACTGACCCGGCGTCTGGGCACCCGCCTGATTGCCAGCGCAGACCTGCGCTACCCGAATGGATTTGCCATCACCCTGGCCCCCGAAAACCACGCTTCCACGACCAAACCATGACCCGTGACATCAAAGACCTGATCGTTGCACTCGATATCGGCACCAGCAAGGTGGTGGCCGTCGTCGCCGAGATCCTGCCGGACGGGGGGTTCGAAGTACTCGGGCTGGGACAGCACGAGTCCGAAGGCATGCGCAAGGGGGTGGTGGTCAGTATCGAATCCACCGTCAACTCCATCCAGCGGGCGCTCGAAGAGGCGGAGCTCATGGCCGATTGCAAGATCCGCGAGGTCTACACGGGGATTGCGGGCAGCCACATCACGAGCTTCAACTCCAGTGGCATGGTGGCGGTCAAGGACAAAGAGGTCACAGCCACCGATGTCGCGCGCGTGATCGAGACTGCGAAGGCCGTGAACATCCCGACCGACCAGCAGGTGCTGCATGTCCTGACGCAGGAGTTCATCGTCGATGCGCAGGAAGATATTCGTGAACCCATCGGCATGAGCGGCATGCGTCTGGAAGTCCGCGTCCATATCGTGACCGGTGCGGTCAGCGCCGCCCAGAACATCGTCAAGTGCGTGCGCCGCTGTGGACTGGAAGTGCAGGATCTGATCCTGCAGCCGCTGGCCTCCAGCCTGTCCAGCCTGACGGTGGACGAGAAAGAACTGGGCGTCGTTCTGGTGGACATCGGCGGCGGGACCACGGACGTCGCCATCTACACGGGCGGCGCCATCCGGCATACCTCTGTCATCCCGATCGCCGGGGACCAAGTGACCAGCGACATTGCAGCCATGTTGCGCACGCCCACGCCGGATGCGGAAGAAATCAAGCTGCGCTATGGCATTGCCAAGCAGGTGCTGGTGGATGCCGAGGAGATGATCGAGGTGCCCGGCCTGGGCGATCGTCCGAATCGTAGCGTCAAGCGCCAGGCCCTGGGGGCGGTGATCGAGCCGCGCCTGGAAGAGTTGTTCGGTTTCGTGCAGCAGGTCGTCCGGGAATCTGGATACGAGGAACTGCTGGCCTCAGGGGTGGTGCTGACGGGTGGCACGGCGCTCATGCCTGGCATCGTGGAGCTGGCCGAAGACGTGTTTCTCAAGCCCGTCCGGGTGGCGGTCCCGATGTACGAAGGAAGTTTGTCCGACGTGATGCGCAATCCGCGCTTTGCGACGGTAATGGGTTTGTTGACCGAGGCGCGCATGCAGCGCGCCCGCGGCCGCAAGGTTGCGCAACAGAAAGGAGCGGTGAAGTCCATTCTGGCACGCATGAAGGAGTGGTTCATGAACTAGCCAGACTGCCGCGAGGCAGTTGTCCGGGGTGGAAGCCTTGGGCGGAGGGGGCCGGTCATGAATTTTTTCAGGGGAAGTTGTTCCGTTTTTCAGTACGTGAGGGAGTCAGACATGATGAATTTCGAAATGTTGGATACCAGCCGCAATGGCACCGTGATCAAGGTCGTCGGCGTGGGGGGTGCGGGCGGCAACGCCGTGGCGCACATGATTCATTCGGGGGTCCAGGGCGTGGAGTTTATTTGCGCCAACACGGATTCACAGGCGTTGGTCACCAGCGAGGCGCCGGTGCAGATTCGCCTGGGCAGGACAGGCCTGGGGGCCGGCGCCAAGCCGGAACAGGGACGAGCCGCGGCGGAAACGGCTCGTGAGGAAATTCGCGCGGCTCTGACGGGTGCACACATGGTGTTCATCACGGCCGGCATGGGCGGCGGCACGGGTACCGGTGCAGGTCCGGTGGTGGCCGAAGTGGCCAAGGAGCTGGGCATTCTGACGGTGGGTGTGGTGACCAAGCCGTTCATCTTCGAGGGCAACAAGCGCATGCGGCTGGCCGAAGAAGGTATCCGCGAGCTGTCGCGGCATGTGCATTCCTTGGTAGTCGTGCTGAACGAGAACCTGTATGAACTGATGGATGAGGATGCAACGCAGGAAGATTGCTTCCGCGCCGCCGATGACGTGCTCCACAACGCTTGCGCAGGCATTGCCGAAATCATCAACGTGGAAGGCAATGTGAATGTGGACTTTGAGGACGTCAAGACCATCATGGGCGAGCAGGGCCAGGCCATGATGGGGACGGCTGTGGCGGCCGGGACCGACCGTGCCCGGGTTGCGGCCGAACAGGCCATTGCCTGCCCGCTGCTGGAAGGTGTGGATCTGCATGGAGCCCGGGGCATTCTGGTGAACATCACTGCCAGCCGCACTCTGAAGATGCGTGAGACGCGCGAAATCATGGAAACCATTCGCAGCTATGCGTCTGAAGATGCAACTGTCATCTTCGGCACGGCCTACGAAGAAGCCATGGGCGAGAACCTGCGGGTGACGGTCGTGGCGACGGGTCTGGGGGCGAACCTCAATCGGCCTCAACTGGTGTCCAGCAACGCCGAGGTGCAGCGCAACGGGACGGACAACATGCCCGTGGTCGGTGGCCGTGATTTCGCGGGTACGGATGTTCCTTCAGTGATCCGGCATCGTGGCAATGCGAGCGCCACGGCGCAGGTTCGCGCCCTGGAGGGAGCGGGTATGGAACACTTCGATATCCCGGCCTTTCTGCGCAAGCAGGCAGACTGATCTTCAGCGTCGGCCTTCGTAGGCCCTCACAGTGAGGCTGCGGGTCCGCAGCCTGGCGTCTGACGCGCATACCCCTGCCCCTGGGGGTGTGCGCGTCTTCGCGTATCAGCGGTACGCCGTTGACGGTTTGATACGCAAACCTTCGTGAACGTCTCGTGGAAAACCCTCAGAGCGGTTACAATGACTCGATTCTGGCGGCTCGCGCCAGCCTCGTGAGTCTGCCTTTCAGAACAAATCATTCCATGCTCTTACAGCGCACCCTCAAGCAGGTCATTTCCACCAAGGGCGTCGGTCTCCATTCCGGACGGCGTGTGGAAATCACCATGCGCCCGGCGGAACCCAACACGGGCATCGTGTTCCACCGTGTGGATCTGCCCGAGATCGTCGACCTTCCGGCGCGTGCCGACGCGGTCGGCGATACGCGCCTGGCATCGGTCCTGCAACAGGGTTCGGTGCGCGTCTCGACCGTGGAGCACCTGATGTCGGCGCTGGCCGGTCTGGGGGTGGACAATCTCCATGTGGATCTGGACGCCGAAGAAGTCCCCATCATGGATGGCAGCGCCGGGACGTTCGTGTACCTGTTGCGCAGCGCCGGGTTGCTGGAACAGTCCGCGCCCAAGCGCTTCCTGCGTGTGCTCAAGCCCGTGGAAGTCCGCGAGGGCGAAGGTCCTGCGATGAAGTGGGCCCGGCTGGAACCATACGATGGTTTTGCGCTGTCGTTCGCCATTGATTTTCGCCACCCGGCCATCAATGCCACGGCCAATGTGGCCGAGGTCGATTTCGCGCGCGATTCCTATGTCAAGACCATTGCGCGGGCACGTACCTTCGGTTTTGTTAGCGAAGTCGAGGCGCTACGGTCCATGGGTCTCGCGCGCGGCGGCAGCCTGGACAATGCCATCGTCCTGGACGAGTACCGTGTCCTGAATGCCGATGGCCTGCGTTACGACGATGAATTCGTGAAGCACAAGATCCTGGATGCCATCGGCGACCTGTATCTCGCGGGCAAACCGCTGGTGGCCCGCTATTCCGCCTGCAAGTCGGGACATGGCCTGAACAACCAGCTTGTGCGCGCGCTGTTGGCGCAGCAGGACTGCTGGGAAGTCATCACCTACGAGTCCCCGGAACTTGCGCCTGCCGCGTATACCCGCGACTGGAAGCTGGCCTGATCTTCCTTGCGGGTGGCTTCAACGCCCGTGATGGTTGAGCAGCCGGCGGATGGCATCCGCCAGGGGACCCGGTGCCACCTGGCCGCTCAACGTTTCGAACGAGCGCAGCGCTTCCGGTCCCAAGGGCTGGAATTCCCTCAGTGGCTTTTGTGCCCCGCCAACGGCCGCCCGGGCGTCGATCCGGACGACAATCCGTTCAATGGGCCAACCGGACTGCTGCAGCCTTTGGGCGATCGCTGGTGTCATCTGGCGCAGCCGGGCTGCGTGAGCCGGTCCGGGCACCATGACGGTCAGTTCCGTCCCATTCCGTTGAGCCACCTGAATGCGACGTGCGAGCGCGGCGGGCAGCGTACCGGCCAATACTGCCTGCAACGCCAGCAGCTCGTGGGCAGTCTGCAGAAGATCTGATCCCTGGGGGTGGTGATCCAGCCAGTCCAGGGCCTGTACACCGGCCCGGCGCGACCGCGGGAAGGAGGCTGATTTGGACATGAGCGAGGTTCTGGTTGAGACGAATTCCAAAGCGACTTAAGTGCAGCTTGTCACTGACACATTCTAGCGTGTGGTTGGTGGCGGCTGTCGCCGGCCTGGCGCTGGCTGCCGCCGCGTGGGCGGGGGCCGGCTGGCAGTCGGCTCAGCAGAACGTGCCGGACGTGGTGTCACGGGTGCATTCGGGGCTGTCGGATGATTCGGCACGGCTGCAAGGAAGCCTCGCCGATCTGGCCGGCCGAGTCGGCGAACTGCAAGGCCGTTTGCTGGCCATGGAGGCGTTGGGTGCGCGGGTGGCCGAAGCGGCCGGACTGCGGTACACGGCGCCGGAACTGGTCCCGGACCCGCTGGCCGCGGCTGCGCCGGCGGCCGGAAAAGCAGTAACTGCCGGGACAGCCCCGGCGTTTCGAAACACGTCGGCGTCCTCGGATGCGGGGATGGGCATTGCCGAACGATTGGGGCGCCGCATCGACCGGCTGACGCAGCGCCTGACCGCCCAGGAGGACGCCTACACCCTCGTGCGAGACGTGCTTTCGCAGCAGTCGGGGCAGCGGGCGGGGCTCCCCACGGAGTCACCCGTGGACTATCCCTACCTGAGTTCGTCGTTCGGCTGGCGCCGCAGCCCGGTGAGCGGCCGGTACGCCATGCACGAGGGGCTGGACTTCGCGGCTCCCAGGGGGGCGGCGATCCGGGCGGCCTCAGGTGGAATGGTGGTGCGGGCCGGTCCTGTGCCGGGGTATGGCCGGATGGTTGAAATCGACCACGGCAATGGCCTGCGCACCCGCTACGCGCATGCGTCCCGCGTGCTGGTCCGGGTGGGAGATGTCGTCCGGCAGGGCGATCTGATCGCCCGGGTCGGCAGTACGGGGCGTTCCACCGGCACGCACCTCCACTTCGAGGTCCGGGCGGCGGACTATCCGCTGGATCCCACTCTCTTCGTCCAGAGGGCGGACGAGACGCCGCCGGTACAGGCTGACTCGCGCCTGGCGGGTGCTGGCCAAGGCGGCCATGCGGGGGGTTGATAGCTGCGTTAAACTGCAGCGTTTACCTGTGATCGCGTAGGCGGTTGCACCTGACAATTCTCCGGCCCTCCATTGCCGGGCCCCCCGCGACGACACACTTATGGTTTCTCTGCTCAAAACAATCATCGGCAGCCGCAATGACCGGCTGCTGAAGCAGTATCGCAAACAGGTGGCGCAGATCAATGCGCTGGAGCCTGCCATGCAGGGCCTGTCGGATGACGAGCTGAAAGCCAAGACGGGCGAGTTCCGTCAGCGCATCGCCGACGGCAAATCCTTGAACTCCCTGTTGCCTGAGGCCTTTGCGGTTGTGCGCGAGGCCAGCAAGCGCGTGTTTGGCATGCGCCACTTCGACGTGCAGATGATAGGCGCCATCGCGCTGCACAACGGCAAGATCGCCGAAATGAAGACCGGCGAGGGCAAGACGCTGATGGCCACGCTGGCCGTCTATCTGAATGCGCTCAACGGCCGCGGCGTGCACGTCGTCACCGTGAACGACTATCTGGCTCGGCGGGATGCCGAATGGATGGGGCGCCTCTATGGCTTCCTGGGCATGACCGTCGGCGTGGTGGTCCCGCAACAGGAAAACGAGGAAAAGCGCGCGGCCTATCAGGCCGACATCACCTACGGCACCAACAACGAGTACGGCTTCGATTATCTGCGCGACAACATGGAATACCGCCCGGGCGACCGGCGTCAGCGCAGCCTGGCATTCGCCATCGTGGACGAGGTGGACTCCATCCTGATCGACGAGGCGCGCACGCCGCTCATCATTTCCGGTCAGGCCGAGGACAATACCGAGCTCTACGTGCGCATGAATGTGGTCCCGCCACTCTTGACGCGCATGACCGAAGAGCCCAAACCGCATGAGCCCGAACCCGACGGCGACTACTGGGTGGACGAAAAGGCACAGCAGGTCCACCTGTCCGAAGCGGGGCAGATCAAGGCCGAGCAGATGATGGTCGAGCGAGGCATTCTGCCCGAGGGCGAATCGCTCTATGATCCGCGCCATATCGCTCTCATCCACCACCTGCTGGTGGCGCTGCGGGCGTACAGCCTGTTCCATCGGGACCAGCAGTACGTGGTGCAGAACGATGAAGTCATCATCGTGGACGAATTCACCGGCCGTCTGATGGTGGGTCGGCGCTGGTCCGACGGCCTGCACCAGGCGGTCGAGGCCAAGGAAGGCGTGCACATCCAGAACGAGAATCAGACGCTGGCCTCAATCACGTTCCAGAATTACTTCCGCATGTATGACAAGCTGGCCGGGATGACCGGGACGGCGGATACGGAAGCCTACGAGTTCCAGGAAATCTACGGACTGGAAACCGTGATCATCCCGACCAACCGGCCGATGGTCCGAAAGGACCAGAACGACCAGGTCTTCAAGACGGATGCCGAGAAGTACCAGGCCATCCTGGCCGACATCGTGGATTGCCACAAGCGCGGCCAGCCCGTTCTGGTCGGCACCACCAGCATCGAAAATTCCGAACGGCTGTCCGAGGCGCTGAAAAAGGCGGGACTGCCGCACGACGTGCTCAACGCCAAGCAGCACGCACGCGAGGCTGTCATCGTGGCTGAGGCTGGCAAGCCGGGGCACATCACGATCGCCACCAACATGGCTGGACGCGGAACCGACATCGTGCTGGGCGGCAGTGTGGACAGGCAGATCGATCTGGTGCACGCGGACGCCGATCTGTCGGCCGAGGACAAGGAAGCGCGGGTCGCCCAGATCCGGGCCGAGTGGGCGCCCGACAACGAGGCCGTCAAGCAGGCCGGTGGCCTGCGTATCGTCGGGACGGAGCGCCATGAGTCCCGCCGTATCGACAATCAGCTGCGCGGCCGGGCCGGCCGCCAGGGGGATCCTGGCTCATCACGCTTCTACCTGTCGCTGGAAGATTCGTTGATGCGGATTTTCGCTGGCGATCGCGTGCGTGCCATCATGGAGCGCCTGAAGCTGCCCGAGGGTGAACCCATCGAGGCACGCATGGTGTCGCGTTCCATCGAATCGGCACAGCGCAAGGTCGAGGCCCGGAATTTCGACATCCGCAAGCAGCTTCTGGAATACGACGACGTCGCCAACGACCAGCGCAAGGTGCTCTATGCCCAGCGCAACGAGGTCCTGGAGTCGGAGTCGGTGGCCGATACCATTGCCAATCTGCGCGATGCCGAGATCACTTCGGTGTTCCGCCACTACATTCCTGAAGAAACCATGGAAGAGCAGTGGGACGTACCTGGCCTGCAGTCAGCGCTGGAATCGGATTGGAGCATCTCCATGCTGCTGGCCGAGATGCTCGAAAAGGAACCCAATCTCACGGACGATGATCTGCACGACCGCGTCGTGGCCGAGGCGCGCCGCCTTTATCAGGAAAAGGTCGATCTGGTCGGACGCGAGGGCTGGGAGCCGTTCGAGCGCTCGGTGCTCCTGCAGGCGCTGGATTCGAACTGGCGTAGCCACCTGGCGTCCCTGGACCATCTTCGCCAGGGTATCCATCTGCGTGGCTACGCTCAGGTCGATCCCAAGCAGGCCTACAAGCGCGAGGCCTTCACCCTGTTCTCAGACATGCTGGACCGTATCCGCACCGAGACCATCCGGGTGCTGCTGACCGTGCGGATCGAGTCGCGCGAACAGGTCCAGGTCGAGGAACCCGCCGCGCCGGCGCTGGAAAACGTTCGCTATCACCACGCGGATTATGATGCGGCGCTGCGGGGCGAAGATCCAGGCCTGGATCAGGACCCGGACGCCGTGATTGGCCGGCGGCCCGAGCCGCCCGGCGGCTATCCACGTGTGGGGCGTAATGATCCCTGCCCGTGCGGCAGCGGCAAGAAGTACAAGCATTGCCACGGGCGGCTGGCCTAAACAGCCGCGCGTATCTGACCGGGCCCCTCCCCGATTGACCGGGCGGGATGCCGGCAGTCCGCTTGGGGGCATTGGTGCGCCCTCTGGGGGCGTACCACTTCATAGCAGGAACACCGTCGCCAGGCCCAGGAACAGAAAGAAACCCAGCGAGTCCGTGGCGAAGGTCAGCAATACCGACGAACCCATGGCCGGGTCCTTTCCGAAGCGATCCCGCAGCAGCGGGATGAGAACCCCCAGCGCGGCCCCGATCAGCATGTTGCCGACCATGGCGGCCATCATCACACCGGCCACCGCGTAGGATCCCGAAATCACCCACGCGAACGTGGCAGCCACCAGGCTGCCGCAGGCGCCCACCATGAAGGTCACCTGCAGCTCGCGCCGGACCAGCGGCCACAGGTTCGAGCCCGTGACACGGCCCGTGGCCATCGCCCGAATGATCATGGTCATGGTCTGGTTGCCGGAGTTCCCGCCGATTCCCGCCACGATGGACATCAGGAAGGCCAGGATGACGATGTGGCTGACCGTGTCCTCGAAGCGTGAAGCGATGAAGGACGCTGTCGAGGCGGTGCACAGATTGATGAGCAGCCAGGGTGCCCGGTTGCGCAGCGCCGACAGTGCCGGCGCGAACATGTCTTCTTCCTGCAGGCCGGCGCGCGAGAGCTGCTGCTCCTGCGAATCTTCCTGCAGCACGTCCACGACTTCATCGATGGTGACCCGGCCAATGAGCCGACCCTGTTCGTCGACCACCGGCGCCGAGACCAGGTCGTAGCGCTCGAACGCGCTGGCGGCGTCGGCGTCCGGATCCATCGGGTTCAGGCTCAGCACGTCCGGCTCCATCACCGTGCTCACCAGCGTGTCCGGCTCGCTCAGCAGCAGCCGCGACAACGACAGCGTGCCGCGCAGCAGGTCATTGCGATCCACCACGAAGATCTGGTCCGTATGGTCCGGCAACTCGTGCAGGCGGCGCAGGTAGCGCAGCACGACTTCCAGCGTCACGTCTTCGCGTACGCGCACCATGTCGAAGTCCATGATGGCGCCCACGGTGTCTTCGGGATAGCCCATGGCTGCGAGGAGCTGCGCGCGTTCCGCGTCGGTCAGACCCTTCTGGACTTCGGTGATGATCCCCGCCGGCAAGTCGGGAGCCAGATCGGCGATCTCATCGGCATCCATGGTGCCGGTGGCCGCGATCAGGTCCTCATGGTCCATGGACTCGATCAGCGACTCGCGGACCCAGTCCTCGACCTCCAGCAGCACGTCGGCGTCGTATTCCGGGGCGACGAGTTGCCAGACGGCCTGGCGTTCATGGATGGGCAGCGACTCCAGAATGAAGGCGATGTCGGCCGGATGCAGAGAGTTGATGATCTGGCGAATCTCGTCCTCGTGCTGGCGCTGCAGCATGCCTTCGAGGAGATTGGAGCCGTCTTCGTCCTCGGTGTCACGCTGGCGTTGTGCGAGCGTATCGACGACCTCCTGGCGTTTCAGGATGGTCTGCAACTCTTGCAGGGCGAGCTGGGCGTCTTCAGAGTCCAGACGGCGCTGGCCTGTGCCCGGAGTCACCGGATGTTCCAGGCCGGGTTGCTCGTCAGCCATGCGGGCGAGTCCTCAGATCGGGGGCAATGGACGGCTGCGGCGGTTTCCGTCCGTCGCCACGTAGGTCAGGGTTGCTTCGGTGACCTTGACCACCTCGGCTTCCAGGCGCTGGCGCTCTGCGTAGACCTCGACCGCGACCGTGATGGACGTGCGGCCGGTATGGATGATGTCCGCGTAGAAGCTCAGCAGGTCGCCTACGAATACTGGTTGCTTGAAGGTGAAGGCGTTCACCGCCACGGTCGCGACGCGTCCGCCCGCGCGACGCGCGGCCGGAATGGAAGCGGCAATATCCACCTGGGCCATGATCCAGCCGCCGAACACGTCACCATGGATATTTGCATCCGATGGCATTGGCATGACGCGCAGGACCGCGTGCTGGTCCGAGGAGGGCAGGGTGACGGGAGCGGAATCTGACATGACGACCTCGGCGGATGGAAGGGGCGGGAATTTGCGCAGTGCAGCGCGCGGCGCAGAGGCGCGTATTTTACGGCAATCAGAGCGCCGGGCCGGCCGGACTCTGGAGGAATCGGTAGGCCAGCGATACCCAGTACGCGGCACCCAGAGGGATCAGCGTATCGTTGAAGTCGTAGCTGCTGCTGTGCAACATGCAGGGTCCCATTCCATGGCCGCTGGGGCGGTGGTCGCCCATGCCGTTTCCGATCCACACGTAGCAGCCGGGGCGTTCCTGCAGCATGAAGGCGAAGTCCTCGGCTCCCATGGAAGGACGCACCTGGGGGTTCACCCGATCGCTGCCCACCAGATCGCAGAGGACCTGGGTGCAGAGTTCGGCCTCGGCGGCGTGGTTGATGGTAGCTGGGTATTCGCGCAGGAAGTTGAAGGTCGGCTCGCAACGCAGGGCCTGGGCGAGGTGCTGCGTCAGGTCGCGCATGCGGGATTCGATCAGGTCCAGCGCCTCGTCGGTCAGAGTGCGGACAGTGCCGCGCAGCACGGCGCTGTCGGGAATGACGTTGTCGGCCGAGCCTGCCCGCAGCTGCGTCACACTGATGACGCCTGCCTCGAGTGGATCCTGATCCCGCGTGAGGATGGTCTGGTAGGCCAGGATGAGCTGCGCGGCCGCCACGACGGGGTCCATCCCCAGATGCGGCATGGCTCCGTGGGCGCTGCGGCCCTTCAGGATGATCTCGAAGGTGCTGCTGGAGGCCATGATGGGGCCGGCCGTGAGGCCGAACGAGCCCACCGGCATGCCCGGCCAGTTGTGCATGCCGAACACCGCATCCATGGGGAAGTCCTCGAACAGGCCGTCCTGGATCATGCGGCGCGCGCCAGCGCCGCCTTCTTCGGCGGGCTGGAAGATCACATACACCGTGCCAGGGAAGTCCTTGGTCTGAGCCAGGTAGCGGGCGGCCGTCAGCAACATCGTGATATGGCCGTCGTGGCCGCAAGCGTGCATCGCCTCTGGGTTGCGGCTGGCATGTGCGAAGGTGTTGGCTTCGGACATGGGCAGTGCGTCCATGTCGGCCCGCAGGCCAATGGATCGGCCGGGTCGTTCACCGTCGATGCGGCCCACGACGCCGGTCTCGCCCAGGCCTCGGGCAGTTTCAATGCCCCAGGATTCCAGCAGGCGTGCGATGGTATCCGCGGTGCGGACTTCCTGGAAGGACAGCTCCGGCCAGGCGTGGATGTCGCGCCGGACCCGGGTCATGTCCGGCAGCCATTGCTCCAGGGTGGTAATCAGCGGGGTAGTCATAGGTGTCTGGCAATCAACGCGTCCAGTGCGGGCGCAACGTGGGGGTTGCCGGCGTATACGTAGCCGCTTTCGGGCCAGGGCTCTTGGTGGTGGATGTCTTCGCAGATTCCACCGGCGGCGCGTACCAGTGCCGTGCCGGCGGCAACGTCCCACGGGGCCAGGCCCATTTCCCAATACCCATCGTAGCGCCCGCAGGCGGTCCAGGCCAGATCGAGCGCTGCCGAGCCCAGGCGCCGGATGCCCCGGGTCTGGTGGATGGCGTCCTGCAGGCCCGGCATGTACTGGGCCTCGAACGAAAAGTCGCGGAACGGGAGACCGGTGGCGATCACGGACTGGTCCAGGCGGGTCGTGCCGGAGCAGTAGATGCGCCGCCCGTTGAGCCACGCTCCCAGCCCGTACAGCGAGGAGAACAGTTCCTCGCGGTTGGGGTCGTAGATCACCCCGATGAGCGGGGTGTCCTGTGGGAGAGGGGTATGGCCATCCGGGCGGCAGCCCGCGTGGCCGATGAGTGCAATGGACACCGCGTAGTGCGGAATGCCGCTGAGGAAGTTGGTCGTGCCGTCCAGCGGGTCGATGGACCAGGTGGCGGTCGTGCCGCGTTCGCCGCCGGACTCTTCGGCAATGATCCCGATGTCGGGGGTACGTGCCCGCAGGGTGTCGATGATGGCGCGTTCCGCGTCCCGGTCGGCCTGCGAAACCAGGTCGTTGCGGGTCTTGAAATCCACGACCAGGTCAACCCGGTGCAGCGCGTGCGTTTGTAAAATGGCGGCAGCCGTGTGTGCGGCCGTGACGGCGGCATCCAGGCAATCGGCGGACAACAGATGCGGTGTGGACATGGAGAAAGCCCTGTGCTGCGCCGCGGAGCCGTCGTGGCCCGCAAGGCGGGTTGTGTCCATTGTACTTGACCGGGTGGTGGCGTTACTGAATGTCGGGCAGTTTCGAAATCCTGAGTCCTGCCGTCTGGCACGAGAATCCGCAGGGGGTTCCGTGCAGCGACCGCTATGGCGACGTGTATCACAGCGATGCGGGGGCTCTGGCTCAGGCCCGCCATGTCTTTCTGGGCGGCAACCGCCTGCCGTCGCGGTGGCAGGGCCGAAGCGCCTTCACGATCTGTGAGACTGGATTCGGTCTGGGGCAGAATTTCCTGGCGACCTGGCAGGCCTGGTGCGATGACACCGACCGCTGCGCACGCCTGCACTATGTGGCTTTCGAAGCCCATCCGTTCGCGCTGCCGGACCTGCAACGTGCCTGGCTTGGGCTGCCGCCGCCGATGCGGCCCTTGGCCGAGGAACTGGGCGAACATTGGCCCGCCTTGCTGCCTGGAGTGCATCGGATCGAGCTGGCGGGTGGGGCCGTCACACTGACCCTGGCCTTTGGCCGCATCGAGCGTCTGGCCCGGCAGGTGCAGGCATGGGTGGATGCCTTTTATCTGGACGGCTTTGCGCCGCGTGTGAATCCGGCGATGTGGTCTCCCCATGTGTTTGGCCAGATGCGCCGGCTGGCCGTGGCGGGGGCCACCGCGGCGAGCTGGTGTGCGGCCGGACAGGTGCGGCGGGACTTGCGTGATGCGGGGTTTCTGGTGTCGCGGGCGCCCGGGTTCGCCAGCAAGCGGGACATGACCGTTGCCGTGTTGCGCCCCGGGTTGGGTCAGTCGCCTCCTGTGGCGATGGGCCAGGTTGCCGTCATCGGTGCCGGCCTTGCGGGGGCTGGCGTGGCCCAGGCGCTGGCTTTGCGGGGTGCCGATGTCGAGATCTGGGATCCGGCTCCAGGTACCGGTCCGTCGCAGACACCGTCGGGGGGCGCTGCGCTGGTCCCGGCGCTGAGCCCTGATGATGACACCCGGTCGCGGTTGTCCCGTGTCGGTCTCGAGAGGGCCTGGGCGCGCTGGATGACGTTGGCCTCCGGCGCGCGTCCGTCCGCGTGCGGCGCGCTCGTCTGCGCCCAGACCCCGGACCAGGCGGACTTGCAGCGGCGTGCCCTTGGGCGGTTGCAGTTTCCCGACACCTGGGTTGACCGCCTGGAGGCTGATGCCGCACAAGAGCGGTCTGGTGTGACCCTGCCCTGGGGCGGCTTGTGGTTTCCGGAGGCACTCCAGGTTTCTCTGGAGGGTCTGTTGCAGGCGTTGGGGACGGGCCGGGGAATCCGGCGGCGTGCGCAGCGCATCGAGGGATTGCGTCGGGGCCTGGAGGGATGGGAACTTCTGGATGCTGGCGGGCGGGTGCTGCAGGTTGCCGGACAAGTGGTGCTGGCCAACGCGCGCGAGGCAGGGCCATTGCTGGCGCGGGCTGCTTCGCCGCGGGCACTTTGGCCGGTATTGTCGGGAGTGACCGCCATTGCCGGGCAGCTCAGCTTGTATCCCGTTCTCGGCGGCGGCGGGGGGCAGGTACCCCGCTGTATTCTGGCTGGAAACGGCTATTGCCTGCCGCCGCAGAACGGGTGGGGGGTGGCGGGCAGCACTTACCGGCTCGCCGCCCAAGACTGTCTGGCAGATACAGCTGGCCACGAGGACATTCTGGCCAGGCTGGCCGGTTGGCTGCCCCAGGGCGCGATTCCTTGGCTAGGACAGGGCGAGCCCATGGCCTGGGCGGGGTGGCGGGCGGCAACGCGCGACCATTTGCCCATCGTAGGCCAGGTGCCGGGGATGGATGGATTGTGGCTGGCTTGTGCCTATGGATCGCGTGGCCTGAGCTGGTCCGCGCTGGCGGGGGACCTGATTGCGGCGCAGATCTACGGGGAGCCGTTGCCGCTCGAACGGGAGCTGATTCACAGGATCCGCGTTCGCTAGAATGGCCCTTCCTCAATGTGGATTTTATTTTATGGCGCAAATCCGTCAGAATAATGTCCTTTACAAGACTTGAGCGGGCCTATGCCCAGAGGATCACGCTGTGTCGCCCACCACTGAACTGGCGGACCCCATTTTTGCAATCGGCTTGGTCGCCTCGACACCATCCTGCGCTGAATGGACGTTTCATTCGGATGAGTGGCGCCTGAGGGTCGAAGCCCATGCGCCGGGGGTGTATCGATTGCGCTGTGGACCTGCGGGGTGGCTGGCGCCAGCCAAGCCGTCGGTCCGTGCGCAGCGCCATGCGGCCCTGCTGCTGGCGCGTGAAGAGGCGGTTGGGGAACTCGAGATCTCGTCTCCGGAGCCCGGTTGCTGGCGTTTGGCACAAGGCGAAACCGCTTTGCAGATCAGCGGGAGTGCCTCTCCGCTTCTGCAGTTGCTGCGCGGTGGCGAGCCGGTGGCCACGGCACGCTTCGCGTTGCCGGAAGAAGGCGGTGTCTGGCGCCTGGACTGGCTGCTGGACGAGGATGAGGGCCTGTACGGCTTGGGCGAGACCCAGGGCGACGCAGACCGGAGGGGCGAGTGCCTTGCCACGGATGTCGCGGCTGATCGCACGCTGCCGCTGGCGTGGAGCCCGCGCGGATGGGGGGTTTATGTCAATACGCTCGATCGGGTGGTTCACGATTTGCGGGGGGGCGCCCACTACGACATTCGGGCGACTGCCATCGGGCTGGATGTCTTCCTGTTCGTCGGGGACCCATCAGAGATCCTGAATCAGTACACGGCGCTCACCGGCCGTGCGGGCCAGCCGAATCTGTGGCCCATGGGGGTGTGGCTGGATCAGGCGCCGGGGCAGTCCCTGGCCGCCAGCCTGGAGCAAATCCGCAGCATGCGGTCCCAGGGCATGGCCATGGATGTGCTGGCATTGTCAGACCCCGCGATTGTCGGTTTTCAGGCCGACAAGCCCGCCTTCGAATGGACCGGGCGAGTCGCCGACTGGCGGGAATCGCTGACCCGGGCACAGGCTGTCAATGTCCATCTGGCGGGTTCCTGCTTTCCAGGAGTGCTGCAGGGCACGCCGCTTTTCGAGGAGTGGGCAGACCGCGGCTGGCTGCTGTGCGGAGCCGACGGCAATGTCTGGCTGTGCCCGGGGAATGCCGCGTCTGGCGGCAGGCCTTTCGGACTGCTGGATCTGACCCACAAGGACGCCCGCCGGCTCTGGACGGAGCGTCATCTTCAGGCAGTGGAAGAGGGGCTCGATGCCCCGATATGCCAGGCGCGGCTGGACTTTCCGCCCGGGATCGAGGCCCGGGGGGGCGAGTCTGGGGCCGTGCTTCGCAACGTCTATCCCCACCTGGCGCGCCAGGCGTTGTTTGACGCCGTCGCGGGGCCGCGCACGCCCCAGGAAGGCGTGATGGTGAGCCGCGACCTGTTTCCGGGTGTTCAACGCTATGCCTGGCAGCAGGGTCCCTCAGTTGACAACACCTGGGCTGGCTATGCCGAATCGCTGCGTGCCGCGCTGTCCGTGGGAAACAGCGGTGTTGCCGTGCAGACGCATCGCCTGGGTGATCCCGCTCGAGCCGTGGATGGCATGACGCCCGAACTGTATGTGCGCTGGCTATCCATGTGCGTGTTTTCGGGTAATTTCAGCCTCCAGGGGCTGCCCGCGCTGATGCCGGATGCTTTTGATGCGCGGACGCGCTCGCTCGTGGTCCATTGGCTGCAGTGGCGCTACCGCCTGCTGCCATATGTGGCCGGCATCGTGGATGATGCCGTGCGCACCGGCCTGCCGGTCCAGCGGTCCATGGCACAAGCTTTCCCAGCGGATCAGCAGGCCCATTTGTGGGATACCCAGTATCTGTTGGGGCCGGCCCTGTTGGTGGCACCGGTAATGCAGCCGGGCGAAACGCTGGAAGTCTACCTGCCGAAGGGCGATGCCTGGTGGGATCTGAATACTGGCTGGCGCTACGAAGGCGGCACACACTGGACGGTCCATGCCGGGCTGCAGACGCTGCCGGTATTCGGGCGCGAAGGCCACATCCTGTGCCTGGGCCCGGTCGCGCAGCATACGGGCGAGATCAATTCCGCGCGCATCCTGGAAGAGGTCTGGATGTTCGGCATGCCCGAGCACAATCCGGTCGTCATGCGCAACAAGATCCGGGTCATGCAGATGCAGGGATCCAGCTACATCAAGGGGCTGGAAGGCCTGCGTATCCTGTCGTCACAGGGGCTCGAGGTGAAGCGCCGCGGGGCCGAGGTAAGGATCTCGCGGGCGCGGTGAGTCAGGCTGGATCCAGCAGCCGGTGCGCGGGGACCTGGATGCACAGGTCGGGATCGAAGGCCGGGTTTTCATTCACCCCGTCGCGGCAGTACCCGCGAGGGTTGCACAGTACCCGCGTGCCGTAGACCGTGTAGTCGAAGCTGTCGTGAGTATGGCCGTGAATCCAGAGGTCGGCCCGACCCAGCAGGCTGGTGCAGTCGGAGACGAAGCCCGCACTGACCAGAGATTCGGCGAACCGCGGGTGTACGCTGCGCATGCTGGGTGCGTGGTGCGTGATGACGACCGTCGGCCCGTCGAACGGATCATCCAGCGCTGCGTCCAGCCAGGCGTACTGTTCGTGGAAGAGTTCAATGGAATCCTGGGGTGTGTAGGTCGAGCCGTCGGCGTTGCGGATGACCTGGAAGTCGCGCATGAACTCGGCCGAGCGCTCCATGGCCAAGTCCCGGCATTCTGCGCCGAATAGTTCGAAATCCGTCCATAGCGTCGTGCCCAGGAATCGCACGCCGTCGATCTCCAGGGATTGCTGGTCCAGCAGATGCACGCCACAGGCCTTCGCGCATCGGGCGAGTTCATCGCGTACGGCCGGGATGCTGCCGCCGTAGAATTCGTGGTTGCCGGCCACATACACCACTGGGCGGTCGAACTGGCTGGCCCACTGCATGGCGGCCGCAGGGCGTGCGATGTCACCCGCCAGGATGGTGATGTCGGCCTGTACCTGAGGCAGCGGCATGCCTTGCACTCCCAGGTGCAGGTCCGAGAGGATATTCAGCGTCAATGGTTCTGAACGATGGGTGGATGTCATGGCACTTTTCCCGAAAGATGACTGCAGCTTGACGCGAATTTTTGATGCTGTCAGAATAGCGGGCTCACATTGGGTCGTTAGCTCAGTTGGTAGAGCACCGGACTTTTAATCCGTTGGTCGCGCGTTCGAGCCGCGCACGACCCACCAGAATTTCCTTTCTCTTTCAGTTATTTAGCTGAATGGTCGGTTGAGTTGCCTCGAAGTCGCCGGCTAGCCATGACTGAATGGAGCCGCACCCGTGCGGCCCGTCCGATCGTGGCATCGTGCGCCTATCTGCGGTATTTTGCCGCTGGAATTGCAGCGCGTGAATATGTGTTTCCCCGTATGCGGTCGCCTCTGGTGACATTGCTCTGAGACCTCATGCTCGAATTCCTGCAGGCACTCAGCCGGGCAGCCGTATTCCAGACTGCTGCTGGTGCGGCACGGGGCGTGCGCGTTAGCCTGCCCCGACGTGAATCTCGTCGTGTCACCGGCTACTTTGCACGCCGCAACCGCAGAGCATTGAAGATCACCGAAGCGGAGCTCAGGCTCATGGCCAGTGCTGCGATCATGGGGGACAGCAGCCAGCCGGTGATTGGATAGAGCACGCCCGCTGCGATTGGTACGCCGATGCCGTTGTACACGAAGGCGAACAACAGATTCTGCCGCATGTTGTGCACGGTGTCCGAGGATATCTGACGCGCGGCAAGGATCCCGCGCAGGTCGCCTTTGACAAGCGTAATCTGGCCGCTGTTCATGGCGACGTCGGTTCCTGTCCCCATGGCGATGCCCACGTCGGCCCGGGCGAGCGCTGGTGCATCGTTGATGCCGTCGCCTGCCATGGCCACGGTGTGGCCTTCTTGTTGCAGCTTCTCCACCAGTGCCAGTTTGTCGGCGGGCTTGACCTCGCCATGCACCTCGTCGATCCCCAGCCTGCCGGCCACCGATCGCGCAGTGGTCAGACCGTCGCCAGTGGCCATGACGATGCGCAGGCCACTGTGATGCAGCGCTTCGATAGCCTCGCGGGTACTGGGCTTGATGGGGTCGGTGACCGCCAGAATGCCGGCGAATGCGCCGTCCACAGCCAAGTGCATGATGCTCGCGCCTTCGCCGCGCAGCCGCTCGCCGTCTGCTCGTAACGCTATAACGTCGATGCCTTCCTGGTCCATCAGGGCGGTGTTGCCGAGTGCCAGCCGCTTGCCATTGACCGTGCCGCGAACACCTATGCCGCTGCTGGATTCGAAGGCCTCCGTCACAGAGAGGGTCAGGCCCTGGGCACGCGCCGCGCTGACGATCGCGTCGGCCAGTGGGTGTTCGCTGCCCTGGTCCAGGCTGGCCGCCAGGCGCAGCACGTCTTCTGATGAAAAGCCCGGAGCCGGGACGGCTGTGTCGAAAGCCGGCTTGCCTTCAGTGAGCGTGCCTGTCTTGTCCACGATGAGCGTGTCCACCTCGCGCATCTTCTCAATGGCGCCCGCATCACGAAACAACACGCCCTGCGTTGCCGCGCGCCCCGTGGCCACCATGACCGACATGGGCGTGGCCAGCCCTAGCGCGCACGGGCAGGCGATGATGAGCACCGCCACCGCGTTGATGAGTCCGAATACCCAGCGCGGTTCGGGGCCGAACAGCCCCCAGGCAAGCAGTGTGGCGAGGGCGATCGCCACAACGGTCAACACGAATTTGCCGGCCACCACGTCGGCCATACGCTGCATGGGAGCCTTGGAGCGCTGGGCGCTGGCGACCATTTGCACGATCTGCGACAGCATGGTGGCCGCGCCTACCTTTTCCGAGCGCATCACCAGCGCGCCGCTCGTATTGAGCGTGGCGCCAATGAGTGCATCGCCCGCCCGTTTGGTGACGGGGAGCGGCTCGCCGGTAAGCATGGATTCGTCCACCGCGCTTTGGCCCTCGGTGACAACGCCGTCTGTGGGAACCTTTTCGCCCGGGCGCACGCGCAGCAGGTCGCCCACATGCACATGGTTGAGCGGGATGTCTTCTTCGCTGCCATCGGCGTTGATGCGTCGTGCTGTCTTGGGTGCGAGGCCCAGGAGCGCCTTGATGGCGGCAGAAGTCTGCGATCGGGCTTTCAATTCCAGCATCTGCCCCAACAGGGTCAGCGAAATGATGACGGCGGCCGCCTCGAAGTACACGGCCACACGCCCCATGGAGACGAACGACTGCGGGAACACCTCAGGTGCGAGCGTGGCGACAACGCTATAGACGAATGCAGCACCTGTGCCTAGGCTGATAAGCGTCCACATATTGGGACTGCGGTGTATCACCGAATGCCAGCCGCGTTCGAAGAATGTCCGGCCCGCCCAGAGCACGACCGGCAGCGATAGCACCAGTTCCACCCAGCTTTGGGTAGCCATGTCGAACCATGCGAACCGGTGACCGAACATGGCCAGCACGGTGATGATGACCGTCAGCGGCAGCGTCCACCAGAAGCGCTGCTGGAACGCCACGAGTTCACTGTTGTCTTCGGTATCCAGCGGGATGACGGGTTCGAGCGTCATGCCGCATTTCGGGCAATTGCCGGGATGATCCTGCCGCACCTCAGGATGCATGGGGCAGGTGTAGATCGTGCCCGCGGGCAAATCTGCGAGACTGGCTGCGTCCGGTTGGCCGTTGTGCCCCGGATGCGAATCATGGTGGTGTGTGTGATGATCCATGGGGATTCCTTTGAGGAGCGTGCAATTTTTTCCGTGTCCAGGCGGGCCAGAGTGTGCGAGCCGTCTGGATCGGTACCGTACCATCGCCGAACATTGCACTTAGCAGGCCTTTGTGCGTGCGCAGGATACCCAGCCCCGCGAACGCATGCAAGCAAAGCGCGGCTATCATCATCCAGGCACCATAGACGTGTGTACGGATGACCAGCAGGAACATCCAGCGGGGTGCATCCGGCAATATGTAGAGATAGAGGCCGCTCGCGCCGACCGATGCAGTCGCACACAAGAGCACGATGAGAACCAGTCGCTGTGCGGGGTCGAAACGCCCTGTGTGGAATGCCGCAGGCTGGCGGCCCCGCGACAGGATGCATGTCAGGAAAGACCGTAACCAGCGCCACTCGTCCGGTCGAAAATGCACGATGTCACGCACGAGGCCGAGAGTGGGTGAACGGAATATGCCTATCGCCCAGAGGAGGGCGATGACAAAAGCCAGCCCTCCGAGCCGGTGTACCCCATTGACCGCAGCGTGGCCACCCACGGCGGCCACCAGGACAGCCGGGATCTGATCTCCCAGGGCCAGGCCCGTGGCTATCAGGGTGATTGCAGCGATGGCATTCACGCCATGCGCGAGCCGGACGGTGTGATTGTGGCGCTGAATGCGTTCCGGTTCCATGCTCGCCGCGGATTACCGCACGGTAAACGTGACGCTTTTGGGGGGCAGCAGCCCTTCGTGGGTAGGCCCCGCAAGCTCCACGAAGAGCGTGTGTTTTCCAGGGGGCAGTGGTAAGCGTAGAAGTCCGTTCTGGTAGATGGCGATTTCTGAGCCGCCGTCCACTGACAAGTGCAGGTGGTCCAGGCCCTCGAGGGGTTGGCCGATCTTGGCACCCTGGACTTCGACCTGGAGGATAACGGGGCTGTTGACGACAGCCCCTTGGGCCGGTGCCTGAATGGCAAAGGACGGCGAGGTTGCCGACAGGGCCTCGCTCGAGAACAACAGCAGCAGGCTCAACACTGCGCTGCTTGTGACAATGAACTGGGTGACGCGGGCTTTCATGCTGACCTCGGGGTTACTGTGTATCGCTCAGCGGTCCGTCTCTCCAAACCGTTCGCAAAGTTGAAAGTAATCGATCGTGTTGTCAAATCCGTCAATTTCCTGGTTCTTGAGTCGATCAACAGCCTTTGCAAATCCCGTCCATGCAGCAAGCGCCAGGGTGCTGGCGGTGCTGATTCGGCGCACCCCAATGTCGGCGAGTGTCTTGAATCCGAGTTTGGCTGCTGGACCCATCATGACGTTGACTGGCTTGGGCGCGACCGCCCTGACGACTGCACCGATCTGGTCTTTGGTGGAAAGGCCGGGCGCGTAGAGGCAGTCTGCTCCGGCCTCGGCGTACGCCGACAGCCGCTTGATGGTTTCACTGAGGTCGGGCTGGCCAACCAGGAAGCATTCGGCGCGTCCGACCAGCATGACGTTGGGATCGATGGCATCGATGGCTTCACGAGCGGCCTGCATGCGCTCGATTGCGGTATCGAGGTCGTACAGCCTGGTACCTTGCGCATCCTGCACAGAATCTTCGATGGATAGTGCGGATATGCCCGTGCGCACGCATTTCTGAACGTTGTCCGTCAGCTTTTCGATAGTGCTAGCGTAACCGTCCTCGAAGTCCACGTTCACCGGCAGTCGAGTCGCCTGTACCAGTTCGTTGCAATGGCGCAGCACTTCGTCGACGCCAATCTTGCGATCCGGCCTCCCGCGTGAAAAGGCGTACCCGGCGCTGGTGGTCGCCAGGGCCTTGAAACCCGCTTGCTCCAACCAGCGTGCCGAGCCGGGATCCCATGGGTTGGGCAAGATGAAGCAGCCGCTTTTGTGCAATTTGCGAAAGGCCGTATGGCGTTGTGAGAAGTCGCTCTGGATCATTCGAATTCCTCCGATGTTGGGTCCGGATGGGTCAATTTTCCTCCATCCGCAACGAGCCGTTCATGTTTCGGGTCCGCCGGGGTCGAAGCCGCTGAACGGATGGGCAAACTCGTCTGGCGGTTGTGACTGGCTGCGGGGCATGAGCGGAAGCGAAAGTTGAAATGTGGTCGCGTTGATGTTCGATTGGGCGCTGATTCTGCCGCCGTGCGCTTCGATGATGGATTTTGCGATGGCAAGCCCCAGGCCGGCTCCTTCGCCACTGCGCTGCCGGGAGGCGTCCAGCCGGTAGAACCGGTCAAAGATGCGAGGCAAGTGCTCTTCGGGGATGACGGGGCCAGGGTTGCGGATCTGCACGATGGCTTGGTGGTTGCTCGTTGCCAGGCTGACCGTGACGCCATGCCTGGGCGGCGTATATCGAATGGCGTTCGATAGCAGGTTGCTCAACGCCCGGCGGATCATCAATCGGTCCCCAAGGATGCATATCGGGTTTCCCGTAATCTCGAGGGCGACCTCGCGCTCCTCCGCCCAGGCGCCGAAGTAGTCGAAGAGGTTCCGGAGTTCGGCGTCCAGATCGATCGTAGTGAGTTCGGGCTTGAGCCGCTGGTTGTCGGCCTGAGCGAGGAACAGCATGTCGCCCACCATCTTTGCCATGCGTTCGTACTCTTCCAGGTTTGAGTACAGGATTTCGCGGTATTGCTCAATGCTACGCGGTTGTGAAATCGCCACCTCGGTCTGGGTTTTCAAGTTCGTGATGGGTGTGCGCAATTCGTGTGCGATGTCGCCAGAGAAGTCCGACAGACGCTGGAAGAGTGTCTCCAACCGTTCGATCATGTCATTAAAAGCCAAAACCAGTTCCATCAACTCGGCAGGCACTGTCTGAAGATCCAGCCGGACGTGCAGCTGATCCGTCTTGATTTTCCGGATCTCCCGGCTGATGCGCCGGATGGGCGCGTGCCCCTGGTGGACGGCCAGCCAGGTCGCCAGAATTGCAACCAGGCAGGTGATTGCGGTGAGCGTCCAGAGATAGGAGTGAAAGCGCTGCAGATAGTGCAGATGAAAGTCGATGCCCGTTGCGACAGCGATCGTCAGCGGCTCTGCGCTCGGCCCGACGGCGGAAGGTGCTTGCACCACGGCGGCACGCAAGGTCTCACCGTTCGCCTGCCAGACGCTGACGTTGTCGGTGGTGACCGTCTTGACTGGCCGGACGCCCTTCGCGAGTTGGCTGAGGCTGGGGCCGGAAGTTGC
>NZ_SCQN01000059.1 GCF_004321985.1 Castellaniella sp. | reverse complement strand
CCGCCACGCTTGGCCTGCACCGTCGTCCCCGAGTCCACGGCCACCGTGCGTTCGATCCCGGTGCCGACCAGCGGTTTCTGCGGCCGCAGGCAAGGCACTGCCTGACGTTGCATGTTGGCGCCCATCAGAGCCCGGTTTGCGTCGTCGTGTTCCAGGAACGGGATCAGCGAGGCGGCCACCGACACGATCTGCGCGGGCGCCACGTCCATGTAGTGAACATTGGCGGGAGCCGTCAGCATGGTTTCGCCGGCTTCGCGGCAGGCCACGAGGTCGTCGATGAAGCGGCCTTCCTCGTCAAGGTGCGCATTGGCCTGCGCGATCACGTACTTGCTTTCCTCGATGGCGGAGAGGTATTCGATCTGGTCGGACACCTTGCCATCGACGATTTTACGGTACGGCGTCTCAAGGAAGCCGTAGTCGTTCAGGCGCGCATACAGCGCCAGCGAGTTGATCAGGCCGATGTTCGGGCCTTCCGGCGTTTCGATCGGGCAGACGCGGCCATAGTGCGTGGGGTGCACGTCGCGCACTTCGAAGCCCGCGCGCTCGCGCGTCAGGCCGCCCGGTCCAAGTGCCGAGACGCGGCGCTTGTGGGTGATCTCCGACAGCGGGTTGGTCTGATCCATGAACTGGGACAGCTGGCTGGATCCGAAGAACTCCTTGATCGCGGCAGAGATCGGCTTGGAATTGATCAAGTCGTGCGGCATCAGGTTTTCAGTTTCCGCCTGACCGAGCCGTTCTTTCACGGCACGCTCGACGCGCACCAGGCCGGCGCGGAACTGGTTCTCCGCCAGCTCGCCCACGCAACGCACGCGACGATTGCCCAGGTGGTCGATATCGTCGATCTGGCCACGGCCGTTGCGCAGCTCGACCAGGATGCGGATCGTATCCAGGATGTCGTCGTTGGTCAGCGTCAGCGGACCCTCGTTACCTTCGCTGCGACCCAGCCGGCTGTTGACCTTCATGCGGCCCACGCGCGACAGATCGTAGGTTTCCTCGGAATAGAACAGGCGCTGGAAGAGCGCCTCGACGGCCTCTTCGGTGGGCGGTTCGCCCGGACGCATCATGCGGTAGATGGCGATCCGCGCCGCCATCTGGTCGGCCGTTTCGTCCGTGCGCAAGGTCTGCGAAATGTAGGCGCCTTCGTTCAGCTCGTTGATGTACAGCGTTTCGATCGAGCGGATGCCTGCGGCACGGAAGCCGGCCAGCGTGGATTCCGTGATCTCGTCGTTCGCGCTGGCGAGCACTTCGCCTGTGTCCGCATTGATGACGTTTTTCGCCAGCACGCGGCCCAGCAATACGTCTTCCGGTACGGAAATATGATCCACGCCCGCCGCCGTCAGGTCGCGCAAATGCTTGGCATTGATGCGCTTGTCCTTTTCGACGATGACATTGCCCTTCTTGTCGCTGATGTCGAACCGCGCGACTTCGCCCTTCCAGCGCTCCGGCACGAACTCCAGCGAACCGCCTTCCTTGTGCAGCTCGATGTGGTCGAAGCTGGAGAAATAGGCCAGAATCGCCTCGGGCGTCATGCCGATGGACTTCAGCAGGATCGTGACCGGCATCTTGCGACGGCGGTCAATACGGAAGAACAGCACGTCCTTGGGGTCGAACTCGAAGTCCAGCCAGGAACCGCGGTAAGGAATCACGCGCGCAGAGAACAGCAGCTTGCCCGAACTGTGGGTCTTGCCGCGGTCATGCTCGAAGAACACGCCGGGCGAGCGGTGGAGCTGAGACACGATGACGCGCTCAGTCCCGTTGATGACGAAGGAACCGGTGTCCGTCATGAGCGGGATTTCGCCCATGTAGACTTCCTGTTCCTTGACTTCCTTCACGGTGGGCTTGCTGACCTCGCGGTCCATCAGCACCAGGCGCACCTTTGCACGCAGCGGCGAGGCATAGGTCAGGCCGCGAAGCTGACATTCCTTGACATCGAATACGGGGGTGCCCAGCATGTAGCTGACAAACTCCAAGCGCGCCATCCCGTTGTGGCTGGCGATTGGAAATATCGAATTGAAGGCAGCTTGCAGACCTTCATCTTTGCGCTTTGCGGGCGGCACATCTGACTGAAGGAAGGTCTTGAACGAATGCAGTTGCGTGGCCAGCAGATAGGGGACGCGCTGGACGTCCTCACGCTTGGCGAAGCTCTTGCGTATGCGCTTCTTTTCGGTGTACGAATAAGGCATGAGCACTCCGACTCGAGGGTTGCTGAGGCCGTCTACCACGGCCTGGGGTGTGGAAGCAAAGCTTCCTTACGACTCCGGAAAACATGTCTCTTTTAGCGATCCGCGCAGCGGCGGCGAGACAGGTTTTCTGGAAACGCAAAAGCCCGGGAAGGCTTTTCGGCTTCCCGGGCGCGGCGGACGAGGTCTTACTTCAATTCGACCTTGGCGCCGGCTTCTTCCAGCTTCTTCTTGGCGTCTTCGGCAGTCGCCTTGTCCACGCCTTCCTTCACGGGCTTCGGGGCGCCATCGACCAAGTCTTTGGCTTCTTTCAGACCCAGACCGGTGATTTCGCGCACGGCCTTGATGACGCTGACCTTGTTGGCACCGATTTCGGCCAGTACGACCGTGAATTCGGTTTGCTCTTCGGCAACAGCCGCACCGCCCGCAGCCGGGGCAGCTGCCACGGCGACGGCGGCCGCAGCAGCGGACACACCGAATTTTTCTTCCATTTCCTTGATCAGCTCGGACAGGTCGAGCACGCTCATGGCGGCAATGGCGTCCAGGATTTCAGCTTTGGTTGTCATTTCTTAGAACTCCAGATAATTGTATGAGCCAGGTTTGGTTGTCGCTGGTAACAGCACCACGACAGAGCAGGTCGAATCAAGCGGCCTGCTTCTGGTCGCGTACGGCCGCCAGGCCGCGCACGAACTTCGTGGGCACTTCGTTGAGCGTACGTACAAACTGAGCGATGGGCGCCTGCATGGTGCCCAGCAGCTTCGAGAGCAATTCCTCGCGAGAGGGCATGGAGGCCAGGGCCTTCACACCTTCAGGACTCAGCAGGCTATTGGGCAAGGCCCCGCCTGTGATGACTAGCTTGTCATTGGTCTTTGCGAAATCGGACAGCAGCTTGGCAGCCGCCACCGGGTCAGTGCTGATCCCATAGATCAACGGACCGGTGAGCTGGGCAGACAATCCCTCGAAGGGGGTGCCGGCCAGCGCGCGACGCACCAGCGTGTTTTTCAACACGCGCAGATACACGCCCGATTCACGCGCAGTTTTGCGCAATACGGTTACGGAGGCGACGTCCAGACCACGGTACTCAGCGATGGCAATCGATTGGGCACGGCCGACTTCGGCCGAGATTTCCTCGATGAACACCGCCTTTTCTTGGCGATTGAGACTCATGGTTGAACACTCCATCTAACGACACCGGGGAGGTCCCCGACGTCAACCGAATGCGGCGCACCTGGTCGAGTTCATGAATGAATTCTTCCTGGGCGCCGTCTACGCTGGATCCGGCAATACGGCCCGGGATTAAGCCCCTGTCCCAGGATGAGGACCAAGGCTCCAGCGGTCTTTGACAGCGGCGGGCGATACGAGACCGCCCACAGCCCAAAGTTCTTTTGCCGGCCTTACGCAGCCAGCGATGCGACCTCGACGCGGGCACCACCACCCATTGTGGAGGACACCGCGACCTTCCGAAGATAAATGCCCTTCATCGCCGTCGGACGAGCCTTGTTCAGGGCATCAATCAAAGCGCTCAGATTGGCCTGAAGCTTGTCGACATCAAAGGACGCACGGCCGATCGTGCAAGCCACGATGCCAGCCTTGTCGGTGCGGTACTGCACTTGGCCGGCCTTGGCGTTCTTGACCGCCGTGGCGACGTCCGGCGTCACCGTGCCGACCTTGGGGTTCGGCATCAGCCCACGCGGGCCGAGAATCTGGCCGAGTTGACCCACGACACGCATGGTGTCGGGCGAGGCGATGACCACGTCGAAGTCGATGGTGCCACCCTTGATCGTGGCGGCCAGGTCGTCCATGCCGACGATGTCAGCGCCGGCTTCACGTGCGGCGTCGGCCTTGTCGCCCTGGGCGAACACGGCCACGCGGACGGTCTTGCCGGTACCTGCCGGCAGCACGACAGAGCCGCGCACCAGTTGGTCGGACTTCTTGGGGTCGATACCCAGCTGCACCGCCACGTCGATGGATTCATCGAACTTGGCCGTGGCGGTTTCCTTGATCAAGGCCAGAGCCTCGGTCACCGGATAGAGCTTGGTGCGGTCGATCTTGGCGGCAATGGCCGCGACGCGCTTGCTGAGCTTGGCCATCACACCACTCCTTCGACGTCGATGCCCATGCTGCGCGCGCTGCCGGCGATGGTCCGCACGGCGGCGTCCATGTCGGCAGCCGTCAGGTCAGGCTGTTTGGTCTTGGCGATCTCTTCGGCCTGGGCGCGCGTCAGCGTGCCGACCTTCGTGGAATTGGGGTTCGAGGAACCCTTCTGCACGCTCGCGGCCTTCTTGATCAGAATCGTGGCCGGCGGAGTCTTCATGATGAACGTGAAGCTCTTGTCGGCAAACGCAGTGATCACCACCGGAATCGGCAGACCGGGCTCGATGCCCTGCGTCTTGGCGTTGAACGCCTTGCAGAATTCCATGATGTTCAATCCCCGCTGGCCCAGTGCGGGACCAATTGGGGGGGACGGATTGGCCTTACCAGCTGGCACTTGCAGCTTGATGAAGCCGACGATTTTCTTCGCCATGCAATGCTCCTGTCGGGTAATCGCGCCCGCCACAACCGTGACGGGCTCCCCGGGTTGATAACGCCCCCATGCTGTGTTCGGCTTACGGCTCCTGGTGGGGACGCTCTACCGTAGTACAGCCTGGCGGTAAAAAATCAGACCTTCTCGACCTGACTGAAATCCAGTTCCACCGGTGTAGCACGACCGAAAATCGTGACCGACACGCGGACCTTGCTCTTTTCGTAGTTGACTTCTTCGACATTGCCGTTGAAGTCGGCAAACGGACCTTCCTTGACGCGGACGGTTTCGCCGACCTCGAACAGGACCTTGGGACGCGGCTTTTCGACGCCCTCTTCCATCTGCGACAGAATCTTTTCGACCTCGCGCTCGGAGATCGGCGCCGGCCGGTTGCCCGAACCGCCCAGGAAGCCCGTCACGCGGTTGGTGCTCTTGACCAGGTGCCAGGTCTCGTCGGTCAGATCCATCTCGACCAGCACGTAGCCCGGGAAGATCCGGCGCTCGGAAATGGACTTGCGGCCGTCCTTGATCTCGACGACTTCTTCGGAAGGCACGAGAATGCGGCCGAAAGCGTCTTGAAGCCCGGCACGCTCGATGCGCTCAGCCAGGGCCTTATGGACGCTTTTTTCCATGCCCGAATAGACATGGACGACGTACCAGCGTTTGCTCATGCGGTTTATGTTCCTTAGTTCCAGCCCAGCAGCAGGCCGTAAATCACCCACTCGAGGAGCTTGTCGGCCACCCAGAGCAACGCACCCATGGCGACCACGAACGCGACCACGATGCCGGTCATCTGGGTGGTCTCCTTGCGGGTCGGCCAGACTACCCGGCGCGTTTCGTTGTACGATTCGCGTCCAAAGGCGACCGTGCGGCGGCCGGTATCGCTGAACCAGACGATGACGGCAGCAATGATCAGCCCAGCAACAAAGGCGCCAACGCGCACATAAATGGACTGGTCGACCAGCACCGAGTACGCCACGATCCCGGCGGCCACGACCAGCACGGCCAGACCGAGCTTGATGCGGTCGGTACCGCGATTGACTGTTTCTACGTTCTGGTGTGACATATATCGGCGATTGACACCGCGTGACGCGGTGATGATGTCAGTGGCAGGGGCAGAAGGAATCGAACCCTCAACCTTCGGTTTTGGAGACCGACGCTCTGCCAATTGAGCTATACCCCTAAAACCTGCAAACAGTACTGCACTGACGCACCACTGAAAGCAAACAATGGCGGGCGGTCAGCCCACCATTGTACATCAAAATTACTTGATGATTTTGGCGACGACGCCGGCACCCACGGTGTGACCACCCTCGCGGATGGCAAAGCGCAGGCCTTCCTCCATGGCGATCGGCGCAATCAGCTGCACCGTCATCGTCACG
>NZ_SCQN01000058.1 GCF_004321985.1 Castellaniella sp. | reverse complement strand
GTGAGATTGCGACGTTTGAGAGCCGGACGCAAGAAAGCTACGGCAGCGCTCGAACGCCAGCCGTCGCGCATCGATAGCTGGTAGGCGCCTACGCCATAATCGCTTTGTCCGTTGAAGTCTGGATTGAAAGGAAAGCCGGCCTGCTGCGCCGCGTCCAGCCAGGCCTTGCAACAGGGGTGGTCGTTCTTCAGGTTCGAGACGCCGAGTTCACCAGAGGCGCCGTGATAGGTGTCCTCCCCATTCTCATAATTCTCGGAACGCTTGAAGTAAGGGAGCACGCTCTGGTAGTCCCACCCGGTCGCGCCCATACGAGCCCAATCGTCGTAGTCGGCGTGCTGACCGCGAATGTAGATCAGCCCGTTGATAGAACTGGACCCGCCAATCACGCGCCCACGAGGCCACATGATGCGACGCTGCGCGGTCCCTTCGCACGGTTCGGTCTCAAACAGACGCGAAAATCGGTCATCGTAGATGGTCTTGAAATAGCCGACTGGCAAGTGCAGCCAGAAATTCCGATCCTGTCCGCCGGCCTCGATCAGCAAAACACGGACGGATGAGTCGGCGGAGAGTCGGTTGGCGAGCACGCAGCCGGCGGAGCCTGCACCTACGATGATGTAATCGTAAACGGGTGCGGATGCACCCAAAACGGGTTTCATGCCTTCTTCACCTCGAGATAGAGTTTGGGATCAAAATATTGCGACGCTGGGACCGGGTTCTGGATCTTCGCAAAGTGTGTGAAGAAGTCGGTGACCTGCTGCAGCCATTTGGTGACGGTACCATCGGCATAAAACTTCACCCATTGCTCCGACGAGAACATCTTTTGCGCTTTATATTGCGTCTTCAGGTCTTTGAGCGGCACGTCCGGGTAATGAGCTTTTTGCAGGGCGGCCAGTGTCTCATCAGGGTGGGCAACGAGATTGTCGTTGGCTGGGATCCAAGTGCGGATGATTCGTTTCAGGATGTCTGGGTGTTTCTCAAAAAAGTCATTTCGTGCAGCCCACCCGTCAACAATGGCAGCTTCGGGGTAGTACGCAGACGCGTCGCCCAGCATCTTTGAACCGGGCGACTTCTGTTCCACCGGAATATTGAACGGTACCCATAGAGCGACGGCTGGGACCGCTTTTGAGATGAAAGCGGTGACAGCATCGGGCATGCGTTGGTTAATGACCTGAACATCCTTCTCCGGGTCGATGTGATGTGCCCGAAGTGCCGTGTCAAGGAATACGTGGGCGGTCGTGCCCGTGGTTGTGGAAATCTTCTTACCTTTCAGGTCTTCCCACGTGTGGATTCCCATATCGGGGTGTACCCACAGCTGCGCGGTTGCGTACTCAATATCATTGATGAGGAAAACCTTACCCTGGCCACGAGCCGGGAAGTTTGACATCACCGCACCTGTGCTCAACACATCGATGCTTCCACCGCTCATCGCTTGAAAAAGATCCAGACCGGTCTGAAACTGAATGAATTTCGGGGACAAACCGTTCTTTTTCCAAAGGCCCCGTAAGTCGGCGGTCCACATTTGTCCATCGACGGCAAGCGTATGCAGGTACCCCACTTTAATTTCATCGGTAGCGGCGAAGGCGATCGAGGGCATGGCCACCGTGGCAGCACCGGCGAGTGAGAGTTGTAGGAACGAGCGACGTTTCATGGTTGATGTCTCCTGTTATCGGATAGTGACTACATTAGGCGGTGCCTGGGGGCGATGATTGCGCCTCTTGAGCGGCGTATTCGCGCATGACCATCTGGTGAATGTGCGAACGGAGGGCACCGAATTCTTCTGTCTCTTGCAGATCGTGATGCCGTGGATACGGAAACGGAATCTCGACGACTTCCCTGATGCGAGCCGGGCGTGCGGAAATGACGAACACCTTATTGGATAAGTACACGGCCTCTTCCACTGAGTGCGTGATGAGAAGCACTGTCTTGCCTTCAGCGTAAAGAACATCCAGAAGGAGATCATGCATGGCACTGCGTGTCTGCGCGTCCAGCGCCCCGAACGGTTCGTCCATCAGTACGAATTCGGGATGCACTGCGTAGGTGCGCGCCAGCGCCAAGCGCTGCCGCATACCACCCGACAGCTGCTTCGGATAGGCTTTGCGAAACGCTTCCAGACGCATCAGCTTCAGGTAGGTGTCAACGATTTCTTTTTTCTGTTGGGAATCTCGGCCACGGTTGGCCTTCAGATTCAGCCCGAACGCGATATTTTGCTCGACGGTCAGCCACGGAAAGACACCGTATTCCTGAAACATGACGCCCCGGTCCGGACCAGGCCCAACGATTGGATGGCCATCAAGCGTTACCGAGCCACTGGCCGGGTTGATGAATCCCGCAGCGATGCTCAGCAGGGTTGTCTTTCCGCAGCCCGAGGGACCAACCAGCGAGACGAAATCACCTTGATTGATCGAGAACGATACGTCGTGTACGACTTCCAGTGGCCCTGAGGCTGTCTGGAACTCCATCGATACGTTTTCGAAGCGTATGCGTTCGCGGTCTTGGTTGGTTATTTCCATATTCACCTGATTCAACGCGTAATTTTTTCTTGCCAGCCAGCCAAGTGGTCGGAGATGCGGCGCAGAATGACATCCATCAGTAGAGCGATCGCTCCGATACAGATGATCCCAAGATAGATGGTGCGCAAATCGAAAAACGAGGAGGCGTTCTGAATCATTGCGCCCAGCCCTTGTTGCGCAGCAACGAGCTCGGCGGCGACCAACGTGGCCCAACCAACACCCAGTGCGACCCGCATGGCTGTCAACATGTGCGGGACGGACATCGGGACCACAATCTTCAGGAAGATTTCCATGTCGGTGGCCCCGAGAGTGCGGGCGACGCGCACATATACTGGGCTGATCTGCGTCATGCCCTCGTACATGACAATGACGGCCGAGAAGAAAGACGCATAAAACAGGATCAGCACCTTTGCCATCTCGCCGATCCCGAAATAGACGATGGCGAGCGGAATCAGCGCGATGGGGGGCAATGCTCTAAAGAAATTGATGAGCGGATCCACGAATCGCCGCACCGGCCGATACCAGCCGATGAGGAATCCCACCGGGACGGCGACGATCATGCCCAGCACGAGCCCGAGCAACACGCGTTGCGTTGACATCGCCATATCGACGATCAGCCCGGCCTGTGTGAGTCTGTACCAAAAGGTCTGTAGGACCTGAAGCGGGGAGGGCAGCAATTCGGGATTCATGAGACCCGAGGCGCGAAATAGCTCCCAGACGATGATTAGGCAGACAAAGGGTAATGTGGGCCTCAGGGTGCGTTCGACAATCGACTTGTGCGCTGTTGTCCTGGACTTCATTCTTGTTCCTTGTTTCTATGCTTGCCAATAATCATGGTTTGGCCTCGCGATGACTTGCGCCTAGCAGGTCTGTTTCGATCTGTATGGTTTGAGTTGGGTAAATGATGTGCGCGTAATAGAAAATCTCGCCTGAGTCGTCTACGAACGTTCGACACACTTCGGCCACCGGTTCACCCACGCCGATGTGCAAATAGGCTGCCGTTTCCTCTTGAGCCACTCCGATGCGCATGATCTGTTTTGCCCCCACAATCCGCACATCTGGCCGCTTCGCGAGAACCGCCACCGCTGGCGAGCCAATGAACCCCTGCGGGTCGGACTCGAACAACGATTTGCTGAGATAAAGATCGATCAGACAATATGGTTGCTGATCGTGATAGTGCACTCGTCTGAGGTACCGATAGGCATCACCGAGCGTGCCGAATGCAAACGCGGGAGCTGGCGGCTTGTCAGATGCGCCGACCTGCAGCAATTCCACTTTCAGCCCCGAGACCGTTTCGATCAGCTCATCGAGCGTGTTGGGAAGCTTGTACCAACGCTCCTCTGAGAGGTCACGGGTGACGAACGTGCCCCGCCCGCGTTCGCGCCGAACAATGCCGGACTCTTCAAGATAGTCGAGTGCGCCTCGCAGGGTTATGCGAGAGACCCTGTACAGCTCCTCAAGTTGCACCAGTGTCGGGATCTGATCACCCAAGCGCCATTCTTGGCGCTCGATCTTCTGGCGCATCAGTTTCGCCGTCTGAACGTATAGAGGAATGCGGCTTTGTTGCGTGCGTTCTGGACTATTGGTCATATGTGTATGGTAATAAGCACAATATGACTTTGCAATAGGTTATTTTCCTATTGCTGAACTTTGACTGATCAACGAGTGTCGCCCAGCAGAGCCGTGTGAGAGTACGACGCTGTCTGCTGCGCAGCTACGGCCAGCACGTAGTGGTCAAGCCCACCATGGGCAAGACGCAGACCATTCAGATCGTGGACGGTGTGCTCTACGGGGCGTCGGATCCGCGCAATCCAGACGGGGCGACGCTCGGGTATTGAGAGCGGACCCGCCGGATTCGCGGATTGCCGTTGTCCCCGAGCGCCCTCCCGCTGCCCCGCGATTTCGTCAAGCACTGCGCAGGGCTGGGCGGCGAAATTCATACAGGATCAGCAAGGCGGCAATGACGAGCATCACCATGTTCAGCACCGTCTCGGGATAGATGAGCAGCAGCCCCGAAATCCCAAACGCCCAGCGCTTGGCCGGTCGGAGGTGCTGGCGCAGGAAGCCGACCTCGCAGGCCGCCAGCATCACGATCCCTACGATCGTGAATAGGAAGCGCGAGGCAATCAACGCGATGGCCTCTCCGGTGTCGACGGTCTGGAGCACCGGCACGATGAGCAGTGCCATGCCCGAGATGGAAATCAGGAACGCGAAACCGAACAGGTATTTTGGCAGGGCCACCATGGCGGCGTAGACGCAGGTTTTGATTGGATCGGTCTGGAACACAGAGGCGGCCGCATAGGCCGACAGGCCCACGGGCGGCGTGATGTCCGCCAGCACGGCGTAATAGAAGAGGAACATGTGGGTTGCCAGCAGCGCGGCGCCCTGCGGCACACCATGCGCGATGATGAGCTGCTGGATCGCCGGGGCGACCAGAGCGGAGGTCAGCACATAGGTGGCGATGGGAGGAATTCCCATCCCCAGTATCAGACTGAACAGTGCGCCCAGCACCGTCGCCACCACCAGGGAATTGCCGGAGATCGCGAGCAGTACTTCGGATACCTTGGGGGCGATGCCGGTCAGAACCATCATCGTCATGATGACGTTGGCCGCCACCACCGCTGCTCCAATGGGGATGAGGTGCTCGAATCCTTCGGCCAGGCCGTCCCACAGCTTGCGCAGCGGCGGACGGACTTTGGGGTCGGCGAATCCGAAGACGATGAAGGTGAAGATTGCGAGCGTCACCGCCAGATTGACGGTATAGCCGCGGAAGATCATGAAGATGATCAGCACGACCGGCAGAAAGACGTAGCTGTAGCGCTGCAGGTAGCCGGGATGGACTTCGTCGGAGGGTGCGATCGTCGGCAGTTCCGCGCTGCGCACGTAGAGCTCGTTGTACGTCCAGACTGCCAGCAGCACCAGCACCAGTGGCCCGAGCGCCATGATCATGATGTCGGTGTACGGAATTCCCAGCAGCTCCACCATCACAAAGGCGATGGATCCCAATACCGGTGGGGTGATGTAGCCTAGCGTGCCGACTGTGGCGGAGATGCCGGCCGCGATCAGCGGCCGATAGCCCGCCCGTTCGAAGAGCGGCCTGTTCAGCGTCGAGACAAACAGCGTATCGGCTGCGCCAGAACCCGAAAACAGGCCCATCATGATCGCCATCACCGATGTGGCACGTCCGGGAGCCGCCGGGCTGCCGCCTACCAGGCGGAATGCGATGTTGGCGATGACCCGGCCGTACCCCATCGCCGAAATGATGGCTCCCATGATGGTGAAGTACACGAGGTATTTGAGTGAAACCCCCGTGATGATGCCGAACAGCCCGGCTTCGGTTTCCGCGTAAAGCTTGCCCAGCAGCATGTCAAGCGGGAAGCCCGGGCTTTTGAAAGAGCCCGGGATTTCGTAGCCGAAGAGGTTGTAGAGCAGAAAAATCAGGACGATGCTCGGCAGCACGGGTCCCAGCAGCCGCTGAACGATGCCCAGTACCAGGAACACGAGTCCGAAGGACATCGCCAGATCCCAGGGCGTGGCCAGCATGGCCCGGTTGACCAGTTCAGTGAAATCGATCAGGAGATAGAGAAATGGCGCCACGCTGAGCGCGGCGGCCAACAGGTTGAAGGGTTTGGACAATCGGGGAAAGACGGCTGGAAGCACCGCTACGGCCCAGTACAGCGTACCTACGAGCGTCGGCGCGAGGGGCAGCTCCAGCGTCCAGAAGGACCAGAGCGGGACGGCGCAGAGCAGCACATAGGCCCAGAGCCCGGCGCCCACCTTCCCGGACCCGTGCGGTGCTGGTTTCACGACCGACAGCAGCGAGCCCGCGAAAACGATGAGGAACACATGCGTAGCGCGCTGCACCTGAGTCAGGTCCAGAATTGAGATATGGAATACCGACCAAGGCGTGAACGGGTGGATGACCAGGTACAGGTGATAGAGCGAGGCCGCTATCAGTACGCCGAACGTGAACCGTTTGAGGAATGTCATCATGGGAGCTGTGGTGGCCATAGAATCTTGAATTCCAGACAGCCGTCCGCCACCTGGAAGTGGCGGGGGCCGAGTTGCACGGTGATGCCGACCATCGAGCAATACTGGAGCGTATCGGTGCGTTGCCCCATCAGACGGCTGTCGATGTCGTAGACGCCGCTCGTGTAGTAATGCTCGGTCTTTTCGTCCGTGGTCATGCTGAAACGATCAAAGCCCGTGACCAGGCCGAAATCGATCCGCACCGGCACATGGGTGACGGAGTTGATGAAGCGGGCGCTGCCGTGTTGCCAGGCCCAGAGCCATATCGTGCTGTCCACGCCGTCGCCGTGCACCGCGACCGGCCTGGACAGGGCGGCCGCGGTCAGCACGAGTGCGGCGGCAAACAGCCACCGTAGCCGGTGAACCATCGTCGGCTACTTGATTGCGCCGATTTCCTTGAAGTAGCGCAAGGCGCCAGCGTGGAACGGTATGGCGGAGTGCTGGATGAACCGCACATTGTTCGCGACCGTAGTGTCCTTTGCGGCTGCGATGGACTTGCTGAGCCCGTCCGTGTGCTCGAACACCGCTTTCGTGATCGCGTAGGCGTCGTCGTCCGGCATGGACGCCGGGCACACGAACTGGTTCCAGAAGCCGAACGTGGCAACATCACCTGCGGTACCGTAGACCTTGGCCGGGATGGTGACTGGATTGCCCAGGCCCGGGAACTCCTTGTCGAAGGCCTGGATCACCTTGCCCTGCGGATCCAGCGACAGCAGAGCTATTTTCTTGCCCTTGCGTTCCAGCGTGGTCGAGAGCTCGCTGATGGAGCCCGTGGGGATGCCACCCCACCAGAAATAGGCGTCCAGTGTGCCGTTGGACAGCTCATCGGCCGATTCGCCCGCGCCAAGCCGTGCCCACTTCGCGAACGAGTTTTTGTCCACCCCCGCGACCTTCAGCAGACCAAGCGACGAGTACTCGGTGCCGGAGCTGGGGGCCCCTGTGGAAACGCGTTTGCCGACCAGGTCGCTGAGTTGGGTGATCCCCGAATCTGCCGTCGTGACGATCTGCAGCACATTTGGGTACATCACGAACAGAATTCGGATGGGTGCCGGTTTCCCGACGAATTTTTCGTGCGTGCCGTTGTAGGCGACCAGCGCCGTGTCGGGTAGGGACAGCCCGCAGTAGTACATGCCGCGCTTGGCGTTGGTTTTGTCGCGCAGGAGCAGGTTGTTGTCCACCGAGGCCGCCGTCTGGATGGCCGTGGCGTTCAGCTTCGTGTGGGTGCTGATGATCTGCGCTACCTGGGTGCCGTAATAGAAGTAAACGCCTCCGGTACCGCCCGTACCGATGACGACCTGGTCCGCGAACGCGGTACCGGATCCGAGCGCTGCAATCAGTAGTGCGCCGACCCAAAGCCTCAGTTTGTTCACTATATGCCTCCGCAATTTATTCTGGCTGGGAACTTATTATGTAAATCACCCCGGAACGTGGAGATCGCAAAGCCACGCGATACACGATGCCGGCGCCAGCTTGAGCGGTTCTGTCTGGAATGCTGCGAACCAGCGGACGCGGACACTTCGGAGATTGCTCCGATTGTCATGCAACCTGCCACGGGTGGCAATCAGGGATCTTGCTAGTCCGGCCATCTGCGTTTGTCTTGTCGAAGCACGCACAAGATCTGAATCTTCAACGCGCCTCCCCCACCTCACCGCTTGCAAGCGGTTCGGATTCGTCAGGCGCATGTCAGCCCGCAGGAGCTGCCATGTGTCCTGCCTCATCCTTGAGTTTCCGCCGCAGGACCTTGCCGATGTTGCTGCGCGGCAAATCCTCGCGAAATTCCACATACTTGGGCACCTTGTAGCCGGTGAGCAGGGTGCGGCAATGCGCGATGACCTGGGCCTCGGTCAGGCTGGGATCCTTGCGGATCACGAACAGCTTGACGGCTTCCCCCGAGTGTTCGTCGGGCACGCCGATGGCGGCAGCTTCGCGGATACCGGGGTGTTCCAGGGCGGCGGCCTCGACCTCGTTGGGGTAGACGTTGAAGCCCGACACCAGAATCATGTCTTTCTTGCGGTCCCGGATGAACACATAGCCTTGTTCGTTCATGGTGCCGATGTCGCCGGTCAGCAACCAGCCGTCCGCATCGAAGGTCTTGGCCGTCTCGTCGGGGTGGTTCCAGTAGCCCTTCATGACCTGCGGTCCCTTGACGCAGATTTCGCCCGACTCCCCGAGCGGCAGCGTGCGCCCCTGGTCCCGGATGGCGACGTCGGTGGAGGGCACGGGAAGGCCGATGGAACCATTGAAGGCGACGTGATCCAGCGGGTTGATAGTGACGGCCGGGGAAGTCTCGGTCAGACCGTATGCCTGGGCAATGGGCACGCCTGTGAGTTCCAGCCAGTGCCGCGCCACCGCGTCCTGAACGGCCGCGCCGCCGCCCAGCGCGATGCGCAGATGGCTGAAGTCCAGGCGGGCGAACTCGGCGTTGTTCAGTAATGCGTTGAATAGCGTGTTCACGCCCGTGAGTGCCGTGAACGGGACGCGACCCAGGCTCTTCACGAAGCCCGGGATGTCGCGGGGATCGGCGATGAGCAGGTTGCGGGCGCCCAGCATGGTGAAGGTCAGGCAGTTCGCCGTCAGTGCGAAGATGTGGTAGAGGGGGAGGGCCGTCACGATGCATTCCTGTTCGCCCTGGCAGAAGGGTTGCACCCAGGCGTGGGCCTGGCAGACGTTCGAGACCATATTGCCGTGTGTCAGCATCGCGCCTTTGGCCACGCCCGTCGTGCCCCCCGTGTATTGGAGGGCGGCGAGATCCTGGTGCGTGAGTGCTGGCGGCTGAAAGCGCGATCGGGCGCCCGCCTTGAGAACGTCGCGCAGCCTGTGGGCGTTCGGGAGGCGCCAGGCCGGGACTTTCCGGCGGACGCGCCGCACCACGAAGTCGGTGAGCAGGCCCCTGGGAAATCCCAGTAGTTCACCGATCGAGGTGACGACGACGCGCTGGACAGCGGTGCCCGGCATCGCTTCCTGCAGGGTGTGTGCGAAGTTTTCGGCTACAACGACCGTGGTGGCGCCAGAATCCGCCAGCTGATGGTTGAGTTCACGCGCCGTATAGAGCGGGTTGGTGTTCACCACTACGGCTCCGGCGGCCAGTGTGCCGAACAGGCAGACGGGGTATTGCAGCAGGTTGGGCAGCATGACCGCCACGCGGTCACCTTTGCCGACCCCTTGTGTCTGGAGCCACGCGGCAAAAGCGTGCGCCCTTTCCCGCAGTCCGGCATAGGTCAGCGAGACGCCCATGCTGATGTAGGCCACGTTGTTCGCGTGTGCCCGGCAGCTTTGTTCGAACAGATCCGCCAAGGAGTCATAGGTGGCGGCCTGGTCGACGATGTCCGCCGGTACGCCTTTGGGGTAGTGCGCCAGCCAGATGCGATCCATGATGGGACTCCTTATGACAGTGCGGCTGCCTGAGGGATGGCCGGGCCGTGTGCCTGGATGCTCATGAACGGGGAGCTGTCTCGGTGCTGGAGGGCCCCTGGAAGTCGGGTGCGAAGTCGTCCACGGCGATCACCCGGTTGCGCAGCGTGTTGCGGGCCTGGATGCGGCCGTATTCGTCGTCCGTCAGGCCGCCGGCCGCGTGGATGGCATCGGCCATGTCGCGTACGTTGGCGCGTGGATCGCCTGCCGGTATTCGGCCCGCCTTCTCGAATTCGCGCATCCGGGTGTCCAGTGTCTGGGTATCCAGCGTTGCCTGGAACGCAGCCTCGATGACGGCGATGGGTTCGTCCGGCGCAGCGGGAATGTAGGCTGCCCGAGTCAGGCGGTCGCGGGCGCCACCCGGCTGGCAGAGGGTGTCCGCCACGGCGGCGGAGAGCCTGTCCGACGGCGCCGGGAACGTGCGGCCCCAGGGAAACAGCATCACCCGCAGCGTGCCGGCCATGAACCGGTTGGGGAAGTTGGCCAGCACGCCGGTGAAGGCGTCCTGCGCCCGGCAGAAGGCGTCCTGGATGGCCCAATGCGCCAGCGGGGCGTCCGCCGCCTGGCGACCCTCGTCCTCGTAGCGCTTGAGCGTGGCGGAAATCAGATAGAGCTGCGACAGGATGTCGCCCAGGCGCGCGGAAATCGATTCGCGGCGCTTGAGCGAGCTGCCCAGCATCAGCATGGACACGTCCGCCAGGGTGGCGAAGGCCGCCGAGAAGCGTGTGAGCTGCCGGTAGTAGCGGGACATCCCGGGGGCGACGTCGGTGTCGGGCCGGGCGAAGATCGCGCCCGTCCAGCCATGCAGCTTCGCGCGCATTGCGTTGCCGACGGTATGGCGCATGTGGCCCCAGAATGCCCGGTCGAAGTCCCGCAGGCCCTGGTCGGGATCGTCGGCCTGTGCGGCCTGCATTTCGGCCAGTACATACGGATGGCAGCGGATTGCGCCCTGGCCGAAGATGATGAGGCTGCGGGTCAGGATATTGGCGCCCTCTACCGTGATTCCGACCGGAATCTGCTGGTAGGCGCGTCCCAGGAAATTCTGTGGCCCCAGGATGATGCCCTTGCCACCGATGATGTCCATCCCGTCATTGACCACCAGGCGGCCGCGTTCGGTGACGTGGTATTTGACGATGGCTGAGACCACGGCGGGCTTTTCGCCCAAGTCCACCGCGCCGGCGGTCATGGTGCGTGCCGCGTCCATCAGGTAGGTGTTCGCTGCGATGCGCGCCAGTGGCTCGATGATGCCTTCGAACTTGTGGATGCGCGTGCGGAACTGATCGCGGACCACGCTGTAGGCCCCTACCGCGCGTGCCGTGAGTTGCGCCATCCCGACGTACGACGACGGTAGCGAAATCGAGCGGCCGGCGGCCAGGCATTCCATCAGCATGCGCCAGCCCTGGCCGGCGCGTTCAGGGCCGCCGATGATGAAGTCCAGCGGCATGAAGACATCTCGTCCGTGCGTGGGTCCATTCATGAACATGGCGTCCAGCGGGAAATGGCGTCGGCCGATCTCCACGCCCGGGTGGTCCGATGGCACCAGGGCGCAGGTGATGCCGATGTCCGGCGTGTCGCCCAGCAGGCCGTCCGGGTCATACAGGCGAAATGCCAGCCCCAGCACGGTACACACCGGCCCTAGCGTGATGTAGCGCTTGTCCCAAGTGACGCGCATGCCCAGCACCTCTTCGCCCAACCAACTACCCTTGCAGACGATCCCGTGATCGGGGATCGCCGCGGCGTCCGAGCCGGCCCATGGACTGGTGAGCGCGAAGGCGGGGATGTCTTCTCCGCTTGCCAGGCGTGGCAGGTAGTGGTCTTTCTGGGCATCGGTGCCGTAGTGCAGCAGCAGCTCCGCCGGCCCCAGCGAGTTGGGCACCATCACGGTGGCCGACAAGGCCGAATTCCGCGACGCCAGCTTGGTGACCACCGCCGAATGCGCGATGGCCGAGAATCCCAGCCCGCCATATTCCTTCGGGATGATCATGCCGAAGAAGCGGTGGGTCCGGATGTACTCCCAGGCATCGCGCGGCAAATCCAGGTCCTGACGTGACACAGTCCAGTCGTGCACCATGGCGCACAATGTTTCGACCTCATGATCCAGAAAGGCCTGCTCGTCTTCGGTCAGCCTCGGCACCGGGATGGCGTGCAGGGCGCGTGCGCTGGGGCGGCCCCCGAAGAGCGCGCCGTCCCACCAGACGGTGCCGGCCTCCAGCGCCTCGCGCTCGGTGTCGGACATGCGCGGCAGGATGCGGCGGAAGACCTGGTAGAGCGGGCTGCTGAGCCAGCGCAGCCGCAGGTCGCTGCGCGACAGCACGAAGGCCGCCGCCAGGATGATCAAGACAACCAGGAAAATCAGAATCGTCATGGAGGACTCCCGGCGAGCGGACACTCGGTACCGTCAAGGATAACGCCCAGTGGTATTTTCTTGGGAAAAGGCGTCACAGAGGATACACTTTGCGCTTGTCTACCGTCGCACAATGAACAAGAGGGTCCGGATGGCTTCCATACGTCAATTGCTGGTGATCTCGTCGTTGGTGATCGCCTGCATTCTCGTCGGGATGCTGGCCGCCGGGACAGGGCTGATGGAGCGCAAGCTCGATGCCCAGGGGCAGGTGGACAGCGAGAACACGGTCGCCACGCTCGCATTGCTGGTCAGCGCCCAGCCCGATCCCCGGGACCGACAGCGGGTGCTCGACTCGTCCTTTCAGCAAGGGCGTTTCGCCCGGCTGACGCTTGCTTTGCCCGATGGCGCGGCGGTTTTCGATGCGCGGCGTATGAATCTGCACACGGGCGATGCGCCCAACTGGTTTGGCGTGCTGGCGGGCGTCACCCCCCATGTCGCCTCGCGTGACATTCCGGGCATGGGGCGGCTGTCGCTGGTGCTGGACCCGGTACCGGCGCGTGACGCACTCTGGGCACATGTGCTGCAGTGGACCTGGCTGGCGCTGGGCATTGCGGCATTCTGGGCGCTGTTCGTGGCGGCGCTGTTGTCCCGGCTGCGCCGGGCGCTGGCGGACCTGGCGGCCGACGCGGCGCCTGAAATCAAGATCAAGCCCCAGTCGGATGACGAATCCGCCGAGCTGCTGGCGGAAGTCCCGGAACCTGTTCCCCCGACTGTCGATGAGCAGATGGCGCGCATCGAGATGCTGGAGATCGAACTCAATCGCGATCCGGTCACCGGCCTGGCCAACCGCGCGTATTTTTTCAACGAGCTCAAGCGCAGGCTGCGTGACGATTCGCGCCAGGGCGCCGTCAGCGGCTATGTGCTGCTGGTGCGCCAGCGCGACATGGCGCGGCTGCAGAACCAGACTGAGCGGGCCGATCTGGATGACTGGTTGCGTCTGTTGGGGCGGCGTCTGACAGAGGTTCTACAGGATTATCCGGCGGCGCACGCCGTGCCGGCACGCCTGAACGGTGCCGATTTCGTGGTGTTGTTTCCGGTCGGCGGTGGTCCCGAGGTCATGCGCCCCATCCAGCGGCTACGCGAGGTCCTGGAGACGCTGCGGATCAAGCTCGACAGCCACAATCTATCGCGCTGGGCCTTCGCCCTCACCGATTACACCGTCCAGTGCACCCCCAAGGAAGTCCTGACGCGGCTGGATCAAGCGCTGATGTTCGCGGAAAGCGCCGGTCATTCCGAGGTCGAATTCCTCTCGCATGCCGATCACGAGGACAGTGACCTGCGGATGGGCGAGGCCTCGTGGCGGGCGCTCATCACGCAAGCGCTGGAGCACGACCGGCTGGCGTTGGACGTGCAGCAGGTTCAGTACGAAGGCGACGACATCCAGGCCCGCTACGAGGCCGCCCTGTCCCTCCAGGAAGACGAGCCGGGGCAGCCGCCGCTCCCTGGTCATCTGTTCATGCCGGCGGCCACGCGCCTTGGTCTCTCGTCAGCCTGTGACGTGCGGGCGTTGTGCCTGGCCTTGGGCTGGCTGGGAGAACACCCGGAGGCGCTGCTGGTTGTCCGCATGTCGGTATCGTCGCTGCTGGATACGCAGTTTCTGGATGAAGTCCGCCAGGTCTGCGAACGGGCCGATCCGGAGCTCGTGGGCCACATCGTGGTGGAATTGGATGCCTACGGCCTGTGTCGCCACCTGGAGGTGTTCCGCGAATTCGCACAGGGCGTGATTGCCGCCGGCCTGCATATTGGACTACGCGGACTGGATCAGCAGACCGACGCGCTGCGCCAGCTTCATGAGGTCGATTTCGCCTATGTGAAGCTGGGCGGGACCTTCATGCACGATCTGTTGTCCAGCCCGGGCGGGGTCCAGATGATGGTGGCCATCACGGAAACCGCCATCGGCATGGGGATGCGCGTCTATGTGGACGATGCCGACGACGAGGCGACGCGTCGCATGGTCATGGAATACGGGGCGTTGCCCAGAGTCGCCAGCCGCAGCGCTCCCAGAGGCAGCCGCGCGGCCTAGCAGTCGCTTCGTACCAACGGGGCGCGGCCAGTGATTGCGCCTGCCGGATGTAGGCCGATATACTCACGAGTCTTGGATAAAGACACGGAATTCAGTGTCGCCATTGAAAACAGTCAAGGAGACAGGGATGGACAAGGTTGGGGCAAAGACGTTGTTGAAGGCGAGTGCACTGTGCCTGTCGTTGGGGATGGCACTGATGCCGCTGGGCTCTCAAGCCAAAGAGGTCGTGAAGATCGCGTTCATTGGGCCGTTGACCGGTGGCTCGGCAGCCATTGGCCTGGGGGGTCGGAATTCGGCGGACCTCGCCGTGCGTCAGCACAATGCGGACCCCAAGGCCAAGTACACCTACCAGCTGGTGGTGCAGGATGATGAGTGCCGGCCCAATATAGGGGTCCAGGTAGCCACCAAGATGGGGGCTGACAGAAGCATCATCGGTGGCATCACGCACTACTGCTCCGCCGTGGCCAGCGCGACGGTGGGTGTCTATCACCGATTCCACATGCCGGCCATCGTGTGGGGCGCGGTTCTGCCCGAAGTCACCTATGGCCACGACTATCAGGAAGTGTTCCGTGTCAACGGTACGATGATCAACCAGAATGAGGTGGCGGTGAAGTTCATGCACGACCTGGGCTACCGCACCTGGGGTGTGATTCACGACACGACCGATTACGGGAAGGGCCACAACGAGTACTTCAATCGCTATCTGAAGCAATTCGGTGGTAAGGTTCTGGCCAATTTCGGCGTGACCGTCGATCAGCAGGATTTCACGACAGAGCTCACCAAGATCAAGGAGGCGCACCCCCAGGTACTGTTCTTCGGGGGGCTGACGCCGCTGGGCGTGCGTATTCGCACCCAGATGGAGAAGCTGGGGGTTCCCGCGGTCTTCCAGGGGACCTCAGGCATCAAGTCCGACGCCTACATAGAGGGCGTTGGACCCAAGGTGGCAGAAGGTTCGCTCGCGTTCCTGGAAGGGGCACCGCTTGAAAAGCTGCCCGGCGGCGCGCAATTCGTCCAGGCCTATGACAAGCAAGGCTACGGTGAACGGCCCGAGGCCTATGGTCCGTTCGCATTCGTTGCCGCCAACCTGCTCATGGACGCCATCGACAAGGTGGGCCCTGATCGCAAGAAAGTCACCCAGGAACTGCATAAAACCAAAGACGCCGACACCATTATCGGCAAGGTGACGTTCGACGACCACGGGCAGAATGTCGTGCCGCTGATCACCAAATACGTGGTCGACAATGGAAAGTGGGCGGTCTGGGAAGACAGCGCCTACGGCAAGGGCACCAAGAAGCTGCCCGGTCTCTGACATCCGGCGCGCCCCGGAGGTTTGGGGCGCGGCGCACGTATTCCTGTAATCCTACAGGCCCAGCCGGTTAGGGAGCATCATGGCTGTTCTTGCGCAGTACGTTTTCAATGGCCTCATGCTCGGCATGATCTATGCCATGGTGGCAGTCGGCTTCACGCTGTTTTTCGGCGTGCTCGACGTCATCAATTTTTCGCACGGCGATGTGCTGGTCGTGGGCGCTTTTGCAGGCCTGGCGGCGTCGTTCGGCGTGCTGGCGCTGGGATTCAGCTCACCTTGGCTGCAGTTGCTGGCAGTCTTGGTGTGCGCGGTGAGCATCACGGCACTCTTGGGTGCCGCCGTTGCCAAATATTTGGTGCTGCCGCTGCGCAAGGCGGATCCAATGAACACGCTGTTGGTCACGCTGATGTTGGGCACGGTGCTGCGCGAGGCGGTCCGCCTGTTCTATCCTGACGGCTCCAATCCCAAGCGCTTCCCCGCGTTGCTCCCGACCGGATCGGTGAATCTCGGAGGCTTCAACCTGCGCATCGACAGCGTCATTCTCCTGCTGTTTGGCTTGGCGTCCATCGTGTGCGTGCATTTGCTCATTACCCGTTCGCGCCTGGGCCGCGCCATCCGCGCCGTGGCGCAAGACAGTGAAACGGCGCGTCTCATGGGCATCAATTTCGAAGCGGTGGTGCTGGTCACCTTCGCGCTGGGTTCGGGTCTGGCCGCGCTTGCCGGCGTCATGAACGGCCTGTACTACAACGAGATCAATTTCAGCGTCGGGCTGATGCTGGGCGTCATCGGTTTTGCGGCCGCCATTCTGGGCGGGTTGGGCAGCATGTACGGTGCCGTCATCGGCGGGTTCATCTTCGCGGGCCTGCAGGTGTTCGGCAGTGTGGCGCTGCCCGCGTTGGTGCCCGGCATCGCCAGCGCTTACAAGGACGTGTTCGCCTTTGCCGTCGTCATCGTGCTCATGGCTTGGCGGCCCACAGGCCTGATCGCCGAAAAATTCAGTGAGAGGGTCTGACATGGCTCTCCCCAACTCCGTCTCCACCCGCGCCGCAGGTGTCCTGCTCGCGATCACCACCGCTGCGCTGGTCGCCTACCTTTGGGTATTCCTTCAAACCACCAACCAGGTCGGCGTGGCGGTGTTGCTGGTGGCTGCGGGCCTCGTGGTGGCAGCGGCCCACCGCACTGGATTTGCCGCGCGCCTCCGTCAGGCGGGTGACGCACATGCTGCACAGGCCAGGCTGTGGGCGCTGGCCGGGGCCGTCGTCCTGATTGCGGCCTTGTACGATGCCGATTTTCAACTGCTCATGGTGTGCACGGTGCTGCTGTTCGCCACGGTTTGTCTGGGGCTGAACATGCAATTCGGCTTCACCGGTATACCGAACTTCGCCGGTGCTGCCTTCTTCGGCATTGGCAGTTACACCGCCGCTGTGATGACAGCGCACACCAGCGTGCCCCACTGGCTCGTCATTGGGTTGGGTGGAGTGGTGGCCGCACTCGTGGGCGGGCTGCTCGTGCTGCCGGTGCTGCGCACGCGCAGCCATTACACGGCGCTGGTCACCATCGCATTTGGCATTCTCTTCAAGACATTCCTCGAGGTCAACGATACGCTGGGCGGACCCCAGGGCTTGAACGTTCCGGGCATGACGCTCTTTGGCTATCACTTCAACGATGGCTTCACCGTGTTCGGGACCGACGTCTCGTTTTATGCCAGCTATGCGCTGCTCGCGCTGGTGATCTGCGCCGTGTCTTACCTCGCCATCGACGTACTGCGGCGCTCGTGGATAGGGTTGAGCATGGACGTCGTGCGTACCGATGAAACCGCTGCCGCCACGTTCGGGCTGCATATCGCGCGCTGGAAGGCCTTGTCGTTCACCCTGGGGAACTTCATGGCCGGGGTGGCGGGTAGCGTCTACGCCATGGCGACGGCGTTCGTCGCACCGAACAACTTCGCGTTCTCCGACTCCCTGCTCATGGTGTCCATCGTCATTCTCGGGGGGCTTGGCAACAGCCTGGGCATACTGCCGGCCGCCGTCATCGTCCTGGTGCTGCCCGAGAAATTCCAATTCATGCAGGAATACCGCTTTCTTTTCTACGCCGCGTTGGTCATCGCCATTCTGTTATTCCGGCCCGATGGTCTCATCCCACGCGCCACGCGCCTGTTTTTCCGCCAGGTCGAGGCATGATGAACGACAACGGCGTACTCGTCCAGGCACACGATCTCACCATGCGCTTTGGCGGCCTGGTGGCGCTCGACCGTCTCGACATGCAGGTATTCAAAGGAGAGGTCCTCGGGCTGTTGGGGCCCAATGGGTCGGGCAAGACCACCTTCTTCAACGTCCTCACCGGCCTTTACCGCGCATCATCCGGACATGTGACGCTCGATGGCCAGGAAGTCGTCGGCAAATCGCCACAGGAAGTCTACCGGATGGGGGTGGCGCGCACCTTTCAACGCTCGCGGCTGTCGCTTTCCCTGACGGTGTTCGACAACATCGTCATCGGCGATTACCAGAACATGCACCGCGGAATTGTGTTCAATTTGCTGCGGCGGCGGGCTTTCCGGCAAGAGTATGAACGCTATGTCGAGAAGGTGCGTGCATTATTGAAGATTTTCAGTCCTGCGCTGCTGGACCATTTGTTCGAAGCCGTGGGGACGTTCACCATGATCGATCGACGGCGTATCGAGGTATGCCGGGCGCTGATCGGCGACCCGTCGCTGCTGTTGCTCGATGAGCCCTCGGCGGGTATGACGCATGACGAAACCGCTGAGCTCATGAGCGACATTCTCCAGGTACGTGAAAAGGTGACGGGCCTCACCGTGATCCTGATCGAACACGAGATGAATGTGATCGAGCGCATCACGGATCGGTGCGTGGTGCTGAACTTCGGGCAGAAAATATCGGAGGGCACCTACGCGCAGATCACCGCCGATCCTATCGTACAAACTGCGTATCTCGGCGGGGAGGATGATCAATGAGCGATTTGGTGGTTCGCGATCTCTGTACCCGCTACGACACGGTGGACGTACTGCATGACGTCTCGATCGACGTTGTGCAGGGGCGGATCACTTGCATCCTGGGTGCGAACGGGGCCGGCAAGACAACGTTGATCCGTTCCATTTTCGGTCTGACCCCGCCGCGCGCGGGCTCGCTGCTCTGGGGCGGCAGAGAGCTCTCAGGCATGAAAACGCACGACATCGTGGCGCAGGGCATTGCCTGCATTCCCGAGGGGCGCAAGGTCTTCCCCCGCATGACGGTGGCTGAGAACCTTGCGCTGGGTGGATTTCTGGAGAAGGATGAGCACATACTGCGCGAGCGCCTGGGGAAGGTATACGAGATTTTCCCCAGGCTCGCGGAACGCGCCACGCAGCTCGCAGGTACCATGTCCGGGGGTGAGCAGGCCATGGTGTCGATCGGACGCGGACTGATGGCGGAGCCCAAACTGCTGATCATCGACGAGCCGTCGCTCGGCCTTTCTCCTCTGTTCGTCAAAGAGAATTTCAACGTGATCAAGCATATCAACCAATTGGGCATCACCGTATTGCTTGTGGAACAGAACGCGCGGCAAACGCTGGCGATCTCGCATTACGGCTATGTGCTCACACAAGGGCGCGTCGTCGCGCATGGCACGGCGCAGACACTGGCCGAGAACGATGAAGTTCGTTCGGCCTATTTCGGATAGAACGGCCATGGCTACGGAAATAACAGGGCTTTCGGCTCGCACGCTGGCGCGCGCCGTGGCCAGCGGCGAATTGAGTGCGCTGGCGGTCGTGGAAGCCTTCATCGACCGGGTGCACGAGAAAGCGGCGATCGGCGCCTGGGAGCACTTTGAGCCCGATGCCGTGCGGGCTCAGGCCCGTGCGCTGGACGCAAGCCCGACGACCCGTGGTGGACTGCTCGCCGGCGTGCCGGTGGGGGTCAAGGACCTCATCGACACGGCCGACATGCCCACTACCTACGGCTCGCCGATCTACCGAGGACACCGCCCCGCGCTGGATGCGGCCTGCGTGGCCCTGACACGTAGCGCGGGGGCCGTGGTGATGGGTAAAACCGTCACCACGGAGTTCGCATGCTATACGCCGGGTGTCACGCGCAATCCACGCAGCCCGGCCGGCATGGTTCACACGCCCGGGGGCTCTTCCAGCGGGTCGGCGGCCGCCGTGGCGGCCGGCATGGTGCCGCTGGCATTCGGGACGCAGACGGCGGGGTCCATCGTTCGGCCAGCCGCTTTTTGCGGGGTGGTCGGCTACAAGCCGAGCTTTGGCACGGTCTCCACTGCCGGGGTCAGGCCGCTTGCCCAAAGCCTGGATACGGTGGGTGTGCTGGCGCGTACGGTCGACGACGCCGCCTGCTTCGTCAGTGCACTCACGGGATGGATGCTGGTTCCGCGCGAGATCGACGGACTGCGGGTGGGACTATGCCGCACACCGTACTGGTCGCAGGCAGGCGTCGACACTGAGCGCGCGATGGCAGCGGGCGCTGACGCTTTCTCCCGCATGGGCGCCAAGGTGTCCGATGTCGTGCTGCCGCCCCTGTTTGAGGGGCTCAACGAGGCACAGGCGGTTCTCATGGCGTACGAGGCGGCGGCTTCCTTCAAGGCGGTGCCCGTGCCTGATCGCGCCCGATTCAGTGCGCCATTCGCTCAGATGCTCGAGGGCGGTGCAAGGACACCAGGCGAAGCGGCTATCGCGGCGCGCCGCCTTGCAGCCGAGGCGCGCGCTGCCTTGCGTGAGGTGCTCGCTCCGTTTGACGTCGTGCTCGCTCCCAGCACGGTGGGTGAGGCTCCAGTCGGCCTGGATTCGACGGGCGACCCGCTCTTCTGCCGCATGTGGACGGTGCTGGGAAGCCCCTGTGTGCATGTGCCTACGGGCGTTGGCGCTACCGGCATGCCGATCGGTGTGACGATAGTCGGTTCTTTGTATGGTGACGCCTTGGCGTTGTCGGCCGCCCACGCGCTCGAACAGCACCTTTTGTCGTCGCACTGAGGGATGACAAGGGAAGACGAGATGAACGAGGAAATTGCTGCCATTGCTTGGCAAGCCACCAGTGCGGTCGATCACGACCGCGTCCAGTCACGCATTGCGGAGCTGGCCCGCTTCGGCGGACGATCTGATGGCGGGGTAGCGCGCGAAACCCTCTCATCCGTCGATCGTGCGGCGCGCCGCTTCCTGGTCGAACAGGCCCGTGCCTTGGGCTGTGATGTGGCGGTCGATGACTGCGGCAATCTGTTTTTCCGGCGACCGGGCACGGAGGCGTTGCCCCCGGTGCTGACGGGGAGCCATGCCGACACACAGCCGGTCGGCGGGAAGCTCGATGGCGCTTATGGCGTGATCGCGGGCCTGGAGGTCATTGCGGCCCTGAACGATGCCGGGATCCGTACACGGCGGCCGGTCGAGGTCGTTGCCTGGACCAACGAAGAAGGCTGCCGCTTCGGTCCTGGCGCCATGGGCTCGAGTGCGTTCGTGGGCGCCGCAGACCTGACGGAGTACCGCAAGTCGACCGACGGCCATGGGGTTACATTTGGCGAGGCGCTCGACGAGGCCCTGGCCGAGATGGCCGACGTGCGGCGTTGCCCCATGGGGACGCCGCTTTCCGCCTACGTGGAACTGCACATCGAGCAGGGGCCGGTACTCGAGCAAGCGGGGCTGCCGTTGGGCGTGGTGACGGGCATCCAGGGCGTGCGCTGGTACCGCGCCACGTGCCTCGGGCAGGCCAGCCACGCCGGCACCACACCCATGGAGCGGCGGGCCGACGCCATCGTGGCGGCGACTGGCATGGTGCAACGCTTGAATGAGGCCGCCGCCCAGGTGCATCCCGCCTTGCGCGTCACCATGGGCAGCTGGGTCGTCGAGCCGAATTCCATCAACACGATCGCCGGGAAAGTCGTCTTTACGGTCGACGCGCGCTGCCCGGATGACGCAGCGCTCGATCGGTTCGAGGAAATATTGAATCGGACCGTCACCGCCTGGGACTGGCGCGGAGAAGCGACGCTCGATCGCTTTTTCTGCAAGGCGCCCACCATCTTCCACGCGTCGGTACTCGAGGTCGTCGCACAGGCTTGCGACGAGGTGAGCAAGCAAGCCGGGTTTGATGCGGCCGTTCGCCTGAGTTCGGGCGCGTTCCACGATGCCATGTACATGGCGCAGCATTGCCCGTCCGCGATGATCTTCGTGCCGAGCATCGCCGGTATCAGTCACAACGCGGCGGAAGCCACAGCTCCCGAGCCTCTGACATTGGGGGTCCGGGCGCTGGCGCATGCTGTGGCGTCCCTTGCCCTGTGAGCGAAGCCATCGTTGTGAGTCTTTCACATTGGACCTCGCCTTCGTTTGCCAAATCCAGCGCGATGCCGTATAGTGTGCGTCTTCGCCTCGTTGCGTCCGGCATTTCGGGCCTGAACGCGGCGATTGGATAGCGACATTGCCTTGCGCGGCCGTTTACGGTTTGCCGGGCAGGAATTTCAACCCAGAGCCCTGTGCGATTTTGTGCTGGCTTGACGGGACCAAAACTGGCTGCGTGGCTGCTGAAAACCCGATGGGTGTTCTCGGCTTCGTTGTTAAGTTGGAACAGGAAAAATCATGATCCAAATGCAGACCACGCTGGACGTGGCCGACAACACCGGTGCACGTTCCGTCATGTGCATCAAGGTGCTGGGCGGCTCCAAGCGCCGTTATGCCGCGATTGGCGACGTCATCAAGGTGTCCGTCAAGGAAGCGGCCCCTCGCGGGCGCGTCAAAAAAGGCGAAATCTACAACGCCGTGGTGGTGCGTACCGCCAAGGGCGTGCGCCGCAAGGACGGCTCGCTGATCCGCTTTGGCGGGAATGCGGCCGTGTTGCTCAACGCCAAGCTCGAGCCCATCGGCACGCGCATCTTCGGACCGGTCACGCGCGAACTGCGCACCGAAAAGTTCATGAAGATCGTGTCCTTGGCGCCCGAAGTCCTGTAAGGAACCGATCATGCAGAACATCCGCAAAGGCGACGAAGTCGTCGTTCTCGCAGGCCGCGATCGCACTCGTCGCGGCACGGTGCTGGACCTGGTGGGCACGGACCGTGTCCTGGTCGAAGGCATCAACGTCGTGAAGAAGCACGCCCGGGGCAACCCGATGGCGGGTACCCAGGGCGGGATCGTCGACAAGACGCTGCCCATCCACATCTCCAATGTAGCGCTCTACAACCCCGAGACCGGCAAGGGCGACCGCGTGGGCGTCAAGGTCGTGGACGGGGCCAAGGTCCGCATTTTCCGCTCCAACGGCTCCGTCGTTGGCGCGAAGGCATAAGGGGCGCAATAAATGGCTCGTTTACAAGATCTCTACCGCTCCAAGGTCGTTCCTGACCTGCAGGCGAAGTTTCAGTACCATTCGGTCATGGAGGTGCCCCGCATCACCAAGATCACGCTGAACATGGGCGTCTCCGAAGCGGTCGCTGACAAGAAAGTCATCGAGAACGCCGTCGGCGACATGACCAAGATCGCCGGCCAGAAGCCCGTGGTCACGCACACCCGCAAGGCTATCGCCGGATTCAAGATCCGCGAGAACTACCCGATCGGCTGCATGGTCACCCTGCGCGGCTCGCGCATGTATGAATTCCTGGACCGCCTGGTCTCCGTGGCGCTGCCGCGCGTGCGTGACTTCCGCGGTGTGTCCGGCCGGGCATTCGACGGCCGCGGCAACTACAACATCGGTGTGAAAGAACAGATCATCTTCCCGGAAATCGAGTACGACAAGATCGATGCCATTCGCGGGATGAACATCAGCATCACCACCACCGCAAAGACCGACGAGGAAGCCAAGGCGCTCTTGAGCGCATTCAGCTTCCCCTTCCGCAACTAAGGGGCTGACGTGGCAAAACTTTCCCTCATCAATCGCGACATCAAGCGTTCCAAGCTGGCGGCCAAGTTCTCCGCCAAGCGCACCGCGCTGAAAGCGATCGTCGACGACCAGTCGAAAACCGACGAAGAGCGCTACCAGGCTCGCCTGGCGCTGCAACAGCTCCCGCGCAACTCGAACCCCACTCGCCAGCGCAACCGCTGCGTGGTCACGGGCCGCTCGCGGGGCGTGTACAGCAAATTCGGTCTCACGCGCCACAAACTGCGTGAGATGGCCATGCGCGGGGAAGTCCCCGGCATGACCAAGGCAAGCTGGTAGGAGAACCATTCATGAGCATGAGCGATCCCATCGCCGATATGCTGACCCGTGTGCGTAACGCACAGATGGTCAACAAGACGTCGGTTTCCATGCCCTCCTCCAAGCTGAAGGCAGCCATTGCTGCCGTGCTGAAGGACGAGGGCTACATCGAAGATTTCCGCGTGGCTGGCGAACAGACCAAGCCGCAGCTGGAAATCACCTTGAAATACTACGCCGGCCGCCCGGTGATCGAGCGCATCGACCGCGTCTCGCGCCCCGGCTTGCGCATCTACAAGAGCAGCGCCACGATTCCCCAGGTCATGAACGGTCTGGGCGTGGCTATCGTCTCCACGCCGCGCGGCGTGATGACGGACCGCAAGGCCCGCGCCAATGGCGTGGGCGGCGAAGTGCTCTGCTTCGTGGCATAAGGAGGTCATCACATGTCACGTATCGCCAAATACCCGGTCGCGCTGCCCAAGGGCGTGGAAGCCACAATCAGCGCCGGACAGATCGCCGTCAAGGGCCCGCTGGGTTCGTTGACCCAGGCGCTGGACGGCCGTGTGCGCATCTCTCAGGAAGACGGCCACCTGACCTTCGTCGCGGCCGACGAATCCCGCGAGGCCAACGCCATGTCCGGCACCGTGCGTGCGCTGGTGCATAACATGGTCACAGGCGTCAGCGCCGGTTTCGAACGGCGTCTGAACCTGGTGGGCGTGGGTTTTCGCGCCCAGGTCCAGGGCAAGACACTGAAAATGCAGCTCGGCTTCTCGCACGACGTGCTGCACGACATTCCCGAAGGGATCAAGATCGAATGCCCGTCGCAGACCGAAATCGTGGTCAAGGGCTCCGACAAGCAGGCCGTCGGTCAGACGGCCGCCGAGATCCGCGCTTACCGCGAACCCGAACCCTACAAGGGCAAGGGCGTGCGCTATGCGGACGAGCGCGTGATCCTGAAAGAAACCAAGAAGAAATAAGCGCGCAGGCAAGGACGAATCATGGATAAAAAACTTTCCCGTTTGCGTCGTGCTACGGCGACCCGCCGCAAGATTCACGAACTGCGCGTGCATCGCCTGTCGGTGCATCGTACGAATCTGCACATTTACGCCAACATCATTTCGCCGGAAGGCGACCGCGTGCTCGTCAGCGCTTCCACGCTGGAGCCCGAAGTCCGCAAGGAACTCGCCAGCCAGAAGGCCAACGGCGGCAACACGGCGGCTGCCACGCTGGTCGGCAAGCGCGTGGCCGAAAAGGCCAAGGCGGCCGGCATTGAACTCGTCGCCTTCGACCGTTCGGGCTTCCGTTATCATGGCCGCGTCAAGGCGCTGGCCGAAGCCGCGCGTGAAGCCGGCTTGAAGTTCTGAGGAAATCAAATGGCTAAAGAACAACGCAAGCACGCCGATCAGGAACGCGATGACGGCATGCGCGAAAAGATGATCGCGGTCAACCGCGTCAGCAAGGTCGTCAAGGGTGGTCGCACCATGAGCTTTGCCGCGCTGACCGTGGTGGGCGATGGCGATGGGCGCATCGGCATGGGCAAGGGCAAGGCTCGCGAAGTCCCCGTTGCCGTGCAAAAGGCCATGGAACAGGCCCGTCGTGGCCTGATCAAGGTCGCCTTGAAGAACGGCACGCTGCATCACACCGTGGTGGGCAAGCATGGCGCCTCCACCGTGCTGATCTCGCCTGCTGCCGAAGGTACCGGTGTGATCGCCGGCGGCCCGATGCGCGCGATCTTCGACGTCATGGGCGTGCGCAACGTGGTGGCCAAGAGCCTGGGCTCCAGCAACCCTTACAATATGGTTCGCGCGACGCTCAACGGTCTGCGCGCCTGCTCCACCCCGGCGGAAATTGCGGCCAAGCGCGGCAAGACCGTCGAAGAAATCCTGGGGTAAGACATGGCTGAACAGAAACAAATCAAAGTCACGCTCGTGCGCTCCACCATTGGCACGCTCAAATCGCACCGCGACACCGTGCGCGGCTTGGGCCTGGGCAAGGTCAACAGCAGCCGTGTCCTGACCGACACTCCCGAAGTCCGTGGGATGATCCGCAAGGTGGATTACCTCGTCACGGTTTCGGAAGCCTGAACAAAGGAATCCAGATGGCTATCACTCAACTCAATACGCTCGCACCGGCCGAGGGCTCCAAGCGTCCGCGCCGTCGCGTGGGCCGTGGCATCGGTTCCGGGCTGGGCAAGACTGCGGGCCGTGGCCACAAGGGCCAGAAGTCCCGTGCGGGTGGCTTCCACAAGGTCGGTTTCGAAGGCGGCCAGATGCCGCTGCAGCGCCGCCTGCCCAAGCGCGGCTTCACGCCGCTGGGCCGTCACCTGTACGCTCAGGTCCGCCTGTCGGATCTGCAGGCCCTGCCAGTCGAAGAGATCGACGTCCAGGTCCTGAAGGCGGCCGGCGTGGTCGGCGACATGGTGCGCTACGTCAAGGTCATCAAGACCGGCGAACTGAGCCGCAAGGTCGCCCTGAAGGGCATCAGTGCGACGGCCGGCGCGCGCGCCGCGATCGAAGCCGCTGGCGGTTCGCTGGCTTAAGGGGCAACAGCAGTGGCCAAGGATAAGGCTCATAAGCCCAGCGCAGGATACGGCGACCTCAAGCGCCGCGTCCTGTTTCTGGTGATGGCCCTGGTCGTTTACCGGCTGGGGACGCACATTCCTGTGCCAGGCATCAATCCGGATGCACTGGCGGATCTGTTCCGGCAAAACCAGGGCGGCATCCTGGGGCTGTTCAACATGTTCTCGGGCGGTGCCCTGGAGCGCTTCTCCGTGTTTGCGCTGGGGATCATGCCGTACATCTCGGCGGCGATCATCATGCAGCTCCTGGCGGTGGTGGTGCCCAGTCTGGAAGCCATCAAGAAAGAAGGCCAGTCCGGGCAGCGCAAGATCACGCAGTACACGCGCTATGGGACCGTGTTCCTGGCGCTGTTCCAGGCGGTCGGCATCTCGGTTGCGCTGCAGTCGCAGCCGGGCCTGGTGATCGACCCGGGGCTGACGTTCCGCGTGACCACCATCGTCACGCTGGTGACCGGCTCCATGTTCATCATGTGGCTGGGCGAGCAGATCACCGAACGCGGCATCGGCAACGGCATTTCGCTGCTGATCTTCGCCGGGATCGTGGCCGGCCTGCCCGGTGCGCTGGGCGGGATGCTGGATTTGGTGCGGACCGACTCCATGTCCGTGCTCTCGGCCCTGTTCATTCTGGTGATCGTCTTTGCGGTGACGTACTTCGTGGTCTATGTCGAGCGCGGCCAGCGCCGCATCACCGTGAACTACGCCAAGCGCCAGGTCGGCAACAAGCTCTATGGCGGCCAGTCCTCGCACCTGCCGCTGAAGCTGAACATGTCCGGGGTGATTCCGCCGATCTTCGCGTCGTCCATCATCCTGCTGCCGGCAACGGTGACGAGCTGGTTCTCCAGTGATCCGAACATGCGCTGGCTGGGTGATCTGGCAGCCGCCCTGTCGCCGCAGCAGCCGCTGTATGTGACGCTGTATTCCGGGCTGATCATTTTCTTCTGCTTCTTCTACACGGCGCTGGTGTTCAACAGCCGCGAGACGGCGGACAACCTGAAAAAGAGCGGCGCCTTCGTGCCCGGGATTCGTCCCGGCGAGCAGACGTCGCGCTACATTGACAAGATTCTGATGCGTCTGACGCTGGTGGGTGCCATCTACGTCACGCTGGTCTGCCTGTTGCCGGAACTGATGCAGATGCGCTGGAACGTGCCGTTCTACTTCGGTGGTACGTCACTGCTCATCATCGTGGTCGTGGCCATGGATTTCATGGCGCAGGCTCAGGCTTACATGATGTCCCAACAGTATGACTCGCTCCTGCGGAAGGCGAACTTCAAGGGTGCGGGCTTGCCCATGCGCTAAGGATCATGTCCAAGGACGACGTCATTCAGATGCAAGGGGAGGTGATCGAGAACCTTCCCAACGCAACGTTCCGTGTCAAACTTGAAAATGGCCACATGGTGCTGGGCCACATTTCGGGCAAGATGCGTATGCATTACATCCGGATTCTGCCGGGTGACAAGGTCACAGTGGAGCTCACGCCCTATGATCTGTCGCGCGCCAGGATAGTTTTCCGCTCCAAATAGGCGGCCGGTCGAAAACCAGGAGATCACCATGAAGGTAATGGCATCGGTAAAGCGGATCTGCCGCAACTGCAAGATCATCAAACGTCACGGGGTGGTGCGCGTCATCTGCACCGACCCGCGTCACAAGCAACGCCAAGGCTAAGGCCGGGCATCACGGATTTCACGAGGAACAGTCATGGCCCGTATTGCTGGCATCAATATTCCGCCGCATCAACACGCCGAGATTGGCTTGACCGCCATCTTCGGGATCGGGCGTGCGCGTGCACGCAAGATCTGCGATGCGAGCGGCATCGAATACTCGAAAAAGGTCAAGGACCTGAGCGACGACGAACTCGAGAAGATTCGCGCCGAGGTCCATCATTACTCGGTCGAGGGTGATCTGCGCCGCGAAGTGCAGCTCTCCATCAAGCGCCTGATCGACCTGGGCACCTATCGCGGCATGCGCCACAAGCGTGGCTTGCCCGTGCGGGGCCAACGCACCCGCACCAATGCGCGTACCCGAAAGGGCCCGCGCCGCGCAGCAGCGTCTCTGAAGAAATAACCAAGGATAGAACATGGCGAAAGCTCAAGCTAGCGGCGCCGCACGCGTCCGCAAGAAGGTCAAGAAGAACGTGTCCGACGGTATCGCACACGTTCACGCTTCCTTCAACAACACCATCATCACCATCACCGACCGTCAGGGCAACGCTCTGTCGTGGGCGACTTCGGGCGGCGCAGGCTTCAAGGGTTCGCGCAAGTCCACGCCGTTCGCAGCCCAGGTGGCTGCCGAATCCGCAGGCCGCGTGGCTCAGGAATATGGCATCAAGACACTGGAAGTCCGCATCAAGGGCCCGGGCCCTGGCCGCGAATCCTCCGTTCGTGCCCTGAATGCCCTGGGGATCCGTATCTCCAGCATTTCGGACATCACGCCGGTGCCGCATAACGGCTGCCGCCCGCCCAAGCGTCGTCGCATCTAAGGGGATCATCTTGGCTCGTTACATCGGACCCAACTGCAAGCTTTCGCGTCGTGAAGGCACCGACCTGTTCCTGAAGAGCGCCCGGCGCTCGCTGGACTCCAAATGCAAGCTCGAATCGAAGCCCGGCCAGCATGGCCGCACTTCGGGTTCGCGCACTTCCGACTTCGGTCTGCAACTGCGCGAAAAGCAGAAGCTCAAGCGCATGTATGGCGTGCTGGAACGTCAGTTCCGCCGGTACTTCCAGGAAGCCGAGCGCCGTCGCGGCAACACCGGCGAAACGCTCATCCAGTTGCTGGAGTCCCGCCTGGACAACGTCGTCTATCGCATGGGCTTCGGCTCCACGCGTGCCGAGGCGCGCCAGCTCGTGAATCACCGCGCTATCGAACTGAACGGTCATACTGCCGACATCGCCTCGATGCTGGTTCAGGCCGGCGACGTGGTGGCGGTGCGCGAAAGGGCCAAGAGCCAGATCCGCATCAAGGAATCCGTCGAACTGGCGACCGGCAACGGTCTGCCGCAGTGGGTCGAAGTCGATGCGACCAAGCTCTCGGGCGTCTACAAGCAGGCCCCTGATCGCCAGGACGTGGCCCACGACGTCAACGAGTCCATGGTCGTCGAACTGTACTCGCGCTGATTTTGCATTTTTTGTCCGATTGGCAGCCCACCGGTTCCGGTGGGCTGTGATCTTGTTCCGGTCTTTGCGCCGGTTCGTGTTTCCGTCAGCCTTATCGGTGTAACGAGCCGAGGGTATTGAAAAGGAATTTCCTCCATGTCTGCACAAGGTTTTCTCAAACCCCGCACCATCTCTGTCGAGGCCGTTGGCGCCAACCACGCCAAGGTCGTCATGGAGCCATTCGAGCGCGGTTATGGCCATACGCTGGGCAACGCACTGCGTCGCATCCTGCTGTCGTCCATGACGGGCTATGCACCGACTGAAGTCCAGATCAGCGGTGTCGTGCATGAATACTCCACCATCCCGGGCGTCCGGGAAGACGTGGTCGACATCCTGCTCAATCTGAAGGGCGTGGTCTTCAAGCTGCATAACCGCGACGAAGTCACCCTGCAGGTGAACAAGCAGGGTCCGGGCGCGTTCCGCGCCGGTGACATCGAGCTGCCGCATGATGTGGAAATCCTCAATCCCGACCACCTGATTGCCACCCTGACCGACAACGGCCGCATCGAGATGCAGATCAAGGTCGAGCAGGGACGCGGTTACGTTCCCGGCAACGTCCGCGCGCTGGTCGACGACCATTCCGCCACGATCGGCCAGATCGTGCTGGATGCCTCCTTCAGCCCGGTGCATCGCGTCAGCTATGCGGTGGAAAACGCCCGCGTCGAGCAGCGCACCGATCTGGACAAGCTGGTGCTGGATGTCCAGACCAATGGCGTGATCAGCCCCGAAGAAGCGGTCCGGCAGTCGGCCCGCATCCTGATGGACCAGATCTCGGTGTTTGCCTCGCTGGCGGACAAGGACACAGGCCAGCTCACCACCAGCACGCCGCTGGGTCAGGATGCCGCCATCGATCCGGTGCTGCTGCGCCCGGTGGACGACCTGGAACTGACCGTGCGTTCGGCCAACTGCCTGAAGGCCGAGAACATCTACTACATCGGCGACCTGATCCAGCGCACGGAAAACGAGCTGCTCAAGACCCCGAACCTGGGCCGCAAGTCGCTCAACGAGATCAAGGAAGTCCTGGCCGCACGCGGCCTGACGCTGGGCATGAAGCTCGAAAACTGGCCGCCCGTCGGCCTTGAGCGCCCATAATCAATTTTTAACCCCCACCTGGGCCGCGCCTTGTGCGATAGAAGATCCGGGTCATAGATTCAAAGGAAATCCAAATGCGCCATCGTTCCGGCCTTCGCAAACTCAACCGCACCAGCAGCCACCGGCTCGCCATGTTCCGCAACATGGCTGTCTCGCTGCTCACGCACGACGCCATCAAGACCACGCTCCCCAAGGCCAAGGAATTGCGCCGCGTGGTGGAACCCCTGATCACGTTGGGCAAGAACCCGACGTTGGCCAATCGCCGCCTGGCATTTGCCCGGCTGCGTGACCGCGACGCGGTGGCCCGGCTGTTCACCGAGGTCGCTCCCCGCTACCAAGCCCGCAATGGCGGCTATACCCGCATCCTGAAGATGGGCTTCCGCCAGGGCGACAACGCACCCATGGCGTTCATGGAACTGGTGGATCGCCCCGAGGTCGAGGTAGCCGCCGAGGAATGATCCCGCGCAGGCCGTCTGGATCACCAACAAGGGGCCGTGAGGCCCCTTTTTTTTGAGGCCCCACGCGTCGGGCGTGCCACAAGTACAATGACCGGGCTGTCTTTAGTTGGAAAATCATGCAAGCTCAGACTCCTGGCGTCGCCCCGGTGGCCGTGCGCAGCCAGAATGGCGCACCCACCGATGCCGTGCTGGTGCTCACCACGGCTCCTGATGCGCTGCTTGCCAAGCACATCGTCCACTGCCTGGTGGAAGAGTCCCTGGTCGCGTGCGCCCAGGTGGGGGCGGCCGTCACCGCCATGTATCTGTGGGAAGGCAGGCTGGAAGGCGGAGATGAATTCCCCATGACGTTGAAGACCACGACGGATGCCTTACCGGCGCTCCATGCCCGCCTGCGCCAACTGCATCCCTATCAGGTCCCTGAATTTCTGGTTCTGCCGGTCGCTGCGGGAAGCTGCGATTATCTGGACTGGACGGCCCAGGCGACGCGCGCAGCCGTGCGCGGTGCCGGGGGCTCATCCGGCGGACAGTTGCCGGATTCTGTGTGTTCCCCGAAGCATGATGCTGAAGAATGATTCCGTGACGTTGCGCCGATCTGACTCCGGCCGGATGGCCCTGACGGCCGTGCTCTGCACTTCAGGTCGCTGGCTGGCGGTTCTGGCTGCGTCACTGCTCATGCTGCTGGGTGGGTGGTCGGGGGCCGTGGCCGCAGATGATCAGTTTCTGGATCCGGCGGTGGCGTTCGTTACCACGGCTGCCATGCCTGATCCGCAGACGCTGGACGTCCACTACGCCGTGGCGCCTGGCTATTACATGTACCAGGAACGATTCGAGATACGGGTAGAGGATGCCCAGAATCACCTGCTGCTGTACCGCCCGTCGACGCTGACGCCACCCGATCTGCGCCCCGCGGGCGCGCAGTGGGGTATGCCGGTCATGTTCCCGCACGGTAGGGTGAAATACGACCCCACGTTTCAAAAAGACATGGAGGTCTACCACGGGGGAGTCACGCTGCGCATCCCGCTGCGCGCGGGGGCGGCAGCTCCGTTGCGGGTGACCGTGACGGGCCAAGGCTGTGCCGATCAGGGGTTGTGCTATCCGCCCATGACGCAGACCTTGCAGCTCGTGGCCGCTGCGGGGGGATATCGAGCGCAGGGGCCGCAGGTCCGTGCCAGCGTGCCCGGACCCGTGGACGAGGCGGCAGAATCGGCTCCCAGATCAGCGGGGGCAGGCTCCGGGCGCCTGAATCTGATTGGCGGGGTTGCCTCCGCTGCCGGGTCCGGGCAGGCGACCTCCGCATCAGCGGGTGCAGCCCTCGCCCCGAAAGCAGTTTCCTCCACCGGCCCGGCTGGTTCAGGCACCAGCTGGCTGGATCTGGGTGACACCGGTATGGCAGCCTGGCTGCATCAGGCGCCGTTGTGGCAGATTCTGGGACTCAGCCTGGTGTTCGGGATGTTGCTGTCCCTCACGCCCTGTGTGTTGCCCATGATTCCCATCCTGCTGGCTGTCGTCTCGGGAGGCCGGTCCGGCCCGACGAGCCGTGCGCGCGGGCTGGGCTTGGCGGCGGCGTATGTACTGGGCCTGTCGCTGGTCTACACCGCCCTGGGCGTGGCGGCGGGATTGCTGGGTGCGGGCCTGGCCGCCTGGCTGCAGTCGCCTTGGGTGATTGGCGCGTTTGCCGTGCTGCTCGCGCTCTTTGCGCTGGCCATGCTGGGGGTGTTCAACCTGCAGGTCCCGGTGGGGCTGCAGTCCGCGATACAGATGCGCTTGCAGCGTCTGCCGGGCGGCCGGGCGGGCGGGGTATTCGTCATGGGCATGCTGTCGGCGCTCATCGTGGGGCCTTGCGTCGTGGCGCCGCTGGCGGGCGTGCTGCTGTTCATTTCGCAGACTGGCGACGTCGTGGTGGGGGGCAGCGCGCTCTTCGCCATGGCTTGGGGCGAAGGTTTGATCCTGCTGGCGGTCGGTGCTGGCTCGGGTGCTCTGCTGCCGCGTGCCGGAGCCTGGATGGAGACGCTGAAGACGGGCTTCGGACTGCTGTTGCTGGCGACGGCCTGGTGGATGGCACGTCCCTTGTTGGGCGAGGCTTGGTACGCGGCTGGCTGGGTGCTGCTGGCATTCTGGACGGCGCTATTGCTGTGGAGCGCGGCCGGGGCGGCCGCGGGGGGCCTCTCTGCCTCGTCTTCCGCAGGCACTGCGATGGAGACGGCCGCACCGCTGCGGCTGCTATTGCGTGCCTTGGCACTGACTCTGTTGGCCTGGGGGCTGGCGCAGGGCGCCGGGCTGCTGGCTGGCGGACGTGATATGTTCAGGCCTCTGGCGCCTTTCGCTGCCCGTGGCGCTGGCGGGCCGGCCGGCCTGCCGGTGGCGGGCGCCTCTGCTGACCCGACGACCATCCGGGCCCGCTTCACACGGGTGACTTCCCTGGGCGATCTGCGCGCGCGGATCGCCGCCGCTGACCGGCCTGTGATGCTGGATTTTTACGCGGACTGGTGTGTGTCCTGCATCGAGATGGAGAGATTCACCTTCAGCGACCCCCAGGTAGCGGCCCGCATGGGTCGCATGCTGCTGCTGCAGGCCGATGTCACCCGCATGACGCCTGAAGATCGGGCATTGCTCAAGCAGTTCAACCTGTTTGGGCCCCCCGGCATCCTGTTCTTCGATGCCCACGGTCAAGTGGCCTCTGTAGCGCGCGTGGTGGGGTTCCTGAAGGCCGATGCCTTCGGGCGCATCCAGGACCGTGTGCTGGCGCGCACATCGGGTTGATCGATGTGCCCCCGCAGTTTGGTCTGGTGGTCGCGCAGCGGGGCGAAGGGCTGTTCAAGTGGCGGACGGGCGGCAGCGGTCCGCCATGGACCGCGCGGTTTCACGCATGGGCTGGCTGACTGCCTGGCTCTGTCCGAGTCTGTCCCAGAAGTCCAGCGCCATGGGCCGGGCGGTGCTGCCCAGGGCGCGTTCATCGGGCGCGAAGGGTGAATAGCGGGTTTCGAGCCCAAGCGCCGGGTTGGGTTTCCAGATCATCGGCAGCATGTCATAGATCGGAGCCGGCTCCAGCGGCCCGCTCGTGATTTCGTCGGGCTCCACAAAGAAAGACAGGTTGCCGCCGTGCATGTCGGCGTTGCCGATCAGCCGTCCAAAATGGAACACCGATTGTGTTCGTTGCATGTCTTCGTACCGCAGACGGCCGATGCGGGCCAGCGCCCGGGCGGTGTCGCCCCAGTGGGTGTAGCGTTCTTCCAGCAACCCTCGATGGACGGAACCAATGGCGATGACGTGACGCCGGCCCCTCGCGCCGACCCGATCGAAGCGCTCGCTGATCAGGTAAGCGCGATGCCCAGTAGACTGGAAGCGACTGCGAGCGCTTGCGATGCCATGGTCGCTCAGCACTTGGCCGGCCAGCGACTCCGCCTGGAGCAAGTCGTGCCAGCGGTCGCCGAAAGGTGTCCCCAGCGGGGGTGAGAACTTGATCAGCGCTGGTCTGGCCTGGCTGGGGTCGCTGGGCGCCGGTTCGGCCGTCAGCAGCGCCAGGAATTTCGGCTGTTCACCGCCCGCCGAGGAACCCGCCGGCAGGGTTCGCGACACATCCTCCGCGATTTCGTCCAGCGTCTGATCCATCATGGCGGCGTCTGGCGGCAGGACTGGTGGCGGTTCCGTTGCGGACAGCTCGCCGATCTCCAGGGCGCCGGTGTGATTGCCGATCTGGAGTGCGGAATACAGCACGTCTTCCGTGTTCCAGTGATCGGGATTGCCGTCCAGACCCTGGGTCGCGAGACGCTGTGCCTGGAGTCGCCCGAGGAATCCTTCCAGCTTCCAGGACGACAGATACCAGGGCAGCCCCTGGGTGGTCGTCTCGAACGCGCCCGCCTGAACGTGGATCAGGTCGCCGGTCAGAAACATCAGCGTGCCGATCTGTCGGGCGGTACCCCGGGAATCCGTCCAGTACAGTGACTGCTCGTGGTTCAGGCCGTGAATTTTCCGGGGAATCGAATAGCGGGTAGATCTCGCTCGACCGATCCGGGTGACTTCCTGATCCAGCACAGCCAGTAGCCGGGAAACCGCCGACTGGCTTTTTCCAAGGAAAGATTGAATCTGATTGGACGACGCCAGCCCCTGGCGCGTCAGAAACTCCAGCAGTCTGCGTTCATCGGCAGTCCGGTTTTGCATGGATATATGGGTAGATATAGGGGTAAGTTCAATTATCTTCCCAATTCGAACGGTCACACAAGTCCACGGGGCCGGATGCCGCTTCTGCGGGCCTGGGGACGATGCCCGCTCAGTCTTCCGTATCGTCGGTCTTCGTGACCTCACGGGCCGTGTCGGCCTCGTCCTGTTCCTCTGCGGCCTTGCGCTTTTCGATTATGGCGCCGGCCAGGATGCCGATCTCATAGAGCAGGCACAGCGGCCCGGCCAGCATGGTCTGGCTGAGCACGTCGGGCGGCGTGATGACGGCCGCCAGCACGAATGCGCCCACGATCACGTAGCCGCGCACCTCGCGCAATTTCTTGACGGTGACCATGCCCGTCTTGACCAGCAGGACCACGGCAATCGGGACTTCGAAAGCCACGCCAAATGCCAGGAACAGCGTCATGACGAAGTTCACGTAGTGCTCGATGTCCGGCATCATCTCGATGGAAGACGGCGCGATGCTGGCGAAGAACCGGAACACCGTGCGGAACACGACGAAGTAGCAGAACGCCATCCCCAGCAGGAACAGGATGGTGCTGGAGATGATGAGCGGCAGCGCCAGGCGCTGCTCGTTGCGGTACAGGCCGGGCGCGACGAACGCCCACACCTGGTAGAGCACGAAGGGCAGCGAGATCACGAAGGCCACCAGCAGCGTGACCTTCAGCGGCACGATGAAGGTGGTGGTGATGCCGATCGCCACCATGTGCGAGCCCTGCGGCAGCGCCGCCAGCATGGGGCGGGCCAGCAGGTCATAGATCCGGTCGGACCCAGGAAAGATGAACAGGATGATCGTGATCACCAGCACGGAGATCACGGCTTTCATCAGACGCGAACGCAGCTCGATCAGGTGCGAGAGGAAGGAATCCTGGGTATCTTCAGATGCGTCTGTCATGCCGGCATTCAGTGGCTGGATTCGGTGGATGTCGGGGCGGCAGCGGCGGGTGCCGGCGCATCAGGTGCAGCGGGCGCAGGTGCCACTGCGACTGTCGGTTTTGTCTCAGCCGTCAGTTCTGTCGTCGCTGCGACCGTTGGTGCTCCCGCAGTCGCAGCTGCCGGTGTCGGAGCCGGTGCTGTGGCGGCCAGTGCCGGCGTGCTCGCCGGATTCGTCACCGGCTCGGTCAGCGACTTGACGTCCAGTGCCTGGCGCGCTTCTTCCAGATCGCCCTTAAGCGCTTGCGCCGGGGCTTCCACGGCCGATTTGAATTCCTCGGCTGATGCGGTCAGTGACGTCTGTACCGAGCGCGCGGCGTCTTCCATCTGGTTCTTGATGTCACCGATGTCCTTCAGGTCCATTTCCTTCTGGATGTCGGACTTGACGTCATTCACATAGCGTTGAGCGCGGCCCAGCAGGTGTCCGACTGTACGGGCGACCTTGGGCAGGCGTTCGGGGCCGATGACGATGAGCGCGATGACGCCGATCACCATCAGCTCGCTGAAACTCATGTTGAACATGGAGCTTCCGGTCCAGCCGTTCAGGCGTCAGTTTTTTCGCGTGCCTGGACGTCAACGGTGTTGTTGTCCTGGACCTTTTGTGTCACGGTGGGTGCGGCAGGCGTGGCTTCGTTCTGGCCTTCGGTCTGGGCATCCTTCATGCCTTTCTTGAAGCCCTTTACGGCACCACCCAGATCTTCGCCGATGTTGCGCAGTTTCTTGGTGCCAAAAATCAGTGCAACGATGACCAGTACGATCAGCCAGTGCCAAATGCTGAAACTTCCCATGGGATCTCCTAGGCAGCCGGGGCCGCACGTTTGTTCCAGGGGCGCGCGCCGCCCAGAATATGAAAATGCAAGTGATCGACTTCCTGTCCGCCTTCGATGCCGGCGTTGGCCACGAGGCGAAAGCCGCCTTCTGGTAGCGGGTTGGCGCCGTTTTCGAACGCCAGTCTGGGGACGAGCCGCAGCATGCGCGCGAGCCATTCACCGTCTTGCGGCGCGATATCGGCCAGCGAAGCGATGTGGCGCTTCGGGATCAGCAGCAGATGCACGGGGGCGGCCGGGTTGATGTCGTGAAAGGCGATGAACTCGTCGTCCTCGTGCACGACCTTGGCCGGGATCTCGTGCCGGGCGATCTTACAGAACAGGCAATCGTGGCTCATGAGGTTCGGAAGGTGGGCCGGACATCGACCCGTCAAACTCGTATCTTGCCACATTTTGCGTGGCTGCTGGGTGGATCCGTTCTCAGGGCTGCTTGCGTGAGGCCTTTTCTTCCAGGCCAGACAAACCTTCCCGGCGCGCCAGTTCGGCCAGCACGTCTTCGGGCCGCAGGTTGAAGTGCGTGAGCGCCACCAGGCAGTGGAACCAGAGGTCGGCAGTTTCGGCCACGATGCGGTCAGGCTTGCCGTCCTTGGCGGCCATGACCAGCTCGGTGGCTTCCTCGCCGATCTTTTTCAGAAAGGCGTCCGGCCCGCGAGACAGGAGCTGAGCCGTATAGGATGTCTTTGGGTCGCCCCCGCGATCGGGGCGGCGCGTGGCCAGGGTGTCCGCCAGGCGGGCGAGCAGATCGGTAGAGGTATCGGGAACGGTCATGAGGTGTAGATATCGTGTGGGTCTTTCAGCACCGGGTCCGTCACTGTCCAGACGGGAGTCGACGGCACACCGTCCAGCCGGCGGAAGAAGCAGCTCTCGCGTCCAGTGTGGCACGCGATGCCCCCCGCCTGGGTGACTTTCAGCAGCAGCACGTCGCCGTCGCAGTCCAGACGGATTTCCTGAACGGTCTGGGTGTGGCCGGATTCCTCGCCCTTGCGCCACAGGCGCCCGCGTGAACGCGAGAAATACACGGCCTGACCCGTGCGCACGGTTTCCTGTACGGATTCGGCATTCATCCAGGCCATCATCAGGATCTTGTCCGTGTGGGCGTCCTGGGCGATGGCGGGAATGAGACCCTGCGTGTCGAAGTGGAGCTCTACCAGCCAGTCCGGTGGCAATGAGAGGGAGGAAGGATTCATGGTGCAGCGGGTTCCGGTACGTTCCGCACGGGGATGCCTTGGGCGGCCAGGTGGGCCTTGGCCTGTGCCAGTGTGTACTGCCCGAAGTGGAAAATGCTGGCGGCGAGCACGGCGCTGGCGTGGCCCTGGGTCACGCCGTCGGCCAAATGCTGGAGCGTGCCTACGCCGCCCGAGGCGATGACAGGAATGGGGACGGCATCCGATACCGCGCGCGTCAGCTCGAGGTCGAAACCGGACTTGGTTCCGTCCCGGTCCATGCTTGTGAGCAGCAGCTCGCCTGCGCCGGCGTCCGTCATGCGCCGCGCCCATTGCACCGCATCCAGGCCGGTGGGCTTGCGCCCGCCATGGGTGAAGATCTCCCAGCGCGGCGGCTCGCCGCTGGCGGAGACCCGCCGTGCGTCCAGCGCCACCACGATGCACTGCGAGCCGTGGTGACGCGCGGCTTCCACCACCAGCTCGGGGCGGGCCACTGCGGCACTGTTGATGGAGACCTTGTCAGCACCCGCGTCCAGCAACCGCTGGATGTCGGACACTTGGCGCACGCCGCCGCCCACCGTTAGCGGAATGAAGACCTGGCGCGCAACGGCCTCGATGATGGGCAGGATCAGTCCGCGGTCGTCCGATGTTGCGGTGATGTCCAGGAAGGTCAGTTCGTCGGCGCCCTGCTCGTCGTAGCGGCGGGCGATCTCGACCGGGTCGCCGGCATCGGTCAGGTTGACGAAATTCACGCCCTTCACTACCCGGCCGGCGTTCACGTCCAGACAGGGGATGATGCGGCAGCACAAGCCCGAACGGGGACCCGCGGAAGGTGCTGCAACGGTCATGCGGCAGGGCCTTTTGGGGCGTCGTCCACCGATCCGTTTCCGGTCTCGCCTTCCGGCTCATCATCGGATTCCGCCCTGGATTCGTCCAGTTCGTCGGCCAGTGCCTGGGCGCTGGCGAAGTCCAGTGTGCCCTCGTACAGGCTGCGGCCCAGAATCGCGCCGTCGATGCCTTCGCCCTGTACGGCGCACAGTGCGCGGATGTCGTCTAGGGAAGCCACGCCCCCGGAGGCGATCACCGGGACACGGACGTGCTGCGCGAGCCGTACCGTGGCTTCGATATTGACGCCCGAGAGCATGCCGTCACGCCCGATGTCGGTGTAGATGATGGACTCGCAGCCGTAGTCTTCGAACTTGCGCGCCAGATCCAGAACGTCGTGGCGGGTCAGCTTGGACCAGCCATCCGTGGCGATCTTGCCGTCACGCGCGTCCAGCCCCACGATGATGTGGCCGGGAAATGCCGAGCAGGCGTCGCTCAGGAACCCTGGGTCCTTGACCGCGGCCGTACCGATGATGACGTAGGACACCCCGTTGTCCAGGTAGTATTCCACCGTGTCCAGGTCGCGGATGCCGCCGCCGATCTGAATGGGGAAGTCCTCGTCCGTAGCGGCGATGATGGCCTCGATGGCGGCGCGGTTGCGTGGCTTGCCTGCGACGGCACCGTTCAGGTCCACCAGGTGCAGGCGTCTGGCTCCCTGGGTCACCCATTGGGTGGCCATGGAGGCCGGGTCTTCGGAAAAGAGGGTGGCGTCGTTCAGGTCGCCCTGGCGCAGGCGGACACAGTGCCCGTCTTTGAGGTCGATGGCGGGGATCAGAAGCATGATCGTCGGATTCGGTGCAGGAAAATGGGGGTTCAGACTCGGGGTCGATGCCTGGCCGCGGGCCGGGCACTAAGGCTGCCAGTGCACGAAGTTACGGTACATCTGCAGGCCGGGTGCAGCGCTCTTTTCTGGGTGAAACTGTACGGCAAAAATATTGTTGGCGGCAATCGCGCAGCAGAAATCCTGTCCATAGAGCGCGGTTCCGGCGATGGTGGCTTCGTTCAGGGGAACCGCGTAATAGCTGTGCACGAAGTAAAACGGCGTATCCTGCGCCACGCCCCCCCACAGCGGATGGCTGCGCGTCTGCCGCACGGCGTTCCAGCCCATGTGCGGCACCTTCAGCGCCATGGCGCCGCCGGGAGTGGCCTGGAAGGCCGGACCGGCGAATCGTTGCACCCGGCCGGCAAACAGCCCCAGGCCGGGCGTATCGCCCTCGTCGCTGCCTTCGAACAGCATCTGTTCGCCCACGCAGACGCCCAGCAGCGGCTTGTTGCGCGCCGCATTGAGCACAGCATCGTGCAGGCCAGACGACTGGAGCGTGCGCATGCAGTCCGGCATGGCGCCCTGGCCGGGGAAGACGATGCGGTCGGCCGAGGTGATTTCGGACGCGTGGCGAGCCAGGATGATGTCCTGGTCCGGGGCAGCGGCCTGCAACGCCCGTGCCACGGAGTGGAAGTTGCCCATGCCGTAGTCAACGATGGCGATGCGTGTCACGATGCGGGTCCTGGGTCGGTAGGGGGCTTATAGCGCGCCTTTGGTCGAAGGGATGGCGCCGCCGGCGCGCGGGTCGACTTCGGTGGCCATGCGCAGCGCGCGGCCGAAGGCCTTGAAGATCGTCTCGCACTGGTGGTGGGCGTTTTCGCCGCGCAGGTTGTCGATGTGCACCGTGGCTTGGGCGTGGTTCACGAATCCCTGGAAGAATTCCCGCGCCAGGTCCACGTCGAAGCTGCCGATACGCGCGCGGGTGTAATCCACATGGTAGAACAGGCCCGGGCGCCCGGACAGGTCCACGACCACGCGCGAGAGCGCTTCGTCCAGCGGCACATAGGCATGGCCGTAGCGGCGCAGTCCCGCCTTGTTGCCGGCGGCCTGGGCGAAGGCCTGGCCCAGCGTGATGCCCACGTCCTCGACGCTGTGGTGGTCGTCGATGTGGGTATCGCCCTGGCAGCGGATGTCCAGATCGAACAGGCCGTGGCGTGCGATCTGGTCCAGCATGTGGTCCAGGAACGGCACGCCGGTGTCCAGCGTGCGTTGTCCTGTCCCATCCAGATCGATGGATACGCGGATGCGAGTTTCCTGGGTATTGCGTTCAATCGTGGCGGTGCGCATGAAAGGTTTCGTCCGTCAGTTCTGTCGGTTCCATCAGTTCCATCAGTCGGCCAGCCGCAGGCGGGCGCTCTGGGCATGAGCATACAGGCCTTCGCCCCGGGCCAGGGTATCGGCGATTCGGCCCAGGGTCTGCGAGCCGGTTTGCGAGACCTGGATCAGGCTGCTGCGTTTCTGGAAATCGTACACCCCCAGCGGCGATGAAAAGCGCGCCGTGCGCGCCGTGGGCAGCACGTGATTGGGCCCCGCGCAGTAGTCCCCCAGCGGTTCAGAGCTGTAGGCACCCAGAAAAATCGCGCCAGCATGGCGAATGTTGGGGAGCAGCGCCTGCGGGTCGCGCACGGACAGCTCCAGGTGTTCCGGGGCGATCCGGTTGACGATCTCGCAGGCATGGTCCAGATCCCGTACGTGGATCAGCGCGCCGCGCCGGGAGAGGCTGGTACGCAGGATGTCCACGCGCGGCTGGCGCGGTAACGCGTCCGCCATGGCCGCCTCCACGGCGTCCAGATAAGCGGCATCCGGACACAGCAGGATGGCCTGGGCAAGCTCGTCGTGCTCTGCCTGGGAAAACAGGTCGATCGCCAGCCATTCGGCGGGCGTGCTGCCATCGGCGAGCACCAGGATTTCGGACGGGCCCGCGATCATGTCGATGCCGACCGTACCGAAGACGCGCCGCTTTGCAGCCGCCACGTAGGCGTTGCCCGGGCCGGTGATCTTGTCCACGGCGGGCAGCGTCTGCGTGCCGTAAGCCAGCGCGCCGACTGCCTGTGCGCCGCCCAGGGCGAAGACCCGGTCCACGCCGCCCAGCATCGCTGCCGCCAGTACCAGCGGGTTGCGCGTGCCGCCAGGCGTGGGCGTGACCATGATGAGTTCCCGCACCCCCGCGACCTTGGCCGGGATGGCGTTCATCAGAACGGACGACGGGTAGGCGGCCTTGCCGCCCGGGACGTACAGGCCTGCCCGGTCCAGCGGCGTGATCTGTTGGCCCAGCATCGTGCCGTCGGGTTCGGTATAGGTCCAGGTTTGCGCGATCTGGTGTTCGTGGTAGCGGCGCACACGGTCAGCGGCGGCTTCCAGCGCGTGGCGCTGGTCGGCGGGCAGGCCGCCCAGCGCCGCCTGAAGTTCAGTGCGCGGGATTTCGAGTGCGGCGACGGAGTCGGCTGCGACGTGATCGAAGCGCCGCGTGTAGTCCAGCACGGCTGCATCGCCGCGCGTGCGCACGTCTTCGAGGATGTCGCGCACCGTGGTTTCGATGGCTTCGTCCTGGGATGCGTCGTAGGCCAGCAGGCGGGCCAGGGCCGCGTCGAAGTCCGCGGCGCGGGCGTCCAGGCGATTGATGAGAGGCATGGCTAGCTTGGGAAATCGAATTGAAATTGTGACCGTATGGACATTCTAGCGTATGGCGCTTGGCGCAGAGGCGCCGGCCCGTGGCAGATCGATAGTCCCCTTGGCAGCCGCCTGGCCGCCTTCGACGCGGACGGCCTTGCCACTTTCATGGTGAATGTGATAAATGTATCCCATGTGTTGTCAAAAACAACAGGTAAGATTACAGGTATCTCATCAGAGCCGCACAGAGGGGGCGATGAAATACAGCGAATTTAAACGGTGGTTGCTGAGAAGGGGAGTAAAGCTGGTTCCACACAAGTCTGGCAGCAGCCACTACAAAGCGACACTCGGTGATCGGATGACGATTTTTCCGGATCATGGCAGCAAAGAAATGGGCTCCGGGCTGGTCGACAAGATCAAGAAGGACTTGGGCCTGAAATGAAAAAGGATAGACTTGGGGGCTCGCGATCTGCCCGCTTGAGCCTTCCGGAAAAAAGGAGCTTCGCATGTTGATCTACCATTACACCCTGGTGCCGGACGACAATGGCACCCTGCTGATCCGGTTCCCCGAGGTACCGGAGGCTGCCGCAGTTGCTGAGACGGAAGCTGAGGTGCCGGTGCAGGCCGTCGACGGACTGGAGGCTGCACTGCAAATGTACGTTGACGCCCGGCGGCCTCTGCCTGTCGCTTCGTGCTTAACCGGACCGGCTGTGGCCCTGAGTACGGCCGTGACTGCAAAGTTGCTGCTCGCAGACGAGATGGTCCGCCAGGGGGTCCGCAAGGCGGATCTGGCTCGCTTGTTGGGGGTCCATCCGCCCCAGGTCGATCGCTTGCTCGACCTCGGGCACTCGTCCAGGATCGAATCAGTCGAAGCGGCTTTGTCCGCGCTTGGGCGGCACCTGGAGGTTGCTCTGGCCTGATGCCGGGTACCTGAGGCCTACGCCATCTGTGCGGAGGCCCGTTCGAACGCGTCCAGGATGGGCTGCAGGCGTGCGCCCTGCATCTTCAGGGCCGCCTGGTTCACGATCAGGCGCGAGGAAATCTGGCGAATTTCCTCGACTTCCACCAGATGATTGGCGCGGATGGTGCCGCCCGACGAGATCAGATCCACGATGGCATCGGCCAGGCCCACGAGCGGCGCCAGCTCCATGGAGCCGTACAGCTTGATCAGGTCCACGTGCACGCCCTTGGCGGCAAAGTGCTCGCGGGCCGCCCGGGTGTATTTGGTGGCGATGCGCAGGCGGGAACCCTGGTGCACCGCACCCTGGTAGTCGAAGCCCTCGGGTGCCGCCACGCACAGCCGGCAACGTGCGATGTTCAGGTCGATGGGCTGGTACAGGCCGCCCGGGTGCTGTGCTTCATGCTCGTAGAGCACGTCCTTGCCGGCGATGCCAAAGTCCGCCGCACCGTATTGCACATAGGTGGGCACGTCGGAGGCGCGCACGATGATGATCCGCAGGTCACCCGAGTCGGTCGGCAGGATCAGCTTGCGCGAAGATTCCGGGTTTTCGGGCACGCCGATGCCGGCCGCCGCCAGCAACGGCAGGGTCTCGTCGAAGATGCGGCCCTTGGATAGCGCAAGGGTGAGGGGTGCAATCGCCATGGAGTTTCACCTGCTAGTAGAGAGATCCGGATCATTGGATCCGCTGGATGTCGGCGCCTAGAGCCTGCAGCTTCCGTTCCATGCGCTCGTAGCCGCGGTCCAGATGGTAGATTCGTTCCACTGTGGTCTGGCCATGCGCAGCCAGCCCGGCGATCACCAAGCTGGCCGAGGCTCTCAGGTCGGTGGCCATGACAGTTGCGCCCAGCAGTTGCGGGATGCCTTTGACCACGGCCGTATGGCCATCGATCTCGATGTCGGCGCCCATCCGGCACAGCTCCTGGACGTGCATGTAGCGGTTTTCAAAGATGTTTTCGGTGATGACGGCGGTTCCCTCGGACAGGGTGTTCAAGGCCATCAGCTGCGCCTGCATGTCGGTCGGAAAGCCCGGGTATTCGCTGGTGCGAAAGCCCGTGGCGTGCGGCCGACTGGCCATTCGCGCGCGGATCCAGTCCTCGCCCGTGGTGATTTCCAGCCCCGTGTCGCGCAGCTTGTCGAGCACCGCGCCCAGGGTATCGGGCTTGGCCTGGCGCAGCGTGATGTCGCCGCCCGCAGCCGCCACGGCGCACAGGAAGGTGCCAGCCTCGATGCGGTCGGGCACCACACGGTGGTGCGCACCGTGCAGCCGGGACACGCCTTCGATCACGATGCGGTCCGTGCCCTGGCCTTCGATCCGCGCTCCCATGGTGCTCAGGACGTTGGCCAGATCCACGACTTCTGGTTCGCAGGCCGCGTTTTCCAGCACCGTGCGGCCTTCGGCCAGCGTTGCCGCCATGAGCAGGTTTTCCGTGCCCGTCACGGTGACCATGTCGGTGAGGATGTTTGCGCCTTTCAGCCGGGTGGCCTGGGCGACCACGAAGCCGTGCTCGATGCGGATGTCCGCGCCCATGGCCGCCAGGCCCTTGATGTGCTGGTCCACGGGCCGCTGGCCGATGGCGCAGCCGCCCGGAAGGCTCACGCGGGCGTGTCCGAAGCGGGCCAGCAGCGGCCCCAGCACCAGAATGGAGGCGCGCATGGTCTTGACCAGTTCGTAGGGCGCCTCCTGGCTGTGGATCTGGTTGGCTTGCAGCGTCACGCTTTCCTCGTCGTGGCGCTCGGTGCGCATGCCCATGCGCGCGAGCAGCGACAGCGTGGTGGCGATGTCGCGCAGCACCGGGACATTGGTCAGCTGCAGCGGCTCGTCGGTGAGCAAGGCGGCGCACAGAATGGGCAGGGCGGCGTTCTTTGCCCCCGAGATTCGGACTTCGCCCTTCAGTGGCCGGCCGCCCCGGATGAGCAGCTTATCCATTCTGCTGGTCGGCAGCGTATTCGGCGGGGGTCAGGGTACGCATGGACAATGCGTGGATTTCCTCGCGCATGCGTTCACCCAGGGCCTGATAGACCACCTGGTGGCGGGCCAGCGTGCGCTTGCCCTCGAACTCCTGGCTGACGATCAGGGCTTCGAAGTGGGAGCCGTCGCCGCGGACTTCCAGGTGCTCGCAATTCAGGTGATCGGCGATGTATTGGCGGACGTGTTCGGGTGTGGTCGGCATGGACTCAGCTCCGTAGTTTGTAGCCGCTGGTCAGCAGGCGTAGGGCGAACAGGCTCAGGACGACGGCGACGGCCAGTACGATCGCCGCGCCGCGCCAGGGGGAGACGTCCGACAGGGCGAAGAACCCATAGCGGAAGCCGTCGATCATGTAAAACACCGGGTTCCAGCGCGAGACTGCCTGCCAGAACGGCGGCAGGCTGTAGATGGAGTAGAACACCCCGGACAGGAATGTGGCAGGAACGATCAGGAAGTTCTGGAACGCGGCCAGCTGGTCGAATTTTTCCGACCACAGGCCGGCCACCAGCCCCAGCGTTCCCAGGATCCAGCACGACAGTACGGCGAAGACCAGCAACCACAAGGGTTCGTGCACGGGCAGCCGGACGAAGAACAGCGCCACCGCCCAGATGCAGGCGCCCACCATGAGGCCACGCGCGACCGAAGCCACCAGGTATGCCGTAAAGATCTGGCGGTGGGAGAACGGCGGCAGCAGCACGAAGATCAGATTGCCCGTAATGCGGCTCTGGATCAGCGACGACGACGGATTGGCAAAGCTGTTTTGCAGCATGCTCATCATCATCAGGCCTGGGACCAGGAAGGCCGTGTACGAGATCGCGCCGTAGACCTGGACACGGTCTTCGAGCACGTGCGAGAAGATGAGCAAATAGAGCAGGGCGGTGACCACGGGGGCGGCGATCGTCTGCGTGGCGACCTTCCAGAACCGCATGAGCTCTTTGTGCAGCAGCGTGGGGAAACCCGAGCCCATTGCCGGGCGGACCTGTGTGGTGGGGCGGATCATCGCTCGACCTCCAGCGCAGGTGTCTGGCCGACCTCGGGCCGCGTATCGTCACGGATCGTGTCGTCGTGCATGATGTGCACGAAGGCTTCTTCCAGATCGCCGCCGCCGAAGCGCGCCATGATGGCCTGCGTGGTGTCCAGCGCCACGATGTGGCCGGCTTTCAGCATGGCCACGCGCCCGCACAGGGCCTCGGCTTCTTCCAGATAGTGGGTCGTGAGCAGGATGGTGTGTCCGGCCTGGTTCAGCCGCGTGATGAAATCCCACAGCGTACGGCGCAGATCCACGTCCACGCCGGCCGTGGGTTCGTCCAGAATGATGACGGGCGGCCGGTGCACCAGCGCCTGCGCCACCAGCACACGCCGCTTCATGCCGCCCGACAGCGCCCGCATGTTGGTCTCTGCTTTGTCCAGCAGCCCCAGGTTCTCCAGGATCTCGTCGATCCAGTCGTCGTTGTGGCGCAGTCCGAAATAGCCCGACTGCAGCCGCAGCGTCTCGCGCACGGTGAAGAACGGGTCGTAGACGATTTCCTGCGGCACCACGCCCAGCGACTGGCGGGCGCGGCGGAAGTCTTTCACTACGTCGTAGCCGCAGACCTCGGCGCGGCCTTGGGTGGCGTGCGCCAGCCCCGCCAGGACGGAGATCATGGTGGTCTTGCCGGCGCCATTGGGTCCCAGCAGTCCGAAGAATTCGCCGTGTTCCACGGTCAGATTGATTTCGTGCAGGGCCTGGAATCCCTTGGCGACCGGGCGACCGAGCAGGCGGTCGCGCAATCGCTGGGGCGCGGGGGCATAAATTTTGGAGACGTGTTGCAGGTCTAGGGCGGGCATGGGCAAAGAGAGGGCCCCCAAAAGTGGGCCCAATTGAGCATTATAAGCGGTTCGTCATGTTCACCGCAGTCATTGCGACGGCCGCTGGTTGGTATTTGTCAATGCCGGCCAATCTTGCCAATTATTGGCAAGATTGCTACCATGAGTTTCATGAACACCATGAATATCTCACTTCCTGACACGCTGAGAGCCTATGTTGACGAGCAGGTTGATCGGCGCGGTTACAGCACGAGCAGCGAATATGTGCGCGAACTGATCCGCAGGGACCAAAGCCGTCAACATCTGCGCGGCCTGCTGCTTGCGGGGGCGGCGTCTTCGCCAGGTGAGCCCGTCAGTCAACCCTATTTCGAAGATCTGCGGCTGCGGGTGCGCCGTGCGAAATGAAGGAACTGCCCGTCGTCCCCAGGGCAATGGCCAATCGGGATGTCGACGAAGCCATTCAGTACTATCTTCAGGAAAGCGCCGTGTCAGCAGCGCTTGGCTTCATCGATGAATTGGAGAGAGCCTATGCCCATCTCTCGAGACACCCGGCCATGGGTTCAACGCGGTATGCCTACGAGCTTGACCTTCCTGATCTGCGGTGCTGGTCGCTAGGAAAATACCCGTATCTTGTGTTCTATGTCACGCGCGCCGATTACGTCGACGTATGGCGGGTTCTGCACGCTGTGCGCGATATTCCCCCCATGTTTTGCGATCCTGACGCGCTTTCCCGATGAGGCGTTGATCCTTTGGATCAGTGATTCACCTGCTGGTTCAATGCCTTGATCAGCCCGTCGATGCCGCTGCGGCCGATTTCTTCGGAGAACTGGTTGCGGTAGTTCTGGATCAGCCAGATCCCCTCGACGTTCAGGTCGTAGACCTTCCAGCCGTCGGCCGTTTTTTCCAGGCGGTAGTCCACCCCGATGGGGGCACCGTTGGGCTGCGACACGGTGGTCCGCACCACGGCATCGTTGGCGGCGTCATCGCTGCGGAATGGCAGCAGGGTGATCTTGGTGTTTTCCGTCACCCGCGTGAAGGCGCCGCTGTACGTTCTGATGAGGGTGCCGGTGAACGCCTTCACCAGTTCGGCCTGCTGGCCGGCTGAAGCCTGGCGCCAATAGCGCCCGGCGGCCAGCCGCGTCGTTTTGTTCATGTCCACATAGGGCAATGCGTACTTGCGCACGATGGTGGTGATGTGGCCCGTGTCGCCTTGCAAGGCCTGGGGGTCGGCCTTTACCGCGTCCAGCATGCTGTTGGCGACGGCCGTCAGGAAGACGTCCGGTGTTGCCTTCGGATCCACAGTGCGTTCTGCCGCCTGCGCGGCGCAGACGGCGCTTGCGCCCAGCACGACACCCAGCAAGCCCACGCGGGCCAGGCGATATGGATTCGGCAAGTGGCGAAAGAAAATCATTGAAGGCTCCAGCGTCCCGCCGCGAGGCGGGGTTCATCATGCTGCGTTACCGCAGCGGTTGACTGTCTGGGTCATCATAGACCGGAAGGTCCTGGTTCTGTGAAACCGGCTGTTGCTTCAGGTTGTCCTGGGTAGAGGCGTGTTCGCCGGCGCGGCGACTGTCCAGCATGGCCTTGCGGCGCTGCAGGTAGGCATCGCGAATGAAACTGTATTTGTCCAGCGCGACCTGATCCACCAGGCGGTCGGCCTCCAGCAGACCGGCCCGTGTGTCCACGATGTACAGCCCGACGACGGAATTGCGCACCGGCACGTCGTCGATGGCAAAGATCGCCGCCGTGGGCGAGATCGGCGAGGCGAAGCTCACGGCCGTGCCGGTCGCGTCACGTACCGTGCTGGGTCCCAGGAATGGCAGCACGAAGTAGGGACCAGCGCCAAAGCCCCAGACCCCCAGGGTCATGCCGAAGTCGTTGGGGATCTTGCGTGCGCCGTTCATGGAAGCCACGTCGATGCAGCCACCCAGCCCCATCGTGCTGTTGAACAGCACGCGGCCCAGCGTGTCCACGAAGTCGCGTCCGCGTCCTTGCAGCAGACTGTTGATGCCCGACCAGACGTCGCCCAGGTTGCCGAAGATATTGTGAATACAGGTGCGTACTGGGCGGGGCGTGACCTTTTCGTAGCCGGTGGCGATGGGTTTGAGGAACGCGCGATCCACCGTGTCGTTGAAGGCGTACATGCCGCGGTTGTAGGACTCCCAGGGGTCATTGGGCGACGGGTGCTGCACATGGGCGCAGCCGGCCAACAGAGCGGCGGTTGCCAGGCCGAGGCACAGCCGCGTGAGCGGGCCTCGCGGGCGGTTGGCGCGGGTGGTGTCGCCGGAAGAATCAGGGAAGGTAAGCGAGAAAGGACTCATCATGAGTTCAGTTTAAATGCGTTTGTCGCGTGTTGTAACGTCTGCATGCGTCCTGCCCCGCGCTGCCCTGCCGGACCATTCGGGGCGGGCCGTCACTGTGCCGATGGGGCGGTCGGCGCGGGGCGCTTTGCCGCCGCAGGTGGTGCAGATGCTGCCGGCGTTGCTGTGGCGCCTTGGCTGCCAGAAGTCGCCGAACCCTGTTTTTCCGCCGAGTTGTACAGGAATTTGCTGATCAGGTCCTCGAGCACGACCGCCGACTGGGTGAACTGGATCTGGCTGCCGTCCTTCAGGGGTTTGTCGTCGCCGCCCGGCGTCAGGCCGATGTATTGTTCGCCCAGCAGGCCGGAGGTCAGGATGGAGGCCGAGGTGTCGTCCGGAAACTGGTACTGCTGTTCCAGGTTCATGGTCACTGTCGCCTGGAAGCGTTTGTTGTCGAAGCCGATCGCTGCGACCCGCCCGACCACGACCCCGCTGCTCTTGATGGGCGCGCGCACCTTCAGCCCGCCCACATTGTCGAAGTGAGCCTGGATGCTGTAGGTCGGTGCAAAAGAGAACGAGCTCATGTTGCCGGCCCGCAGGGCCAGGAACACCAGCGCAATCAGGCCCAGCAGAATAAACAGGCCCACCCAGAAATCGGTTCTTTCGCGTGTCATGGAATCGTTCCGTCAATCGCTATCGTTTTCAGACAAGTATCGCCCATCGCCGGCTGTCAGGGTTCAGTTGGAGAACATCAGCGCCGTGAGCAGAAAATCCAGCCCCAGCACGGCCAGCGCCCCGTTGACCACCGTGCGCGTAGTTGCGCGGGAGACGCCTTCTGGTGTCGGTTTGGTGGTCCAGCCCTGGTAGAGGGCGATCAGGGTCACCACGACGCCGAAGACGATGCTCTTGATGACGCCGTTCAGCACGTCTTTGACCACGTCCACGCCGCCCTGCATCTGCGACCAGAAAGCACCCGGATCGATGCCGATCAGCACCACGCCGACGAACCAACCGCCGATGATGCCGACCATGGAGAACACGGCGGCCAGGACGGGCATGGCAATCACCCCGCCCCAGAAGCGCGGCACCAGCACCCGGCGGATGGGGTCCACGGCCATGACCTCCATGGCCGAGAGTTGTTCACCCGCCTTCATCAGGCCGATTTCCGCTGTGAGCGACGTCCCCGCCCGACCGGCAAAGAGCAGCGCCGTCACCACCGGGCCCAGCTCGCGGGTGAGCGACAGCGCCACCAGCAGCCCCAGGGCTTCTTCAGACCCGTAGCGGTTCAGCGTGTAGTAACCCTGCAGCCCCAGCACGAAGCCCACGAACAGGCCCGACACGCCGATGATGAGCAGCGAATGGTTGCCGATGAAGTGCACCTGCTGGCTCGTCAGACGCGGGCGGCGCCAAAGGATGGTGCTGCGCGCGATGATGGCGCCGAACAGCCGGACGAAGGCCCCCAGGCCCGTGATCATCGTGATGAGGCCGCGCCCCAGCGCCGCGATGGAATGGGTGAGGTTCATGCGCCGATCGCCTCCCGGCGGTGCGCCAGCCAGCGCTCGAAAGCGGGCGTGAGCGGATAGTGGAAACCGATAGGCCCGTCCGGGCGGCCCTGCAGGAACTGCTGCAGATATTCGTCTTGCGAGGCCGACAGTTCGGCCGGTGTGCCGTGCGCGATCAGCCGGCCCTGGCCGATCAGGTAGATCTGGTTCGCGATGGGGAGCGATTTGCCCACGTCGTGGGTGATCACGATGGACGCGCAGTGCAACTGGTCTGTCATCGTGCGAATGAGCTGTGCGGTGATACCCAGCGAGATCGGGTCCAGCCCGGCGAAGGGTTCGTCATACAGAACGAGTTCAGGTTCCAGCACCACCGCGCGGGCCAGCGCCACACGCCGCGCCATGCCACTGGAGATTTCCGCAATGCGAAGGTGTGCGGCATGACGCAAGCCGACCGACTGCAGCGTGGCCAGCACCCGTTCCAGGATCTGCGATTCGGAAATGCAGGTGTGCTCGCGCAGCGGGAAGGCCACGTTTTCGAAGACGTCGAGGTCCGTGAACAGCGCGCCGCCCTGGAACAACACCCCCATGCGCTGGCGGACCTTCAGCAGGGGTTCGCCGTGCAGCGCCGCCATGTCCTGGCCAAAGACCTGCACCGTGCCGGCACGCGCGTGCAGCTGCCCCGTGGCGGCCCGCAGCAGCGTGGTCTTGCCCGATCCGGATCCGCCCATCATGGCCACGACCTGGCCCGGCAGGACCTGCAGATCAATGCCGCTCAGGACGGTGAAGTCGCCGTAGCCCAGTGAAACGCCGTCGAACTGTACGATGGGGGTGGGGTGAGGTGTCATGGGAATTCGTTGAAGCCGTCATCCTGGATTGTACCGGCGGGCGTGTCGGCCTGCTCGCGCAAGTGTGACATTCTTGGGGGGGCCGGCTCAGGACAGGAGTTCGGCGTAGCGCTGGTCGGTGATGTACTGGTAGGCGCTCTCGATGTCGTCATGCAGTGCCTGGCGTGCCGCCGCCACATCGCCGCGTTCCACGGCGACAATCATCGCCTCGTGGTGCGCCACGGCTGTTTTGTTCCGCGTGCGTGCTGAGCCCGACCGCAGGTCGTAGTTGAGGATGGGGCCGATTCGCAACCATAGCGATTCGATGATCTTCACCAGCATCGGCATGTCGGACGCCGCATACAGCGAGAAGTGCAGCTGCTTGTTGAGCAGGATCGCTTCACTCAGGCTCGCGCCCCCGCTGTCCATCTGTCTGGACAACGTCTGATTCAGGGTTCGCAGCGACTTTATCAGATCAGGCGTTGCACGCGGGACGGCCTGCGACACCGCGAACCCTTCCACTTCCAGCCGGATGGTCGTGATTTCCCGGAACTGGCTTGCCGACAGGGTGGGGACGCGCACTGACCGGTTGGGCGCCACTTCCAGCGCGTGATCGGCCACCAGCTGGTAGACCGCCTGGCGCACCGGCGTCATGCTGACGCCTAGCACTTCAGCCGTCGAGCGCAGCGACAGCAGTTCGCCAGGCATGACCTTTCCCGTCAGCAGCATCTCCTTGATCTGCTGAAAGACGTGATCGCCCAGTGTTTCGCGCTGCGGTATTGGCTTGAGCAGTGAATTCATGGGATCAAATTGTAAGTCTAGCGAAAACCCTAGTGTGATCTGTGATCACAGATAGATAACATAGAACAGCTCAGTGAGGCACGTCAAAAATCCACAGGAGACGACTATGTCGAACACAGAAGTGACACCCAGCCGTAGCGGCATCAGCCGGCGCGGTTTGTTCAAGGCCGGCGCGGCAGGACTGGTGACCGGACTGGCGGGCGCGGTTCCGTTCGCGCGCTATGCGCTGGCCGCAGAGCCCATCAAGATCGGCGTCCTGCTATCGAAGTCCGGACCCTATGCCGTCCAGGGCGAGCAAGGTTACAACGGCGCGACGATCGCCGTGGCCGATGCCAAGAGCGAAGTCCTGGGGCGCCCGATCCAGCTGGTCTGGCTGGACGAAAACGGTCCCCAGACCACCCAGCAGAACATGCTCCGTCTGGTCCAGCAGGAAAAGGTCGTGGCGGTACAAGGCGGCATCTCCAGCGGCGACGTCCTGGCCATCATGCCCGTCGCGGAACGGGAAAAGACGCTGCTCATGGCGACTGGCCCCAATGCCACGGAAATCACGGGTGAAAAGTGCGGCCGCTACACGTTCCGTGTGGACCTGCCCAATTATGAGACCGTGCGCAGCATCTACCCGACGTTCTCCAAGAACGGCAAGAACTGGTATTTCCTCTACGCCTCCTACGCTTGGGGGATCGACGGCTACAAGCAGATGAGCGCCCTGCTGACGGCAGACGGCGGCAAGATCGCTGGCGCAGACCAGACGCCGCTGGGGACCACGGACTACAGCTCGTTCATCCTGAAAATCGTCGCCGCGAAGCCGGATGCCGTCTTCGTGGGCTTGGGCGGCAGCGACCTGACCAATTTCCTCAAGCAGTTCAAGCAGATGGGATTGACCGGCAAGATCCCGGTCTCTTCGCTGATCTGCAACGACACCGACCTGTGGTCGGCGGGCCCCGAGGCTGCGACCGGCCTATACCCGAAAATCTGGAATTACACAGGCGCACAGAACACCGAGCGCAGCCATGCGTTCGCCAAGGAATACCAGGCGAAGTTCAAGTCGGCCCCGGAAGCCGAGGCCTGGCAGGACTGGTTCGGCACCACGGCCATCATCACGGCCATCCGTGAGACGGGTTCCACTGATTCCCGCAAGCTGGTCGAGTTCCTCGAAGGCCACAAGTTCGATGGCTTCAAGAGGGATGCCATGTACTTCAGGTCCTGGGACCACCAGCTCATCCAGCCCACGCTGATTGCGAAGGTCAAGTCCAAGATCACCGACAAGTACGACTACTTCGACATCCTGGAAGAAGTCCCAACGAAGGGTCAGACCGTGGACGAGCTTTACGGCTCCCAAAAAGAGTCCTTGTGCAAGATGCCGGCACTGTAATCGGGCCCTTGGGCGCGCCGGGTCCGTGACGGGCCCGGCGTCCGCCCGCCACAGAGGTATTTGTTGATGAACGTTACGCTGCTTGCGTCACAGCTCATGAATGGGCTGGTTTTAGGGTTCCTGTTTGTGCTCATCGCGGTGGGCATGTCCATCATCTTCGGCATGCTGGGGCTGGTCAATTTCGCCCATGGCGCATTTTTTGCGTTGGGCGCCTACCTGGCTTTGAGCCTGCGGCCCTTCCTGGGCTTCGGCGGGGCGCTGGTGGTGGCCCCTCTGCTGGTCGGTGCCATCAGTCTGATCGTCGAGCGAACGTTATTGCGGCCGCTCTATGACAAGGAGCCGCTGCTCAGCCTGCTGCTCACGTTCGGCCTGGCCCTGTTCATCGAGGAGCTCATCCGCACCATCTGGGGTGCTGCTGGCCATCCCTTCGACACGCCGGCGTTTCTGTCGGGGTTCCTGAAGTTCGGTCCGGTATTCGTGACCCAGTACCGGCTTGCGGTCCTGGTGGCGACCATCCTGATTCTGGTGGCGACCTGGCTCTTTCTCGAAAAGACCCCCTACGGCCGCATCGTGCGGGCTGGCTCGCGTGATCCCGACATGGTGAGCATGCTGGGCATCAATCTGAAACGGGTCTTCATGTTCATTTTCGCACTGGGTTGTCTGCTGGCAGGGGCCGCCGGGGTACTGGCCGCCCCCCTGTGGAGTGTGGTGCCGTCCATGGCCGAGCAGGCCATCATGCCCGCATTCGTCGTGGTCGTGATCGGTGGCCTGGGCAGCCTGCGAGGCGCGGTGGTGGCTGGGCTGATGGTCGGCATCGCCGTGGCGTTCACCATTCAGTTCTGGCCGGTCGCCTCCACCTCCGTGATGTATGTGCTGATGATCATCGTGCTCTTGCTGTTTCCACGAGGGCTGTTTGGTGAACGCTGGGAGCGTTTCGAATGAACAAGTTGCTGCAACGGGGACTCTCCCATCCGGTCGTCATACTGGCCATCGTCTTCATCCTCATGCCCTGGGTGATGACCGCTGCGGGCTCCACCGTGAGCCTCGCAACCATGGTGGTGATCTACACCCTTTACGGGATCGCCTATAACCTGCTGCTGGGTTATACGGGCATGGTCTCGTTCGGCTCCTCGCTCTTCTTCGGCATGGCGAGCTACGCAAGCGCGCTGTTCGCGCTGCATGTGTCGCAGAACGTGGTGCTCTCCCTGATTGTCGGCACGGCCTTTGCTGCGCTGCTCGGGCTGTTGGTGGGCGGGCTGGCCCTGCGCCGCAGGGGCCTGTATTTCGCCCTGCTGACGCTGGCCTTCACGCAATTGTTCTATGAAATTTCCTTCCGCTGGACGAGCCTCACGGGCGGGGAAAACGGCCTTCAGGGCGTACTGCGCCCGGGACTGGAGAACGGCTGGCTGTATTACCTGTTCTGCGCCGTCATTGTGCTGTTCTGCGCCTGGCTGCTGGATCGCATCGTGCACTCGCCGTTTGGACGCGTGCTGCAGGCTATTCGCGACAATGAAAAGCGCGTGCAGTATCTGGGCTACGACCCTTGGGGCTACAAGCTCAGCGCCATGGTGCTGCACGCGGCCTTCATCGGCCTGGGCGGCAGCATGCTCTCGATGCTCATCCACGGGGCGTACGCCGACAACCTGAACTGGCAGCACGCCGGCGATCCCATCATGATGATCCTGCTGGGTGGCATCCACCACTTCCTGGGACCGCTGTGGGGGGCGATCATCTACATCAACCTCAGTGACCAGCTGAGCTCCTTCACCGAACACTGGTGGCTCATCTTCGGGGCGCTGATCATCGCCGTCGTGCTGCTGTCGCCGGAGGGGCTGAGCGGCGTCTATGCGCGGCTCAGGGGCCACAACCGGTGGACCCTCACGCGCACGCCACTGCCAGCCATGCCGTCCACCTTGGCTGACCCGTTCGCGACCCAGCGGTCGGTCGAGCACCAGACCATTCTGGAAGTCAATCATCTGAGCAAGCGCTTCGGGTCCGTGGTGACTGCCGACGACATCAGTCTCAAGATCACCGCCGGTACCGTGCACAGCCTCATTGGGCCGAACGGCGCGGGCAAGACCACGCTCTTCAACATGCTGACCGGCCTCATTCCCCATGACCAGGGGAGCATCACCTTCAAGGGCCAGGACATCGGCGCGCTGAAGGTTCATGAGCGGACCCGGCTGGGGATGTCGCGCTCGTTCCAGGTGGTCAGCTTGCCGGCCAATTTGACGGCGCTGGAGACCGTGCGGGTGGCGGCGCAAGCCGGGTCTCCCCACAGGGCTTCGCTCTGGCGGGATGCCTACAGTCTGTCCGAACCGCTGGAGCGGGCCTGGGGGTTGCTGAAGGTCGTGGGCCTGGCGGACAGGGCCGGTGAAATCACGACCAATCTCCCCCATGGCGAGCAGCGGCTGCTGGACATCGCCGTCACGATGGCCACGAGCGCGGAGCTGCTGCTTCTGGACGAACCGCTGGCGGGGTTGGCTGATGCCGACCGCGAGCGCATCGGTGCGTTGATCCGCCGATTGGCCGGTCATTACACGATCTTTCTGATCGAGCACGACATCGACCGGGTGATCGCGCTCTCCGATCGCATCACGGTGCTGCACCAGGGCCGCATGATTGCTGACGGGGACCCACAGACCGTGGTGAGCGATCCCGAGGTCGTCAAGGCCTATCTGGGCGAGGATCAGACCGAGTCCGGGTCCATCGCGCCCTCGCTGGCAGGCAAGCCTGCAGTCCCATCCGGCAAGCCGATTCTGGCGTTGAAGGACGTGGTGTCGGGCTACGAGGGGAGCAGCGTCCTGGATGGCCTGTCGCTCGAGGTCCGGGAGGGCGAAGCCATCGCGCTGCTGGGCCGCAACGGGGTGGGCAAGACCACCACGCTCTACACCATCATGGGCCTGCTGAGCGCGAGCGGCGGCAATCTGCAGTTCGACGGAACCGACATCACAGGGATGCCACCCAATCACATCAATCGCCTGGGGCTCGCCATCGTCCCGCAGGGGCGACGGGTATTCCCCAACCTCACCATTCTCGACAATCTGCTGGTCGCCCGCCGTCCGGGGGGCTGGGACGTGAAGGACGTGTTCGACCTGTTCCCGAAACTCGGGACGCTGCAGACCTCGTTGGGGGGCAATCTCAGCGGCGGCGAACAGCAGATGCTGGCGATCGCGCGCGCTCTGATGGCACCCGCGAAACTCATTCTGCTCGATGAGCCCTTCGAGGGGCTCGCCCCCGCGATCGTCAAAGAAGTGCTGGAGGCGGTGGTCGAACTGCGCAAGCGCACCAGCATCCTGCTGGTGGAGCAGCGCATCGATCTGGCTCTACAGATGGTGGACCGAGCCTACATCATGGTGAATGGCCGCGTGGCGTACGAAGGGACGGCAGCCGACTTGCAGCAGAACAAGGAACTTCAGGTGAAGTTCCTGGGTGTGTGATGGTGATGGATTGCAGTGCGTTCAAATCGAGGGAAGCATGTTTGAAGAAAATGGTATGAAGGGCCGCAAGGTCCTGATCACGGCCGGCGCGAGCGGCTTGGGTCTGGAAATGGCGAAGGTGTTTTCGGCGGCTGGCGCCAAGGTATTGGTGTGCGATGTGAACCAGCAGGCCCTTGATCAGGCACGCGCCGGGATTGCCGGGCTGCACACCACGGTTGCCGACGTCTCCGACGAGGCGAGCGTCGCCGCCCTGTTCGAGGAAGTCCGCAACCGCCTGGGTGGGCTGGACGTCCTGGTGAACAACGCAGGGGTAGCCGGCCCCACCGGCTATGTAGAGACGCTGAGCAAGAGCGACTGGGATCGGACGCTGGCCATCAACATCACCGGGCAGTTCCTGTGCGCGCGGCTTGCGGTGCCGCTGCTCAAGCAATCCAAGGCCGGTGTCATGATCAATCTGTCGTCGGCGGCGGGACACCTGGGTTTTGCCGGCCGTTCGGCCTATGCGGCTTCCAAGTGGGCCGTCGTCGGGTTCACCAAGACGCTGGCCATCGAACTGGGCAAGTTTGGCATCCGGGTCAATGCGATTCTTCCGGGTGCGGTCGAAGGCCCGCGCATCCGTGCGGTCATCGCGGCCAAGGCGAAGACGCTGGGCGCACCAGTCGAAGAGATCGCACGCGCCTACGAGGATCAGTCGGCCATGGGACGCATGGTCTCGGCGCGCGACATTGCCAACATGGTGCTGTTTGCCGCGAGCGACGCCGCTGCCAGCGTCAATGGCCAGGCACTGGCCGTGGACGGCCTGACACAGGCACTGATCTGATCGCTGGAGACCGACATGGATGTTGCAGTCATCGGTAGCGGGCTCATCGGCCAGGCCTGGGCCATTGTCTTTGCCCGGGCCGGGTATGGCGTCAGGCTGTGGGATGGGGATGCCCAGGCACGTGCGCGTGCGGTGGAACTCATCGCCGGACAGGCCAGGATGCTGGTGCAGCAGGGTCTGCTGGATGATGCGGATGGGCTGAGCGCGCGCGTCCGGGTGTGCGATACGCTCGCGCAGTCCCTGGAAGGCGTGGCCTACGTCCAGGAAAATCTGCCTGAAAAGCCCGAACTCAAGCGCGAGATCTTCCGCCAGATGGACGCCCTGGCGGCCGCCGGCACGGTGCTCGCCAGTTCGACTTCCAGTATTCCAGCCTCAGTATTCACCGAGGATCTTCCGGGACGCGGCCGATGTCTGGTCGCGCATCCCGTGAATCCGCCTTATCTCATTCCGGTGGTCGAACTGTGCGGCGCGCCGTGGACGGACGCCGCGACCATCGAGGCCGCTCGCCGCATCCAGTCCGGCGCGGGTCAGAAACCGGTCATCGTGCACCGGGAGCTGGAGGGCTTTGTGCTCAACCGCCTCCAGGGCGCACTGTTGCGCGAGGCATTCCGTCTGGTGCAGGATGGCACCATCACGGTCGAGGACCTGGACGTCACGGTCAAGGACGGACTGGGCTTGCGCTGGGTCTTCATGGGGCCATTCGAGACTATCGATCTGAACGCGCCAGGGGGTGTTGCCGACTATTGCACCCGCTACGGCGGCATGTATGCCTCGATTGCCCAGGAGCAGCGAGACTGCGAGCGCTGGCCCGACGATACCGTGCACGAAGTCGAACGGCAGCGGCGCGAGCAACTGCCCGAGTCCGAGCTGCTGCAGCGCCGCTTGTGGCGTGATCAACGGCTCATGTCCTTGCTGCGGCACAAGCGGCAGGCCGAGGCCGAGACTCCGCCCAAGGATTGAACGCGATCCGATCTGTCACCCGGTGCAGGCCAGCGATCGGCCTGCGCCGTTTCACCCTTTATGCCACACAGAGGAAACATCATGGCCCACACACACAAAGCCATCATCACCTGCGCCGTCACGGGCGCCATTCATACACCCAGCATGTCGCCGAATCTTCCGGTGACCGCTGATGAGATCGCCGAGGCCGGCATCGCAGCTGCAAAGGCGGGCGCCGCCATCCTGCACCTGCACGCCCGCGATCCGAAGGACGGCCATCCTTCCCAGGACCCCGAACTCTTCCGTCCGTTTCTCACGAAGATCAAGGCCACTACCGACGCGGTCATCAACATCACCACGGGCGGCAGCCCGCACATGACCGTCGAAGAGCGCATGCGGCCGGCCATGACGTTCAAGCCGGAAGTTGCCTCGCTCAACATGGGGTCCATGAATTTCGGTCTTTTCCCCATGCTGCAGCGCTTCAAGGAGTTCAAGTACGACTGGGAGCGCACTCACCTCGAAAACAGCCGCGACCTGATCTTCAAGAACACGTACAAGGATATCGAGACGATCCTGACGCGGGGGACGGAGAACGGCACGCGCTTCGAGTTCGAGTGCTACGACATCAGCCACCTCTACAACCTGAAGCACTTCTATGATCGCGGCATCGCCAAGGGGCCGCTCTTTATCCAGTCGGTCTTCGGCATTCTGGGTGGGATTGGCCCCGACCCCGAAGATCTGATGCACATGCACCGCACCGCCGACCGTCTGTTCGGCGATGACTACCGCTGGTCCATCCTGGGCGCCGGGCGCAATCAGATCCCGCTGGCCACCATGGGCGCGGCCATGGGTTCCAACGTGCGCGTGGGCCTGGAAGATTCACTGTGGATCGGACCGGGCCAACTCGCTGCGTCGAACGCGCAGCAGGTCAGCCGCATCCGGGTGATCCTCGAAGCCCTGAACATCGAAATCGCCACGCCGGACGAGGCGCGCGAAATCCTGCATCTCAAGGGCCGCGACAAGGTCAACTTCTGAGCAGTACAGCCGCCCGTTTCCCGGGCGGCTGTATGTGGGGCCCGCGGCCGCGCCTATCTCGGCAGCAGCGAGCTTCCCATCAGGTATTCGTCCACCGAGCGTGCGCACTGCCGGCCTTCGCGGATGGCCCAGACCACCAGCGATTGCCCGCGGCGCATGTCGCCGGCCGAAAACACCTTCTCGCGGCTGCTGCAGTAATCGTCCGTGTTGGCCAGCACGTTGCCGCGCGGGTTGACGCTTACGTCGAACGCATCCAGCACAGCGCGCACCGGGGACACGAATCCCATGGCGAGCAGCACCAGATCCGCCTGCATCTCGAAGCGCGAGTCCTTCATTTCTTTCATCTTCAGCTGGCCGGTGGCGCGGTCCTTGGTCCATTGCAGGCGCGATGCCACCAGTTTTTCGACCTTGCCGCCCTTGCCCTCGAAGGCCTGCGTGCCCACTGCCCAGTCGCGCTGGCAGCCTTCCTCGTGCGAGGTGGACGTGCGCAGCTTGATCGGCCAGTAGGGCCAGGTCAGCAGCTTGTCTTCCTGATCAGGCGGACGCACCATCAGTTCGAATTGCGTGACCGAGGCCGCGCCCTGGCGGTTGCTGGTCCCCACGCAGTCCGAGCCGGTGTCGCCACCGCCGATCACGATCACATGCTTGCCCTTGGCGTTGATGGGCTTGGCGATCCGATCGCCATGGTTGATCTTGTTCTGCTGGCGCAGGAAGTCCATGGCGAAGTGCACGCCACGCAGGTCCCGCCCGGGGATGGGCAGGTCGCGCGGATGCTCGCAGCCGCCCGCCAGCACGACCGCGTCGAACTGGGCCAGCAGATCGTCGGCGTCCACCACCGTCAGTCCTTCGGGCGCGTTTTCGGCGCGGCCCACGTAGGTGGACGGCAGGAACTCGATGCCTTCGGCTTCAAGCTGCGCCAGACGCCGGTCGATGTTGACCTTCTCCAGCTTGAAATCCGGGATCCCGTAGCGCAGCAGGCCGCCGATCCGGTTGCTCTTCTCGTACACAGTGACCTGGTGGCCCACGCGTGTCAGTTGCTGTGCACACGCAAGGCCCGACGGACCGGAGCCGATCACGGCCACCTTTTTGCCGGTCTTGCGCGCCGGCGGCTGCGGTACCACCCAGCCTTCGGACCAGCCGCGCTCGATGATGGTGTGCTCGATGGACTTGATGCCCACGGCCGTGTCGTTCAGGTTCAGCGTGCAAGCCGCCTCACAGGGCGCCGGGCAGATGCGGCCGGTGAATTCCGGGAAGTTGTTGGTGGACAGCAGCACGTCCAGCGCCCGCTTCCAGTCGGACTTGTAGACCAGGTCGTTGAAGTCCGGAATGATGTTGTTGACTGGACAGCCGTGGGTGCAGTACGGCACGCCGCAGTCCATGCAGCGCGCCCCCTGGATGCGCGCCTCTTCTTCCGTCAGCGGCTTGATGAATTCCTTCCAGTGATGCAGACGCGCCTCGGGCGGCTCGGTGGCCGGCTTGACCCGCGCGTATTCCATGAAACCGGTAATCTTTCCCATGATGTGTGTTTCCTTTACGCGGCCTTTGCGTGGGAGGCTTCCCAGAGCTGACTCAAAACGCGGCGGTATTCGGTGGGGGTGACTTTGACAAAAGCGCGGTAGGCCTGAGCCCAGTCCTCCAGAATTTCGCGGGCGCGGAAGCTCCCGGTGTAGCGGAAGTGGTTCTCAAGCAGGCGGCGCACAATGGTCTCGTCGGTCTCACGCTCACCGTGGCGCACCAGGCTGTGCCAGAACTGGCGCTCGCCTTCAGAGGATTGCTGCGCGTTGGTTTGTACCGGTTCGAGCACCACCATCTCGGTGTTGCAGCGCTTGGCGAAGACGTGCTCCGGGTCCCAGACATAAGCCACGCCGCCCGACATGCCGGCGGCGAAGTTGCGCCCGGTCTCGCCCAGCACCACCACGGTGCCGCCCGTCATGTATTCGCAGCCATGGTCGCCCGTGCCTTCGGTCACGGCCGTGACGCCCGAATTGCGGACGGCGAAACGCTCGCCCGCGACCCCGTTGAAATAGGCCTCGCCTTCTGTGGCCCCATAGAGCACCGTATTGCCGGCGATGATGTGATCCGGGCCGAAGCCACGGAAGTCGTTCGGCGAGCGCAGGATGAGCCGCCCGCCTGACAGGCCCTTGCCCACATAGTCGTTGGCTTCGCCCACCAGGTCCAGCGTGATGCCGTGCGCCAGGAACGCGCCGAAGCTTTGGCCGGCGGCGCCGTTGCACTGGATGTGGATGGTGTCGTCGGGCAGCCCTTCGTGGCCGAAGCGGCGTGCCACCTCACCCGAGAGCATGGCGCCGATGGTGCGGTTCTTGTTGCGCACCGGGACGATGAAGGAGACTTTCTCGCCACGCTCCAGCGCCGACTTGCTGCGTTCGATCAGCTGGTGATCCATCGCGAGTTCCAACCCGTGATCCTGCAGCTCCGTGTTGTGGACCGGATCGGTGGTGGACACCTGGTAGAACACGCGGCTGAAGTCCAGCCCGTGCGCCTTCCAGTGGTCTATGCCTTTGCGCATGTCCAGCAGGTCCGCGCGGCCGATCAGTTCATCGACGGTGCGGATGCCCAGTTGCGCCATGATTTCGCGCATTTCTTCGGCCACGAAGAAGAAGTAGTTCACGACGTATTCGGGCTTGCCGTTGAATTTCTTGCGCAGCACCGGATCCTGGGTGGCGACCCCAGTGGGGCAGGTGTTCAGGTGGCACTTGCGCATCATCACGCAGCCTTCGACCACCAGCGGTGCGGTGGCGAAGCCGAATTCGTCGGCGCCCAGCATGGCCGCGATGGTGATGTCGCGCCCGGTCTTCATCTGGCCGTCGGCCTGCACGCGGATGCGGCTGCGCAGCCGGTTGAGCACCAGTGTCTGCTGCGTTTCGGCCAGACCGATTTCCCAGGGAATGCCGGCGTGCTTGATCGAGGACAGGGGTGAGGCGCCCGTGCCACCGTCGTGCCCGGCGATCACCACGTGATCGGCCTTGGCCTTGGCCACGCCGGTCGCCACTGTGCCGACGCCGACTTCGGCCACCAGCTTGACGGAGATCGATGCCTTGTCGTTGACGTTCTTCAGATCGTGGATGAGCTGGGCCAGGTCCTCGATGGAATAGATGTCATGGTGCGGCGGGGGCGAGATCAGCCCCACACCCGGTACCGAGTAGCGCAGTTGCGCAATGTAGTCCGTGACCTTGTGGCCCGGAAGCTGCCCGCCTTCGCCAGGCTTGGCGCCCTGCGCCATCTTGATCTGGATCTGGTCGGCGCTGCACAGGTATTCGGCCGTGACGCCGAAGCGCGCCGAGGCGACCTGCTTGATGCGCGAGCGCAGCGAATCGCCGGCCGCCAGCGGGATGTTCGCGACCACGCGGTCTTTGCCCAGCACGGAGGCAATGGTGTCGCCCTTGCGTACCGTGGGCTTGCCGTTGCGCATCTCGGCGCGATAGCGCATGGGGTCTTCGCCGCCTTCACCCGTGTTCGACTTGCCGCCGATGCGGTTCATGGCCACGGCCAGCGTGGTGTGCGCCTCGGTGGAAATCGACCCCAGCGACATGGCGCCCGATGAAAACCGCTTCACGATTTCCTTCGCGGGTTCCACTTCGGACAGCGGGATCGCTTTGGCCGGGTCAACCTTGAACTCGAACAACCCGCGCAGCGTCATCAGGCGCTTTGATTGGTCGTTGATGAGCTGGGCGTATTCCTTGAAGGTCGAATAGTCGTTCGATCGCGTGGAGTGCTGCAGCTTGGCGATGGAGTCCGGCGTCCACATGTGCTGTTCGCCACGGATCCGGAAGGCGTAGTCGCCGCCTTCGTCCAGGCGCGTGGCCAGCACCGGGTCGTTGCTGAAGGCTGCACGGTGCGTGCGCAGGGCCTCTTCGGCCACCTGGAAGATACCGATGCCTTCGATGTTGCTGGGCGTGCCCGGGAAGTACTTCTTCACCAGGCTGCTGTGCAGGCCCACGGCTTCGAAGATCTGCGCGCCGGTGTAGGACATATAGGTCGAGATGCCCATCTTGGACATGACCTTCTTCAGGCCCTTGCCGATCGCCTTGATGTAGTTATGGGTGGCTTCCTCCGGGTTGGGGAATTGCGCCAGCGATTCCAGCGCGAGCCATGGGTGTACGGCTTCGGCGCCGTAACCGCCCAGCAATGCGAAGTGGTGCGTCTCACGTGCCGAACCGGTCTCCACGATCAGGCCCGTGCGGGTGCGCAGGCCCGTGTGGATCAGATGCTGGTGTACGGCCGACGTGGCCAGCAGCGCCGGGATGGGCACGCGGTCGGCATCCACCTTGCGGTCGCTCAGCAGCAGGATGTTGTAGCCGCTGCGCACGGCGTCGGCGGCGCTGGCGCACAGCGAGGCCAGGCAGGCTTCGATGCCCTGCGCCCCCCAGGCGACCGGGTAGCTGATGTCCAGCTCCAGGCAGCGGAATTTGTCGCTGCTCTGTTCGCTGATGTGGCGCAGCTGCGCCATGCCTTCTTCGTCCAGCACGGGCTGGCTGATTTCCAGCCGCAGCGGCGGGTTGACGTTGTTGATGTCCAGCAGATTGGGCTTGGGGCCGATGAACGACACCAGCGACATGACCAGTTGCTCGCGGATCGAGTCGATCGGCGGGTTGGTCACTTGGGCGAACATCTGGCGGAAGTAGTTGTAGAACGGCTTCGGGCGGTCCGACAGCACCGTGAGCGCCGCGTCGTTGCCCATGGAGCCGATCGCTTCCTGGCCGTTCGTGGCCATGGGCTGCAGGATGAACTTGAAGTCTTCCTCGGTCCAGCCAAAGGCTTGCTGGCGGTCCAGCAAGCTGGCCGTGGGCACCGGCGGTTCCTCGGCCTTCAGCGGCGGCAGGTCTTCCAGCTTCAGGCGCAGGCGTTCGATCCATTGCGGGTACGGGTGCGCGTTGGCGAGCTGCGACTTGATTTCCTCGTCTTCGATGATGCGGCCCTGCTGCAGGTCGATGAGCAGCATCTTGCCCGGCTGCATGCGCCATTTCTTGACGATGCGGTGCTCGGGGATCGGCAGCACGCCGGCTTCGGAGGCCAGCACGACGAGATTGTCGTCCGTGATCAGGTAGCGGGCGGGGCGCAGGCCATTGCGGTCCAGGATGGCGCCGATCTGCCGCCCGTCGGTGAAGGTGATGGCCGCCGGCCCGTCCCAGGGTTCCATGAGCGCGGCGTGATATTCGTAGAAGGCGCGACGCGACTCGTCCATGTCCGCGTGCTGTTCCCAGGCTTCGGGGAGCATGATCATCATGGCGTGCGGCAGCGAATAGCCCGACATCACCAGTAGCTCCAGGCAGTTGTCGAACGTCGCCGTGTCGGACTGCCCTTCGTAGACGATGGGGTAGAGCTTGGACAGGTCTTCGCCCAGGACCGCGGAGCGCATCTCGCCTTCACGCGCACGCAGCCAGTTGAAGTTGCCCTTTACCGTGTTGATCTCGCCGTTGTGCGCAATCATGCGGTAAGGGTGAGCCAGCGGCCAGGCCGGGAAGGTATTGGTGGAGAACCGCTGGTGCACCATTGCCAGCGCCGTCACCGCCCGTGTGTCGGTCAGGTCGCGGTAGTACTGACCCACCTGGCCGGAGAGCAGCAGGCCTTTGTAGACCACGGTGCGAACCGAAATCGATGGGACGAAATATTCCTGGCCGTGCGTGAGCTGCAGGCGCTGGATGGCGTGGCTGGCGGTCTTGCGGATGACGTAGAGTTTGCGTTCCAGCGCATCGGGTACCATGATATCCGGCCCGCGCCCCACGAAGAGCTGGCGGATCACCGGTTCACAGGCGCGCACCGTAGGCGACATTTCCATCTCGTGATCGATGGGTACGTCGCGCCAGCCCAGCACCACCTGGCCTTCGTCGCGCACGGCGCGTTCCAGCTCGCGTTCACAGGCCAACCGCGAGGCCGTTTCCTTGGGCAGGAACACCATGGCCACGCCGTAATCGTCGGGCAGCGGCAGCGTCACGCCTTGTGCGGCCATCTCTTCGCGGTAGAGCTGGTCAGGAATCTGGATCAGGATGCCGGCGCCGTCGCCCATCAGTTCGTCGGCACCCACCGCTCCCCGGTGGTTCAGATTTTCCAGGATCTTCAGCCCTTGCTGAATGATGGTATGGCTCTTGTGTCCCTGGATATGGGCCACGAAGCCCACCCCACAGGCGTCGTGTTCGAATTCAGGGTGATAGAGGCCTAGCGTGCTGGACGCAGTGCGGGTCGCGGAGTCAATCATGACGACACTCAAAGAAAGGTGGAGGAGGCCAGTTACCGACGCCGGCAACCGACCCGAGCCAAAAAACGGGACACGGTGCGTGACCACACAGGGTGCAGCCATGCGGTGTACAGCCAATTAGGGCACGGTGTGCGGCTGCATGCGGGTCACCGGTCTCTCTTCTGAGTGCATCCGGAGGCGGCTCGTTGCGATCACGCCTACTGACCATCGTGCATGCTGCAGCGCACCGTGGAAGACAAAAGTTACGCCGGGTGGACCGTGCTGGCAATAGGGTTTCATTTGATACGTCCCCATTTATAGATTTGTTTGGATTTATTGAATAAAAATAGGGACGCATGTATTACGTTGGCTTGCATGAATTTACCGGCAGTTCGTGGGTGTTCGTCGGCTCATCGGGTGTTTCCTGATGTTGCGTAAATATTTGCATCTTTTTGGCGGTAGTGTCGGGAGTTGCCGCCACTCGGCGTGTGCTGGAATCGCCATGAATCCGTTCAGTTCCGCGTTCTATCCGGCTATCCTCGCGGGGGAGGGATGCCTTCTCGCGGATCAATGCTTTCTTCGACGAGTGGCAGGACTCAGCATATCGTGGGCTTCTCGATGATCTGAAGGCGTTGGGAAGATTGCCGGCGGATCTGCAGCCGGACTATGTGCCGAAGATCAGGCTTGAATTCTGGGGACGCTGTATTCGGACGCAGCGAGTCGACCAGCGTCTGAAGGCCAAGGACTTCTGCCGCGAGCTGGGTATGTCGGAGGCGACGTTGCGGCGTGTCGAGAAGGGAGACCCCATGGTGGCGGCTATCAGCTACTTGAGGGCGATGGGCCGGCTGGGTATTCTGGCGCAGCTGGTTCCCGAGCCGCCGGATGAGCTGTGGCGCGCGCAGGACGAGTGGTCCCGCTACCGTTACCGGTCGGGGCGGCTCCGCGACGTTCCGTATTCGGGTGTGCGCCGTGTTCGGGACTCGCCCCCTGTTCGGGATTCATCGGTGGACTGACTGTCCTTCCGGGGGCGCCCTCGGGGGGCGGGCGTCACGCGTCTGGAGGCGAGCCGGCCCAGGTGCGTCAGGAAGATCTTCTCGCCCAGCGCCCATTGGCCGTGGAGTGCAGCCTCGATCTGGGTGCGTTGTGCCTGGCTGACGCCACCGGTCAACCGCTGGCGCCATGTCGCCTGGCGGGCGAACGGCGTGTCTCCGATCTGCCAATAGTCAGGGTGGTCGGTCAGCATCGGGCCGTCCAGCATGGAACCGCCGGCCAGCCCTGAGTGTTCCGCCGCCGACGACCATGGCCATTGGGTGGCCTGTCCGACGTGGCCGTTGGCCACCGCCAGGGTCTCCACCCAGAGCATCGCCGGCAGCACCCAGCGCCCGGGTTCCAGCAGCGCGTTGTGGTAGCGGCCGCTGTAGACGCGTGCGCGCAGCATCCCCGAGCCCAGCCGCCGGCCCAGCGCCTGCATCACGCTGGACAGGACCTGTTCATTCCCGGGGGTCGCCAGCAGCGTGATGGCATCGGGCAAAATGGCCCAGGCGTGCATCGAGAGTGGAGCCGTGTCCTGCACGGCCTCGGCCAGCCAGCCCCGGATGCGGTCCAGCGCGGCGGCTGGCGCAGGTTCGCCGAGCAACGCCAGCGGGCGTGCGAGGCGCGCCTGTACCAGTTGCGGAATGCGCGGGGCGTAAAGTCGGGGTAAACGGGCCATAATGAAGCTTGATCAGATCACGCAGGGTCATCGGCCTGCGGAGGAATGCGGGCCGGGACGCAGAGTCATCAGCCCGTGAAGGACCGCAGCCTATGCGCAGGACCGTCAGCCTATTATAGGGAGTGAAAGCACGGCTGCTGGCGGTTGAGGCAATTGCCGCTGGCGTCCCGGGCCGGGACCGGGCCAGGACATTTCAGACCAAGGATATTCATCATGCCTACCAGTCAGACCGCTTCCCCGTTCATTCGCCGTGTGGCGGTGTGTGGCGCGGGGGTCATGGGAGCGCAGATCGCTGCCCATTGTGTCAATGCCGGGGTTCCGGTGGTGCTGTTCGACCTGCCGAAGCAGGACGGCGGCGACCGCAACGCCATTGTCCACGGGGCCTTGGCTCAGCTGAAGAAGCTGAATCCGGCGCCGCTGGGCCGCGCCGAACTGGCCGATTTCATCGTGCCGGCCAATTACGACGATGACCTGGAATTGCTGGCCGATTGCGACCTGGTCATCGAGGCTATCGCAGAGCGCTTGGACTGGAAGCGCGATCTATACCACCGCATCGCCCCGGCCCTGAACCCGGAGGCCATCGTGGCGAGCAACACCTCGGGGCTGTCCATCACGGCCTTGTCCGAGGCGCTTCCCGAAGCCCTGAGGCACCGGTTCTGCGGCGTGCACTTCTTCAATCCGCCGCGTTACATGACGTTGGTGGAGCTCATCCCTACCGCCGCTACGCAGCCGGAGCTGCTGAATCAACTGGAAACGTTCCTTACCACGCGGCTGGGCAAAGGGGTCGTTCGGGCGAAGGACACGCCGAACTTCATCGGCAACCGGATTGGCGTTTTCGGCATCCTGTCGGTCTTTCATCACACCCAGGCTTTTGGCCTGCCCTATGAACTGGTGGACGATCTGACGGGGACCCTCCTGGGCCGCGCCAAGTCCGGCACCTATCGCACCGCGGACGTGGTGGGCCTGGACACGCTGGAACACGTCATCCGCACCATGCAGGAGCAGCTGCCGGACGATCCGTTTCGCGCGCATTTCGCGACGCCGCCGGTGCTGGCCGGCCTGATCGCCAAGGGCGCTCTGGGGCAGAAGGCGCGAGCCGGGTTCTTCCGCAAGGACGGCAAGGCCATCCTGCGTCTGGATCCCGCAAAGGCCGATTACGTTCCTGCTACTGAGAAGGCCGCCGACGAGGTCAAGGCCATTCTGAAGGAGCCGGACCCCGCCAAACGCCTGCGGGCGCTGCATGATTCCGCGCATCCCCAGGCACAGTTCGTCTGGGCCGTGCTGCGCGACACCTTCCATTACAGCGCCGTGCATCTGGCGCACATCGCCGACAGCGCACGGGAGCTGGACCAGGCCATGAAGTGGGGCTTTGGCCACCAGCAGGGCCCGTTCGAGATCTGGCAATCGGCCGGCTGGCGGCAGGTCGCGGGCTGGATTGCGGATGACATCGCGGCAGGCAAGGCGTTGTCGGATGCTCCGCTTCCGGCCTGGGTCACCAGCGGGCCGGTGTGGGACAAACAGGCTGTGCACACGCCTGAGGGCTCTTTCAGTCCGTCCCAGAACCGCTATCTGCCGCGCAGCGAGCTGCCAGTCTATCAGCGGCAGATCGGTGCGCCGCGGCTGGTGGGCGAAGACCTTTCCATCGTGCCCCGGGTGGTGTTCGAAAATGGCGGCCTATTGTGCTGGACCTTGCCGGCGCCGCATCCCCAGGACGTGCTGATCGCGTCCTTCAAGACCAAGATGCACACGCTGGATCCCGATGTGGTGCATGGCCTGGATCACGCGGTCACCGTGGCCGAGCGGCAATACCGGGCGCTGGTGGTGGGGCAGCTCGAGGACCCGTTCTCGGCGGGGGCGGATTTGAAGGCCATGCTGCCCGCTTTCAAGGCGGGCGGCGTCAAGGCGGTCGCAGCCATCCAGCAGGAAATGCAGGCGGTGATGCTGCGTCTGCGCTATGCCCAGGTGCCGGTGGTGGCAGCGGTGTCCGGCCTGGCGCTGGGCGGTGGCTGCGAGCTGGCCGTGCACTGCGCGCGCCGCGTGGCGCATTTCGAGACCTACATCGGGCTGGTCGAGGCCGGCATCGGGCTGGTGCCGGGGGCTGGCGGGCTGACCTGGAGCGCGCGGCACTCGGCCGAGATCCAGGCGCAGTCCGCACCGGACGCGCCGCTGTTGGCGTATGCCAAGCGCTTTGCGCTCAACATCGCCACGGCGCGCGTGTCCAAATCCGCATCCGAAGCGCTAGCCATGGGCTATCTGCGCGATTCCGATCCCATCGTCATGAACCGGTCCGAACTGCTGTATGTGGCGGTGCGCGAGGCCGCCAACCTGGCCAACCAGGGATGGCATCCGCCGCTACCGACCCGGTTCCCGGTCGCCGGACGCGATGCCATTGCTACGCTGAGGGCGCAGCTCGTCAACATGCGGGTGGGCGGCTACATCAGCGACTACGACTTCCATGTGGCGGAACAGGTCTTCACCGTGCTGTGCGGCGGCGACGTGGATCCGGGCAGCCTGGTGGACGAGGCCTGGATGCATGCGCTGGAGCGCCGGGCCTTCCTGTCGCTGCTCGCCAATTCCAAGACCCAGGAGCGGATCGACAGCGTGCTCAAGACCGGCAAGCCGGTCCGCAACTGAAGGGCGGATGCGCGTTTCCAGGAACCCGGAAATTCGCTTCGAGAACCAGGAGATCCAAGATGACTGAATTGCAGCAAGCCTACATCGTCGCCGCGACGCGCACCCCCATCGGCAAGGCCCCTCGCGGCATGTACATTCACACCCGTCCCGACGAGCTGCTCGCCCACACCATTCGCGGCGTGCTGGCGCAGGCGCCCGGCCTGGACCCGGCCGCCATCGAGGACGCAATCGTGGGCTGCGCCATGCCGGAAGGACCCCAGGGGCTGAACGTGGGGCGCGTGGGTGTGCTGCTCGCGGGTCTGCCGCAATCGGTGGCGGGCTGCACTATCAACCGGTTCTGCGCCTCCGGCCTGACGGCGATTTCGATCGCTGCCGACCGTATCCGCGTGGGCGAGGCGGACGTGCTGCTTGCTTGCGGGACGGAATCCATGAGCATGGTGCCCATCCTGGGCGTCAGCACGTCCTTCAGCCCCGACATCTATCTGAAGGACGAAAACATCGGCATCGCCTACGGCATGGGGGCGACCGCGGAACAGGTGGCCACGCGCTGGAAGGTATCGCGCGAGGACCAGGACGCCTTCGCGCTGCGCTCGCACCAGCGCGCGTTGGCGGCGCAGAAAGCCGGTGAATTCACCGACGAAATGCTGCCTGTGGACATCGTGCACCGCACGCCGGACCTGGCGACGGGAGAGGTCCGCGAAACGCACCGTACCGTGACGCTGGACGAAGGGCCGCGCCCCGACACCAGCCTGGAGGCGCTGGCGCGGTTGCGGCCGGTGTTTGCCGCCCGGGGCAGCGTCACGGCCGGCAACAGTTCGCAGACCTCCGACGGCGCGGGCGCGCTGTTGGTGGTGTCCGAGCGGGCACTGAAGACGCACGGCCTGACGCCGCTGGCCCGGTTCGTGTCCTTTGCCGTGCGCGGTGTGCCGCCCGACATCATGGGCATCGGGCCCAAGGAAGCCATCCCCGCCGTCCTGAAGAAGGCCGGTCTGAAGCTGGATCAGATGGGCTGGATCGAGCTGAATGAAGCCTTTGCCGCCCAGTCGCTGGCGGTGATCCGCGACCTGGGGCTGAATGAGGACGTCGTCAACCCCATGGGTGGCGCGATCGCCCTGGGCCATCCGCTGGGGGCCACCGGGGCCATCCGGTCGGCCACCACCATCCATGCGATGCAGCGGCATCAATTGCAGTACGGGATGGTCACCATGTGCGTGGGAACGGGCATGGGCGCAGCGGGGATTTTCGAGCGCTGCTAGCGGCGTCTGAACGTGTAGTCGCCGCCTCGGAATCGAGGCGCGGGCCGAGACAGATTTCGCGGAGCTCTTCCGCTGCCGATATACTGCCTTCAACTTTCCTCATTGCGTGTCTCACCGTGACCTTTCCTGCGCTGACCGATTTGCCTGAATGGAAACGCTTCGTGCTGGTGGCGCAGGCTTGTGCGCCGCGCGAGGATGGCCTGGACCTGATTGAGGCGCCGGGCCTCACGCTGGATTCCAGCGGGCAGCGGCATTCGGCCGAGTTGCTGGCCGCCGGCGAGGCCCTGCTGGCCGCGCGGCAGTTTTCGACACAAAGGGCGCGGCTCTTCGCGGGCGAGCCCGTCAACACCACTGAACATCGCGCCGCCTGGCATACGGCCTTGCGCGCCTTGCGCAGCCCCGAAGGCGTGCTGTCGGAACGTGAGCGCATGGATGCCTTCGTCCGCAAGGCCGACGCCGAGCGCCGCTGGCGCCACATCGTCCACATCGGCATCGGCGGCTCGGACTGGGGCGTGCGGCTGGCCGTCTCGGCCTTCGGCTATGCCGGCACCTGGCGCGAAGTACGATCCGTGGCCAATATCGACGGCCACGCGATCGAGGGCGGGCTGGCGGGCCTGGACCCTCGCCACACGCTGGTGGTGCTGGTTTCCAAATCGTTCACCACCGCCGAGACGCTGCAGAACGGCGCCCGCGCCCGCGAGTGGCTCCAGGCAGCGGGTCTGGACCCCGCCGCACATATGGTGGCCGTCACCGCCAAGCCCGAGCGGGCCCGGGCCTGGGGGATTCCGGACGAACAGATTTTCCATCTCTGGGACTGGGTGGGTGGGCGGTTTTCCGTCTGGTCGGCGGTGAGCCTGACCACCGCGCTGTCGGTGGGGGCCGACGTGCTGGCGGGGCTGCGCATGGGGGCCGCGGCCATGGACGAGCACTTTCTTCACGCGCCGCTGTCCGTCAATGCGCCCGTGCGCATGGCGCTGGCCGGGGTCGTCAACCGCAGCATCCTGGGCCACGGGTCCCTGAATATCGCCCCGTATGACTCGCGGCTGGCGAATCTGGTGCCCTATGTGCAGCAGCTGGACATGGAATCCCTGGGGAAATCCGTGGATCTGGCGGGGCGCCCCGTGGGTGTGCCGACCGGCCCGGCCGTCTGGGGCATGCCGGGGACCGACGCGCAGCACACGTTCTTCCAGTGGATGCACCAGGGCAGCGACGGCGCGCCCGTCGATTTCATCGTCTGTCGGCAGGCCGATCACCACTGGCCGACACACCATCGCCAGCTTCTGGCGAATTGCCTGGCGCAGCGCGAGGCGCTGATGCGCGGCAAGACGCTGGATCAGGCGCGTGCCGAATGCCTGGCCGAAGGCCTGGATGCGGCGCAGGCCGATGCGCTGGCACCCCATCGCGTGCACCCGGGCGGCCGCGCCAACCATCTCGTCGTCCTGCCGCGCCTGTCGCCGTATTCCTTGGGGGCGCTGCTGGCGCTCTATGAACACCGTGTCTTCACCCAGGGCCTGATCTGGGGCATCGATCCCTTTGACCAGTGGGGTGTGGAATATGGCAAGGTGCTCGCACGCGACATCGTGGGCGAGCTGCAGGGCGACACGGCTCAACCTGTTCATGATGTCTCCACCCGTCACTGGATCACTGAACTGAAGCGCTAGGGTTTGGGAACTGCGGTCGGGGGAGCTGCGGTCTGGGGCGACGATCGGGGCAGATCCGGTTGGGGCGCGACGGTCGGGACGCCAGATCAGGGTTATCCCGGATTTATGGGGAATCCCACAGGCGGCTTATGACGCTTCCCGTATAGCCAGCCCGGGGCGGCTACGGTAGAGTTTGCATCCAACATCAGAAAATTCTGGAGACGAACATGCGCGAAGCCGCTGTTTCGGCGAGCAAGACAGTTGCTCCCGTCGATGAGATCCTGCCGCTCGGTAAGCTGACCACCCTGGGTCTGCAGCACGTGCTGGTGATGTATGCGGGGGCAGTGGCCGTGCCGCTCATCATTGGCCGTGCCCTGCATCTCACGGATGCGGAAGTATCCATGCTGATTGCCGCCGATCTGTTTGCCTGCGGCATCGCGACCATCATCCAGTCGCTGGGGGCTACCCAGTGGTTCGGCATCAAGCTGCCCGTGATGATGGGCGTCAGCTTCGCGCCTGTCGGGCCCATGATCCACATTGCCAACACGGCCCAGGGGCACGAAGGCGCCCAGCTCCTGTTCGGCACCATCATCGCCGCCGGGGTCATCACCATCATCATCGCGCCCTGGGTCAGCAGGCTGCTGCGCTTCTTTCCGCCCGTGGTCACCGGCACCATCATCGCCATCATCGGCATCACGCTGATGCGGGTGGGCATCAACTGGATCTTCGGCAACCCGTTCGGCCCCACCGCCCCCAGCGTGGTGGACCCGAATTACGTGGCCTGGCTGCGGGACATCAAGGCCATGGCGGGCGCTCCCGGATCGGCGCTGCCCTCGATTCCGCAGGGACTGGCGATTCTGCCCACCATGCCCAACCCGCGTTATGCCGACCTGACCGGCGTCGGCATTGCGGCGGCGGTGCTCGTGTCCATCCTGGTCATCGCCAAGTTCTGCAAGGGCTTTCTGGCCAATATCGCGGTGCTGCTGGGCATCATCGTGGGTGCGGTGATCACCAGCGCGCTGGGCATGATGACCTACGACAAGGTCGCCCGGGCGGCCTGGTTCGATATCGTCGTGCCGTTCCATTTCGGCATGCCGCGCTTCGACTTCTGGATGATCCTGACCATGGTGCTGGTCATGATCGTGATCCTGATCGAATCCACCGGGATGTTCCTGGCGCTGTCCGACATGACCGGTAAGAAAATCGATCAAAAGGACCTGGCGCGCGGCCTGCGCACCGATGGCTTGGGGACGCTCATCGGCGGCATCTTCAATACCTTCCCGTACTCCAGCTTCTCACAGAACGTCGGGCTGGTGGCCGTCACCGGCGTTCGCAGTCGCTATGTCTGCGTGGCGGGCGGGATCATCATGCTGGTCCTGGGCATGCTGCCCAAGCTCGCCGCCATGGTGGAATCGTTGCCTACCGTGGTGCTGGGCGGTGCCGGCATCGTGATGTTCGGCATGGTGACCGCCACCGGCATCCGCATCCTGGGGGGCGTGGATTTCAAGGAAAACCGCCACAACGCCATGATCGTCGCCATTTCCATCGGCGTGGGCATGATCCCGGTGGTGGCCCCCAGCTTCCGCCAGTGGATGCCCGCCGCCATTCACCCGCTCATCGAGTCCGGGATCCTGTTGACCTCGATCGCTGCGGTTGGGCTGAACCTGTTCTTCAACGGTGCCCCGAAGGGCGGTGACCCGGCTCATACCAGCGCCGCGGTCGAGGCTGCGAAGCAAGTGGGGGCGTGAGTGGCGCGTCCCTTACAATGGAGGCCCAGCGAATGAGGACCCAGCGTCCAGGCATTCTCGATGACTTCCACGGCTTCGCCCAGCGATCAGACCTGCACGCCGTCTACGACGGCGGCTGCGGCCTGGTATGTCGCCCACACCAAGCCGCGACAGGAACACGTCGCGCTGCAGCAGCTCCAGCGCCAGGACTTCGAAGTCTATCTGCCCCTGTTCCGGGTGTTCAGGAAACCGGGACGAAGGGCGGCGGCAGGTGGCGTGGCCAAAGTCTCTGCCGCTGGCGTTGAACGCTCGACCGCACTGGCGGCAGCCGGAGCCGCCGTCATCCACGAGCCCATGTTTCCCCGCTACCTGTTTTTGCGCCCCACGCGTAGCACGCAGTCGCTGTCGGTGGTGCGCTCCACGGTGGGAGTGAGCCGTCTGGTCATGTTCGGTCAGCATCCGGCCACGCTGGCCGACGAGGCCATCCACAGCATCCGCAAGGCCGAATCCCTGCGTGAGACGGCGTCGTTGGACAGCATCAGTCCGTACGAGCCTGGCATGGCCGTGCGGCTGCTGGATCCGGCGCTCGCCGGCCTCCAGGCGCTGGTGCAATCGGTGTCCAAGGATCGTGTCACGCTGCTGCTGGAGATCCTGGGCCGGCCGCAGTCCGTGCAGGTGGAGTTCGGGCGGATCGCGCCGCTGTGAGGCGCGGGTTGAACGATTGGAATGCTTAGCCTTCGGCCGGCTTGGCAGGTGGCCCGCGCAGATTTCGAGAACGCAACAATTTACAGCATCTTCACAAGTATTCACAGCGTGATCAATGCGTGATCGTGCCGTTTTTTACACGGATTGCGTTCAGTGTCTTCCCGTATGGTTCGTTTTGTCACAGTCAGTGACGACGACATACCAAACAGGAGACAACATGAAATTGATGCATGCTGCACTCGCTTGTTTTTGTGTGGGACTGCCGCCGCCCAGCGGGGCAATGGCAATGGCAATGCAGGCGCCGTGGGAGGCTTCCCCGGCGCCTTTTGTTTTGCACGGTGAACAGGTCGTGATCGATGAAGACCGGCAGGTGGTCGGCCGCGTCATTCTGGCGGACCACAGCGCACTGGACGTGGCGGCAGGGCGCACACTCACGCTGATGGGCGCCGTCGACAGCGATATCACCGGTCCGGTCAACCCCCACGACCCTGATGCGACCCGCTCGCTCTTCAAGCTCGGGGAAGGCCACCTGGCCCTGCATGCGGACAGCAGCCGCGGGGGTGGGACACTGCTGCTGCGCGGCAGCCTGGGGGTGGCGGCAGACGGTGCGCTGGGTGCCGATACGAATACGCTGACCCTGGTTGCGGGTACCCGGCTGGAACTGGCAGACGGCGTGCGGCTGGCGCAGTCGTTGCGTGTACGCCGTGACGATCCTGTCGACCTGCTGGACAGCAGATGGACGCTCACGGCGGCGCACAGCGAGGAACCTGTGACCTGGCGCGTCGCGGCGGGCGAGGCGACGCTGGCCGGGCACATCGATGCCACGGCGCCTATCGTGAAAGACGGCGCGGGGACCCTGCGGTTGACTGAATTCAACCAGAGCGCCAATGGCGATCCGCTGGTTGTGCTCGGCGGCGGCCTGCGCGTGGACGGCCTGTGGTTGCGCGGTCCTATCCATACTGAGTCGGGCACCGTGCTGTCCGGGAATGGCTATATTCATGAGGCACAGGTCGCCGGTCACTTACAGCCGGGCAGCCCGGATGCGGTGGGCACCCTGATGTTCGACCAGGGCCTGCGTCTGGCGCCCACCGCGCAGACGCGTATCCGTATCGATGCCACCGGCGGCGCCGATGCGCTGCAGACCTGGGACACCATGCAGTTGGCGGGCGACCTGCGGGTCGAGCCCACACCCGGCGCGTGGACTCCGCAAACCCGCTGGGTGATTGCACAGGCGGACGCAGGCTTCGGGCCAGCCGACGCGTCGGCGTTCGCCATGATGGCGCCGGATGCGTCGGCCGCGGTAGTGCCGGATTCGATCGGTATGTCGGCACTCGCCGGCAGCCGGTTCGCCACGGCCGCCAGCACGATCCGTTATCTCGATCCTGTGCTCACCTACGAACCGACTCGGGTCCTGCTGGGTCTTCGGTTCAACTCGCGCGGCCTGAATACCGTCGATGGCGCCTGGCGCAGCGCGTTGATCGAGGACAGCCGGTTCGTCCGCGAATCGGCGCTGGCGCATGCTGCCAGCGGCCGCGCGTGGGCGCAGACCTGGGCTGCGAATGCCGAGCGTCCGGCGGCGGATGGATGGCCGAGCGATGATCGGGACACCGCCGGTCTGCAGATCGGGATCAGCCATCGGATGGGTTCTTCCGCCGACTGGTTCCTGTCCGCCTTTGCCGGTGCCCAGACCACGGACCTTTCCAGCCAATACGACTCGACCGCCGCTCGCCATGGGGCCAGAGATACCGCTACCCACGTCGGCCTGGGTTCCAGCCACGGCTGGCGCGGGCTGCGTCTGACGGTTGGCGCTGCCCATGCCTGGCATCATGCGCAGCTGCACCGGCAGGCTGATCCCGCCGAGGCGGATCTGCGCACCCGTTCCCAGGCACAATTGACACAGGCATGGATCGACCTGCGTCCGGACCTGCCACTGGCCATGCGGGACTGGGGGGTCACGCCCTACACCCGCCTGGCGTGGCTGCGCCTGCACCGGCCCGGTTTGCAGGAATCGGGTAGCCTGGCCGCGGTCTCGCTGTCACCCCAGACTGATCAGCGTTGGGTCAGCCATCTGGGTGTGCAGATCCAGCGGCAATGGTCAACGGAGCACGGCCCTGCTGTTTTGGCTGCGGATGTGGGGGTGCAGAGCCATTGGGGGAATCGGAGCCTGAACAGCCGTCAGGCCTACAACGCCGATCCTGACCGTTGGTTCGACGTGGCAAGCCCGCCGTTGGCGCGCCACTCGCTGCGGTTGGACATTGGCGTCCATGCACCTGTCACGCGTCATGCGCGGCTGAAGCTTGCTTATACGGGCCAGTATGGTGCTCAACAGCGTCAGCATGGCGTGTGGCTGGGCGTGAGTATCGCGATCTGACAGGAGAGGGGGTGGCCTGTTTGCGCTGGCCGCCGCCGAGCCGCCTTACGCGTGCAGCTCGCTTTTGATGGCCTGCAGCACGAATTCGTTCAGCGCCACACCACGGCGTTTGGCCTCGTAGGCAGCCTGCCGATGCAGGTCACCGCCAATCCGCACATTGAAACTGCCTTTGAAGGGCTGATCGGGTGTCACGCCACGCTCGGCACATGACACCAGGTAGGCGTCCACAGCGTTCCGAAAGGCCTGTTCGACCTCTGTGACCGAAGTTCCATCGAACAGAATCAGATCATCGATAAATTCCACCTTGCCACATAGACATTGATCTTCGACACTGAATTCCACTGATCCGAGATAGCCGCGGTATTCCAGCACGTTGCTCATAAGAATCCCCATTGAATCAGCCGGTCCCTGATTTCCCGGATCTGATACGCCTTCAGGACACCGCCTGGATGCGGCCTGCTGCAAACGATTCTGTGCTCACGTCCGTCGGCTTCAGTCCGTACGAACAATTTGTGAGAAGAACCTCCAGAGTTCTCGTGCATCCGAAACCCAAAACTACGGAGCAAGGTATCCAGCTCGTCGAACCGGAGGTCCAAAGGGGGCGGTGTCTTGAGAAAGCGTTCCAATAACTTCTGTCGTTTCGACATGGGAGATATTGCCTCATTCGATCGGATACAGCAACTAACTATTAGTTGCTAGCACAGATTAGCAATGTAGATGTGGCGGGTACAGCATGACGACCATTGCGCCGTGCTCCCAGTCGCTTTTCTACTGATGGATATCGTTGTCTCACGTTAGACGCGCCGCTGATGCGCTACATTGATTTCATCGCTGTAGATCGCGAACGAGGCTTGTCATGAGCACCACCACCATCCCCCTATCCGAAGACCTGAAAACGCGGGTTGCGACTGCTGCCAGGAAGTCCGGTGTCACGGCGCATCATTTCATTCTTGAGGCCATCGAGCAGAAGACGCGCGCGGCCGAGCGTCAGGCTGATTTTGAAGCAGGGGCTGAAGCGCGTTACGCGCGCATCGTCGAATCGGGCCTGGCCCTGTCTTGGGCCGACATGCGTGCATACTTGGAAAGCAGTATGGGCGGACGGACTGCTGTACCACCGACGCCACGCCGGTTGGCGAAGTAGTCGTGGCGCGCATTGAACTGGCGCCCAAGATCGTCGAAGATTTCGATCGAATCATCGATCATCTGGCAAGGCATACTCGTTATGTCCCGGAACTCGACATCGCCTTCGTACTTGCTGTGCGAGCGCAGCGAGAAGCCGGGTTTCCGCGCGATCCGGCCGAACCATGAACATCGCACTGATTGTTGATCATGTCACGGAATGACGCTGGCCCGTCCGAATTGCGAACTTTGCAACCGGTGATCCTGGCGGGGGGAGCAGGCACGCGCCTTTGGCCGTTGTCGCGTCAGCACAGGCCCAAGCAGTTCCTGAATCTGCTGGGCCCGCAATCCCTGCTGCTGCAGACGCTGATGCGGCTGGACGGCCTGCCGTGCCGCCCGGCGTCTGTCATCTGCAACGAGGCACATCGCTTCCTGGCCGCCGAACAGCTTCGGCAGTCCGGGGTCCGGGGCACCAGCCTGATCCTGGAATCGGCAGTCCGCAACACGGCGCCGGCCATTGCGCTGGCGGCATTCCACGCAACGGATCAGGGCGATGATCCGCTGCTGCTTGTGCTGCCGGCCGACCATCTCGTCCGGAATGCGGCGGCCTTTCGGCAGGCTGTGGAACAGGGGACTGTCCTGGCCGACCGGGGCCGGCTGGTCACGTTCGGCGTCGCTCCCGATCGCGCCGAAACCGGCTATGGCTACATCGAACGCGGCGCCGTGCTGGACACGGGCTGGGTGGTGTCCCGCTTCGTCGAAAAGCCCGATGCCGCCCGCGCCGCTGAGTTCCTGGCCTCAGGTCGGTACTGCTGGAACAGCGGCATATACCTGTTTCGTGCCAGCCGCTACCTGCAGGAACTGGAACGGTTTGCACCCGGGATCCTGGCCGCCTGCCGAGCCGCATGGGCGGGTGCGCGGCGTGACCTGGATTTCATCCGCGCCGATGCGCAGGCCTTCGCATTGTCTCCGTCCGATTCCATCGACTATGCCGTCATGGAACATACCCAGGATGCCGCAGTGGTCCTGCTGGATGCGGGGTGGAACGACCTGGGCACCTGGGAGTCGCTCGCTGCGGAGCTGGGCTGCGATGCCGACGGAAATTGTCTGCAAGGTGACGTGCTGATGGAATCTGTGCACGGTACTGTCGTGCATGCCGAAAGCCGTCTGGTCGCGGCGGTGGGCGTACAGGATCTGATCATTGCAGAAACCAGCGATGCCGTTCTGGTCGCCCACAAGGGTGCAGTGCAGGGCGTCAAGCGCATTGTCGCGCAGCTCGAGACACTTGGCCGTACCGAACATCTGCGGCACCGCCAGGTGTACCGGCCGTGGGGGATGTTCGACGCCATCGGCAGTGGACCGCGCTATCAGGTGAAGAAAATCACGGTCAATCCGGGGGGGCGGCTATCGCTGCAGAAGCACCATCACCGTGCGGAACACTGGGTGGTCGTCAGCGGCACTGCGAAGGTCACCAATGGCGACCGGACCTATCTGGTCACCGAAAATCAGTCCACCTATATCCCGATCGGCCAAGTGCATTCGCTGGAGAACCCGGGGACCGTCCCGCTGGAGCTGATCGAAGTGCAATCGGGCACCTATCTGGGCGAGGACGACATCGTGCGGCTGGAAGATCTGTACGGCAGGGTATAGTGGCGCGGGTTGTGCGATCGTCAGCGCCAAACGCTGCCATATTCTCGTTCCTCCGCACCGATTACAATTCACCACTCCCCTACGATTTTTCTCCCATGCCCTCCGCTTCCGTTTCACCGCCTGCGTGGCTGTCTGCCTGGATGTCTGCCAGTGCGGCGCTGTTCTATCTGTTGATGCTGACCGCGTTTTCCGGCTATTCCCTGGGGGCGGCGTTGCTGCTGTTTGGCGGCCTGGCAGTCTGGTTAACGGATCGCCGTGGACCGAAGCACGCTGATGCAGGCGTCGGCGCGGCGATGGCTCCCTGGTCCCGCGAAGACCGCACCTTGTGCTGGCTGCTGCTCGCCGTCTTCGTCGTCAATGCCGCCGCGGTAGTGTGGCATGGTGACGAGGGCAAGTATCTGGACCAGGGCAGCCGTTATCTGCTCGCCATTCCCATCGTGTATGGTCTTCGCCGCGTGTCCCTGCGCCTGAGCTGGATTGTGGCGGCACTGGCGCTTGGAACAAGCGGCGCCGGGGCCATTGCCTGGTGGCAGGTCGGCCATCTGGCGCTGGATCGTCCCAGCGGTTTTGTCACCAGCGCCATCCCTTTTGGCGACATTGCGCTCACCATGGGTTTCTGGTGCCTGATGGCAGCAGCCGAGGCGGCCATCCGCGGGCGCAGGGTGTGGGCGGTACTGTTGCTGCTGTCGGGGTTGGCGGGGGAGTATGCGGTGATCGCATCGGCCACCCGGGGAAGCTTGCTGGCTTTGCCAGTCATGGCCGTGCTGGGCGGCATTGCGCTGTTTCGCCGCCGTCATTTGCGGCCGTTGCTGGCGGGTGGGGCGGCGGTACTGGTCATGCTGGTCATCATTTTCTCCGTATTGCCGGTCGGCAAGATTGCCGATAGCCGTTATACAGGGGCATTTACAGAATGGCAGGAATATAGCCGACTGGGCGAGGTTGCCAACAATACCGTGGGTCCCCGCCTCGAGGCCTGGAAGGCTGCCTTCGTGAGCATTCCTGAAAGGCCGATTCTGGGCTGGGGGCATCTACAGTACGATGCCCATCTGCGTGATCTAATCGCAGTGGGACGCGTGAATCCGTTTGTGGATACGCTGTCCAACACCCACAACAACTTCCTCGAGATCTGGCTGCACCAGGGTACTTTGGGGCTGGTGGCCATCCTCGCGCTGCTGATTTCAAGCTTCTGGAGTTTCGCCCGCCGTTTGCGATCCCCAGACTTGTTGCTACGTGTCCTGGCCTGCTGCGGCGCAAGCCTACCGGCCTCGTTTGCTACCTTTGGTCTGACCCAAGTCATCCTTGGGCGGAATAATGGTGTGATGTTTTTTCTGGTGTCGCTTGCTGTGTTGTGGGCGGCGATACGGGAACGTGAAACAACGTATATCGGATCGGGGGGTGTTGGCCGTTGGCAGAAACAGCCTGTGACGGATGGTGCGGTCGTCATAAATAACGCTGAAGTAACATTGCGTTCACTTGATGAACATACCTCGTGCGCTTGCTGACCGTATAACAGCACGGCGGTAGCGTGTTTGAATTGCGAACTCCTCTGCACGAAGAAAGCCAACTACAGGTTTTGCGCCTGCTGGAATCCGACCCAGGCCTGAGCCAGCGCGAGCTGTCGCGGGCGCTGGGCGTGAGTTTGGGCAAGACCAACTACTGCATCCGTGCCTTGCTGAACAAGGGGCTGGTCAAGATGCAGAACTTCAGGAATAGCGACAACAAGCTGGCCTATGCGTATCTGCTGACCCCGACTGGGATCGTGGCGAAGGCGGATCTCACGCGCCGCTTCCTGGCGTTGAAGCAGCGGGAATACGAGACACTGCGCCAGGAGATCGAGCGCCTGCAAAAAGAGGTTCAGGCTTCGTGATGGGGGGCGAGACCGTGGAGTTGGCCCCGAAGGTCGCGACACCGCCGTCGGTTGCGATCCTTCTGTGCACTTACCAGGGCCAGGACTATCTGGCTGAGCAACTGGCGTCCTACGAGGCGCAGACGCATCGCCGGTGGGTGGTCCACGCATCGGATGACGGGTCCACGGATGACACCCTGCCTCTGCTGGAGGCTTGGAGAGCCTACAGGCCCGCCGGGCAGGTCTCACTGTGGCATGGGCCGCGCAAAGGCTACGCCGCAAATTTCATGTCTCTCGCTGCTCATCCCGATATCCATGCTGACTATTTTGCGTACTCGGACCAGGATGACATCTGGGAGCCCAACAAGCTCGAGCGGGCGCTGAAGTGGCTGACGACGGTGCCGGCCGACGTGCCCGCGCTGTACTGCTCACGCTCCACCCTGGTGGATGCGAGCGATCGGCCCATTGGCGTTTCGGTGCCTATTTCGCGTCCGGTCAGTTTTGCCAACGCGCTTGCGCAGAACGTCGCGGGGGGTAACACCATGGTCTTCAACCAGGCGGCCAGAGCGCTGCTGGCGGCGACGCAGCCGTTTGCGCCGGACATTCCCCATGACTGGTGGACCTACATGGTCGTGGCGGGGTGTGGTGGCGAGGTTTCCGTCGATGATGCAGCCACCATCCGCTA
>NZ_SCQN01000057.1 GCF_004321985.1 Castellaniella sp. | reverse complement strand
AGCTTCGATGAGCGAGCGCGGAATGGACTGCAGTCCGGCCAGAAAGAACAGGAAGTTGTAGGAAATCTGCTTCCAGACCGAGGCGAAGACCACCAGCGCCATGGCATCGGTCCCGTTCAGCCGCGGATTCCACTGCAACCCGATTTTCACCATGAAGACCGCCAGGATGCCGACTGATGGGGAAAACAGGAATAGCCACAGTACCCCCGCCACGGCAGCCGCCACTGCGTAGGGCCAGATGAGCAGCGTCTTGTAGAAGGCAGCCGCGCGTACCACTCGGTCGGCCATCACCGCCAGCAGCAGCGAAACCGATAGGCCGAAGAACGCTACCAGCGACGAGAACAAGGCCGTCGTGCGAAACGAGCTCAGGTATTCAGGGCTGGAAAACAGATCGGCGAAATTGGCCAACCCAACGAATTGCGACGACAGCCCGAAGGGGTCCTCAAGGCGAAAGGACTGCCACAGGGCCTGGCCTGCCGGCCAGAAGAAAAAAACCAGCGTGACGGCGAGCTGCGGCGCAAGCAACAGCCACGGCAGGGTCCGGTGGCGAAAGACGACGCGTTTTTCCATGAGCGATGAGGGTTCCACGAGGCAGGACTACCGGCCGCCATGGGGGGCAGCCGGCGGTACCACCCCGCCATTCAGGACGCGAACTTCAACGCACGCTCTTCTGGAATCGGCTCAGCAACTCGTCGCCGCCGCTGACCATTTTCTTCAGACCATCTTCCGGACTGACCTTGCCGGCAAAGATCTGCTCCATGGTGGCATCTTCGATATCGCGGACTTGGGGCAAGTAGCCCAGACGAATCCCGCGAGAGTTCACAGTGGTGGCTGCATCGAGCTGCTTGACAGCGATTTCCGTCCCCGGATTTTTGTCATAAAACCCGGATTCCTTGGTGAGCTGGTACCCGGCCTTGGTCACTGGCACATAGCCGGTGCCCTGGTGCCAGGCGGCCGCCTGCTGGGGACTGGACAGATATTTGAAGAACTTGATGACGCCCTTGTAGACGGTATCAGACTTGCCCGCAAACACCCACAGCGACGCGCCGCCAATGATCGAGTTCTGTGGGGCGCCCTTCACGCCGGGGTAATAGGGCAGAGTGGTCGTGCCGAATTTGAACTGGCCGTTCTTCAGAACGGCTGCCCGCATGCCGCTAGAACCCGTATACATGCCGCACTTGCCAGAAATGAACAAGGCATTGCCGGCATCGCCACGCCCGCCATAGGTGAAGGTCCCGGCCTTGGCCATATCGGCCAAGAACGTCATGTGCCGCTTGAACAGCGGATTGTCCAGCTTCAGGCGCGCACCCAGACCGCCAAACCCGTTGTTTTCGGAAGCGTATGGAACGTTGTGCCACGCGGCGAAATTCTCCAGTTGCACCCACGAAGGCCAGGCTGTGGAGTAGCCGCACTCCATACCGGCGGCCCGCAGCTTCTTGGCGGCCTCGGCGACTTCCGGCCAAGTCTTGGGCGGCTGGTCCGGATTCAACCCCGCCTTCTGGAAGGCGTCCCTGTTGTAGTACATGACCGGGGTCGAGCTGTTGAACGGCATCGATACCAGTTTGCCGGAACTGGATGAATAATAGCCTGCCACCGCACCCAGAAAATCGGCTGGGTTGATGGGATCACCGACCTTTTCGGACAACTCCTGAACCGGCTTGATGGCGCCCTTGGCGTACATCATGGTGGCCGTCCCGACCTCGAAGACCTGCAAAATATCGGGCGCATTCCCCGCGCGGAACGCCGCGATCCCGGCGTTCATGGATTCTCCATAGTTGCCCTTGTAGACGGCGTGCACCACATAGTCGGACTGGCTGGCATTGAAATCCTTGGCGATCTGTGTGACCCGTTCGCCCAAGGGGCCTTCCATAGAGTGCCAGAATGTGATGTCCGTGGCGGCCTGGGCAAAGCCAGCGCTGGCCAGCAACGCGGCCAGGACGGTCAGACGGGGAATCGTGTGAGTCATCAGCCTTCTCCTGTGGCGGTGGGGATCGCCCGAACGACACGGGCGATTTTGGGAGGATTATACGGAGCCTGGATGACCGTTCCGTGAATCCCGAAACCCGATGTTTTGCCTGCCGAGGATACCCGGATACCACCGTCCCGGGTATCCGTTTCTATCCTTATTCACCTGTAAGAAATTGTCCATGGCCAGCCGTCTGATCGTACAATGTGGCCCCATGAAAGAACGACTGACTCTCGCACTGATTGGCGGCGGCAACATGGCCAACGCCCTGGCCAGCGGCCTGATCGGGCGGCGTTGTGCGGCCGCCGACGTCCATGTGATCGACCCGGGTGCGGACAAGCGCGCGCACTGGGAAGAACTGGGGACGACTGCGGCAGGCGCCCCGGACGCCCGCCTTTCAGACTGCCGGGTCTGGTTCTTTGCCGTGAAGCCCCAGGTCATGTCCGAGGTCGTACAGCAGTGCCGACCCTGGCTGCGGCCAGACACGCTGGTCATCAGCATCGCTGCCGGCATCCCTGGAAGCGCCATTGCCCGCTGGCTGGGCGACGGCGCACACCCTTACACACGCGTCGTCCGCTGCATGCCCAACACGCCGGCCCTGATCGGCTGCGGCACTACCGGAATGACCGCGCTGGAGGGGGTTGACGATGCGGATCGCGCCCAGGCTGAGGAATTGCTGCGGGCGGTGGGCGAAGTGCTTTGGGTTGCAGACGATGCGGCCATCGATGCGGTGACGGCGGTGTCGGGGAGTGGCCCAGCCTACGTGTTCCTGTTCCTCGAGGCCCTGATGGAGGCTGCCCAGGAGCAGGGGCTGACCGCTGACCAGGCGCGTCAGCTCGCTCTGGGCACATTCCACGGCGCCACTCAGCTCGCCACGCTGTCACCGGACGCCCCATCCGTACTTCGCGAACGCGTGACATCCAAGGGCGGTACCACGGCCGCAGCGCTGGCTGTGTTTCAAGAACGCGGCCTGAGCGACACCATGCGTGCTGCCGTCGCCGCTGCGGCGCGCCGCGCTAAAGATCTGGCACGCGAATTTTCGGCTTGACTTTCACCATAGGGATTAACCGTAGTGACACAGGCAGGGCTAGTCGTCAGAATACGGCCTGCCGCTCAGGGCGGAAGCACACAACCGAAGCTTGTCGCCCCTGGTAATTGACCCCTGATCGGGGTCAATGCATGAATCTGCCTGCGGCGCCTCTACCGGAGACCTTTGAATGAATCTGAAACTGCGCATTGCTCCCTTCGTGCTCGCGCTCGGAGCATTGTCCTTGGCTGCCGCTGCGCAGGCCGATACCCTGAAGATCGGCATCCCGCAACCGATGACCGGCCCCAACACCCAATACGGTGACCAGATCCAGGCTGGTGCACTGACGGCCATCGATGCGCTCAACGAAAAAGGCGGCATCAAGGGTATGAAGATCGAGCCCTTGCTGATCGATGATGGGTGCGAGCCCAAGCAGGCCGTGCCCGCCGCCAATCGTGTGGTGAACTCGGGCGCCAAGTTCGCCGTGGCGCATGCCTGCTCGGGCACGACGGTGCCCGCCGTGAACGTCTACGAGCAGGAAGGCATCGTCGCGATCACCCCGGGCGCGACCTCGCCGCTGGTCACCGACACAATCAAGCCGCATTACTTTTTCCGCACCATCGGTCGCGACGATCAGCAGGGCCCCTTTGCGGCTGACTACATCGCCAATCAGCTCAAGCCAAAAAAAGTCGCCATCCTGCACGACAAGCAGACCTACGGTTCGGGGATCGCCACACAGGTCCGGAAGTCCCTGCAAAAGGACGGCGTGAACATTGCCATGTTCGAGGGCATCAACGTCGGCGACAGCGACTATTCGGCCGTGATCTCGAAACTGAAAGCGCTGGGCCCCGACCTGATTTACTTCGGCGGCTACCATCCAGAGCTCGGACTGCTGCTGCGCCAGGCGCGCGAACAAGGCCTGAACACCCAGTTCATGGGACCTGAAGGCGTGGCCAACAAAGACCTGCTTGCCATCGCCGGACCTGCTGTGGACAAACTGCTGGTTACGTTGCCGGCGGACTTCACGAAACGCAAGGGCAACGAGCACATCCTTGACGACTTCAAAAAATACAAGCGCAGCCCCGACGGTGCCTTCACCATCACGGCCTACGCCGCTGTTCAGGTGCTGGCCGACAGCATCGGTGCCGTGGGTCCGGATGCCGACAAAGTCGCCGACTACATGCATGCGCACACGTTCAAGACGGCGATCGGTGACGTAGACTACGACGCCAAGGGTGACCTGAAGCACTTCGAATTTGCAGTATTCCGCTGGGACGCCAACGGAAACATGACCCAGATTCAGCCCTGACCGGCTTGGCGGGCCCGGGCGCATCATGCCTGGGTCCTGTCCGCCCGGATTCCCCATATTCGGGCCTTTCTTCAGTAACATCTTTTATTATGTCCGATCTCCTCCCCCTGCTGACGCAACAGTTGTTCAACGGCCTGTCGCTCGGTGCAATCTACGCCCTGATCGCCATTGGCTACACAATGGTCTACGGCATCATCGGCCTGATCAATTTCGCCCACGGCGAAATCTACATGATCGGTGCCTACACCGGCTTGGTGACGCTGTCGGCAATCGGATTGGGCAGCGGCCTGCCGTTGCCGATGATGGTGCTCGCGATGCTGGTCGTGGCCGCCGCAGTGACGGCGGTCTATGGCTACGCAGTCGAGAAGATCGCCTACGCACCGCTGCGCAGCAGCCCGCGCCTCGTACCGCTGATTTCCGCCATCGGCATGTCGATCTTCCTGCAGAACTGGGTCGCGACGGGGCAGGGGGCCCGCGACATGGCGGTCCCCGCACTGATCAACGGTTCCATCAATTTCACCATCGGCACCAGCGACTTCACGGTCACCGCGCCTTATTCACGCATCATGATCATCATCGTCACGGTCATTTCCATGGTCGGGCTGTGGATGTTCATCAAGTATTCCCGCACCGGCCAGGCGTCTCGAGCCTGCGCGCAGGACATCCACATGGCCAACCTGCTCGGCATCAATACCGACAGGATCATTTCCTTCACCTTCATGATTGGCGCGATGCTCGCAGCCGTCGGCGGGGTGCTGATCGCATTGGCCATCGGCAAGCTGAACCCCTTCATTGGGTTCATGGCCGGCATCAAGGCGTTCACAGCCGCTGTGCTTGGCGGTATCGGCAGCATTCCGGGCGCTATGCTGGGCGGAGTCCTGCTGGGGCTGGCCGAAACCTTTGCGGCGGCCTTCATTTCGTCTCAATACAAAGACATCGTGGCCTTCCTGCTGCTGGTCTTCATCCTGATGTTTCGTCCGACGGGGCTGTTGGGCAAACCTGAGGTGGAAAAAGTCTGATGACAAACTCTTTTAAAAACGCCCTGATCTCGGCGCTCATGGGCGGCGTCATCATTGCCCCGGTCTACGGGCTGCAGATCTTGCGCCGAGGCCAGGAAACCTATCTGCAAGCCGACTGGAAGATGATCTTCGGCGGCATGGCCCTGATTTTCCTGGTGCAGATGCTCAGGCCGCTGTTCCATCGCCGCAAGCCGTCGACTCGAAGCTTCAAAATTCCGCCCATGACGGACAAAACGCGTCAGAAAATCATCTTCGTGCTGATTCTGTTCGCCGTTGTCTGGCCGTTCTTCACGGGCCGTGCCCAAGTCGATATCGCAACGCTGGTGCTCATCTACGTCCTGCTGGGCCTTGGCCTGAACGTCGTCGTGGGGTATGCAGGTCTGCTGGACCTGGGGTTCGTGGGTTTTTATGCCACCGGAGCCTACACCTATGCGCTGCTGTACCACTGGGCCGGCTGGGGTTTCTGGCAGGCGCTGCCGTTTTCCGGTATGGTGGCGGCCTTTTTTGGATTCCTGCTGGGATTCCCCGTGCTACGGTTGCGGGGGGACTATCTGGCCATCGTGACGCTGGGCTTCGGAGAAATCATCCGCCTGATGCTGATCAACCTGTACGGACTCACCGGCGGCCCGGACGGCATCTCTGGCATTCCCAAGCCTTCATTCTTCGGCTACCAGATGGCACGGCGTTCGACGAACGGCCTGCCGACCTTTCATGAACTCATGGGTTGGACCTTCAACAGTGATGACGTCGTGGTGTACCTCTACCTTATGGCGTTCGTGCTGGTCCTGCTGACTCTGTTTTTCACCAGCCGGCTCATCCGCATGCCAATCGGGCGAGCCTGGGAAGCCTTGCGCGAGGATGAAATCGCCTGCCGTTCGCTGGGCCTGAACCCCACGACGATCAAGCTCTCTGCCTTCACCATGGGGGCCATGTTCGCAGGCTTTGGTGGAGCCTTCTTCGCCGCTCGCCAGGGGCTGGTAAATCCCGAATCCTTCACCTTCATCGAATCGGCGCTGATCCTGTCCATCGTCGTGCTGGGAGGCATGGGCTCGCAGATCGGGGTCATCCTGGCGGCGACCTTGCTCACCGTCGTACCCGAACTGGCACGCGAATTCTCCCAATACCGCATGCTGATCTTCGGCCTGGTGATGGTGGTCATGATGGTGTGGCGTCCGCAAGGCCTGCTGCCGATGAAACGTCCGCAAGTGGAATTGGAATCATGAGTGATGCATTGTTGACGGTCAGCGGACTGACCATGCGGTTCGGCGGCCTGCTGGCCGTCGATCAGGTGGAATTTGAAGTGGGCCACGATGAAGTCTTTGCCATCATCGGCCCCAACGGAGCCGGCAAGACCACCGTCTTCAACTGCGTCGGAGGGTTCTACAAGCCCTCCACCGGGACGATCCGGCTCGAAGGGACGGACATCACGGGTCAACCCACCCATAAGGTCGCACGGCACGGTCTGGTGCGGACATTCCAGAACGTCCGGCTGTTCAAGAACCTGACGGTGCTCGAAAATCTGCTGGTGGCCCAGCACACCCAGATCAAGACGGGACTGATCAGCGGCGTCCTGCGGCTGCCGTCATTCCGCCGTTCAGAGTCCGAAGCCAAGAAGCGCGCCGCGCAATGGCTGGACTTCATGGGGATCCGCCAGTACGCCAACCGTGAAGCGGGCAATCTGGCCTACGGTCACCAGCGCCGGCTGGAAATCGCGCGCTGCATGATCACCAAGCCGCGGTTGCTCATGCTGGATGAGCCGGCCGCTGGCCTGAATCCTCAGGAAAAACGCGATCTTCAGAAGCTCATCGACCAATTACGGCGCGAATTCAACGTGGCCGTCCTGCTGATCGAACACGACATGAGCCTCGTGATGGGAGTGTCCGACCGCATCCTGGTCATGGAGCACGGCAAGCCCATCACCACCGGGTTGCCCGAGGCGATTCGCACGGACCCACGCGTGATCAAAGCTTATCTGGGGGAATGACCGTGCTCAAACTGGAAAACATCAGCACGTTCTACGGCGCGATTCAGGCGTTGAACGACGTCTCGGTGGAAGTCAATGAGGGTGAAATCGTCACCCTGATCGGTGCCAACGGCGCCGGCAAGACGACGCTGCTCATGACGACCTGCGGCAACCCCAGGGCGCGGGAGGGCAAGATCAGCTTTCTCGGCGAGGACATCACCGGCGCGCCGACGCACGAAATCATGCAGCGCGGCATCGCCATTTCCCCGGAAGGGCGCCGCGTCTTTTCAGACCTGACCGTCATGGAAAACCTGAACATGGGGGCGTTCTTCCTGGATCGATCACAGACCGAAGAAAGCATGGCTCACATTTTTGAGCTGTTCCCACGCCTGAAGGAGCGGGCCACCCAGCGTGCCGGCACCATGTCGGGTGGCGAACAACAGATGCTGGCCATCGGCCGGGCCCTCATGACTCGCCCCAAGTTGTTGCTGCTGGACGAGCCCACACTGGGCCTCGCGCCGCTGATCATCGCCCAGATCTTCGACATCATCCGCACAATCCGTGACGAAGGCGTCACCGTGTTCCTGGTGGAACAAAACGCGAACAAGGCGCTACAGGTCGCCGACCGCGGCTATGTGCTGGAAACCGGCAAGGTCGTACTGCACGACAGCGGCGCCAACCTGCTGAAGAACGACGACGTCCGCAAGGCGTACTTGGGTGGATGAGCCAGGACATGCCAGGGTCCCTGCGGACCCTGGCATGCCTGGCGAATCGGAGCGGCCTGCAGGCCGCGACGTGGGAAACCCGTCTCGACGCGAGACATCCCCTCACGGTTCGCCTTGCAAGGCGAACCGGCTGGCCAGACACAGGACAGTCCGCAGGGACTGTTCTGTGTTCAGGCCAGCCCCTGTGCCTTTAGCGCGGCCTGCACACCCTTGTCCTGCCGCAGCTTCTTCTGATAGCGGCGCAGTTCGGGCAGATCAGAAAGGTCCATCTTCTTGGCCTCGGCCCATGAGATCATCACGAACAGATAGGCGTCGGCCAACGAGCGCTGGCCGGTCACCCAGTCGCGTCCCTTGAGCTGCTTCTCCACGATCGTGAAGAAGCTCTTGACCTTGGCCGTTGCCTGATCTTCCAGAACCTTAGCCACGGCCGCGTCACCACCCGAGAAGTAATCCGAGCCGAACACCAGGCCAAACGTGCGGTGGATGTCGGAGTTGCACATCGACAGCCAACGGCGCATCTCCGCGCGACCCCGGATGTCCGATCCCATCAGCTTGGCCTCTGGGTTCATCTCGGCCAGATATTCCAGAATGGCGGCACTCTGCGTCAGAACGAAGTCGCCGTCGACCAACGTCGGAACGGCTCCTGTGGGATTGAGCGCCAGATAGGCGGGTTCCTTTGTCTGCTCCCGCGTCAGGCGCTGGGTTTCATATGGCTTGCCAATCCATTCGAGCACGATATGCGTCGCCAGCGGGCAGGCACCTGGAAAATAATACAGTTTCATGTTGTTCCCATAGTAAGGACCGAAAGTCTCATCCGTTATAACACCGGAGCAACCCTCGTTCATTTGCTCAGCTGGGCTGGCCATCAGCCTCGCACCGAATCCGCAGCTGTGGCGCATGGGGTAGACTATGAAACGATAAAAAACAGTGGAGAAGTCTGCACATGGATACGCGGCGCATCGTCTTTCTGGATCGCGAGGCCTTGCCCGATTGGCTGGATTTTGACGGGCTTTCGGTGCCCCACGAATTCGTATTCCACCCCCACAGCGCGAGCGAAGAGGTTGCCGAACGCATTCGCGACGCCGACGTGGTCATCGTGAACAAGGTCAAGGTCGACGCCGCTGCCCTGCAGCAGGCCAGTCACTTGGGCATGATCGCCGTGGCTGCCACGGGGACCGACAACATCGACCTGGAGACCTGTAATCGGCTGGGGATCATCGTCTCCAACGTGCGGGAGTACGCCAGCCACGCAGTGCCTGAACACGTCTTTACGCTGATGCTTGCCCTGCAGCGCAGCCTGCTGGCTTACCGCGAGTCTGTCAAGAATGGGCGCTGGCAGCAAAGTGGCCAGTTCTGCTACTTCGACTTTCCGGTGCGGGATCTCGCAGGTTCCACATTGGGCATCGTGGGGCGGGGCGCACTGGGTGAAGCCGTCGCACAGATCGCACGCGCCTTTGGCATGAAGGTCCAGTTCGCGGCGCGGCGCGACGCCGGCGCGCCAGCCGAAGACTACACTGACTTCGGGCACTTCCTGCGCACCAGCGACGTCATCAGCCTGCATTGCCCGCTCAACGACCAGACGCGGGGGATGATAGGCGCATCGGAATTCGCGCTGATGGAGCGGCATCCGCTGCTCATCAACACGGCGCGGGGCGGCCTGGTGGACGAACATGCGCTGGGGCAGGCACTGCGCTCCGGTCAGATCTGTGGAGCCGGCTTCGATGTGGCTTCAGAGGAGCCCCCCAGGCTGGACCACCCGCTGATGCGCCTGCTGGATTACCCGAATTTCATCCTGACGCCGCACGTCGCCTGGTCCAGCCACGACGCCGTAGAAGCCATGGCCCGCCAGGTCATCCACAACATCGAGGCCTTCTGCCGCGACGAACCGCGAAATGTGGTTGCCGGCTTCCGCAGCTGACCTTATCCGAACTTTTCTGGATCATCACCCATGTCCCGCTGTCTGCGTATTGCCATCAATGGCTATGGCCGCATTGGCCGTTGTGTCCTGCGCGCACTGATGGAATCCCACCATCGGGAATCCATCCAGGTCGTTGCCATCAACGAACCGGCAGACTTGGAATCCATGGTCTACCTGACCCAGTACGACTCGACCCACGGCGTGTTCCCCGGTGCCGTCGCGGCTGTGGACGGCGGCCTGTCGATCGACGGGTGCGACATCCAGGTCTTCCACGCCAGTGAGCCTGCGCAAGGCCCGTGGGGCCAGCTCGACTTCGACCTGTTGCTGGAATGCTCGGGCAGGTTTTCCACGCGTGCACGCCTGCAGCCCTTCATCGATGCGGGCTGCCCGCGCGTGCTGGTATCACACCCGGGGCGGGGTGCGGCCGAAGTCGATTTCACGGTCGTCTACGGCGCCAACGAGAACGGGCTGCGCGCGGATCAGCACATCGTTTCGGCCGCTTCCTGCACCACCAACGCCATCGTCCCGATTCTGGATATTCTGGACCGGAACCTGGGAGTGGGCGGGGCATTCCTGACTACGCTGCACTCCGTCATGAACGACCAACCCATGATCGACGGCTACCACCACGCCGATCTTCGGCGAACCCGCTCCGCGATGCAATCCATCGTGCCGGTGGCGACTGGTCTGGCCCAGGGCGTCGAGCGCCTGTTACCCCAACTGGCCGGCAAAATCCAGGCAAAGGCCGTCCGTGTCCCCATCCTGAACGTGTCGGCCATTGATCTGTCCGTCAACCTGAACCGGGCCACCGATCCCCAGGCACTGAAGGCGCTGTTTCTGGCGGCGGCGCGGGCCCATCCGGGGCTGCTGGCCTGCACGGATCAACCGCATGCCTCGGTCGACTTCAACCACAACACACACTCGGCCATCGTCGACCTGAGTCAGATCCGGGTCAACAATGACAACTTCGCCAGCCTGCTGGTCTGGTTCGACAATGAATGGGGCTTCGCTAACCGGATGCTGGATGTGGCGTGCGCATGGGCCGACCAATTCAGCGATAATCCCCCCGCATTGATGACAGGAACCCCCCAAATTTCATCTTTAGGAGCATGACTCATGGCCGACAGCCGCACTGAAACTGATTCCATGGGCGCCATCGAGGTGCCCGTGTCTCATTACTGGGGGGCCCAGACGCAGCGTTCAATCCAGAACTTCCCGATCGGAGTGGACCGCTTCCGCTTCACCGCGCCCATCATTCGGGCACTGGGGGTCCTGAAGAAAGCCGCTGCGCAGGCCAACTCGGAACTCGGCGAGCTACCTGCGGACATTGCTCAGCTCATCGTGCGGGCGGCGGACGAGGTCATCGAAGGCAAGCACAACAGCGAGTTCCCCCTGGTGGTGTTCCAGACGGGTTCGGGCACACAGTCCAACATGAATGCCAACGAGGTGATTTCCAACCGGGCGATCGAACTGGCAGGTGGCACCATGGGCACCAAGAAACCGGTGCACCCCAACGACCACGTCAATCGCGGCCAGTCCTCCAACGACACCTTTCCGACCGCCATGCACATTGCAGTGGCCACGGAACTATCGCATCGCTTCTTCCCAGCCGTGGGCCGCTTGCGCGAAACGTTGGAAGCCAAGTCCAAGGCGTACCAGAACATCGTCAAGACAGGCCGCACGCACCTCCAGGATGCGACTCCCATCACGGTGGGCCAAGAAATCAGCGGCTGGGTGGCGCAGCTCGATTTTGCGCTGGATGCGGTGCAGGCTGCGCTGCCCGGCATCTACAGCCTGGCCATTGGCGGTACCGCCGTGGGGACAGGCCTGAACGCACACCCCCGGTTCGGCGAGCTCGCAGCGGCGCGCATCGCCGACATTACCGGCTTGCCGTTCCGCAGCGCGGAAAACAAGTTCTTCGCGCTGTCCGCCCATGACGCGCTGGTCAATCTGTCGGCCGCGCTACGCACGCTGGCGGCTGCGCTGATGAAGATCGCCAACGACGTGCGCTGGCTGGCCAGCGGGCCACGCTGCGGCATCGGCGAACTCACGATCCCTGAGAACGAGCCGGGTTCATCCATCATGCCGGGCAAGGTCAACCCTACGCAGTGCGAAGCCATGACCATGGTGTGTGTGCAGGTCTACGGCAATGACGCGGCCGTCGCATTTGCCGGCTCGCAGGGCAACTTTCAGCTCAATGTCTACAAACCCGTGATGGTGCACAACGTACTCGAAAGCATCGATCTGCTGGCCGATGCCTGCCTGTCGTTCGACGAACATTGCGCCACCGGAATCGAACCCAATCTGCCGCGCATCAAGGAGAACCTGGAAAAGAACCTGATGCTGGTGACTGCCTTGAACCGCCATATCGGGTATGACAAAGCGGCAGCAATCGCCAAAAAAGCCCACCACGAACACACCACGCTGCGCGCAGCCGCGCTGGCTCTGGGATTCCTCACTGAGGCGCAGTACGATGAATGGATCGTCCCGCTGAACATGACGCATCCCAGCAAAGGCTGAACATGACTGTTATTGTGCACATCAAGCGCGCTTATGAGGCATCGGCCGATGGCGACGGGTTTCGTGTGCTCGTGGATCGGCTCTGGCCGCGCGGCCTGTCGAAGGCCACTCTCAAGTACGACAAGTGGTACAAGGAGCTGGCACCCAGCTCAGAGCTGCGCAAATGGTTTGGACACCAGCCCGAGCGCTGGGAGGGCTTTCGGCGGGACTACACGGCTGAGTTGCAAAGCGAACAGGCTCAAGCCCTGATGGGTGAGATTCTGGATGAGGCGCAGGGTAGGGTAATCACGCTGGTGTACGGCGCCCACGACCCAGAGCACAACCAGGCGGTCGTGCTCTCAGGTGTCCTGGCGGCTTACGCCAAGCGGCACCGATCCTGATCGGAGCGGGCGGCCATGCTGCTGGTCTACTTCGGCTCGCAATCGACCTGGGCGCTGACCATGCTGGGTCTGATCCTTCTGCTGGGCGCGATACTGGCCATCCAGGCACACCGCAGCCGGGCGCAGGGCGGAAACGAAGAACTCCCCGGCATGACAGGAGAGGTCACACAGGCATCGGATTCACGCGGGCGCGCCTGGGCGCAAATTCGCGGTGAGGCCTGGCAGGTGCATGCTGATCAGCCACTGGCACTGGGCCAGTCCGTACGCGTCCGGTCGGTGCGAGGTCTGATCCTCGAAGTCGAACCCATTCCAGAACCTGAAAGTTCTGGTGGAGATCCCTCATGATGTTTCTCAATTTGGGCTCAGGCGTGAGCTTTCTGGTACTGGTCTTCCTGTTCATCGTCTTCATCAGGCTGTTCCATATTCTGCGGGAATACGAGCGTGCGGTGGTCTTCACACTGGGCCGATTCACCGGCGCCAAGGGGCCGGGCCTCATTGTCGTGATTCCATTTCTTCAGCATCTGGTACGTGTGGACATGCGGGTGGTGACGCTGGACATTCCGCCCCAGGCCGTGATTTCCCGCGACAACGTCTCGGTGCAAGTCAACGCTGTCGTGTATTTCCGGGTCGTTGACCCTGGCAGGGCCATCATCCAGGTGGAGCACTACCTGGAAGCCACCAGCCAGCTGGCGCAGACCACATTGAGGGCCGTGCTGGGCAAACACGAACTGGACGACATGCTGGTCGAGCGTGAAAAGCTCAACCTGGATATCCAGACCATTCTGGACGCGCAGACCGACGGCTGGGGGATCAAGGTCACCAATGTCGAAATCAAGGACATCGGCCTGAACGACACCATGGTTCGCGCCATGGCTCGCCAGGCCGAAGCCGAGCGTGACCGCCGGGCAAAGATCATCCACGCCGAAGGCGAGCGCCAGGCCGCACAGGCCCTGGCAGACGCGGCGCGCACACTGGCGCAGGAACCAACGTCCATGCAATTGCGCTATCTGGAAACCCTGACGCAGGTGGCGGGCGACAAATCGTCCACCCTGGTGCTGCCGATCCCAATCGACCTGCTGACCAATCTCATGGGGCAGTCGTCGAAAACCCCGCGTCCGACTCAGCCATGAGCTGACCGATCACGGCGCCGGCGCGCAAGTCATCGAGCTGTCCAAAATGCTGCAGGCGGATGCGCCCCTGAGCATCCAGAATGATCAAGGTTGGTGTGCCCTCCAGGTGCCAGGCTTGCATGGTGACAGGCAACGGGTTGCCGCGCGGGTCAGGGCGATCGATGCCAACCGGAAAGCGGATGCGGTATTCATACAGGAACGCCTTCAGCGCGGTTTCGTTCATGGATTCATGGTGCTCGAAAACCGTGTGCAACCCGATCACCTGGACCCGGCTGGGCGGGAAGGCCTGCTGGATCGCCTTCGCTTGCGGGATGCCATGTGATACACACCCAGGACACAGCATTTGAAACGCGTGAATCACGACCACTCGGCCGCGAAGGTCGTCCAGCGAAAGCGGGACGTCGGTGTTGAGCCAGGTCTGCACGTCCCAGGCGGGCGGCTCGTGACCATTGATCATGACGCAAGACTCCAGAATCTGATGGCCCCATGATAGGCTCATTTCGGCCCGGTTTTGGAATCGGCTCATCGGGCCGTACTGATTTCCTCCTTGCTTTTATATTAGGGTTTACCCTATAATAAAAATCAGAGCGAAACGCTCTTTTCACGCAAGAGGATTGCCATGAAAACTTTTCAACGCTTTTCCGCCGATACCCGTCTGACCGATGAGCTGGAACGCCAACTGCTGCAGGAAGCGTTGCGAGCCCAGGAAGGACCCGACGTCGTGAGCGATCTGCGCCATGCTGTAGATTTCGTGGTGCGAAAGGTCGCCAGGATGTTGAACACACCGCGCACGGGCAAGGGCCTGCCAGGCGAATACCTGTACTCCTGAGTCACCCCATCCGCTGAACGCGGACGCGCCAAGAGAGCCCCACCCCAACGGTGGGGTTTTGTTTTTTGCGGGGCTTGCCGCCAACATCTCTGTCTTCATCAGTGGCAAAATCGCCCTCTGCGAGAACGAAGGCACGGACTAGGCAATGACGCTGCTGGCGTTGGGAATCTTCATCTTCACGCTGGTGCTGGTCATCTGGCGGCCTGGCGGCCTGGGCATCGGCTGGAGCGCCTGCCTGGGGGCAGGACTGGCACTGGTCACTGGTGTCGTTCACCTCTCCGACATCCCCATCGTCTGGCACATCGTCTGGAATGCCACAGCCAGCTTCGTGGCCGTGGTCCTCATCAGCCTGATGCTGGACGCAGCCGGTTTCTTCCATTGGATCGCACTATGGGTGGCCCGCTGGGGCGCGGGCCATGGGTGGCGGTTGTTCGGGTTGATCGTGCTGCTGGGAGCCGCCGTCTCGGCGCTCTTCAATAACGATGGCGCAGCCCTCATTCTCACGCCCATCGTGGTGGCAATGTTAGCGGCCCTGCGGCTTTCACCGCCCTCAGTGCTGGCGTTCGTCATGGCTGCCGGTTTCATCACCGATGCGGGAAGCCTGCCGTTGGTGGTTTCCAACCTGGTCAATATCGTGACCGCCGACTTCTTTTCGATCGGCTTCGCCCATTTCGCCGCCGTCATGATCCCAGTCGACCTGGCCGTCATCGTCAGCGGACTGGTGATGCTGTGGTGGCTGTTCCGGCGCGATATACCGGCCCGCTACGAATGGCAGCGCCTGCAGGCGCCCGATACCGCCATTCGCGACCGGGCAACCTTCCGCGCCGGATGGTACACCATGGCCTGGCTGCTGCTGGGATTCTTCGGCCTGGAGCCGTTAGGTATCCCGGTCAGCCTGACGGCAGCGGTTGGGGCGGTGGCCGTGGCCAGCGTGGCCGCTTCATCGGGCAAGCTGCCGATCCGTCGAATCCTGAGCAGCGCTCCCTGGCACATCATCATCTTCGCCCTGGGGATGTACTTGGTCGTCTATGGCCTACGCAATGTCGGACTGACCGAATTCCTGACCACCGCGCTGAACTGGCTGGCCGGACAGGGAATCTGGACCGCAACAGTGGGGACGGGTCTGATCAGTGCAGTGCTGTCATCGCTGATGAACAATCTGCCCACGGTCCTGATCGGGGCACTGGCGATCGATGCTTCCACGGCAACAGGGGTCGTACGCGAGGCCATGATATACGCTCACATCGTTGGCTGCGACCTCGGTCCGAAACTGACTCCGATCGGTAGTCTGGCGACTTTGCTATGGCTGCACGTCCTGCATCGGCGGGGTGTGCATATCGGCTGGGGGCTGTATTGCCGCACGGGTCTGATTCTGACGGTACCCGTGCTGCTGGTCGGCCTGTTGGCACTGTCGTGGCGTCTCGCGAGCCTGGCGGGATGAACCCGCCGTAATGACATCACCACGGCCCGCCCGTCGCCGCGCAAGATGGGCTGCCGACTTATACTCGATCGGTTACCGATCTAAAGCTGAAAAGGAGTTGCATGATGACGATTGCCCAGCGGCTTGACATCCATAAAGTGGATCCTGAGGCCTACAAACCCATGATGGCGCTCGAGAAGTACGTCCATTCGGGCTCTCTCGGAGAAGGTCTGATCGGCCTGATCAAATTCAGGGCCTCGCAGATCAACGGCTGCGCCTACTGTCTGGACATGCACGGCCACGAGGCCCGGGCGGCTGGTGTGGATCAGCGCCAGCTCGACGTTCTGTCCGGATGGCACGAAGCGCCCAGCCTGTATTCGGCTCGTGAACAGGCCGCCCTGGCGTTCACTGAGGAAGTCACCCGCATCGGCGAACACGGTGTGACCGAGGCGACCTGGCAAAAGGTCCGGGCCGCATTCAGCGAACAGGAAACGGTTCAGCTCCTGATGGGAATCTGCACGATCAACGCCTGGAACCGCATGGCAATCACGGTCCATCTGGAACTGCCTCCGGCAAAGAAGGCCTGATCCTGGCGCTCTTGCGACGGCGGGCCGGTCTCCCTGAACGGAGACCGGCCCGCTGTTTTTATCGAACGCGGCCGTCAGGAATAGGAAACCAGGCCCTTGATTTTGTCCTGGTCATACCCTGACCAGATGCCATGCTCGGTTTCCACCACTGGGGCGCTACGGTAGCCGAGCGCTGTCAGGCGCTGCAGTTCGTCCTGATGCTGCGTGATGTCGATAGTCTGATACTCGATGCCAAGAATATCCATGTCCCGCTTGGTCAGTTCACATTGGGGGCAGTTGGGCTTCGAATAGACGGTCACTGGCATAAAAGTGTCCTTGAGGTTGGTTGCTACGAAAAACGGTTCTGCTAGAAATCCACGACGAAGACTTCGTTCTCGTCGTCACGTTTCATGACGCCGACCTTGTACTGAGCGGTGTCCTCTTCCTGGTTGGACGCCTGGACCTTGCTCATGTTCAGCCAGTTCTCCATGTACTTCAGCGGGTTTTCCTCGATGATGGGGAAGGCGACGTCTTTCTCGACGCCGAAGAACCGGGCTACGTCTGTGGAACTGAAATGGACCCAGTCCTTCATCATGTCGCAAGTCACGCCAGTCAGTTCGCGCCCTTCCGAAAAGGCGTAATTCGTCCATTCGACTTCGCCCGCGTTGACCTCATTGAGAATCTGAACGATCTTTTCGCGATTCCGCTCGAACGCCGTACGTCCGCGCTCGGTCTTGAACATGGCGCGCAGCACTTCCTTGCCGTATTGCACATGGACCTCGAATTCGTCCTGTGCGATCTTCTGGATAGCCTTGCCAATCGGCTGGAACAGGCCCGTTCCGTCACAGATGCCGAAGGTTACGGCGAACGACGCCAGGAACTGGACGCGTTCCATGCACAGCATGGCAACGATGAACAGGTAAATTGCATCGTAGGTGTCCTGGTCGTTGGCGCGCTGCCCCCGTGCATAGTCGTAGCTGATTTCAGAGGCATGGTTGAAAACTTCGCTGACGACCCGCAAGCGGCTGATGGCTTCCTTGACCGACAGGATCTCGGTCAGGATGTCGTCCGGGTTGTCGAAGCTGTTGCGGACGATCTCGGAATAGGTCGCCGCGTGCACGATCTCGTTCTTGGTGATTTCCACCCAGCCCGACCAAGCCTCGGAGCTGGTGCAGACCGGCGCCAGCACGGCTGCCAGCGAGCGCGACGCCACGCTGTCCGCTTCCCACTGCCAGGCCAGCGTCTTTACCATCATGTCATAGGTGTGCCGGTCACAGGTCTTGAACTGCACGTTGCAGCTGGAATAGTCGAACTCGTTCTCATCCCAGTCTTGGTTCTTCAGCGTCTTGTAGAGCTTCCAGATTTCGGGGTAGAACTTGTTGATGGTGTCGAACAGCCCCAGATCCTGACCCAGGATGATCTCGGGGAAAGCGTAGTCGGTCTTTTCGGTGTTGAAGATCTTGGTTGGAAGAGAGGCGTTCATTTGGAGTGATACTCGTGGCAAGCGGGAAGGGAGCTGCGGCGGTTCCCGGCCGCAGCCCGTGAAAATCACATCGTGCAGGCTTCGCACTCGACCTTGTCGACGCCGCCGTTGATACTGCCGGCGTTTTCCAGCGATCGGTCGGAAGCGACGTTCGAGTTGTAGTAGTAGCGGGTCTTCATGCCGTACTTCACCATGGTGAAGTAGTGCGTGAGCAGTTCGCTGCTGGAGACCTTATCGTCGTCCTTGATCCGCCGCCACAGGTCTGCGGAAATCCCCTGATCCGTGAACTTCTGGAACACGGCGTAAGCCTTGATCATGTCGACCTCCGACACATCCCACGCGGACTGATAGTGAAGCGCCTGGTCATCGCTGCCAGGAGCCGCCCAGCGGATGGTGACGGAGCCGTCGGTCTTGTTCAGCGTCGTGTCCCGGACCGGATAGATGGAATTTGGCTTGCCCAACGCCTTCGAGGACGATTCGCCGGGCATGTAGGCGACCAGGCAGGAGTGTCCGATACCGCCGTTCTGGACAATCTCGGCGCGCAGGGCTTCCCAGTCGTACTGGTATTCGAAGTTGCCCAGCTCGTCTACGTTGCGGTTGTAGGTATCGATGGGCAGCCAGCCATCCGGCCAGCGGGTTTTGTGCATCCAGCGCGCGACGCCCCGTTCCCTGGAGATCCGCAGCGACGCACGGATGGCGTGATACATGTGGCGCTCGGCGATGCGATGCAGCTCTTCCCGGCCTTCCTGGGTGTCGTAGCGCAGGCCCTTCCGGGCCATGTGAGTGGCGACACCCATGAGACCTACCCCGGCATTCATTCGGGCCTTGGCGGTCACCGCGACGTGCGGCAGCACATAGTGCGAATTCTCGATGCAGTAGTCGATCATTTTCAGCGTCAGGTACATGGCCTCCTGGTACGCTTCGTCGTCGTGCTCCCCGATGGCGTCGTAGGCGATCGCACCCAGCGAGCAAAGCGCGATTTCGGGTTCCTCATGGGCCTGGGTGATGCCCTGCACCCGGCCACCACCTTCGTCAGCCACGATCACGTCGCCCGCTTTCAGTTCCCCGGCGAAGACAGTATGCGGCACCGTCGAATCGACCGCCGCTACCGTGAGCGGCTCGTTGAAATTGAAGGTCTGCTGACGGTCGTCGTCATACCGGACCGTGATGAAGCCGACTTCATGGTCCGAATACAGGTCGCGCATGTCCTCGTAGGGGCGATTCGGCTCGCTGATTTCCAGACACAGATTGCTGGAGTGAATGGGCTCCTTGAAGGGCGTATGGCGGTTCATCTCGTCAACGTTCGCGAGATAGGCCACCCCGGTCTCCAGCGCCTCGTTCAGTGACGTGAGGATCAGATCGCGCGGCTTGAAGTATTCCTTCTTGAAAGAAGAATCAGATTCGAGACGCAGGTATTCCCGCCTGAATGCCTCGATGTCGGGGCTGAAGAAAAGCCGGGTCAGTTCCGGCGCCGTCCACACATTGAAGGAGAAAGCCGATTCGTTTCGAGCTACTTTCTCGGCAAAGAATTTGTTCGTGACCAGCGCGTAGTGCAGGTCGCGGTTCTTGCGGTCTTCGGTGCTGCGCGGATTGCGCAGGTAAGCGATGATCTCGGCTTCGGGATCGAACCCGGAATAATAAGTCGTGCAGGCGCCCCCGCGTCCGGCCTGCATATTGGCGTGAACCGCCTTGCCTAGCGAAGCCAGATAGGGGAGTTTTCCTTGGTGCTGGATCAGACCGCCCCGAACCGGATTGCCCTTGCTGCGGGTGATCAGGTGGCTGCCGATGCCCGCCGAGGCCGCCGTCATACGGTAGGCAATGTGGTCGCCCACCGCGAGCGAAGCCTCATTGTCGTCCACGACATAGACGCAGCACGACGCGAAGCCGCGCAGCGTCGTCCCCAGATTCACGTAGTTGGGTGTAGGCGCCGACATGCGCTTGGCGGAGAACTCGGTGTAGAAACGCCGCACCAGATCGATCCGCCGGTCCCGAGGCTCCGTTTCGGCCAACGCCATGGCCATGCGCATGTAGACAAACTGCTGGGTTTCGTATTCCTGGCCGGTCGCGCGGTTCTGCAGGCTGTACTTTTTGCGGATGTAGTGCAGCGAAAAATGCGGCGTATCGTAATCCAGTTCGTGGTTGATGAAAGACTCGACCTGGGCATAGTCGTCATCGTCGTAATCCATACGGACCATCACATGGTCGGCCACCATGCGGTCGTGCAGGGCGCGGACGGTCGGGATGGACGCGCCATGGATGATCTTGTGCAAATGCGAGGCGTAAAGGCGACCGGCCATCAGGTAGTAGGACCAGGTGCCCTTGTCCAGGCAGTTTTGAATGAGCTTTTCCTGCAGATCGGCGGTGGCCACGGTATCCGGCATGGAGCTCACGGACTGAATGACGATGCTGCTCCAGTCAACCATATGGCCCAGATTGGCGGCCGCCCACCGGCCCCAGCCATTGAGCTTGCTGGGAATATAGGGTTCGATCCTGCCGTCCCGCTTGACGATATTCTTAATCATGATCCATCCTCTGGTTGTCGAATTCGCATGGCCTGGATCCCACCGTCCGCAGTGCGGGACGGGGCTGCCAGGCGCAGGGGCAATCAGACACTGACGTGGGGTGTTTCAACTACATCTAGTGTCAGCGAGTGATTGTAGACACAATAGATTGTGTCGTAAAGGATTCGCTTGTTTCAAGAAAAAGGGCCGTAAACGTCTGGCTTCAGGCCCTTTCAAGGGGATAAAATCGTCTTCGGGAAGCACTGTTTGGACCCCACCCGCGCGCTCTGCGTTGGCGGTTGGCGGGTCTGACGACACGAACGTGTCCCGAAACAACAAAAAGCCTCATCCACCATCCATTAGTCAGCCATGGACATACAATAGGTAGTGGAATATTAGGCAACGACCACTATCGGTTGTATGTCATCTCTTTCATACAGGAATTTTCATGAAGCGAGCAGACGTCATCGCAGGGCTGGAGCCACAGTCCATCTCCATCGAAGTCCTGCAGGAAAAATACGCAAAGGGAGCGGAAACCACCATCGGCGAGATCCAGCGCCGAGTAGCCCACGCGCTGGCCGCCGTCGAGCCTGCGCGCAAACGCGCCCATTTCGAGGCCCTCTTTCTGGACGCCCAGCGCCGTGGCTTCATTCCGGCAGGGCGGATCAATTCGGCAGCTGGCACCGATCTGGAAGCAACGCTGATCAACTGCTTCGTCCAGCCCGTCGGGGATTCCGTATCCAGCACAGTGGACGGCAGGCCCGGTATTTATGACGCCCTGCAGAAAGCGGCCGAAACCATGCGCAGAGGGGGAGGGGTGGGCTACAACTTCAGTCACATCCGCCCAGCGGGCGCCATGGTCAGAGGCACGGCATCCAAGGCTTCAGGACCCGTCTCTTACATGCGCGTATTCGACCGTTCGTGCGAAACCGTCGAATCGGCGGGTGCGCGGCGCGGCGCCCAGATGGCCGTCCTGTCGGTCACGCACCCTGACATCGAGACATTCGTCCAAGCCAAGCAGACGCCAGGCGAACTGACCAACTTCAACGTTTCCGTGAGCGTGACCGATGAGTTCATGCAGGCCGTCGCGGACGACGCCGAGTTTCCACTGACGCACCGGGCGGAACCCTCGAAGGACCTGCAGGCGGCCGGTGCCCGGCAGCGCGAAGACGGGCTATGGGTGTACCGAAAGATCCGCGCGCGAGAGCTCTGGGATCAGATCATGCGGTCGACCTACGACTATGCCGAGCCAGGAGTCCTGTTTCACGACCAGATCAATCGCGAGAACAACCTCCGCTACATGGAGACTCTGGAGGCCACCAACCCGTGCGGCGAACAGCCCCTGCCGGGATATGGCTGCTGCTGCCTGGGATCCATCGACCTGACGCGTTTCGTGCGCAACCCGTTCGGCCTGCAGGACGAACCTGAAGTGGACTGGAAGGGGCTGGCCGAAGTCACCGCCATCGCGATCCGCATGCTGGACAACGTCCTGGACGCCACGGTTTGGCCGCTGCCAGAACAGGCGGCAGAGGCTGCCCTGAAACGTCGGGTGGGCTTGGGCGTCACTGGTCTGGGTGATGCCCTCATCATGCTGGAGCTGGCCTATGACAGTGATGAAGCGCGCGCCATGGCTTCGCGGTTTGCCCGCGAAGTCGCCTATGCGGCCTATCGCGCCTCCATCGAACTCGCCCGCGAGCGCGGTGCATTCCCGGGATTCAAGGCCGAAGAATACCTGAAGAGCGGCTTCTCCCGGCGCCTGCCGGAAGACATCCGCGCTGGCATCGCCGAACACGGCATCCGCAACAGCCACCTGACCTCGATTGCCCCCACGGGCACCATTTCGCTGGCCTTCGCCGACAACGCCTCCAACGGCATCGAGCCACCGTTCTCCTGGACCTACACGCGCACCAAGCGCATGGCAGACGGCAGCCGCCAAGACTATCCGGTCGAGGACCATGCCTACCGCCTGTATCGGCTGATGGGCGGCGATGTCTCGGGCGCGCTCCCGCCATTCTTTCGCACGGCCCTGGAGATCTCCGCGCGTGACCACGCGCTGATGGTGGCCGCCGTCAAGGACCACGTCGACGCAGCCATCTCCAAGACCGTGAATGTGGCGGTGAACTATCCCTACGAGGATTTCAAGGACCTGTACATGCAGGCCTGGAAGCTCGGACTGAAGGGGATCACGACCTACCGGCCCAGCGGCAAGCGGGGCGCCGTCCTGTCCGTCACACCGGCACAGGGAGACAAACCTTCGCAACCAGAGGCGATCTCGCTGTCGGAAGCCGACCGTCGCCTGGTGCTCAAACGCACCATCGAGCCGGTGCTCAACAGTCTGCGCTGGCCCAACCGCCCGCGCTTGCCGAGAGGCGCCTCCTGCTGGGCGTCGGATGCCATCGAGACGCCCGACGGGAGCTTCGTGGTCTTCGTCTCCGACTTGCAGAATCGGCCGTTTGAGATCTGGATCAACGGTGCGCGCCCGCCGCGCGGCCTCGGATCCGTGGCCAAGATGCTCAGCCTGGACATGTACACGGATGATTTCCCGTGGCTCAACCGCAAGCTGCAGGTGCTGGCGAGCACCAACGGCGGGGTTGAGTTCCAGATCACCGATCCTGAAACGGGCGAACCGCTGTGGATGCCGTCGACCGTCGCGGCCATGGCGCGTCTGGTGGCGTTTCGCCATCGTACCCTGGGCATCGCTGCCACCAGCGATGCCCACTCGGCCATGATGGAGGCGCTGATCGCGCCACGAGAGCCCAAGACGGGCACTGACGGCACCATGGGCTGGATCTGCGACGTCCTCAACCCGGTAACTGGCGACGATTTCGTTCTCATGGTCAAGGAACTGCGGATGCCCGATGGCTCCACACGTCCGTACTCCGTCTGGGGGGCCGGGAAGTTCCCACGCGCCTTCGAGGGCCTGTTCAAGCTCCTCAGTCTGGACATGCGCATCGTCGATCCGGCCTGGATCGCCATGAAACTGCGCAAGCTCATGAACTACGCCGAGCCACAGGGCGACTTTCTGGCCCGGATCCCCGGCAGTGACAAGTCCGGCGCGTTTCCGTCGACAGAGGCCTATATCGCCAGACTGCTGATTCACCGCTATGCCATGCTCGGGATCCTGGACGAGCAGGGCGAACCCGTGGAACAGATGGGCGTCGTGCAGGCCGAGACGGCGCTTGCGGCCGCCTCGGAATCCACCCAGGCGACTGCCGTGCCGGCCATGGAAGGCGCCGAGTGCCCGGAATGCCACCTGCACCGCGTCATCAGGAAAGATGGGTGCCAGTTCTGCACGAATTGCGGCTATCAAGGATCCTGCGGGTGAAAACGGACGAGGCGGTACCCAGCGCCAGTTCATCGGGTCGGCAGGAGGATCCCTTCCGATTCGTTGAACTGGCATGGGTATCGTCGTCCTACCCCGCGCAACAGGAGAGCTGCGTTACGTCCTTTGTGAAGGTCTGCGCCGCCAGTTTCAGCCCCTCCACCATCGTGAGGTAGGGGAACAGCTGATCGGCCAGCTCTTCTACCGTCATCCGGGCACGAATGGCCAGTGCGGCCGACTGGATCAGGTCGCCCGCGGAAGGCGCCACAGCCTGTGCGCCGATCAGCCGGCGCGTTCCTTTCTCGATGACCAGCTTGATGAATCCCCGCGGGTCGAAATTGGCGATGGCGCGCGGCACATTATCCAAGGCAAGCACACGGCTGTCCGCCTCAATACCGGCATCACGCGCCTCGGACTCAGAGAGCCCCACAGTGGCGACCTGCGGGTCGGTGAACACTACCGTCGGCATCGTCGTGAGATCCAGCGTCGCATTGCCACCGGTCATGTTGATCGCTGCGCGGGTCCCCGCGGCGGCAGCAACATAGACGAACTGTGGCTGACCCGTGCAGTCCCCCGCGGCATAGATGTGGGGCGCACTGGTACGAAGGTTTTCGTCCACAACGATGGCACCCTGTGGGTCCATCGTCACCCCTGCGACCCCCAGGTTGAGATCACCCGTGTTCGGTCTGCGGCCGGTCGCGACCAGCAGTCTGTCGGCCCGCAACTCGCTGTGTGCCGTCGTCAGCACAAACTCGCCTTCCCGATAATCGATCCGGCTGGCCTGCGTATGCTCCAGCACCTTGATTCCTTCGGTGCGGAAGACATCAGCGACTGCTTCGCCAATTGCCGGATCTTCGCGGGAAAGCAATGTGTGCCGCGCCAGCATAGTGACCTGACTGCCAAGGCGTGCAAAGGCCTGCGCGAGCTCGACGGCTACCACCGACGCCCCGACTACAGCCAGGCGTCCAGGAATCGCGTCACTCGCCAGTGCGTCTGTGGAGGTCCAGTATGGCGTGTCTTTCAAGCCGGGAACCGGCGCGATGGCAGGGCTCGCACCGGTCGCGATCAGACAGCGGTCGAATGCGACTCTGTGCGCGGGCCCCGTCAGCACGCGCACATGGAGTGTGTGACTGTCCTCGAAGCTCGCTTCACCACGCAGCACCGTGATGGACGGGTTCCCGTCCAGCACGCTCTGGTATTTGGCGTAGCGTAGTTCCTCGACTCTGGCCTGCTGCTGGACCAGCAGCGGCCCCCGGAGGATGGTTGGTGCCACCGCGCTCACACCCTCGTCGAACGGGCTGTGAGCACGCAAATGAGCGATTTCCGCAGCGCGGATCATGATCTTGGATGGCACGCACCCCGTATTTACACAGGTGCCACCGATCACGCCGCTTTCAATCAGTGTCACCCGCGCGCCGAGTTCGGCTGCCTTCAGCGCCGCCGCCATGGCGGCACCGCCGCTGCCAATCACGGCGATGTGCAGCGGCGGGCATCCCGACTCGCCATCAGCGTGGGCAACCCCGGATCGATCATTGCAGATGACATCGTCCATGACATTCGCCTTTCGTATGTTTCCTCAAGTCGGTCACCTTATCTCCGTAGTGGACTACGGGGTCAAGGGCCATGTATTCGACTCGCCCGTGGATGCGTGATGGTTTTTTCCTCCCTGGTCAAGATCAGCGAACCCTTTTCCAGGGTGCCCCCCTCTTTACAAACATCAGGGCTTTCCTGATATCTTTTGGAGACGGTCAATGAACGGTTCGCATCTACTGAGATCTACGCTGCTTTGTGCCGCAGCACTGGGTGCTACGGCAGCCACTGGCCTGGCCATGGCCCAGCCTATGAAAGTGACGCCTGAGATGATGAAGGCGGCACAGCAAAAGACCATGAAGATGATGAAGGAGGATCACTACGCGAAATGCTTTGGTGTGAACGCAGCATACAAGAATAATTGCCAGTCGCCTGGCCACTCTTGTGCGGGACAGGATGCGAAGGCCCACGATCCGGCGTCATTCGTGCTGATGCCCGCGGGGGTCTGCGGGAAAATCGGTGGCAGTCCCAAGGCATCCTGACGGGTTCCCGCAATGCCCGCTTTCACCCCAACGGTGAACCTTATGCCGGTTGCGGCCGGCATAGGGCTGCGAGCCCCTCATGTCGCGCGCGTCCTGCAGGAACGACCACCGCTGGCATGGCTGGAGACACACACCGAGAACCTGTTCGCCGCTGGCGGGCCATTTCAGGAGGCCATGGTGCGCATTCGGGCGAACTATCCCTTGAGCCTGCATGGCGTCGGATTGTCGCTAGGCTCTGTCGACGAGCTGGACACAGCGCACCTGCAACGGGTTCGGGAGCTCGTGGATCGTTACGAGCCTGAACTGGTGTCGGAACACCTGTGCTGGAGTGCTGCCGGGGGCCAGCACAGCAATGATCTGCTGCCGCTGCCGCTGACGGATGAGGCGCTTCGGTGTGCGGTGTCGCATATCGGCCAAGTACAGGACGCGCTCAAGCGCGAAATCCTCATCGAGAACGTTTCGACATACCTGACCTTCACTGGCGGCGACTATTCCGAGTGGGAGTTCGTCTCGGAAACCGTCAAGCGCAGCGGCTGTGGCCTGCTGTGCGACGTCAACAATATCTACGTGAACAGCGTCAATCATGGCTTCGACCCGCACGTCTACCTGCGGGCATTGCCACGACCGGCTATCCGTGAAATCCACTTGGCGGGTTTTACACGCAAGGACGATCTGGCGGTACCCATCCTGATTGATTCGCACAGTCGGCGCGTGGCTGATCCTGTATGGGACCTGTACTCCGAGGCCGTCGGACTGTTTGGTCGGGTACCGACACTGATCGAGTGGGATACCGACATCCCGGCGCTTGAAGTGTTGATGGAAGAGGCCGCGCATGCGCAGGAGATACTCGATGGATACCAAGTCCTCCTTGCTTGAATGTCAGAAGGCATTCCTGGCTGCGTTGTACGACGCGGCTGCGCCGGGTCCCCTGGCGTCGATTGCTGGCAACGGCCTTGCGCCCGAGGCACGCTTGCGCATCTACCGCCGCAGCTGCAATGAAATCCAGACGGCTGCATTGCGTACGAGCTATCCGGCCGTGATGGCATTGGTCGGACAGGATTGGTTCGACCAGGCAGCACGACGCTATCGGCGGCAGTATCCCTCGCATGCCGGTAATCTCCAGGCGTTCGGCGCGCATTTTGCTGATTATCTGGCGACGATTCCGCCTGGCCGAACGCTCGCGTACCTGGCCGATGTTGCGCGGTTGGAATGGTTACGTCAGGAAGCGGTCCTTGCGGCCGACGAGCAAGCTCTCGAATTCGACGATTTCGTAACCTGCCTGGGCGACGCCGGTGAAGCATTGCGGGTTCGCCTGCGTACCTGCGTTCGGTGGCTGGTCAGCCGCCACCAGGTACTCACGATCTGGCGTTTCGCCCTGTCCCCTGATGGAAACCTCGCCTTGGGCGACGAAGGCGAAAACGTCCTGCTCTGGCGCGAAGGCGGGGAAGTTGCAATGGCGTCTGTCGATTCGGCGACGCTGGCCTTTTTGGACGCTCTGGCTGCCGGCACGCCGCTTGATGAAGCAAGTGCGGCCGCCACGACTCTCGATGCCGAGTTCGATGCCCCCGGGTGCATAAGCGGGCTCATCCAGCGCCATCTGATCGCACGGGTACTCCCTCATTCAGTCAAAGGAGCGTCGTCACCATGAAATCCGCCACATTGATCGTCGCCATGAATGGCTGTCATGCACGGCTCGCGCAATGGCTTGGCCGATGGATAGGCCCAATGGCGCTGCTCCTGATGCGCCTCTGGGTAGCGGATGCGTTCTGGCGAGCCGGTGTCGTGAAATTTGCCGACCCGGAGGGCACCAGGGTACTGTTCGAGAACCTCTATCATGTGCCTGTCCTGACCCCAGGGATCGCCGCAGTTCTGGGCACCTGGATCGAGCTGATTGCTCCATGGCTGTTAGGCTTGGGGATTGCGAGCCGCCTCACAGCGTTGTTCCTGTTTGCATACAACCTGATCGCCGTGATTTCGTACCCTGATCTGTGGCCACACGGCTTCTGGATCGGACTGGTGAACCTTGGTGACTTCGCGGACCACAAGGTATGGGCGATGATGCTGCTGGCCGTGATGTCCTGGGGCGCCGGGACATGGTCGGTTGACGGTATCGTAAGGAGAGTGCGGCGCTCGGACTTTTGAACCCGATGATTCCAGGCGCGGCCATAGTCAGCGTCGCTGCAGGGCAGCGATCAGCGGGCACGACACCTCGCCCTGGATAGCGTGACAGTCGCCGATCAGCCTGGATAGAGCCGCCTCGATTTGAGCCAGATCGGCCAGTTTGGCACGTACATCAGCCAGCCGCTGCGCGGCCAGCTCAGCCGCCTCGCTGCAGTGGGTGCCATCCTCCAATGTCAGGAGTTGCCCGATTTCGTCAAGGCTGAACCCTAATCGCTGGCCGGACTTCACGAACTTTACCCGCTCCACATCCGTGCTGCCGTAGCGACGGATGCCGCCGTACGGTCGCTTCGGGGTGGGCAGCAATCCCTTGTGCTGATAAAAGCGGATCGTTTCCACATTGACCCCGGCCGCCTTCGCGAAGGTGCCGATGGTAAGGTTTTCCGAGCCTTGGCCCATGACGCTTGACCCCGTAGTTGACTACGGAAACAAGGTTACAGCATCAAGCAGATACCCAAAAAGAGTGCATCGTGAAAGATTTTTCGCCTCGGCTTACCCGTTTGGGTGACAAAGCCGCCTCAGTCGGCACAGTCTCGTATCAGCAATGGGGTGCGGTATGTATTTCCGGCACTCGCTTTAGGCGCGGACGGGCCGATGCAATGCCTCGCGATCCTCGGGTCTGAGCACCTCGTTCAGAACTTCCATGAAGGCGAGGGTACGTTGCGGCAGCAGGCGCCGTCCAGGAGTGACACACCAGATCGTCAAGGCGGGGAGTTGCCAGTCGGGCAAGACGCGCCGCAGGGCACCGCGGCCAACCGGGCCCCGCGCAAAGTGGTCTGACAGTCCAACGATGCCCATCCCTTCGATCGCCAGGGCCTCGTGCAGCCCCAGCGAGTTGGCCATCACCACCCGTTCGGGCAGCCCATCCCAGTGCTCCTCGCCGCGTATCAGGTGCCAGGACTGGCGATCGCCGCTGTTGCCGGCCACCACCAGTCCCACGTGGCCCTGCAAGTCTGCGGGACTGGCCGGAATGCCGAGACGACTCAGGTAGGCCGGGCTCGCATAGAGGCTGTTTTGCAGAGTCACGATGTGTCGCGCCACCAGGGAGCTATCGTCGGGCAGGTGCGTTGCTACGCGTACCGCGAGATCGAAGCGCTCTGCGACAAGGTCGACACGGCGTGCAGACAAATCCAGTTCCAGGCGCACGTCAGGGTACCTCGCGGCGAATTTGCTCAGGATCTCCACCAGCGACAACTCGTGGAATTCAGGTGGCAGTGAGACGCGCAGCGTGCCTTGCGGCGAGGCTTGCCGGTGCAGTGCGAGTGATGCTGCTTCCTGGTTTTCGTCGGTCAGGTGATGCGCGTAGACCAGCATCTGCTTGCCAAACTCGGTGAGTACCAGACGCCGGGTACTGCGCTGCATCAGGCGTTCACCGAACGCATTTTCGAGGGAGGAGAGGCGGCGCGAGAGTGTCGCCTTAGGTAGGCCGAGGCGATCGGCAGCAGCGGTGAAGCCGCCAGTTTCGGCGATGTGCGCAAAAAGGATCAGATCGTTGGCGTAGAGGTCCAAGGCTTTCATGAGTTCGAGGCATTTTTGTGCATCGTTCCAATTATGGAACCATGATAGTTCATACCTGCTATTTATCGCGATGTCTTGGGACAATAGAATGAGAACGTCATCCGCCCGCCGACGAGCCTGTCGGGGCGGCTCTCAATTTTGATGTAATCCATCGAGGAGTTCAGCATGGGTGTCAGGCTTGCCGTTATTTATTATTCGACCTACGGGACCAATCATCAGATGGCGAGCGTCGCTGCGGAAGCGGCGCGCGCCGCAGGCGCGGAAGTGCGTCTGCTGAAGGTAGCTGAGACGGTGCCTGCCGAGGTGGTAGCCGGTGTCGAAGCCTGGAAGACCCAGGCAGATCGCACAGCTGATGTGCCGGTTGCAAACGTGGACGACATAGAGTGGGCCAATGCCTACCTGTTTTCCGCGCCCACGCGTTTTGGCGTGATGGCGAGCCAGATGCGGGCCTTCATCGATTCGCTGGGCGGCTTCTGGGCCAAGGGCGGTTTCGCCAACAAGGCTGTGTCGGCCATGTCTTCGGCCCAGAATACGCACGGTGGCCAGGAGGGCACGATCCTGTCGTTCTACGCGACTGTGATGCACTGGGGCGGGATCGTTGTGGCCCCAGGCTATACCGATCCGTCAATCTACAAGGCGGGCGGTAATCCCTACGGATACTCGCATACGTATGGCACGGAGTTCACCGAAGATCACCTGGCGGCCATTCGCCATCAAGCCCGCAGACTGGTGACGGTTGCCGGGAAACTGATATAAACCCGTCGTAAGGACGTTAGTGCGGGCCGTAGGCCCGGGGGAGTTCTGCTATTTGAGTGAGCGCGCTTAGGTAATTTGTAGATATCTCTACATCATTGCAGCAGTCATGACAGAGATTTATTCTTCCGCCATGAACCCTACTTCAGACTCCTGGCTCGCTCTGATCGTCAGCCTTCCCGCC
>NZ_SCQN01000078.1 GCF_004321985.1 Castellaniella sp. | reverse complement strand
CGCGCTTGCTGCGCGGCAACTTCATGTCGAAGTGTTTCGCACTGTTCGGTCAGTGCTGTCGCCATCTCCATGGCATCGGCGCGCGTTTGCAGGGCTGCATTCCGCTGCTGCTCGGCCTCCGCCAAAGCGGTCTCCAAGGCGCCCCGCTGTTCGGCAAATACCGCTTCGCCCTGCTCGACAGCGGACACCCACAGGGTGCGCATCGCATCGGCCACAGCGGCCGGGAGATCGGCGCCGAGGGCGTCCGCTTTTGTACGTTCGTCCTTCCACAGCTTCAACTCGTCATTGATCGTCGTGCGGCTGCCCTGCTGGATGGCCGTATAGATCTGGTCGACCGTGATTTCGTGGGGTCGTTTGCCGCCGACAACGAGCTGGGCAGCGGCTTCGCGGGTACGTTGGCGGGTATCACTGACACGGCTCATGGGCATTCTCAGTTGCTGGCGGGTCAATTTCGCAGGATATGAATCATGTATATCATAGTATTACGTTATATGTGTAATGATTAAATCAAGAAAGTTATGATAATCCCTATAATCGAAAGTAATTCAGCAGTACGCTGGTGGTCCCGCGGCATTGGACATCGGTAAGCATGACTGAACATCCTTTGAGCCTCGCCGTACCCCAGGCCCTGCCTCCTGTCCTGTCGGGATGCGCCGGAACCAACCGTGCTCCGGCGAACGTGGCCAGACAGATTGCGGCCAATGACGACGTGGCGGCGATCGGCCTGTGGCTGGCGGAATATCACGACTCGCCCCATACCTTTCGCAGCTACCGCAAGGAGGCAGAACGGCTGCTGCTCTGGGCCACGCAAATACGTGGCAAGCCGGTGTCGAGCCTCACCCGCGAGGATGTGATCGCCTACGAAGCATTTCTCTGCCATCCGCCCGCCACTTGGTGCGACGACAGTCTGGCCCGTCGTGGTGAGCATCGGCGCCTGTTCACGGGACCATTGGCCGAGCGCAGCCGACGTCAGGCCTTGGGCATCCTCGCAGGGCTGTTCAACTATCTCGTACGCGCCGGCTATCTCGCCGGCAGTCCGTTTGTGTTGCAGCGGCGACGCGCGCGTCGCGGGATGCCCCGTGCTATCGAGCGCTATCTGGACCGATCCCTTTGGGACGACGTGCTTCACAGCATCGACGGTTGGCCACGGTCGACGAACCGGAATTGCCAACGCTACGAACGCGCTCGTTGGGTACTGCGTTTCCTGTACGAAACGGCTTTACGGGCTTCCGAGGCCGCCGCGGCCTGCGAGAGCGATTTCCAGCGCGTTCGTGGTCGGTGGTGGCTCCATGTCGTGGGCAAAGGCGACGTCGAGGGTCAGATCCCCCTCAGCGACCATCTCATGGAGGATTTCGCGCGCTATCGGGGCTTCCATGGGTTGCCGCCCGCGCCGGCCGACAATGGCAAGATACCGGCCATTCTGGGGATCGCCGGCCGCGCTTCTGCGCTCACTCCCACGGCGATCTATCAGATCGTCAAGGCCACCTTCCGGCATGTTGCGGATACGCTCCAAAAGGAAGATGCCGCCAAAGCCTCCCGAGTGCGGCGGGCGTCGACTCATTGGCTACGGCATACGGCCGCTACGCATCAGGCCGAAGACGGAACACCGATCCACCACATCCAGCAGAATCTTCGCCACAGCTCGATCGGCACGACATCGATTTACCTCCACGCAGAAGAAGATTCACGGCATGCAAGCACAACGAGAACGCGAGCCGACGCCTCGCAGCAAAGAGAAGGAGACCTGCCATGACTGACCCCGACGATCGTTTCGGCATGCCCGCCAGTGCTTTCAAGGCGGCCAGGGAAAGTCATGGGCTGGATAGCCCCGTTTTTCGGGCGGGCATGTATGTACCCACCCGGCATGAAGTGGCCACGTTGTCTGCCACCCAACTTTTGCCGATCGTGATCGACTGGATGTGGGAAAGTCCGTCCGAACTGATTCCAGACAATAAACAGATTGGGGAACTTCGCGCCCTGCTGGCGGCCCGTCCTGATGCGGATGAGCCGACACTGCGAGAACTCATCACCGCGTGTGATGATTATTTGAAAATTTGATAGCGTGCTCTTTTCAACCGGGTTCAGTTGGAAAATTCGTCCGAAGGGTGCGGTTGTTTAGTTCGCCTTCGGCAGGCCTTCGCGACCGGCGGCCAATTCGCTGGCTGGCCATATGGTCAACCACACGCCACGAAACGGCTGTACATAAAGAGCTATGCGTCGATCGAGAGATGTCACCGTGGCTGGGTAGCTCACGATCAATCCTTGTGGATGTGCTTTTGCCCACACCTGCACCGATTCGCCTTCGGACAGCTGCGCAATAGGTAGTGTCAATCGGCCCAGAAAGTCGAACTGACCGTCGTACGTTTCCAGATTGGCGACGGGTCGACCCTGAGCTTCGGCACGTGCCAGTAACACGGCCACAGGCTTGAGATCGAAAGCTGGCCACCAGGTGAGCGTGAATAGACCATTGGCGGCAACGGCACCCAGAAGGCCCACCAAGGCAATGCGGTGCAACTCACTCCTTCCTGGCAGAAGCAGACCACCCAGCAAGAGATAGAGCACGCCGAACGCGGTGCTGAAAGCCCCCAACGCGACGAGTTGCGTATCACGTATCAGCCCGTGCGCGATGAGCTGCGGAAGCGCCATCAGGAACAGACCGGCGCCAACGGCTAAGACAGCCAGTGGCCAGGGACTCAGCCAGCGGCTGGTCGCCAGCGACGCATGGTTCGGCTGCCATCGAGTCACGGCGGCGGCGAACAGCAATGCGAAACCTGCACATTCGGGCAACAGGTAATACGGCTGCTTGCCGCTGATCAGGGAGAACACCAATAACACCGGGACCAGCCAAGCGAACACGAAACGCAGTCCCGGTTCGAACGGACGACGCAGGGCACACAGCGCGAACCACAGCCTCGGCCAAAGCGCGAACGGAAATACCAACAACGGTAGCACCGGCAGGTACCACCAGAGCGGTTTCGCATGCGCGAACGCTTCCACGACTCGCCCTGCCGTTTGATGAAACAGCAACTGCTCGCGATAGGCCGGACCACCGATCGAGGCAGCCGTGAGCGCCCACGCTAGCAACATGGCGCATCCGGTCAGCACCGCCAGTAGTCCGCCGGCGTACCACCGTCGTGACTCACGCCGCGCCCAATCGTTCCACAGTGGCCCGAGCAACCAAGGGAAGGCGACGTGCAACAGCATCACCGGACCTTTGGTAAGCAACCCGATTCCGAGCGCCAGGGCGAACCCAATGAAACGGGGCGCTTCACGACGCGAGCTAGGGGTAAGGCTGACCAAGGCAGCAAGAACACAGGCGGCGAGCAGCACTTCGTACATCGTTTGCAGGCCGAACAAGAAGGCGTAGGTGAAGGCGCATAGCACCCACGGCGTGGCTTGCGCAACCGCCACGCGTTCAGGGAACAAGCGGCGTGCGAGCACGGTGGCAAGCACCAGCTCGGCAGCCCCCATCATGACTTCGAGTACACGGGGCCAGATGTCGCCCACTCCGGCGATGGCCCATCCCGCATGAATCAGCCAGTACAGCATCGGCGTTTTATCGCTGTAAGGTGCGCCGTTGAGCATTGGCACGATGAAACTGTGCTGATGCCACATTTCCCAGGCGACCGAGAGTGTCCGGGTGGAATACATCGGCATCGGGCCGTGCATGAAGATTGCGGCCAACGCGGCAGTGATCCACAGCGGAAGCCAAGGCCATAACAGACGCAGCGCATCGAAACGGTTTGAATGGGACTGCATAAGGCAACCGGCTAGTGGAGAAAGCGTGCGACAAAACACGCATGCCAAAGTGCTCTACATCGACCGAACGTATTCGGTCGATGCGATGACCCTGTCAATGGTTGAAGGATGACAAGGGTGGCGAAGCCGTGGGTATGCCGAAACTCAGCCACTCGGCAGTGATGGCAGCCACGTCTGAAGCACTCATGGTCTCGGTATCGATGGCCGTATTTTTTTGCCCGTATGGGCCGTATTTTCTCAAACAAGTCACCGAGAACAAGCCTAGTGTTGGGGTGCCGCTGGCGACGGCCAAATGCATCACGCCACAGTCTGCGCTGATGAAACCGTCCATGTTTGCGATCATCGAGGCAAGACGACGCAGATGACGCGTGTAGTAAGAAGCAAAGTTGCCGTCTAGCAGTGTCTGGCCATGTTCCGCGATCAGCTCGACGATCAGCACTTCGGGCTTCAAAGTTCGCAGAGCACCGACATATTGCTTCCACCAATCTTCACCGTATCGTTTGGCACCAGTGGCGTTGGCGAATATCCCGATAACCGGTCGGCTTATTCCTGACCGCTGTCCTGAGGCGTCAAGTACAGCGACGAGCGCCTGCCGGGCTTGCTGCTTCTCGCTATCTGATAGCCCCAAATTGAGTGGTGGGTAGGCTCGATCTACCTTTCCCGTGTAGGCTGTGCGAAGCAAAAAAACACTGCGATGTGCGAGGTGCTCCGGGCATGGCCAGTTGTGCCAAGCCGAGTCCCTTTTCCCGAGGGCATCCGGAAAGCCCAATTTGAAACGGGCCTTGACGAAGGCCAGCAGCAGCCGTCCGGACTGCGAACCGCTGCAGGCGTCGATGGCCAGATCGTAGGAATTGCTTCGCAGTTGCCGAAGCAGCGTGATCGTCAGCCATAGATGTCGTGCGATTTTTCGCGGCAGGCTGAATACCCGGCGAACCTGGAAGCGGTGCGCGAATAAGTCCTCCGCTGCACCACCGCCACAGACCAGGTCAATTTCCGATCCGGGATACAGCGCCTCGATTTCGGCGAGCAACGGACTGAGCAAGATGGCATTGCCGAGCCGGTGATTGGGACGACATACGAGTACACGGTGGATACCGCGAGTTGGCAGCTGGCCCGGCTCGCAAAGTCGGCTTCCGACGGCGCCAAAAAGGCGGCCAAAACATTGCGCAACGACGCGATGGCGCAAAGCCTCCCAGCGCCGAGAAGTGGAACCTGTTGGTGAGTGGGATATCTGGGATGGTGCGTCGCTATTTTTCATCGAAATTTTATCAATACTGTCAAAAGTGGGGCTGTCGCTGCAGCGGCCCTTGCTTAGCCTCCGCTTAAAATCACAAGAGGCTTCTTGAATTTAGTTTTCGTGAAACACCAGCTTTGACTGTACGACATAGGAAATCAAAGCGCCTGTGACTCCCGCGATGAGGAATATCAGGCCCCCCGACAGTCCCATTTTTGTTCCCAATGCGGTGAGCCCCGAGACGACTGCCGCATTGCCCAGCTGGAGCACCGCATAGCGCGGAAGCGCCTGTCTCTTTGGCGTATCACTTTGGAACGTGAGCCGGCGCTGCATCCAGAATGTCGGCGGGATCGGCAGTAAAGTTCCAAAGATCGCCGAAACGACCTCGCCGACGCGAAACCCATAATGCAAAACCATCGAAATGCAAAAATAGAGTAGGAATCCCGTACCACCTGCTAGAAGAAAGAAGAAGGTTCGGCGGACGCCATCATTCAAGGTGATCGATCGGAGGAACATGCTTGAATAGCTCATTGAATGTTGACGCGGAGAGGGAGCACTTGCTTTTCGCTGGCGATAGCCGATTGAATAAGCACGCTATCCATCCTTCAGATAGTTGCCGCACGCTGTGTCGGCAAGATCACCCACAACAGTACCCCGCTCACGATGGCCAGGACGCCGAACACCCCGAACGCGATGCCTGCGGTGGACTGCTGCCAAATGACGCCGAACATCAACCCGGCAGGGATGGCTCCTAACCCCGAAATCATCGTGAACCATCCGAAGGCGGTGCCGCGGTCCGCTTCCGTCGCCAATGTGCTGACCAGCGTTTTTTCCGCGCCTTCGCCGATGCCGCTGAGCAAGGCATAGACGACCACGACGATCCACAGGCCCAGGATATTTTCCACGAACGCGAACAGCAGCAAGCCCACGCCGTAGGCCAACCAGGTGGAGGCCACGACCGTGACTTTGTTGAAACGGTCGGAAACCTTCCCGGCACGCCAGGCGACCCCGGCTTGCACGGCGCACAACACGGCCCAAAGCAGGAGCACCTGGACGTTACCCATACCGATTTCGTGAGCACGTAACAGAATGAAACTCTCCGACGCACTGGCGAAGGCAAAAAGCAGGAAGACGGTCAGGAAGCGCCGCGACGGAACAGTCAACGCACGCCAACGCAAAGGCGCTGGCGTCGTTCCGGGCTTGATCGTTTTCGCCGGCACATCCTTGACGAGAGTCATCAAAACCACCAGCGCGAGGGCCGCGGGAATGGCCGACAGCATGATGACCACGCTGATGCGATGGCTGATCCACAGCAATGCCGCTGCAGCGATCAGGCTGCCGCCGACCGCACCGGCGTAATCCAGGGCGCGATTGATGCCGTACGCATGCCCTCGCAATGCCGCCGGCGTGGCATCGGCCACCAACGCATCGCGGGGGGCACCACGCACCCCCTTGCCGACGCGGTCGAGACTGCGCAGCAACATCACGACCGGCCAGTTGAGCGCGAGTCCCACGAGCGGTCGCGCGATGCTCGACAGACCATAGCCCATGACGACGAAGATCTTGCGCCGGCGCCCACGCACATCCGAGCGACGACCGGCCCAAAGACGAACTCCGCTGGCGACCGCGTCCGCCACGCCGTCGACCAGGCCCATCGCCACCGGACCCGCACCCAACGTCGTGACCAGCAACAGCGGAATCAGCGGCGCAACGATCTGCGATGACAGTTCGTTGAGGAAGCTCACGAAGCCGAGCACGATGATGGTCTTGGAAACGGTTGACCTCATCGGTCGTCTTCAGCGAACCGGATGCGGTTCCGTACGTCCCCATCTTCCGGGTTAGAAGCAGTCCGTGGCTTATCGGGTCGGCCGTCATGCATGGTTGGAGTCCGCAAGGGTGAGCGTTAGCGGCTCACCGGACTGCTGTGGCCATCGCACCGTCCATCCCAACCGTTCGCAAAGACGACTGATCAAGCTCAACCCAAAGCCATTGTCGGACCGCCGTTGGTCAATCCTCGCGTTCGTCATCTCACCAACCTGCGGCCATGGGCTCAGCTCGATGCCCGTGGATGCGATGACTATGGACACCACGGCCCCGTCCGAGAGCTCGCCCGCTCGGCGTAGCAATTGCCCAAACACCAACGTCACAGCACGTTGGGGCGCCAACACGGTGATGCTTGCATCGCCGTGCAGTTGCACGGGTGTCGATGGAGGCATCGTCTGTGCGTCGACGAGGCGCTGCCATGTGGCACGCACAGGAATGGGTTCGGCAACGATCGCCACCTCCGTCTCGTGACGGGCCAGGTAAAGCAGCGTATCGAGCAGATCCGTCAATTCGGCGGTACGTCGACGCACGCGCTGGATGGCGCGCTGACCGGAAGGACCTACCGTGGCGTCTTCTGCGAGCAGATCGACGCTGGCCTGGATCACCGACAGCGGTGAACGCAATTCATGGCTGGTGTCGGCGGTAAACTCCCGTTCGCGCGTCAGGAACGCATCCAGGCGTGCCTGGTAGTGCTCGAAGGCGACCGCCAGCGCACCGACCTCGTCATTGGCGAAGTGGGTGCGAAGGCGATCGTCGCGGCGGGGCGGCGCCGATGCTTCGACCCATTGCGCCAGTCGCTGAACCGGTGCAATCAACCGCCCGGCCAAGAGCAGGCCCAGCGCGCCGGAGACCAGCGTACCTATGAGGATGACACCGGCCATCAACCAACGCAGAAACGTTTCGCGCTGGGCGATGTCGCTCAGATCGATGACGAAGTACAACCGCTGGGTGCCGTCGTCGGAGACGGCGACATACGTCTCCCGATCCCCTTCGCGATCCAGTATGTGTGTCCCCGGTGGCAGGGCGGCCATTTCCGCGGGCACATCATGGCGGTCGCTCGCCCGACTCACATACGCATAGATCCGCTGGGAGGCTGGCAGGGGTGTACTTGGTTGAGTGTGGAGGTGCGCGATGAGGTTGCTGGTTTCGACCTGCAGCAACTCCGTCATCAGGATGCGTTCGAAGTCGGCCATGGAGGTCAACGCCACAGCGGCGAACAAGCTCGACAGCACCACCCCGAAGGCGAGGAACGCCAAGACAATCCGGGTGCGGAGCGTGAATCTAAGGCGCATCGTCATCCGCCAAACGGTAGCCGATCCCGTGCACGCTATGCAGCAGCGGCTTGTCGAACGGCTTGTCGATGGCCTGGCGCAGGGCATGCAGGTGTGTGCGCATGGCATTGGCGTCGCCCACTGCCTCGCCCCATAGTGCCCGGGCCAGGTCGGCGTGGCTGACCACGAGCGGCGAACGACGCATCAAAACCTCCAGCAAGCGCAGGCCTGCACGGGATACCGAGACGGAAACACCTTGGCGCCTGACCCGAAAACGGGCGGCATCGTATTCGAGATCGGCGACCCGCAAGGGCGCGCCAAGGGGGGGCTGCACGCGCCGATGCAGAGCATGCAGCCGCGCCACCAGTTCCTTCATGGCGAACGGTTTGACCAGATAATCGTCCGCACCCTCGGCGAAACCGCGCAGCTTGTCGTCCAGCGTCTCGCGAGCGGTCAGCATCAACACCGGCACATCGTGCTGGGCGGCGCGAAGCTGGCGGCAGACCTCCAGACCATCCAGCCGCGGTAGCCCCAGATCCAGCACGATCAGATCGTGCGTGCCCGTCAACGCCAAGCGCAGCCCGGTCATACCGTCGAAAGCATGATCCACCGCGAAGCCATGCAGCTCCAGGTAATCCCACAGAGTGGTTGCCAAGTCACGGTTATCTTCGACAAGCAGCACACGCAACATGGCCGCTAAGCCTCCGCGGGGTGGGTGTCGCCCGGCGTATCGCGCTGGAAACGACCGTAACGCAGGGCCAGCGTGGGCAGCACCAGCAGATTGAGCGCGGTGCTGGTGACCAATCCGCCGAGAATGACCAGCGCCATCGGCCCCTCGATCTCGCGACCCGGAGCGCCACTGCCGATCGCCAGCGGCAACAGCCCCAAGGCCGTGACCAGCGCGGTCATCAAGATGGGCGACAGGCGTTCTTGCGCACCGCGCAGGGCAGCCTCCGGTCCCCATGTCATGCCTTCGACATTGACCAGATGATCGTAGTGCGACAAGAGCATGATCGAGTTGCGCAGGGTAATGCCAAACAAGGTGACGAAACCCACCATCGAGCCGATGGAAAGGCCGCCGCCGGTGGCGAACACCGCCAGTACCCCACCGACCAGCGCGAACGGCAGATTGACCAGCACCAGCAACAAACTGCGCGTGCTGCCGAGCACCATGAACAACAACAAGATGATGGCAACACCGGCGATCAGCGAATTGATCAGCAGATCATGCGTGGACTGGCTCTGCGCCGCAGCCGCACCGCCAAACTCCACGTAGCTGCCGGGCGGCAGCGCGACCTTGGCGGCAATCTGCTGTTGGGCGGCGGCGACAAAAGCCGAGACGTTGCCCCCGCTCACGTTGGCGGTCACGGTCTGCACGCGCCGGGCACCATCATGCAAGACGACGTAGCGCCCCGCATCCTCATAGACGTCGGCCAGTTCTTTCAGTGGGACATACGTGCCGGCGGCGTTGCGAATCGGCAAGGCACCCACTTCGGCCACCTTGCCACGTTGTTGGGGCGCGAGGATGACCGAGACATTGAACACGCGGTTCCCGTCGTAGACCTGGCCGACCTGATCGCCTTGGTAGGCGGTGCGGATGGCGTCGAGCACCGTCACCGCATCGAATCCCCAATGCGCCAGCGCTTGCTTGCGCAAGCGTACGACCAACTGCGGCGTACCCGGCGGTGACTGCACTTGGACATCCGCCGCGCCGGGCAGCTGCGCCAGAATCTTCGCGACGTCCGCCGCCTTGGCGTCGAGCGTGTCCAGATCGTTGCCGTAGATATTGACCGCCACGGCGGCGGTAAAGCCCGACAGGGTTTCTTCGACACGCTCGGTCAGGAAGGTCTTGACCGCGAAGTTGACGCCGGGAAATGGTGCCAGCGCCTTGCGAATATCCGAGACAGCCGCTTCTGCCGCATCACCGCTGAGAGGTTTGAGATCGACGTTGAACTCGCTGTATTGCGTGCCCCACGTGTCGTCGGCCTTTTCGGCACGCCCGGCATTTTGCGACACCGAACGGACGAAGGGCAGCTTCAGCAGTGCGGCGGTCACATGGTTGCCGATGCGTATCGACTCCTGCAGCGAGGTCCCCGGCACCGCCGACATGTGCACGATGAAATGGCCTTCGCGCAATTCCGGCAGAAAGCTGCCTCCGAAGAACGGCAGCGCCGCCACCGCCATCAACGTCACCACTACGACCACCGTCATGACCACGCGATAGCTGGTCTCCACACGCAACAGCATGCCGCGATAACGATCCTTGGTCCAACGCACCAACGGCGCTTCGCTTTCCGGCAAGGGGCGGTTGGCCAGCAGCAAGTAGCACAAGGCGGGGGTGACCGTCATGGCGACCAGGAGCGAGGCCAGCGTCGCCAATACATAGGCAATGCCCAAGGGCGCGAACAGGCGCCCTGCGATGCCTGACATGGTCAGCACGGGAATGAACACCAACGCGATCGCCAGCGTCGCGTAGACCACCGCGCTGCGCACTTCCAGCGAAGCGTCCAGCAGCACCGTGAAGACGGCGCGGGGTACCTCGGCATGCCGATTCTCGCGCAGCCGGCGGTAGATGTTCTCCACCACGATCACCGCATCGTCCACCAGCAAACCGATGGCGATGGCCAGGCCGCCCAAGGTCATGGTGTTGAGGCTGAAGCCGAAATATTCCAATACCGTCACGGCGGCGAGCAACGACAACGGGATCGCCACCAGCGAGATCGCGGCCGTACGCAGGTTGTACAGGAACAGCATCAGCACGATCACGACGAGCACGCCGCCGATCATCAGCGAAGATTTGATGTTGCCTGTCGCCGTCGTGATGAAGTTGGCGGGACGAAATAGATCGGCATGCAAGGTGATGCCCTGCGCGGTCAGGCCCGGCTTCATACTGGCCAGCGCTTTTTCGACGCTCTGAGTGACCTCAAGTGTATTGGCACCGTACTGCTCGGAAATCACCAACTGGACGGCCGGATGGCCCATGATCGAGGACGCCCCGATGGGCGGCTCCGGGGCAACGACCACCTGCGCGACGTCACCCAAGGTGACATTTCCACCCGCCTGATGCCGCACGATGGTACCGGCGATTTCCTGCACGGTGAGCGCTTGCCCGGCGCTCTGCAGGACGATGCGCTGATTGGATGTGTCGATGAACCCGGCACCACGCACACCCGTGGCCCGACGCGCCGCCGTCAGGACGTCGTCGACCGCGAGATTGTATTTGAGCAATTGCTCCGGGTGGATCTGGACCTGGTATTCCTTGGTATCGCCCCCGAACACCGCAACCTTTGCGACGCCCGGTACCGCCAGCAACGCCGGTTTCAGCGTCCAGTCGGAGAGCGTGCGCAGCTCCATCAGCGATCGCTTGTCGGAAGTCAGGCCGATATCCAGCACCACACTGGTGGAGGAGGTCAGCGGCGACATCACCGGCACCTGCACGCCTTGCGGCAACTGGGTGGCAAGCGCACCGAGACGCTCCCCGAGATTCTGCCGATCCCGATAGATGTCGCTGCCCGGATTGAAGGTGATGGTGATCACCGACAAGCCCTGGATCGATTGCGATCGCAGCGCCTGCAGCCCCGGCAGGCCGTTGATCGCGTTCTCGATCGGTTGGGTCGCCAACACCTCCACCTGTTCGGGCGCCAACCCTGGCGCTTCGGTCTGAATCGACACCTGCGGCGGGGCGAATTCCGGAAACACGTCGTATTTGCTACGCGACAGTGTGAGCGTGCCATAGACAATCAGGATGCCCGCCAGCACCAGCACCACACCACGAAACCGCAACGAGAAGCGGACGATCGCCGCCAGCAGCCCCGGCGCGTCCTGCCTCATTGCTTGTCTCCGTCTTCACCTACGGCAATGCGTGACCGCTGCTCTTCCGAGAGCAACAATTGCGCGCCCGTTGCCACAATCGGTTCGCCCCGAGCAAACCCCTGGGCCACGAACCAGCCGCCGTCCACCGGGTTGTCGACCGGTAACGCATGGCGCACGAAACGGTCAGGCTGGTTGCGGCTATAAATCCACGATCGACCCTGCCACCACACAACCGCCGAGCCGGGAATCATCGTGCCTTGTAACGACGTGCCCGAGGGCAGATACGCGGTGACCGCCATGCCCGGCAAGAGACCTTCGGCCGACACGGCATAGAAGAAACTGGCCCCCTGCAGACGGGGATCGGTGCGTGGCGCGGGCGAGATCAAGGTGGCGGCGTGAAAGTCACCATTGACGCTCTGCACGCGCGCTTGGGCAGGGGGCTGGGCGAGTGCGGTGGTCGCCGGCAACACCACCTGGACCAGGACTTGCTGGCGAGTGACCAGACGCGTGAACAGCGGCATATTCGCATCCGCCGCCTTGGCCAAGACGTCGCCCCATTGCTGGCTTGCGGTCTGCTGCGCGGCGGTCAGCGCGGCTTGCGCCGCCCGCCAAGCGGCTTGGTCGGCATGCCATACCGCGGCGGCCGCCTGCAAGACCTTGTCGGAAATATTGCGTTCGTCGCGATGCAACGATTGCAGTCGCTGGTATTCGGCGTGGGAAGCCTGCAGCGCCGCCTCGGCCTTGTCCACCTGGGTTTGGGCGGCGACGTTGGCGTTGCGCAACGCGATCAGATCCGCTACATCCAGCACCGTTCCGAACGTTTGCAGCATCGGACGATGGGCCATGGCCTGTTGCGCGACCACGACGATCCCGCTCTGCTTCTGATCCGCCGTATCCAGCGTGACCGCCGTTTGATCCTGCACCTGCGACACGCGCGACGGCGCCTTCACCGGAGCCTCGCGCTGGGCCTCCGTGGCGCGCTCCTTCTGGCCAGCCAGGAATCCCCAGACCGCCAGAGCCAGCACGATGGCGCCCAGGATGGCCGCGAGAATGGATTTCTTGTTCATGGCTGGGAATCCTGCATGCGGGGCGCGTTTTCAAGGGTGTGAATGTCGGTCGCAAGTGCACCCAAGGGGTGCCGCATGGCATCTTCGAGCGCGCCCAGCGATTGCTGGGCCTGCAGGAGGGTATCGAGACGGGCCAGTTCGGCCGCGGCCAATTCCACCTGGGCGCCGATCAGACTCAACCGATCCGTTTCGCCCGCCTGATACAGCGCCTCGGCTGAGCGCGCCGCTTTGCGTTGGGCCGCCAGCAAGGTATCGGCGGTACCAAGTTTGCCGACAACCTGGCGATAGCCGGCCAGCGCTTGGTCGACTTCGCCGATCGCCTGCGCTTGCACGGCAAGAAAATTGGCGGCCGCCTGCTGGCGATGCGCCTGGGCTTCGGCGATCGGCCCCTGATTGTGGTTGAACAACGGCAGCACCAGCGATAGCCCCAACGACCACTTGGCCTGTGCGGCATCCCACAGAAAACCCGGACCGAGCGTGATGTCGGGATATTGCTTGGCCACTTCGCCTTGCAACGCGGCCTGACTGGCTTCGTAGTCGGCCAGCGCAGCGCGGACATCGGGGCGATCCCGCAGCGCTTGACGTTGCACGTCATGCGACGGCAACGCGCTCAGGGGTGGCATATGCTCGAACGTCGTCATCGACAGCGTGACGCCATGGAGCGCACTCACCGGCAGACCCAACGCCGACGCCAACTGCACCCGGTTTTCAGCAAGACGCTTCTGCGCTTCCTGCAGATTCAAGCTGAGCTGGTTGAGCGTGATGTGCGCCTGGATGAGCTCCGGCTGCGACGCTTCCCCCGTTGCAGTCCGCCGTTCGATCAACCTGACCAGCTCCGCTTGTCGCTCCTGTTGTCGACGCAGCAAGGGCACGGTGGGATACACGCCAAGCAAGCTGCTGCGCACGCGACGGCGGACTTGCCACGCGGTCTCCGCGATATTCAAGCGTGCCGCTTCGGCCAGTTGCTGCGCCTGTCGAATCCGGTCGCCGCGTTTGCCTGCCGTCTCGATCGGTACATTGATTGTTGGGCCCACCGTCCAGGGCGACACGCCAGCAGGGGCATCGACGTTGTATTGATTGGTGAAATCCAACGTCGGATTCGGACGGGCGCCGGCCGTGATCACTGCTGCCTCGGCGGCGCGCCATTTGGCGCGTGCCACATCGAGATCCGGCTGATAGTACAGAGCCACCCAAGTGAGGGAGCGCAGATCCCACGAGGATGGCCCCGTGGTCGGGTGGTACGCGGAGTCGTTTCGCTGCAGAAACGCCTGCAGACTCGGATCGTGCAACGAGCGGTGCTCGAACGCAGTGACGGTGGCGGCCGGTTCAATCGGCCGTGGCCGATAGCTTGCGCAGGCTGTCAAACCGAGTGCCAGGCCGACGACCACGATGCGTGTAACGTGCTTGTTCATGAATCTTCCGCGCAGGAGATCAATCGGTTCTTCACGGGAACGTGCCTGGTGCGACATACGCCTTCGGGCAACTGCCATCACGCATCATCGGTGTCCCCCTCATGGCATCGCCCGTGGGGGTGGTGCCGTTTCGTGTCGGCTGATAATGACACCGGTCGCTTCGCGGCCCAGCTCACGAAACGGCAGCCCCTCGCTCCGCAGTTGTCCCACCAGGTTGTCCGCGACCAGGGCGATCGCATCATTGCTGGAGCGCCAGCGCTGTTCGAACGTGGCGAGGTCGGCGATGTAGCCGTCCGGCCGCGACGCCAAGCCGGGCGTCAGATCATCGGAATTTTGGTCGACCACGGTGATGGGGCGCCCAAGGTAAAACGGCAACCCTCGTAAATACGCATTCACCGTGAATACCTCGGTGTGCGGCCCGAGCTCGGGCTGGATGAGACGAGCGACGGGTGCGGCGGAGCGCATGTCGACGAAGGGCTGCGATGCCACCAGCGAAAGCTGCCATCCGATCAGGGTGGCCAAGGCAAGCCCATGAATGGCGGTGCGGCGACGGTCACGATGCAAGGCCCACGTACCCACCATCGCGGCGACCGCCATCAGCAACAAGGCCAACGACACCCCGCTCAACACGTCCTCCAATACCTGTTTCGGAATCGCCGTGCGTGCAGCGAGCATGACCACGATGGCTATCGCAGCGCTGAGGGTCGCCAGAGTGGCGATCAACCAAAAACGGCGCGCCAGGGCCTGCAGCGGCAGAACCGTGGCCGCGCGTCCCAGCAACAGCGCCAAGGCAGGAAACACCGGCAGAATGTAGAACGGTAGCTGGGAATGCGAGGCCGAAAAGAACACGAAGACCACGCTCACCCAGACCAACAGGAAGCGTTGTGCGGGTTGGCTGGCACCGATAGCACGCCACCCGGTCCTGTTCCATGGCAACAGCAACGTCCAGGGAAACATGCCGAGGATCACGACGGGGAGAAAGAACCCAAAGACCTTGGAGCGACCGTCGGCCGAGGTCAAGAACCGCGTGAAATGCTCCCGGATGAAGAAATAGTCGAAGAAATCCGGATGCAGGCGGCATATCAA
>NZ_SCQN01000056.1 GCF_004321985.1 Castellaniella sp. | reverse complement strand
CCGTCATGTGGGGGGCAGCGGTGTCGATCGTGACGATCCCCTTGTGTGGTCTGATCGGCGACCGGATCAGCCAAAGATGGATTTTTTCCATCGGTGCGATCGGCATCATTCTGTTCAGCGGCTACTTTTTCGGCATGCTGCGTTCGGGGAATTCCACCATTATCACGATGGCGATGATCATTGCGATCGGGGTGGTCTATGCCTTGCTGTACGGGTCCGAGGGTGAGTTGTTCCCGAATCAGTTCCCGCCCGAGGTGCGCTACACCGGGATTTCCCTGGGGGTTCAGGTATCTGGCGCCATCGGCGGCGGATTGGCCCCGCTGGTCGCGACGGCACTCCTGAAAACAGGTGGGGGTAACCCGAAATATGTGACCTTGTATCTGGTGCTCCTGGGTGTCGTTGCGCTCGTCAGCAGCTGGTTGATGCGAAAAAGCGAGTATCGGGATGTCGAGATCGGGGTGGCTGTGAAGCTCCCCTCTGTAAATCAACTGTAAGGTTCTGGCGCACAGGATGGATGAAAGAGCTATCCGGTGCGCGTGCTGCGATGGAGTCCATGGAATGACCAAGCCAATATCGAAACTGATCAACTACAAGGAATTTCTGAAAAAAAGCGAGAAGCCCGCTGTTCGCGCGAACATCTGGAAGTGGCGCGACGTAGAGCAAAAGCTGGCGGAGGTCGCCAAGGAAGACCCCCTGGCGCCGGGCCGCTGGGCGGTGTCGCTGGTGCACGAAGACACTGGGAAGTCGGTGGGTGTGTGCCCCGGCTTGAACATGCTGGTCCAGGTCTTCGAGCCTGGCAAGCACGCCAAGCGGCACCGGCACTCCAATTTTGCGATCTTCATCGTGCGCCAGGGGACCGGGTATTCCATCATCGACGGCGAAAAGATCGAATGGGAAGCGGGGGATGTCTTTTTTGCACCCCCGTGGGCCCAGCATGAGCACTGCAATACCTCGAAAACCGAGCAGGCTGTGCTCTACACGGTCCAGGACGTTCCGACGGTGACGGATATGGGCGTCTGGTTCTTCCAGGGGTCCGAAGGCACAGGGTTCCAGCACCGTGCGTCGAGTCATGACGGCGATTCGGCCTGATTTTCCCCCTGTGTGGTGCCGCCATTCCCGGATGCGGGGCGGCACCGCTGTATCGGAGGGGCTGAGGGGCCTCGCTCCGAGGCGGCGGCAAGTGCGTAAAATTGTGGAGTGATCGGTCCTCTCGACCTACGGAGTCGACCCATGAGAAAGCTCATCGCATCTACCTTCGTCTCACTCGACGGCATCATGCAGGCGCCGGGTGGCCCAGAGGAAGATTCCACTGGTGGTTTCGCCTTCGGCGGCTGGACGTTCAACTACTGGGACGAAGTCATGGGCCGCTCCATGAGCGGCTTCGACGGCAAGGACCGTGAACTCCTGCTCGGCCGCAGGACCTATGAGATCTTCGAGGCGTACTGGCCGTACCAGCCAGCCGACGATCCCATCGCGCGGACGTTCAATGCGACCAGGAAACACGTCGCCTCGCGCACGCTGGAGAAGCTGCATTGGAACAACTCGACGCTCCTGCATGGCGACGTTTTCTCGGCGGTCACGGCACTCAAGGCGGAGTCGGGACGAGACCTGCAGATCATCGGCAGCGGCAACCTGATCCAGGCTCTTCGGGCCGCATCGCTGATCGACGAGTACAACGTGTGGATCTTCCCCGTCGTGCTCGGGAGCGGCAAGCGGCTGTTCGAAGCTGGCGCAAAGCCCGGTGCGCTGCAACTCGTTGCGTCGCAAACCTCGACGACCGGCGTCGTGATGAGCACCTACGTGCCGGCCGGCGACGTCCCGATCGGATCGTTTGCGCAGACCAAGCCAAGCGCGAGGGAGCTGGAAAGGCGCGCGAAACTGGCACGCGAGGCGGACTGAGGCGGCTCGTGGCACGATGATCCTGCCTGCCACCAGCCGGCCAGTAATTGATCGGGGGAATACACGTCCAGCCCCTGGTGCCGTAATTCGGATCGATTGAAATCCTTCGGGTCGCTGTAGCGCAACCCGCCTTCGTAGGGGGCCGCGTTGCAGCGCCATTCCTCGCCGATGCGTTCGGTCCAGATCGGCCGGAATACGCCCTGGTTGGCCACGCGCAGCAGCAATCGACGCTGCAGTGTCGACATCAGCACATAGGCATCGAGGACGACGAAGGGAGGAACGGAGCACGACATACGGCGAGATTTCATACCGGAGTAGCCCCGAGCTTCAGAAGCATCCGTTTCTGGTGCGTTCAAGGCAAGTCTGCCGGACGAGTTGCCGCAACCACTGGTGGGCCGGATCTCTGGCGAGACGCGGATGCCACATCTGCGAGACCGTGATGGTCTGTGTGGGAAACGGCAGCTCGAAGGCATGGAAAGGGCTGCGCTGCGCTTCGCCGGGCGGTGGGGCGGGTAGATACGAGGCGGGCAGCAGGGCAATCAGATCAGACGCCACGGCCACGGCCAGCGCGGCCGGGAACCCTGGTACGACACTGACGACCCTGCGCGTGAGGCCCATGCCCGTCAATGCATCGTCGACCGGCCCATGAGCAAGCCCACGCCGCGATGCTGCCACATGGCCATATTCGACGTAAGCGCTGGCGGTGACCGTCGGTTGCGCCAGCAGCGGGTGCCCTGCGCGGACGACGCCGACGAAATGGTCGCGGAACAATGCCTGTATCCGGATCTCCGGCCCCATGTTGGAGACCACGCCGATTTCGAGATCGACGATTCCTTCCCTCAGGTACCGGGAATCCTTTTCGGCTTTTGGGGTGAAGAGCAGGCAGACTCCGGGTGCCTGCTGTTCGGCTGCGGAGATCAGGCGTGGTCCGAATACCTCGATGAACCCTTCATTGGCGCGGATGGAGAACGACCGGGTCAGGCTGGAGATGTCCAGCTCCTGGATGTCCGGCTGGAGGAGCGCTCTTGCTTCCAGGAGCGTGTTGCGGACTCGTTCCTGAATGTCCCGGGCGTGCAGGGTCGGTACCATGCGCCGGCCGGCGCGCACCAGCAGCGGATCGCCAGTGATTCGCCGCAGGCGGGCCAGCGTACGGCTCATGGCGGAAGTACTGAGGCCGCAGCGGCGGGCGGCCGCGGTTACGCTGCTTTCTGCCAGCAGTGCGTCCAGCGCGGCGAGCAGGTTGAGGTCTGATCCCATCATCGTCTTTGGTCCCCCAAGCAAGGTGGATCCAGCACCACTTCCAATATGAGGCGTTCCATGCAATATATTGATAATGTCGATGCGTCTTCCGCCTCATTGTCCTGATCATTATATTTTCTCCATCGATCAGACAGGTGGCAGGTGACACATGGAGTTATTTGAGGACAGGCCGGGAGATGATGGGTTGAGGGGTCGTGAGCGCGCACCAGCGATGATGGCGCTCATGATGGCGACGGCCATGGTGGTGTTCGACGGATCGGCGATCAATATCGCCTTGCCGCAGATGGCCACTTCACTGCGGGTGACGCCGCAAATGGCGGTGTGGTTTGCCAACGGGTACCTTCTGTCGGTCGCCATGACGTTGGCCATTTTTGCTGCACTGTCGCGTCGCCTGGGATTCAGGCCACTATTCTTGTCGGGCCTGGCGGTGTTCACGCTGGCCTCCCTGGGGTGTTCGCTGGCGCCTGACGCCCCCGTACTGGTGGCCATGCGAGTGCTGCAGGGCCTGGGGGGCGCCGCCGTCGTCAGCATAGGCCCTGCCATTCTGCGCTCGGTATTTCCCAGCCGCTTGCTGGGTAGCATTCTGGGCCTGAATGCCTTGCTCATTGCCGCCAGTACGGCAATCGCGCCGATCATCGGCGGTACCTTGCTCGACGCCTGGGGTTGGCGCTGGATATTCGTGCTGAACGTCATCCCTGGGGCGGCTGCGCTGGGACTGGGCGTCGGGTTCGTGCGTGATCTGCAGACTCCCGCCCGCGACCCGTTTGATGCGGTGGGGGGCATGCTGTCCGCCGTGCTGGTGGGAGCCCTGGTTCTCGCGACCAATCGAACGGCGCAACCGGGGGATGGTGGATATGTGGTCCTCGCCGCTTTGGCGGGCGCGGGTTTCATCTGGCGTCTGTATTCCGCCGAAGAGCCTCTGCTGCCGCCCGCCATGTTCAATTCTGTCCGGTTTTCTGCAGCGGCGTTGACGTCGATGATGGCTTTCGTAGGGCAGGGCATTACCTTTGTTGCACTGCCGTTCCTCTTTCAGCGTGCATATGGCTACAGCGCTCTGGAAACAGCCCTGCTGTTCATGCCTTGGCCCGTCGGTATCGTGCTGGTGGCGCCGCATGCCGGTCGATTGGCCGACCGATATTCACCTGCCACGATATCCACGCTGGGCCTGGTCGTCCTGGTTGCAGCGCTTGCGTCGCTGGCATTGCTACCTTCGGGGGATGGCGTTTGGGACATTGCAGTACGCTGCTTCTTCTGCGGCGCCGGGTTCGGCGTCTTCCAGAGTCCCAACAACCGGGAAATGCTGTCGAACGTTGCCCGCGAAAACAGCGGCTACGCCTCGGGCGTGCTCGCGATCGTGCGAACATTTGGGCAGTGCCTGGGCCTGGCCATTGTGGGGATCGTTCTCAACGTGTCCGCGCAGGGCGGTACGCAGGCCGCGCTGCTGGGATCAGTGCGGTGGAGCCTGTGGATTGCTGTCGCGGCCACCGCGCTGGCTACTGTTCTCAGCCTCGTCCGCGTTCGCGCCGCCAGTCTGGCGGCCTGCGAATAGTGGGGGGTGTCGCGCGGCTCCTGTCACCCAGGTGCAGTGGGCTGAATCAGGTTTTCAGCTGGAATTCCCAGCGCCTTCTGAAATCGCCAAATGTTGGTTTCTGGAAAAGCCGGTCAATACACGGGACATTCAGGTTTTTGCGCCTTTGCCTGGGGCGGCGCGCCGCCCTCGTCTCAACTGGGTTCGTGGATCTGTACCGGGACGTAATCGATCCACGATTCTGCCGTGTTGCCCTGCAGCCGGGCCAGAATCATGTGCGCCATTTTGGTGCCCAGGAGGGCGCTGTCCATCCCCACGACCGGAAGTTCGAGTGCGGCCTGCGTCATGTGGGGAATGTCGCCAAAGCCCACGAGCGTGGGTCTTGGCCGGCCCCGACGGGAATCGTTTTTGATTTCCTCGAACAGGCTGAGCGAAAGCACATCGTTGGCGCAGAAGATGCCGTCCTGCGGCTGCAGGCCGGGCTTGATGCGCTGGTAGACGGCGCGGCCGTTGTACAGGTTCTGCGGTTCGAGCAGAATGCTGTCGATGACCGTCATGCCACAGGCTGTAGCGGTGTCCAGAAAGCCCTTTTGCCGCAGCTTGCCGCGTCCGCCCTGGCGGCCGATGAACAACACGCGCCTGCAGCCACGCTCGTAGATATAAGTGGCGGCCAGGCGCCCGCAGTCGTAGTTTGAAAAGCCCATCAGCATGTCGATGGGATCGCGCGGGTAGGCCCAAGATTCCAGGATGGGAACCCCGAGATCTCGAAGGGCCTGCCGATTTCGTTCGAGCTCAATGACGCCCGTAAATAGGACGGCTGCGGGACGGATGGCGCGCAGTGTCGAGATACCAGCCGTTTCTTTGGGGTAGGAGTAGGACGTCAGGCCCGTTAGCAGCTGATAGTCGTGTGCTTCGAGCAGATCCGAGCAGTGCTGCATCGCCACCGAGTATTGGGGGCTGATCATGGACGAAACGAAGGCGAGTACAAGGCTGGAGTGCCCGACGCGCAGCGCTCTGGCATAGGGGTGAGACACATAGCCTGTGCGCCGTATGATTGCTCGGACCTTCTCTCGGGTTTTTTCCGAGACCACATTCGGATTGCGTAGGACGCGCGATACGGTGATGTTGGAGACTCCCGCCATGCGGGCGATTTCGACGATGCCTACGCCCCGTTTCCCGGACGACGTGGTCGGGCTCTCCCGGCCGTGGGAATCAGGAATCCGCAGAACGGCGTCGTACGCCGGCTGCGACGGGGTCAGTTGGGTATGCGGGTTGACCATCTCAGTGAGCGGCGGCGAGTACGCCTACCTGGATGAGGCAGTCGCCGGCTTCCGAATCGACGCTCAGGCGACGCGAGATGACAACCCCGGAAACTTTGAACTTGAGTTCCTTCTGTGGGGCCGTGCAGTCTTGGAAGTCGTGCAGCCAGCCTGCCGTCTGGCCTTCTCGGACCTCGTCGCCCACTTCCGCAGCGGGTTCGAACCATCCGCGACGCGTGGCGTATATCGCCTGTTCGTGAGAAGTGAGGCTCAGAAAACTCATGCTGCCAGTATAGGGGGAATTCTCGGCTGAATGCGGGAAGATACGCTCGCGGGTGATTCCCAGTTTCAGCATCAGCTGGTTCAGGGCGTGTTCCAGCGTGGCCAGAGTATGGGGTGTGACGGCACCGCCGCCGCCGAACTCGCCGCTGATTCCCAGAATGCCGGCGCGCGCGGCGGCAGCCATGGAGGTAGGTGCTTGTGCACCATTGCGTGCAATGAGCGCGTAGCGCACGTCCATGCAGCTCAGCAGCGACTCGACCGCCTGCATGCGTTCCTGCTTTTCCTGTTCTTCCGCCAGCACCAAGGGTAGGTGCGCCATGGTGGTACCGCCTGAGTGGATGTCGAAGACCACGTCGTGCCTGCCGAAGAGGTCATGTTCCAGATAGTAGGCCAGCCGCCGCGAGGGCGTGCCGGACGGGTCGCCGGGAAAGCAGCGGTTGAGGTTTTCATGATCCAGCGGCGACCCCCGGCGGGCGGCCATGACGGCCGGCAGGTTCAGGAACGGGATGAGAGTGACTTCGCCCTGGATGTCTTGTGGCTTGAGCAGGCGCGTGAGCTTGCTCAAGCAGATCTCGCCCTCGTACTCGTCGCCGTGGTTGCCGGCCATGAGCAGGAGTCTGGGGCCGTCGCCGTTCTTGAGGCGATAGACTGGGATCTTGATCTGGTAGTACGGCGAGCGATCCACTGAAAACGGGATGCTGATGAAGCCGTGGTGCTGGCCATCCTGGTCAAAGGGGATATCGGTGAAAACGCCGGTGTGCATAGTCTGAATGTGTCCGATGACTGAGTATGAGGGTTTGTGCGTGAGCGCGTTCGGGCGTGCCTCGGCCGTGCTTGCAAGAGAACGGGTTTACATGAGTGGCAGATTCTGAGCCTTGCCGAACCATTCGGTCTGCAGCGACGAGAGCTCGCCGCTCATGCGTTCGCTGAACAGAAAGGTGTTGATCCAGTTCAGCAGGTTCTGCTGACCCTGGGCCACCATGACGTGCGCGGGCGACTGCCGGATCAGGAATTTGAGTTCCGTCTGGGCGTTTGGGTTGTCTTCGTTCACCTTTTTGGCAATGGCGCTGTTTTCGGCGAAGGACTGCGCCTGACCGCTCAGGTAGGCCTTGATGGCCGACGGGGTGTCTTCAAAGCGCATGATCCGCGCGTCCTTTGCGTGGTCCGTGAGCCAGACGTCCAGCGTGGTGCCCTTGGCCACGGCGATGGTGTCGCCCTTGAGCTGGTCAGCTGTTTTGGCGGCCTGCATCTTCGGCCCTCCGTAGACGCCCAGGTCCACGGCTGCATAGGGCTGCGAGAACATGACTTGCAACGCGCGCTGCGGTGTGGCACCCGCTGCGGCGATCAGCATGTCCACCTTGTTGGACAGCAGGCTGGGGATGCGGCTTGCGCCCGTGACCTGGATCAGCTCCAGTTTGACGCCCATTTCTTTGGCGAGCTGCTTCGAAAGGTCGATGTCCAGCCCTTGCAGTGAGCCGTCGGCGCCCTTGAAACCCCAGGGTGCGGCATCCGACAGGACCCCGATGCGGACTTTACCAGCCGAGAGGATGTCTTGGAGCGTGTCTGCTGCCCTGGCCGGGGTGCTGGTAGCGACTGTGACACAGCCGATCAGCAGGAGTTTGAGGACATTCTTCAGCATGGTGTTGTCTCCTAGGGGTTTCCCAGAAAGTTTTTGAGTTCTGGGGTTTGAGGGGAATCGAAGATTTCGGTGGGTGTGCCTTCCTCGCGGATGGATCCGTTGTGCATGAAGACTACCTTGGTGGCAACGTTGCGTGCGAAGCTCATCTCATGTGTGACCAAGACCATGGTCATGCCCTGGCGTGCCATATTTTCCATGACCTTGAGGACTTCCCCGACCAGCTCCGGATCCAGCGCCGAGGTGACTTCGTCAAAGAGCATGATGTCAGGTTCCATGGCTAGGCAGCGGGCAATGGCGACGCGCTGTTGCTGGCCACCCGACAGGTTGATCGGGTAGGCTTTGAGCTTTTCGGTGAGGCCCACCTGTTCGAGTGTGTGCAGTGCCAGTGCCCTGGCTTGTGCCTTGCGGATCTTGCCAGTGAGCAGTGGCGCCAGCGTGATGTTGCGTTCGACTGTCAGGTGCGGGAACAGGTTGAACTGCTGGAACACAATGCCCAGGCGCTGACGAAAGGCCCGCAGGTGGGGCATGTGCTGATGAACGCGGATGCCTTCGACGGTGATGCCGCCCTTGTCGACACTTTCCAGCGCATTGATGCATCGCAGCAGGGTCGATTTGCCCGAGCCGGATTTCCCCAGAATGGCGACGATCTCACCTTTCTCGACCTGCAGGGAAACCCCGCGCAGGACTTCGTTGTCGCCGAATCGTTTGTGAACGTCGCTGATTTCAATGAGTGCCATCGAGGGATTTCTCCAGGCGCCGCGACCAGAGGGTCAGCGGAAAGCAGATCAGGAAATACAGGGCCGCGGCCGTGGTGTAGGTCAGCGTGGATTGGAAGGTGGCTGCGCTGACTTCCTGGGCGGCGCGGGTGAGCTCGACGAAGCCCACCACGGAAGCCAGCGAAGTGCCCTTGACGAGTTGCACCAGGAAGCTGACCGATGCCGGCAGCGAGATCTTGAAGGCTTGCGGCATGATGATGTAGAAGAACTGGTGCACCTTGCGCAGACCCAGGCAAGCCCCCGCCTCCCACTGCTCCTGCTTGATGGCCAGGATGCTGCCGCCCCAGATCTGGCCGAAATACACGCCGGTGAAGATTACATATGCGATGCTTACGGCCGCCAGCGGCGGGATGTTGATGCCGAGGAAGACCGGGACGCCAAAGTAGAAGAACATCAGCAGAGCCAGCAGCGGAATTCCCTGGATTAGCTGCAGAATGGCGGACGCGAGTGCGTCGAGCAGCCTCGCGCGCGAGGCCTTCATCAGGGCGAGTACCAATCCCAAGGGCCCGCCCAGTGCAACGGCGATCAGGGTGAGCCCGACAGTCCAGCGCAAAGCGGCCACCAGGGAAACCAAGTCGATGAAACTGATGAATCTCATGGAGTCACCTGCGAATTGGCCATCTGAATGCCAGTCTGCCGATCAAGGACGTCAGCAGTTTGGTGACCAGCACCAGGCAGAAGTAGATGGCACACAGGATGGTATAGACTTCGAAGCTCAGGTAGCTGCGGCTTTCGACGAAGGTGGCTGCTTGAAAGAGTTCGTTGACCGAGATCTGCGACGCGAGCGATGTCCCAAGGAGGAGAATGATGATCTGCACCACCATCGAGGGATAGATGTTGCGTAGGGCGGGTCCGAGGATGATATGGCGGTAGATCTGGTATGTGCTCAACCCCAGGCAGGCCCCGGCTTCGGATTGGGCGGCCGGAATCGAATCCAGGCCTGAGCGGATGATCTCGCTCATGTAGGCGCCGAAGTACAGGCTCAGCGCCACGCTTGCCGCCCCGAAGGGCGTGAGCAGGACCCCTGCGTCGGGCAGCAGAAAGTAGAAGACGAAGAGCTGGATGAGCGAGGGTGTATTGCGGAAGATCTCGACGTAGCCGTAGACGATGCGCCGTACGACAGGTCGTCCGCGCTGTTGGAGTGCCGAACACAACAGCCCGATCAGCAGGCCCGCGACGACGCAGACCAGTGTGAGTTCGACGGTCGTGACCAGGCCGGCTACGAACTGGTCCTGAAAGCGTTCGAGTTGGGAGAATCGCAGCTGCATGGCGATGCTGGTCTTCAGCCGAAGCAGGTTCTATAGGCAGCGGCAATAGTGTCGCCTTGCAGGCCGTAGATCAGGTTCCACTTGTCGAAGCATGTGCAAGGGTGCGAGATGCCGAACTCGATGATGTCGCCGGGTTGCAGCACAGGGGCCGAGGCCGCCTGGGCGGTGAGGAAGGCGTGCTGGTCGTTGAGCTCGGTGACCTTGACGGCAGCAATGGCCGTGCGCTCCGCAATGCGCAGCCCGTCACGGTAGACAGCTAGCGGCACGGGCAGGTCCAGATCGTGCGAGACGTCGCGCTTGCCAATACCGCAGATGTACAGATCGGGCTCGGGATGGGACAGGACTTCGGCCCACAGACGCATGGCGGGGGCAAATTGCGCAGCAGGACTTGTGGGATGGCCATGCGCATCGCGGCAGCGTGCGTCCATCTCCTGCAGCGACCGTTGATACACGCCGTGATCCAGAAAGAAGATGGCGCCGCTGCGCAGGATGGGAACCAGTCCGGGTATGCCGGCCTGGCGGACGGCCTCGCAAACCAGATCGAAATAATGTGATCCGCCCACGGAAAAGACGACTTTGTGCAGGTGGAAGGTGCTGCGCACATGGGTTGCCGCTTGCGTGCAGAGCTGCAGCAGGGCACGGATCTTTTCCAGCTTGGCCTCTTCGCTGTCCGCTTCGGCCGAGCCTTCGTAAGCGGCGATGCCCCGAACCGCGATAAGGCCACCCAAGTCCAGTGCGTGGCTCGCCAGCGCCTTGAGGGCCGGGAGGTCTCTGGCGCCGCATCGGCCGGCCCCCAGTTCCAGCAAGACGGAAATCGGCTTCTTGCGTGTCTGACCTGCGGCAGCCAGCGCGTCCAGCGCTTGCGGAGAGTCTGCAAAGACCAGGCACTCGGCATCGGGGTACTGTGCGAGCAATTGGCCCAGCCTTTCGCCCGAGCGTCGCCCACCGATCTCGTTGGCGAGGATGAGGTGGTCTACCCCGTGGGCCAGCAGGACGGCGGCCTGCTGGAGATTAGCCACCGATGCCCCCCAGGCCCCCGCCTGGATCAGCCGCTTGGCGAGGTCCGGCGACATGGGGGTCTTGGCGTGCGGGGCGATCTTCAGCCCGTTCTGGCTGCAGAACTGCAGCATCAGGCGAGTGTTGGCCTGGAACTGAGCCTCGTCCAACGTCAATACTGGCAGGGGCATGTTGCCGCTGCTGGGACGCAGCTGCAGGGACGCGATGCTGTCTCTATCTGTACTGATGCCGATGGGGATGCCACGGATTTGCGGGGTCAATGGTGTTTGCATGTGGCTTCCCTTTATGTTGACGTTAACATTGGTATGTCGGAAATGCTAACGTCAACATTTCCGGCGAAATATTGGTGCTTACCCTGCAGCGACAAGCGGTGCCAGACAGTGGCCAAGGCAGGACCGCGGTGCGGCGGCATGCGGCTTGAAGGCATTGTGGGAATCGTATAAGCTGGGCCCGACCTTTGCCGGACGCCCTTGTCCGACATTCATACCACCCACATCTCGCAATGTTTGTGATGTGGGCGCAGCCTTGACAGAGGAAGGCAGCGAATGACTAATCTAGAACTGCTTGGCATCGGGCCTACCGCGTCGGATCGCCGCCAGCGGCCGTTTTCTCCTGCTGTGCGTGCGGGTGACTTCGTCTTTGTCTCGGGGCAGGCGCCCTTCAACGCGAAGGGCGAACTGGTCGGGGGCAGCATAGAGACGCAGACGCGCCAGGTTTTCGAGAACATCAGCAAGATCTTGGCACTGGGTGGCTGCACGCTGTCAGACGTCTGCAAGGTCAGCGTCTGGCTCGATGATGCGCGGGATTTCAGCGCCTTCAACCGCGTCTACATGGAGTGCTTCGGGCCACATCGTCCGGCGCGTTCTACCGTCCAATCCCCCCTCATGGTGGATGCGAAGATCGAGGTGGATGTCACGGCCTACAAGCCGCGCACCGCGTAGCCGCCATACCAAGCCGCCACTCAGGGATTCCCTAGGGATATTACCTATGAATCGCGCCTCTGGCGCAATGTTAAGCTGAACAGCGCGATGGTAACGTTATCAGTGACCTATAAAAACGGATAGCCGATTCACGCATTCTGGCCCGTGATCTTGTTGCCATCGATATTTCATTCTTGGATCATCAATGTCGAGTTCGAGGGTAACGATCATGAAGCCAACTTTAAAGTTTCTCAGCATCATTGCGGTAACGGTGGCGGCGATTGGTGCAACCACGGTGGCAACTGCAAAGGACAGGCTGCACGAAATTCTCGATCGAGGCGAACTCGTCGTCGGTACGGGTTCGTCCAATCCTCCCTGGCATTTCAAGGACGCACAGGGTAATCTGGTCGGATTCGACATCGATATTTCGCGGATCATCGCAAAGAGCCTGTTCAATGATCCCGCCAAGGTGAAGTTCGTCATCCAGTCTGATTCATCCCGGGTTCCGAACATCGCTACGGACAAGGTCGACATTACCTGCCAGTTCATGACCGTCACGGGGGGGCGCGCGCAACAGGTGGCCTTCACAGTGGCCTATTACCGCGAGGGTGTCGGGTTCATGATGCAAAAGGCTGGGAAATACAAAACCTACGATGACCTGAAGGCAGCCGGGAACAAGGTGGATGTTGCCGTCTTGAAGAATGTCTTCGCGGAATCTATGGTCCATGCCGCTTTGCCGAATGCCAAGGTCGATCAGTACGACGACCCCAACCTGATGTATCAGGCGCTCAATTCAAATCGGGCCGATGCCGCTGCCACGGACGTATCTTCGCTCAAGTGGTTCATCAAGCAGAAACCTGATCAATATATAGACGCGGGGTATTACTGGAACCCGCAAACGTATGCGTGCGCGGTCCGGCAGGGTCAGCCGGTTTGGCTGCATTACGTCAACACCGTCCTCGAACAGGCCATGATGGGTGTGGACTTCGACGCCTATCAGCAGGCTTTTGAAAAATGGTTTGGCGAAAAGGTCCCCGCACCGAAGATCGGCTTTCCGGCTGAATTCCGCTGAGCGCGAATTGTGTGGCGGTAGGTGGCCGTGGCGTACGACGTAAACTTCGCAGTAATTTGGAACAACTGGCACGAGCTCCTATCGGGGCTCGGTCTGGGCTTGTTTCTTGCGGTGGTTTCCATCGGGATCGGCTGTTTCATTGGTCTTGTTTCCGCCTTTGCTTCGCTTTCGTCTCGCCGGTGGATCAGCAAGACGGCCAATGTTTATGTGACCGTGGTCAGGAATCTCCCCATTCTGCTGATTGTGTTGTTTGCGTTCTTTGCACTCCCGGATGTGGGCGTGCGGATGGGGAAGCTGGAAAGCTTCATTGCGTCACTGGCGGTCTACTCGGGTGCCTATCTGTCCGAAGTCTTCCGGGGCGGGCTGCTGGCCGTTCCGGTGGGTGTCATCGAAGCCGGGAAATCGATCGGGCTTACGCCGATGCAGGTCAGGTTCTACGTCACCTTTCCAATCATGATGAAGAATGCGCTGCCGTCCCTGGGCAATAACTTTATCTCCCTGTTCAAGGACACATCGATCGCATCCATCATCGCCATCCCTGAATTGACGTTCTATGCCGAGAAATTGAATACGGAGACGTTTCGGGCGGTGGAAGTATGGCTTACGACCGCGATCATGTATGTCGTGACCTGCTACCTGATCGCCCTCGGCCTCAGATTCCTCGAGAGGCGCTATGTTACGGAGGCGGTCAAGAGATAAGGAGGCGCGCGATACGCCGCCCTTTCATCGAGGCACCGGATCGTCCTGATGGCAAATATCATTCAAGTCGTTTGGGAAGCAAGAGACGCTCTGCTGGCTGGGTTCTGGCTGACGATCGGTGTGGCACTGCTGTCGATTATCCTGGGGACCTTGTTGGGTGTGCTCGTGGGCCTTGCGTTGACGTATGGCGGCCGCATCCTGCGGTCAGTCGCCCGGCTGTATACGGACATTCTCAGAGGCATTCCTGTCCTCGTGCTGATGCTGGCGGCTTTCTATGTCCCGGCGATCGTTGGCGTCAACCTGACGGCTACGCAGGCGGGAGTGTTCGGCCTGTCGCTGTTTTGCGCGTCCCACGTCGGCGAGGTCGTACGCGGAGCCCTGCAGGCCGTGCCGCAAGGGCAGACTGACGCGGGCAAGGCGATTGGTCTGACGTTCTGGCAGCGGTTCATGTTCGTGCTCTTGCCACAGGCGCTCCGGCAGATGATCCCAACCTGGACAAATGCGGCCGTGGAGATCGTCAAGGCCACGACCCTGCTGTCCATTATTGGTGCCCCTGAGCTGATCATGCGTACGCAGGAAGTCATTGGTCGGACCTTTCTGACGATGCCGCTCTATTTGGTTTGCGGAATCTTTTATCTATTGCTGGATTATTCCCTGGAACGGTTCGGGAAATATGTTGATAGCAGGTTAGCGTGATGAAGATGCAGGATGAGAAAGGCCCTATCGTTTCCATCAAGGGTCTGCATAAAAATTATGGTGATCTGGAGATCCTGAAGGGCGTCGATCTGGACGTCCAGGAGGGCGAGGTCATCTCGATCATAGGGTCCAGCGGGTCAGGCAAGACCACGCTGTTGCGCTGCATCAACCTGCTGGAAGAATTCCAGAGCGGTGAAATCCGTATTGACGGGCGGCCGATTGGCTATGACATTCGTAATGGGCGCCGGATCCGGAACAAGGAATCCGTGATCGCCAAGCAGCGCGCCATGACCGGTATGGCGTTTCAGTCGTTCAACCTGTTTCCCCACTTCAGTGCGCTGCATAACGTGACGCTGGGCCTCGTCAAAGTGCGCGGCCTTCCCAAGGCAGAGGCCCGATCGCAGGCTGAACACTGGCTCGATCGCGTGGGGATGCTGAGCCGCAAGGACCATAAGCCTAGCCAGCTCTCGGGCGGGCAGCAGCAGCGTGTCGCCATTGCGCGCGCGATCGCCATGGAGCCGCGCGTCATGTTGTTCGACGAGGTCACCTCGGCGTTGGATCCTGAACTCGTCGGAGAAGTCCTCAACACTGTGCGCTCGTTGGCCGAAGATGGCACCACCATGATTCTGGTGACGCACGAAATGCATTTTGCCTACAACGTTTCGGATAGGGTCCTGTTCATGAATGAAGGGCGCATCGAGGAGCAGGGAGCCCCTGACGCACTCTTTCTACACCCTCGGTCCCCACGGTTGGCGTCTTTCCTGAAGGATTTCCGTCTCTGAGAGGCCCGTGGCGGGCGCGGCACAAGCAGTATGAAAGAAACTTCGATCTTGGTTTTGGGCGCTGGCATGGTGGGCGTCAGCATTGCGTGGCATCTTGCGCGTCGCGGGTATCAGGTCACGCTGGTTGACCGCCGGAAACCCGGTCAGGAGACGTCTTTTGGAAATGCCGGCCTGATTCAACGCGAGGCGATCGAGCCACACCCGTTTCCGAGATCGTGGTTTGATATCCTGAGAATCCTGCCGAACCGTGCCATCGACGTTCAATACCGCTTGACGGCTATGGTGTGCGAAGCCCCTATACTCTGGCGCTACTGGCGCGAGTCCTCACCGCAGGCATTCGAGCGCATCGCACGGGCGTATGCGTCCCTTATCGTGCATTGCACCGATGATCATCAGGCATTGATCGCAGCTTCGGGCGCGGATGCGTTGATCAATCGGGAGGGCTGGCTGCAGGTGTACAGGAACCTGGACACGCTGGGCGCTGGGATCGCGACAGCGGATGGTGCGCATCGATCACATGGGGTGGAATTCGAGGCGTGCGACCGGCAGCAGTTGCATGAGTTGGAGCCGGCCCTGTCGAATGACGCAGTCGGTGCCGTGTGGTGGAAGAATGCGTGGTCGGTGAGCGATCCGGGCGGGCTCGTGGATGCCTATGCGAGAAGTTTCCTGGCGGAAGGAGGCACGTTCGTGGAGTCGGATGTACTGTCCATGGCACCGTCCGGCAGCGGATGGACGCTGCGGTTGCGTAATGGCACTTTGACTGGTGAAGCGCTGGTTCTTGCAGCGGGGCCGTGGTCCATCCCTATGCTCAAGAACCTCGGTTACGCGATTCCGATGTTCGTTCAGCGCGGCTACCACATGCACTACGAACCCGCCCCAGGCGTGAAGCTTAATTTCCCCATTTTCGACCACGACAGGGGGTATACCTTGTCGCCGAAACGTATGGGGATTCGCCTGACGACGGGCGCCGAGCTGGCGCGAGCGGATGATCCTTCTTGTATGCGTCAGCTCCTGGCGGCCGAACGAGCCGCACGGGAGATTTTCCCGCTCGCGAAACGGAAGGACGATCTAGTCTGGCGCGGCGCGCGTCCTTGCATCGCAGACATGAACCCGGTCATCGGACCTGCCCTTCGCCATAAGAACCTGTGGTTCGCCTTTGGCCATGGCCACCAGGGGTTTACGCTGGGTCCGACCACGGGGCGGCTGTTGGCGGCCATGCTGGCGGGTGAGCCCACGCAAACCGATATGGCACCGTTTCGGGCCGACAGGTTCTAGTTCTTGATCCCTGCCGCTCGCCTGTTGTCAGGCCGCTGGGCGGTGTCGCGCTGTGTTACTTTTGCTGTACCTTTAATTACCTGCGACGTCCTGGCTCGACGCGGAATAGGGGCTCAGTGTGAACAGCCCCGTCAACTCTTCATCACTCAAACTGCCGAGCCATTTTTCACCCACGCCTACAGTCAGATCAGCCAGCGTACGCTTGGCGCGGATCAGTTCATTGATACGTTCCTCGAAGGTGTCACGCGTGATGAGACGGTGGACCTGGACCGTCTTGCGCTGGCCGATGCGATAAGCGCGGTCGGTCGCCTGGGACTCGACGGCAGGGTTCCACCACAGGTCATAGTGGATCACGTTGGCGGCGCTGGTCAGATTCAACCCCGTACCACCCGCCTTGAGCGAAAGGATGAACACACGTTCGGTGCAATCATTTTGAAAATGCTCGACCATCGCGTCACGTTTGTTTCTGGCGACACCGCCGTGCAGGAACAGAGGGCCCTGCCCGTAGCGTTCACCCAGCCATGCGCTCAGGAGCTTGCCCATTTCGCGGAACTGGGTGAAGACCAGCACCTTCTGGTGGCTGGTGTAGATCTCATCGATGAGTTCCAGGAAGCGTTCAGCCTTGCCCGACAGCGCGGCCTCGGCACGGGGCTCTTTCAAGTATTGAGCGGGATGATTGCAGATCTGTTTCAGGGCGAGGATCATCTGCAGCACCAGGCCCTGGCGCTTGAAACCGCTGGATTCGCCGCGAATGGCGCGCAGACCTTCTCCTACCACGGATTCATAGAGCGCGGTCTGCCTCGGAGTGAGAGTGCAGTACTGGTCTTGCTCGATCTTTTCCGGCAGATCGTCGATGATGCGCTTGTCGGACTTCAGCCGACGCAACAGAAAGGGGGTAGTGACGCGCCGGAAGCGCTCGATTGCCCGCACGTCGTGGTGGCTCTGGATGGGCACGGCGAATTCCCTGGCGAACCAGGCGGGGCTGCCAAGATAGCCCCGATTGGCAAAATCCATGATGCTCCAGTATTCGGACAGGCGATTTTCCACCGGCGTGCCGCTCATGGCGATGCGGCAGCGGCTCGGGATACTCTTGATCGCCTTGGTCTGGGCGGCAGCCGGATTCTTTATATTCTGGGCTTCGTCCACCACCAGGATCTGCCAGGCCAGGGCCTTGAGCGTGGCCGCTTCGCGGCGGGCCACACCGTAACTCGTCAGCAGCACGTCCGGACGTTTTTCACTCAACTTGCGAGTGCCGCCGTGAAAGACGTCCACAGTCAGCCCAGGTGCGAAACGCGCGATTTCCTTCTGCCAGTTGGTGAGCAAACTCGTGGGCACCACGACCAGCGCTCGCGCATTGCGCAGCACCCCCTCTTCCTTGAGTTTTTGCAAAGTGGCAATCACCTGCACAGTCTTGCCCAGGCCCATGTCATCGGCAATCACACTGCCGAACCCAATACGGACATTGCGATAGAGCCAAGCATAGCCATTCAGCTGATAGGGCCTGAGCCTGGCAACGAGACCCGTGGGCAAGGCAACGTCGCCAACCGTCATCAGACCCCGGATGATACGCCGTGCCCGCGCATCCAGGGCCACCGCCGCACCGGCATATTCGCCCGCCAGCGCGACACGCAGGGACTCTGCATCCTCAAGGCGCGGTGGCCGCTGGAGTTGTGCTCGCAGGTGTTCGATGTCGTGGGGATCGAGATAGACATACTCGCCCTTGAAGCGGACCACGCCGGTGGCATGCGCCACCAATTTTTCGAATTGACTCTGGCTGAGCAGGTGGTCGCCCAGTGCCACCTTCCAATCGAAGGTGAATACCTGATCAGCTTTCAGCAGACCCGTACCATCTGCAGTCTTTGGACCGCGCACCCGTAGGGACAGTTGGGGGCGCAACAAGCGCTCCAGCGCCTTGGGCATGAGTATGTGGATACCCAATAGGCGGATCACCGGCAAAGTGTCGAACAGCAGCTCCGGCAATCCGCTAGCGGCAAGGGTAATGGGCGTTTTGGCCCCGTCACGCACATAGCCATGCAAGGGTGGAAAGACTTCAGCGAGCAAGGAGACGTCTTGCAGGACAGCGAACCGGGCCGCGGCCCAGGATGCCTGGGTGAGCACGGCTGACAGCGGCACGGGTTCTTTTTCGCCGGCACCGTCTCCGACCGCGACTGAAACCGCGAAATCGCCGTGGCGCGTCTCGTCCAGGCAGAGCACCGGGTTGTGGACATGGCGCGCGAGATGGTGGCGAGCCAGCCAAGCCTGGATACCGGCGGCTATCGCGCCTTCCCCCGGGCCATCATAGCGGGCACGCCCGGTACTGAAGAAAAGGGCCAGGGTCTTGTCGTCCCGCAACTTCTGCTTCTGATCAACGGTCCACTGCCGCATGAAATGATCGAGAAACAGTGAGCACAATGTTGTGGCCTGCGCCTCGGAGCGGATTTCGGCAGCGCGTTGGCCGTTGCGGTAGCGAACCATTCCGGCCGGCAGGCCCCCCGCCAGGTGTTGCATGAACACGTGGACCCGATCATCAAGAATGGCGGGTACCCAGCGCAGGCCGATCTCCCGGCCTTCAAGCGAGAAGATCTGTGCGGTCACCGCCCCGGCGGCCAGCAGATGCAGTGCCGCGCGCCGGACATAATGAAGCGCCGCCACTTCCGGCTGCACATCGGGCAAGCGCACTGGTTCCAGCGCCTCCAGTGTGCTCGCCAGCGCGTCCCAGTCGCTCGGCTCAATCAGGCCCGAAAGCTGAAGGGTGTAAGTCTGGTCAATCTCGATCCGCGGCCGATCATTGGAATGGAAGGGATGGCTGGCAGGATCATGGTACGCACCGGATATGGTATCCAGAACACGATTTGCCTGCTTCGCCGCGCAGGTCAACTGACGTTTGTAAATCGCCTGCAGATCGCCACTGGGAAAACAGGCCGGTCGCACCGGCAAGAGTTTCAGGAGCGGCTCCAGCAGCTCCGGAATGGCCCGGAAATCGAGCTGGTCGAGCGCGGTCGGAGCAGTGCATGAAGGCGTGCTTGCAGTGCTTCGCAGCAGATCCGTCACCGTCGGCAGTGCTGCCTGCGCTTCCCGTTCAATGTGGATGTCATGAGATTTCAATGCCTGCGCAAGGTCGATCCCGCGTAGCGAAAATACCAGAAAGGGATTGCCGTCGATTTCCCGGCTGAGCAGATAGATCACGGCGGCCAAATGCTTGCACGGGACCGCCCAATCGGGACAGGAGCATTGCATGGAAAGTTCATTCCAGCGCGATGGGAAAACCTTGAGACCGAGCTGATCGGCCAGTTCGAGCAGGGCGGGATCGAGCTCGCGATTAAGCAGACGTGCAATCAACGCCGGGTCGGCCGCAATTCGCGCCAGCAGCTGTTTGGCGTCTGCCTCGGGAATCGGCGGTACCTCGATGCGGATTTGGTAGGGGCGCGCCCGGGAACCTTTCACTTTGGCCTGGATCAGGCCGCCGTGCACGACCAGGTCGCTCACCGCTCCCTTGTTGGCATAACCGCGGCCACGCGGCAGACGATTGTCGTAATCAATGTGTGCGAGGGCATTCAGCCACTGGGCGCCCCACCAGGTCTGTCCGTAGTTCTGTCGTGCCATTCCTCAAGCCTTGCCTGAGAGCCTATTGTTTTCAGGCGGATTCAGGCGGTTACGGGAGGCGGTGTGCTCGAAGGCTACTCGTAGTGTGTCCACATTCTTAAAACACGAACGGCACGTTCCTGAATGAATACCTCGTACACCAACCGATGCTGAATGTTGATACGGCGGGAATAGGCTCCGGAAAGATCGCCGAGCAGTTTTTCGTAAGGCGGCGGGTTCTGGAACGGGTCAATTTCCAGGACCGCACTCAGCGCCTGTACGTTGGTTTTTAAGCCAGCCGCCGCTACCCTTTTCGCATCCTTGAGGGCGACCTTTGCATAGACGACCCGCCAAGTCACCAGTCAAGCTCCTTGGCACTCTTGTCCAAGGGCTCTGCCATTCCTTCTTTGATGGATTCGCGCATGCCAGGCACAGAGGTCAGATACAGGGTCTCTTGTATGGCGTCCCAATCGGCTTCCGAGATCAGCACGGCACTTGTGCGCTTGCCGGCAATTCGAATTGCCTGATGGGACTCGGCGGTTTGGTCGATGAGGCGGTAGAGGTTCGCCCGTGCCTCAGTTGCAGTCAGGGTTGCGGACATGGTGGATCTCCCAATATGCCTAGATAGTACGTTTTAACGTACGTATCGTCAAGCCTCTGTCTTGGTCGCGGTATTGTCAGCGTGGCAGTCACCGACGACTGGCGCTGCAGGTCTTTGCGGCCGTTGATCGTGGGGCACGACCCGACTAACGCTCCAGCCCGGCCCGATGTTCTCACGGCTGCCGTGAAGCTGCCGCTGACGGCGACGGCCATCACCACGCGTAGCGCGCGGACGTCCAAAGATTGTGCGTCATTCGACGTCATAACTCGATCCATAAGTAATGATATGGTGTGTCTGCTGAGAGCCTGTTGGAGGCATTGGAGCGGAATATCCGAGGCGTATAGTTGGATGCCAGGGAAGGGGGAACGCTCGATTGCGAAAGGCCTTGGTGCCAGGGCCGCAAACATGGCGCCCCCAGATAAGCGCTAATAACCCAGGAACAAAAAGTCCAGCGCCGAGATGATCCGATCCCGCTCGGTGGCGAGCGACATCACTGGTACTTTCAGGACGCGCTGTGGTACTGCCCCCATTTTGGGCGTTTCCAACAAGAAATCAGCCCCGTTGATGGTGAACACCGGCGTAAGGTGAAGCGGTAGGCTGATCTGAGGGAAGTGCTCAAGGCTGCGCAGCGGAATCACCATCCGGCTATCCAGACCATCAAACAGATCACTCTGCACGTCCAGCAGGTACGGCGTGGTGACTGCGTGTCCGCCGGGATTTGCATACACATCAAAGCGCGCCATCAGAAGCTTTTCCACTCATCCAATGGCAGGCCTTCGGCCTCGACAGTCGCGTTGTAGGCGGCGATAAAGTCGACATAGTCCTCGCGCCACTTACGAGCCTGTTCGTACTGAACGACCTCGCGCAAGTGGCTATCGCAGACCTGAGAGACGTTGATGCCAAGCCGCTTGGCAGCATCCAGCAAGTCATTGCTCAGGCTGAGATTGACGGCGCGTTTGCCGGACGTGCGAGTACGCGGGCGGTGGGTAGTTTGTGTGGTCGGCATTATGCATGCCTCATGCGCATACTATTATGCGCACATTCTATGCCGCATTCCAGCTCACTGCCAACCGACTGATTTTTCATTGGCCCGACCCATGAGCGCCACAAAGATCCGCGGCATCGGTTCCGCCACCCGGATCGAGCAGCCATAGCTGCCCCCGTGTGAAGAAACGGTCACCCATCAGATACGAGCCTGTCATCGGAGCCGTCAACGAGCGTTGGCAGAGATTCAATGGTCGCCCGGACTGCTTGAGCGATTCAACGAATCGTTCGGCTGCCGCATCCACATCAGGTGAAACTGTATGCAGAATGCCCCAGCGGATGCCGTCGTACGTCCGCGTCACCCCCACGAAGACCTTTTCCGCACCGAAGCGGAAAGGCGTTTGCCATAGTCTGACGGTAATGACGGCCTTGCCCTGGGCATTCTGAATCGGCCGTTCGAAAGCGAGATCGTTGATACGGTTGTTCCAGAGTGCCGGTGCAAGCGGTGCCGTGGTGTAGCTCAGACCTTGTTGTGCAAGGCGCAGCAGGTTTTTCAGATCCGGACTGTCAGCGGGCAGCCAGCCTGCTCCGCTCAGAAGAGCGGATAACGCGTCCTCGCTTGGTGTGACGACGGCGAACGATAGCGGTTGCTCCGACGTGCCGAACAGAGAAGATGTGCTCGTCAGTTTCTCGGCACGCAGCATTTCGTCCAAAGGCTGAGTGACGTGGATGACTACTTCCGGTGCGGAAACGGGGGCTGGCAGCGTGCGAGTGGCGGCATAGGCAACGAACCCGGCGGCCGTAATCGCGACCAAGCCGAACGCCGCGGCTTTTCGGCGGGGTTCGGCAGGTGCATCCCAATCCATTCGCCCGCCAGTACTGAGCCATTCCGTCAGGCTGATACCCACAATCAGCCAAAGTGCGCCGACCAGGTAGCCCGCCCAGACGTCACTCAAATAGTGCGCGCCGAGCATGATGCGGCTGAGGCCGATCAGGAAGACAAGCCCAACCGTCGAGAAAAACAGGTTGACCCGCGTCCTCCACCGGGCCACGGAGCGGATCAGCAGATAGCCCACGAAACCGTAAAAGGCGACGGCGATGGTCGCGTGCCCACTTGGAAACGAATAGGAAGTTTCGAGCAGGACAGCCTCCGTTGGCCGCGGCCGCTCGAAGGCCAACTTACCCAGGGCGCTGAAAGCCACCGCTCCCCAGCTGGAGACCAGCAAACCCACAATCGCGTATTTCCGGTTCACGAGCCAGAGCAGCAGCGCCCCTATCACCAATAACACTCCGACCACCGGCAGCTGGCCCAAATCGGTTATCCACACGAACGGAGGAATGGCCGCCGGTGCGCGAAAGGTGGCAACCAGTTGGGCCGTTGCGTGGTCAATCGCGACAATTGGATCGGAGGTGACAACGTCCTCGACGATGCCGGCGAACAAGGCCAGCACATAGGTGAACGCAAGGGCGAGAACGGTCAACGGCAGGCCCTGAAAATGCGTGCGATCGATACGGCCCGCAAGGAAGCGGATGCTGGCTGGATGTCGGCGTACCCATCGCCGTACGTAGGCATTGCGGCCCAGAGCCTCTTTTATCGAACGAATGAGCGAAACCGCCACCCGCCACGCGTCGCGACCCTTGCGCACGACAAAGCGTTGCAGGAGCCAAAGCAGTGCCCATGCGATCAGCACAGCCACCAACACCATCCCGGCCCGTGACATCCACGTTTCTGCAAGCTTGAGCGACTGTCCAAACAGATAGCCGCCGCCCACCCACTGCACTCCCCATCCGATCGCCCCCAGGAAGTTCCAGAAAAGGAACGTGCGATACCTCATTTGCACGGTACCGGCAACGAATGGGGCGATTTCCTTGACGCTCGGTATGAAGCGCCCCAGGAAGACGCTCTTGGCGCCATGCCGCTCAAAAAATCGGTGGGCCTTCTCGAAATGACTGGGGGTCAGAAACCAGACACCACCACGCGTCCATTTCTGGCCGTAGCGCTCTCCTAGCCAGTAATTGAAGTTATCGCCGAGGACAGCGCCAGCAATGGCGAACCACAGCAGGTCGCCAAAGTCCAGGTAGCCGCCGGCCGCCCAAGCCCCCAGCAGCAGCAACAGCGTCGAGCCGGGCAGAAATAGCCCAACCACAAGCGCCGTCTCCAGCAGAGCTGCGAAGAAGGCGGCCCAATAACCGAGCATATGGAAATGCTGGATGGATGGCAGGATGGAGTTGAATAATCCCTCGATCACAGGAGATCTCCCTGGCTAATTGCCGCCCATCGACCAGTCCATTTCCGCTCCCAACGTGACCACCGTGCCGAGCATGCAACGGTGGTCATCGCCAATCTTGCGCTCGACTGACCTCTGCGCTATCAGAGAAGTACCACGATACTTGGTGTTTCGGTCAACAGACGCTCGAGGCGATATAACCGTTCGCGCTGCAACGTAGCAGACAGCGGCTCGGGAGCGTGGCCCAGTGCAACAGAATCGGCGGCCACGGCCTGCACAGCGACTTCCAGGAGCGATGATTCCGCCTGCCACCAGCCGGCCAGCAATTGATCGGGAGAATACACATCCAGCCCCTGGCGCCGCAATTCGGATCGATTGAAATCCTTCAGATTCCATGTCGCCACCTGCACAGCAGGGGGCCGCTGCAAGCCACAGCGCGCTCGCCGCGCCAGGCCGGCCGCGATCACGTGAAAATCCTTCGGGTCGCTGTAGCGCAACCCGACTTCGTAGGGGCCGGTGTCAGCCTCCATTGCGTCGGGGAAGCGCTGGTTCATGGCGTGCCATTGTGCCGCCAGCTTTTCAGGCGGAATCTGCCACAGGCGCGCCGCGTTTCGGCGCCATTCCTCGCCGATGCGTTCGGTCCAGATCGGCCGGAATACGCCCTGGTCGGCTACACGCAGCAGCAGTTGGCGCTGCAGCGTGGACATCAGCACACAGGCGTCGAGGACGACGAAGGGAGGGACAGGGCAGAACACGCGGGAGATTTTACGCTGGCGTAGCCCTGAGAAGGGGTGCCACAATGAACCTCGTCCCGAGTCGCCCCACTGTCATCGAATCAAACGGCCGGTGTGCCATATGAACGATCTTCCACTGTTGCTTGCCTTCGTTGCCGCCATCTCCATTCTGACCATCACGCCGGGCGTGGATACGGCCATCGTGTTGCGCGCCGCAACGGCGAATGGTCGCAAGCCCGCCGCCATGGCGGCCATCGGCGTTGCCCTAGGGTGCCTGATATGGGGTGCGTCGGTATCGCTGGGACTGGGTGTGCTTCTGCAGGCGTCCGAGCTTGCCTACACTGTCCTCAAGGCTGCGGGTGCCGTCTATCTGATCTGGCTGGGGGGCAAACTGTTGCTGCGGCCCCGCACTGCGCTGGGCACCGATACGCCCCAGGGGCGGACCCGAAGCGGCGGGGATGCGTTCTGGCGCGGTTTTCTCACGAACCTGCTCAATCCCAAGGTCGGCGTGTTTTACGTCACCTTTCTTCCTCAGTTCGTGCCAGCTGATGTCAGTGTGGCGGCCTATTCGTTTTTCCTCGCCAGCATTCATGTCCTGCTGGTGCTTGCGTGGTTCAGCCTGCTGATTGCCGCCACGGCGCCGCTCAACCAGTTCCTGCGCCGGTCGTCGGCCGTGAAGACGCTTGATCGGCTCACGGGTGGAATTTTCATCGCGTTCGGCCTCAAGCTCGCTACATCATCCGCGCGATGAGGGGAGCGCCCGTTGATCCTTGAGCGCGGTATCGCCCCAGCGCATGATGTCCTCGATGACAGGCTGCACGTATTGCACCTGGGGTGCGTAACGTTCGAACGGCAGCTTCTCGTGGATGGAGACCGTCGTCAGCACCGGCTTGCCAGCCACGGTGGCCGCAAGGAAGAGCGGCCACAGGCCTCCCTGTCGCGTCTCGGGTTCGCCGAATCGGCTGAGCACGACGAAGTCCGCTTGCGCCAGTTGCGGGCGCACGAGCTGCAGCACCTGGGCGAGACCGGCACCCGACATCGCGTGCGCATTCGCCCCCGTCGTATCGACGCTCTTGCGAACCAGGATTTGCGTGCCTGAGGCCAGATCACGCAGATGGCCCGCGGCGCACGGGGCCTGCGGAGCCCCGCTCTCGGAAATCACGCCAGCCACGCGGTAGCCTGCCGCGGACCAGGCGGCCACGACGTGCGCAAACAGTGTCTGCGCAGAGACCTCAGGGTGGTTGCTGAGGGCTGCCACCCACTGAATGTTTGACATTGATTCTTCGTTGATTGGCGATTCCGGCTCATAGAGTATTGCAATGGCACAAGCCATCAGGGCATACCTTCCCCGGCTCTACGGGCAATTTGCGTGGAACGTGACCTGGCTGCCCCGAGCGTACCCGACGAAGACGAATGCGAGGGCCTGGACATCACCTCGCATGGCGAGACCGCTTACACTCGTTGATGCCGCTGGTGCGGCTGTTCTCGTGGTGTCGATTCTGATGGTATTGAATACTTCTGCGGTGCGTTGCTGCGTCAGGCGATGGGCCTGCATGCCAGAAATCAGGGCGGTGCGGGCCAGGTACCCGGTGCTGGTTCTCTGGTGCCTGACGCTGATGTTGGTTCCACCGGTGGGTAGCGTCTGCGCTGCAGCCGAAGATGTGGTCTTCCCGGTGCGGGTGCAGCAGGGGGCGATGGTGATCGGCAAGGTAGCCCCCAAAAGCCAGGTGATCTATGACGGGCGCACGCTCGCCGTCACCGATAATGGCACCGTGGTGTTTGGTGTCGCGGCCGATGCCACCGGCCCCCTCCATCTGCGTGTGACCCCGCCGGGAGGCGCAGCCCTGTCCGTGGATGTGGCCGTACAGCCGCGTGATTGGCCGGTCGAGCGGGTTGCGGGGCTTCCGCCCAAGACTGTCTCGCCGCCGCCGCAGATTGCAGCCCGGATTCGTCGGGAGCAAGCCAGGGTGGCCGAGGCACGTACGACCAGCGATTCGGGGATGGGTTTTGCCGAGGCCTTCATTTGGCCCGTGCACGGTCGCGTTTCAGGGCGCTTTGGTAGCCGGCGCGTCTATAACGGGATCCCTGGTGCCCCACATTCGGGCATGGACATTGCCGTTCCGACCGGCACACCGGTCAGGGCGCCGGCCAGTGGCCGCGTGGTATTTGCCGATCTCGGCCTGTATCTGACCGGCGGTACGGTGCTGATTGACCATGGTTATGGCATCGGCTCGAACTTCCTGCACCTGTCCCGCCTGGATGTCCGCGTGGGTGACGTGGTGAGCCAGGGTCAGGTTATTGGGCTGGCCGGCGCGACTGGGCGTGCGACCGGACCACACCTGCACTGGGGCATGACCTGGTTCCAGATGCGTATTGATCCCTTGCTGGTGCTCGATCGCACGCAGTGATTTGCTGTCGTGGTGGAGCAGGCCGACAACGGTTGGTTTCCAGAAAAGGCGGCCAACGCCCCTTATGAACCGTTGAACGCGGCCTCGATGGCGGCAATATCGATCTTGCCCATCTCCATCATGGCGCCGAAGGCGCGCTTGGCGGCGGCCTGATCCGGATGCGTGATGGCGCGGATCAGAGCCACCGGGGTGATCTGCCACGACACGCCCCATCGGTCCACGCACCAGCCGCATTGGTTCTCCTGTCCACCATGGCCGATGATCGCTTCCCAGTAGCGATCGGTTTCCGCCTGGTCGGCAGTGGCCACCTGAAACGAAAACGCTCCGGTATGTTTGAAGCCGGGCCCGCCGTTGAGCCCCAGGCAGGGGATGCCCATGACTGTGAATTCGACCGTCAGCACGTCGCCCTGCATGCCGGCAGGATAGTCTCCCGGCGCGTCATGAACTGCATTGACGGATGAATCTGGAAAGGTCCTGGCATAGAAGCGGGCTGCGTCTTCGGCGTCGCCGTCAAACCAGAGACACACCGTGTTTTTGGCAAGTTCCTTCATGACGCTTCTCCTTTCATTCAGCCGGCGTGACGTTCACCATCCACGGCGTGCCGAAGCGGTCCCGGGTCATGCCAAAGCCCGGTGACCAGAAGGTTTTCGCAAACGGCATCACGACCTGACCACCTTGTGCCAGCGCGTCAAACAGGCGCTGGCCTTCGGCTGCGTCGGCTGCACGGATTGAGACCCACAAGCCTTGCGGCGCCTGATAGCCGCCGCAAGCGGTGTCCGCGCCCGGCATGGCGTCGGACCCGAACAGCGATTGATCTCCCATTTGCAGATGCACATGCATGATGCGCTGCCTGGCCGATTCGGGGATGGGCGGCATATCGGCGGTAGGCGGGATTTCGCCGAAGGTGCCTTGGTAGACGATGGTGCCGTTGAACAGCTTGGCGTAGAAGGCGAACGCCTCGGCGCAATCGCCGTCGAAATTGAGGTAGGGGGTGAGCTGCATCAGAATCTCCCAGGATTTCCGTGAAGGATGAGGGGTGTAGACGCTGTACACTTAGTGTTAATATGAAAGCCTGAGTGGACGCTGTCCACATAAAAGTTGTTTCCAGATGTCGGATGATCTTTTGCGCCCGGCCCGCCATACCTATAGGCACGGGAACCTGCGTGCCGCGCTGCTCGAAGCGGGTGTCGCGCTGGCGCGCGAGGGTGGGCCTGATGCCGTGGTGCTGCGCGAAGTCACGCGGTGCGCAGGTGTGGTGCCGAACGCGGCCTATCGCCATTTTGCGAACCGTCAGGCGTTGTTCGAGGCGGTGCGAGGGGTCGCGCTATCGCAGCTGGCGCACGCCATCGAGGCCGAGATCGATGCGGTGCAGCCCCTGGACGATCCGCGTTTGCGCGCGCGGGCTTCGTTTCGCGGCGTGGGGCTGGGCTATTTGCGCTTTGCGCGTCAGGAGCCCGGCCTGTTCCGCACCGCCTTTGCGGCACAGCCGTTCGACGTGGACGAACCTCCCTACTCTGACCATGAGTCGGCACAAGGCGCCAGTGGCCTGGATCCCTTCCGGCTGTTGGGCCAAGCCCTGGACGGAATGGTCGATGCGGGCCTGATGCTTCCCGCACGCCGTGCCGGAGCAGAGTGGATGGCGTGGTCGGCTGTCCACGGCATGGCGTTCTTGGTACTCAACGGCCCCTTGCGGGGCCGGGGAGAAACCGAACACCAGGCGCTCGCCGAGCGGTTGGTGGCGATGGTTGAGAGGGGGTTGCTGGCGGAGCTGGGAGCTTGATCGACTGTCCGGGTGTCGCGGGGCACAGCCGCAGCAAACCGATGGCCTGATGCATCACGGCGACAGGGGCTCCCAATACGTCAGCATCCGCTACACAGAGCGACTCGCCGCCCGAGTTCGACAGTTAAAATTTCAACCCGTTGATTCTACGCAGAATTTTCTCCAGACGCTCCATTACGGGTTGACGTAGCCTGAACGGTGGTGACTCCAGAATTATGCGGGCATTTCCCCAACGGGCAAGAAATCTCCACGATCATCACCGCTCAGGCTGATGTACTCCAACCGCCACTGATCCACGCGTCGTAGGTCCGCCAGCGTGATGGAAGTATCGGCAACCGCTTCACAGGCGTCGAGCGCGATCTCAGTTGCAACGTCAGGTGTGCCGTAAGCCTGCTCGAAAAGCTCGCGCAATTGATTGGAGATCTTCTCTGCGGACTGGCGAGCCAGTGTACCGGCCTCAGCGGCGTCGTATACGACGGAAATCGACAGTGCATAGGGTTCGCCCTCAGGGGCTTCCACGAACCGTTGCTCTCCTAGGTCGAAGAATAGGCCGAGCAAATGCTTGGCCTCCGGTTCAAGAATTTTCCCGACCTTCCGCTCAACCGTGTACTTATTGCTGACTTGTTTCCGGAGCCGGTGCTCGAAGGTGTTGGGAAACGCTGGGCGGCCATAGTGAGCGGCGAGCCATAGCTTCAGCACCCGTTTCGAATCGGCGTGGAGCAAGACAGCGACATCTTTGACGGCGTACCTCTCAAATTCGTTCTTCGGTACAACCTGCCGCTTTGCATGGCGAAGTTCGACAAGCACGAGTGGTTCACCCTTCCTCTCGTAGCCCAAATGAAGCCTGTGCGGGCTCTTTGCGCGAGTGAACTGCGGGTTCACCGCATCGACGACGTCTGCGACGATGACCTCAACCGAAATTTCACCTTCGTGTGGAAGATCGCAGTCGTGCGTAATGACGACAACGCGGTGTTTGTCACCAACCATGCCGTTTAGTGTCGTCAACTTGGCTGCTGTTTCTTGAGTCAGAAGATCGCCTTGCCGCCATTCGGTTTCACGTGTCAGCATCCGTCGCCCCGATAGGTATTATTCGGAGGAACCTGGGATGGAGATCCCTGCACGCCAATCGTCTGAAGGCACGGCTCTAGACTTTGCCAAACCGGAGCGATCATAGGCTGCATCCATTGCTCGTGCTTCGGTGACGAGCGACTGAACGTGTTCGGGTAGAAGTGCTCTGGCAGCAACCAAGTCCAGCACGGAGCGGCCTTCGAATAACTTCATCTTCACGAGAGAAGACGCGCGACCTACGCCAGCCTTCAGGAAAGCGTCGGCCGCCAGGCTGAGGGAACGGATACGGTCCATTTTCTCCTCCTCGGGCACGGATTCTCCGCCAATCCATTTATAGATGGCTTGGCGAGAAACACCGAACACCGTGGACAAGTCTGCAATGGCGGGACGGAACACCTGCCGGATGTTCGCAAGGTGCTCAGCTGCAGAACGGATATCTGGGCGGTCAGTGTCCACGTCAGATGTCTGAATACGAAAATAAGGAATGCGCGCATCCAGCATTCTGCCCCATTTGCCGACGTGGGAGAGCTCGAAAACGCTCCCGGTGCCGCCTATGGCAAGTGTGCAGCCGATTGCTGCGGCAACTGCGACGTTGGCAAAACCGTGCGCAATCTGGAGAGGTCGTGCGGAGCAAGATGATGGCAAGGTCGTGGCATACATGGCGTTTCGATCCGGGATGGCCTCAGGCCCACACACCGCGTGCATGGTCTGTCGTTGTGGCACCGAATGCTGACTTGATTGTGGCGTGTAGCGAAAGCAGCTGTTCGTTCAGCTTACTCGTTTCCACAGGCATCCGCCCTTGGACATAATGGTCCATGTCGATGATCGCGTGCTCGCATGGCTCCGTGCTTGCAAATTGCGGCGCCACCACCAACCCGGTCGGCAGCATATCGGGGGGGAAGCCTAAGGGGGCGACCACCCGATACACCCTCACGACCAACACGCCCTTCGGCACAAGTGGGTGGATGTCGGTTGTGTACACCGACTCGGCCATTGCGTGCTGGCGAGGCGCATTGAAATCAATACCGTGCAATCCGCCTACAAGATATTGCTCTGTAGTTTCCCCTGCGCGCGGCAAGATGGCATCTAGGTAGCGAAGTCCCAGACGACTGATATGGTCTAGTGAGACGACCTTGTGTACTGCTGCGACACCGCGCAGCAATTCAGGGATGAATTCGTTGTGCGTTTGGTAATGGGTCGTGTGGTAGGTGATGGTCGAAGGCCCAAGGATGAATCCCGCCGCCCGATCACTGCGTGTCATTAGCCACGACGTTGTTTGCTCAATCTGTGGATTTTGCGGCTGCGCCTGGCCTGGGCTTGGCACGATAAGCTGCATCAGCTGTTGTGGTTCAAACAGCGGGTACCCCTCGCGTCGAAGTTGATCCTGAATCTGATCGACATACTTGGCCATCGCAGCGACGGGGTTGAAGTGCGCCTGAGCCAACGCGTAGTAGACAGGCGCATTTGTCATCTTCTCGCTCACAGGCAGCTCCAATTCACTTATGATTGACGAACCAATTGTCAGTTTACACTACGGTTGACATCGCCACCATGAGCACACCAGAGTTCGACAGTTAGAATTTCAACCTGTTGATTTCGCGCAATATTTTCTCCAGGCGCTCCATTACAGATTCACGTGGGCGGCGTCGGCAGTCGGCTTCTTGACCTTCAGGCTTGCGAGCACCAGGCGCTCGCCGAGCGGTTGGTGGCGATGGTTGAGAGGGGGTTGCTGGCGGAGCTGGGAGGTTGATCGACCGCCCGGCCGTCTCGGATGACAACCCCTATTCGGAGGCGCTGTTCAGGACCCTAAAGTATCGTCCGCACTAGCTTGACAGTCACCGGGAACTCGTCACGCCGCATTGCCCACAGCAAAACTACGCCTGAGTGTCAACAAACTCGCGAATCGCGGCTAGGAAACTCTGCGGATCCTGCAACTGTGGCACATGCGCACACCCCGGAAGCACGTGCAGGCGGGCGTTCGGTAAGGCGGCTACCAACTGGCGCGCCATCACGGGTGGCGTCGCCTCATCACCCTCGCCCACAACGACCAACACGGGGACAACGACTTTGTGCAGGTGATTGCCCAGATCCAGGGTCGCCAGCGATTGGCAGGCGTCATCGAAGGTATCCGGTGACATTGCAAGAAAGTGTTCCCGGCACTGCGCGAGGACATCGGGGTGCTTCTCACGGAAGTCCCCCGAGAAAAGGCGCGCCATCGCAATGTCGGCCACCGCTGACAATCCCTGGGTTTTGGCCTTCGAACGCATCTGGACGAACGCGGCTCGCCCAGATTCAGAAAAAGCGGTACCACACCCAACGAGCACGAGCTTGTCAGCCAGGTGTGGGTGCCGCATCGCCAGCACAATGGCCAGAAAGGCGCCATAGCCATTCCCGATAAAAACCGGCCGCACACCAAGATCGCAACTGCCAAGCGCAGCCGCAAGATGATCGGCTACGACCTCGAGCTCACCTCGTACGGGGTCAGATACCCCAAACCCTGGGAGACTGACCGACGTAACCTTATGAGACCGCGACAATGGTTCGAACACGCCGCTGAAACTGGCGTGATCGGCAAGCATTGAATGAAAGAGAACGACTCCCTGGCCCTGTCCTGCAACCATTATCTGCAACTGCCCGCTTCCGGCACGGACGAGAGTTCTTCCTGGCATTGGGGGCGTTTCCGCAGACGACGGTGTTCCCATCAATGCACCTCCCTGGCAATAGTCGCTGCGTTCGTCTTCAGTTCAGCCGCGGCTGGGCTGGTCGCGTGTACCCTGGATGCTGGCACCGAATGGAGAATTGACCCATATGGCCACGAGTAGGGGACGCGATGACACCGCCGATGCCAGCGAGGCCGGCGCCCAGACAGAAAACGATGCTAAAGAGGCGTGACGAGGGAATGCCGACACCACGCGCCATCTGCCGGTCGTCCACACTCGCGCGTATCATCATCCCGAGACGCGTTTTCTCCAGCAGCACCCAAAGTACGATGGCGAGCAGGACACTGAATATCAGGACGATAATGCGGTATAGGGGAAAGCCGAAGCCGAAGAGCCGTATGGCGCCTGAGAACGCATCGGGTGGCGAGACGGGTTGTGGGTCACCTCCCCAGAGCCATAGACACGCATCAGCGATGACGAACGCCACCCCCAGAGTAGCGAGGACTTGAGACAGGCTGTCGTTGATAAGCCGCCGCAGGATGAACCGTTCGGTGAGACCGCCGAGAATCGCAATGGCCAAGCATCCGGCCACCATCGCCAAGAGGAAGTTGTTGGTGTATTCGAGGACGGTAAGCCCCACGTAAGCACCCAACATGAAGTAGGCGCCATGTGCAAGGTTGGCGATGCGCATCAATCCGAATATGAGTGAGAAGCCAGCTGCGAGTGTGAACAGGATCCCGCCTAGCGCTAGGCTGTTCATGCTCTGAATGAGCCAGAACGACATATTCGACTCCCCCGGGGGATGCTTATTTCTCCAGATACCTGGCAGGTGGGTAGTCCCTGGAGTAGACGGGCTCCGCGAGGAATTTGGTTGGATCCTCAGTCCAGAACTGGCTGACTGCAGGGTAGGTCTTGATGATAGTGTTTGCCAGCCTGCCGTTCTTGCGTTCTACCTTGCGAATGTAGACGTTCATGATGGGGTTGCCGTACTTGTCCAGTATGATGTCGCCGCGCGGGTCTTGGGGAACGTGCACGTGACGTAGCGCATTCATGAACGCCTTTTTGTCTTCGATGTTGCCGTTCACGGATTGCAGGGCGTGCTCCAGCATGAGGCCAGCGCCGAACGCGCCCACTGAGTAGTAGCCCGGATCTTCTTTGTATTGTGCACGCATTTCCTCGACGAACCGCTTGTTGGCCGGGTTATCCAGTGTGGCCGCATACCATCCGGCGGAAATGATGCCGACGGCTTCGTTGCCCATTTTCTTCAGTACGCCTTCGTCTGTGGCGATCATGCCCGAGATGACAGGTATCTTGCCCTTCATGCCGTAGGCCTCGTATTGCTTGAGGAAGCGCACACTGTTGCTGCCAGCGAACCCGATGAGAACTGCATCTACCGTCGGATCGATCTCGCTGATGTAGGTGCCGTAGTCGGCGACATTTAGTGGTGCCCACAGCTTCTGAACCACTTTGCCACCGTTTTGTTCGAAGGTTCGCTGAAAGCCTGCGGTGCTCTCATAGCCATACGCGGAGCAGAAGACGCGCATGTACAAGGATGGCGTGCCCGAGAACGTCATCCGGTTTGCAATGGCACGTGGCTGCACGCACGATGGCAGCTACGAGCTTGTGCTCGATGATTGCACCCAAGCCCAGAGCTGGTGGGCCAGTTTGCAGTTGCGGCAGTACGTCAGAATTGCTCAGGGCGTCCTCCTGCGCCTGTGCGAGTCGTGTTCTCCACATCCATTCGTTTGGAGATGGCGGTTCATACGATGTCACCGACGCTACGATGACGCCCGAGGGTATCGTTGATACTGCGATAGCAGAAGGGCTTGACCTTATCGCCATAACCGATCACAACCGGATCACGAATGTCCGTCGGGCGCTGAAATACGCCGAAGGCAGGAATCTGCTGGTCGTCCCTGGCGTGGAGCTTTCCACTCCGCAGGGCCACCTACTCGTCTACTTTGAGATGGCTGACCAGCTGCAACGTTTTTTCGGTAAGCTGAACATTTCGGATGATCAGAAGGCCTGTCACAATACGATCCCGCAGTGCCTGCGCGCTGCGGCTGAGTTCAGCGGCTTCGGCATCTGTGCCCATATCGAGATGGATAGCGGCCTTGAGAAGGCGGCACCAAAATTTGATGCGTTCAAGCAGGAGGTTTTCAACTGCCCGAATTTGCTGGGCCTGGAGATCGCCCATGCTTCAAACAGCACCTTGTTCTCCCACGACGATGCCGACGCAAATCGAAGGAACTGCGCCGTAGCCCGATGTGCAGCCCTCGGCTTGGAAGAAGGGGTTGAACTGGCGAAAGTGATGTCGTCGGATGCGCACACCCTCAACGCGCTTGGCCGCAACGCGAGTGGCAATAGGAGGTTGACCAGGCTCAAGATGGAAGCTCTGACGTTCGCTTCGCTGCGGATAGCACTCATGGACGCGACTGCACGAGTGCGACTGGAAGACCTGATCCCGGAATCTGTACGAAGGACATCGTCTGCACGATCCTTGAAGGCAGTCAGAAGGCATTCAAGCGTCGGCAAGAGATGTACGGATACTGACCTTAGCCCCTCGTTATGTGCTCACCCCTGATGAGCTCTGGTCTCAGGCCGGGAGTACCGACTGCAAAAAATGACCGCCAATCAGGCGGTCATTCCTTCTGCCCTTATGAATGGCCAACTTTTCCCGCAAAACTTGGCCAACTTTTCCGAAAACCAACAACCCTCAAACGTCAATATTCCCCGCCTGCAGCGCGTGCGCTTCAATGAACGCGCGGCGCGGCTCCACATCATCTCCCATAAGCGTCACAAAGATCTCATCGGCGGCGATGGCGTCCTCGATGCGGACCTGCAGCAGGCGCCGGGAGGCGGGATCCATGGTGGTGTCCCAGAGTTGTTCGGGGTTCATTTCACCCAGGCCTTTATAGCGCTGCTTGCTGATGCCACGTTCGGCCTCAGTGCGCAGCCACTGCATGACTTCGCGGAAATCGGCGACGGGCTTTTCCTTCTGTTTTTCCCCCAGGCCGCGGCGGATGATGGCGCCCTCGCCCAGCAGGCCCATGAAGGTCTTGGCGGTGCGGGCGAGGATGGCGTAGTCGCCGCTGCGCACGAAGCTGCGGTCGAACAGGCTCACGCGCAGGTTGCCGAAGTGCGGACGTACCACGGCCAGGCGCCAGGCTTCTTCGGTTTCGTCGTATTGGGCCTCGACGTGGACCGGGTGCGGATCCTGCGGGTCGCGCAGCGCAGCTTCCATGGCGGCGGCGCTGGCACGTGCGGCGGCTTCGTCCATCAGGCTTACCGTCACGCCCTCGGCCATGGCCGATAACGCTTCGGTGTCCAGGGTGCGCGACAGGCGGGCGATTACCGAGTCTGCAGTGACGTACTGACGCGCCAGATCCATGAGCGCGTCGCCGCTGATGATGGTGGCCCCGGCGCGCGGCAGCAGTTCCGTGTCCTTCAGTGCGAGCTGCAGCATGAACTGGGCTTCTTCCGCATCGTCCTTCAGGTAGCGTTCCTCGCGCCCGACCTTCACCTTGTAGAGCGGTGGCTGGGCGATATAGATGTAGCCTCGTTCGACCAACGCCGGCATCTGCCGGTAGAAGAGCGTGAGCAGCAGCGTGCGGATGTGCGCGCCATCCACGTCCGCGTCGGTCATGATGATGATGCGGTGGTAGCGCAGTTTGTCAATGTTGAAGTCCGGCCCGATGCTGGTGCCCAGCGCCGTGATGAGCGTGGTGATCTGTTCGCTGGACAGCAGCCGGTCAAAGCGTGCCTTTTCCACGTTCAGCACCTTGCCGCGTAGCGGCAGGATGGCCTGGAATTTGCGGTCGCGACCCTGTTTGGCGGAGCCGCCGGCGGAGTCGCCCTCGACCAGATACAGTTCGCACAGCGCTGGGTCCTTTTCCTGGCAGTCGGCCAGCTTGCCCGGCAGACCGGCGCCTTCGAGGACGCTCTTGCGACGCGTCATTTCGCGCGCCTTACGGGCGGCCTCGCGGGCGCGGGCGGCTTCCACGATCTTGCCGCACACGGCGCGCGCGTCGGTCGGATTTTCGAGCAGCCAGGTTTCCAGCGTGCGGCTGACCGCGTCTTCGACGGCGGGGCGCACCTCGCTGGAGACGAGTTTGTCCTTGGTCTGGCTGCTGAATTTGGGTTCTGGGACTTTGACCGACAACACGCAGGCCAGGCCCTCGCGCATGTCGTCGCCGGTGGTGTCGACCTTGGCTTTTTTGGCGAGCTCGTTGTCGGTGATGTACTTGTTCAGTACGCGCGTCATTGCGGCGCGCAGGCCCGTCAGGTGGGTGCCGCCGTCGCGCTGCGGGATGTTGTTGGTGAAGCATAGTACGGTTTCGGCGTAGCTGTCGTTCCACTGCATGGCCACGTCCACGGTGCAACGCACGCCGCCCGCGTCGGATTCCGTGGACACCGCGAAGACGTTTTCATGCAGGACGGTCTTGGCGCGGTTGATGTATTGCACGAAGCCGCGCACCCCGCCCAGATACGCCAGATCCTCATCCTGGCCGGTGCGTTCGTCCGACAGCCGGATCTTGACCCCGTTATTCAGGAACGATAGTTCGCGCAGGCGCCGCGCCAGGATCTCATAGGTGTATTCGATGTTGGTGAAGATCTCGGCGTCGGCCAGATACCGCACGCTGGTCCCCGTGCGATCGGTATCGCCCGTGATCGCCAGCGGTGCGACGCGCTCGCCCCGGTGGAATTCGATCTGGTGTTCGTGGCCGTTGCGCCAGATGGTGAGCTTCAGCCATTCGGACAGGGCATTGACGCAGGAAACGCCCACACCGTGCAGCCCACCGGAGACCTTGTACGAGTTCTGGTCGAACTTGCCGCCGGCGTGCAGTTCCGTCATGACGATCTCGGCCGCGCTGCGGTGCTGCTCGTCGCTCTTGTGGATGGCGGTGGGGATGCCGCGACCATTGTCCACCACGGAGATGCTGTTGTCGGCGTGGATGGTGACCACGATTTCGTCGCAGAACCCCGCCAGGGCCTCGTCAATCGCGTTGTCCACGACCTCGAAGACCATGTGGTGCAGGCCGGTGCCGTCAGACGTGTCGCCGATGTACATGCCAGGGCGCTTGCGCACGGCCTCCAGGCCTTTGAGCATCTTGATCGAATCGGCGCTGTAGCTGGCGTCGGGGTGGCGGTGGTGAGTTTGTTCTGGCATGGAAATCCTGTAATTGAATCCGGAGCGGCGCAGATCTGGTGTGCCGCGTGAGCGGGGCGCTAGATGCGCATCGGCATGACGACGTACTGGAAGGCATCGTCGTCGGGCAGCGTGATGAGGACCGAGGCGTTGACGTCCGGCTGAACCGACCAGCAGATGGTCTCGGCCTTGACGTTGGCCAGCACGTCCAGCAGATAGCTGACGTTAAAGGCGACGTCCAGCGGTTCCTGTGCGTAGTCGATCTCCAGTTCCTCGCGTGCTTCTTCCTGTTCCGCGTTGGAGGCCGAGATGCGCATCAGGTTGCCGCCCAGCTCCAGCCGCACGCCCCGCAGCTTGTCGGTCGTCAGGATGGCCGCGCGCTGCAGGCTGGCCTGAAGCGGTTCGCGGCCGATCGTGAAGTGCCGTGTGTAACCGGTGGGGATGACGCGCTTGTAGTCGGGGAACTTGCCTTCTACCAGTTTGGAGATGACTTCGATCTGGTCGAAGCGGAAGCGGATCTGGTTGGCAGTGATGTCGATCTGTACGGCGGATTCGCCATCGTCGGCCAGGAGCCGCTGCATTTCATGCACCGTCTTGCGTGGAATGATGACGTCGTTCTGGCCGGTCAGGCCATCGACCGCCATGGCGCTGTGGGCCAGTCGGTGACCGTCCGTGGCGACGACGTTCACGCGCCCCTGCTCGGTGACGAAGAGCAGGCCGTTCAGGTAGTAGCGGATGTCTTGCTGTGCCATCGCGAAGTGCACGCGGTCAAAGAGATGCTTGAGCGCCTTCTGGGGCATGCTGAAGCTGGTGTCCCATTGTTCAGGCTGGGAAACCGTCGGGTAGTCGTCGGCCGCCAGCGTCTGTAGCGCGAAGCGGCTGCGGCCGGCGTTGACCGAGAGCTTTGTATCGTCCAGCGACAGCTTCACGTCCCCCAGGTCCGGTAATGCCCGCAGGATGTCCAGCAGCTTGCGTGCCGCCACGGTCGTGGCCAGCGTGTCGTTCCCCAGGCCGAAGTCCGCGTGGGTCGTGATCTGCACCTCGAGGTCATTGGCAATGAAGGAAACCTGTTGCCCTTGCTTGCGGATCAGGACATTGGCCAGAATCGGCAAGGTGTTGCGCCGCTCGACGATCCCCACCACTGTCGTCAAGGGTTTGAGCACAGCATCGCGAGTCGCTTGTATCAGTTGCATGTTCCTATCCTTTGAGGGTTTGCTCTAGTACATGGAGCGCGTGATTCAATTCGGTCTGTTTGGCGCGCAGATCGGTGATCTTGCGCACTGCGTGCAGCACGGTCGTGTGGTCGCGTCCACCGAACAGGTCGCCGATTTCGGGCAGGCTTTTCTGGGTGAGCTCCTTGGCCAGATACATGGCGATCTGCCGGGGCAGGGCGATGTTTGCAGGGCGCCGCTTGGAGTACATGTCGGCGACCTTGATTTTATAGAAATCGGCCACGGTCTTCTGGATGTTTTCGACCGTAATGAGGCTATTGGAGACGGATAGCAGGTCCTTCAGGGCTTCTTTGCAGACTTCGACGGTCAACACGTCGCGGCCGTGGAACCGGGCATAGGCCGAGACCTTGCGCAACGCCCCCTCCAGTTCGCGCACGTTGCTGCGTAGATGTTTGGCGATGAAAAAGGCGACTTCTTCGGGCATGGCGATGCCTTCGGTCTGTGCCTTGCGCAGCAGGATAGCGACGCGCATTTCGAGTTCGGGCGGCTCGATGGCCACGGTCAGCCCCGAGTCGAAGCGCGAAATCAGCCGGCTGTCGATGTTGGCCAGCTCTTTCGGATAGGTGTCCGAGGTGATGATGATCTGCTTGCGGTGCGCCACCATGGCTTCAAACGCGTAGAAGAACTCCTCCTGGGTCCGGTTCTTGCCGGCAAAGAACTGGATGTCGTCGATGAGCAGCAGGTCCAGCGAATGGTAGTAGCGCTTGAAATCGTCGAAAGCCCGGCGCTGGTAGGCCTTGACCACGTCGGAGACGTACTGGTCGGCATGCACGTAGCGCACGCGTGTGCTCAGCCCGTTGGCGAGCAGCGCATTGCCGATGGCGTGGATCAGGTGCGTCTTGCCCAGGCCTACGCCGCCATACAGAAAGAGCGGGTTGTAGGACACCCCTGGGTTCTCGGCGACTTGCATCGCGGCCGCCCGTGCGAGCTGGTTGGCCTTGCCGATCACGAAGTTGTCGAAAGTCAGTTCCTGGTTCAGGCGCGAACGGTCCTGGATGGCTTCTTCGGTTGCCGATACCGCCGGGCTGGCGACCGCAGCGGCGGACGGCGATGGGGCGGGTGTCTGGATTCGGGGTGCAGGGGTAGGAGTCCCTGTGTTGGCGGGTGCCGCAGCCCGCGCGGGGGTGGTCGCCGAGAGCTCGAACTGGACCTGGACGGATTGTGAATACCAGTCGGCGGCCATGGATTCCAGGCGTGAGGAAAAGTTCTTGCGCACCCAGTCGAGCTTGAAGCGGTTGGGCGCGCCAATTCTCAGGATTGCAAGTTCCTCGTCGTAACCAAGGGGTACCAGAGGCTTGATCCAGGCGCTGATTTGCTGGGGGGGAAGTTCCCGCTCCAGCTGCTGGAGGCAGGCCTGCCAGAATTCATTCATAACGGTCATCGTGCGAAACCTCGATTCTACCCTTTCCCGTCTCAGGTTATCCACAGCCCGGCTGCTCTGCTCGCCCGTTTTCAGGGGATAACACCATAAGCGATTGACGGCACATCGAAAATTTGCTGAAATAGTAGGCTTTTCGATCCCATGGGCGTGTCTGTCCCGTGGACTTCCGTACTTTCCAGAGCTCTTTGGATTCACCATGAAACGCACCTACCAGCCTTCCGTTACCCGCCGCAAGCGCACCCATGGCTTTCGCGTGCGCATGAAGACACGCAGCGGTCGCGCTGTTCTGAGTGCGCGCCGTGCGAAGGGCCGCAAGCGCCTGGCCGTCTAGTTGAGTGACTGGGTGCGGGATCTGGCCGCGCCCTTCGCCGATCGCCATGCCATCCGCTTTTCCACCGGCGGCTCGGCTGCATCGCCCCTCGGAATACGCAGCAGCCCTGAAGGGGCGACGTATCGCCCGGGGGGCTTTGTTTGTCGTCTCCAGCCCTCGGCAGCCGGCGAACGGCGGCGGAGCTCGGCTTGGACTCATCGTGCCCAAGCGCCAGGTGCCACTGGCGGTAGGACGCAACACCATCAAACGCGTAGTGCGCGAGGCCTTCCGGGTGCGCCGGGCGTCGTTGCCCGACGGTGACTGGGTGTTCAGACTGGTCGCGCGACCAGAGCCCGGCAGCCTGACGGCGCTGAAGCGTCAGGTACGCCTCGAGGTGGATACCCTGCTTTCCAGGATCGCGCCATGCTGATGCGTTCGCTGGTCATCGCGCCGATCCGGTTTTACCGGTATTTCCTCAGCCCCTGGGTGGGGCAGCAATGCCGTTTCACCCCGACCTGTTCGGCCTACACGATAGAAGCAATTGAAACTCACGGGGTGTTGCGCGGTCTATGGTTGGGTATGTGCCGCATTGCACGCTGTCACCCGGGATGCCCCGGCGGCTTTGATCCGGTTCCGCCGGCAGCGGGCCATCCGCATCACCCATGAACTCCGACTCGAACCTGGCGCCGCCTCAAGCGGGTGTCAGCTCCGCTACGTTAAACTGGTGAGCTTTTCGCACCGAACTCTTCAAATTCAGGCGCCATGGACATTCGACGCACCATCCTCTGGATGATCTTCTCGTTTTCACTCTTGCTGTTGTGGAACAACTGGCAGGTGTACCGGGGTGAGCCTTCGCTGTTTTCCCTGACGCCGCCGGCGACCCAGACGGCCAAGCCCGACGCAGCCAAATCGGCGGCGACGCACCCGGCTGGCACAGAGGGGATCCCGTCGGCGGGTGCGCAGAGCGCACCGACTGCGCAGGCGAAGGTTCCGAACCCGGAAGCCGTGCCCCAGGGCCAGCAGGTGCATGTGAAGACAGGTGTGTATGACCTGACTTTCGACACCATGGGTGCGCAGCTGGTGCGCGCGGATCTGCTGGCGTACAAAAACCAGGAGGCCACGACGGGGATTCTGCCTTGGTTCAAGGGCCTGATGGGACACAAGCCGCCCAAAGACGCCGGCGGCCCCATGTATCTGCTCAACGACCAGCCGGGCGACATGTATGTGGCCCAGACCGGATTGGTCGGGGCGCCGCAGGGCAGCAGTTATCCCACCCACCTGACGCCGTTCACCGTGGTGGGGTCCGGCCCTGTGGTGAAGGATGGAAAGACCGAAATCGCCTTCGAGGCGACGTCGGATCAGGTGCGCGTGGTCAAGACCTTCATTCTGTCCAAGGATGGCTATGACATCCATGTGCGCAACGACATTTACAACCTGGGCACTCAGCCCATCGATCCGTCGCTGTATCTGCAGTTGACCCGTGACAGTCACGAACCCCCCAACACCACCGGTTACTACACCACGTTCACGGGGCCGGCGGTCTATTCGGAACAAGACAAGTTCCAGAAGATCAAGTTCGAGGAAATCACCAAGGGCAAAGCCAGCTACATCCAGCAGGCGGACAACGGCTGGATCGGGATGGTGCAGCACTATTTCGCCTCGGCCTGGGTACCCAAGCAGGGGGTGGTGCGCACCAACCAGGCGCTGGCGCTTCCCGGCGGTCTGTTTGCAATCCGCAGCATCGAATCGGTGGGCACCATTGCGCCGGGCGCGCACAAGACTGTGGACTCGCAACTGTGGGTGGGACCTCAGGATCAGCGTGCCATGGGCGCGGTGGCGCCGGGCCTGGGCCTGGTGGTCGACTATGGTTGGGTCACGATCATCGCCAAGCCCATGTTCAAGTTCATGATCTGGCTGCATAGTCTGGTCGGCAACTGGGGCTGGACCATCGTGCTGCTCACGCTGATCATCAAGCTGATCTTCTATCCGCTGTCGGCCGCCAGCTACCGGTCGATGGCGAAGATGAAGCTGGTCGCGCCGCGCATGAAGCACCTAAAGGAAAAATTCGGCGACGACAAGGCGAAGATGAACGCCGCCATGATGGAGATGTACCGGACCGAGAAGATCAATCCGCTGGGCGGCTGCTTGCCCATGGTGGTGCAGGTCCCGGTGTTCATTGCGCTGTACTGGGTACTGCTGGGCAGCGTGGAGATGCGCGGCGCGCCCTGGATCATGTGGATCCATGATCTGTCGGTGAGCGATCCCTGGTTCATTCTGCCGGCGTTCATGATGCTGACGATGTTCCTGCAGATCAAGCTGAACCCGACGCCGCCGGACCCGACGCAGGCCAAGATCATGATGATCATGCCGCTGGTGTTCGGCGGGATGATGTTCCTGTTCCCGGCCGGCCTGGTGTTGTACTGGTGCGTGAACAATACGGTCTCCATCATTCAGCAGCGGGTGATCATGCGGCGGCTGGATCACGAGAAGGCGGCTTCGGCATCCAGCTGAGTGGCGGTTTTGGGCTGCCGGCGAGGCAGCCCCAACATTCAGATCTGCTGCCGGTTGGTGTCTTGTAGGCGAAACTGATGCCGGTGAGTGATTCGGATCCCATCATTGCGATTGCCACGGCACCGGGGCGTGGCGGCATCGGTGTGATTCGCGTTTCGGGGCCCGACCTGCGTGGCTGGGCCGACGAGCTGCTGGGCCAGTCCCTGACAGCGCGTCATGCGCATTTCCTGGCCTTTCGTGCGGTGGGCGGCGAGGTTCTGGACGAGGGGCTGGCGCTGTTTTTCCCCGGTCCCCATTCGTACACCGGCGAGGACGTGCTGGAACTGCAGGGCCATGGCGGTCCAGCGGTCCTGCGCCGTGTACTGGAAGACTGCCTGGCGCGTAGCGCCGACATCGGGTTGCGCCTTGCGCGGCCGGGTGAATTCACGCAGCGGGCGTTTCTGAATGGGCGTCTGGATCTGGCGCAGGCCGAGGCGGTGGCCGATCTGATCGAGGCCAGTTCCGCGGCGGCGGCGCGCAGTGCGATGGCGTCGCTGTCTGGCGCATTTTCGGCCGAGATCGATGCGTTGAGCGAACGCATTGTGAAGCTGCGCATGCTGGTCGAGGCCACGCTGGATTTCCCGGAAGAGGAAATCGACTTCCTGGAAAAATACCAGGCCGCCGAGCGGTTGCAGGCGGTGATGGACAGCCTGGAAGGTGTGCTGCGCACGGCCCGCCAGGGCAGGGTGCTGCGCGATGGCCTGCATGTGGTGCTGGCGGGCCAGCCCAATGTCGGCAAGTCCAGTCTGCTGAACGCGTTGGCGGGCGATGACGTCGCCATTGTCACGCCGATTGCCGGCACCACCCGCGACCGGGTGGTGCAGCAGATCCACATCGAGGGCGTCCCGCTGCACATCGTGGACACGGCCGGGCTGCGCGAGACGGAGGACGCCGTGGAGCGCATCGGCATCGAGCGGAGCTGGGCCGAGATTGCGCGCGCGCAGGTCATCGTTCATCTGCAGGACGCTCGCCAGCCGGATGATCCGCTGGATGCGGAAATCGTGCGACGGCTGCCGGTCGGCGTTCCCGTGCTGCGGGTCTGGAACAAGGTGGACCTGCTGGAAAGCAGGGCTGGGAAGGGTACCGCGCCGCAGGCAGCGGATGCGGACGATGCTCCCGTGGTGATCTCAGCTCATACGGGCGAGGGCCTGGACACGCTGCGCGCCCGGCTGCTGCGGATTGCCGGCTGGACCCCGGGCGCTGAATCCCCGTGGCTGGCGCGAGAACGCCATGTCCACGCGCTGGAGGAGGCCCGCAGCCGCCTCCGGCTCGCCGCCGGGCATGCGGCGCATGGTGACCAGGTCCTGGACCTGTTCGCCGAGGAACTGCGCCTGGCCCATGAGGCGCTGTGCGAGATCACGGGACAGTTCACCAGCGACGACCTGCTGGGCGAGATTTTCTCGAGTTTTTGTATTGGAAAGTGATTCCCTTCGCAGCATTCGCTATCTGGCCGCGCGCTACACTCAACGGTTGCAGATGCAGCGCCAAAGCGGGCCAATGACAATACTCCCCACGCCGATTCAGGCCTCTTCATCCGACGATTACATACGGCCTACTTTGCTGCTGGTGCTGACCGTCGCCCTGGTCGGTGTCTTTGCCTTCGTCCAGGTCTATTCCGTGCAGTCCATCCTGCCTGAATTGCAGCGCGACCTGCATGCCTCGGTGGTACAGGTAGGCAACACGGTGGGAATGACGGTGCTGGCAGTGGCGCTGATGTCGCCCTTCGTCGGCATGTTGTCCGATGCGGTAGGCCGCAAGTGGCTGATCGTGGGATCGGTGTTCGCGCTGGCGGTTCCCACAGCGTTGATTACCCAGGTGCAGACGGTGCATGGGCTGCTTCTCCTGCGGTTCCTGCAGGGGCTGGCGGTGCCGGGCGTCTCGGTCGTCATCATCGCCTACATTGGCGAGGAATTCCGCAGCGGACTCATGGTGCGGGTCATGACCATCTATGTCGCGGGTTCCGTGCTGGGCGGGTTTCTGGGGCGCTTTCTGATGGGGCACCTGACCGAATTCATGGCCTGGCGGACCGCTTTCGGGGTGATGGCGGCGCTGAATCTGGCCGGGGCAGTGGTGGTCTGGCGCGGGTTGCCCGCTTCGCGCCATTTCGTGGCCAAGAAGGGCATCTCCAGCAGCCTGAACACGCTGGGCCAGTTGCTGCGCAATCCTTCGCTGCAGGTGGCCTGCGCCCTGGGGTTCACGGTACTGTTCGGGCTGGTGGGACTGTTCACCTTCGTGAACCTGCACCTGGCGGCGGCGCCGTACGGGTTCAGTTCGGGGGCGCTGGCCAACATCTTTGTCGTGTACCTGTTGGGGGTGGTGATCACACCCATGGCGGGGCGCTTGATTCCGCGATTCGGCGTGCGCCGCACGGTACTGGTGGCGGTGGGAATTTCTGCGGCGGGCGTCCTGCTAACGCTAGTGCAGCCGGCCTGGGGGATCGTGGTGGCACTGGCCATTGCGGCCTGTGGCGTCTTCATCACGCAGTCGGCCACCATGACCTTCATCGCGTACCGCATCACCAGCGGGCGCTCGCTCGCCAGCGGCCTGTATTACACAGCCTATTACTGCGGCGGGTTCTCGGGTGCCTGGGTCGGCGGGATCGCCTATACGCTGGGGGCCTGGCCGGGTACGGTTGCCACGCTGATCGCCACGCAGGCGATCGGTTGGCTGATCGCCTGGCGATTTATGCCCAGAACGATGCCGGGGGCGCGGTGATGGGGGATGCAGAGTACCCCTGCATCCCCCATGCCGCCGCGTTTTTCTGTCTGGCTACTTCGTGTACTTGAAGTCAGCGTTCCACTTCTTCAGGTCGTCCTTCGAATACTTCAGCGAGTCCTGTGGGCTCAGGCGGAAGTATTGTGGCGAGCCGATTGCCGGCAGAGTGACCCCCAAGACGGTGGGCGATGCGACATCGGATCGCGCCGGGTATTCCCCGATCGCGGCGAAGATCTTTTGTCCGTGCTTCGAGAGGTTGTAGTTGATGAAGACCTTGGCCGCAGCTTCGTTCTTGACCGACTGAGTCATGCCCAGGAAGTAGTCATAGACCGCGACACCCTCGGTGGGGACCACGAACATCAACGGAGCATTTTCTTTCTTGGCGAGGATGTTGACGTCGCTGATCTTGACGGTTCCAACCGAGATCTCTCCACGCGCCAGTGCAATCGCTTCCTGCCCCAGAGAGCTGTAGATGACAGGGTCCTGGGCGTAATATTTTTTGAAGTAGTCCTCGCCCAGCTTGGAAATCATGAAGCGGTTCAGCGAAGCGGTGCTGCCGCCTGATCCGCCTTGGACGATCCCGATCTTCTTCTTCCATTTTCCGTTGACCATGTCAGCCCACGAATGAGGAGCGGAATTCTTGTCCGCCAGCTGGGTGTTGTAGCCGATGGTGTAGACGGAATCGAAGACCAGGTTGAACGAGCCATTGTCCTGGCTCAGCTGCGGTGTGCCGGAGATGATGGGCGGCATGTATTTTTTCCAGACCCCGGCCTTTTCCATGGACAATGCATTCGGGTAGTCGGATGTCCGGATGACGTCAGCCCCCAGTTTCCCGGCGCCTTGCTCGGACAGCACGCGCTCCAGAAGTTGGTTGGGGGTCAATCGAATCATGTTGACCTTGATGCCGGTGTCCTTCGTGAAGTCATCGATCAGGGCCTTTTCTGGCGATTGCACGTAGCCTGTGTACAGATTCAGGGTCTGTTGCTTGGCCTGAGCAAACGTTCCGGCATCGGCGATGACCTCGCCCTCGATGACGAGGTCACCGGCATTGGCCGCGCAGGCGACACCGCTGAATGCAGCGCTCACGACGGCAGCGGTTACCAGGCATGATGTCAATATTCCCTTGTGAACACTGGATCTTTTCATAACTGTCTCCTTGGCTTTGGTCCGGGGTTGTCAATTGTGCGTATCACGCACGGAATTCCTGTTTCTCTGGATGGAACCAACCGCCTTGCCCAGGACGGCAATGACGGCAATCACGATGCAGTAGTAGACGCTGATGGCTGCTGCCGCCTGGATCTGTCCGTTTTCGAAGTTCTCGAACACCATGATCGAAAGGATCCGGGTGTCGGACGTAAACAGGAAAATGACTGCGCTCAATTCGCGCATTGACATCATCAGGAACAGCAGGAAGGTGGAGGTAATGCCAACGCGCATCAGCGGAACGGTGACTGTCCGGATCGCCCGTGAGCGATTCGCACCGAGCAGGACCGCGCTATCTTCGAGGTCGCTGCCGATCTGCAGAACGGATGCCGAGATGCCCTGGTAGCCTTGGGGCAGGAATACTGCGACGCAGGCAATCACCAGAACCCAGATGGTGCCATATACCGGAACCGGGATGAAAAGCCAGGTCCACAGCAACCCCATGCCCATGACGATCGACGGGATGGCGAGCGGGGTCATGGCGAGGAAATCGATCACATTGCGAAAGCGCGAGATCGTCCGGTGCCGAATGTAAGAGGCGATGAAGGCAATCAGCGTCCCGAAAATCGCCGCCAGCACGGATACCGTAATACTGTTGGTCAGGCCGACGCGCAGATCGATGGATGTCAGGGTGGCCGAGAGCCGATCCAGCGTCAGCGCGCCCGGGTGAAAGAGCTGAGAGATTTTGATGAGGAATGGTGAGGACTGCATGGCTGTCACGAGCAGCGCGAGCAGTGGCAGCAGGATCGAGATCAGGAAATAGATCAGGACATACGCGGTGATCAGCCATTTGAAGTGCCCTAACGGAACAAGCCGGGTCATGGCGCCCTTGCCCGTGACGGTGGTGAACTTCCGCCGGCTGATCACGCGCTGCTGCAGGACGGTGAAGATCAGCAGACCCACGGTGAGGATGATGGACACTGCCGCTGCATTATTGCTCTGGGACGGCGTTGTGCTCATCAGGCGGTAGATGAACGTTGGCAGGGTGTCCACTCGCCCGGGCATGCCGACAACCTGTGCCACAGGGAAGTTCTGCATGGCAAGGGCGAAGACGAGGATTGCAGACCCCAGTATCGCCGGGAGCACCAGCGGCAGCGTGACCGTGCGAAGCGTACGCCCGAATGTGGCGCCGTGCACCGCGGCCGCTGGTGCTCCCGGCGATACTGGGGTCTGCAATCCTCGTCTTCGCCCTTGCCATGCAGAAC
>NZ_SCQN01000060.1 GCF_004321985.1 Castellaniella sp. | reverse complement strand
TCACCTCGCTGTCTTCAATTTTGTATTCTACTTATTTTAAAGACCATAAAAAGATTGCCACAACACCGATGACGTTACTGTAAGATTCCAAGTTTGAACAATTGTCCTTGAAGTTCATGTTAAATTATTATTTTATGGGCAGCCTGCCACCACGAAACAGATATCTGCGCTATTGCCTTCTAGCAGGTATTCTTATCCATGTAACAAAAACAATTAAATTTTATTCCCCTTACAACCATCTACCTTTGACCAAACGACAACTTCTTTTTTTCCAAAACGTACATCCCTAATTTTATCGTTAATATCTATGGTTATTTTAAAACCACTTGTTTTCTTTTTTAATGTAAATAAACTTTCCTTAACTAAAACTAGAACATAGTCCTTTTCCGTTTTTATTTTAGTTCCAGTTATAAACAATGCGCTATCTCCTGTCCATCCTGTTAATTTTATTTGATTATAACTACAGGTTGTTTTTAAACTTGACGCATGATCCAATTCTAGGTACTGATAGAAACACCCTGAAACAAGCATTATTACAAGCCCTAACACCCCAGCAAGAGTTAATCCTAATAACCAAAATATTGTTTTCATGTCATACTACCTCTTTGAGGCTCTAATTGAGTTTGCTAATGTTGACGGATTGCTATATGGCCCATATACATTTAAGTATTCTCCAGTTCCAGCGCCCCATGCATCTCGAGCAAAGGTAGAACATGGAGCTGTTATGCCCCAACCATTGTTTCCCCGGCTCCCGTAATTTGTGATAACCTGATTTAGCCTTGTCTCATGCATATCATCAATCCATTTGCTTTTGTTTATTGATGGATCATTTAAAAAACCGCGCCTCAATTCAACATTTTTAAGCAACCCATTTGGATTGCCATCTGGATTATTTCCCCATGTTCCGTAAGTACTTAAATCGCCACCGTCTTTTCTAAATGAAATCCAAGCATGTCCTGAAGTTCCAGCAGAACCACTACTTGCACCAAGCCCATTGAATTTCCCGGTGGCATATATGGTTAAAACACCAGACAGACCTTGTGGATCAATCGTATCTAATGGACTCCCGTTCACATATCCATAAACATTCATTCCCGCTCCCAGTCCAAGTGGATCTCCTTCCATATATCGTCCTGTGGTAGGATCATAATCTCTAAATCCATTTTGAAATAATCCCGTCTCTTCATCAGCATATTGCCCCGGAAATCTCAAGTAGAACTTAAACAAACTACTTCCGACCATCATACTTGTTGGTTGAGATAATCCAAAAGGTTCTTTTGCATCCCACGACCATACTGTAGTGTTAATGTTATCTAGCACTCTGACAGGTGTTATCGTTTCATCAGTCTCAACAAAGTAGACATCTGTACCTCGCAATGACGCAACAGGTCTTGTTCCAAGATAAGCGAACTCTTCAACAGTTAGTCCAGAAACATCGTAGACACCCAACAATTGGCCTACACCAGCGTACACATAATAGACCTTATCTGTGCCAGCATGTTTGTAGACTCGTTCTCCCAAACCATTAACACCATAATCTATGACGCTTCCACCAATGTGGACATCTCTCATTCGGCTCCAGTCATCGTAAGAAAATTGCATTCCCGGCTTGTATAGAATATTGCCATTAGCCTCAGATGAGATATATCCGGAATTAAAGAACTCCAGTCCATTATTCCAAGGACTGTATCCATAGCTTAGTGGACCAAGACTTCCAAGATAACTCAAACGATTTGAGTTATCGTCATAAGTATAGGATCCCCACACGCTACTGCTCATTAAGCGATCACGAGAATCGTAATTGTAAACCATAGAATAATTTGGAGACGTTTGCACTACATCAGTAGTTCGCCAAGCGTCGTCCTTGCCAATAACTTTAACGGTTGTTCCGTATCTGATATCGCTGACACGACCATCCAAGTCATAACCATAAACGACTTGACGACCACTACCCCACGTCCATCCTTTTAAATTGTTCCAAGCGTCATAGGTCACATTATTTAGAATAGGTATTGCACCTACGGACTGCCCGGAAACATTTCCGTTCAGCCATGTTTGGTGAACCACTTTTCCAGATGGATAAGTAATATCAGTTAATTGTCCCGAATTATCATAGGTGTAACCAATCGTGAAAGTGTGTCCATCCATGACTGATGTCTTGCTTAAAGTGCGGCCCCATAGATCATAAGTGAAGCTGGTTGTGCCAGTTCTATCAGTAACAGAACAAAGTTTACCTATTCCTTTTGAACAGGAACCATAAGTTTTTACAATAGTTTCACCAGAGGAAGTGGCACTTTGCAAAGTCTCTCTATCTAGTACATCATAAGAATGAGTTATAGTCTTACCACGAGCATCTGTGGATGAGGTTATGTTGTTCTTGGCGTCAAAAACGTAATTTGAAATCCCAGTGTCGGGACTATTGAGAGTTACTACATTACCAAAGCCATCATAAGTATAGTTTGTTGTGACGCCCTTGGCATCCGTTTTAAGAATAACCTCACCGCCTGCACCATAATCTGTAGTTTCTTGAGTTGAATCAGGATTTGTGATTCCTGTTAACTGATTCAATGCGTCATACTGATAAGTGCTAGAATGACTAAGCGGATCTGTTTTTGAACGAACTAGTCCCTGATCATCGGTGACTGTGTTAAAAGCCTTGTTTTGATGATCAAGAAAATTCTTAACCCGACTTAAGTCATCGTATTCAAAGTCTTTTTGTTTGATAATAACGCCACTAGCATTCTTGAATACTGAAGATAAGATATCACCACCATTATTCAAAGTCAGAACATTACTGCCTAATAAGTTCCCGCTGGAATCCAGAATATCAGTTTGAGTTAATCGGTGAGCTGTGTCATAGGTATACTCAATAGCAGTTCCATTGGGAGCCGTAATTTTCTTAACAGATTGGAATGGCGTATAGGTTGTTGTATAGGTCTCCCAGTGGCATCCCGCTCCCGAAGAACACCCCTTCCGTATTTGCGTGATGTTGTGCCTTAAGTCATACGTTAGTTCTGTTCGAAGTCCATTAGGATCTTCCGACCAGCCTAGGTATCCCATTGTATCGTAACCACCTAGCAACGTCTCTTGATTAAGGGCATTTTTTACTTTTACGAGATTGCTTTGCGTATCGTAGTAATAATGAGTAGTATGCCCCTTGGCATCCGTTTCTGTTTCTACCTGTCCTGTGGAAGTATAGGTTGCAGAACCTGTTCTCGTAGATGAATAACCCGTTGCTGTAGCCACTTTACTCCATGAGGTTACATTGCCTGCCAGATCGTAAACAAAATTAGATGTTAGTAAACCCTCTCCAACAGGAGTTTCTACGGTTTGAGCCACAGTCGTCGGCAAGCGAAGTGCAGTGTCCCATGAATATGTGGTGGTTTGATGGTGGTAAAAATCCTTTGCTTTATCTTCTGATAGCAGAAGGCTATTACTTGTGTCATAGGTTCTTTGAGTATAGTGATTAAGGAAATCTTTGTATGTTGTTGGGTTCCCAACTGAATCGTAGTAGACCTGTTTGTAGTTCAAAGCACTACACGTAGGACAAGGGCGACTTAAATTAGTAAGTTGATTATTCACATTACTTTGAGTTTCAATAACAACACCGTTAGGGAAAGTCACTTTTTTAGGATAGGAAATAAAATCAAAAAGGAATTTATCCTGTTGATTACCTAACGATGTACTGGTGACACCTCTGTAATTAAAAGTATATGTTTGGTATGTTTGATTTGCTTCATCAATGGTTCCCACCTATTGATAGTCTGAACCCGAATTATTTTCTTCTGGACCATATTGATATTGCACTGAAGTGTTATCCGGATTAATAACTTCAAGAAGCTGAACTTGCGGATAGTTGGTTCCTCCTGTAATTCCATAAACATAACCAACGTTAGTTGTACCATCCGAAACAATGATTGGATGATTATCAATGGACATATCAAATAAAGAAGGATAGTGTGAAACCGTTCTTATGATGGGGTCCCCGTTAGAATCCACCTCTCCAATTGGAAAAGTTGTTGAAATCGCTGAACTGTCATAACTTAAATCAATGTGCCTTCCTGCGCTGTCTTCAATTTTTGACAACCTGTTGTCCGCATTATAAGTAAAAAGTAAGTGGTTACCGTTAAGGTCTTCCATTTTGGTAAGATGACCGCTATTGCCTTCATAGGTTTCAATTTCGTTATGTTTATTGCGAATACTTACTGACGTTAGATCCTGAGATGATGATATAGTCGCAACAATAGGGTTATTCATCCAACTAGCAGAGCTACTTGGAGCAGCAGGTGTCCAAGTCCAATCAACTCCCGCGGCCGCTCTAGTTCCGACAAACGGGAGTGTTTGGCTATCCTCTCTATTTAAGCTTAGAGTCGCGTGTGTGTCATCCACGGCCTCAATATGAACACTTCGTTCGTAATTAAATGACCAGCGTTTAGAAAATGAATTGTAATATCTAGACCAGACAATCGGATAAGGGGATTTGTTTTGATAGTCTACCTTATAGTCAGTAAGTTCGCCTGTAGCCAAATCCACAGGATCGCATGATTTGGCACATCCTTCTTTATCAATTAGATCCGATGATGGATTTGCTTCGTCTGAAGTGCTTCCATGATGTTTCGTACCATAGGCAGGACGACACATAGCAACTGCTTCTGTGGATGATGTGGCATCAAGAAAGTATTCATAGCCACTTGTGCAAAAAGCGTATTGACTTGAATAGAGTATTCCGGTTACGGAGCCGTCAACGTAAGTATGAATACTAACAACACGATATTTGTAATTTGTGTCAGGAGAATATCCTACGGGAGAAATATAGGTTAGTTGCGGATCAGATGTCCAATAGCATGGACCCGAACAATAATTGTCAGCTTTTATCCGATAAGCAATAGAATCATCTTCATTTAAAAAGATTGCGGTGGGCTGAGAGAATGGAGCAGAGGTTGTGACGAAGAAATTAGCAATTGGTCGGATACAGTCTTGTGAATCACCACCATTTTGTACACATTTGGCATACGGATTAGTGCCTGCCATTGCCTGATTAGGCATTATCATTGAGAAAACTAGTCCACACAAAATAAGTGTACAAATCCTTATAAACAGTTTATCCATGAGGCTTACCTGTGTAGTCAATAACTTCTATTGTATACAGTTGCGTAAGTTTTTATTAAACAAAACATAATTACTTGCGAAATGTTTCATAAAACAATTGAGCTCCAAAAACTAGATCTCATGGTTTCTTGGTAAGGTATTTGTTAGTTACAATTTAGAAATCAAAGTGTTACTTTAATTGGATGTAGGACTTTTTCTTAACCTTAAGTAAAAAGCTTTCTCTGAATCTAGCTATTTGACTTTCCGTATATGAAATATTATTGGTCTCCAAAATTCTCTTTAGCAACCATTGAACGCGTAAACTTGGTTTTCTATCAAATCCAAATGGATTGCCTACATCAATCCTCATGCCCATGAAACCAACAGGCCTACCTAGAAGGCCACGCTCATAAGGTGGCTTGCTTCCTTGTAGATAAAACTGCTCAGCAGTTAAATCCAAAATTTCACCTTCTTTATTTTGAAGCCACCAATGAGAAGTATTGTTTTCATCCTTTGTAGCATATGACATAAATCCAGATTCTGGACCACCAAGAATAAAATAAGCCGCCTCAGACGCCAGACTACAGAATCCAAAAGTCGGGTTTGATGGTTCCCATAAACCTTTGTATGGCTCATCAAGAAACTTTGGATCCAAACAAGAAACGATAATTCTAGCTAATTTTTTAGTATCAAATTTCATGAAACCATTCCTTATGGTTTTAGTTTTGATGAGTTCTTGTTTTCCTTTTTAGCTTCACTGGCAATACCTTCTTCTTTCTTCAAATCATCCGAGCGATAAGGTGCCATCAATTCGTTTTGCTGTTTAAAATACGCTTTCGCTGTAATTCCCAAAGGACGATCATTGGCATACCAATGAACCCAATCTTCATCTACTTCAAAAGGTTCTCCCCTTAATCCAAACTGTTTTGCCCATTCAATTGTATTTTTATAAAAGGCAGTTTGGAGAGACTTATGATGTTCATCGTATTTATGGAGGTTTAATTCCATGGATCCACCTTGTCCATCATTTCGCACGGTGAAAACCGACTCTCCTTTATAATAAATGGTGGCCGTAAAAGCAATAGTCTCTTGAGACATGCCTTTGTATTCCTTGTACTTCGAAACTGACCAATCGTCCATGACAGATGGTTCATCTGCCTCTAAAATGGGAGCCTCAACCAAAGTGAACAAGTGCGCAGGACCACTACACTGCTTTTCACCTTGGTCGTAGATTACGGTAACCTTATTCCCTCCCTTGACGACATATCCTTGGTGCCTTGAACCCGCAGAGTCTTCAAACTCAACATAATTGCCTTTTGTAATAGTCTTGAAATCTTGTTCATACCTCGCCTGCAATTTAGGATGCATCAAGACGGAACCAACTGGAGGTTTGGAAATTTGCGGAGAATTAGCCGGAACTGATTTATACACCTTCATGGAATCCGATTTTTCGTCATAAGTTACCAAATGCAGTGTTTTTGTTCCTGATAGAACATAAGACACCTGAGTTTTATTGACTAGTACAATGTCGCCTTTGTTGATGCTCATGACAAACCTTCTGATTGTTTATGTTTACGATGTGTGCTATGTATTTCATATGGTAAATGAACAGCTAGGATAAACCAAGTCCACTTCTCTTTAATAGGTTTAATTTAAGATCTTGAATCACACGTTTCATATTCTTGCCTAATGAATTAACAAAATTATCATAGGATTTCCATTCGTAACCACAAATTTCGGGAAATGGTTTTCTATTAGGCAATGTGACCATTGACGAACAATGACACAAACTCGTATCGAATGGTTCGGACAACTTTAAATGAAATAAATGTAAATCTTTTCCGGGCATGTAAGACATCTGCCCTAAATTTGTAAGATTACCTTTAAATTGTGAAATGTCTATTCCTGTTTCTTCAAAGCATTCTCTGACAGCCGCTTGAAGCGGTGTCTCTCCTTCTTCAATGATGCCCTTTGGAATATCCCAACGGTATCCAGCACCCGTGACCTTACCAGCAAAGAAGAGGTTTTTTGATTGAATGATCAAACCACATGAAATCTTTTTCATGGCTTAAGTCCAGTCTTTTTCTTGGTTTGATTAAGGGAATTTGCAGAACTCTCAGTATTGGTAGGGTTATCGTTTTCCATTTTCAATAAAAGAGAAACCGCATTGTCTTTATTTGCCAAGATGAAATCTTCAAAAGCATCATTGTCTTTGAAATGCGTTTTCAGTCTCTCCATAAACTTACCCAATTCAGGTCCCTGAATACCCACCTTTTGTTCAATGATAAGTCCACCATTGAAGTATTGACGAACTGCCTTCTTCTTGGCAAAGTGAACTCTTAATGCCTCTTCCTTTTCTTTGAATTCGGGAAAGAACTGATTGACGCGATTTTTCCAAAGGTCATCTGTTACTCGTTCTTTACCATTAAAATAGCCTTCAAGCTTTTTAACTTCACACCATTTGAGGAAGCCACTATAAGTAGAACGCTTCCTATCACGAATGCGTTGCGTGTGCGAACGGTTGACATCCAAGAAGTATTCTGGATCAAACCATTTGGGCGATGATGCGTAGGTGTAGATAGCCTCGAGATCTTCAAAGCCTTCATAGTATCTCTTTGGATCGTAGCCAAGGAATTCTAGTCCTTTTGTAAAATCCGTCGTTAACTCAACGGTTCCTAACAAATGGTCACCATCACGAACCATAGCATGCAATCCATCATGGCCGTGTTTCAATTGATTGGTCTTGGAAGCAATGACTCCCATCAAGTTGCCCAAATCATTCCATGAAAAATAGTTGACATTGTATTTAAAGTAAGGTGTATGCGAGCTAATAAGATCAACTTGGAACAATCCATTCTCAGGTTGGCCTTTTATCACAGGAATGCCTACGGAAACAACTGAACCATTTCTATGAACTACGGAATAGGGGATTCCATTAGCAGATTGTGTATCTTTTTTATTGATGTCTGGATTCTCACAAACATCATAATGTTTCATTAAACCTCTAATAACACTATCCTTATCAATGCCATCAGGAAGACCGTCAAGATCCATGAGGATATCAATGTCACCAAATGTATCTTTATTTTCGTAGGATTTTGGAATCTCAGGCAAGAAAAACTGTTTGACCCCAATATAGTGATAGTAGCTACTTAAAATGTTCATCACTTCGTCTTTAAGACGATTGTAATCCTCCCGATTCAAACGAGTAACAGGAAAACCTTGATTTGCGATAGCATTGCCACCCATGATGAACACCTTCTCAATGATTGAAATATCTTAACTATGGTATTCCTTTTTGCTCCGTAATACAAATACAATAGTGACTTACCATAGCACGGTCATGCACTTTAAACAGTCTTACTTTATGGATTCCTCAAATAACGCTATGTCCTCATGGGAGGACAAACACATATACGAGGTTATCAACACCATCAAAGGCATGAACGTTGGTGAGTTTAGAGCTTACATTGATAAGCATCTCACAGTGTTTAAAGATCCTGCTTACGTCATTCCTATGATCAAGGAAGTTCCCGGACTTTGGTTTGAGTTTCTTCCTCATGATGTGTTCAACAATAGGGAAGTGATGAAAGCCGGTATTAAAAAGAACGGAACCTTTATTCGATTCTCTGATACTCTCATTGATGATGAAGCTCTTGCCATTAAAGCCGTTAGTAAAACACCACATGCTTTTTGTCATCTTTCTCTGCGATTGAGAGGGGAGCATTCTTTTGTAGATCAATATCTTCATACCATAAAAGGGGAGCCACTTATTGATAAGGTGGCACCACAGTATTGGAAAAATCATTTAGGCGTGGCTAAGAGAGTTCTTTCAAAATATGGCGGATTATTGATTGATTTTCCCCATTATATTCGAAAGAATGTTGAGTTATGTAAAGTATCTATCAACTCCGAGCCACTAAAAGCCTATCAACAAATTGATGAGAGTCTTAAGGGCAATGAAGATCTACTGCATTATGCAATCAGTAAAGATGGCGGAACTCTTGGTTTTGCAGATAGTAAATTTCAATCTGACAAGAGCTATGTTTTGGAGGCAGTAAGTAGCGTGGGCTATTATTTCCAAAATAAAGTTCACAGTGGAACCACATTCAGTAAAGACCTTGATGTTATCAGAACCGCTTTATTGAAAAGTGGTTACAACTATGAATCGGTAGATGAGGATGTTAAAAAGGAAAACATAGACTTTGCTGTAATCGCTTTGGAATGTAATGGGAGAAACTTCGCTTTCGTCCCAGAGAGACATCATGATAATCCAAAAGTATTGGCAGCTTTGTTTTTCTCTG
>NZ_SCQN01000055.1 GCF_004321985.1 Castellaniella sp. | reverse complement strand
ATTCGGCGCCGACGCCGCGGCCATCAGATGCTCGTAGCGGTCTTCCACCCACTTGACGGGAGCGCCCGCCTTGCGTGAAGCAAGACAAAGGAGTGCGATATACGTGGAAACGGCCTGCTTGACGCCAAAACTGCCTCCCGAATCCCGCACGAACCTGAGCCGCAGCCTGCCGGTCGTGATTTTCAGGGCACGCGCCACCACCGTGTGCACGGCAAACGGTCCCTGGAAATTGGACAGCACGTCGTAGCCTTGTCCACCCGCCAGAAAATCCGCCACCACTACAAAGCCTTCTATGGGGGTCGTCGAATTCCTCGGATACCGAATGGTGAGCGATACCTTGTGTTCCGCAGCCTCGAAGGCAGGCTGAGGTTCACCGTAGGAGAAATGACGATCACTGACGACATTGGAACCGACGGCCGGATGCAGCAGCACCGCATCCGGCAGCATCGCACGCTCCGGGTCCACCGCAACGGGGAGCTGGTGATATCTCACGTCGACCAGATCCAGCGCGTCCTCCGCAACATAACGGTCCTCGGCGATCACCACGGCGACGGGCTCGCCCACATAGCGCGCGCGATCGACGGCCAGACACCAGTGTTCCATGGGCTGCTTGACGCCAACCGGGAACGGAGCCGACCAACGCCTGACGTCCTCGCCCGTCAAAACAGCACGCACGCCAGGCTGTTGAAGCGCTAGCTCGGTGTCGATCGACACGATCTCGGCATGCCCGAAGGGCGAACGCAAGATCGCGGCATGCAGAGTTCCTGGCTTGATTCCGACGTCGTCAGCGTACAGCCCACGTCCGGTCAGCAGAGGAGCGTCTTCCACGCGAGTCTCGGCACGGCCGACGTGCGGGCGCGGCTCCCGCCCCTGTGTCCCCAAACCCGATTTCCGCGAAGTATCAGAAAGCAAATTCAACACACCCTCACTGTCAACATCAACACCCACAGGCTCCAACAAGCGGCAGATACAAAACAATCACAGACATGGCTCTAGGAATCCGACTCCAGCAAATGGATCACGTCCGACATATCACTGGCCGCGAAATCATCCACATCGATGCGATCACTTCCCGGGATGATCACCTTCGTGAAGACATACTCTCCGTACTCGAGCGGCCGGGTCGCATCCAGCCCCATCTTGGCGCCAAGGCCCTGAAGCTGCCTGGGTATATGCGTCTCAGCCGCCCCGAACACCTTGGTTGTCGAGGGGTCGAGTGCAGATCCTTGCGCCCCGGAAATCACGACCAGATCGCGGTCTGCCTGAAACCGGGTGGCAACGGCCCACTCCACCTGCCGCGGATCGTGCACATCCACATCCTCATCCACCACAACCACGTGCTTGATGTCGTAATGACCGCTCAAGGCGCCCAGGATGACGTTCTTCGGCTCGCCCTCGTGGTGTTTTCTCAGCTTCACATACAGGTGGTACCGGCATACGCCGCCGACCGAAAGATGCACGTCCAGAACATTCGGGAAACTCTTTTGCAGATGTGAAAGCAGGGTCGCCTCTCGCGGGATGGCACCCAGCAGGAGGTGCTCCATCTCCGAAGGAATGATGGTGTGATAGATCGGATTTCTACGGTGGGTGATCAGATCGATCTGGATCACTTCACGCTTTTCCTGTGCGCTGTAATATTTCGGGAATTCCCCGAAGGGGCCTTCAGATTCCCGCACGCCTGGTAGAAAGCGCCCTTCGATGACGATCTCCGCCTGCGCCGGAACCCGGACGTCATTGGTCAGGCACTTCACGACGGACAACGGCGCGCCACCCAGAGCCCCGGCAATCTCGAGCTCGTCGCGATCGATAGGCGTGATGGCCTGCGATGCCAGCAGAACCAACGGATCCACACCAACGACGACGGCGACGGGCAGTGCCTCTCCACGACTCTCGGCCTCGGCGAAAAAGGCGTGGAGATGTCTGGGCAACAACAGGGCCGCCATCCGGTTTCTGGAATTGATCTGTATCCGGTTGATCGATACGTTCTGAATGCCCGTGACCGGGTTCCGGGCAATGACCACACCCGCCGTGATATAGGGGCCGCTATCGTGTTCGCTGTGGGTCGGGATCGGCAGATCCGCCCTTATGTCCACGTCTTTCTTCACCACCTGCTGACATGGGGCCGCACCGGCATCAACCTCGGACCATGCCACGGGATGCTCCGTTGCTTCCCGGAATCGCTGCAGCACCGCCGAGGCAGGGACTCCCAGGGCTTCCGCAATCCAGCCGCGATTAGACACCAGCCCCGATACGACCGGAATTTCGTGTCCTCCCGGCCCAGGAAAAAAGACAGCCTTCGTGCCATCCAGGCACTTGGCAACCGCCGCCAGCTCGAATTTCAAGCCCACGCCCGCGCGTGCGACGAACAGCCGATCGGTATCATGCAGGTGCCGCAGCCAGCGCCGCAACGTCAGTGGGCGGCCATCATTCAGATCAGAAGCCATGCACATGACCCTCATCACAATATCGACAGATCCAACTAACCCTTCTTCCCATGATAGGTAATCACCCCGGTAGCGAAACACCGCATCGCGTCTCGATTTACCAAACGGTATCTTTAATCACCCGATCGAAATTTCTATATCGCCACGGCATTCAACAGAGCCTCCCGATCATCTTGTGAATGCCCGTCTCCTGCCATGAAGATCTCTCCACGGCGCATGACGTAGAAGCGGTCCACCACATCCAGGGAACGCATGATGTTCTGTTCGACCAGGAGGATGGAAACACCCCCCTGCTTCAGTTCCGTCAGCAGCCGGAAAATTTCGTCGACGATCATGGGTGCCAGGCCTTCGCTGGGCTCATCGATCAGCAGGACGGACGGGCGGCCGACCAGCGCCCGTGCAATCGTCAGCATCTGCTGTTCGCCGCCGGAAAGCGTGATGCCGTTCTGCTTTCGCCGTTCGAACAATCGAGGAAATCTCGCGTATATCTTGTCCAATTCCTCGCGACGCTGAGCCCTGGAAATCCGGCGATTCTGGAAAAAACCAAGCTGAAGATTCTCGTCCACACTCAAACCGGGAAAGATTCTCCGGTCTTCCGGTACGAAAGCCACCCCGCAACGAGCGATATCATCCTGAGTCTTTCCGGCGAGCGACACATCGCCCAGAAGAATCTCGCCCTCCGAAGGTACGAGCCAGCCCGCAATCGTTCTCAGCGTTGTTGTCTTGCCAACGCCATTCCTGCCGAACAGCCCCACCAGTTCACCCGAACCCACGCGAAGGGTGACTCCGTTCAGGATATGACTCAGTCCGTAGAAGGAATGCACATTCTTCAACTCGAGCTGCATCGCTCAACCACCCCCCAGATAGGCTTCACGCACCGCGCGATTGGCGCGCACCGTGTCCGGGTCACCCTCAGCGAGTTTTTTCCCCTGGTGCATGACCACGACCCAGTCGGAGATCCCCATGACAAGTTCTATGTCATGCTCCACCAGCAAGACAGCAACACTGCGCGAGAGGTCCTGTATCGTCCGTTTCGTGTCTTCAGTATCACCGTGGGACATCCCCTGTGTGGGCTCATCAAGGAGTAGCATCCCGGGTTCGCTGCCGAGCGCGACGGCAATCTCCAGCCTGCGCTGCTCTCCGTGCGAAAGGTTCCCGACCAGATTCATGCGCTGGCTTTCCAATGCAACGCGGTCCAGCAGCGCGTCGACCTTGGCATCGACCTCCTTGCTGAATGCCAGTGGCAGCAGCAGACGACGGCCGGGCTCGTTGACCTGGCACGCCAGCCGCAGATTCTCCTGAACGGTTAGGTCGAAGAACAGATTGGAAATCTGAAAGGAACGCGCGAGCCCCATCCGGCAGATCCTGTTGGGGGGCAGGCCCGTAATATCCCTGCCATCAAAGACCACACGTCCAGACTGCGGCCTGATAGCTCCCGAAATCAGATTGAAAAGCGTGCTTTTCCCCGCTCCGTTGGGGCCGATCACCGATGTCACCGAGCAGCGGTGAGCCTCGAAGCTGACACCCTCGACCGCCCTCAGCCCCCCGAAGGAAACGCTGACTTCGTCCACCCTGAGAATAGATTCACTCATGAGCGCCACCCGCTGCCTTCACGGCCGTTCGTGGCGAACGCGTCCTGAGGAAACCCACGAGTCCAGCGGGGAGGAATATGACTGTCGCGATGAACACCGCCCCCACCACGAGGCCGTGGTGCTGGGTCCACCCACTGATGAAGGTCTTGAGCGCTATCAAGATCAGGCTGCCGTAGATGGGTCCGATCAGCGTGCCGACGCCGCCGATGATGGTCATGATGACCGCATCGGCGGAGACCCCAAAATACATGAGTTCGGGAGAAACGAATCCACGCAACAACGGATACAGGGTACCCGCCACCGCCGCGACATCCGCCGCAACAACGTAGGAAACCAGCTTGTAACGCCATGAGTCATAACCCAGAAAACGCACCCGCTGGTCGTTGGACCGTATGGCCACCAGAACATGGCCCAGTGGCGTATGAATCAGGTAGCTCAGCAGCGCGTACAGGATACCGATCACGGCCACGGCGAACAGGAAGAAACTCACCGGATTCCCGAGGTCGACATGAAACAGCAGGAAATTGACCTTCAGCACTGGAATACCCGTCAGGCCGTCCGACCCACCCAGCCGGCGGATGTTGTACACAGACGTCGCGACGACCTGCGCCAGGCCAAACGTGATCAGAATGAAATAGACGCCCCGGGATCGAATCACGACCGCGCCCACGATCAACGCCACAAGACTCGATGCCAACAGACTGCAGATCAGCGCACCCCAGAATCCCCAGCCAGGATCATGCAGCAGCAACAACGCCGTCACGTAAGCGCCCAGTCCGAAATAGAGCGCCTGACCCAGCGAAAACAACCCTGTGTAACCAAGCAGCAGATCAACGCTCAGCGCGAGGCCGGCAAGGATGACCCCTTCGGTGGCAAGACGAAGATAGAACGTTTCATGCGTCGCCCATGCAATCACCGCAAACACCAGGGCGGCCACAAAAAGGACCGCGACCAACGGTTCGCGTTTCAAGCCCGACCAGATCCTTCCAGAAACCAGCATATGAAAGATTCACCCTATCGATTCATCTTTGGATGGCTAACGCCTGTTCCAGCTGAAAAGGCCTTGGGGACGAAAGATGAGGACCGCGATCATGATGCCGAAAACCAGCGGTTCACTCCAATTGGGTGGAATGAACAGCGCGGACAAAGACTCTATCTGTGTCAGAAGAAGACCCGCGACAACCGTCCCCCAGAAACTCCCGATCCCGCCCACGATCACCACCGTGAACGCCAGCAGGATGAAATCCTGTCCCATGGTCGGAAAGACGGAATAGATGGGGGCCAGAAGCACGCCAGCCAGCGCCGCCAAGGCCGTCCCGAACGCAAAGGCCCCCGAATAGATGACCTTCACCGGGACTCCCAGGCTGGCCGTCATGTCCTTGTCATAAGCGGCTGCGCGGATGACGGAACCCAGTTTCGTTCTGAACAGCACATACCAGGTCAACAAGATGACTATCGTCCCGAACCCCATCAGGAACAGGCGGTAATTCGGAACGATGATGTCGCCAAGCCGCGCGACGCCACTGATTGGGCTATCGGGGCGCATGGTATTCGGCCCGTAGATCATGTCGAACAGATCCTTCAGCATGATCGAAATGCCGATCGTCAGCAAAAGGGTCTGCACGTGCCTCGCGGGGCGATGATAGACCAGCTGTATGAGGCCACGTTCCAGAAGCACGCCGATCGGCAACACGATCAACGGTGTCACCACGAGCGCAAACCAGAAGCCCAGGCCCAGGGAATACAACGACATGCTGATGAAGGCGCCGAGGGCGTAGAACTCTCCATGAGCCATATTGACGACATCGAGGAGACCAAAAATGATGGACAGGCCCAATGACACCAGAATGATGGCGACGCCTATCGTCAGCCCATTGACGACCTGGGGCGCCAGCACGAACTCGATGTAGTCAATCATGTCGCGAACGCAACTCGCGCGATCTGTGGAAAATTAGAACCTGGTGCATTCGTCTTTCCCGGCCGCATCATCACCCTTGACCCGGTCAACGATGGTGAATTGGCCATTCTTGACGCGAAGCACATAGACATCCATGATCGCCTGATGGTCACCCGCCCTCATGACCTTCTCACCCTGCGGAGTGGCCCACTTCAGCCCCTCCATTGCTTTTCGGACGGCGTCCGTCTTTGTGCTGTTTGCCTTCTCCACCGCGGCCTTGTAGAAATAGATGACACCGTACGAATCCGCTCCATAGAGATCCGGCAGCGAATCGTATTTCTTCTGGAAATCGGAAGTGAATTTCTTGTTGGCAGGGGTATCCAGATCCGGAGAATAGCCTGCGACCGTCACGAAGCCCTCGGCCGTCTTTCCCATCGCCTTGATGTTCTGCGCGGTGACAGCAACAGAAGCGCCCACCATCGTGACCCGATCGCGCAAGCCGTATTCCTGCAGCTGGGAAAAGAGACGCACCGTGTCATTGCCGGCCGTGGACGTGTAGACGATGTCCGGGCGTGCCTGCCTCAGCTGACCGAAGTATGAGGTGAAATCCTTCTCTCCCAGCGGCGGAAACAATTGGCCAATGACATTCAGGCCGGCACCCTTCGCCTTATCGACGAAACTCGCGACGGTATTGCGGCCCATTTCATAATCGGGCCCGATGGCCAACACCCTCGCACTAGGCTTGTCCTCCTTGATCCATTGCGCCAGCGCAGTCGCCTGCATGCCGCCAGGCGCGTTGACACGGAACATGTTCGGCGAACACTTCGAACCCGTGATGGCATCCGACAGCGAAACGGTGGTCGACGCGATGACGTGATTGCGTTCAGCTACCTGCGCGACTGCCAGTGTGCCGCCCGAATTGACAACACCAGTCAGAAAATCCACCTTGTCGCTTTGAAAAAGTTTTTCGGCCTTGCGCGTCATGACGCTCGGATCGGCCTCACCATCCTCGAAAATCAGCTTGATCTGCCTTCCGCCGATTCCGCCCGCCGCATTGATTTCCCCCACGGCAAGCTCAGTTCCCCACTTGACCTGCTGCCCGATCGGCGCATACGTCCCGCTCAACGGTGTCAACACGCCTATTTTGATTGGCGCGGCATCCGCCGCGAGCGCGACGCTACCGATAGTGAGTGTCAGCACCGCTACCGCACCGACTGTCATTCTGTAAAAACAACGCTTCATGATGGCCATCCTGTTCCGTGACTCATTGATCGAGTGAATCGGGTAATCCGCGGGCACGCACACGCGCTGGACAAGGCATGCGTACCCCATCCGATCAGCGTCGGAGGGTCCGCTGTGCAAACCGAGATGCGTGCGATGCAATGACTTGCTCGGCGTGAGAACCACAGGACCGTCGTCGATCCCGTACCCAGCCGGATACGCTGTCAGATGCTAGGAAGGAGATTGTCTCTTCATGATGTCTCCGCAATACTTATAGTTTTGATATGACCGTGACACCCCGTGCATCGTCATGCACACCGTCACGCACCTCATTATGCGGTAATTGCAGGAAGTTCCTTATCGGACCATCCGGGCATTTACCTTACAGTCTTTTCTTCTTGTTCAAGTACCACACAGCGCCCCACTGTGATCCTGGATTTGCCGCCAAGGGGCACATGCAATGGACGATGACCTACTCACCGATGAACTGCGCCGCTCTTTTCTGATGAAACGCCTCGACCCCCTCGCGGAAGTCATGCGATGTCCGAAGGCGACTGTAGCAGTGCCCTTCGAGCTCGATCGCGGTCGACAATGAGCTGTCCTCGCTTTCATTGAGCAACCGTTTTGCGGTTCTCTGGGCGATCGGTGAGAACGCCAGCAGATCCTTCACCATGGCGTCCGTCGCATCCGACAATTCCGCGTCCTTAACGCACTCGGTGGCAATCCCCCACTCGTAGGCCTGTTGCCCAGGTATGCGGCGTGACCGCATGACAACGTCCTTCGTGCGCGTGATGCCGATCATCTGCTGCAGGCGCGCAGATCCCCCTGACCCCGGTATCTGACCCAACTTCTGTTCAGGCAGCGCGTACTGCGTGGACTCCGTCACGATCCGGAAATCACAGGCTAGGGACAGCTCGAATCCGACGCCAAAGCAGTAGCCCTGATTCGCAGCAATGACAGGTTTGGAGCAACGATAGGGCGACGCCACGTTCCAGGCCAGGCTCGCGACATGCTCAGGAGACGCAGCCAGAAAGCCCTTGATATCGCCACCACTGGAAAAGTGTTTGCCCACTGCGCGAACGACGATTACCCGAATCGAAGCATCCGCATCCAGCGCCTCGAAAACACAACGCAACTGATCCCGTTGCGGCATCGAAATGATGTTGAGCGGGGGCCGGTCAAGGATGATATCAGCGCGCCCACCCTGGGGGTCTGTCTCGACTCTGAAGCCGTCCAGGTCCTGAAGCAAGGCACTGGATGGGTGAGTGATGCCATTCATTGGGTCACCTGAATAATCTTGCAATAACTTCCGCCATCGTAGACCATCATGACAGAAAGCGCCTTACCGTCAGGTGCGATCTTTTATCAATGAGTACTATTCGATCACGAACGGCCGCCCGGCATTCAGGCAAACCCGGCTGCGTCACTGGACACGCGCCTCACGCTCGGCTCGGGCGCCGTATATATCGACTACCCGCCGATACTGACTCGGCGCGACCCCCGTGTGCTGCTGGAAGAAACGGGTGAAATGGCTTTGGGCATTGAATCCCAACCCCAGCGACAGCATGTTCATGGACTGATGCGTCTCCGTCAGCCCATGAATCGCGGCTTCGACTCTCAGGATATTGTTGTACAGGCTCGGCGTGAGATTCGTCTGCTGATGGAAAAGTTTGAAGAAATGCGCTCTGGACAGACACGCCTCCGCCGCCAGTTCTTTCATGTCGATCTCCATCCCCGCATTGGCACGCATGAAGGAGATGGCCCGTCGGATCCGGAAATCCTGTATGTGCGGCAGATCAATGCTTCCCAGCGTGGAACGGCGGCGCCATTGCGAAAACGCATCAATGATGAGGACCATCAAATTCGACAACTGAGCCTGGAGTTCGTCGCCGCTCAGCTGTTCGCCATACAACATCTGCGCCGCGAGCTCGTCGGACAGGTTACGAATGTTCCGGGGCAACTGAACGCAGGATTGCAGGAAGAAATTGCAGGAATTGCTGAGGATGAAGGATCTGTCAATCTCGCAAAGCCAGGTCGGCTCTATGTAGAAGGCCAGGATGACCGTCTGCGGGGCACCAGCAACGTGGTGGGTATAGGCATGAGACTCCCAGGCATTGATCAAGACAGCCGTGTTTTCATTCAGAGGATAGTACCTGCCCTTCACGCGAAAAAAGGTATCGGATCCGCCCGTCTTGATCAAGACGTGGCATTGGGAATGCGCGTGATTGACAAGAGGATGATCCATGTTCAGGAGCGCAACTCGGCCAAATTGCCCCTGAAGGACGCGAATTGCGGTCGACATGATAGTGCCCCACTGTATGCCCTAACAGACAGCATGCCACACAACGTGTGTCATAGGAAACGGTATAGCATACTGCGCGTTGTCAAGAGCGGCCCCCTCGTGCAGCGCAACCACCGTTCCGGAGGCGCACGACCACCGACTACGTCCCTCGGCCACTCGAAAGCGCGAGCAAGGCTTCAGCACGCGCTAGGTCATCCACCGTATCGATATCCATCACGATGCCAGGGTCGTCCACGGCAAGATCCCGTACCTCGCCAGACTGTCGATGCGCCCTCACAATCGCAGCCGCACCCACATCACCACCAAGCATCGCAAGCGACGAACCACACGGCTTCCCAAAACCGACGGGGTGGCCACGTCGCCCCCTCCAGAATGGCAAGACGACCAGATCGGTAGCCAAGGCCTGTGCAACCAGGCGCAGAGTACCGGCGCCGACCAATGGTAGATCTCCAGGCAGAATCAGCCAACCCGAGGCGTCCGTCGTGGCGGCTACACCCCGCGCAATCGAATCACCCATGCCATCTGCCGCCTGGCCCCCATCGGGGCGAACGACATGAAAAGGCAGGCCCGAAGCCTCCACAGTATGCAGCACCCGCTGCAGCACAGGGACGCCACCCAGCGGGGCACGGAGCTTGTGCGTGGCGCCCCCGGACCGCAAGAAGCGTTCACCACGGCCGGCGGCCAGCACGATTACGGTCGGGTCCATCGAGAAACAGAACCGGATTTGCCGGCATTGCCTCCTGAACGATCGAAACCGTCCATGGTCATGAGACTCCCCAGCGGGCAGCCAACCCTTTCCCGACATGCGGGCATGATCTCACGCCGTTGCATCGGCGCACCCGTTCACCGCATCGGCCAATGCATCCCATGCCAACAGCGCACAGCTCCTGCGCGAGGGCAAACCGCGAACGGAGGACAGGGGCTCCAGCGGCTCCGGAGCCTGCATCCGCTCCCCGTCAGCACCCAGCCACTGGTGCATGAAGGCGATCACATCGAGCGCTTCGGCCAGGCTTTTTCCCTCGGCCACCCCAGTCATGATCGAGGCCGAAGCCACGCAAATCGCACAGGCTCTGCCGCGAAAACGGACGCTCGTGAGCCGCTCGCCCTCGACGTCGATGCCGACCTCCACTTCGTCGCCACACAAAGGGTTTCGCCCGCGCCGCACAATTCTCATGCCGGTCGGATCCCCATAGTTACGGGGGTGACGGCCATGATCGAGCAACACATCCTTGTAGATCGTCACGACTCAGCCTCAGCCGGAACCGCTGGATGCCCCGCCGGCGCGCACGATTCACAACCATGAGTGGTCTCCACAGTGCGAGCGCCCGCGAAAGCCTGGCCGGTGCGAGGCAATTGCTGCAGGCGCAGACCGCTGCCACCACGGCGCAGCATGATGATCTCGCTGATGACCGATACCGCGACCTCTTCAGGGGTCCTCGCACCCAGATCCAGACCCGCGCGAGCTACCACCTTGGCCAGCTCGTCCTCCGGGAAGCCCTCCTGGCGGAGATAATCCATCACGAGCCCGGCGCGTTTACGACTTGCAATCAGCGCAATATAGCCCGGCTTCAGCGCCAGGGCCCGTCGCATCGATTCATGGTCGCCCTTGTGTTGCGTCGCAATGACTACGAAATCTTCCGGCCCCGGCTTGAGTTCCTGATAATCGAGATCATCCGTCACCAGACGGGCGGCCGACGGGAATTTGACCAGTGTAGCGGACGGGTCATTGACGACCACATCAAGGCCCACCAGATCACCGACCTCGCAGATGCACTCGGCGATCCGGCCATGCCCCATGATCCAGAGCGTGGGTTTGGGCCGTATCGGCTCAACGTAAACGCGCATGCTGCCTCCGCACGGCATCCCGACCCCCAGCACCTCGTCGTCCAGATCCACATCGATCACTGTGGTTTCCCCAGTCGCCATGCACTGCAGGCCGGTCTGGCACACCGCCGATTCCGCGCAACTACCGCCTACCCATCCCCACACGACTCCCCCATCCTGATCGATGACCGCCTTGGATCCGGTCTTTGCGGAAACGGAGCCGATGACCTCCACCACCGTTGCGACCGCGTGGGGTACCTTTTTCTGACGGAGCTCCATCAATACGTCGATGATCTCCTTGGCCATATATCCTCCCGCTTGACTGCCCTGCGACGCCTGGTTCTGCGCGCAGAGCACCTGCTACTTCATACATCGCAATCGATCATCCGGTCAACACGGGACGGACGCGGCAACACCTCCCAAGGGCGGCGCCCCGGGTCATGCATATCCTTGATATTTGAAGTCGTGGTATGAAAGGCAGCGGAGAGCCGAAACCGATGATCAACCCTCAAACGCAGCAGCCGCCCGTCCGATACGGTCATTGACCCCCTGCCAGGCAGGCTCCAGAGGCGGACGCTGGAGCACGATGCGGTCGTAGCCGGCGGCATCCAGTTCGCGCAGCAGGGCATAGAGACGATGCGCATAGGCGGCGGGGTCATCGGGAGCAATCACCCAGTCGACCCCTTCAGGTGCAGGGCCGGGTGCGGCGCCCAGCACCACCACAGCCACCCGCTGGCTGGCATCCGCCTCTGGCCGCGATGATGACGGCGCTGAATGATGCCGCCAGGCCCGCAGGGTCTCGGCCGACACCAGCGACAAGGGCGTGCGTGGCGCATAGTGTGCCTTCAACGACCCGGACACGCGCGGTGCCGCCGCATCCGGCTGCGCCGGGAGATCACCCAGGACATCCGCCAACTGCAGGCTGCTGATCCCCCCGGGCCGCAACAGCGTCGGCGCAACGCCCTGGTCCAGGCGCGACAAATCCAGAATCGTCGACTCGATGCCGACCTCGGATTCGCCGCCCTCCAGGATCATCAGAGATTGCGCGTCGAGATCGGGAAACTCACGGCGGACGTGCTCGGCTCGTGTGGGCGACACCTGGCCGAACTGGTTGGCCGAGGGCGCCGCCACGCCGCCACAGCCATGAGACTTGAGTCCCGCAAACACATGCAGCAGAGTCTGGGCCACCGGGTGCGAGGGGCAGCGCAGGCCGATGCTGTCCTGCCCGCCGCTGACCACGTCCGGAATACGCGCGGCTCTGGGCAGGATCAGCGTGAGCGGCCCAGGCCAGAATGCCGCCATGAGCTTGCGCGCCAGCGGTGGCACGGCAGTGACCCAATAGGCCGGGTCAGTGTCCGGCGCCAGATGCACGATGATGGGGTGATTGGCCGGGCGCTGCTTGGCCGCGTAGATGCGGGCGACGGCCATCGGATTCTCGGCATCCGCTCCCAGACCATAGACCGTCTCCGTCGGAAACGCCACCAGCCGGCCCTGTACGAGACGGTGCGCCGCCTCGACGATCCTGTCGTGGTCTGGATCAGACATCCGGTAGCCCCAGCACCGCCGCGACCCGGGCGATACGGGCATGCAGCTCCGTTGCCGTGTCGGCCAGCAAGTTCACATGTCCCATCTTGCGTCCTGGCCGCGCCTCGGACTTGGCGTACAGATGCAGGCGCGTACCCGGTACCGCGAGCACACCCGACCAGTCTGGTTCCCGCCGCTGGTCCCGAGCATCGAACCAGAGGTCGCCCAGCAGATTCAACATGGCTGCGGGACGCAACACATCCGTACCCCCCAACGGGAGCCCGGCCATGATGCGCGCCTGCTGCTCGAACTGGCTCACCAGACAGGCGTCCTGGGTGTAGTGACCGCTATTGTGGGGACGCGGAGCCATCTCGTTGGCAATCACACGACCGTCCCGCAACACGAAGAATTCCACACCCAGCACGCCGTGATAGTCCAACGCACGGGCAATGCGCAGCGCATCGTCACGCGCCCGGCCGGCGACGGCTTCCGGTACCGAGCCGTCGACCAGCGAAAGGGCCAGAATGCCATCGCGATGCCGGTTGCGCGACGGCGGATAGGTCACGGCGTTACCCGACAGATCGCGCGCCACCATGACGGAAATTTCGTAATCCAACGGCTGCAAAGCTTCCAGCACACATGGGACATCATGCAGAGCCTCAAACGCCTGCAGTGCCTGGCCGCGATCCGCCACCCGAACCTGGCCCTTGCCGTCATACCCCAACCGCGCCGTCTTCAGAATGCCGGGAAAGAGCGCTGCGTCGCAGGTTTGCAGATCGGCCGGTGTACGCACGGCGGCATGCGGCACAACGGCCGCGCCAGAATCGTGGATGAACGCCTTTTCGTCCAGGCGGTCCTGGGCAATGGCCACGCAGTCACCGGATGGCGCCGTGATGCAGGTTCTGGACAAGCGCCTGAGGCTGTCGGCTGGGACGTTCTCGAACTCCGTGGTGACGGCCACGCAGCGCTGCGCAAGCTGATCCAGTGCCACCGGGTCATCGTAAGCCGCGCGGATGTGCCAATCGGCCACCATGCCGGCCGGGCTGGTCTCGCCCGGATCGAGCACCGCAACCCGATAACCCATGGCCTGCGCCGCGTGACAGAACATGCGGCCCAACTGGCCGCCGCCCAGCACCCCTAACCAGGCCCCGGAGGGCTGAGGTCCGGATGAAGCGTTCATGCATTCTCCGGCGGCAGCACCATCGCACGCGCCTTGTCGGTCTGGCGCGCCCGGTAGGCCTTCAGCCGCAACAACAGATCGCCATCGGTCATGGCCAGATTGGCCACCGCGTGCAGGGCGGCATTGGCCGCGCCCGATTCGCCGATAGCAAAGGTCGCCACCGGCACGCCGCGTGGCATCTGTACGATGGACAACAGTGAATCTTCGCCGCGCAGGTAGTGCGACGGCACCGGGACACCAAAGACGGGAACCGGCGTCAGCGCCGCCATCATGCCCGGGAGGTGCGCCGCCCCTCCCGCACCGGCGACGATGGCACGGAGCCCACGGTTGTATGCCTGAGAACCGTACTCCACCATATCCAGCGGCATGCGGTGCGCCGAGATCACGTGGGATTCATACGGCACGCCAAACTCGTCCAGGATCGCCGCTGCATGTCGCATGATCTCCCAGTCGCTGGAAGACCCCATGATGATGCCCACGACGGGGGACACAGCGCCTTGTGCGGCTGCGGCCGGCTGCGAGTCCTGCTGCGGTGCCACCGCCCGGTCCCCGGACCCGGAGGCAATCATGCGGCGCCCTGGGTCAACCGATCCAGGGCCTCCTGGTATTTGGCGGCAGTGCGTTGCAGCACATCGGCCGGCAGCCTGGGGGCAGGCGGCTTCTTGGCCCAGTCCTGGGTCTCCAGCCAGTCGCGCACGAACTGCTTGTCGAACGACGGTGGGCTGATGCCCAGCGCATAACCATCAGCCGGCCAGAAACGCGAGGAATCAGGCGTCAGCACCTCATCCATGAGGTGCAGCGTACCGTGCTCGTCCAGACCGAATTCGAACTTGGTGTCGGCAATCAGGATGCCGCGCCCACCGGCGTAATTGGCTGCCTCGGCGTACAGCGACAGCGTGGCGGTGCGCACGGCCTCGGCCATCTTCAGGCCGATCTGGCCCACCACATACTCGAAATCGACGTTCTCGTCGTGGTGTCCGAATTCGGCCTTCGCAGCGGGCGTGAAGATCGGCTGCGGCAGCTTTTCGGCCTGCCGCAGGCCTGCCGGCAGTGCCACCCCACACACGGAGCCGTTCGCCTGGTAGTCCTTCCAACCCGACCCGGCCAGATAACCACGCGCGACGGCTTCGACCAGAATCGGCTTCAACCGCTTCACCACCATGGCCCGGCCTGACACCTGATCGCGCTCCTGAGGCGTAACCACGTCTTCGGGTGCAATGCCCGTCGCGTGAGTGGGCATCTGGTGACCCAGCCGCTTCAGCCAGAATTCGGTCAGAGCTGTCAGGATCCTGCCCTTGCCGGGAATGGGATCATCCAGGATCACGTCGAACGCCGAGATCCGGTCCGTCGCCACGATCAGCAGTTTGTCGTCGCCCACGGCATACATGTCGCGGACCTTGCCGCGCCCCAGCAGGGGCAGCGACGTGATGGAGGATTGAAGCAAGGCCGTCATGGAGACTTATTTCACCTGTTGCTTGAGTTCACCGGAGGCATAGCGCGCAGCCATGTCGGACAGCGGAATGGCCTTGATCTGCGGGGCATGCCCCGCCGTGCCGAACTGTTCATAACGCGCCACGCACAGTTTTTTGGCCGCCTCGCGGGCGGGTTTCAGATATTCGCGCGGGTCGAACTTGGACGGGTTCTCGCCGAAGAACTTGCGGATCGCCCCAGTCATGGCCAAACGGATGTCGGTATCGATGTTGACCTTGCGCACGCCGTGCTTGATGGCTTCCTGAATTTCCTCGACTGGCACGCCATAGGTTTGCTTCATGTCGCCGCCAAATTCGCGGATGATGGCGAGCAGTTCCTGCGGCACGCTGGAGCTGCCATGCATAACCAGGTGCGTATTGGGCAAGCGCGCGTGGATTTCCTTCACGCGCTGGATGGACAGGGTTTCACTGGTCGGCTTGCGGCTGAATTTGTAGGCGCCATGGCTGGTGCCCACCGCGATAGCCAGGGCATCCAGTTGCGTCTGACGCACGAAATCGGCAGCCTGCTCGGGGTCCGTGAGCAACTGCTCGCGCGTCATGGTGCCTTCGGCGCCATGCCCGTCTTCCTTGTCGCCTTTCATGGTTTCCAGCGAGCCTAGGCAGCCGAGTTCGCCTTCCACAGTGACACCGACCTTGTGCGACATCTCCACGACCTGTCGGGTCACATCCAGGTTGTAGTCATAGCTGGAGACGGTCTTGCCGTCGGCCATGAGAGAGCCGTCCATCATTACGCTGGAGAACCCCAGGCCGATCGCACCCCGGCACACGTCCGGCGACTGCCCATGGTCCTGGTGCATGACGACCGGAATGTGCGGATAAGAACTCACGGCCGCCTGGATCAGGTATTTGAGGAAGCCTTCGCCGGCGTACTTGCGAGCCCCGGCCGAAGCCTGCATGATCACCGGACTGCTGGTCTGATCGGCGGCCTCCATGATGGCCTGAACCTGTTCCAGATTATTGACATTGAAGGCGGGGATTCCGTAGCCGTGCTCGGCCGCGTGATCGAGAAGCTGACGCATGGAAACCAGGGCCATGGGGGACCTCCTGAATGGGAAAATGGCGGGAAATCAGATTCATGTGATTTTAAGGCGTAACGGGAATCGGTGCTGATGGCGCCCCTCTCAGGCCGGCCCGCTGACCCGCCGCGCGGACTTGGGGCGGAACGCCCTCACAATCTCATCGTGCGTGTCGATGTAGGGGCCGCCAATCAGATCCAGACAATACGGCACCGCCGCAAAAATGCCCGGCACCTGCAGCACCCCATCCGCGCCCCGCAGCCCCTCCAGCGTCTCCTGGATGGCCTTTGGCTGGCCCGGCAGGTTGATGATGAGCGCTGCATGATCGGGAAGCTCGCGGATCACGGCCACCTGCCGCGACAGGATCGCAGTAGGTACGAACTTCAGGCTGACCTGGCGCATCTGCTCACCAAAACCAGGCATTTCGCGGGTCGCAACGTCCAGCGTCGCCTCGGGCGTCAGATCGCGCCGCGCGGGCCCGGTGCCGCCGGTGGTGAGCACCAGATCGCAACGAGCCTGGTCCACCAGTTCCCTGAGGGTCGTGGCGATGCCTTCGCGTCCGTCCGGGATGAGCCGGGAGACGATTTGCGGCGGGCGGGTCAGTGCACCACGCAGCCATTGCTCGAGCGCAGGAATACCCTTGTCTTCATAGACTCCCGCAGCCGCTCGATCCGAAATGGACACCAGTCCGACCAGCAGTTCGTCGGGATGCGTGCGATGCAAGGGGAAGGTTTCAGCCATGATGTGGCACCTGCAAAATGAAGTTTCTCCGGACCATCATTCTATTTGACCTGGCAGTGCTCGCACGGACAGCTGCGGCGCCAGACAGGGTATAAACATGGGATGAACACTCTGCTTCTGATTGGCGGCGACCTGTGCATGCGCACGGCCGGCCGTCTGGACTCTGCCGAATGGCAATGCGCTGGCCTGCGGCGGCGCCCCGTCCTGGCCACCCCCGGCAGCCGAATCCGGTGGTTTCAGGCAGACCTCCGCGATCCCGCAAGCCTGTCCGCCGCACTATCCGCCATCCCGCCCACCACCCACCTTCTGTATGCACCGGCGCCGGATGCGCGTACACCCGAAACCTATGTCCAAGTCTACCCGGAAGGGCTGCGGACGCTGCTGGAGACACTCCCCGAACCGGAACGGCTGAGACGCTGCGTCATGGTGGATTCGACGGCCGTCTGGGGTCCGTCGAATGCCTGGGTGGACGAGGAAACCCCTGCCAATCCAGAGGACTTTCGCGGCGCGTCCATGCTGGCAGCCGAAGCCCTGCTGCACGAGCAGCTGACTGGCCGGTTTCAAAATGTAATCGGCACCGCCTTGCGCCTCTCAGGCCTCTATGGCCCTGGCCGCCTTCGGCTGATCGAAGGCCTGCGCAGCGGGCGCATCAAGGCCCCGACCGGTCCGGGCCACTGGGCAAACCGCATTCACATCGAGGATGCGGCATCCGCCTGTGCTCATCTTCTGGCGCTGCCGAAACCGTTGTCCTGCTACATCGGGACGGACGATCACCCGCTGCCGACGGCCGATCTGTATGACGCTCTGGCGCGGATGGCGGACTGTCACCTGCCCGACCGCGAAACCCGCCCGCCAGACGGCAAACGGCTATCCAACGCAAGGTTGCGGGCCAGCGGCTGGACGCCTCAGTGGCCGGACATGACGACAGGCTACGCACAGGCCCTTGTCAGCGCCGCCCGATCAGCACCCCCGATCCGCTGCGCCGAAGCAGCCAGGCCACCACGCACAGCACCACCACGCAGGTCGCCGACGTGACCAGCACCAGAACGTCAGCCATGCCATCGTCGCCGGCCTGAACCGCCTCATAGATCGCAATCGACAGCGTCTGCGTGCGGCCCGGGATGCTGCCAGCCACCATCAGCGTGGCGCCGAACTCGCCCAACGCGCGAGCAAACGCAAGCAGTATCCCCGCCAGGATCCCACGGGCGGCCAGCGGCAGGCTGACCAGCAGGAACACCGCCACACGCCCTGCACCCAGCACGGAAGCAGCCTGTTCAAGCCGATGATCCACCGACAGAAAGGCCGCGCGCGATGCCTTCAGCACCATAGGGAAAGCAACCACCGAGGCTGCGACGGCGGCACCTTGCCAGGTGAAGACCAGCTCGAAACCATGGGCCTGCAGCCACTCTCCCAGCCAGCCCCTTCGGCCAAACAGCACCAGCAGGTAATAGCCAATCACCGTCGGCGGCAACACCATGGGCAGCGTGAGCAGCGAATCCATGAAATCGCCCCAATGGGAGCCCTGGCGCGACAGACCATAAGCCACCGTGATCCCGGCCAGCGACGCGAGAACCGTGGCCCATCCGGCGACCTTCAGGGACAGCAGCAGAGGAACCCAGATATCCCCCATCGATTCAGCCACCGTTTCCAAAACAATTCATCAACCGTACGCCACGGAGCTCATGGACGGCTGAATCCGTAGCGTTGCAATACAGCCCGACCGGCATCCGACAGCACATATTTCAAGAATCCCGAAGCTTCGGGGGAACGCCCCTTCCGGCGCACCAGCGCAATCGGATAGACGACCGGCACAGGTGTAGCGACCACCTGCACCACACGAACCTTGTTCCTCAGCAGGGCCGCATCCGTCGCAAAGACGAAACCGGCATCTACCTCGCCTCGTTCCACATAGCTCAGCACCTGACGCACATTCTGCCCCAGGATCTGATTCGCCTGGACCGTGGACCACAGACCGGCCTTCTCCAGCGCCGCCCGCGTGTAACGGCCCACCGGAACCGACACCGGATTCCCCAGCGCAATCCGTGTGACACCCGGCTTGCCCAGATCAGCGAGCGACTTGATATGGTGGGGGTCCCGCACAGGCACGATCAGCACGACCTCATTGCGCACGAAATTCACGCGAGTCGCCGGATCGATGACACCCGCTGCCTGAGCCTTGTCCATGGCCTTCTGGTCGGCCGACGCGAACACGTCGGCCGGCGCGCCTTCGATGATCTGACGCAGCACCACGTCGGACGCCCCAAACGTAGTCAGTATCAGCTCACCCGGATGCACCGATTGATACTGTACGGCCAGATCCTTGAATGCATTGGTCAGGCTGGCAGCCGCCGACACCAGCACCTCGCCCGCCTGTGCCGGGAGCCAGGCACACAACACCAGGCAACCAGCCAGCCAACGGAGCCGATTCATGTTAATCAACCTCATTGGATTGATGGACTGAAAAGCCACCAGCGTATCACGCCCCATCGTCATGGCAAACGATCCCGCCGCTTTGCGATGCGGGTCGTGCCACCGGACCGGCAGTCGATTGAGGCGATAACCGCACCGTGCTGTCGGTCGCTCTGCTGCCCTCGCCAGAAAGCTCATAATGACACGGACAAGGCCTGTACCAGTGCCGGCACCGCAAACAGCGGAAGCCTGCCGGCAGGCCGGCTCAAGGAGCTCCCCATGGCCACTCGTTACACCGGCGTGACCGCCAACATCCTGGACGCAGTCGGCGACACGCCGCTCATGGAAATCGACGGCATATTCGCCAAATGCGAATTTCTGAACCCATCAGGGTCGATCAAGGCGCGAATCGCCAAATACATCATCGAGCGCGCAGAGCAGACGGGCACACTGAAGCCCGGAGACACCATCGTCGAGGCCACCAGCGGCAACACTGGCAACGCATTTTCCATGGTGGCCGCCGTCAAAGGCTACAAGATGATCGTCGTCATGCCGGAAGGCCTGTCCACGGAACGAGTGGCAATCTCGCGCGCCTATGGTGCGGAAGTCCTTTTCAGCGGCACCTTCCACGTCAACGACGCGTTGGAACGCGCCCGACAGCTCGGTCAACAGCCCGGGTTCTTCTTCCCCGGCCAGTTCGAGTCGGAATGGAATGTCGAGGAGAACCGCGAGCTGCTGGGGCCGGAAATCCTTGCACAGCTTCCAGAAGGCCGCATTCCCGATGCCTTCGTGCACGGAGTCGGCACCGGAGGCACACTGATCGGCGTCGGCCAGGCCTTCCGTGAGGTCAACCCGCACGTACGGCTGTTTGCCATGGAGCCCTCGGAATCCCGTACCATCCTGTGCGGCGAGGTCGCGCTGCACCAGATCGAGGGCATCTCGGACGGCTTCGTGCCGGGCATCTTTGCCCACCACCGGGAACTGGTCAACGACACGCTAGGCATCTCCAGCACCGCCGCTGTGGACGAGATGCGCCACCTCGCACGAAAGCGTGGCCTGTTCTGTGGCCCCAGCTCTGGCGCCCACTTACTCGCCGCAAAGCGAATCCGCGAGCAACACCCCGAATTGAAGACCGTGGTCACCATCCTGGACGATGAAGGCGAGAAATACCTGCATGATTTCTTCATGCCCCCGCCAGGATCAGACGCGAAGACGGTGCCGTTTCACTGAACGCCCAACCCTCCAGGGATCGCTGCTGGCAACGACCGAGGCCGAAAACGCAAATCACGCCGTCCAGTCCTGCGATAGAATCTACCGAGAACATCGGCACCGCCGATGAGCCTCGCCCTTCCTGCCAACGAACTCGACGACCGCCCCTATCGCGCTGTGCGACATGGGCCCGGGCAGGACCGGGGATATGTGGCCGAACGTGAAGAGAGGCAGACCTTGGCGACGCATGATTCGGAACCCATCTCCTGGGAGGCCGCGGCTGCATTGATGGTGCGGCGCGCGGAGCAGAGTGCCTTCACCCTTGAAGGCAAAGGTTTCCCACACTGGGCAGATGCCAGTACCGGCAAGTGGACCACGACGCCCGATGGCGACTGGACTGGTGGTGCTTTTCCGGGGATCCTGTGGCTGGGATACAGGCTCACCGGCGGGCAGCAGCTACGGGACCTGGCACACACCTGGGGGCTGCGCCTTCGACCACGCGTGCATCGCCAGACCGTGTTCAAGGGCTTTGGATTCTTCTGCGGCGCAGTCCTGGGCAGCATCCTGGCCAAGGACGATGAATTGGGGCGGATGGCCGAGGAAGCAGCCGAGTCGCTCGCTGCGCAATTCGATCCGGTGCTGGGCCTGATCCCGCTGGGTCCGGAAGCCGAGGAAGCCGGCGAGACGGGCAGCGTCTTCAGCAGCATAGACTCGCTTCAGGCAAGCCCGCTGCTGTACTGGGCGGCCGACGAGGCCGCCAATCAGCGGTTCCGCGAGTGTGCGGATCGCCATACGGAGCAGGTATTCCGTGTGCATTGCCGCCCCGACGGCTCCATCATCCAGTCCAGCGAACTGGATGCGACGACGGGACGAGTGAAGCGCCACTTCACGCACAAAGGCTTCAGCAATACCAGCATCTGGGGCCGAGCCCAGGGATGGGGGATGCTGTATACCGCCATGGCATTCGTGCGCACCCGACAACCACAGTGGCTGGCCCACAGCATGCGCGCGGCAGACTGGTGGCTGGCCCATTTGCCCGCGGACGGGGTTGCTTATTGGGATTTCGACGATCCGGCCATCCCGGACGCTCCGCGCGACACGGCGGCCACCACGATCGCCAGCGCAGCACTGTTGCGCTTGGCGCAGTACGCGCCCACAGCCGATGACCGTGCGCGCTATCGGCAGGCGGCGGAACACTCGGTGCGCGCATTGGTGCGCGACTATCTGACGCGCGAAGGCGGCGGCCGGCCGGCTGGCATGTTGGTCGGGGGCTGCTTCAACAACCGTCCCGATTCCCGGTCGCATGACCGGGTGACCAACGCGGAACTGATTTTCGGTTCCTATTTCCTTGTCGAGTGCCTCCTGCTGCTAGTGGGCTCGCTCAAGGCCGAGGAGCTCTGACGGGATCCCCTGGCTGGACATCCCGGGGATTCTCCTCTTCGAAACCCGGCCAGTCCGTTGGATCACACTTCCGGGTATCAGTGACTTTCTTGTGGGTGGAAGCAAATGGCGTTCGGATTGGAAGGCGTACGGATCCTGAGTTTCAATCATTTCTTCATGGGGCCGGTCGGCGTCCAGCATCTGGGCGACCTGGGTGCCGACGTCATCTCGGTCGAACCCATCCAGGGTGCGTTCCAGCGCAAGTGGGGCGGGACCGGTGAGACCGTGGATGGCCAGACCATGCTGCAGCTGGCGGGCAACCGGAACAAGCGCAGTCTGGCGCTCAATCTCAAGGACCCTCGGGGCGTCGAGATCGCACGCCAGCTGATTGCCACAGTGGACGTGCTGGCCGAGAATTATCGTCCCGGAGTCATGGACGGACTGGGTCTGGGCTACGAGGCCGCCAGGGCCATCAAGCCGGACATCATCTATGCGGCAGCTTCCGGTTTCGGGACAACGGGCCCTTACGTCAATCGTCCGGGCCAGGACCTGATCATTCAGGCAATGTCGGGGCTTGCGGCCATCACTGGCGATCGTGAACATGGGCCGCGCGCCGTCGGAGTCTCCGTCGTGGATCACCATGGCGCGGCGCTCTATGCGATGGGAATCCTGGCAGCCTTGCTGCGGCGTGAGCGCACGGGGCAAGGCGGCAGGGTCGATGTGAATCTGCTGTCCTCAGCAATTGACCTGCAACAGGAATCGTTCGTGTGCTACCTGAACAGCAAGCAGCCGCCAGCGGACATCCGTCAACCGGGCAGGGTTTCAGGATGGTATTTTCCGGCACCCTATGGCGTGTATCCGAGCCGGGACGGCCATCTGGCAATCTCTCTCTGCCCGCTGGAAACCATCTACGACGTGCTGGGCGTGCCCGCATCAGAACGGATTCCCGAGGCGGAGGCCTTCCAGCGGCAAGAAGACATCTCAACGATTCTGGCGCACTACCTCATTCGCGAAACCACAGCGCATTGGGTCGACCGGTTTGAAGAAAGGCATATCTGGTACTCGCCGGTCAACGATTATGCCGCTGTGCTCGCCGACCCTCAGGTCCGTCACCTGCAAAGCTTCGCTGAGGTCGAAGGCTGGACGGGTACGCCGGTGGGGTTGGTCAGCCACCCCGTCCGCTATGACGGCCAGGCACCGGGCGTACGCCTGCCGCCGCAGGCCCTGGGCGCCCAGACACAGGAAATTCTGGGAGAACTCGGCCTGAACCAGGAGACCATTGAAGGCCTTCGCAATCACGGGGTGGTCAGTTGGAGCGACAGTTCCTCCGGAAGTCCGACAACCGAATGAGGTTGGAAAAAGACGGCCAGTTCATTCCCACCTGGCCAGCTTGGCAAGGGAGGCCTCGTCGAACCCGAACCCCAGGCCCGGTTCCTGGTGAAGCTGGATCTTGCCATTCTTGAATGAAAGCTGGCGATCGAGCAGCTTGCGGAAGTTGAGCACCTGGTCGTTGGCGAAGAATTCCACGAAATGCGCGTTGGGCATGCTGGCGACCAGCGGCGCATGCAGGTCGTGAAACCAGTGCGGCAGCATCACCAGGCCGTTGCTGGCCGCCGTCTGAGCGATCCGGCGCCATTCCGTGATCCCGCCGCATACGGCCGCGTCGGTCTGGAGGATGGACGCACCGCCTTTTTCCATCAGGGCCTTGTGGTACCAGCGTCCATAGCCGATTTCGCCCGTGGCAATGGGGACCCGCGTCAGTTTCGCCAGACGCGCGTGGTTGTCGATGTCGTCCGGCAGGAACGGTTCTTCGAAGAAATAGGGATCATAGGCTTCAAAACGACGCACATAGCGCATGGCCTGAGTCGTGTCGGACCAAGCATTATTCATGTCCATCATAATGTCGATGTCGGGACCGACCGCCTCGCGCACCGTCCTGAGTCGGATTTCTTCTTCAGCGGGCGAGAGGCGCCCGGATTTCATCTTGACCGCCTTGAAACCCAGCGCGACATAATCCGTCATTTCCTTGGCAAGGTCGTTGGGGCTCTTGCCGTCGAGATAGTAGCCGCCACTCGCGTAGGCCGGAACCTCGTTCAGGTCCATGGCGCCCAGATATTTATGCAGCGGAACCCCATGGGTCCTGGCATTCAGATCCCACATGGCAATGTCCAGCGCGCTAAGTGCCCGCATCGCGGTTCCCGCGCGGCCCTGCAGCAAGGCCTCCTGGTACATGGCGGCCCAGTGGGCCTCGGTCGCGTACGAGTCGGCGCCCAATAATAGCGGCTTAAAGAGGTCCTTCACGATCTTCGTGAAAATGGCGCCACCCGAAGTCCCGACATAACAGAAACCGATCCCTTCTACCCCATCGGTCGAACGAATCTTCACGAGGCCATAATGCCGTTCGGACACCGTCCGGTTGGAGAACGATGTTATTTTATCCAGGGGGACAGCCGGTGCGCAGGTCTCGATAGTGGCAATGGTGGGCATGGGTTTCTTCCTATGAACGAGAACGGCGGATGATTCAAGATATGATGTTCCACCGGATTATCGGGGTGTTATGTTCTGCTGTTCATTCTTTGCGATACCGGTTCAAAGAACAATGCCTTTTCTGTGGGTTTAGAATGAACGGAAAGTGGATTTTCAGGAGTATCGCGGGATGAGTCGAACGCCTTGTTGAAGAAAAATGGACACACGTTTCCTCGAAAGCTTTGTCAAGGTCGTCGAGCTCGGCTCCATCGCCGGAGCGGCCCGCTCACTACATCTGACGCCCACGGCGGTGTCGCTGCGCATCAAATCACTCGAGGAAGAGGTCCATGAGCGGCTGATCGAACGCGCGGGGCGCACGGTCGTGCCAACGGATGTGGGGATCAAGGTCCTGTCGCGGGCAAGACTGCTGCTCTCTGAGGTCGATAATTTCTTGTCCATGGCCAGCAGCAACGAGTTTCCGGCGGGACCGCTGACCCTGGGAGCGATTCCTTCAGCCATGGACAGCATGCTCCCCGCAATGCTGCGCCGATGGACGAGCAGGCACCCCGATATTTCCATCCTGCTGGAGCCTGCCTCATCGACCATCTTGTACCAACGCGTCCTGGACAAGGATCTGGACGCAGCCATCCTGACCAAGCCGCTGTTCAACCTTCCCAAGATCTGCGATTGGCAGCTTCTTTGGACCGACACCATTGTGTTGCTGACACCGACCGATATCGGCGGCCAGCATCCATTCGACATCATTCGCCAGAACCCCTTCATCCGGTACGACCGGAGGGTCGTGGGCGGCAAGATGGTCGACGATTATCTGAAGGCCCATAATCTCGAACCCAACACGCAGGTGGAGCTTGACGGAATCCTGCACATCGCAAACTTTGTCAGGAACGGTCTGGGTGTCGCCATCCTGCCCAGCTCGGCTGCCTACGGAATCGACGGCCCGTCGGTGCGACAGCATCGCCTGCCGGGGCCCACTCCCACCCGGTCGGTCGGCCTGCTGATGCTGCGCTCTTCCATTCGCAAGGAACTGGTCCAGGAGTTTCGCCGCGTCGCGTTGTAGCCGCCCTGGCGGATCACATATGCGAGAACATCGGCTGACCGGGCGTGTCGAGCCTGGCCGTCAGGACAGACCCCGAATCTGATTCGGTGATGTAGAGCGTCCGGTTGTCAGGTCCGCCATAAGCCAGGTTGGTGGTTGCCAGCCCTTTGCACGAGTTGATGCGCGCAATGGGTTCGCCCAGCCGGCTGAATAGCCAGATGACACCCAGACCGATATGCGCGACAGCCAGATTGCCCGCACTGTCGATGGCAAGCCCATCGGGCCCGCCTAGCGCTCCTGAGAGCTGGATAAAGATTCCCACCTTGTAGGGCATGCGATTGTTGGGCCAAAGTGGCACCCGCCAGACACAGTTGCCACGGGTCGCGTTCACGAAGACCGCCGATTCATCGAGGCTGAGCACCAGACCGTTGGGACTGGGGATGTTGTCCAACAGCCGTACCAGTCGCCCGTTGGCTTCCAGGCGGTAGAGGCAGCCGGTGGGATCGTGCATACCCGTCATCCCCTGATCGGTGAAGTACAGGTCGCCGTTGGAGGCGAAGACGAGATCATTGACGCCCTTGAACCGATCCAGGATGGAGCGGTCCAGATAAGGCCTGACGATGCGTGTGTCGGGATCGACGACCATGATTCCGTGGCGATAGTCAGCCACGAAGATGCGCCCATCTCGGTGAATCTTCAACCCGTTGGGCTCGCCGTCGTATTCGACGAACAGCTCTACCTTCTTGCCATCGGGCGAGATGCGGAAGATCCGCCCCCAGGCCACGTCCACCACGAACAGGTTGCCGTCCCGGTCGAACGACGGACCTTCGAGGAAGCAACCGGTTTCCGCGCCGCCACGCTGCACGTCGACCCATTGGTTGGTCCGGCCCCGGATGCGAAACTCGTCGGGGATGACGGCGAATACCTCAGTGCTGATGACGGGGGGGGCGGCGAACATGGCGTTTCCTGGGGTGCAGTATGAATAAAATCAATCGACTCGGTCGGTTGATCCGACGAATTCGAGCGGACAATAGAACCCACCGTGGAACTGTGCCGCAATCGGATCTTCGGGGATGTTCCGGGCGAGGATCTCCTCGGCGAAGACCTCCGAGTCGTCTTCGGGGCGGTATCCGAGGAACTTCACATTGGAATTGTCCCAGCGGTTGCGCAGGTTGTTCGATACGCCGTAGGCTACGACGAAGTGGTAGGACTCGTGCTCGATGCAGCAGCGCACCAGTTGCGCCATATCCCGATGGCTGATCCAGGTGAGCAACTGCCTGGATTCGTCGGGCCGATCGGGCGTACGGAAGGTGCCTATCCTCAGGCAGGCTACCGACAGGCCGTACTTGTCTGCGTACATGCGCCCGACTGCTTCCCCGAATACCTTCGAGATGCCGTAGCGCGAGTCGGGGCGGGGCTGGACCGTGTTGTCGAGGAATTTCTCGCGGCGGTGGTAACCCACCGCGTGGTTGGAGCTCGCGAAGATGACCCGTCGGACACCGGCGCGTCGTGCCGCCTCGAAGACGTTGTAGCAGCCTTCGATGTTCATCGGCAGGATCTTCTCCCAGGTATCCGCACCCGGAATTCCGGCCAGGTGCACCACACAGTCAATGCCGTTCATGCAGCGTTCGACCGACTTCATGTCGCGGACGTCGAACGCGTAAATCTCTTCGTTCCCCTGCCCCGCTTCCTGGTCGGCGATGTCCGCAAGGCGCATGAGGCCGTACCGGCCGCGCAGATGCGTGCGCAGGCACGTGCCGATATTGCCGGCGGCGCCCGTGATCAGAATCTTGAGTTTCTTCGGTTGTGTAAAGGGAGTCATTGGATGCGCCATTCGGTTTCAGGATCGAAGAAATGTAATTGCTCGCTGGTGACGTGCAGGTCGACCTTCTGGCCCGCGGTAATGTGCAGCGTCGGGTCCATCCTGGAAACGGTGATAGCTTGCCCCTCGACCAGGGTTTCGATCACCAATTCCGCACCGAGCTGCTCCACGACCTCGACCTGTGCAGCGCCGATCGGCTTGTCCGTGGGGGTGATGGAAAGGTGTTCCGGCCGCACCCCCAGAATGACCTTGTGGTCCGCCCGAGAGAACAGCGCTTCGCGGCAGCGCGCTGGCACCGGAATGCGCAGCCCCGGCGCGTGTGCCACAAGCCCGCCTTCTTCCATGCGGATTTCCGCCGACAGGAAATTCATCGCAGGTGCTCCGATGAAGCCCGCGACGAACTTGTTGGACGGCTCGCTGTAGACCTGCAGGGGAGTACCGCATTGCTGGATGGAGCCATCCCGCATGACGACCACTCGATCACCCAAGGTCATCGCCTCGACTTGGTCGTGAGTGACGAAGACGGACGTAGTGGGCACTCGCGCGCGCAACCGCTTGATTTCCACGCGCATCTGCGTACGCAGCTTGGCGTCCAGGTTGGACAGGGGTTCGTCGAAAAGGAACGCCTGGGGGTTCCGGACGATGCAACGGCCCAGGGCGACCCGCTGCTGCTGCCCACCCGAGAGCTGGCGCGGCTTACGTTGCAGCATCGTGCCCAGGCCCAGAATTTCGGTGACGTGACCGATGGCCTGCTTGATCTTTTCCTCTGGCATTTTCTTGTTGCGCAGGCCGAAAGCCAGGTTATCATACACCGTCATATGCTGGTAGAGGGCGTAATTCTGAAAGACCATGGCAATGTCACGATCCCGAGGTGGCAGGGTGTTCACGACGCGGTCACCGATGCGGATCTCGCCACTGCTGATGTCTTCCAGACCGGCAATCATGCGCAACGTGGTGGATTTCCCGCACCCCGAGGGACCGACCAGGACGACAAACTCTTTGTCGCTGATGGTCAAGTCCACGTCTTTGACTGCGTGGAATGTGGTGCCGTAGTGCTTGTTCACTCGACTCAGTACGATTTCACTCATGGGGGGCTCTTTCTAGTGCGATCCACACCACCAGACGGTGGCGTGGATCACCGGTTGACACCTCACTTGGCTGTTGCAGCGGCGTGAATGTTCTTGGCACCATCGGCCAGTGCTTTGGCGATGTCGTCACGCGACCCTGTGACTGCCTTGGTCATGGCGTCGTTGTACGCCTTGTGAACCGCGGGCCACGCTGGGAAGTAGTACGCTCCGCGTACCTTGTTCGGGTTGTCCAGGTAGACTTTCTGAAGTTGTGCCATGAAAGGATCGCTCTTGGCGATTTCAGGCCAGAAGTCCACGTTGGGGGGGGGTGCACCCGTCTTCTTCCAGAGCGCCATCTGGCCTTCCTTGTCGACCAACATGGCGGCGAGCATTTCCTTGGCTAGTTTCTTGTTGGCAGCGGGAGCGGCCTTCGGGATCGCCCAGCCCCAGAGGTCGTCCCAATTGCGGAACACCTTGCCTGAGGGACCCATCGGGAACTTGGCCAGCCCCACCTTGCCGGCGACCTTGGACTTCTTGGGGTCGTTGAAGTCTCCCCAGTAGGTGGTGTCGGCCACGGTGAACGCCGCGTTGCCGGCGGTAAAGACGGCATTGGCTTCGTTCCGCCCGTATGCCGGCATTCCGGGCGGGATGATCTTGTCCTTGTGCAGGGCATCCCACCAGAACTCCGCGGCTTGCTTGGCGCATTCCTGATCTAGATTGCTCTTCCAGCCGTTCTGTGCCAGCACCTTATTTTCCCGGGAGAACGTGGGCACCATGACGTCGCAATCATTGTTCCACATGGACCACAGGGTGGAGTTCCAGTCGCCGTTCGCGTCCATGCCGCCGACGAAGCCGTACTTGACCTTGCCTTCGGACTGCAGTTTCTTGCTCAGCGTCACCAGGTCGGCCCAGGTTTTGGGCAGCTCGCTTTCCTTGACCAGATCGGTGCGGTAGAAGAAGGCCCCCATGGTCTCTCCCATGGGCACGACGGTCATTTTGCCGTCTTTGTTGCTGAAGATGATGGGGCTGTTGCTCCACTTGTCGACGTGCTTGAGGGCGGCGATATCGTCCATCGGCTCCAGCAGATAGGCCCAGAGCTGCCCCCAGTCGTCGTTGTGCCAGATGACGTCATACTGGTCCGCGCCCGACGTGAGCGAGGCCGTCATCTTCTCGACATAGACCCCGTAAGAATTCGGAATCTTGACGATCTTGACGTTATGTGCCTTGCCCCACTTCACCATCATGTCGATGGATGCTTCCTGCAGCGGATTGGGTTGGTAGGCAATACGCAATTCCTTTTGCTGCGCCATGGCGCTGGTGGCGGACAGACCAGACAGGCTCAGTCCGACGACACACAGCGCAAGCAGCTGTTTTACTTTGAATTTAAACATCTGGCAGTCTCCTTCAATTGGGTGGACCTTCACCAACTATTTTTGGAAAACCTAGTTTCGGGGTCATGTCATAAATGCACTCCTCCTAGATCTTGAGGCCTCGGATCACATACTTCTGACCAAAGAGCGTGAGCAGGAAGGCCGGCACCAGCGCCAGCACGGCAGTGGCGGCCATCAGGTTCCACTGCATGCCCATTTCCGAGACGAACTGTGCCATGACCACGGTGGTCAGGGGCGTGTGCTGGCCGGTCAGGATGAGGGCGAACAAAAACTCGTTCCATGAAAACAGCCACGAGAGCACGGCCAGCGCCGAGATGGCAGGCAGCGCAGAAGGCACTGCCACCCGCAAGAATGCTCCCCACCGCGTGCAGCCATCGATGAGCGCCGCATACTCCATCGAGGGGTCGATCCCGTCGAAGAAACCCTTCATGAGCCATGAAAAGAAACAGATGTGCACGGCCACGTGCGCCAGGAACAGGCCTGTGTAGGTGTCGTAGAGCCCGTATTGCTGTTCAACGAAATACAGAGGCAGTACCCAGGTGACGAATGGCACGCAACGCATTGCATAAATCGCGCCGAACCAGGTGCGCGAAATGGGTCCCTTGATGCGGGAGAGCATGTAGCCGCTGGAGACGGTTACGATGATGGAGACAACCGTTGCCGTCGTGGCGACCACTGCACTGTTGACGAAGGCCTGGACGATGCGCGGGTTGACCAGCACCTGGACGAAGTTGTCCAGGGTGAAGTCCGTCCCCTTGTAGACGTAATAGATATCCGCCTGGGGCTTGATCGACGTGAGGATGATCCACAGCACAGGGAAGGCGAAGAGGAAGCAGGTAATCATCATCCCGCAGATGAAAGTGATCTTGCGCGCCCCCGGCGCAAGGGCTGCTGCGAAGCCTCGCTGGATTCCGTTCATTTAACCAGCCCTCCGTACGTGGCCCAAGGCGCGGTACAGTGCGAGCCCGGCCACCAAGATGATGATTGCGCCGACGATGGCAGCTGCGGTTCCCTTGGCAAAATTCAGGAAGACGAAAGCTTCTTCATAGGCATAGAGGCTGAAGAGCTCTGTCTGCCGCGCCGGACCTCCCCCGGTCAGCGCCCATACAGTATCGAAGGTGCGGAAGGCATCGATGGCACGGATCACGATGCAGACGATGATGACGGGCTTGAGCATCGGCAGCGTCAGGTAGCGGAAGGTACGCCAGGCCGTCGTGCCATCGATTTCCGCCGCTTCGAAGGGTTCTTTCGGCAGACTTTGAAGCCCGGCCAACAGCAGCAGGCCGAACCAGGGAGCCCACAGCCAGACGTCCGTGAGCACGATGACGCTGAAGGCGCTCCACCGCTGCACGAGCCATGCCTGGCCTGTACCGCCCAGCGCCTCGAGCACCACGTTGACGATGCCGAACTGGTCGTTGAAGATCCAGCGCATCATGATGGCGGCGATGACTGGCGCAACCATCAACGGCAGCAGCAATATGGTCTGCACGAGCTTCCTACCGATAAAGGCCCGGTTCATGGCCAATGCGAGCATCATCCCGATCACCAGCGAGATCACGACGCTGGAAATCATGAAAAGGAAGGTGTTGGGCAGAACGATCGTGAGGAAGCCCGAGTCCGTCAGCACCGCTTTATATTGTGCGAGTCCAACCCAGGTCTTTTTTGGATTGAACAGCATCCAGTCGCGAAAGCTCGCGCTGGTGCCCATGATGATGGGAATCAGCTGGAAGAAGATGAGTATCAAGGCAGCGGGAGCCACCAGCGCAAGGGCAAAGCGCTGCTGTTCGCCGAAAAATCTCCGCTTGATCGGTTTGGGTGCCATTCGGTATGTCTCCTGGACGGCGTGGGAATTCGTTGGACCCGCGAACGGGCAGCCCAGAGGGCTTATGTTCCCTTTACCGCATGATCGTGATCAAGAAAGGTAATCTTGCCGTCTATGTCTGCTTCGCCTCCGTGGGGGCAGCATGAAAGGGAAATCTGTAAGCGGTCTCGTCCGCTTGTGTGGGACGCCCGTGGATCGCGTCAGTACGGGCGCGATCCATTGGGTTCGAAGTCGATCGCCGCAAGCGCTTGCTGCAGCTGGCGGGTCTGTTCACTATCCAGCTCGACCAGCGGCGGTCTGAGCGTGCACCATTCCGAGTCCTGCTTCTGAGTGGCGATGGCCGATTTCATCGCCGGAATCATTGGGAACTTCTGAAAGACGGAGCGAACGGTGTTGAGAGCGGCCTACTGCCGGTCTGCTGAATTCTCCTGCCAAGTAGCATACAGGCGGGAGATGGCGCTGGCATTGACGTTGCCGGTGGCGGAAATACAGCCTGCCCCACCATGACGCATGGTCTCGAGAAGGAAGGGCTCGCTGCCTGCGAACACGTCGAAGCCGTGCGGCTGGAATTGTTCCAGCATTCCCAGCGTGTTGTTCCAGTCGCCCGAACTGTCCTTGACCCCCGCGATGGTCGCTGGAAAGTCCCGAAGCAGGTGTTCGATAAGCCCGTAGGTGATACCCACGTGGCTGACGTGCGGAATGTGGTACAGGTAGATTCGCAGCTGTTCGCTTGCAACGGCATCGATGATCGCCGCGTAGTTCCGGTACAGGCCCGCATCGCTCACTCCCTTGTAGAAGAAAGGGGGCAGCATCAGGACACCGGCGCAGCCGAGTTCGACCGCGTGGCGGGTCAGTTCGATGGAGTCGCTAAGCGAGCAGCAACCCGTTCCCGGCATCATTCGGTCAGCCGGCAGGCCCTCATCGACCAGCCGGTCCATCAGCTGCATTTTCTCGCGTACGGACAGCGAGTTCCCTTCAGAATTCGTGCCGAAGATAGCAAGGCCGACGTCACAATCGACCAGCGTGCGGCAGTGGTCGACAAATCGTTCTTCCGCCACGGAATAGTCGGCGTTGAAGGGGGTCAATACCGGAGATAGCACGCCACGAATCTTCTTGGGGGTTACCATGGAAGGTCCTCATGTCTACCGAAAATGCTGAAGCCAGTATGGCACAGCGCTATTTCTGGAAGAAGACCTTTTATCTTCGTTCAGAAAATAGGTTTTTTTTCGCTTGTCAGAGCGGGACATGCGGCTTTGTCGGCGCGGCCAGGGCTGTTCGCGGGTCTCACGGTCCCGCGCGAGCCGTCGATCGGGCGGCCGAAAGCGGTCCACACGTGATCCTCGGACTTGATGGGTGCACCCACCGGGTTGTTTACCGGCAGACTACTCGGGATAATACTTGCACGGATCAGAGTCGTGTCGCATTTCTCGGCTGAGATCGGCCCGTCTCCGTGGTCACTTCCGACTGAGCGCCAGGGCTCATGGATCATCCCTGCGCAATCTAATCCGCACTCTCTCCAGGAGGCCAAGTCATGAGTTTTCATGTCAGCGTGGGCGACCACGTCCAGTTCACCAAGACGGTCGGCGAGTATGACGTCTACAGCTTCGCCGGTCTCACTGGCGATCTTTCGACCAACCACGTGGATGAAGAAACGATGCGTCAGACGCCTTACGGCGGGCGTATCGCGCACGGCGCCCTGCTGGTCGGCTACATGTCCACGACTTCGACCCTGATGATAGAGTCGACCCAGGACAAGAGCGCGGGCCCGGAGCTGCCGGTGTCCCTGGGCTACGACGGGATTCGATTTCTCAAGGGTGTGCGCTTCGGTGACACGCTCACGACGCACTACACGATTTCGGAGATCGACGCCGAGCGGCGCCGTTCGCGCGCCGACATCCAGGTTGTCAACCAGCACGGCGAGACGGTCGCCGTGGGCCACCATATCCTCAAGTGGGTCAAGAAAGGGTAATGGACATGACGACGCAAACGGATGCCCGAAGCCAGAAAACACGCCATGATTTGCCGGCGCCATTGCGCGAACTTTTCGACCTGACGCTGGCGCGCGTGGCACAGAAAGTGGCTGAGGACGAACCTGGGCTGGGCGTCGAATTCCCTTATGTGACACGCACCGACGGCAGCTGGGACCTGATGCCGGCCTCCCTGTCGGCAGGCTACCAGGGCGAGGCCTGGAGCCATGGCAACTGGTTCTGCGGATTCTGGGTCGGACTGCTTTTTGCCTCGTACCTACGGACCGGCGACGAACACTACCTGGTCTGGGCGCGCGAGCGCATGCGCTTGGTGGCGCAGCGTGCCGACGATGGCAACACGCACGATATCGGCTTCATCTTTGAAAGCAGCGCGATTCCGGGCTTTCACATCACGGGAGATGACTGGTACGCGCAGATTGCGCTGCGAGCGGCCGACCGGCTGCGCGCCCGGCTTGTCACCACGCCGGCGGGGGCCTACATCGCGTCCTGGGGACCCATGGATGATCCACGCGGTCGGCGCAGTTCGGCCATCGACACCATGGCCAACCTGCCGCTCCTCTACTGGGCTGCCAACCATAGCGGCGACGGCAGCTACCGCTTGGCAGCGGATGCGCACGCCGCCATGACAGCAAAGGGCTTCATCCGTCCGAACGACTCCACCTATCACGCAGTGGAGTACGACGAGGCCACCGGCAAACGCACCCGCGGGTTCACCTTCCAGGGGCTGCATGACGAGTCCGACTGGTCGCGCGGCCAGGCATGGGCCATCTATGGATACGTGGTTTCCTATCGGGAGACACGCAGAGCAGCCTACCTGGATCTCGCAGAGCGGACAGCCAACTATTATCTTGCCCGCCTGAACGGGCGCCTCGTGCCGCCCTGGGATTTCGACGCGACGGGCCCCGACGCGGACATCAAGGACACTGCAACGACAGCTGCCGTCGCATCGGCCCTGCTGGAGTTGGGCGACATTCACCCTGACGAGACGGTTGCACTGTCCTGGCGCGAACGCGGGCTCGAAATGCTGGCCGGCCTGTGTCGCGAGGAATTCGCGGACGAGGCGTCGCATCGTGGGCTGCTGCGCAACAGCTGTTACTCTCGACCCCATCGGATCGGTGTGGCGAGCGCCACGATGTTTGGCGATTATTTCTTCGTCGAAGCGTTGTGCCGCGCCGCAATGCCCGGAAAGTTCCTGCCATCTTCAGCGCCTGTGATCGTCGCTGGGCATTCCTGAGTGGGTGTGAGACATGATGGAAAATGACGCAAACATGAACAGCGAGTATGAAATCATCCGTGATGCCGTGAGGCGCTTTGCAGAAGCGGTGATTGCACCGGCCTCCGAGGCGTTGTGGGAGCATCAGGAATTCCCGCTGGAGATCTGGAAGCAGGCGGCGAAGCTGGGCTTTCCAGCCTTGCCGTATCCCGTGCAATACCACGGAGGCGGCGGTGACTGGGTTTCCTTCGCCATCGTCCTCGAAGAGCTTGCACGGGTGGATTGTGCCGTGGCCAATGCAGTGATGGCCAATTCGACGGTGTCGAGCCTGCTGTATTACTACGGGACGGAGGCGCAGAAACAGGCGTATCTGGTGCCTATGCTCGAAGGCAGCCGGATAGGCGCAATCGGACTGACCGAGCCCGATGCAGGCTCTGATGCCGCAAATGTTTCGACGCGTGCCGACTGGGACGGTAGTCAGTGGGTCATCAATGGCGCGAAGACTTTCATCAGCAACACAGGGACGGGCATCACCAGTCCCGTCGTGATTGCCGCAGTGACCGGCAAGCGCGCCAATGGACGCAAGGAGATTTCCAACTTCATCGTGCCGGGCGACGCCCCCGGATTTCATTATGGTCGCAAGCTGCAGAAGATCGGCTGGCGCGCCTCCAGCACATATGAGCTGTCTTTCCAGGATTGCCGTCTGCCGGCAGAGAACCTCCTGGGAGAAAGGGGGGCAGGCCTGCGCCAGACACTCTCGCAAATCAGCACTGGCCGCGTGTTGATCGGTGCGCTGGCCCTGGGACTCCTGCAAGGGTCTCTGGATCGCTCGCTCGCCTACATGAAAGAGCGCAAGGCGTTCGGCCATCCGATTTCCGAGTTTCAGGCGCTGCAATTCAAGGTAGCGGACATGGCTGTCCACACGCATGCGGCGCGTCTCATGATTTACGACGCCGCGGCTCGCAAGGATCGGGGCGAGCCGTTTTCCCGCGAGGCGTCCATGGCGAAGCTGTTCGCCACGGAGAAGGCCATGGAGGCCACGCATCAGGCCATCCAGATCCACGGGGGCTACGGCATCATGAGCGAATATCCTGTCGCGCGTGCCATGGGCGACGCAAAGGTGCTGGAGATCGTCGAGGGAACCTCCGAGATCCAGCGCATGATCATTTCTCGCGAACTATTGGCCTGAGGAGGGAACCCATTGTGCTGGAAGGAATCAAGGTCCTGAGTTTCACCCACTTTCTTCAGGGACCCTCCGCGGTCCAGATGCTGGCCGACATAGGGGCGGACGTCGTCAAGGTCGAACCCGCGCGCGGTGCCTGGGAGCGCCATTGGGCCGGGCTCGACGCGTTCGTGGATGACGTGAGCATCTTCTTCATGCTGGCCAATCGCAATCAGCGCAGCATCGCGCTGAACCTGCAACAGCCCGAAGGGCAGGAGGTCGCCCGCCGGCTGGCCTCCGAGGCCGATGTGCTGGTCGAGAATTACCGCCCGGGCGTGCTGGAGAAGTTCGGCCTGGGGTACGAGGCCCTGAAGGCTGTCAACCCGCGCCTGGTCTATTGCTCGTGTACAGGCTACGGCTCGTCGGGGCCATATCGGGAGCGGCCGGGTCAGGATGTGCTGCTGCAGGCCATGAGCGGGCTGTCCAAGCTGTCGGGAGACCGCGATTCGGGGCCGGTTCTGGTGGGGTCGGCCATCGTAGACCAGCATGCGGCCACGCTGGCGGCCTTCGGCGTGCTGGCCGCATTGCACCAGCGCGAGCGCACGGGCAAGGGTTCCCGGGTGGAGAGCAACCTGCTCAACGCGGCGCTGGATCTGCAAATCGAGCCGTTCACCTATTATCTGAACAAGGGTCCCTTGTGGGCCAAGACCACGCCTTCCATGGGCAGCCGATTCCACGCGGCGCCCTATGGGGCGTACCAGACAGCCGATGACTGGATCGCCATTTCGATTTCTCCGCTCGACAAGCTGGCCGAGGCCCTGCAGCGCCCCGAGCTTGCCCACTATGCCGGGCAGAGCGCCGGACAGGCGCGCGAGGCGGTTCATGCCATTGTGTGCGAAGCCGTGCGGGGGCGGACGACGCACGAATGGACGGAGATCTTCGAGAAGCACGCCATCTGGTATGCGCCAGTGAATGATTATGAGCAGGTTGAAAGCGACCCCCAGGTCCGCCACAACGAGGTGGTGCTGCCGATCGAATACCACGACAAGGGAACGATACGCGTGCTCGCTCACCCCGTGCGCTACGACGGCAAGGCGCCCGCCTTGCGGCGTGCACCGCCGCGGATCGGCGAGCATACGGTCGAAGTACTCGCCGAGTCGGGTTACGGAGAAGACGAGATCCAACATCTGGTCGACAAGGGTGTCATTCCGGCCGCGCAGGCGACGAAAGGCTGAGAACAGGTGACCAGGCAAGAGTTCGAAGGCATGGCGGTCGGGCGCCGCTACACGCTCAGCCGCACGATCACAGCGGTAGGGCTCTTCATCATTAACAGGGGAGACCCAATATCTATGCGGGTTCCCGTAGGTTAGGCTGGTCCGCCCTGCCCGATTCGAACGGGCGACCTACGGCTTAGAAGGCCGTTGCTCTATCCAGCTGAGCTAAGGGCGGATACCTGACGACACAGACCAGAACCCGAATTCTACCCTGTGGATGCTAAAGTTTCGGGCAATGCACCCTGTCTTGCCCCCGCCATGCCCGCCTTTTGCCATGCCCTTTCCCGCACACTGCCACGCCTGCTTCTGGCCGCGTTGCTCCTGCCGGTCAGCGCTGCCCAAGCAGGCATGCTCTACCACCTGGCCAGCCCCCAGGGAACGCCTGGGGCTACCGTCGAACTGCAGGGCCTTCTCTACAACGATACCGGTGGCCCGCTGACTGCACCAACGCCCCAAGAGCTGGACGGCGAGTGGGTCGATGCGGCGGGCCACACGATACCCGCGCACTTCCATCTGCGAACGTCCCCCGATACCGCCAACCTGCCGGCCAATACCTTCACGCGAATGATCTGGACAGGCCGAGTTCCCACAGACGCAAAGGGCCTGATGACGCTCCGTCTGAACGGGTCCAACGACACGCTGCTGGCGCTGCAGGTCGGCGGGGGTACCGCCTCCGAGCACGTCGCCCAGACCGAGCCGCAGGCCTCTACACCGGCCCCCACAGCCCAGGTCGCCTCGGCGCCCGCACTGTCGCCCTTCGACACCTTCCGCAACGCGATCTCGCCCTACGACCCCATCTATTTCATCGTGGGCAATAATGGCGGTGCCACGGCACGCTTCCAGCTCAGCCTCAAATACCGCCTGTTCAGCCCCCAGGATCCAGAACATCCCCGGTTCATGGACAATTGGTATCTCGGCTACACCCAGACCTCGCTGTGGGACCTGCACTCGAACTCCATTCCCTTCGTGGATACCACCTACAACCCCAGCCTCTTCTGGGCACGCGAATCGCTGCTGCAAAGCAGCAACAAGCACTGGTTCCTGGGACTGAACACCGGGTTCGAACACAAATCCAACGGCAAGGCAGGCGACGACTCACGCTCCCTGAATGATCTCTACATCCAGCCGGAATTCAACTACCGGTCGGACAGCGGCAGCACACTGACTTTCATGCCGCGTTTCAAGCACTATGTCTGGACCGACCCCAGCATGGGCTATCCCAACTCACTGGGATACGTGGACTGGAAATTGCGCTGGGCGCAAGATGACGGGCTGGTGCTATCGGGTCTCTACCGACAGGGCACGGGCGGGCGCAATGCCACCCAGATCGAAGCCGCCTGGCCGCTGAAGCGCACCTTCCTGCACATGAACGGCTACCTGTACGCCCAATACTTCCGCGGCTACGGCGAAACGCTGCTAGGCTACGACCAGAAGAACGATCCACAATTCCGTGTCGGCATCGCCTTCGTTCCGTAGGGACCGATCACAACCATGTTCACACAAATCGGGATTTTCATCCTGGCGATGCTGATGCTGCTCACCCTGAGCCGGATCGCGCTGATCGCCTGGCTCTGGCCGCGCGTACGGGCAGCCGGTGGGCCCTGGACCATCCTGCGATGGGGCGTGCGCATCGACCTGAACCAGATCGCGATGTGGGCCGCAGTCCCCGCGCTTCTCGCGCCCTGGCTGGCCGACCAGCCCGTCGCCATCACCCTGACCGGCCTGTGGCTTCAAATCATCTGGCTGGTGTTCGTGCTGATGGAAGTGTCGACCCCGCAGTTCATCCAGGAATACGACAGCCGTCCGAACCGTCTGTACGTCGAATATCTGAAATATCCCAAGGAAGTCTTCGGCATGCTTTGGAAGGGCTACAAACTGGTGCTGTTCGGCGCGGCCGTCATGATGGCAGTGGCCGCCTGGCTGGGCCATGTGTGGTTTGCCCAGGCCCAACCGGACGCGCTCCCGGCCTGGCCCTGGCGCATCCTGCTGACGTTGCTGATCGGAGCAGCCATCGCGCTGGCGATCCGGGGCACGCTGGGCCACCGCCCGATCAATCCATCCTCGGTCGCCTGGTGCGGAGACAGCCTGCTCAACACGCTGCCGCTGAACTCGTTCTACAGCGTGCTGTTCGCCCTGTACGCCATCAAGAACGAGCGTTCGGCGGCCGACGTGTACGGTGATCTGCCCGAAGACACGCTACAGACCATCATCCGAGAACAGGCCCACATCGAGCCCGGTCCCCCCGAACTCCCCACCCTGCACCCCCAGCCGGCCAGCCAGGCCCCCGCCCGGCCCCGCAATCTGGTCCTGATCGTGCAGGAAAGCCTGGGCGCTCAATATGTGGGCAACCTGGGCGGCTCGGGGCTCACCCCTTGCCTGGATACTCTGTCTGGACATGGCTGGAATTTCACGCGCGCCTATGCAACCGGGACGCGATCAGTCCGCGGCCTGGAGGCGGTCACGGCCGGTTTCCCGCCCACGCTGTCGGATGCCGCCCTGCGGCTGACTGGCGCGCAGAGCCGGTTCTTCACGTTGGCACAGCTCCTGCGCCGCCACGGCTACCGGTCACGCTTCATCTATGGCGGCGAGGCACACTTCGACAACATGAAGAGTTTTTTCCTGGGCAACGGCTTCGACGAACTGCATGATCTCCCCAGCTTCGAGTCACCCGCATTCGTCGGCACCTGGGGCGCCAGCGACGAGGACATGTTCGACAAGCTGCACACCCTGCTATCCCAGAGCCGCGAACAACCCACGCTGCACCTGGCTTTCTCCGTCACCAACCACACCCCCTGGGAATACCCAGCCGGCCGCATCACCGTGCAGGGAGACCCGGCCACGGTTGAAAACAGTGTCCGATATGCTGACTGGGCCATCGGCCAGTTCTTCGATCGCGCACGGTCGAGCAGCTATTGGGAAGACACCGTGTTCCTCATCGTGGCCGACCACGATGCGCGTGTAGGGGGCGCCCAGCGCATCCCGCTGCGGCACTTTCACATCCCGGCGCTGATCGTCGGAGCTGGAGTGGAGGCCAGACGGGACGAACGCATCATCAGCCAGATCGATCTGCCCACGACCCTGCTGTCGCTGATCGGCGTGTCCGATGCCCACCCCATGATAGGCCACGACCTGACACAGCCTGGCACGGGCGGCCGGGCGCTGATGCAATACGAAGACCACTACGGGTACCTGAGGGGCGATACGCTGGTGGTGCTGGAACCGCATCGGGCGCCGCTGTTCTATCGCTACACGGCTCCCGATACCTATACCCCGCTGGGTCCCGATCCCGAGCTGGGCCGCATTGCCCTCGCCCACGCGCTCTGGCCCACCTGGGCCTATCGGCACCAGGCCCACAGCCTGCCCGAATTGCTGCATCACGCAGCCGCCTGAGACGGTGCGGTTGATGGCGCAAGCGAGCGCGGCGAGAGCCGCACCCCAAGCCAACCTCCGCCGCCCGGCAACCCCTCGTACACCAGGGAAGCATGGTAGAATCTGCATCCCTGGTATCCCGTAAATCGTTTCAAGTATCGCCTGTCGGGGCGTAGCGCAGCCTGGTAGCGCATCTGCTTTGGGAGCAGAGGGTCGCATGTTCGAATCATGTCGCCCCGACCAATGAAATCAAGGGTCTACAGATTGCAGTCTGTAGGCCCTTTTGCTTTCTTGCGCGTAAGGGGTAAACAAAGGGGTAAACAGGATTTTTCCTTGACCCTTGTCGATAGGGGGCGGGTATTCGTCTAGGCGCTGAAGCGACTCGCATCGCAGCCTCAACCATAGCGGCGCAATCATGCGTCCTGTTTTTGAATATGACCGTCCGGTTGGTGCGCGGATTCCTCCGCTCTCGTCGGGCTAATGTTGCGTTTCCGGCACGCTGTTACAAGAAATACAAATCAGAAAACAGACTGTCAGTCTGGCTATTTGCCGACTCACGATTTTTTCCAGCAGGCGTTTAGGGCGCAGCTTAGGGCGCAACCTGAGCGCAACACGGCGCCCGGTCGTGATGGCTAAATGGACACAGACGCACACAAACGGAGTTCATATGCGCAGCAATACTCAAAAGCCCGAACGAACTCAACAACGTCCGGCCGTAATTGCTCTTCCTTCCGAGGGATTCTGCAGTATCAGAGCACTTGCGCAGCCAAGCGGCTGCACGCCGTGGGGGCGCAGCAGTCTGTTTTCACTAATCCGGCAAGGACGATTCCCTGCGCCGGAGCGATTCAGTGCGCGGTGTACGCGCTGGCGCGTTGAAGAGATTCGAAGGTATCTAGAGGACCCTCGAGCATGGGAATTGGCCCATGCCCCCCAAGGCAGCCACGCGGAGGCCGCATGAGCACTGTGACACGCGCAGATTTTGATCGGAAGCCACCAGCTCAACTCGCTGGCGATGATGCTGATCTTGACCTGGCCAAGCGCTATATGACTAGTGCGGACACGATTTTCCGGGCATTTAGCTGGGTCGCGCTTCCCCCTACTCAGCACGGCCTATTCCGGTGGCACCCTGTCGCGCAAAACGGGGGCATCTATCAGGAAAGCTTCGCGCTTTCCTCCTCCTCCGACCCTGGCACCGTGCAGATCTTTCTGGGCGATGCCGATGATTGCGAGACAGCGTCGCTTGAGTCAGTTGACAACGATATGCAGCTTCTGGTGACCCTCTCCCGGATAGCTCGGGATAAAGGAATCGGGCGTCTGAGCGCCGATGACGACGTGTTGGTCACGGCGGTGCGCGATATCGTGCTCAGCGCCGCCGGCTACGACTCAGAGGCGATGCCAATTGAGGTTTTCGCGGCGATTGTTGCCCGTGAGCCGCGTGCCAATCGGGAGGCCGAATGAATGCCCCCGACATCGACGACGCCGCGCTTCACGAGCTCGCCCGGCGCCGCAGCGACGCGCGTCTTGCCACTGGGTTTGTACTGGCGGTCGACATGGTACTCGAACTCTTTGCTTGGGACGTCTCCCCGGAGGGGAGCGGCCGCGCTGAATGGCGGCCTGTCAACCATTCACCCAATGTGTCCGGCCCGGACGTTCGCGCTAGGGTCCAAGTCGACGACGGGGGCGTCGTGGACATTCGCTCTGGCGACCTGAATGAGCGACACATCGACTTCGGAACCCTGGTGGGCCGCCTGTTTCTTCTCGCAAAGCACGGCCGGGGGCAGCGTCCTCAACCGACGGCTCACAGCATGCGCTATCGCGTCTCTGGCCGGCCTTCCTGACGATCGCGTAGCCAGCAGGCTTGTTGGTGACCCTGAGATCGCTGACATTTTCTTCGAGGTGGAGACAGCATGAGCATGACTAAATCCGGCAGCACGCTTACCGTTCGATCAGGATTTAATCGCCCGCCACGCCCAGCTCCGGGCCCGGATGATGACACGCCGAAAGTGCAATCAGGCCGACCGGAGGAAAAGCCGAAGCGCCAGTGAAGCCAGCCTTCTGAAACACGTTCGTTGCGAATCACAGGCAAGCTCTTGTTCGCTGCGACGCCGACCGCGCCCAAGTGCCAGCGCGTGTGCAGCGACGGCACCGTCATCAGCGCAGTCGTTGCGTGCTTCAAGCCGTTGGAGACGCCGCCAGGTCCGACTCGAGGTCGCCGTCGAGCCCGTCCAATAGCTGACGCACATGCTCCGGCGCCTTCCAGCCGAATCGCACCGCCTTGCGCTCATCGCGTAGCACCCCCACGATCAGCTCCTCCATGTCGGTGGTCCGGTCAAGCGTACGCTCTGCCACCGTGCCATCGGATAGCTGATAGGTGATGGTGCGCCGCGCCAGGGCCTGCCACTTCACCGGTGACGAGCCTTTGGCGTTCTTGCCTACCAGCACCTCTCGTTGTCTGTTGTAGCAGCTCACGCACAGATGTTTGTGGATCAACCGCATTCCCGTCCTATGGCATCGGCCACAGATCCGAGTGTTGAGCAGCGGCGATTGACTTGCGCCCGCCTCGCCAGCGTGCATGGCACCAATCTCGCAGCCCTTGCAAGGCTGACGGGACAAGTCACCCTCATAATGCCCACGGCGCCAATTGTCGGCACACGCCTGCACAGACAGGGTGGCGCGCATTCGCTCGCAAGTGAAGTGCTTCATGCCCGGGACGATCTCGACGTAGACAACGGTGGGCACCTCGCTACCCTCCGAAGGATGTCGGGGCACCGACAGTCTTGTTGATCCGGATAGGCGACGCCACCGACGTGCCATCGGGCTTGTTCAGGGTGAAAGCGCCTTCGATGGAGACACGCTGAGACTGCCCGGTCACCTTACCCATGACGGCGCCGATCGCCTTGCCAACGCCCAGCGCCACGATGCCGCCGACCAAGCCGGCAAGGCCACCGATCGCGCCTGCCGATAGCGCGCCATCAACGCCCGCACCTACGGAGCCCGTGGCGCGCAGTCCGGATGACACGATATTCCGGCCGGCCGATCGCCAGCCCGGTTGAGAACCAGGGCCCGGCCGAGGCGTGTTTGGTACGCCACCATCGCCACCACCTCCACCGGGACCCCGGCCGCCGCCAGGTGCGGGGGGCACGTCCGGAGCACCAATGAACCGCCCTCCCACCCCAACCGCGACATACTCGTAGGTCTGTCGCATCTGGCGCGCACGGATGGCCGGATTGTCGTACATCCGGGCCCAGTCGATATCGAAGAAACCCGTCGATCCCTGCCCGGTCGCGCGCAGGCGCTGGTTGAAGCCACCGGAGATCCGTTTGAGGCTTTCGAACTGCGCCTTGAGCGTGCGCATGTTGTCCAGCGTGCGCTTGTCGACCGGTTCGTACTTGACCTTGTTCGCCTGAGCGACGGCCGTCCCAAGTTTATTAACTTGGTCAGTGAATTGCTGCACCATGCGCTGCAAGTCACCAGGATCAAAACTTGCCTCAACTGGAATGCGAACGCCGGTCATGACCGCACCTCCGCAAGTTTGCGCAGCACGAAGCCCGGCAGCGCCAGGCCGGCGCGATATGCATCTTTGACGGACTGCAGGTCGGTGGCTGTCAGCACGCCACGCTTGGCAACCGCGATGACACGGCGGAGTACGGCGGCGTCGACGGGCGCGTTCGGGTCATATCTCAGCACGGGCTGCCGGCTCGCTTTGGCCGCTTTCGTCGGCCGACCGGTTTCGAGGGCGCGATCGGCCTTCGCCAAGATCGCGCCGCGCTTGGGAGCCTCGAAGATTAGCATCATCTTGCGTGGGGAGCAGCCCCTCTTTCGAGCATAGGCCACGCGAAGCTCGGCGATTAGGCTGTCGAACGGATTTAGTTTGCGAATTGCCTCATTGACCACTGCCTTGCTTAAGACAGACTTTTCAGGTTCCGCCGTATGCGGCCCAACAGCACCGTGATGCTCGGACATCGACTTCGCGAGAGTAGCGCCATCATTGCGTAAAATTTCTGCGGTTATGTTGGATCCGTCGATAGTGACTCGAATGTCATGGCCGCCGCGATGTGAATCGCCCCGGGTTTCGCGGAGGCTCCAAGCTTTGAGAGAATGGAGTCATGGCAAACCAAACGAAGTTTTCCCCCGAAGTGCGCGAACGCGCCGTGCGGCTGGTGCAGGAGCATCG
>NZ_SCQN01000054.1 GCF_004321985.1 Castellaniella sp. | reverse complement strand
CTTGCGATTACCCACATTTACGCACCAGCTCGGCGCCCAGTTCGAGATCACTGAGTCGGCGCATCCCGCGCCACATGACGAGATTGCCCGGCGGTGGGTCATGCGCACGGGCAAGATAGCCACCAAGGCGGGCCAGACCTACAAGGTAATCACCGAGAGCTGATTGCTGCGTGAGCGGCTTTCGCCAGCGCGCTGAAGCGTGACACAGTATGAGTTTTTCGGACTCGGTCAGCGCAATGGCTGCAGGCGCTCGTGGGGCGTAGCGGCACACCATCGTCAGCCAAAATATTCGCCAACTCACGATACAGCAGGCCGCGATCAGGTTGACGCGCCGCTGCGCGGTGCGCAGCCGTGACTCCTCGATCCGGCAGCCGGACTTCAGGATGTGGTGGAACACCTCGATCTTCCAACGCAGCGCGTACCAGCGCAGTTTCTCCACCGCCTCGGTGCGAGTGCGTACCGGCAAGTCTGTCACCAGCTTCCAGTCGATGGGCTCGCGCCCCTCAGGGGGATCCTTCTCGCGGGCGTGGATGACTGTGACCGTGAGCTCCGGATAGCGGCTGCGCTTTGCCCTTGATGGCAAAAGGCGCAGGCGCTGGAAAGCTAAGGTCAGTAGCGCCTGGCAGATGCGTCCATGTGGGTCCCGGAACTCAACCCGGTGTAGCCCCTGGGTTCGCGTGGCTGCCATCTGCTGCCCCACAGTCTGGGAGCCATCGCCGCAAAGCCGATCGGCACAGGTGCGAATCAGGAAGTGCGTGTGGAGCCCTGTCGCCGCGCAAAATAGTTCGTAGATGTCGCCCTCCCGATCGCCCACATGGATACACCGGTCAGGACAATCCAGCAGCTCTGTGGCCTGCTGCACATTCTGCAGCCAGCGGATACTCTCCTTTTGTTCGATGGGCACCCGCGTGGCGTTGATGCTGCGCTTGAGCGCATTGGTGCCCTTGAACTTGCTGCGCGTCCAGAATTTAATGGCACACAGCCCCAAGGGCAGGCCTTGCAACGTCACGGCCAGACTGGAATGCATCAAGATACCGCAGACGGTGTGGCGTGCGACTCGGCCGATGAGACCCACGCCGTCGGTGTTACCCCCATAGGAGATCTCCGTGGTGTCGTGCAGTATGAGCAATGGCCCTGGGGCAGCGTCTGCCCGCTCCCGGGTGCGGCGCATATGACCTGAGAGGATTGCGCGTTCGTCGACTCGTGGGTTGGAGAAGAAGCGGTAGGCCGCCTTGGCCTGAGCCCAGTCCTGGCTAGCAAACGGGATGCTGGGTCCCCCAGTGTCCGAAAGTTGCACGAGGATCTGTCGGAACCGCCGCGCAAGCCGCAAGTCACAGAACTCGCGTGATGCGGTACGACCCTCGCCTTCGGCCCACGCGTCAGCTCCAAGCTGCCAATCCAGATCCTGTGTCATCTTCGCCACCGTCAGTCGAGTCCGGCTGATGGCAGCATACGCCAAGTTAAAGTAAATAATTCAGAATCATCTGTACATCATTGATATTTGTGGGTAATTGCAAGCCGGC
>NZ_SCQN01000086.1 GCF_004321985.1 Castellaniella sp. | reverse complement strand
AGTTCCAATGAACACTCTCGAGACGCTCGCCACCCTGCACGAGGTGAAGAGCCACGATCTCTTCGATGATGTCACCAAACCCGGCGTCAGCTACGAGAAGCGTCCAGCGAAGACGCCAGCGGGCGAAACAGTGGCGGGCCTCTACAACGCCTGGATCACGCTCGACAACCCAAGCCAGTACAACTCATACACGACTGACATGGTTAAGGGTGTGATCCTCGCGTTCCGTGCCGCGTCAAACGCGCGCGACGTCAACTGCGTCGTCTTCACCGGTGCCGGTGATAAGGCATTTTGCACCGGCGGCAACACCAAGGAGTACGCCGAGTACTACGCCGGCCACCCGCAGGAGTACCGACAATACATGCGACTTTTCAACGACATGGTCTCTGCCATCCTTGCCTGCGACAAGCCGGTGATCTGCCGCGTCAATGGCATGCGCATCGGCGGCGGCCAGGAGATCGGCATGGCTTGCGACTTCTCGGTCGCACAGGATCTGGCGCGCTTTGGCCAGGCGGGACCGAAGCATGGCTCGGCACCGATCGGCGGCGCCACTGACTTCCTGCCGGTGATGGTCGGCGCAGAGCGCGCAATGATCGCGTGCGTGCTGTGCGAACCGTTCTCGGCGCACAAGGCGTACCAGATGGGTGTGCTGACCGATATCGTTCCGGCGTTAACGGTCGACGGCAAGTTCGTCGCCAACCCGCTGGTCGAGACCCAGACGTTGGTCGACGAGTTCGGACGCAACACCTACGGCGAATTCAAGACTGGCGCAGCGGCCAAGCAGGCCAAGGCGCTGCTCGCTTCGGGCAAGGTCGACCTGTCGCTGCTCGATGCCAAGGTCGAAGAACTCTGCGCCAAGATGCTGCTCACTTTCCCTGACTGCACCACCAAGACGATCGAGGAGTTGCGCAAACCCAAGCTCGACGCCTGGAACCGCAATAAGGAGAACTCGCGCGCCTGGCTGGCGTTGAACATGGTGACCGAGGCGCGTGCCGGCTTCACCGCGTTCAACGATGGCCCAAAGGACGACCGCGAAGTTGACTTCGTGCTGCTGCGTCGTAAGCTCGCCGCCGGTGAAGGCTGGGTCGGTTCGCTGCACGATTCGATCCAGCCCGGCTCGAAAAAATGAGCGACACCGACCCGCTGTGCCACTGGACTGAGCACGATGGCGCGCTTCTGCGCCTGCGGCTCAATCGGCCGAAGGCCAATATCGTCGACGCGGCAATGATCGCAGCGCTACATGCAGCCTTCGATGCGGCGAGACAGCAGCCGCGATTGCGCAGCGTACTGCTCGACGCGGCGGGGCCGCATTTCAGC
>NZ_SCQN01000064.1 GCF_004321985.1 Castellaniella sp. | reverse complement strand
TGAACGTGACCGCACGCCCGCAACACCTATCCGCCGAAGAACGGCGCGCGGCCACGGTGCAAGCCGTGGTCGCTCTGGCGGCAGAGCAGAACCCGGCCGATATCACGACCACCGCCATTGCCGATCGCATGGGTTTGACGCAGGGCGCGCTGTTCCGCCACTTCCCCACCAAGGACGCGATCCTGGAGGCAACGATGGCCTGGGTCAGCGGGCGCCTGTTGGTCCGCCTGGACATGGCGGCCGAAGGCGCGGCGTCGCCGGTTGCGGCGCTTGAATCCATGTTCATGACGCACATCGACTTCGTAGCCAAACACCCGGGTGTGCCGCGCATGCTGTTCGGGGAGCTGCAGCGTCCCGGCGAAACGCTCGCCAAGCGGATGGTCCAGACCCTGCTTCGCCAGTACGAACAGCGCCTGCGTCGTGTGATGGAGACAGGCAGGACGCGGGGCGAGCTGGACGCGGATCTGGACGTGAGGGCTGCGGCCGTGCTGTTCATTGGCACCATCCAAGGGCTGGTCATGCAGTCGCTGCTGGCCGGCAAGGTCGGTCACATCCGAAGCGAGGCGTCCACCGTGTTCGCCATCTACCTGCGTGGCATCACGCAACGGCCATGAACCCGGCCGCCCGACCGCAGCGTACCGCCTGGGGCTGGCTGCTCTCCCTGCTGGCTATCGGCTTCGGCCTGCTCACCCTTCGGGAGGGCGGTGCAGTGCTGTTTTTCGATGGTGCAGCGCGCCGGGCCGCCGGCCACTACGTGCCTTTTGTGCTCTGGCTCAATTTCCTGGCCGGGTTCGCCTACATCATCGCAGGCGTCGGCCTGTGGCGGCGCCGGCGCTGGGCCGTCTGGCTGGCGACGGCCATCGCGGTGGCGACCGCCCTCGGGTTCCTGGCTTTCGGCGTGCATGTGCTTCTGGGTGGTGCCTGGGAGCCGCGCACGCCGGTTGCCATGACGTTGCGCATTCTGGTGTGGGTGGGCATTGCGACTCTGGCTTGGCGCCGCTCGGCAGCGGACGCGCCGGCCGGGCACGAACACTGAACCTTTTCTCCAGCGGGAACCCTGCCATGACGACTCCAACCCTCCCCGCCCCAAAAATTCGCCGGATCGCGATCGCGGTCGTCATCCTCGCGCTCGGCGGCGCGCTGGTGTTCTGGCTATCGCGCGACCACGGCAAGGAAAATACGTTGCGCCTCTACGGCAACGTCGACATCCGCGAGGTGCAACTGGCGTTCCGCCAGCCCGGCCGCGTGCTGCAGATGGCCTTCGACGAGGGCGACACGGTGCGTGCCGGTACCCGCATGGCCGCGCTGGATGCACAGCCGTATCGGGATGCCCTGGCCGCCGCGCAGGCGCAGGTACAGGTGGCGCAGGCCGAGCTGGCCAAGCTGCGCCGCGGCCTGCGTCCGCAGGAGATCACGCAGGCACGCGAAGCACTCAAGCGGGCACAGGCGCTGGCCACCGAGTCCGAACGCAACTTCCAGCGCCAAAGCGGCCTGCTGGCATCGGGCGCCAGCAGCCAACGAACGGTCGATGCCGCCCGCATGACGCGCGATCAGGCAACCGCCGGCGTCGCCGCGGCCAAGGCGGCCCTGTCGCAGGCCTCCGAAGGCTTTCGCCAGGAAGACATCGCCGCGGCCGAAGCACGCCTGGCGGCCGCCCAGGCCACCGCGGCGCAAGCCACCACGGCGTTGGCGGACACCGAACTGGTCGCGCCGAGCGACGGCACCGTGATCGCCCGCGTGCGTGAGCCCGGCAGCATGGTGGCTAGCCAGAGCACGGTCTACAGCCTGAGCCTGGACAAGCCGGTCTACGTGCGCGCCTATGTCGGCGAGCCGGACCTGGGGCGCATCGCCCCCGGCGAAGCGGTGCAGGTCAAGAGCGATTCATCGGACAAGGTCTATCGCGGCCACATCGGCTTCATCTCGCCGCGCGCCGAATTCACGCCCAAGACGGTGGAGACGACGGACCTGCGCACCGACCTCGTGTACCGGTTGCGCATCGTCGTCGATGGCGCCGACAGCGACGCCGGCCTGCGCCAGGGCATGCCGGTGACCATCACGCTCGATGCCCCGCCCGGCACGGCCACACCCACCGGGAAGCGCTGAGATGCCTGCGGGCGCTGCCATCGCCGCCACGCCGAACGGCACGGCCTTCGATACCGATGCCGCCGTCGTCATCGACGGCGTGGACAAGCATTTCGGCCAGGTGCAGGCGCTGCGCGGCCTGAGCGCACACATCCAGTATGGACGGCTGACCGGCCTGGTCGGCCCGGATGGCGCCGGCAAGACGACGCTGATGCGCATCCTGACCGGCCTACTGGTGCCCGACGCCGGTCGCGTCACCCTGGCCGGCTTCGACGTGGTCAGGGACAACGACGCCATCCACGTCGCCAGCGGCTACATGCCGCAGCGCTTCGGCCTGTACGAAGACCTGTCGGTGATGGAGAACATGCGCCTGTACGCACGGTTGCGTGGCATGGACGCCAACCGCAACGCCGAGCTGTTTGCCGAGCTGCTCGACTTCACCCGGCTTGGCCCCTTCACCGAGCGCCTCGCCGGCAAGCTCTCCGGCGGCATGAAGCAGAAGCTCGGCCTGGCCTGCGCACTGATGGCGCGGCCCAAGGTGCTGCTGCTGGACGAGCCCGGCGTGGGCGTCGACCCGGTCAGCCGCCAGGATCTGTGGCGAATGGTGCAGGCGCTGACCGACGAGGGCATGGCCGTGGTCTGGTCCACCGCCTATCTCGACGAGGCCGAGCGCTGCGAAAGCGTGCTGCTGCTCAACCAGGGCAAGCTGCTGTTCGACGGGCCGCCGCAAGAGTTGACCGCGCAGCTCGAAGGCCGCAGCTTCCGCCTGGAGAACGTCGGCGCCGAGCGCCGGGCAATCCTGACCGAGGCGCTCGATCTGCCCAGCGTGAGCGATGGCGTGATCCAGGGCGCCGGCGTGCGCGTGGTGCTGCGCGCGGGTGCCGACACGGCACCGGTGCAGGCCCTGGCCGATCGGGCGCGGGTGGCGCTGACGCCGGTGCCGGCGCGCTTCGAGGACGCCTTCATCGACCTGCTCGGCGGCGGCCCCGGCGGCACTTCCACGTTGGCCGAGCGGCTGGCGCCGGTCGAGCTGGGCTCGGACATTGCCGTGTCGTGCCGCGACCTCACCAAGCGCTTCGGCGAATTCACCGCCACCGACAGCGTCAGCTTCGAGGTGCGCAAGGGCGAAATCTTCGGCCTGCTCGGCCCCAACGGCGCCGGCAAGTCCACCACCTTCAAGATGCTGTGCGGCCTGCTCAAACCCACGGCGGGCGAGGCGCATGTGGTGGGGCTCGACCTGCGCCGCGCCACCGGTGCGGCCAAGAGCCGGCTCGGCTACATGGCGCAGAAGTTCTCGCTCTACGGCCTGCTGTCGGTGCAGCAGAACCTCGAGTTCTCGGCTGGGGTCTACGGGCTGGAAGGCGATACTCGGCGCGAGCGCATCGCCGAGATGATCGAAACCTTCGACCTCGGCGGCTGGCTGGCCGCCACGCCCGACTCGCTTCCGCTCGGGCACAAGCAGCGCCTGGCACTGGCCTGCTCGCTGATGCACCGCCCGCCGGTGCTGTTCCTGGACGAGCCCACTTCAGGGGTGGATCCCATCACCCGGCGCGAGTTCTGGACCCACATCAACGGACTTGCGCGCAAGGGCGTAACCATCATGGTCACCACCCACTTCATGGACGAGGCCGAATACTGCGACCGCGTTGCCATGCTCTCGCGCGCGCGGCTGATTGCGCTGGACACGCCCGACGCGCTCAAGCGCATGACGGCGAGCCCGCAAAAGCCCGATCCGACCATGGAGGACGCCTTCATCCACCTGGTCGAGTCGGCCGCGCGCGAGATGGAGGCCGCCCCATGAACGCTCCCATGAAGCACCAGGGCGGCGGCCCGCAGCAGCCCGACCTGCGCGGCTTCAACCTGCGGCGCCTGATGGCCCTGGTCACCAAGGAAAGCCACCAGGCGCTGCGCGATCCCTCGACGCTGCTGATCGCCTTCGTGCTGCCGGTGGTGTTGCTGCTGCTGTTCGCCTATGCGGTGTCGCTGGATGCCAGGGACGTCCGCGTCAGCGTGGTGCTCGAATCCCCCGGCGCCTCGGCGCAGTCGCTGGCCGCCGCGTTTTCCGGTACCCGCTTTCTGCAGGTGGAGTTCGCCCATGACCGGCGCGAAGTGGCCGACAAGCTGGTGTCCGGTGCCCTGCGCGGCTACGTGGTGATTCCGCAGGATTTCGAGCAGCGCCTGGCGCAGCGCGGCAGCGAGCCGCTGGTGCAGATCATCACCGACGGCTCCTACCCCAACACCGCCAACTACGTCGAGAACTACGCCCGCGGCGTGGTGCAGACCTGGCGTGCCGGGCTGGGTGTTGCGGCGCCGCCCCAGTCCGTCGTGCTGGAGCCGCGCTACTGGTTCAACCCCGAGCTGGAAAGCCGCCGCGCGCTGATCCCCGGCGCGATCGCCATCGTCATGACCATCATCGGCACCATGCTCACCGCGCTGGTCGTGGCGCGCGAATGGGAGCGCGGCACCATGGAGGCGGTGCTGTCCACGCCTGCTTCGATCGCCGAGATCCTGATCGGCAAGCTGCTGCCGTACTTCGTGCTCGGCATGCTGTCCACGCTGGTCGCGGCGGGGTTGGCCGTATTCGTGTTCGGCGTGCCGATGCGAGGCTCGCTGGCCGCGCTGCTGCTGCTGTCGGCGGTGTTCATGGTGCCGGCGCTGGGCCAGGGTCTGCTGATTTCCTCGCTGGCACGCAACCAGTTCCTGGCAGCGCAGATCGCGCTGTTCACCGGTTTCCTGCCGGCCTTCATGTTGTCGGGCTTTCTGTACGAGATCGACGCCATGCCGGCGCCGATCCGCGCCATCACCCGGGTGGTTCCGGCGCGCTATTTCGTCGATTCGCTCAAGACCGTGTTCCTGGCCGGCGACGTCTGGGCGGTGTTCCTGCCCAACCTGGCGGCGATGGCCGCGATCGGCGCGCTGTTCTTCGTGATCGCCAAGCGCGCCACGCGCAAGAACCTGGAGTGAACCCATGTCGACCGCCGCCTTCTCGTTCACCCGCCTGCGCGCCCAGTTCATCAAGGAAGTACTCAGCGTCCTGCGCGACCCGCGCAGCCGCATGGTGGTGTTCGTGCCGCCGATCCTGCAGCTTTTGGTGTTCGCCTTTGCCGCGACCCTCGATGTGCGCAACGTCGATATCGCCGTCTACAACCAGGACGCGGGCCGCTGGTCGCACGAGCTGGTGCAGCGGCTGGAAAGTGCCCAGTTCATCTCCCAAGTACGACGCATCGACAACCGGCAGCAATTGCACGAGCTGATCAACCGTGGCGAGGTGATCGCGGCGCTGGCCATTCCCGCCGATTTCTCGCGCACGATCGCTGCCGGCGGGAGCGGCCACGCGCAGGTGCTGGTCGATGGCCGGCGCAGCAATTCGGGGCAGATCACGGTGTCCTACCTGTCGACCATCGCCGCCGATGTCGGCGCCGAGGTGGTGCCCGATGCACGGGCACCCTCGCCCGTGCTGGTGCGCCACTGGTTCAATCCGAACCTGGTCTACCGCTGGTACATCGTGCCCGGCCTGACCGGCATCCTGGCGTTGTTCAGCTCGCTCTTGATCACCTCGTTGTCGATTGCGCGCGAACGGGAGCTCGGCACCTTCGACCAGTTGCTGGTCTCGCCCACCTCGACGCCGGAAATCATCATTTCCAAATCCCTGCCGGCGCTGGCCATCGGCACGCTGCTGGGCCTGTTCATGATCGGCGCGGGCGTGTTCCTGTTTGGCATCCCGTTCACCGGCTCGTTCGCCCTGCTGCTCGCGAGCCTCGTGCTGTTCATCCTGTCGGTGGTCGGCATCGGCCTGATGATTTCCGCGGTCAGCATGACGCAGCAGCAGGCCATCCTCGGCGCATTTGCCATCGGCGTGCCGGCGGTGCTGATGTCCGGCTTTGCGACGCCGGTGGAGAACATGCCCGTCGTTTTCCAATGGCTGGCACAGGCCATTCCGCTGACCCACTTCCTGGTCATCGTCGAGGGCAGCTTTTTGAAGGCCATGCCGCCCGGCGAGATCCTCGCCAGCCTGTGGCCGCTGGCGGTCATTGCCCTCACCACGCTGACCATGGCCACCGTATTCGTCCGAGGACGCCTGCAATGAAACCCGAGCCCGCCATCTCCGTCCTGCGTGCAGCCGGCACCGGCATGACCTCCGGGCACAAGCGCACGCTCGCGTTGGCCCTGTCCGGCCTGCTGCTGACCGCCTGCGCGGCCGTCGGCCCCGATTACCGCAAACCGCCACCGGTCGACCTCGGCAGCGGCTGGACCTTGCCGTCGGCCGGCAACGCCCGGCCCGCAGACCTGAGCCATTGGTGGTCGACCCTGGACGATCCCACCCTGGATCGCCTGGTGGCCACGGCGCTGGCCCAGAACCTGGACCTGCGCCAGGCCGCGGCCCGCATCGACGAGGCACGCGCGCTGCGCGATCGGGTGGCCGGCGCGGCCTTGCCGACCGTGGGTGTCGGCGCCAGCGTCAACCGGCGCGGGCAAAGCCGGAACGGCCCCTTGCCCGTCGGCAAGATCCCCGGCCTGGACGCCACGCAGACCATCTACGACGCGGGCTTCGACGCAGCCTGGGAGGCCGACCTGTTCGGCGCCAAACGGCGCGCCCTGGAAGGCGCCAGTGCCCGCCTGCAGGCGACCGAGGCCGAGGCGCAGGGCGTGCGCATGCGCATCGTGGCCGAGGTCGCGCGCACCTGGTTCACCGCCGTCGGCGCCCGCTCCGAATTGCACGCACAACAGGCCACGCTGGACACCTTGCAGCAGACCCTGGAACTGGTGCGCCAGCGGCAAGCGCTGGGCGACGCGTCGGCGGCCGACGTGGAAACCGTGTACGCCCAATGGGCCGCGGCGAACGCACTCCTGCCGGATATCGAGGCGCGCCAGCGTGCCGCCGTCCTCGGCCTGGGCGTGCTGCTGGGTGCCCCGCCGGAGCGGGAGCTCGCCTTGCTGGACGGCCCGCTGACACCCGGCACCCTGCCGGCGCTGCCGGTGGGCGAGCGCGCCGACATCCTGCGCCGGCGCCCCGACGTGCTGGCGGCGGAACGGCGTCTGGCGGCCAGTTCCGCCGACGTGGGCGTGGCCACGGCCGAGCTGTTTCCCAAGCTCTCCATCGGTGTCGGCGGCGGGTTCCAGGCGTTGAGCGCGGGCGATTGGTTCGATGCCTCCAGCTCGCGCTTTTCCATCCTGCCGATGATTTCCTGGCGTCTGTTCGACGGCGGCCGCGTGCGCGCCGAAATCCGCGCACGCGAGGCCGGGCAGCGGCAGGCCGCGCTCGCATACGAGCAGGCCGTGCTGGCCGCGCTGGGCGACGCCGAGCGCGCGCTGGGCGACTACCGCGGCGGGCTGGAGACCCTGAAGCGCCGCGGCATGGCACTGGATGCTGCGCGCACGAGCTACGGTCACGCCAAGGCACGCTACGCGGCGGGCGACATCGCCCTGGTCGAACTGCTGGCCGCCCAGCGCAGCCTGGACGAGGCCGAGTTCGCCACCGCACGCGCGCATACCAACGCGGCCGTGCAACTGGTGGCGCTGTACAAGGCGCTGGGCGGCGGCTGGGACCCGTCCGCCGCCGCCTCCGTCGCGGCTTCTACCCCCTGACGCGCCACGATGAAACCGCCACGCACCACGGCCTGGGCACCGGCCCAATACAGCAGACGATGCGGGAGTGAACATCCATGAAACTGAGCTTCCTGGGTGCAGCACGCGAGGTCACCGGATCGTGCTTTCTGGTGGAAACGGCCGACCTGCGCTTTCTGGTCGATTGCGGCATGGTCCAGGGTGGGCGCGCGGCGGCGGTGCGCAACCGCGAACCCTTCCCGTTCGATCCGGCGTCCATCGATTTCGTGCTGCTGACCCACGCCCACATCGACCACAGCGGGCTGCTGCCCAAGCTCACGCGGGCAGGCTTCAAGGGGCCCATCTACGCCACGCCGGCGACCGTCGATCTGGTCGGGGTGATGCTGCCCGACAGCGCCCACATCCAGGAGGGCGATGCGCAACGGGAGGCCAGGCGGTCCCAAGCGAAAACCGTGGCGCCCCCCGTGTACACCTTGCAGGATGCACGCGAGTGCCTGCGGCAGATGCGAGGCATCGCCCATGACCGCGAGTTCGCCCCTGGCGTCGGGGTGCGGGTGCGCTTTCGCGATGCTGGGCACATCCTCGGCTCGGCCATCATCGAGGTCTGGGCCACCGAACGCGGCAAGCCGACGAAGCTCGTGTTCAGCGGCGATCTGGGCCAGCCGGGACGCCCCATCCTGCGCGATCCGACACCCATCGCGGACGCCGACATCCTGGTCATCGAATCCACCTACGGCGATCGCCTGCACGAGGATTTCCTGGCGACCGAAGAGGACATGGTCCGCATCGTCGAGGAAACCCTGTTCGCGCGTGGTGGCAACGTCATCGTGCCGGCCTTCGCGGTCGGCCGTACCCAGGAGGTGCTCTACCACCTGCACCGGCTCACCCGCGAGGGGCGACTGCGCCAGCTCAAGGTGTTCGTGGACTCACCGATGGCCACCGAGGCCACGCGCATCACGCGCGAGCATCTGGAGCTGTTCGATGAACAGGCCCGGCAGCTGGCCGAATGGCACGCGCGCGGCGAGGATCTCCCGTATCTGCACTTCACGGGAAGTGTCGAGGAGTCGATGGCGCTAAACCGGATCCGCTCCGGGGCCATCATCATTTCCGCCAGCGGCATGTGCGACGCAGGGCGCATCCGGCACCATCTGCGCCACAACCTGCCACGCCGCGAATGCAGCGTGCTGTTTTCCGGTTTCCAGGCGCAGGGCACGTTGGGCCGGCGCCTGATCGAGGGCGCCGAGCGGGTGCGCCTGTTCGGCGAGGACATCCCGGTACGGGCCGCGATCCACAACGTGGGCGGCCTCTCGGCGCATGCCGACCAAAAGGCGCTGCTGGACTGGGCGCGGGGTTTCGCCCAGGCCCCCGCACGAACCTTCGTGGTGCATGGGGAACCGCCCACCGCGCAGACCTTCGCCGAACTCCTGCAGCGGCAACTCGGCTGGCAGGTCACGGTGCCCGAACCGGGCTACGCGCTGCGCTGGCCGGATGTTCCGGAGCACGGGCGATGAAACCGGAAAGCGGTTCCGCCGAGCGTTTGCGCGCGATCCTCGAGTCGCCGACGTACCGCCTCGCCTACGAAGATGCCGACCTGCTTGGCCAGGATGAGCTGCGCCCCCTGCGGCTGCAGCTTGAACTGCTCAAACCCGAGCGCACCCTGCATGCGCAGGGCATCCGGTCGACGGTGGTGGTGTTCGGCAGCGCGCGCGTGAGCGATGCCGACACCGCTGCCGCCCGCTTCGGTGCGCTGGAGCAGCGGGCACTCGCGGCGCCCGGGGATGCCGGGCTGCAGCAGGAGCTCGCCCGCGCCCGGCGCCGGGTCGAACAGGCACGCCACTACGAGCAGGCACGGCGCTTCGCGAGCCTGATCTCGACGCGCTTCCAGCAGCAGGGTCGCGCCGATTTCGTCGTCGTCACGGGCGGCGGCTCCGGCATCATGGCGGCCGCCAACCGCGGCGCCTTCGAGGCTGGCGCGCGCTCGATTGGCCTGAACATCACGCTGCCGCACGAACAGGTTCCCAACCCCTACATGAGCCCGGAACTAGCGTTCCGCTTCCACTATTTCGCGCTGCGCAAGATGCATTTCCTGCTGCACGCGAAGGGGCTGGTGACTTTCCCCGGCGGCTACGGAACGCTCGACGAGCTGTTCGAGGTGCTGACCCTGATCCAGACCGGAAAGATGCAGCGGATTCCGGTGGTGCTGGTCGGGCGCGCGTTCTGGCAACGCGCGGTCGATTTCGATCTGCTGCTCGACGAAGGCTACATCTCTCCATCCGATCTCGACTTGTTCACCTGCGTGGACGAAGCCGAGGAAATCGTCAGTGCCCTCGAACGCTTTCATGGCGGCGTAGAAGCAGGTGACGCGCCAGCATGATGCGTGACGACGCACCTCATCGGAGTTTGCGCAGCACAAAAGCCCGGCCGCCGCTGTGGTTTCTTGCGTTGTGGGCTGCCGGCGCGTTGCTCAGCCCAATTTCTGCTCTCGGTTCCGACTCCCCGGTCGCTTCAGACCCCCACCCGTGCCTGCCAGAGCAATCGCTGCGCTGGCGGGGTGGCACCCTGCGCCTGGAAAACGACTTGTTCACCGGCACCGATCGCAATTACACCAATGGCGTGGCGCTGACGGCCGTCTCGCACGATCTGCGAGGCGCACTCCGTCACGAGTGCCTGCCCCGGCCGATCGGCTGGTACGCCCGCTTCATCGGCTGGGCCGACCCGGACTTTTGGCGCGATGCCGGCGTCCGGTCATCGTCGCAGAATCTCGTCGTGCGTTTTGGTCAGGCCATGTACACGCCAGGGGACAGGACCCGCACCGAAGTGATTCCGGATGACCGGCCATATGCCGGATTGCTCTACATGGGGCTGGCGTGGAATCGCCGTATCCATCCACGAGCCGCCGGTTACGAAATGCTGGACGTGCGTGAGCTGACCCTGGGCGTGATCGGCCCCTGGTCACTGGCCGAACAGTCCCAGAACTTGGTGCACCGGGTGCGCGGCATCGAGCGCTTTCAGGGCTGGAACAATCAGTTGCGCAACGAACCGGCGTTCCAGATCGCCATGGAACGCAAGTTCAAGCCGTACGCGGAAGGCACCGTCCGTCCCGGATGGAGCAGTGACGCGATCGGCAGTTATGCCCTGCGGGTCGGAAACATCGAAACCTCCGCCAGCACCGGCGTGGAATTGCGTGCGGGCTGGAACATCCCGAACGACTTCGGCAGCTATCCGATCCGCCCTGGTGCGGAAAACCGTCCGCCCTCGGGTGATGCCGGCCTGCGCACGACACGGCCGCAATCGGCGCGGGCGCCTAAACCCGGGGCGCATGCCTTCTTGAACCTGGAGGCAAGCGCCGTCGCCTGGGATTTCTCGCTCGACGGAAACATGTTCCGGAGCAGCCACCGCGTCAGCCGGCGGCCGTGGGTCGCACAGGCAGCGCTGGGCATCAGCAGCCAATGGATCGTTGCCGGACGTGGCATGCGGCTCGCCGTGATGCGCGTCTGGAGAACCCGTGAATTCGACCAGCAGGCAGGCCGCCATGGGTTCGGATCGATTTCCCTGAGCCTCGAGTTCTGAGCCCCGCAACCATTCGCCGCCCACAGGGCCGCTCATCAACGTCCGCCATGGAGAAACCCGTGAGCCACTTTCCGCCTCCCCACCCGTTTTCCACGATCGCCTTGTTGGCAGCCTTGGTGGTCACCTCCACCGGGCTGGGTGCGCAATCCATCGAGGCCGCAAACCCGATGGTCCTTCGCAGCGTGATGCAAGGGATGGGGCGCGACATGCAAGCCGTCACCGGTGCGATCTCCAGCGAGGACTGGGCCCTGGTTGCCGAGTTGGCGCCAAAGATCGCCAAGCATGCCGAACCGCCCTTGTCGGAAAAAATGCGCATCCTTGCCTGGCTTGGAGCAGACGCCGGAAAGTTTCGGGTTTTTGATGGCCAGGTGCACGATGCCGCCAACGCCATGGGCGAGGCTGCAAAACGGAAGGACGGTCAAGCCGTCATTGCGGCTTTCTCCAGGACCCAGCAAAGCTGCCTGGCTTGCCACCAGGGTTTCCGCCATTCGTTCGTGGACAAGTTTTATGGTGGACGCTAGCTGGCGACGTGTCTGACCCGCAGTACCACGTGGAACTGGTCAAGGAGACAAAAGAAACCTGTGGACGCCTGGACATCGCGGTCAACAACGCCGGCATCAGCCATGAGTTCCTTCCGGCGGGCGAGATCCCGCTCGAGGTGCGAGGCCGGGTGATCCACATCAACCACCGGGGTGGCAGGCGCACCAAGGGATGCAAGGCCGGCCATGCATGGCTGGTCCCGCCCTCTGATGCGCTGATGCCAACGAGCTGCGCGAGATGATCGGATTTGCCAGCCGGCGGCCGATGGAGCTGGCGGTCGAAGCGGATGAGACCCAATCCGCCTGGGTGGCAGCGGGCGGGTGCTGTGGCAGGCGCGCAGCCGATTGACCCATATCAACCTGACGGCCGCCTGCTGGCTTGTAATGCCGAGACGCAGGATCAGCCCCCGGGGAATGCCATGCTCGAGTTCATTGTCGACATCGATCCGGAGCACGACGACGTTGCGTTGCTGCGTTTCGCCTTCGCCCTCGCCCGCCAGCACGGCGCGCATCTCACCGGCCTGCAGGCCGTAACGCTCAGCACGGCTGAAGTCATGGTGATGCCGGATGCCATGCTCGTGCTGGAGGAACGGGAACAGGCGGCGCGGGGCCGCCGCGACTGGTGGCGCGAGTTGTGCCGGAGGCACGGCGTCGAGGGGAGTTGGGAAGCGCATCGCGGTCTCCACGAGGCGGTGCTGTCCCGACGCGCCAGCCTTGCCGACCTCGTGCTGGGGCGCTTGGCGCGTGAAGCCGCCCGCCTGACATCCGGCCTGAATCCGCTGGGTCGCGTACTGTCCACCGAAGCGGCGCCGATGCTGCTCGTGCCCGATCAGTGGCCGGGCGAGAACGGCGTGCACAAGGTGACGATCGCCTGGAACGGCTCTACCGAGGCGGCGCGCGCAGTGCGCGCGGCGGCTCCGCTGCTGCTGCGCGCCGACGAGATCGTGGTGCTGGATGGTGTATCGCGCATCCAGGCAAACGAGCGGCGGATCCGGCTGGCGCTTGACCGCTGGCTGGAACGGCACGCGCTACGGGCGCAATGGGAAACCCTCGACGAAGAGGACGACAACGGGCAATCCATCCACGACCGTGCGCGCGGCCATGGCGCCGATCTGCTGGTAATGGGCGCGTGGGGCCATTCGCGCATGAACGAGTGGCTGCTCGGCGGCGTCACGCGGCATCTGCTCCAGCACAGCGAAATGCCGCTGCTGGTGGTGGAGGCGTGAACCTGCGGCATCTTCTTCGCTGCCTGCGTCGCGCAGCCGGAAAGCGCGCGATATACCCGGCACCACCGGTGCCCGTCGTTGGCCGAAAGCTGACCGCCCGTTGATGCAGGTCAACATCGCGCAGCGACCGTTCCGCTTTGCTGGCACCATGACATCCGCCGCGCGGAGGCGTACGCATGAAAATACTGCTGCCCGTGGACGGGAGCGCCAGCTGCACGCGTGCCGTCCGTTACCTGGCCAGGCACTGGCCTGCCGATGCCGTTGTAACCCTGCTCAACGTGGACCTGCCGCTGCGCAAGTCGATCGCCGGGCGGCTGGATGTCGACAGCGTTGCGCAATTTCACCGCGACAGCGGTAACGCCGCGCTCAAACCGGCCAGGCGCGAACTGACCAAGGCGGGGCATGTGTTCGACGAGTGCCTGCTCGTGGGCGATCCGGGAACCGAAATCGTGCAGTTTGCACGGCGCGGTCGCTACGACTTGATCGTGATGGGTTCACACGGCCGCGGCGTACTGAAGAGCCTGTTCCTCGGCTCCGTGGTGACGAAGGTGCTGGCCGGTTCGAAGGTGCCGGTGCTCGTCGTGCGTTGACGCAGGCGCCCACGCGAGCGGGCGCCTGAAAGCCGGCCGTTTCCGGGCCGCTTAGGCCGGTGACTTGGCCGGTACCGGGGCGGGCCCCGCTCCGGCCACGCCGCCCATGAAGCGGCGCTTCACCAGCTCGACCAGCACCAGGTACGTCGCCGTGGCTGCCAACAGGAACACGAAGAAGGCCGGCGGCAGCGGGACGAAACCCAGATCCGCGGCCAGCGGCGTCGCCGGAATCACGAGGCCGACCACCACCGCGGCCACCACGCTGGCGATCAGCCCGTTGCTCGGCCGGCTGCGCAAGGGGTTGCCGGCGGTGCGGATCACGAACAGCACCAGCGTTTGCGTGGCCAGCGATTCCACGAACCAGCCGGTGTGGAACTCCGCCGGCGAGGCGTGCAGCCACACCAGCAAGGCGTAGAAGGTGAGGAAGTCGTACAGCGAGCTGATCGGCCCCACGCCCAGCATGAATCGGCGGATCAGGCCGATGCTCCAGCGGCGCGGCGCGGCCAGTTGCGAGGCATCCACGTTGTCGCCCGGAATGGTGATCTGCGCCAGGTCGTAGAGAAAATTGTTGAGCAGGATCTGGGTGGGCAGCATCGGCAGGAACGGCAGCACCAGAGCCGCCACCGCCATGCTGAGCATGTTGCCGAAGTTGGAGCTGGTTCCCATCAGCAGGTACTTGGTCACGTTGGCGAACGCGATGCGGCCCTCGATCACCCCGGCATGCAGCGCTCCGAGGTCACGCTCACCCAGCACGATGTCGGCCGCATCGCGCGCCACGTCCACGGCGTTCATCACCGAGATGCCGACGTCGGCGGCGTGCAATGAAGGGGCGTCGTTGATGCCGTCGCCAAGGAAGCCCACCACGGCGCCGCGGGATTTCAGCGCCAGCACGATCCGGTGTTTCTGCGCGGGGCTGACCCGTGCGAAGACGCTGACGCGCGCAGCCATGGCGCTCAGGGCATCCTGGTCGAGCGCATCGAGCTGCGCGCCCGTGAACACTTCGCGCGTATCCAGCCCGACCTCTTCGCAAACATGCCGGACGACGAGCTCGTTGTCGCCGGACAGGATCTTCACCGTCACCCCGTCGCGGGCGAGCGTTGCCAGGGAATCCGCCACCCCGGGCAGCACGGGATCGGCGAACGCGACGAAACCGGCGAGCACCATCCCGGCTTCGTCTGCCGCCGTGTAGCGCGGCTGTCGTTCGACCTTGCGCCAGGCGATGGCCAGGGCGCGTTGCCCTTGCCGGCCGAACGCGTCGCAGGTGCGCTTGATAGCGGCGGACGCGCCGGTGTCCAAGGGATGCAGCGCACCGTCCTTTTCGTATTGCGTGCATTGCGCGAGCACCGATTCCGGCGCGCCCTTGGCAATCAACAGGATTTCGCCATCGTGTTCGATCACCACACCAAGGCGGCGGCGCTCGAAATCGAACGGGATTTCGTCGATTTTCCGAACGGCGCCCGGCGGCAATGCGCATCGTTTCAGGATCGCCTCGTCCAACGGGCTGTGGATGCCGCTCTGGAATGCGCTGTTGAGGCGTGCAAGGAATCCGGTGTGTCCGGACGGCGCGCCAAGTGGATCGGTCATGGCCGCAACATTGGTTTCGCTGCGCGTGAGCGTGCCGGTCTTGTCGCTCAGCAGCACGGTCATGCTGCCGAAATCCTCGATGGCGGCGAGATGCTTCACCACTACGCGGTGGCGCGCCATGCGCACCGCGCCGCGTGCCAACGTGACGGTGGTAATCATCGGCATGAACTCGGGGGTCAACCCCACGGCCAATGCCAGCGCGAACAGCAAGGTCTGCAGCATCGGCCGGTGCAGCACGATGCCGGCCAGCACCACGACCAGCACCAGCGCGAACACGGTGCGCATGATGAGCCGCGCAAACCCGGCCAGGCCGCGCTCGAATTCGGTGGGTGGCGGACGCTCCGACAAGCGTGCCGCGACATCGCCGAACGCAGTGTCCCTGCCGGTGGCGAACACGATGGCGGTGGCCGTGCCCGCGACCACCGAGGTGCCGAGAAACACCAGGTGCTGCGCATCGGCGTCGGTGCCTTGCGGGCGCTCGCAGGCGAGCTTTTGCGCCGGCAGGGATTCGCCCGTCAGGGCCGACTGCTGCACGTGCAGATCCCGGGTTTCAAGCAGACGCGCGTCCGCAGGTATCCGGTCGCCCGCAGCGAGGCGGATCAGGTCGCCCGGCACCAGTTCCCGGCGCGGCACTTCCCGCCAGGTGCCGTCACGGCAAACGCTGGCCGTAGGGGCGATCTCTGCGCGCAACCGCTCGGATGCACGTTGCGAGCGGTAGCTCAGCGCAAAATTGAGCGCCACGCTGAGCAGGACCATGACCAGGATGATGGTCGCCCCCACGGGGTCGCCGAGGGTTCCCGAAATCACTGCCGCGGCGAGCAGCATCAGGACCAGGGGATCGCCCAGCAGCCCGAGCAATGTCCGAATGTACCGGGTACGTCCGTCGGTCCGTGTCTCGTTGGGCCCGTACGTGGAAAGGCGACGCCTGGACTCGGCGTCGGCCAACCCGTTCGAAGTGCTGTTGAGCAGCTCGAACAGCGATTCGAGGGATGCCAGCCGTGGGTCCGCGGCTGGCTCGGTCGGGTGCGGGGTTTCGCTCATGACGAGGCGAACATTGCCTCCGCCTCCCCTGCCGATATTGATCGCGATCAACCGGAATCGAACCCGGTGGCATGCACCGCGGAAACTCTTTTCTGCCGGTCGCCGCGCAGTCGGAAAAGTATCTTTCCAACCAGGGAGTGATGCAGCAATGGCATTGGTTCTGGTCGATCAATTCACCATAGTCCCGGCAATCATTTCACTCATGTCATGGCTTGCGTCTTTGGCATCAAACGCGGCATGGGCGATCGACAAAACGTTGATTGGGATCAACAAGTGCTTGCCGGCCCGATTTACGGTGAAATGCGCCCCCGGTCGGCGCCATTTCCTTCCGCACAGGAGTCGGTCATGAAAAAGATTGCGCAGTTGCTGCTTGCTTCCGCCGCCATGGTGGCGCTGTTGCCGATTGCCTCGGCCGCCGACCGTGACTTGGAGTGCAGTCTCAAATTCAATTCGAAGCAATGGTCGGCGCTATATTCCAGCGCGGTCGGGGAAGGCATCGTGACTTGCAAGGACGGCTCGTCGATGCCGGTTGCCATCCGCGCAAAAGGCATTGGCATCACTGCCGGGAAATGGAAGATCACCGACGGCAAGGGCACCTTCACCCACGTCGCCAGGATCGAGGATGTGCTGGGCAGCTATCTGGCGGTCAGTGGCGACGTTGGCGTGGCCAAGGCGGGCACGGCCCAGGCGCTGACCAAGGGCAAGGTATCGCTGGTGCTTGCCGGCAAGGGCAAGGGCTTCGATGTCGGTGTCGCGATCAGCAGTTTCCGGATCAGCCAGCCCGGCATGAAAGCAGGCAAGCCCGGCGCCGCGGCCCCCAGGCCGGCGGACGAGGTGAAGTAGACGGCCTGCCCCGCGGGTGCGACCGATGAGGGTCAGGTGCGGACAGGCCGATCCGCGTCGGCGACGGGGTCGCGTCACGGCGGCAGTCGGCGCAGCCAGTTGCCACGTGCAAGCCAGAGGGCCAACCGGGGGACGAGGTTGAACAGCAGGATGCCGATCTCGTAGATCGCCATGCCGCCGTAATGCACGGCGTCGAAAGTCTCGTTCGAAATCCTGAACCAGCGGCTGTGCAATCGGTACATTCAGCTCCGCGCGAAGATGAAGGCACCCGACCAGATCAGCAAGGCGGCGTAGTTGAGGCATACGCACCAGAGCAGGACCTCCCGTATCAGGGTCATGGTCATGGCGCGGCTCCACAGGTGGAACGTGGATGGGTCGCGGCCGGCCCGGGGCGCGCCGATCCGTGCTGCCCTCGGCATGCGTCGCGCCGCCGAGGGCCATTTCCCCGCTCGCCGGTCGTTTCCGATGGCCGGCGAGCGGACAGGAGCACACTCAGCTGACCGCCAGTTTGCGGGCGCTGCCGTTCGCTTTCTTCGGCAACGTCAGCATGAGCACGCCGTTCTCGTAGTGTGCTTCGGCCTTGCCGCTGTCCACTTCGGTGGGCAGGCTGAACGAGCGGTAGAACTGTCCGTAATAGCGCTCCGTGTAGAGGTCGCGCTCGTTTTCCTTGTCCTTGTCCTTGTTGCTCTCACGCTTGGCCTCGGCGGTGATGGACACCAGGTTGCCATCGACGGACACGTCGATGGCGTCCTTCTCCACGCCGGGGATTTCCGCCTTGACCGTGTAGGCCTGGTCGTTTTCCACCACGTCGATGCGCATCTCCGGCGCTTCCAGCTCCTGCTGCCAGCGCGGGCGCAGGCCGAAATCATGGAACAGGTCCTCGAACATGGGTGGGCGGGATTCAAGCCGGCTCAGCGGCTTGAAGGGATTCCAGTGGACAAGATTGGCCATGGCATGGGTCCTCATGGAGGGAGTTGGGGAGACTCGCGCATTACGTGCGGGTCATCGCCCAACCTAGGCGCCGCGTATCGGGGAACGGTGATCCAGATCAACGTCGTGCGTGATCATCGCCGGGGCCCCGGGATGCGTCGCTGACGATCGCCCGTTGCCCGGCGCTGTCTGCGCCCAGGCAAAAGCCACCACCCGCATGATGTGGTGCACCACGTCATCGAGCATGCCGACATGCCGGTATTGCCGCGGCATTGACAATCGTCAACAAGCGGCTGGCGGCCGGGGCGCACCCTCGGCTCGACACCGCAAGCCCGACATTGCAAGGGAGAAGCCCGTGGACCGGCTCAATGGCAAAGTCGCCCTGGTTACCGGGGGCGCCCAAGGCATCGGCGCCGCCTGTGTGCAGCGCATGGTGGAAGCTGGCGCGCGCGTCGCCATCGTCGACGTGCTCGACGCCGCCGGGCAAGCGCTCGAACGCCAGTTGGGCGAACGCACCTGCTACCTGCATGCCGACGTGTCCGTCGAGGCCGAAGTGGCGCGGGCGGTGCAAGCCACCGTCGCCCGTTTCGGCCGTCTGGACGTGATGGTCAACAACGCCGGCATCTCCGGCGCCAACAAGCCCACCCACGAGCTGACCGAAGCCGAGTGGGACCGCGTGCAGGCCATCAACGTGAAGGGCGTGTTTTTCTGCACCAAGCACGCCATCGGCCCGATGCGCGCCGCCGGCGGCGGCAGCATCATCAACCTGTCGTCCATCTACGGCCTGGTCGGCGCGCCGGATGTACCGCCCTATCACGCGTCCAAAGGCGCCGTGCGCTTGATGAGCAAGACCGACGCGTTGCTGTATGCCGCCGACCGCATCCGGGTGAACTCGATCCACCCCGGTTTCATTTGGACGCCGATGGTGGAGCACCACCTCACCACGCTTCACGGCGACGCCGCGGCGCACCAGCGCGAGTTGGCGGCGCTGCATCCGCTCGGCCACCTGGGCGAGGCGGACGACATCGCCTGGGGCGTGGTCTACCTGGCCTCGGAGGAGGCGAAGTTCGTCACTGGCAGCGAACTGGTGATCGACGGAGGCTACAGCTGCCGGTAGCCGCCATCCCGAGGAGAAACGACCCATGTTCAAGCGCATCCTGCTTTCCACCGACGGTTCCGACTTGTCCCTGCATGGCGTGAAGCTGGGCATCGAGTTGGCCAAGTCC
>NZ_SCQN01000053.1 GCF_004321985.1 Castellaniella sp. | reverse complement strand
CTGGTACCGGTCAAGCGCGTCGTTGACTTCAACGTCAAGGTTCGCGTCAAGTCCGATCACACTGGTGTGGACACCGCCAACGTCAAGATGTCCATGAATCCGTTTGACGAGATCGCTGTCGAAGAAGCGGTGCGCCTGAAGGAAAAGGGCACGGCCACCGAAGTCGTGGCGATCTCCTGCGGCGTGGCCCAATGCCAGGAAACCCTGCGCACGGCCCTGGCCATCGGCGCCGATCGCGGCATTCTGGTCCAGACCGACGTGGAGCTGCAGCCGCTGGCGGTGGCCAAGCTGCTCGCGGCGATTGCCCGTCGGGAATCTCCCCAGCTCGTGATCCTGGGCAAGCAGGCGATCGATGACGACGCCAACCAGACCGGCCAGATGCTGGCGGCGCTGCTGGACTGGCCGCAGGCGACCAACGCCAGCAAGGTCGACCTCCAGGGCGAGCGGGTGCAGGTCACGCGCGAGGTCGATGGCGGCCTGGAGACGATCAGCCTGGCGCTGCCGGCGGTCATCACGACCGACCTGCGGCTGAACGAGCCGCGCTACGTGACGCTGCCCAACATCATGAAGGCGAAGAAAAAGCCGCTCGAGACGGTGTCGCCCGCCGACCTGGGGGTCGATGCCGCGCCGCGCCTGAAGACCCTGAAGGTGGCCGAGCCGGCGGCCCGCTCGGCGGGGATCATCGTGCCCGATGTGGCCACGCTGGTGGACAAACTGAAGAACGAAGCGAAGGTGGTGTAAATGAGCATTCTGGTCATAGCGGAACACGATAACGCCCACCTGGGGACGGCCACGCGCAATGCGGTGGCGGCGGCGGCTGCCATCGGCGGGGACATTCACGTCCTGGTGGCCGGTGCCGGCGCACAGCCGGTGGCCGAGCAGGCCTCGCGCCTGGCCTCGGTGGCCAAGGTGCTGCTGGCCGATGCCCCGGCGCTGGCCGATGGTCTGGCGGAAAACCTCGCGGCCCAGGTCCTGGCCCTGGCCGGGGGCTACAGCCACATCCTGTTCGCGGCCACGGCCTCGGGCAAGAACGTGGCCCCGCGCGTGGCGGCCAAGCTGGACGTGGCGCAGATCTCCGACGTCGTGGCGGTGGAATCGGCCGACACGTTCGTGCGTCCCATCTATGCCGGCAACGCGCTGGCGACGGTCCAGTCCGGTGACGCAAAGAAGGTCCTCACGGTGCGCACGACTGCGTTTGATCCGGTGGCCGACCAGGGCGGCAGCGCACCGGTCGAATCGGTGGCCGCGGTCGCCGACTCGGGCCTGTCCTCGTTCGTGGGCCGGGAACTGGCCCGCAGCGACCGGCCGGAGCTCACGGCGGCCACGGTGGTGGTCTCGGGCGGTCGGGGGCTGGGCAGCGCGGAGAACTTCAAGATCCTCGATCCGCTCGCCGACAAGCTGGGCGCGGCGCTGGGGGCTTCGCGGGCGGCGGTCGATGCCGGGTACGCGCCCAACGACTGGCAGGTGGGGCAGACGGGCAAGATCGTGGCGCCGCAGCTGTATGTGGCCATCGGGATCTCGGGGGCCATCCAGCACCTGGCGGGCATGAAGGATTCCAAGGTGATCGTGGCCATCAACAAGGACGCCGAGGCGCCCATCTTCGGCGTGGCCGATTATGGCCTGGTGGCCGACCTGTTCGAGGCCGTCCCGGAGCTGACCAAGGCGCTTTGATCGTCCGGCTCTCTGGGGTCCCGCCGGGCGCTGGCGTCATGCCGGGACCCTTTTTCAATCCGCAGGAGCAGTCATGACATTCCAGGTTCCCCTTCAGGATATTCGTTTCGTGCTGCATGAACTGGCCGACTTGACGGGTGTGCTGGCGCTGCCAGGGTTCGAGGAGATCAGCGCCGATCTGGTGGACGCCGTCCTCGAAGAGAACGCCCGCTTCGTGGAGAACGAGGTCGCGCCGCTGAACCGCGTCGGAGATACCCAGCCGGCGCTCTGGCAGGACGGTCATGTCCGCACGTCGCCGGGTTTTCGTGAGGCCTTTCAGGCGTTCGTCCAGGGCGGCTGGCAGGGGCTGTCGCATGATGCCGAGTGGGGCGGGCAAGGCCTGCCCAAGCTGGTTGCGGCCCCCGTCACCGAAAGCCTGAATGCTGGCAATCTGTCCTTTTCCCTGTGTCCGTTGCTGACCGATGGCGTGATTGAGGCACTGTCTCTGGTCGGCACGGCTGAGCAGCAGCAGCGTTTCATCGGGCCGCTGTTGGCGGGGCGTTGGACGGGGACCATGAACCTGACAGAGCCACAGGCGGGGTCGGACCTGGCGCTGGTCAAGACGCGCGCTGTGCACCAGGACGATGGAAGCTATCGACTGCAGGGCCAGAAGATCTTCATCACCTATGGCGACCACGATCTGGCTGAAAACATTGTTCACCTGGTTCTGGCACGCACGCCGGACGCGCCGGCGGGTGTGAAGGGAATCTCCCTGTTCATTGTGCCGAAATTCCTGGTCAACGAGGACGGTACCCTGGGGCCGCGCAATGACGTGTACTGCGCTTCGCTGGAGCACAAGCTCGGGATTCATGGCAGTCCGACGGCCGTGCTGCTGTATGGTGCCGGAAAGGGCGGTGTGGGTGAAGGGGCCGTCGGTTACCGGATCGGCGAGGAAAATCGCGGCCTGGAATACATGTTCATCATGATGAATGCGGCACGTTATGCCGTGGGCCTGCAGGGCGTGGCCATCTGCGAGCGCGCGCTGCAGCAGGCGCAAGCCTATGCCGTTGAACGGGTTCAGGGTAGTGTCCCGGGGGATCCGTCGGGGCCTGTCGCCATCGCCCATCACCCGGATGTGGCCCGGATGCTTGGCGTCATGCGAGGGCTCACAGAGGGTGCTCGGGCCGTGGCCTATGTGGCGGCGGGCCATCGCGACCACGCGGCGCATGCTGTGGATGAGGCCGACAAGGCCCGACACAAGGCCGTCTACGAGTACTTCGTGCCCATCGTGAAGGCCTTCTCCACCGAATCGTCGGTCGAGGTCGCTTCGCTGGGCATTCAGGTGCATGGCGGGATGGGCTTCATCGAGGAAACCGGTGCCGCACAGTATTACCGCGACGCCCGCATCCTCCCCATCTACGAGGGGACCACCGCCATTCAGGCGAACGATTTCGTGGGCCGCAAGCTCCTGCGCGACGGCGGCGTGGTGGCGCGCACGCAGATCGCCGCAATGCAGGCTTGCACGGCATCATTGCGGGCCGTCCAGGGTGAACACGCGCAGGCCTTCGGCCTGCTGGCGGACCGGCTGCAAGCGGGCACGCAGTCTTATGCCTCGGCTGTCACCTTCGTTCTGGATCATGCCCGCACGGACGTGCGTGGGGTATTTGCGGGCAGCGTTCCTTGCCTGATGTTGGCGGGGACGGTGCATGCCGGGTGGCAGCTCGCGCGGGCTGCGCTGGCCTCGGCGGCGGCGATCGACGGCGGTTCCTCTGATCCGTTCTACCGTGCAAAGATCTCGACAGCGGTGCAGTACGCAGTGCATGTGCTGCCTCGCGCCCAGGCGCTAGCATCTGAAGTCGAGGCAGGGGTGCTGGCGGATCGTTATGCCCGCCTGGAAGCTGCACATACCAGATAAATATATATCTTTATTATATTTAATGGACCGTCTATATTCTGACAGAATCTTAAGTGTCGATTCCCGATGTTTTCCGGCGGGAGGGTCTCCGAGCAAGTTGCCATGTTTGTTCTTTGCTTGACTCGCCCAGAGGCACTCCGGCTTGGGAAACAAATACTTCAGAGTCATCTACGGTAGGAGTTTTCATATGGCTACGCTGCGTCTGGGCGATGTCGCCCCCGATTTCGAGCAGGATTCTTCGCTTGGAAAGATCAAGTTTCATGAGTTTCTGGGTGATGGCTGGGGGGTGCTGTTCTCGCACCCGGCCGATTTCACGCCGGTATGCACTACCGAACTTGGCTACACCGCAATCGTGTCCGGTGATTTCGCCAAGCGCAATGCCAAGGTGATTGCCGTGTCCGTGGACAGCCGGCAGTCGCACATCGATTGGATCAAGGACATCGACGACACCCAGAAGACGCATGTCAACTATCCGATCCTGGCCGATGTGGATCGCAAGGTCGCCACGCTGTATGACATGATTCACCCCAACGCCAGCACCACGGCGACCGTGCGTTCAGTCTTCGTCATCGACCCGGCCAAGAAGATCCGGCTGATCCTGACCTACCCAGCCAGCACGGGCCGCAATTTCGATGAGATTCTGCGGGCTTTGGACTCGATCCAGCTCACGGACAACTACAGTGTGGCCACGCCGGTCAACTGGAAGCCGGGTGAAGATGTGATCATCGCTCCGTCGATCAAGGATCCCGCCGTCCTGAAGGAAAAGTTCCCCAAGGGCTACAAAGAGATTCGCCCGTATCTGCGCACTACGCCGCAGCCGAACCGGTAATTCCGCTGTTTGAGCCCGGGCGCGCCGTCAAGGCCCGCCCGGGCTTTTTGCTTTTTACGACGATGGAAAGATGGGGCTTGCGCGATTGGCTGTTTTTTTATACAGTATTCAAAACTACTGTATACAACAACAGTCCGGCGCGACCGTCGGACGCATAGGAGATCCATCATGGCGAACACGTTGGTCTGGGAATCGGTGGGGGCGGGATGCTCGTTGGGCTGGCGGCCTCGTGCGGCGGTTGTCGCGCGGGCCGGGTCTCGCCGGCCTGGCGTCCCGGCGCGTGCAACAGCACTTCGCACGTCCGCGCCTTCCAGCCGCTCGCGCGGTCGCCGGCTGCCTGTGGCGTGGCGGCGCATCCTGGCGCTGGGTGGCGACGTCCTGATGGTCGCAGTCTGGGCAGCCATGGTTCCGGGCCTGATGTGGCTGGGCGCGGCGGCTGGCTTCTGACGCCGCAATATCATATAATCGCGTGTTTACCGCATCCTCTGTCACGGCCACAATTTCACTCAATGCCGCGAATATGATGCCTGGAGCCTAGTGTGAATCTTATCGAAACCCTGGAACAAGAAGAAATCGCGCGCCTGTCTGCTGGCCGCCAGATCCCTGAATTTGGCCCCGGCGATACCGTGGTCGTCAGCGTGAACGTCGTCGAAGGCGAACGCAGCCGTACCCAGTCCTACGAGGGCGTAGTGATCGGCCGCCGCAATCGTGGACTGAATTCCGCGTTTACCGTACGAAAGGTCTCTTCCGGCGAAGCCGTGGAACGGACGTTCCAGCTTTATTCCCCGCAAATTGCCAGCATCGAGGTCAAGCGTCTCGGTGATGTGCGCCGTGCTAAACTCTACTATCTGCGCAACCGTACGGGTAAGGCCGCTCGCATCAAGGAAAAGCTGGTGCGCAAGGCCGTCTGATCCGTTTGTGATCGCCCATGGCACACAAAAGGCACCCGATCGGGTGCCTTCGTCGTTTGTGGGATGTCATGCCGCTCAGTCAACCCTTGCCTGTTCATCATACGGCGGCCTTTGACCCAAAGGCCCAGCCCGTAGTGCCGGGGGCGTTCCTGCCCGGCCTGCCGCCTGCGTCTCTGACACTGGCCCACATTCGCCAGGCTTTCAGCCAGCCAGCCCCCTGGGAGGTCGAGCCGTTGTTCGCCCAGGCGTTCGCACCCGGGCGCGCGGCGCACGCGGGAGCGCGCCGTGCGGCGGTGCTGATGCCGCTGGTTCAGCGGACGGACGGCCTGCAGGTTCTGTTCACTCGCCGATCCGAGCATCTGCATCATCACGCCGGCCAGGTCAGCTTTCCGGGCGGATGCATAGAACCCGGAGATGCCGATCCCGTGGCAGCGGCGTTGCGCGAAACAGGCGAAGAGATCGGCGTGGATGCTCGCTTCGTTCGGATTCTTGGGATTCAGCCCACACTGCTCACCACTACCGGTTTCCTGATGACCCCGGTGGTTGCCGAACTCGAGACAGGATTTCATGTCCGCGCTCAGGACACTGAGGTGGCCGAGGTTTTCGAGGTTCCTCTGTCCGTGCTGATGGACCCATCGCGCTACGAACTGCGCCACCTTCAAACCCAGTGGGGGCACGGCCGGTATTTCTACGCCATCCCCTGGGAGTCCCATTTCATCTGGGGGGCGACAGCCATCCTGATGCGCAACTTCTACCACTTCCTGGCGGCATCGTTCTCCGCCAATATGCGCTGATACAGGGCGTGGCGTTCGGCCGTGATTTCGCCGCGTGCCATGGCCGCCAGCACACCGCACCCTGGTTCGTGCAGATGCGTGCAGTTGTAGAACCGGCAGTGCGGGATGGCGGGTGTGAATTCCGGGAAACCTTGTTCGATCTCGTGCTGGGTCAGGTGCTGCAGCCCAAAGGCCTGGAAGCCGGGTGAGTCGATCAGATCGCCGCCGCCCGGAAGATCGTACAGGCGGGTCTGGGTAGTGGTGTGCCGGCCAGTTCCCAGTGCTTCCGAATGGGCCTGGGTGGCCGCCCGGGCTTGCGGCACCAAGGCGTTGAGCAGCGTGGATTTGCCCATGCCGCTTTGCCCCAGCAACAGTGTGCTGCGTCCCTGCAGCCAGTCGCCCAGCCGTGCCTGTGTCTGGGCTGCGTCCAGGGCGCACAGCTCCACGATGGGAATTCCCAGCTCGGCGATGGGCCGCAGACGGCTCCGTGCGCTGTCGATCGAAGGCAGATCGGTCTTGTTCAGGACAATGCGGACCGGGATGTCCACACTGCCAGCGGCCACCAGCGCTCGTCCCATCAGATCTGCTGAAAATTCCGGTTCCGCAGCGACGATCAGCAGGAGCTGGTCCAGATTGGCAGCGAACTGCTTGCTTTTCGAAGCGTCGGACCGGTAGAGCAGATTGCGCCGCGGGAGGATTTCGGTGATGACGCCCTCGTCACGGCCTTCGGGCAGGATCCGCACCTGATCGCCGACGGCTGGCCCAGCCTTCTTGCCACGGGTATAACAGTGGCGCAACTCACCGGACTCGAGCTGTACGCGGTAGTGGCGCCCGTGGGCGGCAACCACGCGACCCTGCCGGGCCGTTTCAGCTGTCATGCAGATGTGCAATGCGGACGGCCGCCGATGGGTGGCTGTCGTACCAGGCCGAGTGGATGGGGTCCGGCGTCAGCGTGGCGGCATTGTCGTCATAGAGTTTCACCAGCGCGCTGCTGAGCGGTGCCGCCCCGCACTGGCCGACGGCGTAGCGGTCGGCCTGGAACTCGTCGCGGCGCGAGAGCAGGCTGGCGATAGGGGTCACCCAGAAGGTGAATACCGGCATGGCCAGCATGAATAGCACCAGTGCCAGTCCGTCGTTGGGGCGCCCGAGTTGTGGGATAACCCCCAATCCGGTGTAGAACCAGACCTGTGTGGCGAGCCAGGCCAGGATTTGCAGCAGCACGCCTGCCGTCAGGAAGCTCAGCACGATGCGTCGCAGGATGTGATGGTGGGCAAAATGGCCCAATTCGTGGGCCAGCACAGCCTCGACCTCGTCGGTGTTGAGCCGCGAGAGCAGTGTGTCGAAAAAGACGATTCGGCGATGCCGGCCGAACCCGGTGAAGTAAGCGTTTCCGTGCGCCGATCGGCGTGAGCCGTCCATGACGAACAGTCCGGACAGGCCGAAATGGCAGCGCTGTGCGAGGTTGTGGATGCGGGTGCTCAGTTCCGGATCGTCCAGCGGTGCGAAGTGGTTGAACAGGGGAGCGATGAAGCTTGGGTAGAGCCACAGGATGAGCAGATTGAAGGCAACCCAGACTCCCCAGGCCCACCAGGCCCAGTCCCCGCCCGTGGAGCCCATGACCCACAGGATCGCTGCCAGCAGCGGGACGCCGAGGGTCAGCGTTACCACGAGCATCTTTATCGCGTCGGTTACGAACAGCCGCGGCGTCATGCGGTTGAAGCCGAAGCGCGCCTCCAGGTGAAAGGTCTTCCAGGCGGCAAAGATCAGGCCGACCACGCCCAACAGCGCCAGCACCGCGCCCACCAGCGCCATCTGGCGCCAGAGCTCGGATGTGATCTGGCGCCCCAGCCACAGGTCGATGGTCTGCAGGCCTCCTAGCAGCGTCAGCGCAAGCAGGACGGCGGCTTCGACGATGCGCTCGATCACCGACAGCTGGCTGCGGGCCACCGTATAGTCTGCCGCGCGCTGGTGACTGTGCAAGCCGATCCGGCCCCCGAAGGCTGCGGGGACATCGTTGCGGTGGGCCAGCACATGGCGGATCTGACGTCTGGCCAGCCAGTACCGTACCAGCAGGTCCGCCAAGAGGCAGACGAGAAACAGGATAGTCAGCAGGTCCATGCAGCCAGTGTGCGAAAATCAGTTCTTTTCAAGCAAGGATTATAGGGTATGGCTGCGAACGATCAGCGCCTGATCTGGCTGGATATGGAAATGACGGGCCTGGACCCCGAAAAAGAGCGCATTCTGGAAATTGCCCTCATCGTGACGGAGCCAGATTTGACGGTCGTCTCCCAGGCGCCTGTTCTGGTCATCCACCAGAGCGATGCTTTGCTGGACGCCATGGACAAGTGGAACCAGTCCACTCACGGCAAGAGCGGTCTCATCGGTCGGGTGAAGGCTTCCACACTCACCGAACCACAAGCCGAGGACATCCTGCTGGAGTTCCTCAAGCCCCTGGTTCCATCCGGCAAATCACCCATGTGCGGCAATACCATCGGCCAAGACCGACGCTTCATGGTCAAGTACATGCCGCGCCTGGAGGCCTACTTTCATTACCGGAATCTGGATGTCAGCACACTGAAGGAGCTATCGTTGCGCTGGAAGCCCGAGGTCTATCGCAGCTTCACCAAGGCGAGCAAGCACGAGGCTCTGGCCGACATCCAGGAATCCATCGATGAGCTCAAGCACTATCGCGAGCACTTTCTCAAGCTGTAGTGGGCTGGGCGTTGTGATGCGCGGGGCGGATGCGGGTGGACCCGATGTTCGCGTCCACCGGTTTGCATCGCGGCCTGAGGAGAGAGCATGAGCTCATCAGCGATTGCCGGTATCGGGACGGATCTGCTGCAGGTGACGCGGATCGAACGGGCGTACGCCCGGCACGGCGAGCGGTTCGTGCGGCGGGTGTTGGGGCCCGATGAACAGCTCGTCCACGAGCGCCGGCGCCTGCGGGATCCGCGCCGGGGAATCCTGTATTTGGCCACGCGCTTTGCAGCCAAAGAGGCCTTCTCCAAAGCCGTCGGCCTGGGCATTCACATGCCCATGACCTGGTCGCGCGTACAGATCGTGAATCGGCGCGGCGGTGCGCCCGAAATCCATCTGGCGGGTCCGCTGGCTGATTGGTACGATGCACGCTTTGGCGTAGCCCACGTTTCCGTGACGGACGAGTCCGACATCGTGGCGGCCTTCGTGGTGGTTGAAGCCCGCCCAGTGCCTTGAGTTCTGGAGACTCTGATGACGACAAGAATGGCGCCTGGCCGGGTGATGGTGGATGTGGCCGGGCTCGAGCTGGATGGCGCCGAGCGCAGTCGGCTCAGACACCCTCAGGTCGGGGGGGTGATTCTGTTTGCGCGCAATTTCTCGGATCGGGCGCAATTGACGCAACTGTGCGCAGCGATTCATGCGGCGCGGGACGAACCGTTGCTCATCGCGGTCGATCACGAAGGCGGGAGGGTGCAGCGCTTTCGCACGGATGGCTTTACGCCGATCCCGGCGATGCGTTCCCTCGGGCGATGGTACGACCGCGACCCGCATGAGGCGCTCGCGGCCGCGACCGATGTGGGTTTCGTGCTGGCCAGCGAGTTGCGGGCCTGTGGCGTGGATTTCAGCTTCACGCCGGTCCTGGACCTGGACCATGCGGTCAGCCAGGTGATCGGCAATCGGGCCTTCCATCGCGATCCGGCCGTCGTTGCCCTGCTGGCCCGTGCCCTGGTGCTGGGGCTGGCGCGCGCCGGGATGTCGGCTTGCGGCAAGCATTTCCCTGGCCATGGCGCCGTGGCGGCTGACTCCCACCTGGACATCCCCGTGGACGACCGTAGCCTGGGCGAGATTCTGGACGAGGATGCGGCCCCGTACCGATGGCTGGGAGACCTGGGGCTACCGGCCGTCATGCCCGCGCACGTCATCTACCCGCAGGTCGCCCCGGAACCGGCCGGGTTTTCCCGCCGCTGGGTGACAGACATCCTGCGTGGCCAATTCCAGTACGAAGGGGTGGTCTTTTCCGACGACCTGACGATGGAGGGCGCGCGCGTGGCGGGCGACATCCACGCTCGCGCACAAGCTGCTCTGGAGGCAGGCTGCGACATGGTGCTGGTCTGCAACCGTCCGGACCTGGCCGACGAACTGCTGGCCGGCCTCGCTGATCGTCCCCTGGATGCCCAGTCGGTGCGCCGCATCCGGCGCCTGATGCCGGTCCGTCCGGCGCCCGACTGGATCGGCTTATTGTCTGATACGCGGTATCTCCGTGCCCGAACCTTTCGATCTGAAAACATTCCTGGCTGATTTGCCGCATCTGCCCGGGGTCTATCGGCATCTCGATGCCGATGGCGAGGTCCTGTACGTGGGCAAGGCGCGCGATCTGAAGCGCCGGGTGAGTTCGTATTTTCGCAAGACCGGCCATGGTCCGCGCATCGAGCACATGCTGGCGCGGGTGGCGCGCACCGAGATCACCATCACCCGCTCCGAGGCCGAGGCGCTGATCCTGGAAAACAACCTGATCAAGCGCCTCAAGCCCAAATACAACATCCTGTTCCGGGACGACAAGTCTTATCCGTATCTGATGATCACGGATCACGAGTTCCCACGCATCGTGTACTACAGGGGCAGCACGCGCGGCAAGGGGCATTTTTTCGGCCCCTACCCGAATTCCTGGGCTGTACGGGAGACGATCCAGATCTTGCAAAAAGTCTTTCGCCTGCGCACCTGCGAGGACAGTGTCTTCGCCCATCGGACGAGACCTTGCCTGCTGTATCAGATCGGCCGCTGCTCGGCGCCTTGCGTAGGACTGATCTCCAAGGAAGCCTACCAGGCGGACGTGGAACGTGCGATCAATTTCCTCGAAGGTCGTACGACTGAGGTCATGCAGGATATCGAGTCCCGCATGATGGCGGCAGCGGCCCGCGAGGAGTTCGAGCAGGCCGCAGCGCTGCGCGATCAGATGCGGGCGCTGGCCAAGGTCCTGCAGCAGCAGACCATGGAGCAGGTGGGGGACGACAGCGTGGACATCATCGCCGTTGCCACGGCGGGCGGCCGTGTGTGCGTGAACCTGGCGATGGTTCGTGCCGGCCGGCATCTGGGCGACAAACCCCTGTTTCCCACCCAGACCCAGGATGAATCAGCCGAAGAGGTCCTGGCGGCGTTCGTCGCGCAGCACTACGCCGACAACCCTGCGCCGCCGGTGTTGGTCTGCTCGCATGCGCTGCCGGAGCCCGAGCTGGTCGAGCTGCTGGCGCAGCAACAGGGGCACGGCATCCGGCTACTGACCCGGCCGCAGGGCACTCGACGGACCTGGCTGGAGCAGGCTGAACGCAACGCGCAGCTTGCTCTGACGCAGCGCCTGACGCAGACCAGTGCCCGGGAGGCCCGCACCCTGGCGTTGGCCGAAGAACTGGATCTGGATACGGATGACGATTCGCTGGAGGCGCTGCACATCGAGTGCTTCGACATCAGTCATACGGCCGGCGAGGCGACGCAGGCCTCGTGCGTGGTCTATGAGCACCACGCCATGCAGCCTTCGCTGTACCGACGCTTCAACATCGCGGGGATCACGCCGGGCGATGACTACGCGGCGATGCGCCAGGCGCTGAACCGGCGCTACGCCAAGGCGGCGGATGATCTGGCGCTCATGCCGTCCATCGTCCTCATCGACGGGGGCAAGGGCCAGGTCGAGATCGCCCGGCAGGTGTTTGTGGAACTGGGCCTGGATATCGGCACCATCGTCGGGGTAAAGAAGGGCGACCACCGCAAGGTCGGCCTGGAGACGCTGGTTTTCGTCGACGGCCGGCCCCCCGTAGCGCTGGGCGTGGAGTCGGCGGCGCTCATGCTGGTTGCTCAGATCCGCGACGAGGCACACCGCTTCGCCATCACCGGGATGCGCGCCAAGCGTGCCAAGGCGCGCAACGTCTCGCGACTGGAGGAGATCGAGGGAATCGGCAAGCAGCGTCGCCAGCGGTTGCTGGCGCGCTTTGGCGGGTTCTCGGGCGTGGTCGATGCCAGCATCGACGAACTGCAGACGGTGGAGGGAATCTCGGAAGAGCTGGCCGATCGTATCTATCACGCCTTGCGCTGATCGGCGGTTCTTTCAAGAATCCTCAGGTTTGCCGCGCCTCTTCGAGCTTCCTTGGGGTAGTATTGCACCTATCATGCCGTTTAATTTCCCCATCGCTCTGACCTGGCTGCGCATTGCCATGATTCCGCTGCTCGTCGGGTTGTTCTACATTCCCGACACATGGCTGTCGATGGGTGCGCGCGACATGGTTGCGGCCGCTGCCTTCGTCGTGGCGGCAGTAACGGATTGGCTGGACGGATGGCTTGCGCGGCGCTGGAACCAGACCTCCGCGTTCGGCGCCTTCCTGGACCCTGTGGCTGACAAGCTCATGGTCAGCGCCGCGCTGCTCATCCTGGTGGACCTGGGCCGTGTGGACATGCTGATTGCGCTGGTCATCATCGGCCGTGAGATCACGATTTCCGCGCTGCGCGAGTGGATGGCAAAGATCGGCGCCAGCAGCAGCGTCGCCGTGCACCGGCTGGGCAAATTCAAGACCGCCGCACAGATGGTCGCGATACCCTGCCTGTTGTACTGGCAGCCCCTGTACGCTATGCCCACCCGCTTCGTTGGCGGGGTCCTCATCGTGGTTGCGGCCATCCTGACGGTCTGGTCGATGTGCTACTACTTGAAGAGGGCCTGGCCCGAAATCCGCGCCCGCGCCTGACGGCAGACGATTCACGGTCTTTCGGTTTCCCGATTCACTGCCGCAACGTGCGGGTCTGGCCTACGTCCCCGGGATCGAAATTGGCGCGCCATGGATTGATGTCCAGGCCGCCGCGGCGGGTGTAGCGTGCGTAGACCATCAACTGCTCTGGCGCACAGCGCTGCAGGATCTCGCCGTAGATCTTTTCGACGCACAGCTCGTGAAATTCTTGGTGGCGCCGCAGTGACACGATGTATTGCAGCAGGCCGGCGCGGTCGATGCGCGGCCCGGCATAGCGGATCTGCAGGCTGGCCCAATCGGGCTGACCGGTGACGGGGCAATTGGATTTGAGCAATTCTGACACCAGTGTCTCGCGCATGAAGGGAGCTGGCTGCGTCTGTTTCAGGAATTCGGGGTGTGGCGCCGTTGCGGGTTCGCAGGCGACATCCTGGTCGTCGATGCATGTGCCCTGGAGTGGTGCACAGCTCAGTTCGAATGCGGGCCGGACCGACAGGATCTCGATGTGCACGGGCTTGCCGCAGGCCCGCGACAGATCTGTGTACAGGCGTTGGCGCACGATGTCGGCGTATTCGAAGCGCTCTTCGTTGAAGCTGTTCAGATACAGCTTCAGGGATTTGGACTCGATCAGCCGAGGTGTATCCATGGGAACGGTGAATCGCCCCATTGCGACGACCGGTTTGCCGTTCTTGTCCAGCCACGACAGCTCATAGGCGTTCCAGATGTCCGCGCCGTGCGTGGCCTGTAGCGGGCCCAGCGATGCGCGCGTCAGCGCGCGTTCGATGGGGAATAGCAGGGTGGGGTCGTAGTGGTCGGAGCCGTGGGTACTGTGTCCCAGCGGGCTGTCCGCCAGCGAAGATCGGTCCATGGATAAACGGTCGGAATGAGAAAGCGATCAGAGAGCGGGTCCGGCGTTCTGCCTGGCCGATTCGTGTGTGCGGGCAGGTTGAAGATGACGGAATAGTTCATTTTAAAACGGCCTGAATTTTGCATGGTGAAAGCTGATGTCCGTCATGTGGAAACCTGCTGTTGCAGCGCCATGTCCATATTTCCATTACTAGAAAAATAATTTCACAACATGGAATGTCAATTACATGATATTGATTAATAACAATTAAATTTATCGTCATATATAAGATATAAGTCATGTGTGCAGTGCGTCATTCTCGTAGACTGGTGGCAACGGATTTCGATTTTTTTCCACTCAGGAGCAACACCATGACTTCTCGCGAAAATGAAGTGCGCAATCTGCAGCGTCAATGGGCGGAGGATCCCAGATGGCAGGGCATCAGGCGCGGCTATGGCGCCGACGAGGTGATTCGCCTGCGGGGTTCCGTCGTAGAGCAACATACGCTGGCCCGGCGGGGAGCTCAAAAGCTCTGGGATCTTCTGCATGCCGAAGATTTCGTGGGCGCGCTGGGCGCGCTGACGGGCAACCAGGCCATGCAGCAGGTCAAGGCGGGCCTGAAGGCCATCTATCTGTCCGGTTGGCAGGTGGCGGGCGATGCCAACGATGCCGGACAGATGTACCCCGATCAGTCCCTATACCCGTCCAGCTCGGTGCCCTCGGTCATTCGACGTCTGAACAATGCGCTGGCCCGGTGCGACCAGATTCAGTGGATGGAAGGCCGCAACCCCGGGGATGACGGGTATGTGGATTATTACGCGCCCATTGTGGCGGACGCAGAGGCCGGTTTCGGCGGTGTGCTCAACGCCTTTGAGCTCATGAAGTCCATGATCGCAGCCGGGGTGGCTGGGGTGCACTTCGAGGACCAGCTTGCCTCCGTCAAGAAATGCGGGCACATGGGCGGCAAGGTGCTGGTGCCCACCCGCGAAGCAGTTGCGAAGCTGGTTGCTGCTCGTCTGGCAGCTGACGTGCTGGATGTGCCCACGCTGCTGGTGGCGCGCACTGACGCGGAGGCGGCCAGCTTGCTGACGAGCGACATCGACGAGAACGACCGGCCGTTCGTGACCGGCGAACGCACGCCGGAAGGCTTTCATCGCACTCGCGCCGGACTGGAGCAGGCGATCTCGCGGGGGTTGGCCTATGCACCCTACGCGGATCTGATCTGGTGCGAGACGTCCACGCCGAACATGGAATACGCCCGCAAGTTCGCGGAGGCCATCCAGCGGCAGTTCCCGGGGAAGATGCTGGCTTACAACTGCTCTCCGTCCTTCAACTGGAAGAAGAATCTGGACGATGCGACGGTGGCGAAATTCCAGCGTGAGCTGGGAGCCATGGGGTACAAGTTCCAGTTCATCACGTTGGCGGGATTCCATGCGCTGAACTACGGCATGTTCGACCTGGCGTATCACTATGCCCGTTCGCACATGAGCGCTTTCGTGGAACTTCAGCAGAAGGAATTTGCGGCCGCCGACCGAGGATTCACGGCAGTGAAGCACCAGCGTGAGGTGGGGGTCGGGTATTTCGATGCGGTGACCCAAACCATCGAGGGTGGACGATCATCCACGACGGCGCTGGCCGGTTCCACCGAGGAAGCCCAATTCGAGGAGGAAAAGGCGGCGCGGGCGGCCTGATGCGGCGTCCCGGCTGGCCGGGACCCGCGGCAGCCTCTGGTGGGGCGGTTGATCGGCCGCAACCCTGGGGCCGTCGGCCTATTCGCAGTCGGTTCCCGCCAGCACCTGCAGCGCGTGCAGATCCAGGATGTGGACCTCGCGATGCCGGACCTGCAGGATCCCATCGTGAGCGAAACGCGACAGGAGCCGGCTCACCGTCTCCAGCGTGAGCCCGAGGAAATTGCCGATTTCCTCTCGACTCATGCGCAGAATGAAGGCGGTGGGAGAATACCCGAGACTCTGGAATCGCTGAGACAGGTTCAGCAGAAAGGCGGCGACGCGCTGTTCGGAGCGCCGGCTGCCCAGCGCCAGCAGCAGGCTGTGGGAGCGGTTGATTTCCTTGCTCATCAATCGCCGCAACTGAGTCTGGAGAACGGGGATCCGGGGAGCGAGCCTATCCATTTCATCCAGTCGGATGACGCAGACTTCAGAGTCTTCCAGGGCAATGGCGTGCGAGACCTGGATGTTGTCCATCAGGCCGTCCAGGCCCAGGATTTCGCCTGGCAGCAGGAATCCTGTGATCTGTGTCTGTCCTTGTGCGTCCTGGATCTGGGTCTTGAGGGAACCCGACCGCAGCCCGTAGACGGCCTCGGAAATATCCCCCTGGTGATATAGCGTGCTGCCCTTGGACACGCGGATGCGTTCCTTGATGAGCTCGTCCATCTTGACGATTTCATCACGTGCCATGCCCAGCGGCAGGCAGATGGTGTTCAGCATGCAGGTGGAGCAATGCGTGGAATCAGGAGCGACCGTGATGCGCTTCTGTAGGCGTAGCCGTACGGAGGGTGCAAAGGGCGGAGAAACTTCCACAGTGATGGTTCCACCTGAAGGAGACACAAGTACCCCGGACATCGCGGGCACGCTGCAGGGGATCACAGACTCCCCCACTCGTCATTTTATGATCTAGATCAAACTTTGTGCACGTGGTATTGGCCATTCTTGATCCCCACTCGGGTATTGGACCTCAGGAAGAGGAGCCCTCCACCGGGTATTGGACCTCCTTTCCTCCCTGCTGGTAGACCACGATGCATTCCCGACCCCGGTCCTTGGCCCGGTAGAGTGCGTCGTCGGCTGCATGCAGCAGGGCTGGCGCGGACTGGAAGTACGCGGTACCTTCCATGTGTGTCGCGATGCCCGCCGAAAACGTCACGGTGCCGCTGGCGCCGCTGCGGGTGTGAAACGGCGTGTCGCGCACGCTTGCGAGCATGCGCTGCACGACCGTGGTGGCGTTGGCGGTCCCGGTCTCGGTCAGGATCACCACGAATTCTTCGCCTCCGTAACGGGCCACCATATCCTTCTGGCGAGCCTCATTCTGCAGGCGCTGGGCCACTGAAGCCAGGACCTGATCCCCGATAGCATGCCCGAAAGTGTCGTTGATGGCCTTGAAGCGGTCCACGTCGATGAAGGCGACGCTCAGCGGCGAGCGTTCGCGGGTGGCGCGTTCGAATTCCTGCCGCAGGGTCACATCCAGATGGCTGCGGTTGAATAGACCGGTGAGCGAGTCGCGCTGGGACTGCATCTCCAGCGTGGCGATGCGGGCCTCCAGTGCCTGGGTCTGGAGGGCGGGGTCGGATTCCTGCGCGAGTTGCAGGTTGCGCACCGCCAGCAGCTCTCTGGCGCTTTCTTCGACCCCCCGGATCATTTCCGGATCTACCAGTTGTGTCTCAAATAGCGCCTCCATTTCGGGGATCTTCTGGACCATGATCGAAATGATGTCACGATGTTGTTCCAGGCTGATGGCCAGAAGTCTGTAGACCCCTTCGTGTGCTGCTTCCAGCGCATCGGGCGTGGACCGTTCCTGGAGCCAGGCTTCCGCGATCTGCTCGGCGGCAGCCACATAGAGCGGGAGCTGGCCGCCTTCGCGCGTCAGGTTTTCGTGTGACAGCATCAGGGTTTCGTGGCTGAGCCACGCGGCCTCGCAGAGCCGGTCAGGCAGCCCCCAGATCTTCAGCAGATGGGCGCCTGCCTGCGCGTGGGAGAAACCGAAGCGTACGGCCTCCTGGGCCAGCAGGTCTTTGTGGTTCAGGCTTTTGCGGTACAGGGCTGCGTAGGGCTCGCCGAACATTGCATCCATGGCCAGCACGCCGATGTCTTGCAGCAGACCAGCGAACAGAAAGTCCTCGGGTTGTGGTTCGTCGAGCTCCGCCGCGATGGTGCGGCAGGCCAGCGCGGTCAGCAACGCCCGGCGCCAGTAAGCCGTGGTGTCGAATCCGGCGCTGTGTTCCTGGGTGACGAGGCATTCTCGAAGCGAGAAGCTCAGCGACAGGGCGATGGTGGCGTTCAGTCCCAGCAGGCCCATGGCCTGGGAAAGGTTGGAAATGGTGCGCCGGTGGCCATAGAACGAAGAATTGGCGACCCGCAGCAGCTTTCCGGCCAGCGCTGGGTCGAAGGTGATCTGTTCGGCGAACTGATCCAGTGCCGCCGTCTCGTCACCGGCCAGCTCGACCAGTCGCAGCGCAACGACCGGGAGGGTGGGCAGACGTCCGCAATATTTCAGTCTTGTTGCGAGATCGGGCACCTGACCAAACGTCTTGGAGTGTGTCACGTTTTATTTCCTTTTCCGCCCTTTCTCTCTATTGTGAGGGTGTTCTGAGTGTTACAGGTGGTCTTACTTGGGGAAGCAAGGTTGATTCTAGGGGGCTGCGCTGGGAAGAATGCGTGATGTTGCGTGAATGCAACCGGTGACCGTCAGAAACCGTTTCTTCGAGTGGATATTGCCTTTCCATTGGTCACTTGACGCCTAATCATTCTGTGGCATACGATTTCTACAGAAATCAATTTTTTGAGGAGCCTCGTTCATCATGATGCACGACGAAGTGGATTCACAGAGGGATTCACAGAGCTACGACTTGCGCATCTTGCGCGCCCTGCGCCGGATCACGCGCGCGGTTGCCCTGCACTCGCGCCAGCTGTCGGCCTGCAGCCATATCACTGGCCCGCAGCTTGTGTGTCTGCGCACGGTCATCGCCAGCGGCCCGCTCACGGCGACGGCCATCAGCCGGGAAGTCCATGTCAGCGCCAGCACTGTGGTGGGCATTCTGGACCGGCTGGAGGACAAGGGTCTGGTTGTGCGCGAACGCGGTCGCGCTGACCGGCGCATCGTATTTGTCAGCGCCACGGAAGCGGGGCGCCAGCTCGCACGCGATACGCCTTCGCCGTTGCAGCAGAAGCTCGCTGAATCGCTGAAGGCCTTGCCGGAGCTGGAGCAGGCGACCATCACGCTGTCGCTGGAGCGTGTCGTGGACCTCATGGAGGCGCGCATAGGATTGCCCGCTGTCGCCGACAGCCAGTCTCCCATGCTGGATGTGCCAGTCGACGGCGGTGTGGCGCCTGAATCGGGGTTGGTGGTTTGAATCTGCGGGCTCCCAACCGTTCGGATGGCCCCGCACTGCAGGGTCTGGTGGCCCGCTGCCAGCCTCTCGATCTGAATTCCGTCTATCTTTATCTGCTTCTCGCGGAGCATTTCTCCGGCACATGCATAGTGGCAGACCACGAGGGTTCGCTACTGGGCATGGTATCGGCCTATCGGCCCCCGGCCCGCGCGGATGCGCTGTTCGTCTGGCAGGTGGCTGTCGACCCACAGGCGCGCCGCCGCCGGCTTGGCCTGCGAATGCTGCAGGCTCTGATGGCGCGCCCCCATCTGGCGGACGTGCGCTGGATCGAAACCACCGTCGGGCCGGGAAACCAGGCCTCGCGTCGGCTGTTTGCGAAGCTGGCGGCCCACCTTGGGGCCTTGATGGACGAGGAACCCCTTTTCGGCGAGACCGCCTTTGGCGGTGCCGGACACGATGCCGAGCCCCTGTTGCGCATGGGCCCGCTTGACCTGCGTGCCGCGCAGGTGCCACGAACCATGAACAGGAGGACACACCATGGACTTGAAAATCTTTGAGCGGATGGAGTCGGAAGTCAGGGGCTACATCCGGTCGTTCCCGGTGATTTTCAGCAAGGCCCAGGGGTCGGAACTGATCGATGAAAGGGGTCGGCGCTATATCGATTTCTTCAGCGGTGCGGGTACCCTGAACTACGGCCACAACAATCCGCTGCTGCGTGACCGGCTGGTGGACTATCTGGCCTCCGACGGAGTGGTGCATGGGCTGGACATGGCCACTTCCGCCAAGAAGTATTTTCTGCAGACGCTGGACCGGCTGATTCTCAAGCCTCGCGGCTTGAACTACAAGGCGCAGTTCACAGGGCCCACTGGAACCAACGCCGTTGAGGCGGCGCTCAAGCTCGTGCGCCAGGTCAAGGGCCGGCAGAATGTGATTGCGTTCACACATGGTTTCCATGGTGTCAGCGGCGGATCGCTGGCGACGACCGCCAACCAGAAATTCAGGGTGGCCGCCGGAGTGGCGCTGGGCAACACCAGCTTCATGCCGTTTGACGGGTACTTCGGGCCTGACGTCAATACGATGGCCTATCTGGAGAGGCTGCTGGACGACCCAGGTAGCGGGCTGGATCGACCCGCCGCCGTCATCGTGGAGACGATTCAGGGCGAGGGCGGGGTGAATGTGGCGTCCCAGGGCTGGCTGCGTGAATTGGAGCACCTGTGCCGCAGCCACGACATGCTGCTCGTCGTGGACGACATTCAGGTGGGGTGCGGCCGCACCGGCCACTTCTTCAGTTTCGAGTCTTCGGGGATTTCGCCGGATATCGTGACGCTGTCCAAGTCCTTGTCGGGCTTCGGCCTGCCGATGTCGCTGGTGCTGATTCGGCCGGAGCTGGACATCTGGAAGCCCGGGGCACACAGCGGCACGTTTCGCGGCAACAATCTGGCGTTCGTGACCGCGTCCCAGGCGATGGAAAGCTATTGGACCGACACGGGGTTGTCCGAGCGCGTGGCGGCCAAGGAATGTTTCGTGCGCGACTGGTTGGAAAACCTGGTGCACAGTTGTCGGGGGGCGGGCCTGAGCGTGCGCGGTCGTGGGCTCATCCAGGGACTGGCGACACCGGCGGGCGATGATCTTGCTCAGCGCATTGCCCGCCGGGCCTTCGAACAGGGGCTGGTCATCGAAACCTCGGGTGCGCGCGATGAAGTGCTGAAGGTGCTGCCGGCGCTGACCATCCCGCATGAGCTGCTGGGGCGCGGCCTGGAAATCCTGGAACGCAGCACCAATGATGTCCTGGAAAGCCTGGGGCGCATCCCCCGGATGCTGAAGGCAGCGGGGTGAGGGGATGATCGTACGTCATGTCAGGGATGTGCTGGGTACACAGCACGAGGTCGTGACCGGAAACTGGACCAGCCGGCGTGTGCTGCTGGCCGATGACGGCATGGGGTTTTCGTTTCATGAAACCGTGATCTTTCCGGGTACGGAAACCCATATCCACTATCAGAATCATCTGGAGGCCGTCTGGTGCATCGATGGAGACGGCGAAATCGAAACGGTTGCGGACGGTCGGAAATATGCTCTTGGCCCAGGCGTGGTTTATGCGCTGAACGAGCACGACGAGCATTGGCTACGTGGTGGCCGCGAACCGTTGCGGGTCATCTGTGTGTTCAATCCGCCGCTGACCGGGCGTGAGGTGCACGATGCAGCAGGGGTGTATCCGTTGGAGACCCAGGCTGATTGAAGGAGTTTGCCATGAAGGACTTTTATGTCTCGCGTGCTGGTCGCGACGCTGCCCTCATCGCGCGCTGTGATCCGGTGGTTTATGACCAGGGGGGCTACGTGGATGCGCTCACCGAAGAGCAACTGCGGAACTATGCGCGGCAAGGGTTTGTGACACTGAATGGCGTGTTCAGCTCGCGGGAGGTCCAGGCCTTGTGCGACGAGGCCATCGCCTTGGAGCACGATCCGTCCGTGCGAGAGGGCGAAGAGGTGATCCGTGAGCCGGGAAGCGCCGCGCTGCGCTCCATCTTCAGGGTTCACGAGCTGGGACATCGGCTGGCCGGCCTGGCGCGCGACCCCAGGCTGCTGAATGCCGCGCGCCAGATTCTGGGGTCCGAGGTCTATGTCCACCAGTCGCGGGTGAACATGAAGCCGGCGCTGGATGGTGAGGAGTTCTACTGGCACTCGGATTTCGAAACCTGGCATGTGGAAGACGGCATGCCGGCCATGCGGGCGCTCAGCTGCTCGGTGCTGCTGACGGACAATACTCCCTTCAACGGGCCCCTGATGCTGATCCCCGAGTCGCATCAGCAGTTCGTGGCCTGTGTGGGCGAGACTCCCGAAGATCACTACCATGCATCCTTGCGGCGTCAGGAAGTCGGTGTGCCTGATCCCGTAAGCCTGCGCCTGCTGGCGGAGCGGGGTGGTCTGAGGTCCGTGGTGGCGCGGGCCGGTTCCGTGGTGTTCTTTGATTGCAATACCTTGCACGGATCCGGTGGGAATCTGTCTCCCTGGTCGCGCAGCAATGTTTTCGTGGTCTACAACAGCGTGGAAAATCGCCTGGTGGCGCCCTTTGGGGGTACGCAGCCCAGGCCGGAACACGTTGCTGCCCGCCAGCGTTGCGAAGCGCTGACGCCGCTGCCGGCGGCGGCTTGATCCTGCCGGTAGGATCATGACTGGTGCGTCTGGATGAAGCTCTTCAAGAATTCCTGTGTCCGTCCTTCGCGCGGCGCGGTAAAAATGTCCTCCGGCGGTGCTTCTTCCACAATGACCCCGCCGTCGAAAAAACACACACGGTCCGAAATCTGGCGGGCGAATTCCATTTCATGTGTGACCAGCAATATGGTGAGATCGTGCTCTTCCGTCAACCGCTGGATGACGGTGAGGACTTCGCCCACCAATTCGGGGTCCAGGGCCGAGGTGGGTTCATCGAACAGCATGATATTGGGCCGCATGGCCAGGGCTCGCGCAATCGCCACACGCTGTTGCTGACCCCCTGAGAGCTGGCTGGGGAATTTCCCTGCGTGCTCGGTCATTCCCACCAAGTCCAGGTATTCATGGGCGCGCGCCCGCGCTTCCGGAGGCGACAGGCCCAGCACGTGAACTGGCGATTCGGTGATGTTGCGCAGCACCGTCATGTGCGGGAACAGATTGAACTGCTGGAACACCATCCCCATTTCCTTGCGCATCGCGCGAAGGTGGGGCTCGCTGGCGGGCACGGCCTGACCGTTCCGGTATTCATGCCATAGAGGCTTGCCGGCTACATGGATGAAGCCATCATCGATGGTTTCCAGCGTCATCAAAATCCGCAGAACGGTGGATTTGCCAGAGCCAGAGGGCCCGATGATGGTCACCTTTTCGCCTTTTGCAACCTGGAAGTCCAGGCCATCCAGCACGGTGGTGACGCCGAACCGCTTGACCACATGGTCCATCCGGATGATGGCATCTGCGTTGTCGGCAGGGCTGGTCGTTACGGGCTGTCGGCGGGCAGTGATTGACGGGGATTCTTGCATCGGGAACTCCGGGTGGACGTTTGCTGGCGGGCGCGCGTCAGCGCAGCGGGATGCCGCGCTTGGGCAGCCGCTCGTCCAGATAGCGCACTGCCGCCGAGGCGATCAGGGTCAGGATCAGGTACAGCAGGCCGACCATTGAGAGCGGCACCATGTAGTTGAAGGTTCGGTCGCCGATGATGCGCGCGACGTTGAGCATCTCCAGGATTGAGACCACCGACAGGACGGGCACGTCCTTCATGATGGAAATCAGGTAATTTCCCAGGGCCGGGATGATGCGCGGGATGGCCTGCGGCAAAATGATGACGCCCAGGGTCCGCAGCGGCGAGATGTCCAGGGCGCGGGCGGCCTCGGTCTGCCCGCGCGTGATGGATTCCAGTCCGGCCCGGTAGACCTCGGACATGTAGGCGCTGTATTGCACGCCCAACGCCAGGGCGCCCGTGAGGAAGGCGGGCAACACCAGGCCGTACTCCGGCAGCACGTAATACAGGAAGAAGAGCTGCACCAGCAGCGGGGTGTCGCGCAGGAACTCGTTGAGGACCCGGGCCGGCCACGCAATGATGCGCAGGCGTGAACCCTTGAGGACCGCGAGGACCAGTCCCAGTGCTGCCCCGACGGCAAAGCCGAGCAAAGCAGCTTGCAGGGTGACCACCAGTCCGCGCAGCAGGATGGGCAGGATGGACCAGGCCAGCGTCCAGTTGGTGCTGGCGTCCCAGGAGAGTCCGAACAACATGGTCAGATCCTCTGCGCACGCCAGCGGCTGACGTACGCCTCCAGCAGCCGCATCAGACCTGAGAGCACGAGTGCCATGCCGAAATACATCAATAGCAGCAGGGTGTAGACCGAAGTGCTGTCCTGCGTGAAATTGCGGATGCGTTCGGCCTGAAAGGCCAGATCGGCCAGCCCGATGAGGGACACCAGGGCAGTGTCTTTCAGGTTCTGGACCGCCAGGTTGCTGAACGACGGCATCATCTCCGGGATGGCTTGCGGGATGGCGATCCGCCAGAGGGTCTGGCGCGGGGTGAAGTCCAGAGCCTTGGCAGCCTCGTGCTGGCTGCGCGGAACGGCCTGGATGGCGCCACGCACGACCTCCGCACCGTAGGCGCCGATGTTCAGGCTCAGCGCCAGCGTGCCGGCGACCACGGGCGGCATGCGCAGGTCCATGCCCATTGCATGGCCCAGCACCGGCAGCGCGAAGAACAGCCAGAAAAGCTGTACCAGAAGCGAGGTGCCACGGAAGATCTCGATCATGGCGATGGAGCCCCAGCGCAGGGGACGCGCAGGGGACAGGCGGCCGATCCCGAACAGGAAGGAGAACAGCGTACCGAGTACGCCGGAGTACACCGTCATTTCAACGGTGACTCGTGCCCCCAGCATCAGCGGATGCAGGTACGAGAGCCATTGCATGCCGGCTCCGGTCTAGCCTTTGCACAGTTCGGCGGTCGTCCGTTTGAACGATTGGGTGGCGTCCTGGGCCGAGAAGCCGTATTGCTTCATGATCTTGGACCATGCGTCGGTCTTCTTGAACTGGGCGAGTTCTTTGTTCACCGCGTCGCGCAGGCTGGCCGAGTCCTTCGAAAAGGCGAAAGCGCCCCAGCTCCGCACGGGCTGACCGTTGATGATGGGATCCTTGAAGCCGGGTGCGGGCTGAGCCTTGCCCTTGCTCCTGCCGGCAAGCTGGTCCACCGTCACGCCGGTCGCCGCGTATGCGTCGGCCCGGCCGGTGGTCACGGTGGAGATGGCGTCCGCGTTGTTGGAGATCGTCACGATCTGGTTGGCGGGGACCTTCAGTGCCTGCATCATTTCGAGCTGGTCGGCGCCCGCCAGGATGGCGACCTTGTGGCCTGATGTGGCGAAGCTGGCGTAATCATGGATTTTCTTCGGGTTGCCCTTGGGCACCAGCAGACCCTCGCCGTAGGAGCTGTCTGGTTCCGAGAAGAGTACCTGGTTGCAGCGCTGCGGCAGAACGGCCATTTCGGCGGCGACCATGTCGTAACGGTTGGCCTGCAGGCCCGGGATCAGGGAGCCGAAATTGGTGGTGGTCCACTGGATGTTTCGGATCCCCAGGGCCTTGGCGATCTGTTTGGCCACATCGGGCCCCACCCCCTTCGCCTTTCCACTCAGATCCGTATAGCCGTAGGGAATTTCGTTGGCGATGGCCACGCGCAGCGTCCCCGCCTTGCGGATCGTAGCCAGGTCGGCTGAGAGCGCCTGGCCCGCCATTGTCAGGGTGCACGCGGTGGTCAAGGCAAGCAGTAGCGGTTTGGTGATCGGTTTCATGTGCGCTCTCCATTTAATTCCATGTCGAATTATAAATTATAGAATGATTAGTAATGGAATCAATTCTAGTGAAATCAATTGTGGTATTTCGTAAAGAACGCCACGAGCTTGGAGATTTGGACGGCCGTGTGGTAGCATCGTCGAATGCACGCGATTTCGTACTTTTTTTACTTTTTTACGTTTCCAAAGCCGCTGGCGGAGGAAGGGAATCGCTGTACCATTAGTTAGTCAAAAATTCCCCAAAAAGCCGCCGGCGGTGCCAGGCGGCTTTTTTGTTTCCGCCCGCGCGCATCCGGCCCAACAGGAGCTTCACCGTGTCACACAACACCGACGACATTCGCATCCGAGAGATCCGTGAGCTGGCCCCCCCCGCGCATGTGATGCACGAGTTTCCCTGCACGTCGGCCGTGTCGGCTACGGTGCACGACTCGCGTCAGGCCGTGCATGACATCCTTCATGGCCATGGGGATCGTTTGGTGGTGGTGATTGGGCCGTGTTCCATCCACGATCCGCAGGCTGCCATGGAGTATGCCAGGCGGCTGGCCGAGCAACGCGAACGCTACGCCGGCGACCTGGAAATCATCATGCGTGTCTACTTCGAGAAGCCGCGTACCACGGTGGGCTGGAAGGGGCTGATCAACGATCCGGGACTGGACGGCAGCTTCGACATCAATCAGGGCCTGCGCACTGCGCGCCGGCTGCTGCTGGACATCAATTCGCTGGGCCTGCCGGCCGGCTGCGAATTTCTCGACATGATCACGCCGCAATACATTGCAGATCTGGTGTCATGGGGCGCCATTGGTGCGCGCACGACCGAAAGCCAGGTGCACCGCGAACTGGCCTCGGGGCTGTCCTGCCCGGTCGGATTCAAGAACGGGACGGACGGCAACATCCGTATCGCCATCGACGCCCTGAAAGCCGCCGCTCATTCACACTACTTCCTGTCGGTCACGAAGGGCGGGCGTTCAGCCATCGTCTCCACGCGAGGCAATGAGGACTGTCACATCATTCTGCGCGGTGGCAAGGCACCCAACTACGAGGCTGAACATGTGCAGGCCGCTGCCCAGGCGCTGGAAAAGGTCCACATGCGGCCACGTGTCATGATCGATGCGAGCCACGCCAACAGCAAGAAGGACTATACCCGTCAGCCGCTGGTCATCGAGGACATCTGCGGTCAGGTCGAGGCGGGTGATTCGCACCTGTTCGGCGTCATGATCGAGAGCCACCTGGTGGGCGGGCGGCAGGATTTGGTCCCGGGCAAGCCTCTGGTGTATGGTCAGAGCATTACGGATGGCTGTGTGGACTGGGATACGTCGCTGAATCTGCTGGATCGTCTTGCGCGGGCTGTGCGTGGCCGCCGTGAGCATCTGGCGAACGCCGTGCCGGCCGCCAGTGCTGCCTGATCCCCGATTGCGGGCTGATTGAATCTGGAAATCGTAATGGATACTGCGGCGAACGTCATGGTGGACCAGCCGGCTGTGGAGCCGGACTTTGCGGGTTTTTTGGCACGAATCAGCCGGGACCTGCCGCCGCATTGCATTCTGACCCGGCCGGATCAGACGCGGGCCTATGAGGCTGACGGCTTGTTGTTGTATCGGCAGTGCCCACCCATCGTGGTGCTGCCCGAGACCGAAGCCCAGCTCGTGGTGGTGCTCAAGGCTTGCCGTGAGCACAATGTTCCGGTGGTGCCGCGAGGCTCGGGTACCGGGCTGTCGGGTGGTGCCACGCCACATCCCAATGGCGTGCTGGTGGGAATGGCGAAGTTCAACCGCATCCTGCGCATGGACCCCGAATCCTGTGTCGCGGTGGTGGGACCCGGCGTGCGAAACCTCGCTATTTCAGAAGCCGCCGCGCCGCTTGGCCTGTACTACGCTCCTGACCCGTCCAGCCAGATTGCCTGCTCGATCGGCGGCAATGTGGCCGAGAACTCCGGTGGAGTGCATTGCCTGAAATACGGTTTGACCACCCACAACGTGCTGCGCGTACGCTTTGTGACCATCGAGGGCGACATCGTCGAACTGGGGGGCGAGGCGCCCGATTCCCCAGGCCTGAATCTCCTGCAGTCCTTCATCGGTTCCGAAGGCATGCTGGGCATGGTGACCGAAGTCACCGTCAAACTCATCCCGCGCCCCGAGCTTGCCCGTGTCGTGATGGCCAGTTTTCCCAGTGTTGAGCTTGCCGGAGAGGGCGTGACGCGCATCATTGCAGACGGCATCATCCCGGCAGGTCTGGAGCTCATGGACAAGCGGGCCGTCAATATGGTCGAGCCTTTCGTCAAGGCCGGTTATGACCTGGAGGCGGAGGCCATCCTGCTGTGCGAATCCGATGGCACGCCCGACGAGGTGGCCGAAGAGATCACGCGCGTGGAAGCGCTGTTGCGCGAGGTAGGCGCTACACGCTTGCAGACGTCCACAAGCGAAGAAGAGCGCCTGAAGTTCTGGGCCGGCCGCAAGAATGCCTTTCCGGCAGCCGGACGCATCTCTCCGGACTATTACTGCATGGACGGGACCATTCCGCGCCGCCATCTGGGGCGCGTGCTCGCGGCCATCACCGGCATGGAGCAGCAATTCGGTCTGCGGTGCTCCAACGTTTTTCATGCCGGCGACGGCAATCTGCATCCGCTCATCATGTTCGATGCCAATTTGCCCGACGAAGTCGAGCGTGCTGAGGCGTTTGGCGTTGCCATTCTGGAGCTTTGCGTTCAGGTGGGCGGCACCATCACCGGCGAGCATGGGGTCGGGATCGAGAAGATCGATCAGATGTGCACGCAATTTTCCCGCGAGGAACTGGACGCGTTCTCAGCGTTCAAGCGGGCGTTCGATCCCTATGGCCTGCTCAATCCGCTCAAACTCATCCCGACCCTGGTTCGGTGCGCCGAATACGGCAAGATGCATGTGCATGGCGGGCAGGTGGCATTCCCCGACATTCCCCGTTTCTAGGGCAGACCTATGGAATATGTCCTTTCTGAATTGAGCGAGCAGGTTGCCACGGCTCGCGCGTCCAAGCGCACGCTGCGGATCCGCGGGGGCGGAACCCGGGATTTTTACGGTAACCCCTGGCCGCAAGATGGTTCTGCGGGCTGGCTGGATCTCGCGGCCTATCATGGCGTGGTGACCTACGAGCCGAGCGAATTGGTGCTGACCGCGAGAGCGGGTACGCCGCTGGTAGAAATCGAAGCGCTGGTGGCCGGGCAGAATCAGATGCTGGCGTTCGAGCCGCCGCGCTTTGGCCCTGCAGGGACACTGGGCGGTTGTGTGGCCACCGGGCTGTCGGGGCCCCGACGCATGGCGGCAGGGTCGGCGGCCGACTTCGTATTGGGCACCCGTCTGCTGGGTGCCGATGGTACGGTGCTGCATTTTGGTGGCGAGGTCATGAAGAACGTTGCCGGGTACGACCTTTCGCGGCTGCTGGCTGGATCGCTGGGAGTGCTGGGCGCCATGGTCGAGATTTCCCTCAAGGTCGTGCCGCGCCCCCACAGCGAGGTGACCACTGTGCTGGAGCTGACCGAGGAGCAGGCGCTGGAGCAATGCCTGCAGTGGCGGTCCCAGCCCATCCCGGTCTCGGCCACTGCATGGGTCGGCGATGGCGCGGGTCATGGCCATCTGTCGGTGCGCGTCTCGGGCAACGAGTCCGCGGTGCGCCAGGGCCTGGTGCGTATCGGCGGGCAGTCCCTGACGCACGCCGAGGCGGATTCATTCTGGCTGGGTGTGCGCGATCAGACGCACGATTTCTTCCGGCAGCCCCCGTTGTGGAGAATCGTGCTGCCGCCCAAGACACCCACCCTGGGCTTGGGGGCTACGCTGTACGAATGGGGCGGAAATCTGCGCTGGCTGGCGGGTCCGCAGGACGCCGCCGCGTTGCGCACCCGCGTCCAGGCCCTGGGCGGTTCTGTGTGCCTGTACCGCCGTGGTGATGTGCCGGCCGACGTGCCTGCCTTTCATCCGCTGTCGGCCGGTGTGATGCAGATCCACCAGCGGCTGAAGCAGGAGTTCGATCCCGCTGGTGTCTTCAATAGGCACCGCCTGATTCCCGAATTTTAAGGACCGATTCAAGGACCTCTCATGCAAACCCAACTCGCAGACTGGGCGCAGGATACCGACTTCGGCCGTGAGGCCGAGGAGATCCTGCGACGCTGTACACACTGCGGTTTTTGTCTGTCGGCCTGTCCGACCTATCAGATTCTGGGCGACGAGCTCGACAGCCCGCGCGGGCGCATCTACCAGATGAAGCAGCTCCTGGAAGGCGCCGAGCCGACCTACGTCACTCAGCAGCATCTGGATCGCTGCCTGACCTGCCACGCCTGTGAGACGGTCTGTCCGTCGGGCGTGAAGTACGGCGCGCTGGTCGATATCGGCCGGCAGGTGATTGCCGAGCGCGTCCGGCGGCCGTGGCGCGAGCGGCTGTTGCGCGGCGTGTTGCGCCGTCTCATGGGGTCGCCGCTGTTCGGGACCCTGTACAGGGTGGGGCGCTGGCTGCGTCCGGTGATGCCGGCGGCGTTGCGCGCCAAGATCACGGTCGCCCGGGATGCCGGGCCGTTGCCGCAAGGGCGGGAGCGTCATGCGCGCCAGGTACTGATGCTGGCCAATTGCGTGCAACCGGCCATGATGCCGTCGATCGATGCAGCGACCATTCGGGTACTGGATGCCGTTGGTGTGGGCGCCCGCTACGCCAGTGGTTCGGGTTGCTGTGGGGCCATCAATTTTCACCTGGATGCCCAAGAGGCGGCGCGCGACCAGATGCGGGTCAATGTGGACGCGTGGCTGCCCTTGCTGGAGTCCGGCGAGGTCGAAGCCGTCATCGTGAATGCGTCCGGATGCGGCGGCATGATCAAGGATTATGAACGACATCTCGCGCACGATCCTGCCTATGCGGAGCGTGCGCAACGCCTGATGCCGTATGTGAAGGATATTGCGGAGTTCCTGGCGCCCATGGCGCAGGCCGTACGGGCGAAGATGCGGTCTGCACCCGGGCGCAGCGCCTTCCATGCGCCCTGCACCCTGCAGCACTGGCAGGGGCTTCGGGTCACCACCGAACGTCTGTTGCAAGACCTCGGGTTCGATCTGCAGGATTTTGCGGAGTCGCAGATGTGTTGCGGGTCGGCGGGCACCTATTCCATCACCCAACCAGAGCTGTCGATGTCGCTGCGGGATCGCAAGCTCAAGGCCATCGAGGAGACGATGCCGCAAACCATCGTCTCTGCCAACATTGGTTGCATCTGCCATCTTCAGGGGGGGACCGACATACCGATCTGCCACTGGATCGAGTCGGTGGACGAGGCCATGCATGGTTGAGCAACACCCGCTGCGGGGTGCCCGTGTGGTGATCGGCATGTCGGGCGGCGTTGATTCGTCGGTTTCAGCGTGGCTGCTCAAACAGCAGGGATACGACGTTGTCGGCCTGTTCATGAAGAACTGGGAGGACGACGACGATAGCGAATATTGCTCCTCGCGCCAGGACTGGCTGGATGCGGCCAGCGTGGCTGATGTGGTGGGCGTGGACATCGAGGCCGTGAATTTTGCGGCCGAGTACAAGGACCGTGTCTTTGCCGATTTCCTGCGTGAATATTCGGCGGGCCGCACTCCCAACCCCGATGTGCTGTGCAATGCGGAGATCAAGTTCAAGGCCTTTCTGGATCACGCCATGGGCCTGGGTGCCGATTACATTGCCACGGGCCACTATGCGCGTGTCCGGCGCATCGAGACGGCCCAGGGAGTGCGCAGCCAGTTGCTGAAGGCAGTGGACCTGACTAAAGATCAGAGCTACTTCCTGCATCGGCTCAATCAGCAGCAGCTTGCCCGGACGCTGTTTCCGCTGGGAGAGGTGCGCAAGACCGAGGTGCGCCGCATCGCGCGGGAAATCGGGCTGCCCAATGCGGCCAAGAAGGATTCAACCGGGATCTGCTTCATTGGCGAGCGTCCGTTTCGGGAATTCCTGAATCGTTATCTGCCGACGCATCCGGGGCCGATGCGCACACCTGAAGGCCTGGATCTGGGGCAGCATCAGGGGCTGGCGTTCTACACGCTGGGCCAGCGCAGGGGGCTGGGTATCGGTGGTGTCCACGGTGCGCAGCGTAGCGACGGTACGGCCGATGCCTGGTATGTCGCACGCAAGGATATGGCCGCCAATGTGCTCTATGTGGTCCAGGGGCACGACCACCCCTGGTTGCTCAATCCCGCGCTGCGGGCTCAGGATGCCAGCTGGATCGCGGGCGAGCCGCCCGCGCCGGGCACCTATGGTGCCAAGACCCGGTACCGGCAAGCCGATGCTGCGTGCCGGTTGTTGGTGGCGGGAGTGGCCGGATTCGAACTGTCGTTTGCCGAGCCCCAGTGGGCAGTCACACCCGGTCAGTCGGCCGTCGTGTATGACGGGGATGTTTGCCTGGGTGGTGGGATCATTGCCTGATCCGCGGGTTCAGGCTGCGGGTGGCTTGGTCGCGACGAAGGACGGACGCGCCTCGAGCTTCTCCAGCAGGCGGGCCAGATTGGCGTGGTGCAAGCGCCAGTTCAGATCGGGGTTGCGCAGATCCAGATAGGCCAACGCCGTGCCCACGGCGATATCCGCCAGACACAGGTTTACACCGCAGCAGTAAGCCTGCTCGCCCAGCAGGTTGTTCATGTAGTCCAGTGTGGCGTGGATCTTGTCCATCTGGCGGGCTGTCCAGGCCGGGTCCTGTAGTGCTTCGGCACGCCGGTGCGTTTCGATATAGGCGGCCGCGCAGGCATCCATCATGCCGTCCGCAGTGGCTTCCCAGCGCTTGACTTCAACCCGTTCTCGCCCAGGCGGCGGAATCAAGCGCCCCACGGGCGAGAGCGTGTCCAGATATTCGACGATCACGCGTGAGTCGAAGATGGCGCCGTTTTCGTCCAGGATCAGGCAGGGGACCTTGCCGAGCGGGTTGTGTGCCTTTACCTGGATCGCATCCCCCCAGGGGTTGTCGAGAATCAGCTCGTAGTCGAGTTTTTTCTCGGCCAGCACGATACGGACCTTGCGGACGTAGGGGCTAGTCAGGGAACCGATCAGTTTCATGGCACAACAAGAGAGTCGAAGGCCCAAAAAGTATAGCAGGCCGGGCAAGGACGCGGATGCTAGAATCCCTGCTGGCTTCCCTCATCGCCCCGTGGTGTTGTGAGCTGTTCACACCACCCACCGCCGACTCCTATCATGCAGATCGATCCTTCCCTGAGCGTCCTGAACGCGCTCTCGCCTCTGGACGGGCGTTACGCCACAAAGGCTGACACGTTGCGCCCCTATCTTTCGGAGGCCGGTTTCATGGCCCATCGGGTCGAGGTCGAGATCGCCTGGCTGGTGGGTCTGTCCGAGGCGGGGCTGGCCGAGCTTCCGGCCTTCAGCCAAGCCGCCCGCATTCGGCTTCAGGCTCTGGTGGCTGATTTCTCGGAAACGGACGCGGCCCGCATCAAAACGATCGAGCGCACGACCAATCACGACGTGAAGGCAGTCGAATACTGGCTCAAGGAGCGGGTGGCGGATGACGCCGAACTGTCCCGCGCGGCCGAGTTCATCCACTTTGCCTGCACATCGGAAGACATCAACAATACTTCCCACGCGCTGATGCTGGGGCGGGCTCGCAGCCAATGCTTGTTGCCGAGCCTGCAGGCCATCAGCAACCGGTTGCGCGAGCTTGCGCACCGCTACGCGGACCAGCCGATGCTGTCGCGCACGCACGGTCAGCCGGCGACGCCCAGTACCGTGGGCAAGGAATTCGCCAATGTGGCGGCACGTTTGGCCCCGGCGCTGCAGGCCATCGGTGCGGTGCAGCCGCTGGCGAAGATGAACGGCGCGACCGGGAACTACAACGCACACCTCGCCGCTTACCCGGAAATCGACTGGCCGGAGTTCTCTGCGAGGGTTCTGCAAGGCCTGGGGTTGACCCAAAATCCGTATTCCATCCAGATCGAGCCGCATGACTGGATGGCGTCTCTGTTCGATGCGATTGCGCGTGCCAATACCATTCTGCTGGATCTGAATCGGGACTTGTGGGGGTATGTTTCGCTGGGTTACTTCAAGCAGCGTCTGAAGGAAGGCGAAGTCGGCTCCTCCACCATGCCGCACAAGGTCAATCCCATCGATTTCGAGAACTCGGAGGGCAACCTGGGGCTGGCCAATGCGCTGCTGCGCCATCTGGCCGAGAAGCTTCCCATTTCGCGCTGGCAGCGCGATCTGACGGATTCCACTGTGTTGCGCAACCTGGGCGTGGCGCTGGGTTACTGCCTGGTGGCCTACGAGGCTTGCCTGCGGGGTCTGGACAAGCTCGAACTGAATGCCGCCGCAATTGATGCTGACATCGACCACTGCTGGGAGATTCTGGCCGAGCCCGTGCAGACGGTGATGCGTCGTTACGGGTTGCCGCACCCCTACGAGCAACTGAAGGCGCTGACCCGCGGCAAGGGCATCACCGAGGACGCTCTGCGGGCTTTCATCGCCGGTCTGGCGCTGCCCGACGAACCCAAGGCGCGGCTGCTGGCCATGACGCCGCGCAGTTATGTGGGGCTTGCTGCCGGCCTCGCAAAGGCCGTATAGACCAGGCCGACAGCCGCTTGGGGCGCGCCTCTTTGGTCTCGTTACCGTTTTGCGCGGTTGGCGGAAACCGTGTATAGTTTCGTTCTTCGCAAAAAGCGCGAAGGGCTGTTAGCTCAGTTGGTAGAGCAGCGGACTCTTAATCCGTCGGTCGACAGTTCGAGCCTGTCACAGCCCACCAGATTTTTGTTTTAGATCAGTACATTACGCCGCTCTCCCAAGCGGCGTTTTTCTTGGTCGCTCGATTTAGACCAAATTGAGGTTATTTAGTCGCGCCGGTGGGCGCGGTGAAATTTGGCCAGTTTTGATTGCATGGCTGCCTTGCCATGATTGCTCCTGTATGAAGAAATACACGGGGTTACCGTTTTCGAGACCTGGGAAAGAGCGGCCAAGATAGAATCGTCTGCATCAAAAACGGAGTGACGCTTCAATGAAGATGCTATTAGCCGCCATAATGCTGGTCGTGCTTGCTGGGTGCGCCGTTTACTACCCTGGCTACTATCCTCCTCATCGAGGCGACGGCTGGTACTCGCACGGCAATGATGACGACGATTAAGGGTGTGCGTTTCAGGGACCCAGGAGCAATTCTGGGTCCCTTTTGTTACAACTGGGGGTGTACTCGGGCGCGCTAGGGCGTTACCTTTGAATCAGGTTTCCGGCGCAAGCCGGCCGCAATCTGATCAGGGAGATCGTAATGAAAACGATGATTCGAGTTCTGGGTGGTTCGGTGCTGGCAGTAGCGCTGGTGAGTCTGAGCGCTTGCAGCGACATGACGCATCAGCAGAAAAGCACGGTGGTCGGGGCAGGCGTAGGTGCCGTTGGCGGGGCGGTGCTCACGGGCGGGAGCACGCTGGGGACCCTTGGTGGGGCCGCCGTGGGCGGGGTTGTAGGACATGAAGTCGGAAAATGAGCACACCAATCAGCGAACAGCAGCGCAACCAGATCAAACTGCAGGGTTTTCTGGAAGACAAGCTCAGATGGCATGACTACACCCATATCGCGGTGGATGATGAAGAACTTCTGCTGGCGGAAAGGTTCGTGCATACGGTGGGCCGCGCGCGGGCCGGCAAGCCTGAGCTCATCGTGACGGGGTGCGCGGACCCCCAGCGCGCGATGGATCTGATTTCGGACGTGGTGGCCTACGAGGACCGCACCGGCGTGCTGGTCGATGGGCAGCGGCTGACAGCGTCCGAGGCCCGGGTGTCGCTGCTGATTCGGGATGTGTCCACGCCGTTTGTGCGTGAGAAGCGCGTGGCGCAGGCCACCAGCCGTTTTGGCTCTGGCATCCGCATCTTTCAGGTAGCCTGGCCCGATGGCGGCGGCTGCTTCCCGTCCGACCCCGGCTATGACCACGCCGGGCACCCACAGCAGGCGCTTTGGGGGTCACAAATCGATTCATCCGATTAAACAGAACGATATATCCCTGTTTTTAATCGGCCGAACCAATACTAAAGTATGGCCATTCAATCGCCAACACTCACTAAGGAGAACGGAATGGCTAAGGTATTGGTCCTCTACTACAGCACCTGGGGTCACATCGAGCAGCTCGCTCGCGCGGAGGCCGAGGGTGCCCGGGCAGCGGGTGCGGAGGTCGCCATCCGTCGTGTCCCCGAACTCGTCCCCGAAGGGATCGCCAAGGCTGCACACTACAAGCTCGACCAGGAAGCCCCCGTTGCGACGGTCGCCGAGCTGGCCGAATACGATGCCATCATCTTCGGTACGCCGACCCGCTTCGGCAATATGGCGGCGCAAATGCGCAACTTTCTGGATCAGACCGGCGGGTTGTGGGCTGCAGGCGCCTTCATCGGTAAAGTCGGCAGCGTATTCGTGAGTTCGGGCCAGCAGCACTGGGGCCAGGAAACGACCATCACGTCGTTCCACACCACGCTGTTGCACCAGGGATTCGTGGTGGTGGGTGTGCCGCCCTCAGCCGCGGGTCTGCGCATGTTGACGGAAGTCAGCGGTGGCACTCCGTACGGCGCCTCCACGATCGCCGGACCCGATGGGTCGCGTCAGCCGACGGAAAATGAACTTTCCGTGGCCCGCGCGCAGGGTGAACATGTGGCTCGCATCGCCGCCCAGCTGGCTACCGAGGTTGTGGAAGCCGAAGCGGCCTGACGATCAATAGCCGTCGAACTCCTCGGTGCGGATGTTGTCTTCGTCGATGTCCATCTGCACCAGTAGTTCGCGCATGGCACGCACCATGCCCGGAGGCCCCGACAGGTAGTAGGTCGCCGCAGCCAGATCGGGTACATGGCGCCGGATCATGTCGGCATTGATGCGCCCATGCTCCGCGCTCGCGTCATGACCCTGGGTATAGACGGGAACGAAGGTGAAATTCCGGTTCTGCGCGGCGAACTGCTGCAGGTCCTGTGTGAAGGGCGCACGTGCCGGAGTTTCGTTCGAATACAGTAGCGTGATCTTGTGGGCTGTCTTGTCATGTGTGGCCTGCGCCACCATGCTCCGCACTGGCGTGATTCCGACACCGCCAATCAGGAAGACCATCGGCCTGGATTCGTCCTTGGGTAGTGTGTAACTACCCCAGACGGCCTCGATCCGGATGGGAGAATTCAGCGGCAGGTCGCGGATGGCGTTCTTGAATTCAGATCCCCGCATGCGGGTCGCGGCTGCGATGTAGTCTTCATAGGGCGCATTCACGAAAGAGAAGCCATGCACGTAGGTTTTCTTTTCGGCACCTGGCGTTGCCTTCAGAATGATGTCGAAGAACTGCCCGGCCCGGAACTTGAAGTCCTTGGGCTTCTCCAGGATGAATTCCAGAGTGCCCTCGGCCACTTCCTTTTTGCCCGTGAGCCTGGTGTCATAAAATGCCATGAACGACCTCCCGTTTCCAACGAACGGCGCGCCTTGCCGGCCACGACGCTCAACCCAGCGCCGGTGACGAAACCGTGGATCCGGTAGCGCGTCAGTGATTCGACGCTGCAAATATCTGCCATTGGTATATCACAAAACCACGGGGCGCCGTCACCCATCTCCAGTCCATGGATGGAAACCGTGTATCTTGTAGGGCAGTCTGGTTTCGGGTTTTCGGCCTTATGCGTACTCTCAGTGATCCCCAGGGCAATGTCTGGCAGGCGGCGCTCCTGGATGCGTCCTATGGCAGCATCACGCTGCTGTTCAGTCCGCTGCGCGGCAATGATATTCGCCAGTACGAGATGCCTGCTGACACCATGGCGGAGGCCGAGGCGCAGTTCGCTGGCCTGAGCGATACGGAGCTGACAGCTTTGTGGGCGACGGCCCGACCGTGGAATCCGGGGGCCTGGGGCTGATCGGGAACGCAGGTGCCGGTCATGCCTCGTGGGGTCAGTCGCCACGCAGGGTCAGGATGATTCCGGTAAACGAACTGGCCAGCATGGCCAGCACCAGCAGCCAGTAGCCGATCCGGGCGGGACCAGGTTTGCCATCCCGCACCGAGAGCCCCATCCAGAGCATGGCCAGGTCGTAGAGTATCGTCCCGCCTGCCAGCGTGGGCAGGCTGGCTGCCAGCGTGCCGGCGATGACCCCGGCATGGCCAAGGTTCAGCAGTGTCCACTGGCTCCAGATCGTGGTTGCGGACAGCCTGCGTGTGGCCAGCGTTGCCTGTGCGGCTCCCAGCACATACTGCACGACGCCGGCGACCAGCACCAGGTAGGCCACCATCCAGACTATCGGTTTTGTGGGGTGGTAGGCGATGGCAGCGGCAATCAGGCCGGCGGCGATGATGGCGAGGGTGCCAAGGACTTTGAAGGGGGCTGATGCGGATTCCATGAGCGAGCGTCCTTGATGATGTAATCCCGATTTTAGAAGATCGTCCGACGGTGGGCTGGTTCAGTATTCCGGATCCGGGACTGGTTGTATGTGTGTCGGTGCGACGTCCGGCGTATGACCCCTGGATCGAGGCCGTGCCAGCCGATACTGATCGTGGTGACGAATGCGGCAAATGGCGATAATGCCTGTATTGCCAACGGCTGGAGCAGGCCCATGCGCACGGACGGCGCGCGAGTTCTGATTGTGGAGGACGAGCCCACGATCGCCGGTAATCTGTATGGCTACCTGGAACGCCAGGGCCTGGTGCCGGATGCTGCCTATGACGGTCATGGGGCGCTGACCTTGTTGCGCACGGGTGGGTTTGGCGCGATGGTGCTGGATCTGGGGTTGCCGGGCCTGAGCGGCATGGATGTGTTGCGTGCCTTGCAGCGCGACACGAGCCTGTGGTGCCCGGTCCTGGTGCTGACGGCTCGTGATCGCATCGAAGATCGGCTGCTCGCCTTCGACTTGGGCGCCGAAGATTATCTGGTGAAGCCTTTTGCTCTGGCCGAGGTTTTCGCGCGCTTGCGGGTGCTGCTGCGGCGCGGGTGGCCCGACGACGCCCGTGCCATGCTGTTTGGTGATTTGAGCTACGATCCACGCAGCCATGCGGTCACCCTTCGCGGGCAGCCGCTGGCGTTGCCGCGCAAGTCGGTGTTGCTGCTGGAGATGCTGCTGCGGGCGACAGGCCGCCCGGTGTCCCAGCTTCAGATCCGAGCGACCCTCTGGCCCGAAGGACCACCCTCTGAGCGGGCGTTGAATGACCAGATTCATCTGCTGCGAAGGCGTTTGCGCGAGGTAGGTGGCCCTGATGTCGTTGCGGTGCATGGCCTGGGATGGCAACTGACCGGTGCGGCGGAAGACGGCCCGCACTCGTTGCGTTCCGCACCAGATCCCTCATGATGCGCTCCGTCTCTTTGGCTGACCGCGTGACCTGGGCCCTGACCGGGACCGTGGCGGTCTTTCTGCTTGTCATCGGTTTGCTGGCCTATGAGGTCTTCACGCGGATGGAAGATGATCTGGTGGACGACGTGGTGGCGACCCAGGTGCAGGCTTTGCGCAATGACCTCGCTGCGGGCCAGAACGTCTCAGCCGTTCTGCCGACCCGCGCTGGCGATGGGGCGCTGATTGAGGCGTGGATGCGTGAGTTCGGCTGGATCCTGGGAGGAGGCGCCCTGATTGTGCTGTTATGTGCCTGGTGGTTGTCCCGGCATCTGGCGCGCCGCGTGGTGGCTCCCATCCGGCTCGTGTCCGAACGCCTTTCGACCTGGAGCCTCGGGGAGGAGCGTGCAGTCGCCGCTTCGGGCGACGAGGCTGCACAGCTGGTCGATGCTTTCGGTCTGCTGCAGGATCACATCGATCGAGCCATGGCTTTTGAGCGCCAGTTTGCCGCAAATCTCAGCCATGAACTGCGCACGCCCCTGGCGGCGTTGCGATCGGATGGCGAGATGGCCTTGTTGGAGATCACACCCGGTTCGCCGCTTCGCGATCGTCTTCAACGCATGCTGGATCAGGTGGATACGGTCGCCAGCAGTCTGTCTAGCGCGGTGGCCATCAACAGCGCCGATCCTGCCCGCATGCGGGCGGTGCGCCTGTGCGCGGCACTCGAGGAGGCCTGGTTTGGGCTCCAGCCCCTGGCCCGAATGCACGGGCTGATGCTCATGAATCGGATCCCAGCGGGTGCCTCGTGCTGGCTGGACCCGCATGCGCTGCTGATCGTGCTGCGCAATCTGCTGCGCAACGCCATTGAGCACGCGGCGCCAGCTACGTTGGCGGTGACTCTGGACGGTGCCGTCACGCTGGTGTTCCGTGATGATGGCCCCGGCATTGCACCTGATCGCTTGAGGGAGCTGCAGCAGTGGCACAGCGGCAGGTCCGATCAGACCAGCAGGGTGGCGCAGACCAGGCTCGGACACGGCCTAGGGCTGGGGATCGCCCGGCGCGTGTGTGATCTGCAGGGCTGGCGTCTCTCAGTAAATTCCGTGAAAGGCGAGATGTCGGGGTGGACGGAATTCCGTCTGGTGCTGCCGACGACGGCGCGCTGCGACGTGGACGGATTTTCAGGTTAGATTCAGCTCGATTCGTAGGGATTTCGAGATTAGGTGCTCTAATGTTCACCTGTTTTTGAATGGAGATGACATGTCTGAATCATCCTCTTCGGATACCGAGCAAACGACCCAGGCCAGTTCGGATGCCGGTATGGGGGCCGTCTGGGCGCGCCTTGCCCACGCCCAGGTCCTGCGGCTGCGGGCGCTGACGGTGCTTGGCGTGCTGGCCGTGGCGGTACTGCCTTGGGTGGGTTCGGCCTGGCCGGTATCGGGTTGGGTCCACCAGGGGATAGAGTGGCTGGGGCTGGGCCTGATCCTGACCGCCATTCTGGGGCGTTGTTCCTGCATGCTTTACCTGGGTGGCCGCAAGGGCGCCGACCTGGTGGCCGAAGGCCCCTACTCGGTCAGCCGCAATCCTCTGTATGTGTTTTCCATCCTGGCCGTCATGGGGATCGGGCTGCAGACCGGGAGCCTGGTCGTGGGCTTCGTGCTGGCGCTGGCGGCGTTTGCCGTGTTTCATTGGATCGTTGTCGAGGAAGAACGTATGTTGCGGGCCGCATTCGGCGCTCGCTTCGACGCCTACTGCGTCCGGGTGCCGCGTTTCTGGCCACGCCCGAGCGTCTGGCGGTCGCCGCGTCATGTGATGGTCGATCTCGGGGGGCTCTGGAAGACTGCGCGTGATGCGCTGCCGTATTTCCTCGCCGTTCCTCTTTTCGAAGCCATCGAGGCCATTCAGGCAGCTGGCTGGGTGCATGTTCAGGTGAGGCTGTTTTAGACGAGTCCGGGTGATCCTGGCGGACGCGGCGGCTGTGCTACAGTGGCCCCCGGATTGTGCATGGGGCGACGGAAATGGACCTTATCTTTGCTTCTCGCCATGAGAGCCAGCCGCAGGAGTGGGTGCGGGTACTTCAGCAAGCCCTACCGTCGGATTCGATCCGCCTTTGGGACCCCCGGTCGGCCACCGGAACGGCTCAGGCAGCCGTGGTCTGGGAGCCCCCAGCGGAGCTGTTTCAGCGTGAACCCCACCTGAAGTATCTGTTCAATCTCGGAGCAGGCGTGGATGCCTTGCTCCAGATGCCCGACCTGCCGCAAGACCTCACCATCGTGCGTGTGGAAGATGGCGGCATGGCCGATCAGATGGCCGAGTATGCTCTGTATTATCTGCTGAAGGAGTCGCGTGGGTTTGGACGCTATGCCGAGCAGCAAAAGCAATCCCGCTGGCATCGCCTCGCTGCCACGCAGCGCGAACAATGGCCGGTGGGCGTCATGGGGGCGGGCCATATCGGCGCCCGGGTTGCGTCCCTGTTCGTGGGGCTGAATTACCCGGTGGCCGTGTGGTCGCGCACCGGACGTGCAGTGGCTGGCGCCCAGGCGTATGGTGGGGATCCATCGCTGGGCGCGTTTCTCGCGCAGACCCGGGTGCTGATCAATGTGCTTCCGCTCACCCCTGAAACCCAAGGTATCCTGTGCCAGCGCACGTTCGAGCAGCTTCGGCCCGATGCTTATCTGATCAACATGGCGCGGGGCGGACACCTGATCGAGTCGGATTTGCTGGCCGCGCTGGAATCGGGCCGCCTGCGCGGGGCGGCGCTTGACGCGTTCGTGCACGAGCCGCTACCCGTCAGTCACCCGTTCTGGGCGCATCCACGCATCCAGCTCACCCCACATGCCGCCGGGATCAGTCTGGTGGAACAGACGGTGCATCAGATTGCGGACAAGATCCGGGCACTGGGCCGCAGAGAAGCGATCTCGGGGGTAGTGGACCGCACGCGCCAGTACTGAGGCCGTACCGGCGCCTCCCGTTCAGGGGTGATCGGCTGCCGCCTGGCGGGCGATCGTAGCCGCAAGCGCCTGGCGCTCATCGCTGCGTTCCAGCCCGTCCAGGAGGCGCTGCGGAATGGCTTGAATACCTCCGATGGCCCCGCTCAGCGCACCTGTCAGAATGGCGCGAGCCTGGTTTTGCCCGCCGCCGTTGACGGCGTGCAGCACAGCCGATTCGAAGTCTTTCTGAAAGCGGCCCGCCAGATAGTACGCCGCTGGAAACTGGTGATACACGGCGCATGGCATGCCGTAGACCAGGGCGGCCTTCCAGGCGGGTTCGATGCGGATATCCGGGTCGGCAATGGCGCGTTGGATGTTCGAGACCGTCAACAGGGCGTCGGGTGACGGGAACTGGCCAGCATGCCGCGGCGCTTCGGGCCCCGGAGGCGGCAGCCTTTCGCCGGTGGAGGTCACGCTGTGGAAGGGCAGGGTGCCGTCACGGACCAGCGCCATCAGCCGGTCCGAGGTTTGGCTGTCCAGCGGCTCGCCACGTACCAGGCTGCCCAGGATGCTGGCATAGGCGACGGTCATGGCCATGACCGTCGTGTCGGACTGTGTCAGTGCCGTGTTGGCCGATGCGTTGCGGGCCAGCGTGCCGGGTCGCAACGCATCGCGGATGGCCAGGACCAGGACACGCTCGGCGGCCTCGGTCGTGTCGGCCAGGCCGCAGACCTCACCCCAGGGGCGCTTCTCCTGGACCCGCAGGCGCCAGGCTTCGCGGATCGACTGGCTGGTATAGCCGCCAGGACCTTGCATGGGGGTCCCGTCCAGTTTCGGGAAAAGGTCCTCATCGAGCCGCTGGCAGAAATCGGCCTCGACATAGCTGCCATTGTCCGCCAATGAGCGCGCCAGCATTTCCAGGATGATGCCGGCCTGTGAAGATTGACCGGCATGCAGGCCAGCGTGGTAGTGGTCCGGTTTTGGATCGGCGTAGTCGGTGATCCATGTGCCGAAATTCCGGTGCAGTTCGTCGAGGTCGTAGTACCAGTGGGGTCCCAGCGCCAGCGCATCGCCAATGAATGCACCCATCAGCGCACCTTGGGCGCGCTGCTCGAAATCTGCAGTCGTGTGACGACTTTCCATGGAAGCTCCTGTTCGTTCCCGGGCGCGTCGCTGTGTTGCCGGCAAGTGATGTCGGACAGAACGCGCACCGATGTTTGATCTGTTTAGCATACGCCGAGCCGGCTTGCGTGGCAGGCGATGCCGGTGTCGCGGCCTGCTGAATTTAGCCCTCGCGGGTACGCGCGTCGGTCGTCGGTGGCCGCTACGAGCGGCTGCTGTCCGGTTGTCCTGAGTTGGCATGGGGCAGCCAGTGCCAGAACACTGCGGCTGCGACGAACCCCAGCATTCCTGTGGCCACAATGGCGGGTGCCAGCGTGGCCACAGCCGTGATGGCCGACAGCAGGGCCGGCGCACCGCTCGCTCCGATGTCGGAAATCAGCCGCCACACACCCAGGAACTGGGTCCGGCCTTCGCGGGGAGCGGCATCGGCTCCCAGCGTCATGACCAAACCCGACCCGATGCCGTTGCCCAGCCCGATCACCATGGATACCACCAGAAAACTCACGAAGCCCGCAGTGGATGGGATCAGGACAATGGATGCGCCCATGATCAGCACGGAAGGAACGGCCACCCACAGGCGTCCATACTGGTCCATTGCCTTGCCGGAAGGATAGAAGGCCAGCATATCGATGGAGGCGACGATTCCGTAGATCACCGAGGTGGTCGCTGGGCTGATGCCCAGATGCTCGGCCCAGAGCGGAATCACGATCTGGCGCGAGGCACGCAGGGCGCTCACCAGCAGGATGCCCAATCCAACCGTGCAGTAGGTTTTCCGGTACGAGTGCATGATGTGCAGGATCCGGGTGGAGCCGTCGGGCCTGGTCTGGCGGTGGCCGCTGCTCTCCAGATCGGGGATGGTGTAGGCGAGCGCACCGGCGGCGAACATGGCGACGATGGCGATCCAGTAGGCGCCGCTCAGTCCCAGGATCTGCATCGCGCCTGCGCCGAGAAAAGGGCCCACAAACACGCCGATGCGTCGCATGCCGCCGAGCGTGGACATGGCTCGGGCCCGCATGTAGAGCGGCACCAGCTCGATCAGGTAGGACTGGCGCGCGAGCAGCAGCACCGAGGTGGCCATGCCGACCAGGAAGATGCCAGTGGCCAATAGCGCGATCTGCCCGGGAATCAGGCAAAGGGTCAGCGCCAGCACGCTGAGCGCAGCCGCCCAAACCATAGCCAGCCTTTCCCCATAGCGCGCGATCAGCAGGGCAGCCGGGATGTTGCTGACCAGCGACCCGATTCCGACCAGTCCCACGATCAGTCCGGCGAGCGCGACTGAAGCCCCATCGTTGCGGGCGCTCAGTGCGATGACCGGCAGAATTGCTCCTTGGCCAATGCTGAACAGCAAGGACGGTCCGAAGGCGGCAACAGCGATTTTTCTGAGACTGAAGGAAGGTTCGTTCATTCGGAGAGGCAGGCCCTGGCGTCGATCCGCTTGTGCGCACCGATCGGGATATGCCGGTCAGGATGCACCAAAGGCGGCTTGGAAGAGCGCCCATGATCCTGCTGTCCGAACCGGAAGTAAACCAGAAGCATATGCCCAAAAGCAGAATCGCCACCGGGCGGGGTGGCGATAGGGGCTTGGCAGGGAATTCTGGTGGCGCACCCCTGATTCGAACAGGGGACCTGCGGATTATGATTCCGTCGCTCTAACCGACTGAGCTAGTGCGCCAAAACGTGGCATTTTAGCGAGTATCACTGGCCGGTGCAAGTTGCCTGAGGGGTACTGGCCGTAGTAAGAATCTGAAAAGATTTGCTGCTGATTGCAGATATATAGTGTGGGCGCTGGCGGCTGCGGATGGGCCATATTTTGTAGCTCGAATTCACGACAAGAGGAAACTCTGCGGATGCGCACTGAGCGGCGATCCAGGATCAATCTGCGTCACTTGATGCTGCTGCTGGCGATCACCAGCGGGATCATCATGCTGCTGGCCGGCTTGCTGGGGGCCTACCAAGTCCAGCGCCAGCAGCTCATGGACAGCACCCTGGCGTCTAATGAGGCTTTTGCCGTCAAGCTGGCGACGACGACCACAGACCTGCTCCGGCGGGCGCAGCAGACCCTGGCTTATTCGGCCGATATCCTGCAGCGTGGAAAGATGAATCCCGCCGTCGTGCGTGCCGAGATCGATCGCTTGCGCGAACAGGGCATGGGATTCAATTCGGTGACAGTTGCGGGCGTTGATGGCCTGGTCACTGCAGTTGCACCCGAGAACTTGGCTCTGCTGGGGCGCCGAATCGATTCGGCGGAATCTCTGATGATTCGCCGCCTACGGATTCCACTGATCAGCAAACCGTTGACTACGGCGCTCGGTCGGTTGGCGATCGTCCTGTCGCAACCACTCTTTGGCGAGAACTACCAGTACTTGGGGTATCTGGCGGCGACCTTGTATCTCAAGACCGAAGGCGGCCTGCATCGTCTGATCGGTGAGCAGTATTTCCACGATGGCACTTATGTCTATGTGGTGGATTCTTCCAGGCGGCTCCTGTATCACCCGTTGCCGGACCGGATCGGGACGCTGGCCAACGATGACCCTGTGATCGACGCAGTACTGCAAGGTCGCTCCGGCCAGCAGCATGTGGTGGACCAGCAAGGGAACGACATGCTCGACGGCTATGCGTATGTGGCGGCTGCGGATTGGGGCATCATCGTGCAGCGGCCCACGGAAGTGGCCTTGCGCCGCCTCGACGATCTGATGCAACGCGTGCTGTGGTTCACACTTGGGCCGGCCGTACTGCTGCTGGTGCTGCTCTGGACATCTTCGCGCTGGATATCGCGCCCGCTGGAGCAGTTGGCCCGCATCGTCCGCAGCGGCTATGAAGACGGCATGGTGCGCCAGCTCGAATCGGTACATGGCTGGTACTACGAAGCGCAGCAACTCAAGTATGCATTGCTTGCAAGCCTGGGGACCGTGAGCGCCCGGATGGGCAAGCTGCGCACCGATGCCCATACCGATCCGCTCACCGGGCTGGGAAATCGGCGCGGTCTGGATGCGATTCTTCGGTCCTGGCAGGAATTGAACCGAGGCTTTGCGGTGATCAGCCTGGATATCGATCTGTTCAAGAGTATCAACGACACCTATGGTCATGATGTGGGGGACAGGGTCATCCGCAGCGTTGGCGAATGGATGCAGGCCCAGGCACGTCAGGGCGACGCCTTGTTTCGGACGGGTGGAGAGGAATTTCTGGCGTTGCTGCCTGATGTTGGACTGGAGCACGCGGCCAGCATTGCCGAGCGTCTGCGGATGAGCATTGCGGATGCGTCCATTTTGCCGCAGCAACAGGTTACCGTGTCGGTGGGAGTGGCCATCCGGACGGGGGGCACCGCCGAGGCGGTGCTCAAGGCGGCCGATCAAGCGCTGTATTGCGCCAAGCAAGAGGGGCGCAACCGGGTGGTGGTCGCAGGGCGCGCGCAGGTCGAAGGACGGGCGCAGTGACAGCGGCCCGCGTTGTCGTAACCCCCGAGCCGGAAATTTAAAGGCCCCGCCTTTTGGCGGGGCCCTACTGCCATTAGGGCAGTGAACGCTGCATGGGCGCAGCGTCTAATCATCGCCTTAGTGGCGATGAAGTGCCACCGTCAGATGGCAACTTTAGTATAGGAAAATACGGTGGCTTTGACAATACTATGGATTTCCCCTACGGCGCGATGTCTGGCTGGATTCAGAGCGCCGCCGTCTGTGGGATGCCCCTGTCCGAGTGCCCTGACAGAGCGGCGCTCAGGCTGTACAGCGGCTCGAAAGACTCGGCCTGCGCCATGGGCCAGGCAGTGCGAAAAATGGTATTGCGAAAATGGCCCTCGAGCAGTTCGCCCCTTTCCAGATCCGGAAACAGCGCCGACAGAACGCGGACCTCTCCGCTGGGGATGCGTCGTGCGATGTGGTGCGGTCGCAGTTCGCAGGGATGGTGCAAACCGGCCGCACCCAGCAACTCGCCCAGCGCCTTCAGCGTATTGGCGTGGTAGTTGGCTACCCGCACAGATTTGTCCGCCACGACCAGCGCCTTCTGGCGTTTCGGGTCCTGGGTGGTGACGCCGGTGGGGCATCGTCCGGTATGGCAGACCTGCGCCTGGATGCAGCCGATGGCGAACATGTAGGCGCGGGCACTGTTGCACCAGTCGGCGCCCAGCGCCATGATGCGCGCCATGTCGAATGCGCTGATGACCTTGCCTGAGGCACCCAGCCGGATCCTTTCCCGCAGGCCTGTTCCCACCAGCGTGTTGTGAACCAGGCGCAGGCCTTCACGCAGCGGTGTGCCTACATGATCCACGAATTCGATGGGTGCGGCGCCTGTGCCGCCCTCGGCGCCATCGACCACGATGAAGTCCGGCGTGATGTCGGTGGCCAGCATGGCTTTCGCCATCGCGAACCATTCCCATGGGTGGCCGATGCACAGTTTGAAGCCGACTGGTTTGCCGCCTGACAGCTCGCGCAGGCGCACGATGAAGTGCATGAGTTCAATGGGCGTACGGAACGCACTGTGGCTGGATGGCGAGATGCAGTCCTGGCCGGCCGGTACCCCACGCGCCGCCGCAATCTCGGCGGTGACCTTGGGGCCGGGGAGAACGCCGCCGTGTCCTGGTTTGGCGCCCTGGGACAGCTTGATTTCAATCATGCGGATGCTGTCCCGCCTGGCCATGTCGGCAAAGCGGGCCTCTGAAAAACTCCCGTCTTCGTTGCGGCAGCCGAAGTAACCCGAACCTATGTTCCAGATCAGGTCGCCGCCATGCTTCAGGTGATAGGCGCTGACCCCGCCTTCGCCCGTATCATGAGCGAACCGCCCCAGGGCAGCGCCTTTGTTCAGGGCCATCACGGCGTTGGCGGACAGGGCGCCGAAGCTCATGGCAGAAATGTTGAATACGGACAGATCCACTGGCCGTGTACAGTCCGGGCCTCCCACCTTGATCCGGAAATCCGTGTCCGGAATGTGTACGGGTGCCATGGCGTGGTTGATCCACTCGTAGTCGTTGCCGTAGACGTCACCCTGGGTGCCGAAGGGACGCAGGTCCGTCTGGCGCTTGGCGCGCTGGTAGACCAGGGAGCGGTTCACCCGCGAAAACGGCTGCTCCAGTGTGTCGTCCTCGAAGAAATATTGGCGAATCTCGGGGCGCACGAATTCGAACAGAAAGCGCAGATTGCCGATGACCGGGTAGTTGCGCCGGATGGCGTGCTGTGTCTGGGTCAGATCATTGACCCCCAAGAGCGTCAGTGTGCCAAAGAGAGCGAATGAAACCCACCAGCCGGGACCCGTCGTCAGCGCGAGCGCGGCGCTCAGCACGGACAGTGCAATCACCAGATAAAAGACGGTGTAGCGGGTCAGCAATCGGTGCATGGCAGTTCTCCGGAGACGAGATTGGCCCTTACGTTAGCAGAACGGATGCACAGAATCCTGAATCTGTCTGGTCCAGACCAGATGGGCGACAGTGTGCGCGTCGCACCAGACGAATGCGTTCTGTCTGAAGCGCAACGCCAGTGTGCGCGCGTCGGCCTCGGTCAGACCGGCAATCCACAGGCTGGGTTCCGCGGGCCATTGCCCCAAAGGATCCAGGCCTTGTCCGGGCAGCCAGAGGTGGCCCGAAGACTTCAGGGCTCGCTGCAAGGCTGCCAGGCGCCGATTGTTGGCGGCCGGCCTCAGGATCCGGCTGTGCGGATTGCTGGCCGACAGGAACGCTCCCCATTCGGGTTGCCCAAGGGTCGCTGCCAGCACTTTCAATTCGGGGTGCGTGGCACCGATCCTCAGCACGATTGGAGTGGGGGTGTCGATCCGGTAAAGTGCGTGGCGGTACGCTTGGGCCAGGCCGTCCGGGCATGATGCACCCATCAGTGCTGCCCGATGCGCAGCGGTGCGTGTGGGTGAGTGGGCATCGCGGCATCGGCCAGCGTCCGGTAGCGGTCGCAATCCGTGGTGTGGTCCATGAGGCATCCGATCGCCTGCAGATAGGAATGGCAGATCGTGGGTCCCACGAATGTGAAGCCCAGCTTCTTCAATCGCTTGCTGAGCACCTGCGCCTCCGGGCCGGCCGCCGGGATGTCGGCGCTGGTGGTGTAGCGATGGGTGAGGGGCCGTCCGTCCACTACAGACCAGATCAGACCGACTGGATCGGGGATCGCCAGCCAGGCCCTGGCGTTGCGGCCGGCCGCCTCCAATTTCAGCCGGTTGCGGATAATGGCGGGGTTCCCCATGCGGTCCTGGACCCAGGTCGCGTCGGTGGCTGCGAGCGCGCGTGGATCGAACCCCAGCAGCGCTTCGCGGAATGCCTCCCGTTTGCGCAGGATGGTGATCCACGACAGCCCCGCCTGGAAACCTTCCAGCAATAGCAGTTCGAACAGGTGGTCGGGATCGTAAGACGGGACGCCCCATTCCTCGTCGTGGTAGCGGATATACAGGGGATCGTCGCTGCACCAGGCACAGCGGTGGATGACGGGTTCCGCTGGCGCCGGGGGTGCCGGGCTGCGCGGTGCGGAACCGGTGTCCATCAGCGCCGCCGACTCGTGTGGCTGCCGGGCGCCATCGTCCAGACGCGTTGCGTCGGCGTCGGCTGCCCCTTGGCGTCCAGCAGGGAGACCAGGGCTTCGCCTACGGCCAGCACCTGCAGGGTGATGGTCTTGCCGGTTCCGGTTGCCCCCGTGATGCAGCCATGGCGATTGGCCATTTGGGGCAGCAGGACGGCGGGTGCGGTGGCGTTCCGGGCAATCGTCAGAGGGTCGAGCATGGCGGATTCCTGTCGGCGTGGATGGGGTCAGGATACCCGAATGTGAGGAGCACCTGCTTGCAGCGTCCCGATCCGGCCTGCCTGGCCGAATCCGTCTGCCCGAAGGAGCTCCAGGACGGAGTCGGCCGCCTCGGGGGAGCAAGCGACCAGCAGTCCGCCGGAAGTCTGTGGATCGGTCAGCAGCGTCTGCCCGACGGATGGCAACGTTGCATCCAGCGTGACTTCCGATTCGCAGGCGCGCCAATTGCGGGCCGATGCTCCGGTAAAAGTGCCGGCCTCGGCCAGTTGGCGCACACCCGGCAGCCAGGGCAACGCCTTGAATTCGATGTCGGCCCGCAGGCCGGAGCCTCGGCACATTTCCAGCGTGTGCCCCAGCAGGCTGAACCCTGTGACATCTGTCATGGCGTGTACCGATTTCAATTGTCCCAGGCGCGCGCCGGGGGTATTGAGTTGTGTGGTGCTCGCGATCATCGCCTGATAGCCAGCGGGATCCAGCAGCCCCTTCTTCAGAGCGGCAGACAGAATGCCCACGCCCAGCGGCTTGCTCAGGATCAGTACGTCTCCCGCTCGCGCTTGGTCGTTGCGCCGGATCTGGCCGGGGTGCGCGATTCCCATCACGGCCAGCCCATAGATCGGCTCTACCGAATCGATGGAATGCCCGCCAGCGATCGGGATGCCCGCGTGCTGGCAGATGGAGGCGCCTCCCGCCAGAATGGCGTTGATGGTTTCGGTGGGCAGCGTCTTGATGGGCATCCCCACCAGCGCCAACGCCATGATGGGCTTTCCCCCCATGGCGTAGACGTCCGACAGGGCGTTGGCGGCCGCGATGCGTCCAAAGTCCTGCGGATCATCCACAATGGGCATGAAGAAGTCCGTGGTGGCGATGAGTGCCTGTTCGTCATTGAGACGATAGACCGCCGCATCGTCGGCAGTTTGCGTGCCTACCAGCAAGTCCGGAAATGGACCTGTGGGCAGAGCATTGCGCATCAGTTGCGCCAGAACGTCGGGGGCGATCTTGCAGCCGCAGCCCCCGCCGTGCGACAGCGAGGTCAGGCGGGGAGGTGTTGCTTGGGTCATGCGCTTTCCTGGGATGAAGGTATGGGAACGGTTTGGTCCGCGAACTGTGCGATCAGCGCGCGCGCCTGCACGCCGCCGTCATCCGTCGTCGGATCGTAGATGAAGGTGTCGGCCTGGGCCAGCCCCTCGTAGTTGGAGTGACTGCTTCGTCGGTAGGCCGGATCGTAGTGGCGCTCCACCAGCGCCTCGAACAGTTCCGCGCGGCGGTCGGCGTCGATCAGAGCCTGCCATTCGGTGATGGTCTGTCGGCTGTGCAGGCCCACGAGCTGTTCCAGTTTCTGTTTGAAGTCGTCGGGAGCATCGAACAGGTGGCGATAATCCTGCAGCAGGAAGGCGATTCGCTGGGGCGTGCTCGCTTGTACCCGCACGCAGCGGCCGACGCGCATGGCCTGCAGCAGCGCATCGGGCAGGCTCAGGCGTCCGATGCGGCGGCTTTCCGCCTCGACGAAGACCGGTCGCAACGGGTCCAGCGCATCGATAGCCTGGTGGAGGGCCGTTTCGAAACCGCGCTGGCTGGGCTGTGGTTGATCGGGCAGATCCCCCAACAGTGATCCCCGGTGACAGGCCAGGCCCTCCAGGTCCAGCGTCTGGGCGCCGACCCGAGATAGGGACTGCAGCAGCCGTGTCTTGCCTGATCCTGTGGGACCCGCCAGGATGATGCAGTCCAGGCCTGCGGGCCAGGTAGCCAGCGCGTCGATGACGTGGCGGCGCCAGGTCTTGTAGCCGCCGTCGAGCTGGCGCGCGCGCCAGCCGATCTGGTTGAGCCAGCTCGTCATGGCGCCGGACCGCTTTCCGCCACGCCAGCAGTACACCAGCGGCCGCCAGCCTCGCGGACGGTCGGCGAACAGCGTCTCTAGGTAATCGGCGATGTGCCGCGCAACGATTGCCGCGCCCAGCCGGGTGGCCTTGAAGGGCGATTCCTGTGCGTAGATGGTGCCGATGAGGGCGCGCTCCGCGTTGTCCAGTACCGGCGCGCTGATGGCGCCCGGGATATGGTCGTCGGCGTATTCCGCTGGCGAGCGCACGTCGATGATGTCATCGAACTGTGCGAGGGCGTCCAGGCCGCAGCGCAGCGAGGCAGGCGAATGGGCGGGTGAGTTCATGGCCAGGATTGTAAATCGGGAGGGTCCTGGACTGTACTTTGGACAGTCCGCCGGTGCGCCGGCCGGGCGGCAATGGGAACCGGGGGTGGTGGGTGCTACAGGGTTCGAACCTGTGACCTACGCCGTGTAAAGGCGCCGCTCTACCAACTGAGCTAAGCACCCGGCTGCGCCGATGGGATACGCGCGGCCAGATTATATCGGTGGGAGCTGGTAGCGGCAAATTGCGCGTCCAGCAAAAAGGCCACCGCAGGTGGCCTTTTCGGGGTCTGGCAACCGACCGATCAGTTCACGGCATCCTTCAATGCCTTGCCCGGGCGGAATTTCGGCACACGGGCCTTTTTGATCTTGATGGCTTCGCCGGTGCGCGGATTGCGGCCGGTACGCGCGGCACGGTCGGACACGGCAAATGTACCGAAGCCGACCAGGGTCACGGAACCCTTCTTTTTCAGGGTGGTTTTTACTGCGCCGACGAAGGCTTCCAGGGCGCGTCCCACGTCCGCCTTGGAAAGATCGGTCTTGGAGGAAATATGCTCGATCAGCTCGGTCTTGTTCATTGATGAAATACCCCTGAGGTTTATTGTGGCCTGGCGTGGTGGAACGCCAGACATTCAGTGATTGAAAAATCCGCCACGGCCAACTCCTTCAGCCTGGGACAATCAGTCGTACAGCTGATGTTTGTTGCCCAAATGAGGTGTGGTGGCTAAGGCGTATTAAGCCTTTGAACTGCAGCGCTGTCAAGAAAAACCGCTGGAGACCCGCGTGTTTGCTGATCTTTGTTAAAGAACTGAACTGCTCTGCGGGTAATCCCCGATTCGCCGCTCAGGCGCGGGCTGCATCCAGCGCCTGGGTAAAATCGCCGATCAGATCGGGTTCGTCTTCGATCCCTACCGAGATGCGCAGGAAGCCGTCCGAAATGCCCATCAGCGCGCGGCGTTCCGGGCCCATCTCGTAATAGATGGTGTGTGCCGCAGGCAACACCAGTGTGCGGTTGTCACCCAGGTGCGTGGCGAGCGCTGCGACCTTCAGGTGGTTCAGGCAGTCGAACACGTCGACCTCTGGCTTGAGCTCCACCCCCATCAGCCCGCCGTAAAGACCTCCGAAGAACTCGGTGGCGCGTTCGTGCTGCGCATGACTGGCCAGCCCTGGATAGTGGACGCGGCTTACGCGCGGATGCGCTTGCAGGACTGTGGCGAGCGCCAGGGCGTTGCTGCAGATCCGGTCCATGCGCAAGGCCATGGTTTCCGCGCCGGCCGCGATGCGGTGCGCGACGTCTGAGGACAGAGTGCCGCCCATGTCTCGCAGACCTTTTTTCTTGATCTGAAGCAGCCCCCAGGTGTTGGATTCGCCCTTGTGATATTGCTCGTAGATATTTGGAAAGTGGGTCCAGTCATAGAGGCCGGTCTGAGTCACCGCGCCGCCTAGCGCGTTACCGTGGCCGCTGATGTGCTTGGATAGCGAGTTGATGACCAGCGATGCGCCGAAGTCGCGTCCCCGACGCAGGTAGGGAGAGGACAAAGTGCTGTCTACTACATAGACCAGCTTGCGCGTCTGGCATAGGTCGCCGATGGCCTTCAGATCCGCCACCTGGGTTCCGGGATTGGCGATGGTCTCCACGAACACCATCCGCGTATTGGGCCTGATGGCGGCTTCGACCTGGGACGCGTCCGTGGCATCGACCAGCGTGATCTCGACTCCCAGGCTGCCCAGGGTGAGCAACAGGCTGTTGGTGTTACCGAAGACGTACTTGCTCGCGACCAGGTGGTCTCCTTGACGCAGCAGGGCAAAAAAGATCGCGTTCAACGCGGCCATGCCGGTAGCGAAGCACACCGTGCCGATGCCCTTTTCCATTGCGGTGATCTTGGCTTCCAGCGCAGCTGTCGTCGGCGTGCCGGTGCGGCCGTAGGTGAAGCCCGCCTGGCGCCCCTGGAAGACCGCCGCCAGATCCTCGGCTGTCGCGTAGGCAAATTCGGTGGATGGGTGGATGGGCTGGAAGATGGCGCCGTGCTCGCGGTGCGCCAGATGATCCTGGTGGACGATCTGTGTGGTGAAGCCGAAATCGGACATGGTGGGCGAAATCGTGAAGGTAGGTGAAATGGCGCCGAATGGACGGCCGAAGGGCCATCGCGGCAGGTTCGGACATTATGCCGCGATTCAGGGAGGGCGGCGGGGAGGCGTTGCTCTCGGTCTTCGCCAGGCGGCGGCCGACGCTAGGCGGTTGTCCGCTGACGTACGCTTTCGTACAGACAGACGGCGCTGGCCACGCTCACGTTCAGGCTTTCGACCGAGCCGTGCATGGGGATGGCCACCAGTTCGTCACAGGTCTCGCGCGTCAGCCGGCGCATGCCTTCGCCTTCGGCACCCATCACCCAGGCCATTGCGCGCCGTGCATCGACCTGATGCAGGCTGCGAGCGGCTGTGTCGTCCGTGCCGACCAGCCAGATGTCGCGCTCACGCAGCGCTCGCAGCGTGCGGGCCAGGTTGGTCACCGTCAGGTAGGGCACCGTGTCGGCCGCCCCGCAAGCCACCCGCTGGACGGTCGCGTTCAGCCCGACGGCGCGGTCCTTGGGGGCGACCACGGCGTGTACACCCGCGGCATCCGCCGTACGCAGGCAGGCACCCAGATTGTGCGGGTCGGTGACCCCGTCGAGCACCAGTAGCAGAGCTGGTTCGTGGCGCTCGGCCAGCGGGTCCAGCACCTCGTCGATGGAGACCGCCAGCGGTCGGGGCCGCGCCAGGGCAACGATTCCCTGGTGGCGCACGCCGTGGGCCAGGCCGTCCAGGCGCTGAGCATCTGCTGCGTGCCAGCGCACACTGGCAGCCTCGAGCTGCTGGATGCATCGTTGCATGCGCGCGTCCTGGCGGCTGGTGTCCAGGTAGACGTCGCGGATCGAGTCGGGGGCGTGGCGCAGGCGCGCCTGCACGGCATGGAAGCCGGACAGGATCTGTTGAGATGACATGGGGATCCTAGTGTGCTGCAAGCCGTCATTGTAGTGCGCGGCACCGGCCGCCGGATCGGTCCGGGGGCCGGCGATTGCGGCTACGAGTGCCGTTTGCGCGGCGTCGTCTGGCGGGCCGCGCGTTTGGCCTCGGCGCGCCGTTGGCGCGCGGTGGTTCCCTTCAGGGCTGCGGGTTTGGTGCCGGCCGCTTTTTTATAGCCCCGGGACGGTTTGTGCGCATCGCCGTCGATCTCGGCCTGCAGGGATTTGTAGTCCTCTTTGCGTACCGGTCGGAAGTCGATGCGACGCGCCTCGAGGTCGACGCGCGAGACCTGAACCTGCAGTGCGTCGCCCAATTGATGGCGGATGCCAGTGCGTTCGCCGCGTAGTTCGTTCAGTGCCTCGTTGTATTGATAGTAGTCGTCACCCAGTTCCGAGATGTGCACCAGGCCCTCGACATAGAGCGTGTCCAGCGTGACGAACACGCCGAAGCTGGTCACGCTGCTGATGTGGCCGCTGAAGACCTCGCCCACATGTTCGCGCACGAACCAGCATTTGAGCCAGGCTTCCACATCGCGCGATGCCTCGTCAGCCCGCCGCTCGCGAGCTGACAGCCAGATCCCCAGCGCCTCCCAGGCATCGTGCTCGCGCACCCGCGCCGGCAGAGCCGGATCGGGTGCAGGCCCGGGCAGGGCCGGCGGCTGGTAGCGCTGTTTTCGCAGGATGCTGCGGATGACTCGATGCACCAGCAGATCAGGGTATCGCCGGATGGGCGAGGTGAAGTGTGCATAGTGTTCGTAGGCCAGGCCAAAGTGGCCGGTCTGTTCTGGACTGTAGATGGCCTGCTGCATGGAACGCAGGCACATCGTCTGGATCGCGGCAAAATCCGGCCGGGCTCGGCTGGCGTCGATGAGCTTCGCATAGTCGCTGGTGCTGGGTTCTTCGCCGCCGTCCAGCGTCAGGCCCAGATGGCGCAGGTAGTCGCGCAGCGCCTGCAGCTTTTCGGGCGTGGGGCCGTCGTGCACCCGGAACAGCGCCTGGCGCTCGTTGCGCACGATAAAGTCCGCCGCGCTGGTATTGGCGGCCAGCATGCATTCTTCGATCAGCTTGTGGGCGTCGTTGCGTGTCGTGGGTTCGATGCGCTCGATCTTCCCCAGCGGATTGCAGACGATGCGCGTCTCCACGGTATCGAAATCGATGGCGCCGCGCTTGCGGCGCGCTGTCGACAGTGCCTGAAAGAGTTCGTGCGCGGTTTGCACATGCGGGTACAAGTCGCCCAGGTTCTGCGCCGCCGGCCCTGTCGGCTGTTGCAGCGCAGCCCAGATATCGTCGTAGGTGGTGCGCGCGTGGGAGTGAATGACCGCCTCGTAGAACTGGTAGGCCGTGACGGTGCCGGCCTTCGCGCCACCCGCCGGAATCATCATGTCGCAGACCATCACCAGTCGGTCCAGGTCCGGGTTCAGCGAACAGATTCCGTTGGACAGTGCCTCAGGCAGCATGGGGATCACGCGGCGTGGAAAATACACGCTGGTGCCGCGTTCCAGCGCGTCATCGTCCAGCGCCGACTGCGGCCACACGTAGTGGCTGACGTCAGCGATGGCGACTAGCAGCCGCCAGCCCGGTCGTGCGCGCTTGGCCGTGCCCAGGTCGGTGGCCGTGCAGAATACGGCGTCGTCGAAGTCGCGAGCGTCCTCACCATCGATGGTGATGAAGGGAATATCGCGCAGGTCGACGCGGCCTGCTGTTTCACTGGCAGCTACTTGGTCGGGAATTGCCTTGACCTGGCGTTGCGTAGCCTCTGAGAAGTCCACCGGGACGTCGAATTTGCGTACTGCAATCTCGATTTCCATGCCTGGATCGTCGATCTCGCCCAGAACCTCTGTCACCCGGCCCAGGGGCTGCATATGGCTGGCCGGCTGGCGCAGGATCTGCACCGTCACGACCTGACCGGACTCGGCTCCTGCCGTGTCTTGTGCGCCAATCAAGATGTCGTGCTTGATGCGCTGGTCTTCGGGTGCGACGACGAATGTGCCGTGCTCCTTCAGGAATCGCCCGACCAGCTTGAGCGTGCGCCGCTCCAGAACTTCGACAATGGCGCCTTCGGGACGGCCCCGGTATTCGCCGGTTGCCTTCACCCGGACCCGGTCACCATGCAGGACCTTGTCCATTTCGTGTGACGAAAGATACAGGTCGGGGCTGCCGTCGTCGGGAATCAGGAAGCCGAAACCATCCCGGTGACCCTGGACGGTGCCGGTAATGAAGGTGGTGTTGTTGCAGATCTGTAGCCGGCCCTGGGGGTTGAACCTCAGTTGGCCATCGCGTTCCATGGCCTTGATGCGCCGGATGAAGCCGGCAGAGGGCGGAATCTCCGCATCGGCGGTATCCGCCAGGGCCTCCAGTGAAAGCGGCTTGCCGGAGGTCCGCAGAATCGACAGAATCTGCTCGCGGCTGGGAACCTTTGGGTCGAAGTCGGGCGGCAGATCTGCCTGTGATGAGGAAGCGTCGCGGTTATTGTCGTTGTTGATTCGCTTTTTCAAAGGGTGTTTGCATCCAAAAAATTTGTGTTGTATAGTTCTGCTTCTGTCCAAATCAGCACCAGATTCGGCGGTTTCGGACAGAAGCGATAGCATACACGTTATGCTGTGCCCAGGTGGCGGAATTGGTAGACGCGCATGGTTCAGGTCCATGTGCCGCAAGGTGTGGAGGTTCGAGTCCTCTCCTGGGCACCAGTGGGTACTTTTAACGGTACCAATATCGTCTCATGTAGTCCGACGATAAGACAACAAAACCCGCATGAACGTTGAGTTCTGCGGGTTTTTTGCATTCAGCCGCTCTAACGGCGTCCGATGTTCGTCCAATAGAATCTATTGCTTTTGGGTACCTGTTTAGGTACTTTGTTTGGGTACCTGACGCCAAAGTACCCAAATCCATGCCGAAACTCGCCCAGCAAATCAGTGATCTGGCCGCCCGAAAAGCCCGCCCCAAAGATGCTGCCTACACGTTGGCTTCTGGCAACGGTCTGCACCTGGTCATCCAGCCGTCCGGGTTGAAGCAGTGGCAGGTGCGCTACCGCACCCCTGAGGGCAAGCGCGGGAAAAAGATCGTGGGGGTGTACCCCGAGATGAGCATTGCCGACGCCCACAAGGCCGCCGAGGAACTGCACCAGCGGGTACGGTTGGGTGAGCAGCCGGTGGGGATGGTTGACCGCATCAAGGCGGCGAACCGGGCCAAGACTGAGGAAGAGGTACAGGCGGAACAGGCGGCCAAGGATGCGCGGGATCATTCCTTCACTGTGCTGTCTGATGCCTGGCTGGCGGATCGCAAGCCGGGATGGGCCACGGCCACCTATGACAAGGCGGTATTCATCGTCAGAAAACGCCTGCAGCCCTTTATCGGCACTCTGGACGTGCGCATCATGGCCAGCAAGGACGTGGTGGACGTGCTGCACCAGATGGGTACCAATGCCCCATCCCTGGCACGGAAGGCTCGCCAGTACCTGAATGGTGTCATTGAATACAGCATCCAGCGCGGTATGCGCGGTGACGATCAGGTGCTGAGGCTGCGTGGCGTTCTGCCCAAGTACCGCAGTGGCCACATACCGGCCATCACCAAGGTGCAGGGTATCGGGCCACTTATGCGGGCGGTCGATGCGTACCCCGGCGTCATCGTGCGCGCCGGGCTCTTGCTGGCGGCCTACACGGCCTGCCGCCCCGGCGTGGTGGCTTCTGCCGCCTGGTCGGAGATCGACCTTGACCGGGCAGAGTGGACGATTCCGGCCGCCAAGATGAAGATGCGTCATGAGCATGTCGTGAGCCTGCCCACCCAGGCGGTGGCGCTGCTGCAGGGCGTGCGCCAGTACAGCGGCGGTGACTACGTCTTCCCCGGTAGTCAGAGCAACGAACACATGCACCGGGACGCCTTGAGCAAAGCCTTGCGGGATATGGGCTTCAAGGGGCGGCACGCCACCCACGGCTCCCGGGCCATGCTGCGCACCGTGGCGCGCGAACGGCTGAAAATCGATGTGGATGTGCTGGAAGCCCAGTTGGCCCACGCAAAGAAGGACGAAATTCAGGCGGCCTATGACCGGGCACGGTTCGAGGATGAACGGCGCCAGGTGATGCAGACCTGGGCGGATTTCCTGCAGGAGCAGGCAGGACAGAAAACTGTCGTCGAGATGCGGCGGGCTGCCGGATGATGATTTCCATGTTCCTTACCGTTTTTGGTGGTGCCACAGGTGCTACACGTGCCGCAGCCTCTATCCATGTGGGTTTCCGCGTGGCACCGCATGTTTTCAGTAGTGCCACAGGTGCCACAAAATGGGTAAGGGCCAGCTTCTGGTAATGGACTGTGGATAACTTTTTCCGGTGTGGTTCGCTGTAACTGTTCAATTTTTGACCAAAGTGCACAGCCATTGGACAGTGGTTTGTATGGCTGATTTCCGTAAAAGCGTAAGAAAGTTATCCACTGATACGCATTCGCATAATGGGCCTTATGTAAAGTATGCGTACGTTATAGACTATTATGATTGCACAGAGAGATACTAAGCGATAGCATGTAGGTACACAATCGCAGTCCATCGGACAGGATACCTATGACCCCAGAAGAATTTTCCCAAGCGCTCGCCGCCCTAGGCTGGAAGCAAAGCGACTTCTGCCGCATGGCTGGCGTCAACAAGTCCACCCCTAGCCGCTGGGTGACGCTGGATGCGCCGATTCCTGAATGGGTGCCTCGGTTCCTCGGCATGGCGGGGGAGGTTCAGCGCCTGTACGAAACCTATGTGAAGCCGCCGAAGGCTCCCAGGCAGGCGGCCAGCAAATGATCGTGTGACACCGTTATGCCAGCACCTAGCCCGACGGGGCGAAAAGCCGGAAACATCCACCGGCCTGGTGCTGGCACCTATTTCCTTGGATGGTGCATGGGATGGCGCGGTATGAAGGCCAGAGAAAAAGGCAAAACAGACGGGCTGCGACAGCTACTCGAATATCTCGGTAGTGAAACGCCTGCGCAAGCTGGTTCCCTCCTTATCAGATTCGCGGCGGCTATAAGGGCGGCGAAGGATATAAAGGCCATATGCTTGGATGAAAAAAACGGCATTAGCTACGCAATAAAGGCCATCGAGGCTATGCAGCCTCTGGACCCTTTCACTGTTCTCCATCTGGCGCTGACTGAGCAACAGATAGAGGAACGCCTGAGGAATATGCGCAAAGATCGCGCAACCAAGGGGGCGGTTGCGAGACACCAAAAGAAGAATGGAAAGGACAAGGGATTAGTCCGGGAACTGTGGTTGGAGTGGCAAAAGGAACCAGGAAAATACGTGAGCAAGGCGTCGTTCGACCGTGACATGCTGGATAAGGTAGAGTCCGTCGCGTCCATCAAGACAATAACGAAGTGGCGTGTTGATTTGCAGAAAGAGCAAGCGTTGCACGTTTCCACCTAACCCCCCCGTCTGCTGAGCAGACAACCCCCTCTGCCGGGCAAGCGGGTTATTCCAGTTGTCCGTAAATGCTCAGATGTGTTCATAGCGTTTTTCTTGGAGCTATGAGCTATGAGCAGCGTCAATACCGCACAAGCGGTAACCCTCGATAATCCCTTGCCCGCCAAGGGCTTTTCCCGCCAGCCGGCCGTACGCAAATTCGCCGGCGGCGTCGCGTCGAGCACCTTGTGGTTGTGGGTGCGCCAGAAGAAGATCCCGGCCCCCATCAAAATCAGCCCCCGCGTGGCTGCGTGGCGCAATGAAGAGCTGCACCAGTGGGCGGCTGACCCCCTGGCCTGGCAGGCCGCTCACAAGGGGGCTTGATCGTGCAGACGACCAAAGAAATGGGCCGCAACTCTGGGGGGAGCGCGGCCCTGACGACCAAGGCAGATTCTATCACCCTCTCGGGCACGGAAGCCGAACCGCGCGTCGATTCCCGCTTGCTCGCGCAGTACCTGGGCAATCAGCACCAGCATGTGCGTGAACTGCTCGCTGATTATGCCGAGGACTTCCGTCAGCTCGGACTTCTCCGGTTTGAAACGGAGGCAGTGAAAGAAGCGGGAGCGCGTGGCACGAAGTATGTCAAGTTCGCCCTGCTGAACGAGGATCAGGCCTACCTGTTGCTGACCTACAGCCGCAACACCAAGCGTGTGCCCGAACTGAAGGTGCGCCTTGTCCTAGCCTTCCGTGAGGCGCGCCAGCGCGCCGATCTTCACAGCGCTGAGTACCTGCCCACCTACCACGACTTGCACGACGAAATCGCCCGGCTCGCCCACGATTCCAGCAACGCGAGGTTCGTGCATCTGAACGTGAACCGCGCCATTAATCAGGCGGTGGGGATCGAATCGGGTAGCCGCAAGTACCTGAGCACGGCATGCCAGTCCATCCTGGTGGTGGCGCAGTCCGTCGCGGCCCAGGCCATGGCTGGCGCGCACAACCACCATCAAGGCTATCAACAGGCCAAGGCCGCATTGCAGCGGCTGGAAACTGTCCTGATCGGGAGGGCTGCGTGATGCCTACTGACAACCGCTCCACCAGTGCCGACAGCCAGCGCACGCGGATCATGCAGGCTCTCGTCACCGGCCCCAAGACCAGCTATGACCTGCGGCGCATTGGCTGCTACCAATGCCCCACCCGGGTCCTGGAGCTGCGCCGGATGGGCCACGACATCCGCACCCAGCGCGTGAGCATCTGGGACGCGAACGGCTACCGCCATTGCGGCGTGGCGCTCTACTCGCTGGAGGTGGCCTGAATGGCGGCGCTCCAGATCGTGCTCGCGTGGATGTTCACGGCCTGCCGTTGCCTGCGCAAAGGGGGCGGTGAAACGCCGCTTGCCAGCGGGCCGGAGATCGTCCAGAATATCCCTGTGCCGAAAACAACCGGCACCGGGTTTGGCGACCTGTGTAGCTCATGGCGAATGAACCGCCGCCCCATGGCGGTTTTTCATTTGCTTGCCATGTCACCTATGGGCGGCAATGGCGGGGATACCTTCGGGTATGCCGGTACTCATGAGCGCCGGTTCGCCAACCCCGCCATTTGCTGCCCTCCATCGTTTGGCGACGGTGAGGGCGGTTCAACCGCTCATGGAGGCCATGACATGGCTGCATTACCCATCTCTGCGCGTTCTGCGCTCACCTTCCCCCTGACCCAGAAAGAAGCCCGCCATAGTGCGCGCTTGTGGTTCATTGGGTCCCCTACCCACACGCTTACCGAATGGCGCGACCTCCGGTGTCGGGCGCATTGTGTCGGCCTGCCGGAGCTTCTCGAGCGCGCTGAGGCGTTCAACGAAGCATTCAGCCAGGAACTGGCCAGCATCATCGCGGGGGTGAACCATGAATAGCCCCATCCTGAATGCCCGTACCTGCGGTACCACGTTGTGGCGTTTCCACGGCTACCGTAAATCTGCGGCTGGCTTTATCTGCGAAGTGATCACCCCCGCTGGCGCGCACATTCATGAGTCCCTGGCGCTGTTCGTTCAGAACGTCTCGGGCCGTGGTGAATGGGACAACGATCCTGAGGACATTGCGGCCATGCTAGAGCTGGCTCGTGTGAGGGGGGTGATCCATGAATAAGTCCTTGCAAGCGTGCCTGACCAGAATCAGCGACAGCGCGCTGAAGGCCGTTTCTGATGGCCGTGTACATGGGCGTCCGTTCGCGGAGTTTACAGAGGAGGCGCAGGTCATTTTCGGCGGCATTCAGACGATCATCGAGCTGGTGCAGGTCAACGGGCTGCGACAGGACGACGATAACGCCATGACGCCCAGCGAGGTGGAATCACTTGTATCGCTGGTGCGCGCAATGTCGGGAGTCATGGCATGTCGCGCTGACCACCTTGCAGACTGGGCCAATGAGCGCGTGGGGGAGGCCAGCCATGAATAAGGATCTGGAGCGGGTGTGCGTCCTCGCGGCGCGTATCGAAGAGCAACAGGAAGAGGTAATCGCCATGCTGGCGGGCGCGGCTGCACTGGTCGCCAACGATGACACGGCCAACGCTGACATGCTGCTGTTTCAGGCGATGAAGCACCTGGCCGATAAAGAGAACCTGCAGAAGCTGCGCAAAGCGGCGGGGGGTGATGATGATTGACTACCAGCTCCTGCGGCTCGCCCTCACTGCTGGCGGCCTGATCCCTGGCGACATCGAGGCCGGGCGGCTGATCCGCTGCAAGGTCGAGGGCGACCACGGCGGCAAGAAGTCCGGGGCCTATCGGCTCTTCGATGACGACCTGCCCGCCTGCCCATGGTGGAACTGGAAAGCGGGGACGTCTGGCGTCTGGGTGTCCGATGACAGGCCGCTCACCGATGCGGACCGCATCCGCCACCGGCAAATGGTGGAGCAGGCCCGCCGTGAACGCGAGCTGGAGCAGGCCGCGCAGTGGGCGAAGAACCGCGATTACCTGGCGCGCTTCTGGGGCGAGGCGGCACCGCTCACACCAGACTGCGCAGCCGGCCTCTACCTCGCGCGCCGTGGTTTGCCGGTTCCCACCAGCGATGCGCTACGGTTCGTGCCGGGCCTGGATTACTGGCACGACGACGGCAATGTGAGTGTGCATCCAGCGATGCTCGCGGCGGTCACTTCACCCGATGGCGTCCTGGTGGCGCTGCACCGTACCTACCTGACCGACGATGGCCACAAGGCCAGTGTTCCCACCGTGAAGAAGTTGACCCGCACGGCGGGATCTATGGCTGGGGCGTCCATCAAGTTGGGCGCGCCGGTCTTGCGACCCGATGGGCAGCTGGGCCTGGCCGTTGCCGAAGGAATCGAGACGGCCATTGCGGCGGCGGTCCTGACCGGCGTTCCCACCTGGTCCTGCGTATCGGCGCACGGCCTCGAGGCGTTCACCCCGCCCCCAGGAGTGCATAGCCTCTACATCATGGGCGATCACGACGAATCGGGTACTGGCCAGAAGGCAGCGGCGGGGCTGGCCAAGCGCGCGGCGGCAGCCGGCCTGGTGGCTCGCGTGCTGCTGCCGGATGCGGTGGGTGATTGGGCCGATGAATTGATTTCCCGGAGGGCAGCGGTATGAGCGCAGCGGAAATAGCGGAACTGCGGGCCAGTCGCGCAGTGCTGGATGTGGATGCAGCTAACCCTGCCGATCCCTTCCCGGCGATGAATGAGCGGCCCACCTGGCGCTGCTATGACGACGCGGTGGAGCGCCACGGCAAGAAGGTACCCGCCGGGGTCTGGTACCACGGGCTGAAGGATGGCAAGGCGGATATGCCGCCCATACCGACAGATACGTGGATCTGCGGGCCGCTACACGTCGAGGCGACAACCGCCAATCAGGAAGATGGCGATCACGGGCGGTTGCTTCGCTACCGCAACGTCTCGGGCAACTGGAAGCCGTGGGCCATGCCCATGCAAATGCTCGCGGGTGATGGTGTGGAAGTGCTGGCCGTGCTGCTGGCCGATGGCCTGGCGCTGGATCGCAAGAACAAGGCGCGCATCCTGGATTACATCAACAGCCAATTCACCCGCAAGCGCATGCGGGCGGCGACCACCACCGGATGGTACGGCAAGGCGTTCGTGCTGCCCGACGAGGTGATCGGCGCTGATGATATCTGGTATCAGGCAAGTGAACGCACGGCACCGTACGGGAAGGCTGGCACGCTGCAAGGCTGGCAGACGGAGGTGGCCGCGCTGGCTGTGGGCAATCCGATGCTGACCCTTTGCATTTCGGCGGCACTCGCCGGCGTCCTGCTGGAACGGGTGAACCGCGACGGCGCGGGCCTGCACCTGTTTGGTGATTCCAGCACCGGCAAGACATCGGCCCTGCAGGCGGCTACTTCGGTCTGGGGCGGTCCGGCCTTCCGGCGCACCTGGCGGGTGACATCGAACGGCCTGGAGGGGGCGGCACGGATGCATACCGGCACCTTGCTGGCGCTCGATGAAATCGGTGAAGTGTCTCCCAGGGACCTGTACGAGTGCGCCTATGCATTGATCAATGGCCACGGCAAGACGCGGGCGAACGTGCGGGGTGAGGCCCGGCAGGTATCCCGCTGGCGGGTGTTCGTACTATCCACGGGGGAAGTGACCCTCGGATCACGCATGGCAGCAGGCGGCATCGAGGCGAAGGCCGGGCAGTCCCTGCGCTTGCTGGATGTCCCCGTCTCTGGCCAGTACGGCGCGTGGGATGACCTGCACGGCTTTCCTTCCGGGGCGGGGCTGTCTGACGCGATCCGCAATGGCGCGGCTCACCACTACGGCCATGCTGGCCCCGCCTTTGCCCGGGCGCTTATCGGGAACGCCGACACGCTGGACCTGGCGGGCAGGCTGGAGGCCATCACCAGTCGGCTGGGGGCTGTGGACGGCCAAGAGACGCGGGCGGCGTGCGTGTTCGCGCTGTGTGCCCTGGCCGGGGAGATTGCGGCCGGCACCGGGATTGCGCTGTGGAAGCCGCTCACGGCGGTAGAGGCTGCCATCCATGCGTTCGGCCTGTGGCGAGATCACCGGGCGACCGGCGGGCGCAATGCTGAGGACGTGGCGATCCTGCGCAAGCTCGCAGACTTCATGGACCGGCATGGCGGTAGCAGGTTCGCCAGCATTGAGGGCGGCGACGATGCGCACCTGATCCGGGATCAGGCTGGGTATGTAGATCGGTCCGGCGGTTCCGTGGTGTACCTGTTCAATTCTGGGGGGCTGCGTGAGGCCACCAAGGGGTACGACCTGAACCGGGTGATTGCGGCGATTGATCGGGCTGGTGGGTTCGCCAAAAAGGGCAACCAGAAGACGGCGATATCGACCCGCACCCCGGACGGGCGCACCCCGCGTCTGTACCACATTGACCCTGACCGGATCATGGATGAGGCGACGAAATGACCGGAATCGACTTCTCACCCCTAAAAAACGGGCGCCACGAGTGCCACACGGGCCGCAGCCTTATTTGGCGCGGCTTTCGGCGTGGCACCGTCACACTTTCGAAGTGCCACAAGTGCCACAAATCGGGATCACCCCGTTATTTTGTGGCACCTGTGGCACCACGAAAAACCCATAGTGCCACGCGGAGACCCGCATGGATACTGGCCTTGGCACCTGTGGCACCCGTGGCACCCCAAAAACGGGGAAGGGAAACAAGTTTGGAGGCTGGCCATGCCCAAAACTGACATGCTCGCCGGTCTGGATGCTTGGCTGGCGGCGCCGGCAGCGGGTGATTCCGCGACCCTCACGGCACCGGCACCGGACCTGAGAAAACCTCAGATCGGAACCGTACCAGCGACCGGCAAGGCGGCTGCCAACGATCCAGCCCGAGGCGGCGACCACATGACTTTTCATGACCTGGCGGAAAGCCCCCAGGTGAAGGTACGCACCGAGGTACGCGCGGAAACAGAGGTCACCACGGTATCAGCCCAGGCCATCGAGTGGCGACCTTTGGCCGATGCCTATTACCGCCATCACTTCGCCTGCGGGCAGTGCATTGCCGCCGGGATGAACCCCGATCTGCGACGGTGTGATGCGGGGATGGAGCTATGGACGGCCTACCGGCTGGCGTTCGACAAGGCGACTGACAAGAGGATCACGCAATGATTGACACAATCATACAAGGCAAGCTCTACGGTGCACCGAAGACCGGCACCGGGCGTAACGGCAACACCTACACCACGGCCAAGCTTCGCGTGGCGACGGCGGGCGGCGACACGCTCATGGTGAGCGTGATCGTCTTTGACGAGGCCGCGCAGCACGTCCTGCAGGCCCTGGCTGACGGCGATGCGGTGGCGATGACAGGGACACTCACGCCGAAGGTCTTCCAAGCGAAGGATGGCACATGGAGGCCCGGTCTGGATCTTGTCGCGCAGGCGGTCATGAGTCCGTATCAGGTTCGCCACAAGCGGGCTGTGGTCGGAAAGACGGGCATTACGGAAATCAACGAAGGCTAAAGAAGAGGTTTCAACATGAAGGTTTTCAACAAGCAAGACAGCAACCAAGACAGTGCCCCAGCCGTACAGGAGGCCACCGGGAAGCGCGATGTCACTATCAAGGCCGATCTGAAACGGCACCCCGATCATGTGGTGGCCGAGACTGACGCCGCACGATGGGTTATCCCGCTCACAAACGATGAGCGTTTCCAGATCGCAAAAGCCTACGAAGAGGCAAAGGACGCTGAGACAGAGTCGTTAATCGTGGAGAACTTTACGCGCCACATTTACCAGACTACGGCTTCAAAGTTCAGCGTGGAGATTTCGCCTATCTCGCCCGGCAAGGTGTTGCTCAATGCCGCTGCCGGAGACGGAATGGGCGGCATTGCAGAAGTTGTCCGATACGAAGATGTCGGGCAGACCATCAACAAGTGGGTCCTGAGGTATCAGCGGCGGCGTTTGGATCTGGTGGCCGACCTGGTGGCCGTGCTGGGTTTGCCGGACGACGATTAGGAGAGCCACATGGCCAGAATGTCATACCGTGCGGCTGTAGCGTTTCTAAGTGTTCCCCCTGAAGAGCGTCTCGCGCAGGCGCAGGTGGACACCGATCGATGCCGCGCTCAGGTCATCAAAGCGGAGGTCGACCCGGACTCGGAGATGGGGCGGCACCTCATGAAGAAGTTGCGCGCCACCGGTGAGAACCTGTGCCTGGCCAAGACTCGGGAGGGGCACCCGTGCCGCCGTGTCGGCTCTGGCAAAGGTGGGCGCTGCAAGCTGCACGGTGGAGCGAGTACCGGGCCGCGCAGCGTCGAGGGATTGCTCAAGACCACGTTGAACATTGCGAACTGGCACCGTCGGCGGCTGGGTATGCCGGAGGTTGACCCTGTGACGATGTGCGAAGTCACGGGGGAAGTCACAGGGAAAAAGGTCGCGGGTAGCCGGGCTAAAAAAATCCATGGGGTTTGTGCAACTTAGCGGGCGGTGTGCGGGCGCTCGCAGATCTGCGGAACCTTGACAGGCACTAGACAGATTCAACCACCACCCCGCACAACACGCCGCCCCATCCGAGGCTGCGGAACATCCTTGAAGAGATTGAGAATGCGATTCTACGAACTAAACATGTACGCGCCCGGTGCGTCGAAGCCGTCCCGTACTTGGACGACTCACCCGAATGGTGTTTGGGATCCTGGGGCATTGATGCTTGGATTTGACGTGATCGCGACGCCGTACGCTACGCCGGTTGGCGGCAGCACTTTGACACTCTGGGGCGTGAGCCTGCAGGATCTGGCGCAATCCTCAAACTTCGGGCGGCACTACGATGCGCAGGGAAATTACCAACCCGGCGTAACGCTGGAGCTTCTGGGCGGCATGGCAAAAGGCCTGCCACTTGCCGATCCGACCCAGCGCGGATTGCTCATGGTCGGCGAAGTAGTGCAAGGCTTCGGAAACTGGCAGGGTACCGACCAGCACATTAGCCTTGTGATCTATCCGTCCGTTTACACGATGGAACATCCCGGCAATTTCGTGCTCGTCTGGAGGCGTGGGCAGAAGCTCTCGGAAGCCTTGGAAAGCTGCCTCAAGATGGCGTATCCGAACAACCCGGTAGAGGTCTCAATCTCTGACCAGATCATTGCCGACCAAGATATGCCGCACGTTTGCGGCACTTTGAGCGGGCTGGCCATGGCGATCAAGGACACTTCGGAGGAAGTCCTCGGCCCACGCCATTGGGTGGACATTGCCATCCGAGGGCGGACTATCGTAGCCTACGACGGCACCGTGCAGCCGGGGGTGGTTCAGCTGAACATTCCAGACCTGCTCTCTCAGCCGACATGGGTCGATGTGGGCACGATGCAGATTGACGTCGTGCTGCGTGGTGATGTACAGGTCGGTGGTCTGGTGAGGATGCCGCCAGCGCTGACCAACTCCCCGGGCATGGTGGGGATGACATCGAACGCATGGCCCGGGGTATACAACTATCAGGCGACGTTCTCCGGTGACTTCAAGGTGACAGGGGTACGCCACGTAGGAAACAGCCGCAGCCCCGACGGCACCCAGTGGGCAACGCATCTGCGGTGCGTCCCGAATACCCCGCTCAAGAGGGCCGGTGGTTGACGCTTGTCGCCGGAGGCCGCCTCGCCTACACCTGTCGGCAAGGGCGGCACTGTTGCTCTTCGAGGGTTCCGAACCCCGGGCTTCTAACCTGGGTAACATCGGAGCCCTTCGCTTTTGTGGCTTCGGCACGCACCTGGTACGCGCGGAAAAGGAAAGTAGCCAAAAGAAGGCAAGCAATGATTTTTGGGTACCAGTTTGGGTGCTTTCAAAAGCCGAATGTTCGGAGAATGGCGTATTTGCTGATTGTTTGTTGCCTCTCCTGGCACCACAAAGTCATTATACAAATCCCTGTAAATTCGACGATTTACAGGGATTTTTGTTTGGGCTCCAGCCACCTGTTGATGTGGCTGCCCATGTCTTGCGCCCTGGTCAGCCATTTCACAGCAGGACGTCGAGCCCTATGAGGCTATGAGGCGGCGCTGTCATCCGGTGGCGGCGTCGCGCCGCCCTCGTTTTCCCAGCGGTCTGGACATTGGCATTCATATAGCGCGTGGCCACACTGTGGGCAGATTTGCGGGTCCTGTGGCGCTTTGTCCTTGGGCCGCGGGGTCCCAGACGGAGTATCGGTCTGTACCATGTCAGATCCCTCCTGAAAAGGATTGCCCTTTGACCGTACTTCCGCCCCTCGTCACTGTCAACCATGGCGCATGCGGGGGTAGGGGTATGTTCCCTATGAAGAGCAATAGATGCGATGCAGCGTGGCGACCATCTGTTCCGCCGGACCGGCGCATAGTGAATACCACATGGTTTGCGCCTCTCTGCGCGCCACGACGAGACCGTCCTGCCTCAGCTTGGCAAGATGCTGCGAAAGTGCGGACTGGCTGATTGCCGGGAAGTGAGCATGTATGGCTCCGACATTGCGCTCACCCTCGGTCAGCAAGCACAGGATCCGCAGGCGACGCGGGTTCGCCAAGGCCCGCAACAGGGCCGCGGCCTCTTCCGCATGCGCGTCCAGTCCCGATGTATCAAGATCTAGAATCTTTTCCAATGTTTCCATTTCCCGCCCGTGTGGTCCGAGCGGACGGGGCGTCGTCCGCTCGTTGGCCACGATTTGGGCAATGACTGTTTTCCCGCAATCCGATCGATCCGTTGCCGATAGGGGTACAGCGTCTGAATGGAGGCGGCCTCAGGAAGGTCACCGTCTTATTTTAGCATTCATTAATTTAGATGAATCTAATATATATCACTCTGGGCATATCGAGCTCTCTGGGAATGCCTTTCCAGCGGCCCGCATCGCAGCGGAACTCATGGCTGCGATGGGCGAGCTGAGGCCGGATGGCCCCCACCCAGCGCCAGATAGAGCGCCGTCGTGTCTGCGTAGCGCTGAATCGCGGCCGCAACGAACGCAAGCCGTGCCGTGCGATACTGCATTTCGCCCGCCAGCAGGGCGGGACGATCGATCTCTCCGGCGCGGTACTGCGCGCTGCTGAGGGCAAGAGACTGCTTGGCCGCCAGCATGGTCTGTTCCCGAGATTGAGAATCGTCGGCGTCATGTCGCAACGCCTGCAGGACATCGGCAACCTCGAGAAACGCTTTCAGGACCGTCGACCGGTACCGGGCGAGTTCCGCGCGATAGGCCGCCTCAGACGCCTGTTTTTCCGCTCGAAGCGTGCCACCTTGGAACAGGGGCATGATCAGTCCGCCCGCCAGATCCCAGATACGGCTGGCTGGGTTGAAGAAAGTCGCGGCTGTATTGCTTTGTCTGCCGAAATCGGCCGTGATCTGGATCCTGGGATACAGGCGCGCCGCTGCTTCGCCGACTTGGGCGTTGGCTGCGCGCAACTGCGCTTCGGCCGCGCGGATGTCTGGCCGTGCATTGACCAGAGAAGACGGCAGGCTGAGCGGCAACTCCTGGGGCAGGGCCAGCTCTGAGAACGAGGGGATTTTCTCTTTGCCCGCGTTGCCGGGGAACTCGCCAAGATAGATGTCCAATCGATGATGCACCTGATCGAGGTCCTTCTGCCGCTGGGTCAGTTGCGACTGGATGTCGAGAGACTGTTTCTCTTGCGCCAGCATTTCGAATTGAGAGATGGCACCCAAGCGGTAGCGTGCACGGGTCGATTCCAGTATGTTTTGCGAGGCATTCCAGTTGTCTGTCAGTGTGCGGATGGTCTCCTCCAGGCGTGCGATGTCCAGAACGGTGCTGACGACACGGCCGGTGATGGTCAGTTGCGCAGCCGCGAGCTGTTCGCGGGCCACGTCGGCCTGGGCGTCCGCTCCTTTGATTTGCTGCCGGGTCAGGCCGAAGACATCGGGCAAGTAGCTGACCGAAACCCGCCCTGTGTGAAGGTCGAACAGCTGAGGCCCCGTCATGCCGTTGCTGGAGGCTCCCGAATCTCGTATTCGGCCGCTCGAGACCCCCGCGCTGGCTTGTGGAAACAGGCCACCTTGGCTTGCTCGCAGCTGATATTCGGCCTGTTCCAGCGTTGCCTGTGCGGCAGCAATGTCCGGATTATGGGCCAGCGCTTTGTCCACCAGGGCACTCAGGGCCGGTGAGTGGAAATTGTCCCACCATCGTTGCTCGACCGGTCCGCCATAGCGGATATTCTGCTTTTCGATCGTTGTGGTGGGGGAGCCAGCGTCGCCAGCGGGTAACTGGGCGGGCAGCGGCTGGTGCGTATACCGGGATACTGCCGGCGGGGATGGTTTCTGATACGTGGGCCCGACGGCGCAGCCCGACAGAACCAGGCTGATCGCGACCATGGCCCATGGCCGGCCGGCCGCGCGCGACCGGCCGCCGGCCTGGCCGGGGCGCGCCACGCGGGTGTCGGGGGTTCGGGGTGAGGGGGTCGTCACGATGGAGTTTTCTCGTTCGGGGTACCGTGGCGGTTCAGCCAGGCGAAATACAGCAGCGGGATGATCAGCAGGGTCAGAAGCGTGGAGACCAGGATCCCGAAGACCAGCGATACCGCCAGCCCCTGGAAGATCGGGTCGCTCAGGATGAAAAAGCCGCCGATCATGGCTGCGAAGGCCGTCAGCATGATTGGCTTGGCGCGTATCGCGGCCGCATCGACGACCGCCTGGGCCAGTGGCTTGCCGCCCGCGAGCGAGAGATCGATGAAATCGATCAGCAGAATTGAATTTCGCACAATGATGCCCGCCAGTGCGATCATGCCGATCATCGATGTCGCGGTGAATTGCGCGCCCAGCAGCGCATGGCCGGGCATGACCCCGATGATGGTCAACGGGATCGGCGCCATGATGATCAGAGGCATCATGTAACGCTTGAAGTGTGCAACGATCAGCAGATAGATCAGCACCAGTCCCGCAGCGTAGGCGATACCCATGTCGCGGAAAGTCTCGTAGGTGATCTGCCATTCGCCGTCCCATTTCACGGTGTATGCGGTCGGATCGTTAGGCGGGCTGACGAAGGTTTGCGCCAGTGTGTGGCCGTCGATCTTCTCCCGATTCAGCGTCGATACCATGGAGAACATGCCGTATAGCGGACTGTCGGTGCTGCCTGCATCGTCGGCGGTGACGTAGGTGTAGGGCCGCAGGTCCTTGTGGTAAATCGCCTTTTGACCCGGGGCCCGCTGCACGCTGACGACAGACGCCAGGGGGACCAGGGCCCCGGTGCTGGCGCGCAGCCGCAGGCCCAGCAGGGCGTCGAGTGCCGCCTGATCGCCCGCCCTCAGGCGCAGCCGGATCGGGATGGCCTGGCGCGTGCGGCCGTTCATCATATAGGTAGCGTCGGCGCCCGCCTGCGACGACCGGATTGCCTCTACGATGTCCGCCTGGTTCAGTCCGAGGCGGCTGGCGCGGGGCCGATCGACTGCGAGAATGGTCCGCACTGAATCCGCTTCGACGCTGGTGTCGATGTCCACCAGATCGGTGTCATTCCGAAACTTCGTCGTCAGGCCTTGGGCAAGCGTTTGCAACGTCGCGTAGCGGGGACCATAGATCTCGGCGACGATAGGCGCCAGGACGGGCGGTCCCGGCGGCACTTCCACCACTTTGACGGAGGCACCGTACTGGGCACCGATCCGGGCCAGCATGGGCCGGACTGCCCGGGCGATCGCGTGGCTCTGGCGCGATCGCTCGCTCTTGTCCACCAGGTTGACTTGGAGATCACCGACTACAGGACCACTGCGCAGATAGTATTGGCGGACTAGGCCGTTGAAGGTTACCGGCGCGCTGGTGCCCGCGTAGCCCTGATAGTCCAGGACTTCGGGGACATTGTTCAGCGCCTGGCTCATCTGGACCAGCAACTGGTTCGTGGTCTGCAGCGTACTGCCTTCGGGCATGTCGACCACGACCTGAAATTCGGATTTATTGTCGAACGGCAGCATTTTCAGGATCACCGCCTTCATGACCACCAGGCCAATGGCGCCAAGCACCAGCAGGCCCATGGCGGCAAACAGCAGGGATCGTCGGCGTGCGGCTTGTCGTCCTTCAAGGAAAGGCGTCATCAGGTGCCGGAATGTTCGTGACAGGCGGCCTTCGCGCCCGTTTTCCGCAGCCGACGGTGCGGTGGGCTCGTGGTGCCGCCCCAGTAGTCGCAGCGAAAGCCAGGGCGTTACGATCAGCGCCACGGTGAGCGACAGCAGCATGCCCGCCGAGGCATTGATGGGGATCGGTCGCATGTAGGGGCCCATCAGGCCCGAGACGAACGCCATGGGCAGCAAGGCGGCGATCACCGTCAGGGTGGCGAGGATGGTCGGGCCGCCGACCTCGGAGACGGCTTCCGGGATGACTTCGAGCAGATTGCGGCCGCCTAGTGCCCTGTGGCGGTGGATGTTCTCGACCACTACGATGGCGTCGTCCACCAGAATTCCGATTGAAAAGATGAGGGCGAATAACGACACCCTGTTCACCGTGAACCCCATGGCCCAGGATGCAAACAGTGTCAGCATGAGCGTGATGATCACGGCGCTGCCGACCACGATGGCCTCGCGCCAGCCCAGGGTCAGCAGGACGAGTGCGACAACCGACAGCGTCGCCAGAAACAGGTGGTTCAACAGGCTTCCCGCCTTGTCGGTGGAAGTCTGGCCGTAATCACGCGTGACCGCGATGTGAACCCCCGCCGGGATGTCGATTCCGCTGAGCGTGTCGATCTGGTGGCGAACCGCCTGGGTGATGTCGGCGGCATTGGTGCCGGACAGCTTCGTAATGGCCAGCGTCAGGGCGGGAGCCATGCCGGTGGCGGGGCCACCCCGGCCTGGCGGGGTGCCGAACCAAACGTAGCGTTCCGGATCGTCCGCGCCTTGCCTGATGTCCGCCACATCGGACAGGAGGACCGGTTGGCCGTTTTTCGTGCCAATCACGAGACCGGCAAGGTCACCTTCGCCGAGATGCGTTCCGGCAGTCAGCGGGATGTCGTGGTCGTCCGCGATGCGGCTGCCCGCCTGTGCGACGATGTTGGCCGACCGCAGCGTCTGGATCAGATCGTTGAGCGTCAGCCCGTAAGCGGATAATTTTGCCGGGTCGAACCGTAGCACGGTTGCCCGATCAGGGGTGCCGATCGTATAGACATCGCGGGTGCCCGGGATGCTCTTGATGTGCGATTCGAGCGTGTGGGCGACTGCGGCGAGATCCACGGGACCGCGCTGCGAATCATCGGTCCACAGCGTCAGGGCCATGATCGGGACATCGTCGATGCCCATGGCGTGGACAAGAGGTTGGCCTACGCCCAAATGGGCCGGCCAGAGGTCCCGGTTCTGGGCGATCTGGTTATGGAGCCGCACTAGGGCGGTCTGCCTCGGCACGCCCACCTGGAACTCCACCGTCAGTATGGCCACTCCGGGCCGGCTGACGGAATAGATGTGCTTGACGCCCTGCATCCCGGCCAGGCGCTCTTCCAGCGGTGAGGCCACGAGGTTTTCGACATCCAGTTCGTTTGCTCCCGGGAAAGGCACGGTGACATTCGCCATCGTGACGTCGATCTGCGGCTCTTCTTCCCGGGGCGTGATGAGCAGCGCCGCGAGGCCGATCAGCACGGCGGCGATGGCCAGAATCGGTGTCAGCGGGTGATCCTGGAAGGTGCGGGCGACCCGGCCGGCGAAGCTCAGCGGGGGAGTGGTCACGGGTGTGGCCCTCCGGCGGCGTGTTGTCGGGCTAGGTACTGTGCGGCGGCTGTGGTGTCGGTCACGATCCTTTCTCCCGCCCGCAGACCGGCCAGAACCTCGATCAGACCACCGGACTCGCGGCCCAGACGCACCTGGCGCAGGCTCAGATCGTCATTCGGGCCCAGGACATACACGGCGGCAAGTTCGCCTCGGCTGATGATGTCGCTGGAGGGAATCAGAAGCCGTGGCAGGCCAGGCACTGGGAAAGCGACCGGAACCGTCATCCCAGGATAGAGGTTCTCGATCTTGCCGGGCAAATCGACACGGACGTGGATAGTGTGGCTGGCGGGGTCCGCGTAAGGAAAAACCGTGATCCGGATGCCGGTGATGTCCCGGTTTCCGTCGAGCCGTATGGTGGCCTCGTTCGCGGTGCGGATTGCTGCTGCCCTTGTTTGCGGTACGACCGTGTCCACTCGCAGGGAGTCCAGGGCCGCGATGGATAGTATCGGCTGTGGTTCGGGCGGCCCGGACTGTACGGCCTGACCTGCCTGCACAAAGCGACGCAGGATGACACCATCGAATGGTGCCCGGATTACGGTGTAGCTGACTTGCTGCTCGGCGCTATGAACGGCAGCCTGTGCGGCATCCAGATTGGCGCGACTGGTATCTCGCCGGGCGGTTGCCGCGTCGAGCTGGGCTTGGGAGTTGGCGTGCTGCTGGGAGAGTTCGGCGGTGCGTTTCCAATGGATCCCCGCTTCGCGGGATTCGGCCCGAGCCGCGGTGAGCCGGGCCTGCGCACTGCGCAGGCCCGCCTGCTGTTCGACGTCGCTCAGGCGCGCCAGCACAGCGCCTTTGGTGAAAGAGTCGCCGACGTCAAACGGTAGTTCAAGCACTTTCGCATTGGTTTGCGCCGCAATCGTCGTGTCCCTGGTGGCTTCCACTACCCCGTCCCAAACTTCATACTGGACCGGCGAAGTGGATTCGACGGTCTGGGTTGGCAGCGGGATCGGCGCTGATTGGGCCACGCACTGGGCGGCCACAGGAACCAAGGCCAGCAGCATGAGGCTGCGCGAAGTTGCAAGCATGGTGTGCCTGTGTTTGAGCTGTCAGGATGGAAATGCGCAACCCGGTTTCAGACCGAGCTTTTTCAGGATCTTGGCCAGTGGGCAGAATCCGGTGAAGGCGGATTGGAACAAGTTCAGACCAACGAATGCCGTCAGCCAGAACCAGTAGGGGGATATGAAATAGCCCAGCCCGAGGCTGATCAGGACCACGGCGCCGGCAAAGGCCAGAACTGCGCGTTCGATTGTCATGAGGTTCTCCAGTGAGTGTTTTGTGTGGCTGTCGGCCTGAGAAGGCCCGTATCGGTGCTTGCCAGGGGTGCTGCTGGATCGACAGTCGGCCAGAAAAACATTTGTTTAGGAAATACTAATTTAGCTATTGCTAATTTACCATAAGTCGCCTGAAGACAATAGTGTTCGTGGTGCGGAACCTGCATTTGTGATCGCTTCTTGTCCGCCATGCGGTCGCCCAGTCGGCCGTTTCGCAGCATGGCGGGACCGTCATGCCGTTCAGCCTCGACCGGACGCGGCATGTATTTCACAAGGATACATAGGGGGGTGCAGCAGGTGCTGGCCCGCAGGGGCCGCCGACGTCACCGTGGTCGCGTCAACAGGTACAGCAGGTGTGCGCGGACCTCTGGCCATTCCCCCGTGAGCAGGCTGTACATCACGGTGTCGCGCACCGTGCCATCGCGGCGCAGCGCGTGGTGACGCAACACACCGTCGCGCTTGGCCCCCAGGCGCTCGATGGCACGCTGCGAAGCCACGTTGAAATTGTCCGTCCGCCAGCCGACGATGGCGGCGCCCAGTTGCTCGAAGGCATGTTGCAGCAGCAACAGTTTGCAGGCCGTGTTCACGTGTGTGCGCTGGCGTGATCCGGCATACCAGGTATAGCCAATTTCCAGCCTTGCAATGGCGGGGACGATGTCGTGATACCGCGTCGTACCCAGAATGGTTCCATGATCGTCCAGCACGGCGAAGGGCAGCATGTGGCCCTCGGCCTGAGCGTTCAGTGCGTTGGTGATGTAGTCCTCGGTATCATCCGGACTCGGGACAGAGGTGACGCGCAGTTGCCAGAGTTCGCCATCGGCCGCTGCGGCGCGCAGGCCGGGTGCGTGCGACAGGGACAGGGGGATCAGCCGTACCCCGTAGCCTTCCAGTGTGACGGGTTTCGGCAGGTGAGCGAATGACGTGTCCATGCTGGTGCTCCGGCGATGATGGCGCGTTCCACAGTGTAATCGGGCGGTCAGCGAATCGCTGTATGCTCTATCGCATCGACCACATTTTCCGGAGAAAGCATCATGAGCATTCAATCGTCTGCCGACGTCCATGCCAGCCCCATCCTGAGTCTGAAGGGCAAGAACGCGATTGTTACGGGGGCTGCGAGCGGTTTGGGAAAGCGGATCGCCGAACTCTTCGCCGACGCGGGTGCCAATATCGTCATCGCCGACCTGAAACTGGATGCGGCGCAGGCGACGGCGGACGCCATCGCCCGGAAGGGGGTGAAGACCATGGCGGTCGCCATGGACGTGACGGATGAGTCGGCGGTCGACCGGGGGTTCGACGCTGTCCAGAAACAACTGGGCTATGTGGACATCGCCGTCAGCAATGCCGGCATTCAGATTGTTGCGCCGATTCAGGATTTCAAATTCTCGGACTGGAAAAAGCTGCTGGCCGTGCATCTGGATGGCGGCTTTCTGACATCACGTGCGGCGGTGCGCCAGATGATCGCCTCCAAGCGTGGCGGCTGCATCCTCTTCATGGGTTCGGTGCACTCCAAGGAAGCTTCGAAGCTCAAGAGCCCATATGTGACGGCAAAGCACGGGCTCGAGGGGCTGGCCAAGGTCATCTCCAAGGAAGGCGCGCCCTACGGCATCCGTACCAACGTCATCTGCCCGGGATTCGTGCGCACGCCGCTGGTGGAAAAGCAGATACCGGAACAAGCCCAGGAGCTGGGAATCAGCGAAGCCGACGTGATCAAGACCGTGATGCTGAAGGACACGGTCGATGGTGAATTCACGACGGTGGATGACGTCGCCCAAGTGGCGCTGACCTTTGCCGCCTTCCCGAGCAATGCACTGACTGGCCAGTCGCTGGTGGTGAGTCACGGCTGGTTCATGCAGTGACGCAGTTTCAAGCGGCGCGTCACGCCGAATACAAGATTCCGGGTGGAAAACTCCTGGTCGTGGATTTGCAGGTGGCCGATGGTCGCCTGCAGGCCGTTCAGTTGTCCGGTGACTTCTTTCTGGAGCCGCCCGAGACGCTGGACGCCATCAATGCCGCACTGGTCGGGCTGCCAGCTGACGGCAATGCCGTGCCCATCGAGCGGGCTGTGCAAAGCGTGCTGAACCCTGAAGTCATGATGTATGGCATCACCGTCGAGGGAATCGCGGTGGTGATCCAGAGGGCGCTGTCATGACGCAAAAGCCCGCGCGTGCGCAGTGGAAGGACTATGACTGGCAGCTCATTCACCTGCCGCCCCAGAGGCCGATTGAGCATTTGGCGCTGGATGAAGTCTTGCTCGACGAAGTTGCGGCGGGGCGCCGTACGCCCACGCTGCGCATCTGGGAATGGTCGGCTGCCTCGATCATCATCGGCATCTTCCAATCGCTGAAGAACGAGGTCGACATGGCTGCAGCCGAGCGCTTCGGGGTAGAAGTCGTGCGCCGCATCAGCGGCGGCGGCGCCATGTTCGTGGAGCCTGGCAGCGCCATCACCTATTCGATCTACGCTCCCGAGGCGCTGGTCGCAGGCATGAGCTTTCAGGAAGCGTATGCCTGCATGGATGCCTTTGCGCTGGAAGCGCTCGGGAAGGTTGGCGTCAAGGCCTGGTACCAGCCGCTGAACGACATCACGTCGCACGATGGCAAGATCGGCGGAGCCGCCCAGGCGCGCCGGCGCGGGGCGATGCTGCATCACGTGACCATGGCGTACGACATGGATGCGGCGAAAATGGTCCAGGTGCTGCGCATCGGGCGTGAAAAGCTGTCCGATAAGGGCACCACCTCTGCGGCCAAACGGGTTGATCCGCTACGCCGCCAGACGGGTTTGCCGCGTGAGGACATCATCGCGTGCATGTTGGACGTCTTCCGGCAGCGGCATGGGTTGCGGCCAGGTGCGCTCACGGCGGCGGAGCAGGCGACAGCCGAGCGGCTCATTCGGGAAAAATTCGGGACCCCTTCCTGGCTGAATAAGGTGCCCTGAAGGGGCTGGCGGTGCCGTCACTGGGTCGTGCAATTGGTGATGCGGTCGCCAGGCGTACGGCGTCGGGCGGCTCAACCCTGGATGGCGCGCAGCGACATCACGGTTGCGATGCCCAGTAGTGTCATCGCCAGTGAGCCGCCGACGTGGACCACCATGGAAGTGGCCATCCAGCCGTAGCGCCCCTCCTGTAGCAGCAGGGCGAGCTCGGCTGAAAAGGTCGAGAACGTGGTGAGCCCGCCACAGAATCCCGTGATGATGAACAGCCGCAGCTGCGGCGAAAATCCAGGGTGGGCGCCGAACCAGGCGACTGCGACTCCGATGATGTAGCCGCCCAGCAGGTTGGCGGCGAGTGTGCCCAGCGTCAGGGTCGGCAGAACGGCGTTCAGCGTGATACCTAGCCACCAGCGCAGAACGGCACCGGCACCGGCGCCCAGGACGATTGCAATCAGTGAGTAAGTCAGAGTCGGCACGGGAATCCTTTGGTCGGTTGAATGAATCAGGTATTCCGGGTACGGGTGGCACAAAAAATGCCTACAACCCGTTTCCGGTGGTTGTAGGCATCATCAGCCCGATCCTCGGGCGGTTCATGGAGGCATGCCATCTCCAGTGCGGCGTCATATTAGCAGCCTGCGTGCCCGGAGAACAAGCACCACATACGGGTGCTTGATCTGCTTTAATGACGTACCCTGACCTGCGTGGGCTGCTCGGGTCGCCAAATTCACGGAGTCTTTCTCATGCTGATGGTCCTGTCGCCGGCGAAGAAGCTGGACTATGACACGCCGGTGCGCACCACACTGCAGACCCACCCGGTATTCTCCGGGGAGGCTCTTGAACTGGTCCGGATCATGCAGCGGCAAACGCCCGTCCGCCTGGCTCGGCTCATGGATCTATCGGATGCGCTGGCCCGGCTGAATGCCGATCGCTATGCGTCCTGGGTGGACGAGCCAGATGCGCGCCAGGGGCGGCAGGCTGCGTTGGCATTCAACGGCGACGTCTATGAGGGCCTGCGCGCATCCGAACTGTCCGATGCGCGGCTTTCCTGGGCCCAGGATCATCTCGCCATTCTCAGTGGTCTGTATGGCGTGTTGCGGCCGCTGGATCTGATTCAACCTCACCGTCTGGAGATGGGGACTGCGCTACACACGAAGCGCGGCCGCACGCTGTATGCCTACTGGGGCGGCCGTATCGCGCAGGAACTGAATCGCCGGTTGGACCATGCTGGCGGCGATCGTGTGCTGTTGAACCTGGCATCCAACGAGTATTTCAAGTCGGTGGACTTGAAGGCCCTGCAGGCGCGTGTGGTGGACTGTGTCTTTCAGGACGAGAAAAACGGCGCCTGGAAGGTCATCAGCTTTTACGCCAAGCGCGCCCGGGGCCTCATGGCGCGGTTTGTGATCGATCACCGGATCACTTCGGCCGAGGGTCTGCGCAAGTTCGACTCGGACGGCTACCGCTACATGGCCGATGCTTCCACCCCAGACCGTCTGGTCTTCCGGCGCGCCCATTCCTGAGCCCGGCGCACGGCGTTCCGGCGCTGCGCATCCTGCGAACGAGGACGTCAGCCGGTCGCTGCGTGGTGTTGCGGCGAGGGGGCCAGTGATGGTGTTGGCTCCAGCTCCGACATGTCTTCCCGGATGATTCTGGCGGCCTTGGTCATCTGGCGCAGAGGGTAGGCGATGCTGGCCAGGTCGCCCTCGGTTTCGATCACGTTCGGTGGTGTGGCATCGCGGTCCTGCAGCAGGTCCAGGGTGGTCTCGATCGCCTGCGCGATCCCTTTGGGCTCGCCATCCATGCGTGCCAGGTGCGGGATGACGGCCGCGATCTGCGAGGCCAGCGTGTGGTGCTGGATCAGCAGCCGGTTCAGTACCGGGACATGGCGCTGGCGGCGCGCCGGCTCATCCATCATTCGGTGGAACGCCGCGGTGTAATTGCTGAACGCCAGGTGCACGTTCTTGCGCGCCACGTTCCAGTTCACCTGTGCTTCTGTCTGGGTATCATTGGCGGGTGCTGTCCCGCTCGATCGCGCGGCGCGCTGGGCCTGCACGTAGTCCAGACCACTGCGCAGGAATTCCAGATTGGCGGTTTGCAGCGTCCGCGCCAGTGCGTCCAGATTCTGGCGTTCCCAGGCTGGCAGGAGGTAGCTGCAGGCAAGCGCCAGAGCGCTGCCGATCAGTGTGTCGATCAGGCGCTCTCCCACGACGGCATTCGACCCCGGAATGAGCAGGTGGAATACCAGCAGCACCATCATCGTGTTGGCCAGTGCCGAAAGCGTGAAATTGACCTGGACCAGTGCGTAGCCCAGGATGCTGCAGATGACCAGGATGAACAGGAAGATTGCCTGGTTTTCCACCAGCGCGAACAGGATGAGCGCGAATCCGCACCCTAGCAGCGTACCCATCAGTCGCCAGCCGTTGCGCTGTCGGGTCAGCGCGAAGCCGGGTTTCATGATGATGAGCACGGTCAGGATGATCCAGTAGCTATGCCCGGCCATGCCCGGGTCCAGTGTGCGCACGATGGAGGCATGACCCATGACCAGACCGATGGCCATGGCCACCATGGCAGCCACGGCCACGCGCAGGGCGTAGCGGAAGTGCACCGATTGCATGTTCAGGTTGCGCGCCAGCACATCCCAACGCCATTTCTGTCGCGTCAAGAAGCGGTCCAGCGTCTTGTTCTCACGTGCAGTGTCGGCGACCGGCAGCACCTGGCTCTGGGTGTGCTCAGCCATCCGGTCGACGCGGTTCGTCATGTTGCGGATTCTGCGCAGGACTTGCACCAGTAATGCGTACAGTTCGGGATTCGACTGGGTCAGCCCCGACTCGCGCAACTGCTGCAGCTCGAACTCCATGGCTCTGAGTTCGGCCTTGACGCTGTTGCGCACTTGGGTGTGCCGGTTGCGTGCAACGTTCAGCGCAAGCCCGCCAATGTTGTTCGCCAGCTTGATCAATGCGTCCCGCGCGAACAGCAGGAAGTCGTTGTCAGGCAGAGCGTGGCGTAGGGTCGCGTAATCCGTGTGGGTGGCCACCATGCTGTCGAGCAGCCCCACCATGTCCACGAACAGGTTCAGCAGGCCCTGGCGCAACCGGTCACCACGCGATCGCGTGCCGCGCGGCAGCTCCCGCAGTACCATGTCGCGCGCCACTTGGTGAGCGTCGGTCGTGGCTGACTGGTGGTGGACGAGCTGCCGGTAGCTGTCCTCCAGATCCAGGTGCACGTCGTAGAAACAGGCGCGGGCTGCGATGTAGTCGGCGGTGGCAAAGAGGGCGACCGACAAAGCCTGCTGTTCTTCCCGGTGCCACAGCACACGGTGCGCGATTGCGCTGTAGACCAGATAGAACGCTCCGCCCAGGAAGGATGTCAGTGTGTGCTGCCAGACGTCGGCCGGCGCCATGGGGATGCGCATGGTCAGCGTCATGATGAGCAGGCAGGCAAACCCGAGCAGCCCGCCGTGTTTGCCGTAGACCGTCAGCATCGAGAAAGCGAAACACAGGGCTGGGACGGTAAGCCAGATGGCCAGCGCGTAGCTGGACGCGAGCCCCGTGATCGCCGTGGTCAGCGAACTCAGGCACAGGGCGGCCACCATGCCGTTGATCCCATAACGGCGTGGTCCGCCTGGCTGATCGAGGATCGCCACGCAGCCCGCCCCTACGGCCGCCACAAAACCGCCCGCCACCCAGCCGAAGATTCCCCACAATATGAATGCCGGCAGGAGGACGCCAACGGACTGGCGCAGCCCGCCAAAAAAATAGTGGCTGTAGAAGAATCGCTGCAACTGAGAAGTAGTCGATGTCATGCAGCCGGTCGTCGAGATGCCAGTGCGGCGGTTCTCTCAAGTATAGGGAATTCGGCGCTGGACTCGAATTGATATTTCGTCGGGGGTGCGGTCGCTTGCGGCGAATGTTGCAATGCATTAAATTAGTGCCTCGATTTGTTGCATCCAGGCAAATCGATCAGGCGAACATCCGGGCCATGCACCCGGGACTCCGAACCTGTTCAATGCTTCAGGGACCGCCACAAGCGTCGCCCGAGGCGTCCATTTCTACCTCCCGCGCTCTCTGAGCGCTCGTGTCTTGTGCCAAGGGGTGCAGACCGTTCCCACGGGGTGGCCGGGCAAAGCGGTTCCGTGAACCGCCCAGCGTCGGTCGTGTCGTGGATCATCGGTCGTGGCCCGGGTCGATGGTTGACTGCTTGGTGCAGAGCACTGGTCATGAAAGGAACCCATGATGGAACTCAATGGCGCCGACATCGTCGTCCGTTGTCTGATCGAGGAAGGCGTAGACCATGTCTTTGGCTACCCCGGCGGCGCGGTCCTCTACATCTACGACGCGATTTACAAGCAAGACAAATTCCAGCACATTCTCGTGCGACATGAGCAGGCCGCCGTTCACGCAGCCGATGCTTACTCCCGCTCTTCCGACAAGATCGGTGTCTGTCTGGTCACCAGCGGACCAGGCGTGACCAATGCCGTCACCGGTATTGCCACGGCCTACATGGACTCGATCCCGATGGTCATCCTCAGCGGCCAGGTACCCACCCATGCGATCGGCCAGGACGCGTTCCAGGAATGCGATACCGTGGGTATCACCCGGCCCTGCGTCAAGCACAACTTCTTGGTGCGGGATGTGAAGGATCTGGCCGAGACCATGCGCCGCGCCTTCTACATCGCCCGATCGGGCCGGCCCGGCCCGGTGCTGGTGGACATTCCCAAGGACGTCTCAGTGGCGACCTGCAAGTTCGTGCCCAAGCGCGGGCCCACGGTGATGCGGTCCTATTCGCCTGTGACCAAAGGGCACCAAGGCCAGATCAAGAAAGCGGTGCAGCTTCTGCTGTCGGCTGAGCGGCCCATGATCTACGCGGGTGGCGGTGTGGTGCTCTCCAATGCCTCCGACGAACTGCGCAAGCTGGTCCGTGTGACCGGCGCGCCGTGCACCACGACCCTCATGGGGCTGGGCACCATGCCGGGCACTGACGAGCGGTTCGTGGGGATGCCGGGTATGCACGGCACCTACGAGGCCAACATGGCCATGCAAAACAGCGACGTGTTGCTGGGCATCGGCGTTCGTTTCGACGACCGCGTGATCGGCAATCCCCGCAATTTTGCCCAAGTGCCGCGCAAGGTCATCCACATCGACATCGACCCGTCCTCGATTTCCAAGCGGGTGCGCGTGGATGTGCCCATCGTCGGCGACGTCAAGGAGGTCCTGCAGGATCTCATTGGCCTGTACGCGCAGGCGCTGGCCGAGCAGAGCGGCACCGAGCATCGGCTGGATGCCTGGTGGAAGCAGATCGACACATGGCGTGCACGCAAGTGCCTGGACTATGAGCACTCCGACACCATCATCAAGCCGCAGTTCGTGATCCAGAAGCTCTGGGAAATCACGCGCGGGCAGGCCTTCGTCACCTCGGACGTAGGGCAGCACCAGATGTGGGCAGCCCAGTACTACCCGTTCCCCGAACCTCGCCGCTGGATCAATTCAGGCGGCCTGGGCACCATGGGCGTGGGCCTGCCGTTTGCCATGGGCGTGCAAATGGCCAATCCAGGGCGCGACGTGGCTGTCATTACCGGTGAGGGCTCCATCCAGATGAACATCCAGGAGCTGTCCACCTGCAAGCAGTATCGCCTGACGCCCAAGATCCTCTGCCTGAACAACCGTTACCTGGGCATGGTTCGCCAGTGGCAGCAGATCGACTACGGGTCGCGGTATTCCGAGACCTACGTCGATGCACTGCCGGATTTCGTCAAACTGGTGGAAAGCTATGGGCACGTCGGTCTGCAGATCGAGAAACCGGCCGATGTCGAACCGGCGTTGCGCGAGGCGTTCACGAAACACAAGGACCGCCTGGTGTTCATGAATTTCATCACTGATCAGACCGAGAACGTCTGGCCCATGGTGAAGGCAGGCCGCGGCCTGACCGAAATGCTGCTGGGTTCCGAGGATCTGTGAGGGGATCGAAATCATGAAACACGTCATTTCCATTCTGCTGGAAAACGAGCCGGGCGCGCTGTCGCGGGTGGTGGGCCTGTTTTCGGCTCGTGGCTACAACATTGAAACGCTGACCGTGGCGCCGACCGAAGATCCCACGCTGTCGCGCATGACCATCGTGACGGTCGGTCCGGACGAGGTCATCGAGCAGATCACCAAGCACCTGAATCGCCTGGTCGATGTCGTCAAGGTCGTGGACTTGTCCGAGGGGCCCCATGTCGAGCGTGAACTCATGCTCATCAAGGTGCGTGCCGTGGGCAAGGAACGTGACGAGATGAAGCGCATGGCGGAGATTTTCCGCGGCCGCATCATCGATGTCACCGACAAGACCTACACCATCGAACTGACCGGTGTGCAGGACAAGATCGCCGCCTTCATCGACGCGCTGGATCGCAGCGCCATCCTGGAAACCGTCCGCACGGGCGTGTCGGGGGTGGGGCGTGGCGAGCGCGTCCTCAAGCTGTAGCCGTCTCGGGGGCAACCCCGAATCCCTGTTTTCAGAATTGCAAAAAATCAACGGAGTACCGAATGAAAGTTTTCTACGACAAAGACTGCGACCTCTCCCTCATCAAGGGCAAGCATGTAGCCATCATCGGCTACGGTTCCCAGGGCCATGCGCACGCGCTGAACCTGCATGATTCTGGCGTACATGTCACGGTGGGCCTGCGCAAGGGCGGGGCTTCATGGAACAAGGCCGTCAACGCCGGGCTCGAAGTCAAGGAAGTCGCGGATGCCGTCAAGAGCGCGGATGTCGTCATGATGCTGCTGCCTGACGAGCATATCGCCCAGGTCTACCGCACGCAGATTGCCGACCACATGAAGCCGGGTGCCGCGCTGGCCTTTGCCCACGGGTTCAACATCCACTATGGGCAAATCGTGCCGCGCGCCGATATCGACGTCATCATGATCGCCCCCAAGGCGCCGGGCCACACGGTGCGCAGCACCTACACGCAGGGCGGTGGTGTGCCCATGCTGATCGCGGTGCATCAGGATTATTCCGGCAAGGCGCGCGATCTGGCGCTCTCCTACACCATGGCCAATGGCGGCGGCCGTGCTGGTATCATCGAAACCTCTTTCCGTGAGGAAACCGAGACTGATCTGTTCGGTGAACAGGCTGTGTTGTGCGGTGGGGCGGTGGAGCTCATCAAGTCGGGCTTCCAGACGCTGGTGGATGCTGGTTACGCTCCTGAAATGGCCTATTTCGAATGCTGCCACGAGCTCAAGCTCATCGTCGATCTGATCTACGAAGGCGGGATCGCGAACATGAACTACTCGATCTCCAACAATGCGGAGTTCGGCGAGTACGTCAGCGGCCCGCGTGTGGTCAATGACGAGTCGCGTGCGGCCATGCGGGATGTCCTGCATGACATCCAGACCGGTGTCTACGCGAAGCGGTTCATCTTGGAAAACGCGGCGGGTGCGCCGGAACTTTCCTCCCGCCGTCGTCTCACGTCTGAATTGCAGATTGAACAGGTTGGCGGCAAGCTGCGGGCGATGATGCCCTGGATTGCGGCGCACAAGCTGGTGGATCAGAGCAAGAACTGATCCTACCGACCTCTGCACGAGGGCGGGGGTTGACCCGCCTGCCTGCAGGATCATGTAGTCACGAGGCTGGTGCTGTGGTTGGGGGGAGACATCCGTCCGTTGCCGCGGCATCAGCCTTTTGCATGACCGTGCGGCCCGGTTCGCGGAATGCCGGCGCGGCTGTCGGCTCCCGGCATTCTGTGTCAACATCCTGAATTGAGTTATCCTTGCGCACCATGAAGATCCCACCTTATCCCCATCCCCTGATTGCCCGCGAGGGCTGGCCCATCCTGGCGGGCGGCGTGATCGTGTCGCTGCTGGTGGGTGCATGGTCGGGCTGGGCCTCTGTTCCGTTCTGGATCTTCACGCTCTTTGCGCTGCAGTTTTTCCGGGATCCGGTGCGCGAGGCGCCCGAGGGGGCTGGGCTGGTCCTGTGTCCTGCCGACGGGCGAATCGTCTGCGTCGAGGACGCGACAGATCCGTATGCCGACGATCGTGCCGCGCTGAAGATCAGCGTGTTCATGAACGTGTTCAACGTCCATTCCAACCGGGCCCCGGTTGATGGAGAGGTCCAGTCGCTCACTTATTTCGCCGGCAAGTTCTTCAACGCCTCCCTGGATAAGGCATCCCTGGAAAACGAGCGCAATGCCATGGTGCTGCTCACGGCTGATGGCCAGATGGTGACGGCCGTGCAGGTGGCGGGGCTGGTCGCCAAGCGCATTCTTTGTCACGCGCATGTGGGGCAGCGGCTCTACGCGGGCCAGCGCTATGGGTTCATCCGCTTCGGATCGCGGGTAGACGTATACTTGCCCCCAGGCTCCCGCCCCAAAGTCGCCCTGGGCGACAAAGTCCACGCGACCAGCACGGTCCTGGCTGAACTGCCTGTTTTTCCGAACGCCGATGAATCCGTTGCCTGAATCCATGCCTGACGAACCTCAGCGACGCCGCAGCATCTATTTGTTGCCCAACGCCTTTACCACTGCCAATCTCTTTGCCGGTTTCTACGCCGTGGTCCAGGCAATGAACCACAACTTCGAAGTCGCCGCGATGGCGGTCTTCCTGGCGATGGTGTTCGACAGCATGGACGGTCGGGTCGCGCGTTTGACGCATACCCAGTCGGCGTTTGGCGAACAGTACGATTCGCTGGCGGACATGGTCTCGTTCGGCATGGCGCCGGCGCTGGTGGTCTACCAGTGGTCGCTCCTGGGGCTGGGCCGCTGGGGGTGGCTGGCCGCGTTCGTATATGTGGTCGGTGCGGCGCTGCGGCTTGCGCGCTTCAACGCCAATATCGGCAAGGTCGACAAACAGTATTTCCAGGGTCTGCCCAGCCCGGCGGCAGCGGCGCTGGTCGCCGGTTTCGTGTGGCTGTCGGTGGACAACAAGCTGTCGCTTTCGGGCGGCTTCATTGCCTGGGCTGCGTTTGGCCTCACGGTGTATGCCGGCATTGCCATGGTGTCGAATGCGCCATTTTTCAGTGGCAAATCCTTTGCACTGGGGCGTAGCGTACCGTTCTGGGTGATGATCGCGCTGGTGGCGGTGTTTGTGTTCGTGTCCAGCGACCCACCTGTCGTGCTGTTCGGGCTGTTCATTCTCTACAGCCTGTCGGGCTGGATCGCCTGGCTGTGGCGAGTGCGTCGGGCGCGGCGCCTGGGGCAGCGTATGCGCGGCGGTGGCACGAGCGATAGCGGCGCACCGCACTGATCGTCTGCGGACAGCGCTGGATCACGCCCGATCCGCTATAATGAGCGCCGTGCCACATTTGCGTGGTGCTTTTTTTCATCCCACGGCCGCACGCCTCGGTGCTGCCGCTTGTACTAGAGGTTCATAGCATGTCTGTTGCAGATATCGTCAAATCCGACATCGTTGCGCAATTCCAGCGCGCCACCGGCGATACCGGTTCTCCTGAAGTCCAGGTGGCCCTGTTGACGGCTCGTATCAACGAGCTGACCGGGCACTTCAAGCTCCACACCAAGGATCACCACTCCCGCCGCGGCCTGCTGCGCATGGTGAGCCGCCGCCGCAAGCTGTTGGACTACCTGAAGGGTAGCAAACCGGATTCGTACCGCGCGCTGATCGAAAAGCTCGGGCTGCGCAAGTAATGCCCAGGGGTCTGGTGCCCCATGGTTGAACCGTGTATGCCGCGATTCCGTGCGCGGGGTACACGGTTTTTTCGTAAGTAAAAGGAATAATGTCATGTTCAACAAAGTGAGCAAGTCGTTTCAGTACGGCGCCCACACGGTGGTGATGGAGACGGGTGAGATCGCCCGTCAGGCCTCCGGTGCGGTGCTGGTGTCCGTGGATGACACCGTGGTGCTGGCGACAGTGGTGGCCGCCAAGACCGCCAAACCCGGTCAGGACTTTTTCCCTCTGACCGTCGATTACGTCGAAAAGACCTATGCTGCCGGCAAGATTCCGGGCGGCTTTTTCAAGCGCGAAGGCAAGCCTTCCGAGAAAGAAATCCTGACTTCCCGGCTGATCGACCGGCCGCTGCGGCCGCTGTTCCCCGACGGGTTCTACAACGACGTCCAGATCATCATTCATACCCTGTCGGTCAATCCTGAAGTCGATCCCGACATTCCGGCCATGCTGGGGGCATCGGCGGCGCTGGCATTGTCCGGCATTCCGTTCAATGGCCCTGTGGGCGGCATTCGCGTCGGCTACGTGGATGGCCAGTACGTCGCCAACCCGACGGTCTCTCAACTGAAGAATTCGCGGCTCGACCTGGTGGTCGCGGGGACCGAATCCGCCGTGCTGATGGTGGAATCCGAGGCCAAGCAGTTGCCCGAAGACGTGATGCTGGGCGCCGTGGTGTTTGGCCATGAACAGTTGCAAGCCGCGATCAATGCCATCCATGACCTGGTGGCCGAGGCCGGCAAGCCCGAGTGGGACTGGCAGCCCGCGCCGGTGAACGAAGTCCTGACCACTGCTGTGCGCAGTGCCGCTTTCGAGGCGCTGGAAACGGTCTACAAGATCCATGACAAGCAGGAGCGTACTGCCGCATTGCGCCAGACCTACGCCGACGTGAAGGCCAAGCTCGCCGAGCATGCTGCCGCTCGTGGCGATGTGGCCCCTGATGGCGTAGAGGTCGATAACCTGCTGTTTGCGCTCGAGTCTGAAATCGTCCGCGGCCGCATCTTGCGTGGCGAACCGCGTATCGACGGGCGCGACACGCGTACCGTACGCCCCATCAGCATCCGTCTGGGTGTGCTGCCGCGTGCCCACGGTTCGGCCCTGTTCACGCGAGGTGAGACGCAATCGCTGGCGATCACCACGCTGGGGACCAAGCAGGACGAGCAGATCATCGATTCGATCATGGGTGAATACCGCGATCGGTTCATGATGCACTACAACATGCCGCCGTTTGCGACTGGCGAAACGGGTCGCTTTGGTGTGCCGAAGCGCCGCGAGATCGGCCACGGCCGTCTGGCCAAACGGGCACTGCTGGCGCTGTTGCCTGCCCCGGAAGAGTTCCAGTACACCATCCGTGTGGTGTCCGAGATCATGGAATCCAACGGCTCCTCGTCCATGGCTTCGGTCTGTGCCGGTTGCCTGTCCATGATGGATGCCGGCGTGCCCGTCAAGGATCACGTGGCCGGTGTGGCCATGGGCCTGATCAAGGAAGGCAACAAGTTCGCCGTTCTGACCGACATCCTGGGCGATGAGGATCATCTGGGCGACATGGACTTCAAGGTCACGGGCACCGACCACGGTGTCACGGCCTTGCAGATGGACATCAAGATCCAGGGCATCACCAAGGAAATCATGCAGATCGCGCTGGCGCAAGCCCGCGAAGGCCGGCTGCACATCCTGGAAAAGATGCGCCAGGCCCTCGACGGTTCGCGTACGGAACTTTCGAGTTTCGCTCCGCGCATGCTGCAGATGAAGATCAACCCCGAGAAGATCCGTGACGTGATCGGCAAGGGGGGGGCAACCATCCGTGCGCTGACCGAGGAAACGGGCACGCATATCGACATCAGCGATGATGGCAGCATCGTGATTTCCAGCGCGGACCTGGACAAGGCCCACGAGGCCGAGCGCCGGATCAAGGAACTCACGGCCGATGTCGAAGTCGGGCAGGAGTACCAGGGCACCGTCCAGCGTTTGCTGGATTTCGGCGCCATCGTTCAGGTGCTGCCGGGCCGTGACGGGCTGCTGCACATCTCCGAGATCGCCAACTATCGCATCGCCGACATCAACGACGTGCTGAAGGTCGGCCAGTCGGTGCGCGTGAAGGTCATCGAGGCTGATGACCGTGGTCGCCTGCGCCTGTCGGTCAAGGCCATCGGCGGGATCGAAGCACAGGGCGGGCCTGCCGCGCCTGCGCCGGCTGGCGAGTAATCTCGCAAGCTGTCCCCCTTCACAGGGGGACAGGATCCACGAAGAAGGCGCCCTGCGGGCGCCTTCTTCGTTATGCGCTACACTTGCGGACTTCAAGGTTGTGTGGACACGTTTGCTGTCCGCGTTCTCAACCTATGGAAGCGTGCCAGAGTGGTTGAATGGACCGGTCTTGAAAACCGGCGATGGGGCAACCCATCCGTGAGTTCGAATCTCACCGCTTCCGCCAGTTCGGTTGCCTGCGCCGCCCCCACGTCGAAACGACTCTTACTGGCTAGAGATTCTGGGCTGGTGAGATCACTCCCCGGCGGATCTGATCGCGCTCGATCGAGTCGAACAGGGCCTTGAAGTTGCCTTCGCCGAAACCGGTGTCACCCTTGCGCTGGATGAATTCGAAGAAGACGGGCCCCAGCAGCGTCTCGGAGAAGATCTGCAGCAGCAGCCTGGGTTCCCCGTCGCTGGTGTTGCCGTCCAGGAGGATCCCCCGTGCCTGCAGTTCCTGTGTGGGCTGATCGTGCCCCGGCAGGCGCGTATCCAGCGATTCGTAGTAGGTATCTGGCGGAGGGGTCATCAGCGGGACGCCGGCCGCCCGCAACGCATCGATTGTGGCAATCAGGTCATCGCTGAGCAGTGCGACATGTTGGATCCCTTCGCCGTTGAATTTCATCAGGAATTCTTCGATCTGGCCGGCGCCCTTCGACGATTCTTCGTTGAGCGGGATGCGGATCAGGCCGTCCGGCGCAGTCATGGCTTTGGATGTCAGGCCCGAATATTCCCCGGTAATGTCGAAGTACCGGATTTGCCGAAAATTGAAGAGCTTTTCGTAGAAGCCGGCCCAGAATTCCATCCGGCCACGGTAGACATTATGCGTGAGGTGGTCGACGATCTTGAGGCCATGTCCCTTGGGGTGGCGGTCTACGTTCGCGATGAATCTGAAGTCGATGTCGTAGATGGATTCCCCATCCTTGAACCGGTCGATCAGGTAAAGCGGGGCGCCGCCGATTCCCTTGATGGCGGGCAGGCGCAGTTCCATGGGGCCGGTCGGTATCTCGATGGGCTGTGCGCCCAGGGCCAGCGCGCGCTCGTAGGCGTGGTGAGCGTCCTTCACGCGGAACGCCAGGCCGCAGGCGGAGGGGCCGTGTTCGGCCGCAAAGTAGGCGGCCGGACTCTTGGGCTCCCGGTTGACGATGAAGTTGATGTCGCCCTGGCGGTAGAGCGCGACGTCCTTGGATCGATGGTTTGCGACCAGCGTGAATCCGAGCTTCTCGAAAAGCGGTTCCAGGATGTTCGGGGCCGGCGATGCGAATTCGACGAATTCGAATCCCATCAGGCCCATGGGGTTTTCAAACAGGTCCGTCATGATGTGCTCCTTTCCGAACTACCGCCCCGACCAGGCCGCCCAAGCCAGCAGGACCCAGGCAATGATCATGAGCAGGCCGCCGATGGGCGTGATGGCGCCCAGGATGCGGGTGCCCGTCAGGACCAGGGCGTACAGGCTGCCGCTGAACACGATCACTCCCGCCAGCATCAGGCCGCCCGCCCAGGCCGCCAGCGTGGGCGACGCGTGCGACCAGAGCGCGGCGATCAACAGCAGGCCCAGGCCATGCAGCATCTGGTAGTGGGCGGCGGTGCGCCAGGTCTCCAGCGATTCGGGCGAAATGATGCGCCGGAGGCCGTGGGCGCCGAAGGCGCCGGCACTGACCCCCAGAGCGAGCAACAGGGCGCCGCACAGGATCAGGGTTCGGGGATTCATGGTCGGCTCCGCTTCAAGGTCTATGGGTTGATTGTAGAGGCGCCCGAGGTCCGGCGGTCGTGGCGGCACCGGAAGCGCGGGGCGTTACGAGTACAATGCCGCGAGCCTCTCCGCAGGGCGGCTCCCATGGCGGAATTGGTAGACGCAAGGGGCTTAAAACCCCTCGACTTCGGTCATGCCGGTTCGATCCCGGCTGGGAGCACCATAAGAATCCTGAGTTCCTGCCGTTAATGGCCTGTCGTCTCCTGACGCTCCATGCTGTCGGTATTTGTGCCGCCGTGCCGGATGCGGAGGCAATGCCATCTCAACGAAAACGATCATCGCGGGACAACACCATGCGCAATTTCAAAATCGGCACCCGGCTGGGCCTGGGATTTGGCCTTGTGATCATCCTGTTGGTGGTGATGTCCGGGATTGGCGCGTGGCGCATCGTCGATTCGCAACAGGACAATCAGGCGCTGAACCACCGGCTTCAGACCAACGCGCTGATCCAGCAACTGACGCGCCAGATCAGCATGAGCACCAACCAGACGCAGGCCACGCTGGCTGCGGACCCGGATACGCTGCACAAGCTGAAGGCATCGATCCAGGCTTCGGACCAGCAGATGCAAAAGCTCGGCGACGCTCTGGCGCAGCAGCTCACGCATGCTGAGTCGATCACGCTGCTGCGGCAATTTCGCCAGGCGCGGGAGACCTTTCTGAAGGCGCGCGGCCAGGCTTTCAAGAGCCTGGATGGTGGTGATTACGGTGCAGCCGACGCCTTCTTCAATCAGGAATTGCCGAAGGTGACGGCCGGCCTTCTGGATCGGGTCGACCAACTGTCCCGGTTCCAGGATGATTCCGTGCAGGAACTGTTCGACGCGAGTGCCCGATCCAGCCGGTTGGGGCTGTTCGTTCTGGCGGTGGCGACGTTGCTGGCGTTGTTGCTGGGACCGCTCTTCGCCTGGCGCGTGACGCGTTCGGTGACCCGTCCGCTGCGTCATGCGGTGGATCTTGCGAGTGCGGTTGCCCGGCGCGATTTGACTGTGGATATCGACGCCGGTGGGAAGGACGAGGTGGCTCAATTGCTGGGTGCCCTCGGGGCCATGACGCGCAATTTGCGCGGCGCGCTTGGAGAGGTTCGTAGCGGGTCCGATGCGATTGCCTCTGCGGCCGCCGAAATCACGGCGGGCAACCTGGATTTGTCGTCGCGAACTGAGCAGCAGGCCAGTTCCCTGGCACAAACGGCGGCCACGATGGAAGAGTTGACGGCCACGGTGCGGCAGAATGCCGACAATACGCAGCAGGCCAATTCGCTGGCAGCATCAGCTGCCAGGACGGCGACGGACGGCGGTGCCATCGTATCGCAGCTCGTGTCCACGATGAGTGAGATCAATCAGAGGTCCCAGCAGGTTACCGACATCATCGGCGTCATCGACTCGATCGCGTTCCAGACCAATATCCTGGCGCTGAATGCGGCGGTGGAAGCGGCACGTGCCGGTGAACAGGGGCGAGGCTTTGCGGTGGTGGCCGCCGAGGTCCGGGCGCTTGCCCAGCGTAGCGCCGCTGCGGCGAAGGAGATCAAGGCGCTCATCGACACTTCGGTGGAGTCGGCGGCCAGGGGCAACAAGCAGGCTACCCATGCCGGGGCGACCATGCGGGACATCGTGGATGGCGTCCGGCGTGTGACGGACATCATGGGCGAGATCAGCGCAGCCAACCGCGAACAGACCACGGGTATCGAAGAGATCAATACCGCCGTAACCCAGATGGACGAAGTGACACGCCAGAATGCCAGCCTGGTGGACGAATCCGCAGCTGCGACGAACAGTCTGCAGGGCCAGGCGGATACGCTGGCACGCCTCGTGGCGACTTTCAATTTGGGCCGGCAGCAGCTCTTGGATCGGACCGACCCGCGTGCGGGTGAGCTGCCCATGCTGGATGCACCGTCCATGATGCCTCTGCTTGGAGCGCCAGCCCGGTAAACACGCTACAATCCAGGGTTACTCGATTTTATTTGCCTGCAACGACTCTCATGAGCCACCCCCGCAAGCGCCTTGTCATGGGCAACTGGAAAATGCACGGCAGCCTGCAGGATAATGCGGCGCTGCTGGGTGCCTTGCTGTCTGGCGCCGTTCGCGGCGGTGACACGGAGCTCGCTGTCTGTGTACCTTTTCCGTACCTGTCGCAGACCCAGGCGTTGCTCTCGGGATCGCCCGTCTCCTGGGGCGCCCAGGACGTCAGCATTCACGAGCGTGGGGCCTACACCGGCGAGACTTCGGCGGCCATGCTGGCTGATTTTGGCTGTTCCTGGGTGTTGTGCGGGCATTCTGAACGTCGGGCCATGCATGCGGAATCCAGCAGCCTGGTGGCGGCCAAGGCTTCCAGTGCGCTGGCATGTGGTCTCAGCCCGGTGGTTTGTGTGGGCGAGACTCTGCCGGAACGGGATGCGGGCAATGCGGAGCGCGTGATCGGTGACCAGCTTGACCCCGTCCTGGCGTTGGGTGCGGGTGCATTGGGGCGGATGGTGATTGCATACGAACCTGTCTGGGCCATCGGGACGGGCCGCACGGCCACTCCCGATCAGGCCCAGGCCGTGCATGCGTTCATTCGTGCGGCCCTCTCGCGGCGCGGCGCGGGCCAGACCCGTATCTTGTACGGCGGCAGCGTGAAGGCCGCGAATGCGGCCGCGCTCTTTGCCCAGCCCGATATTGACGGCGCGCTGGTGGGTGGAGCCTCTTTGGTCGCTGACGAATTTTTGAAAATAGCGGCTGCGTAAACTGCGCAGCCCGGAGCCCTGTCAACATGCAATTGCTTAACTCGATCCTGCTGACCTTGCAGATCATCTCGTCCATCCTGATCATCGTTCTGGTGCTGTTGCAGCAGGGCAAGGGAGCCGACATGGGGGCTGCATTCGGCAGTGGCTCCGCAGGCAGCGTGTTTGGTTCGGCGGGTGCGGCAAACTTCCTGTCCAGGATGACCAAATGGGCAGCCATCGTGTTCTTCGTCACCACCGGGGGCTTGGCCTGGGTAGCGCACCATCCGTCCAGTTCGCCGATCGAATCCGGCATCATGTCGGGCTTCAGTGAACCGGCCAAGAAAGCGCCGGCAGCTCCGGTTGCCCCCACTGGCACGGCAGTGCCGAACGTTCCGTCGAAGACTTCGGCTCCCGCGACCAATGCACCAGCGGCCAGCTCGGCCGTGCCGCAGGGCAAGGCTGCTGCTCCCGTTGTGCCGGCAGCCCCCACGGGTGATGCAGTGCCCAGCGTTCCTCCGGCCAAAAAATAATCTGATTAGAACAGTCGGCTGGGTGTGCCGGTTGTTCTCCCCACAAAGCATTGAGGCCCTCTTGAGGGCCTCAATGCTTTGTGGCGATGATCCAGCGTTCTTAGTACAGTTTCAGGGATTTTGAGAGTGGCGGAGGCCGTGTCCTCCTGGCTCGATGCCGGGACAGGGGTGATCAACCGTGTCTGATGAATGCCCATTCCCGCCAATGGGGTAGAGCCATGGGGGAGAGCTGCATGGCGTAGAGTCCCCCGATGTTTTTGGGGGTAGAGCCGTAGAGCCGAGCCGTGGAGCTGCTTCTGGTGCCGAAGGGAAACACAAACATGCAGCATTCATGCGGGTTTCAGAAGATCTCATTTTTTAAAGTACCCAAACTGGTACCCAAAAATGACGGCTTGGCGCCTTCCTTCACGATTTCCACCCCTCCCGTTGCTGCCATGATACATGACGGGGACGCCGGTACCGGGGTGCTTTGCGCATTGCGCGATGCCCGTAGCGCCCAGCGCATAGCGCATAGCGCACGCATCCGGCAGCCGGCAGTGCGACCACAACGTAGCGCCCCCGCCACCCCAGTAATGCGTAAGGGCCCCCCGTCAGCGTTTAATCTAGTAATGCGTGAGGGGGGTCTGTTATCGATCTCGTCGGGGATGAATCACACCAGTCCGTCCAAATCATCCTGGGCGCCTGACTCGGCGCCAACCTTGCGTGCATGGGCGGTATGGATGATGGCCGCCAGCCGTGCGGCCCGTTCTGTGTCGGTGATGGCGGACTGAGCAAGCCCTACGCCAATTTCAGACCATTACGGGTTACCGTTTTTCTTCGGCTTTCGGCCCAACGCCAATAACCTATCCAGTTCCTTTGAAGCCTCCCGTGCGGCAGATGTCCGGAATGGTTGATGCACCAGTGGAGCGCCATAATCTCGAACGGTGATCGGAGACTGTGGCGTGGGCATTTGCGGTCGCAACTTCTCCAGGTCTGCCGGCCAAACGCGCCAGACGCGGGAGCCAGGCAACCGGAAGCCGATTTGATGGCGGTTGGCGAAGATCGTGCTATAGGAAAGGCCAAGTAGTTCTGCAACCTCTTTCAGCGTTAATGCTTTTTCCATGATCATCTCCGCACGACGTACACCGAGACCTTCCCCGAATCGGGGCCGTGAAGTGCTTGAAGAAGCGCACAAGAATGCATAGCCGTTTGCAAAGTGGCTGTCCCTGCGGGTTTTCTGGCCATGCGCCCTTGTGCACGCCCAGGATAGTGACCACCAACGCCCAATGTCTAGACGCAGTTTCGTTTTCAGGGTGAACAAGCATGGCTCAGGTACCCGGAACTTTGACCAGGACGAGACGATTGTCAAAGACCCGCAGCGGGCGGCAAAGCTTGCCGCTGAGGCGTCGGGCATCCTTGCCTGGTGCGTGCGCGGGGCACTTGCCTATCAGCGCGACGGCCTGGACCTGCCCGCCTCGGTGCGCCAGGCGCGCGACGACTACAAGGGTGACATGGATGTGCTGTCCGAATGGCTGGATGAGTGCTGCGAGATCGGCCCCGACTATGTGGAGAGCAACACCCGGCTGTGGAGGTCGTGGGAGTTCTGGGCGCAGGGTTCGGGCATGCTGCGGATGGTGCCCAGTGGCAAGACGCTGGGGCGGCGGCTGACCGCCCGAGGGTTCAATCCGGTCAGGGATGTGTCGGGTTTGCGGGGGCGCGGCCTGCAAGGCGTGCGGGTTCGCCCCGCCGAGGGGCTGCGATGAACGCGCAAGATTTCGCATTTCCGCAATTCCCCGCATTTTCGGTCACAGGCTACGGCGGGGTGAATCCGCAGCTTTTGCGAATCCGCAGCTTTTACCGGGCAAGAGAAGGTCGGGCGGAGCCGGGTTGCGTCGTTTGCGTCGTTTCTTATGGTTTTTATATAAACTTTTTTATGTATGCGTATGAGAAAGTTTTCCAAAAAAGGGCAAGAAACGACGCAAACGACGCAAGTAAAAAATTACAGGCCTCTCCGCCCCCACCCGGTGGCCGAAATAGCGGGTGCAAAACAGGTCAGTACTGGGTGCATGACACAGTGCTGCCGGACTTCTCACACTGCGAATTTGCCCGACGTACATCGTTGCCCCAGTTGAAGCGGAACCGCTCCCCGTCGGACATGGAGCCAAAGCCCGTGCCACCGTACACGTTGCTCTTGGTGAAGACGAAGGTGCCGGTGCGCCCGTCGGAGCAGTGCATCTTCCCGTTGCCCGACACCAGCGACGTGGGCCGCACCAGCGTGCCTTCACAGGTGACGCCCGCCTGGGTCTGGATGTGCAGCGTGCCTTCACCCCACATGGCGGCCGATGCTTCCCCCATGAATTCATCCTTCGATCCTGAGAACTGCCCGACCACGGCCGATGTATGGGCGCACCCGGCAAGTAGGGCGGTGCAAGCGGCAATCAGTAGAAGTCTGCGGGTTTGCATGGCGTGGTGTCCTGAAGGTTGGGGTACAGGGCCGACGATAACCGCCCGGGTGGGTGCCTTTCAAGCATGTATGGGACGCATCACGCGCGGATGCGCGCACGCGATACGGCCGTCCTGGCCCCGGTGCCGCATCCTGCATGAGTTAATGACACACATCGCGCGCACGATGCGCGCGCACGATACGGCCGCCTCGGTACCGCACCCTGGCGCGTGCCGATCGGCACACCATGCGGCCCTGTGCGTGCGTCAGCGGGGGGCTTTGGCATGGAAATGACCTTTGGCGCCTATCGGGGCAAGCCCGTGGCCGATATGCCCACCTGGTACCTACTGTGGTTCGTGAGCCAGGAATCACTGCGGTATGCCCATTGGCCCCTGGTCGAAGCGGCCCTGCATGAGCTGCACGGCAGGCTTGGTCAGTGGGATGCGCTGGTGGCTGAATTGCACGTGATCGAAGCCCCCCAGCGCGGCAGGGCCCCGTGGCGGGCCAAGCAGAAAGAAGCCAAGCGTGCAGAGAATCGGCGCCTGCATGCGGAACGGCAGCGGGAAGCCTTGCGCAAGGAAACCCGGGATCGCATGGCGTGGCAGCTGGCCCACCGGTACAACGTGCCGTCTGGCACCATGACCGCTGAGCAGATTCTGGAAGCCTTCGAGGCGGGCACCCTGCCCGGGCAGGCGCCGCGCAAGGCCGCAGCTGGCGCGGACACCGAGTTTTCCGACCTGGTGTGACCGGGTACGGATCGATAGGGGATGGCATGGCAGGATTCATTAGCCTGTGTGACGCGGCGCAAGTCTTGACCGGTGACGGCGACGATGAGACCTTCGATTTCTGGCTGGCGCTTCTTGCGCGCCAGGTCGAGGATGGCGCCTTGCACGGTGTTGACCCCGGTGACCGGGAGAACCGGCTACTGCTGTGCCGCACCTGGCGCGACAAGCGTCGGGTTGTGATGGACTGGCAGATACCTGTGGTGGCCTTTGACGCATGGCGCGCGCAGCATGGCTATGTGGGAGACGCCACAGCTCCCGCACTCACATCACCCACATCACCAGAAAAGGAAGGCCGTCGGCAGCAACAAATCGCCGCCATCCTGGCCGCCGTGCACAGCTTGGATTACGACCCCTTGAACGTTCCGCGTGGCGGCAAGGGGAAAATCACGGATGCTTGCTTGGGCGATGCGCGACTTTTTTCCTCTGTTGATGCGTTCGAGCATGCATGGAGAGTGGCCAGTGCTCAGGGTAAGGTGAGGGTAGAAAACTACGAAATGTACGCGCGTGGGAAGTAGGCACCACAAAGTGCCTACATGCCTACTATGGATGCCTAGTGAACCCGGCGGATAAGGTGGGGGCAATACACCTTGTGGAGGACGACCCCCCATGCAATCCGCCGTCAAAGTACAAGTCCGGCATGTCCTGAACCGCGAAAGTGGCTACGTCTGGTTCCCCGGCCTGGTTGCCGATCACCGATACCTGGCGCCCGTCCTGTCTTTCGTGCTTGCCGATGTCGTCACCCCCGGGGGTGATACCCGGCCCAATGTCGTGCTGCCGGTGACTGCCGCCGGCATTGTCACATCGGGCATTGCCGTGCCCGCACCTTTCACCGATGGCGAAGACCTGAGCAAGCACGCCAGCGCGTGCCGGGTGGCCGCCCAGTGGGGCGGCGAAACCCAGCAAGCGGGGCAGTGACATGGCCTATACACCCCCGCCCTTTGCCCCCCAGCACGTCATCCCAGCATACCCCGGCTTTTTCACGCTGTTTCTTGTCGATGGCGACACCGTGGCGCGCACCCCCGTGGTGGGCTTTGCCGTGGACAGTGCCGGCTGCACGCTGCCGATAGGGGCGCAGGGGTTGATCGATGACTATCAGGCCATCCAGAATCCGGATGGCACCGTCGAGGACTTCGACCAAGTGTGGGAATCGGCCGAAGCCTTCCTGTCGGGCGTCGTGGCCCGATCCCAGACACACCGCGACGTGGGCGTAATCCGCGACTCCTCGCAACCGCGGCTGCAGTCAGCACAGGGGCATAAATGACCATTCCATCCACCCAGCTTGCGCAGGCCCAACTTGCGCAGGCCTCGCTGATCGGCAACATCGGTGGGGGCGTCATGTCCGCCGCCGGTAGCTACTACGGCGCGCAGGAGCAGCAGGGCAACCTGGAATTTCAATCGAAGATGTCGGGCATCAACGCCGACATTGCCGACACGAACGCGAACACCTTGCTGACCATCGGCAACGCGAATGCGGATGCGATCCGGACCGTGGGCGACTACAACGCCAAGATGGCCGAGTTGGGCGCGCAGTCCGCGTTGCTCACTGGCCAGAACCAGGTCATGCAGCAGACATTGCGCGCGGGCCAGGTGGCGGGCACACAGCGTGCGGTCATGGCGGCCCGGGGTGTCGATCTGGGCGAAGGCAGCGCCGCCGAGGTGCAGGCCTCCACCGAGATGATGAAGGATATCGACACGCACACCATTCAGTACAACGCCATGGGGCAGGCCCTGGGCTACCGGGAACAGGGCATGAATGCCAAGTTGCAGTCTGGCGTGCAGGCCATGAATGTGCAATCGAACGCCGAGATGGGGGCCCTCAGTCAGAGATCCCAGGCCGTTGGCCTGAATGCCACCGGTGCGATGGAGTCCGCCAGCGCTGAAGGTATCAGTCCTGCAGGCTCTGCGGCAGGAACCCTGCTCACGAGCGCCGGCAAGGTCGCCCAAAGCTGGTACCGGTACCAGCAAAGCAGCGGTAGCGGTGATCCGCTGGGTGATTTCATCAAAAAGAACGGGTGGGCTTAACCACCCCTACTGGTCCCCTAAAAATGTCCGATAACCAATACCCTCCCGGCATGGCGGAAGCCATTGCCAAGTTCGCCCAGCAGGAGCTGGGCACAACGGCCACCCAGATCAGCAACAACCTGATGACCGTGGGCGCGCAAAGCCCGGATCAGGCAGCTGTCGTGCAGCGCCAGGCGAGTATCTTGGGTGTGCCCGCCGATACGGTGCGCCAGGATCCTGACTTGGCGCGCCAGCAGTTGCTCACGCGTAGCGTGGACCCCTACAACCTGCAGCAGGTCGCGCCCCATTTGGCACGGTTCCTGACAAGCCCATCGAACACGGCGATCAGCCACGACGACATCCCGAACCTGGCTGGGGTTGAGGGCAGCGTGCAGCGGCTTCCTGCGCCGACCAACCCCGCGCCCCAGCTGGATCCGGGTGCGCCACCCCCAACCATGCTGGGGGCGTTTGGCCAAGGCCTGGGCAGTTCCTTCAATCGGGCCGCCGCCGCATTCAACTGGGTGCTGGGATCCGCGCCAGAGGCTTACGACAAGTTGGCTTCCTGGGTGTCCGGTTCCCCCACCACAGCCGCGTCTGACTGGTGGACGCGCAACATGGTGCAGCCGCTGGATGCCCAGCAGCAGAAAGAATTGACGCTGTCGCCCAATGCCGGCTTCGCGGAAAAGGCCACCTACCAGGCCGGTAACTTGCTGGGGACGTTGGCCCAGATAGTCGGCACCGGCGGCATGGGTGCACCGGAAGCGGTCGCCGGAGCGGCAATGCCGAGCATGGCGCAAGCGGTTGGCCAAGCCGTCACCCATGGCGCGCAGGCCATGGCTTTCCCGTCGCTCACCTCAGCGGTCAACACGGGCCGTGATGTGTATGCCAAGACTGGAGACATCGGTGCGGCACTTCGGGCCGCACAAATGCAATACGGTGTCACCACCGCCGGCGGCATCGTGCCACTGGCCGCCCCCGGTGGCGTACTCACGCGTCTGGCTACCGGGGCTGTCTCGGGCGCCGCGACGGTGGCAGGCGGCAATGCGCTCATGAATACGGCGCTGCCGCCCTCGATGCGGCAACCGACCACGCTGGACGATCTGATCCTGGGATCCCTCACCAACGCGATCATGGGCGGTGCCTTGGGGCCGCGTGCCGCGCAGCCTTACGACATGGCTGTGCGCGACACCGTCACGAACAGCATGAAAGCCCAGCAGGCCGAGGGTGGCTATGAGGCACTCTCGCAGCTCAGCGAGGCCGCGACCGCCAGCAAGACCCGGGGGCGTGACCAGCAGGCCTTTGGTCAGCTGGTGCAGAACATGACCGAGGGTGGCAATCTGCAGGATCTGTACGTGTCGGCCCGCGACCTGGACGGCGCACTGCAGCAGGCCGGCATCAGCGGCACGCAGCTGGCCGAGAAACTGCCTGATGTGGCATCCCAGCTCAACGAAGCCATCCAGACCAATGGGGATGTGCGCATACCGGTGGCAGATTATGCCACGCACATCGCGGGCGGCCCTGCCGATGCCGCGCTGCTTCCGCACCTGAAAACCGATCCGGACGGCATGACGTATCAGCAGAGCCAGGACTACATGGCTGGCCAGCAGCAGGCCATGACCGACCAGGCTGCGAAGATCGTCAGCGACAAGCAGGCCCAGGATGCGCAGCAGACGCAATCGCAGGCCGTCTATGACCAGGTGCTGACGCAGCTCAACGACACTGGGCGTTTCAGTCCGGACGTGAACCATGGCTACGCGGCCCTGGCGCGTGACTTCTACACCACCACGGCGGCACGCCTGGGTATCACCCCTGATGAGCTGTACCAGCGGTACCCGTTGAACGTCCAGGGCGATGCACTGGCGCAGGCCGGCGCGACGATGGAGCAACCCGCGTGGCACGGCTCACCCTATCGGGGCATCGAGAACGACGGCTTCCAGCTCAACAAGATCGGCACGGGCGAAGGTGCCCAGGCCTATGGTCACGGTATCTACTTCGCCGGTGATCGAGGTGTGGCTGAGAATTACCGCAACACCCTGCGCGCCGATGGCTTCCAGATAGGCGATACGGGTGAGGTGTTCAACCCCGATACGCTGCAGCATTTGAATGTACGCACCCTGGCGCGCGAAGGCGACTTGGAAGGCGCCATTTCGAAAGCACGGGAGATCGCGGCCAGTGACTCGCCCGTGGCCAGTCTCGCCAAGGAAGACCTCGGCGT
>NZ_SCQN01000085.1 GCF_004321985.1 Castellaniella sp. | reverse complement strand
GCCGTCACCCCGACGCTCCACGCCCAATCAACGGGCAGTAGCCCGTCCTGGGCCTCCCCCATCGACGACGTCACGGGACGACAGACCATTGCTGTCCCTGTGCAGCCCGCCGCGCCCAGCATCGCGATGTCCCGCACGACCGTGATGAATGCACGCCAGGCGCTGGTGGGAGCGCCACCGCTGCCCCGTTCGGCGTCGGTCACCCCTGCTCAGACGGTTCCCCTCGGGCGTGCGGTCACGACGCGCCCGCAGCCCGAGCCGCCGATCGCGGAGCAGTGGTCATCTGGCCGCGACCTGACGCTGCATGCCGTCGTTTACAGCTGGGCCCATCGCGCCGGCTGGCGCGTGCTGTGGCGAGCGAGCAGCGATCGGCGAATCGAGGCACCCCTCACGTTCGACGGCTCGTTCCAGGCGGCCCTGCGCGGCGTCTTTGGCCTGTACGCCAAGACCAGCAATCCGCTTCGCGTCGACACCTATCCCGATCAGCGCCCGCCCCTCGTGGTGGTGTCGGAGGACCGCTAAATGACCCAGGAGTTGTCTGCCATGTCCAGGAAGCTACTTGCCGCAGCGATCTCGGCGATCGTTCTCGGTCTGGCCGGGTGCGCCAATCCGGTCAAGCAGTCCATGCGGCAAGTCGACCAGATCGACCGTGACGCAAGCACCCAGATCTCGAGCATGCGCTCGACGTCGAATGACCAGTCGGTCTATGCCACCCACGATGGCCAGTGGGTTGACCCGAACCCCATTGCGCTCGATGCAAGCCGCACCGCGCCGCAGCTGTCCTGCAACGAGAACTTCAACCCGCATCGGCTGATTGGCCTGCAGGAGTTCGCGCAGATCATCAGCCGCGACTGCAACATCCCCGTCCAGGTGACGCCCGATGCCCTCGCGCATCTCAGCGACGCCCCCAGCACACCCGGCGCGGGCACAGCTCCGGTTCCCGCGTCCCAGTACGGCGCCTCTGGCGTCACGCTCCCCGGTGTTCGCGGTGCGGGTATCGACGCCATGGGTATCGAGACGCCGCAGCGGTCCATCGACCTCAAGTACTCGGGGCCGCTTTCCGGGCTCCTCGATGCGGCGACCTCGCAGCTGGGCCTGGGTTGGAAAGTGCAGGAAGGGCAGGTGGTGATTTTCTACACCGAGTCGCGCACGTTCCGCTTCAACATGATTCCGACCTCGACGACGATGAATACCACCGTCGAGGCCGGCACCACCACGTCGGCCGGC
>NZ_SCQN01000052.1 GCF_004321985.1 Castellaniella sp. | reverse complement strand
GATGGCTTCACGCGTGGGACGGATGATGTGCGAACGGGGCCTGGTGAGAAGCATCGATTATGTGAGTCAGCTTGATGTTTGCGGGTTGGTGGCCATGTATCGGGATGGGGTGGTGGTGGGTGTCTAGGGTTCCGGGTCGATTCAGACCATTTTTGCCATGCGCGTGAGGGCGTATGATCTAGTCGTCAGCATGGTTATGACGGTCAGCGTCTCAGTGTTCCTCACAAGGAGGTTCTACGATGCACGAGTCTTCTGGATCGCCCGATTCGCCCGCTGCATCGCCTTTGCGCAGACGCCTGCTCGCCGGGCTCGTGGGTGCCTACACCGCCACATTGATGCCCTGGGCACTGGCTCAACCCATCAAGACTGACTCGCACGGCGCCTTCCTGGCGCTGTCGGCCCTCATTGCGGGGCGTCAGATGCTGAATGCGGGGATGGCCGACCGGATCTACCAGGCGCTCGCCGCCGAAGCGCCCGACTTCCCGGCTTCCGCTGCTGCACTGCTGCAACTGATCGAGGAACGCAAGATCGATCCCCTGCAACTGCAGCAGACGCTGGATGACGCAAAATCACCGCTGGCCCCCCTGCCGCGAAAAATCGCCACCGCCTGGTTCCTGGGTGTGATCGGCTCTGGGACGAAAGCGCACGTCATCGCCTACGCTCACGCGCTCAACGCGCAGATGGTGGCCGACGTGCTCAAGCCACCAACCTATGCCTACGGCCCCTACGGCAGCTGGACCCGCAAACCCTTGTAAGGAACGCTCGTGGCGGATTCACTCAACGCAGACTTCGTCATCATCGGCTCGGGCATTATCGGTGCCCTGACCGCCATGAAACTAGCCCAGGCGGGCGCCTCGGTGCTCATCCTGGAAGCGGGGCCACGCCGCACACGCGACGAGATCGTGGCACGGTTTCGCAATTCGCCGCGTCGCAGCGACTGGGTCTCGCCCTATCCGTCCGTGCCCTGGGCACCGCACCCAATTTACAAGCCAGAGAGCAACGACTATCTCGTACAGGCGGGCCCCTATCCCTACCCCGCGGAGTATCTGCGCATGGTGGGGGGCACTACCTGGCACTGGGCGGCGCACGCCTGGCGAAACATCCCCAACGATCACCGAATCCACACGCTATACGGCGTGGGCGTGGACTGGCCGGTATCCTACGATGAGCTCGAACCGTTTTACCAAGACGCCGAAGAAATCATGGGAGTGTCGGGCGCGGCCAATACGGGGTCGCCACGGACGAAGCCTTTCCCCATGGAGCCGGTCGCCGAGCCCTACGCCATGCGACGCATCCGCGAGCGGCTGGATCCCGTCTACAAGGTCGTCAGCAACACCACGGCGCGCAACAGCCGGCCCTACGACGGCCGCCCAGCCTGTGTGGGCAACAACAGCTGTCAGCCTATCTGCCCGATCGACGCCCAGTTCACCGGCGGTCGCGCGGTGGAGAAGGCCGAGAAGGCCGGCGTGAAACTGATGTCCAACGCCAACGTCTACAAGCTGGAAAGCGACGACCGCGGGCGCGTCACGGCGGCGCTTTACTACGACCGCAACAAAGGCTCGCACCGCGTCACGGGCAAGACCTTCATCGTGGCGGCCAACGGCATTGAAAGCCCCCGGCTGCTGCTGCTCTCGACCAGCGACAAGTTCCCCAAGGGCTTGGCCAATGCGCACGACATGGTGGGCCGGCACCTGATGGATCACCCCAGCACGTCGCTCACCTTCGATGCGGACGAAGACCTCTGGCTGGGCCGCGGCCCGCAAAGCCCAAGTTCGATCAACACCATGCGGGACGGCGGCTTTCGAAAGGAACACGCGCCCTACCGGTTGGATTTCACGAACATATCGCGGGTGGACGGTACCACCACAGCGCTTATCGCGGCCGGAATCTACGGTCCGGAATTCGAGCGCCGGCTGCGTCACAGCGCCGCGCGGGAATTGAACGTGAAAACCGTGCTCGAAGTTCTGCCACACCCCGAAAACCGGATCACGCTCAGCACGAAAAAGGACAGCATGGGCCTTCCCAAGCCCGAGGCCCATTACATGATCGACGAATACACGCACCGGGGCGCCATCCGCGCGCTGGACGACTTTCGCCAGATCGCCAAGCGCATGGGCGGCACGAACCTACGCTTTACGCGCGATGGCGACTACGCGAACAACCAGCACATCTGCGGCACCCTCATGATGGGCAATAACCCGGCCACATCGGTCGTCGACCGATGGGGCCGTGCGCATGATCACGAAAATCTGTATATGGTGAGCACCGGCGTCATCCCCACCGCCGGCACCTGCAACTCCACCGAAAACGGCCTGGCGCTCGCGCTGCGCACGGTGCACCACATTCTGGGCGGACGCGACTCTGCGCCGGCAAAATCGTGATCGGCCACGCAAAGGCGGGTGACATGAAAACGACGACACGCATGCAATCCGGATTTCGGCTGGCCCTGGCTGCACTGGCACTCTGCATGGGGCAAAACGCCATGGCTGCCGAGCCCTCCTCGCCCGATCTTCATCTCATGCAGAAGGGCGAATACCTGGCGACCGCTGGCGACTGCATGGCCTGTCACACCGCCCACGACGGCAAGCCCTTCGCGGGCGGCCTGGCCGTGGCCACGCCCATCGGCAACATCATCTCCACCAATATCACGCCTTCCAAAACGGCGGGTATCGGCAACTACACGCTTGAACAGTTCACGCGGGCCGTACGCCAGGGTGTACGCGCAGATGGCCAGCATCTCTACCCGGCCATGCCGTACACCAGCTACGCGAAGACCAGCGATGCCGACATCCAGGCGATGTATGCCTACTTCATGCACGGCGTCGCGCCGGTCGATACTACCGGACCCGAAACGTCGCTTCCTTTTCCGTTCAACATCCGCCTGGCGATGGCTGGATGGAACTTCCTGTTCCTGGACGACAAACCCTACGAGCCCGTCGCCGACAAGGCCACGCTCTGGAACCGGGGCGCCTATCTGGTGCATGGCCTGGCGCACTGCGCCGTCTGTCACACGCCGCGCAACACCCTCATGGCAGAGGACAGTTCGCAATTCCTGGGCGGAGCCTATGTGGGCCCCTGGTATGCCCCGAACATCACGTCCGACGTCAATAGCGGCATCGGCAGCTGGACCGATGCGGAAATCGTCGAATACCTGAGCACGGGCCACACGGCCAAGGCCCAGGCTTCCGGCCCCATGATGGAGGCCGTCGACTTCAGCCTGCGGCACCTGACGAAGGGTGACCTGCTGGCCATCGCCACCTATCTGAAAACCGTGCCCGCCCTCCACGACACGGTGGATACCAAGCCCGTTTTCGATTGGGGCAAAGCGTCTGATCAGCTCTCCACGGTACGCGGCCAGCCGTGGCCCGAAAACCAGGACTTGATGACGGGGCCGCAGCTCTATGACGCACACTGCGCCACCTGCCACCAGGCGCAGGCGCAGGGAAGCTCTGGCGGCGGTCTGCCGGCGCTTTTTCACAACACCGCCACTGGACGGCTGCAGACTAACAATCTCGTGCTCACCATCCTGGATGGCATCCAGCTGCCGGCTCAAGGCAACGGCGTCATCATGCCCGGGTTCCGCGACGTGATGAGCGACACGCAAATCGCGACGCTGGGCAACTACCTGATGACGGCCTATGGCAACCCGGCCGGCAAAGTCACGACCGAGCAAGTCGCTGTCCTCAGAAGCGGGGCATCAACAGAACCCGACACGGGAGCCCGCCTGCTGCTGGCCGCACGCGCCGGTCTGGTGATCGCGGGGCTCATCGTTCTGCTCATCCTGTATGCGATCTTCCGGCCACGCCGTCAGCGGGCCCGCGTGTGGTTATAGCCCTCCAGGTGAAGAAGGAATCCAGCTCATGCACTTTTCCAGGAGGCGCTTTCGGGCCATGATGAGAGCGGCCGGGAAGGCACTCTTGCACGGCCATCACCACAAGAAAGACCTAAACGTCGAGGCGCCCACCTACCACGCGGCGACTCCGAGCACGACGGACGCGACCCGGCTCGCACAGTCCGTCGCGCCACTGCACCAGACCCATGCTGCGCAATCAGGATTCGTTCCGCTCTCCGATGGGCGGGCCGCCTTTGCTGCGCGCGTCGCGCTTGCCGATGCAGCCGAATGCTCACTGGATGTGCAGTACTACATCTGGCATGGCGACATGACGGGCGTGCTGCTCTTCGACGCACTGGTGCGTGCCGCCGAGCGCGGCGTGCACGTGCGCCTGCTGCTGGACGACAACAACACGGTGGGGCTAGACACCATCATTACCGCGCTGAATGCCCATCCGAATATCGAGGTGAAGCTGTTCAACGCCTTCACCACGCGTCGCTGGCGGGCGCTGGGATACCTGACCGACTTCTCCCGCCTGAACCGGCGCATGCACAACAAATCGTTTACCGCAGATCGCCAGGTCACAATCGTGGGCGGGCGCAACATCGGCGACGAGTACTTCGAAGCCGGGGACAACGCCCTCTTCATCGATGTAGACATCATGGCGATCGGCCCGGTCGTAGGAGACGTCGCAGACGACTTCGAACGCTACTGGACGAGCGACGCCTCTTCACCCGCCGAGCGGGTCGTGTGTCAACCGCGCACCGCAGCCGCTGGCGCGCTTTCGTCCATCGGCGAACAGATGGCACGCAAACCGCAGGCTCGCGCCTATATCGACGCCATCTCCCAGCAATCCTTCGTGCGCGATCTGCTGGCTGGCCGACTGCGCTTCGAATGGGCCACCGTATCGCTGGTGAGCGACAACCCGGACAAGGGGCTGGGCAAAGCGCCTCACTACACCTTGGTCTGGCCAAGACTTCAGCAGATCCTGGGCGATCCCACCCACGAGCTGGAGCTGGTCTCCCCCTATCTCGTACCGACGCAGGCGGGGGTCGAAGCCTTTGCGGGGCTGGCCCAAAGAGGCGTGAAGGTCACGCTGCTGACCAATTCACTGGAAGCCACTGACATCGTTGCAGTCCACGCCGGCTACGCCAAGCGGCGCAGGTCGCTGCTCATGGCAGGCACCGCCCTTTTTGAACTGAAACGCATGGCCTCGATTCCAAAAGTCCGCGACAGAGGGCTGACAGGGGGTTCGGGCTCCAGTCTGCACGCCAAGGTGTTCACCATCGATCGTCAGCGCGTGTTCATCGGGTCCTTCAACTTCGATCCGCGCTCTCAGAAGCTGAATACCGAGATGGGGTTTATCATCGAAAGCCCGGCTCTGGCCAGTGAAATGGCCGACAATATTGGCCGGCTTCTGGCGTCCCACGCCTATCAGGTACGAATGATCGGCATGGATGGCAAACTCGAGTGGATTGACCAAGCCGATTCCAGGACCACCACGTACCGCCTCGAACCGGGTGCAAGCCTCTGGCGCCGGGTTGGCGTCAAGGTAGTGGCTCTGTTGCCGATCGACTGGCTCTTGTAGGCGGCCGCCTCATTTAAACAGACGACCACCACTCAAGTCGTCACTTGCGCAACGATGGCTTCAGTGCACAGACGCCATCCCCCAGCAAAGCCAGCGCTGCGGCGGTAACCGCCAGGAAAACCGGATATTCCCAGCCCCCGCCGTCGGGGGCGGCAAACGCCCAGCCATTGCCCCAATGAACCGTCGATGCCACCAGGAGTTCGACGGCTGCCAGCCCGGCGACCCAGCGCGGCAAAACACCGAGAATCAGCATCGCACCGCCGATGATCTCGAACGCCATGACCGGATACGCCAGGAACCCCGGGAACCCGACGCTCGCGAAGAACTTTACGGTTCCTGCTGGCGTGAAGACCAGCAGCTTGGTCAGGCCATGGGCCAGGAACATGATGCCCAGCTCCAGGCGAAGCAGCAAGGCTGCATAGGGGGCTGTGTTGCCAACAGTAGGTTTGAAAGAGCGTTCCATTTTGATGACCTCGTTAGTGAAAGGGTGTGCGGGTTCGTGACAGACCGCCGATGTCGCCCAGACCGTGGACAACAACGAATGACCAACACTTTATCCAACTCTTTACCAAAGATAAATCAGCGAACAATAGATTGATTGTCTCTTTATAAAAGACAAAACGACCCTCCATCATTTGGCCGATTCGGCCAAAGACCACGGCGGATCGCGCATCGCGTCCACCAGGAAATCCAGCAGCCTGCGAACCTTGAGTGGCAACTGCTTGCGCGTCGGGTACAGGGCCTGAATGCTGATCTCCGGCCCGCGGTAGCCGGGCATGAGTTCCACAAGTCGGCCGCTGCGCAGATCCTCGTAGATAAGGAAGTCAGGCTGAAGAACCACGCCGTGTCCATCCAGGGCTGCGGCCCGGCAGGTATCGCCGCTATTGGCGTGAATGCGCGCGCGCACATGCACCGAAACAACACCAGCGGGCCCGGTAAAGTGCCACTCGTCACCTGACGCCCAATAGCTGTAGGCAATCGCATCGTGCTGGGTCAGATCGTTCGGATGCAGGGGCTTGCCACGGCGCGCCAGATAGTCGGGCGACGCACACAGCACCATACGCGACCGGGCCAACGGTCGGCTGACCAGTTCGGAATCCGCCAGTTGCCCGATGCGCACCACCAAGTCGTAGCCCTCCTCCACCAGATCAACGATACGATCAGACAGCACGATGTCGAGCGAAACCATGGGGTTGTCGGCCGCAAACTGCCCCCAAAGTGGCGCCAAGTGCAGCGCACCGAACGTTTGCGGCGCACCGACGCGCAAGCGCCCCTGTGCCATGACCGCAGCGTTACCGACCTCGGCACCGGCCTCCTCCACTGACTGCAGGATCTCCTTGCAGCGCTGATAGTAGGTGCGCCCCTCGTCGGTGAGGGACAGCCGCCGTGTGGTTCGATGCAGCAGGCGCACACCCAAGTGTGTCTCCAGTTCCGCAACCTGCCGTGAAACAGCGGGCTTGGAAAAACCGGTGGTTTCCATGGCACGAACGAAACTGCCGGCCTCCACTACGGCGGCAAAGGTATTCATTGCCTGCAAGACATCCATCGTTTCTGCTTACGCCCTCGGTTGATGCGCTCGGCTTACACGCTCAGGTCTCTCTGAGCAATTTTGTCGAGACCGGGTGCTCACCCTGGTCGCTAACCGCGTCAATACCCCACCGTGATGCGCCGGCGGCTATGCTTTGGTGCCTCGAGCTCATCGACGAAGGCAATCGCGAAGTCTTCCATTGAGATCCAGCTCTTACCGTCCTGGCCGACCAGCATCTGGTCAAGCCCCACGCGAAACTTGCCGGTTCGCTCGCCCGGGACGAACTCGGCCGAGGGAGAAACGAAAGTCCAGTCCAGTTGTGTCTCTTTGCGCAATACTTCAAGAAACGCACGGCCAGCGGTCGCTTCGGGCTTGTAGGCATCCGGAAAACCCGGCGTATCCAGCGCCTGCACGCCAGGCGCTACTTCCAGCGTACCTGCGCCGCCCACCACCAGCAGTCGGGCGACGGCGGCCCGCTTCACCGCGGCAATCAGGGCGGCGGCATCAGCCGTTGCGAACTTCAGGGCGCTGAACACCGCGTCATGGCCTTTCAGTAGGGGCGCTAATTGATCCGGCTGATTGGCGTCGGCGCTCTCCAATACCAGTCCAGGCCGGCCGGTGACTTTGCCGATGTCGCGAGCAATACCCGTGACCTGATGGCTGCGCCGCAGCAGCTCCGCAAGCAAGCGTGAACCCACGCGGCCCGTAACGCCGATCAAGGCAACTTCCATGTCAATCTCCAAAGAGTTACCGAATCAATTGAGCGCACGACCGACAGCAGCGGTCGTTAGCCGACGCAAGGCCCCACGGGGGACAGGTGCCCGTACTCAACGTGCCTCGTCATGTGGTCGATTTTCGGATTGAAGCTCATCCAACTGCCCCTGCGGCGTTTTTGCGGCCGGAAGGTGCCAGCCGCGGCGTATCGCCATGAAGCGAAGCGCGAAACACAGAACGCCGCCCACCGCCGTCGTCATGACCGGTGACACGCCAAGCAGGTGACCACCGACCACCACGGCGGCACCCGCGAGCGCAGCGAGCGCGTAGAGGTCCGCACGCAAGACAACGGGTATCTCGACGACCAGCATGTCCCTCAGCATCCCCCCGCCCACACCCGTCAACATCCCCAGAATCGCCGCCATGGCGGGAGAGACACCGTACACCAGCGCCTTCTCGGCACCCGCGACAGCAAAGAAGGCCAGGCCCACGGCGTCAAACCACAGCATGTGAAAACGCAGCCGGTCTGTGACGGGGTACCAGATGAAAGTCACCAAGCCCGCCGCAACCGATACCGCAAGGTACGTCCAGTCCTCGATGGCGGCAGGCGGCACGGCACCAATCAACACGTCGCGCGTCATGCCACCCACATTGCCGGTGACAAAGGCCAAAACCAGGACACCCAGAATATCCAGCCGGTGCTTGACGGCCACCATTGCGCCACTGACAGCAAACACGAAGGTGCCGCCAAGGTCCAATATCAGAAGCAGTACATGCGGAATGGGCAGCATGGTCGCGTGATCGCCAATGTTCAGCCAGCCACGAGCCACGCCCGCGCCGCTACGACCATGGCTTCAACGCCAGTCTCCAAGGTCGGGTGCAGGACCGGCAGGAAGTGGGGGTTGTGGTTGCTTGGAATTTCATTGAGGCGATTGGCCGCCTTCGCTTTTGCATAGACTTCCGGATCCGTCCCACCCACGAACCAGAAAACCGACGGCACGCCCCACTGGGTGCCAAATGAGCCGAAATCCTCACTGGCGGACGCGGGTCCTACTTCGTGAACACGCTCTTGCGAAAAGTGCTCCCGGAAGACAGCGGCCAGCCGCTCGGTGGCTTCCTGATCGTTGGATGCCATCGGGTAACGATCGAGCGGCGTGATCTCAGGGGGTTTGGGCGCCCCCGAGGCCGCAGCTTCGGCGTTGACGATGCGGGTGATGGCGGCCAGCACCCGGGCGCGCACGCCTTCATCGAAGGTGCGCACGTTGAGTTTGATGATCGCCTCGTCCGGAATCACATTCTCTTTGGTGCCGGCCTGCAAGGCACCCACCGTGACGACGGCGGATTCAGCGGGTGCAAGCTCGCGCGCGACGATGGTCTGGAGGCGCAGCACCACCGAGGCTGCCATGACAACCGGATCGATGCTGGCCTGCGGCATGGAGCCATGCGCACCCCGCCCAAAGAGCCGGACCTGAAAGCTGTCAGCCGCAGAGGTGATGGTACCCACGCGCCCACCCAAGGCGCCCGCGGGCCCCACCATCACGTGCTGACCCAGCACGACCTCGGGCTTGGGAAAGCGCTTGAAAAGGCCGTCGTCTATCATCGCCTGCGCACCAGCCGCCGTCTCTTCCGCAGGCTGAAAGACCGCCATGACGGTTCCCTTCCATGCTGCGCGGGTCTGAGCCAGCACCGCGGCAGCGCCGAGCAGCCATGTGACATGCATGTCGTGGCCGCAGGCGTGCATGACAGGCACCGTGTGGCCTTCCGCATCCGTCGCGGTCACCTTGCTGGCATACGGCACACCCGTGGCTTCCTGAACCGGCAGCGCATCCATGTCGGCGCGCAGCATCACGACTGGGCCATCACCGTTTTTCAGCAGACCCACCACCCCGGTCTTGCCCACGCCAGCAGTGACTTCAAAACCCGTCTGTCGCAGGCGCTTGGCGACCAGGTCGGCGGTGCGCTTCTCCTGCATCGAGAGCTCGGGGTGCGCATGGATATCGGCGTAGACCTGTTCAAGATCGGGAAGAAGACCCGCCAGCCCGGCCAACAAAGTATCATTGCCACCTTTCTGATTTGCAGTCATCGCAGCCAGCCTCCAATCGCAAGATCACCAACGGACAGTTGATCAATAGTAGCCCGCCAACACTACCCACTGGGGGGTTTCAGGGGCGTTTCAATTCGACTCAAACCCGTTCCTTCGTCGCCTTCGGGATCGTGAGCATGATCGACAGGATGGCCACCGCAACCATCAGCACGTTAAACCCCAGCGCGATCATGGCAGCCTCCCGGACGGCCAGATTATCTTGGCGCCCGACAAAAGTCACCATCCCGGCAAGCCAATCCGCGCCATTCCCATTCAGCGCGGTGAAGATGGCAGCGGAGATAGCCACGCCAAAGGCAGCGCCAAGCGATGAGGCCATCTTGTAAATGCCCGATCCAGCCCCCGTCTGGGCTGCCGGCAAGTTGGACAGTGCCGCATCCGTGGAGGGAGTCGCATAGAATGCCAGACCAATCCCGAAAAGCGAATAGCCTGCGATTGCGAAAAACTTGTAGTCCGTCAGCATCAGATTGGCAGGCGACACCATCACGATTGCCAGTCCCGTGATCAGGCAGCCCCAGATCATCGGCTTGCGCGGCCCAAAGCGCTGCAGAAGCTTTTCTCCCACACGGATGAACGCAATGATGGCCACCGCGTAGCCCAGCGTCAGAAAACCGGCCTGCTGCGCGTTCATGCCACCGCCGATCTGCACCAGTTGCAGCGACACGATCAGCGTGCCGGCGGTGCCATTAATCAAAAAATTGGAGATGGTCGCTCCCGTGTAGATCGGATTCCTGAAGAGGCCGAAGTCGAAAAACGCGCTTCGCTTCCTGTTTTCAATGCGCAGGAACATCCAGCCGAACGCGATCAACACGACCCACAGCGCAAGCCCAACAGGGCTGGTCCACCCCAGCTTGTTGCCCTGCGTCACCAGAACCTGCAGTGCCACCATGGTGACCATGAAAGTCAGTACGCCCGACAGATCGAATTTGTATTCGCCCTTCGTCTCGACCTTGCTTTCGGGTGCGCCCCGCATCATCCACAAGCCAAGCAGACAAACCACAATGTCCACCCAGAAGATCGAACGCCAGCCGAAATTCTGCGACATCAGCCCACCCACGAGTGAGCACAGGCCCGAGCCTCCCCAAGAGCCGATCGACCACATGCTGATGGCACGCTGCCGTTCAGGACCGTCCCAAAAGGCCTTTACCAAGGCCAGGCTGGCGGGCATGATGCATGCGGCCGAAAGGCCTTGCAACGCACGGCCCAACAGAATGACGGGTGCCGCGAGATGGCCCTGCGGCGTAATCGCCACCAGCAACGAGCCAACAATGCTCAGATAAAAGCCAATGCGCGTGATCTTCAGCCGACCCACGCGGTCGGCCAAGCCCCCCACGACCACGATGAAAATGCCGGAGAACAGCGAGGTGATCGCGACCGCCACGTTCATGACGCTCGCACTCAGCCCAAGGGCGCGGCCCATGTCAGGCGCAACGTTGAGTGTCGTCTGGGCAAAAAGCCAGAACGCCACGACGCCCATGATGATGCCGAAAAGCAGCCGGTCGTTGCCTTTGTACGGCCGCTCAGCTTGAGGATTGGTACTCATACCCCTCCCTGATGCGCCTGCGCCAATTCGTCATGAGGCGTACTCAAAAGAACCAGCGGCCCAGGGCACGCATCCGTCGATCAAGTGCTGTTCGACTGACATTACTCTCCAAAATCTGAACAATCGCTTAACGAGCAACGAGTCGTCGAACCATGCGATCAACCAGCCGCGTAGTGAGTGTCATTACCGACCATCAGGCGATCAAAAATTCTCACCCCGGAATTCGTTCGGGGTATTACATCAGGCCCGATATTTGGCTATAATTCAAATATCGTTGAATATTTGTATTATTAAACCATGACTGAAGACCAAACCGTCCTCGCATTGGCGGCCCTGGCTCACCTACAGCGTCTGCGGGCCTTCCGTGCTTTGGTCGTCGCTGGCACGGAAGGGCTCACGCCCAGCGTCCTGGCTGATCATCTGGATATGGCGCGCAACGCCTTGTCCTTTCATCTCAAAGAACTGGCTCACGCCGGCCTTGTGACGGTCGAACAGCAGGGCCGAAACTTGATCTACCGCGCCGATTTCTCGTGCATGAACGGCCTCTTGGGCTACCTGACCGAGCAATGCTGCCAGGGCGGCATTTGCGAAGTCAGTCCCAACAAGGCCTGCTGCCAAACCTGTTGAACTGGGAGAATTCCATGAAACGCTTTCACGTGCATCTGTACGTCGACGACCTGAACCGCAATATCGCTTTCTATTCAAGCCTCTTCGCCGCTCAGCCGGCCCGGGTTGAAGCGGACTACGCCAAGTGGATGCTGGAAGATCCACCTGTGAACTTTGCGATCTCCGCGCGCAGCCACGATGTGGGACTGGACCACTTCGGCATTCAGGTCGACAACGACGCGGATCTGGCCGTGCTCAAGGCGCAAGCTCAGGCAGCTGAGGCTCCGATCCTTGATGAGGGCCAAACCACCTGTTGCTATTCCCGCAGTGAAAAGCACTGGGTCACCGACCCTCAGGGCATCGCCTGGGAACATTTCCACACTTTGGAGGGCATCCCGACCTTCAACGAGTCTGAGCGGTCAGCCGCACCTGCCTGTTGTACGCCCACGTCTGCTCCCTCCACCTGCTGCACGCCCTCCGCTGCCGGTAGCTCCAGCAAATCTTGCTGCTAAAACCGATCATGTCGGAGAAGTTCTACAACACGCTGTTCATCTGCACCGGCAATTCCGCCCGATCGATTCTGGCTGAAGGGCTGCTCAACGGTCTGGGCAATGGCCGCTTCAGGGCCTATTCCGCCGGCAGCCACCCCAAGGGCGAAGTGCATCCGTTGGCACGGGTCACCCTGGAAAAACTCGGCATGCCGGCAACCGGTTATCGCAGCAAGAGTTGGGACGAATTCACCCAGCCTGGCGCTCCAGAGTTCGATTTCATTTTGACTGTGTGCGATAACGCGGCTGGCGAGGTTTGCCCGATTTGGCCAGGCAAGCCCGCGTCTGCGCATTGGGGCGTGCCTGACCCGGCCGCCATGAGAGGCAGCGACGAAGCAAAGGTGAGGGCATTTCAGGATGCAGCGATCACACTCAAGCGCCGCATCGAACTCCTCCTGTCGCTGCCGCTGGAAAGCCTGGATGCCATGTCCTTGCAGCGTAAACTGCGCAGCATTGGCGAAGCATAAGAGGGAAGCATGAGTGTTTTCGAACGATACCTGACGATATGGGTCTTTCTCTGTATCGTCGCCGGCGTCTGGCTGGGACAGGCTGCACCCGCCGCTTTCCAGGCCATCGGGAGCCTGGAGGTCGCCCAGGTCAACCTGCCGGTGGGGCTACTCATCTGGCTGATGATCATCCCCATGCTGGTCAAGGTAGACTTCGGTGCGCTGAACCAGGTGCGCCAGCACTGGCGCGGCATTGGAGTCACGCTGTTCGTAAACTGGGCCGTCAAGCCCTTTTCGATGGCGTTTCTGGGTTGGCTATTCATTCGGCAAGTGTTCACACCGTGGTTGCCGGCCGATCAACTCGACAGCTACATCGCGGGGCTGATTCTGCTGGCCGCCGCGCCATGCACGGCCATGGTGTTCGTATGGAGCCGGCTCAGCGGCGGCGACCCGCTCTTTACCTTGTCCCAGGTGGCGCTGAACGACACCATCATGGTGTTTGCTTTCGCTCCCGTCGTGGGACTACTGCTGGGCCTGTCATCCATCACCGTGCCGTGGGATACGCTGCTGACCTCGGTTGCGCTCTACATCGTCATCCCGGTCATCCTCGCCCAGATCTGGCGCCGGGCACTGCTGAACCGTGGCCAAGCCGTTTTCGATGCGGTGCTGGCGCGCATTGGCTCGCTGTCCATCGCCGCACTGTTGCTGACACTGATTCTGCTCTTTGCTTTCCAGGGGCAAGCCATCATCAAGCAACCCTTAGTGATTGCCATGCTGGCCGTGCCTATCCTGATCCAGGTGCTGTTCAACTCCGCGCTGGCGTATTGGCTGAACCGGCGCCTGGGTGAGCGGCACAACATTGCATGCCCCTCGGCCCTGATCGGCGCGAGCAACTTCTTCGAGTTGGCCGTGGCCACTGCCATCAGCCTGTTCGGCTTTCAGTCCGGCGCGGCGCTGGCTACCGTGGTGGGGGTACTGATCGAAGTACCCGTCATGCTGCTCGTGGTGCGCGTGGTCAACCGTACCCGGGGCTGGTACGCCTGCAATGCCGAGACCCAGGCCTCTCCACACGGAGCGTGAGAGAACCCGGAAAATAGCGCCGCCCTGAGAAGTCACGGGATTGGCGCCAGCCAACACGGCATCGTTCACTGCCACCCTCTCGTCACAGATCCGTCATCTACTTTGGTTAAGGTGTCGTTATCAAGTGAGCCCAAGGTGGGTGAATGGATTCTGTGTCTACAGTTTTTAAGCATGAGAAAGCGGCGCGACCCGCACTGGCTTGCGAAGAGTCGGCACTCCGTCACGAGTTGATCGAGTTGCTGGCTACCAATGGTTTAACGCCGGTTTTTCAGCCCATCCTTCGGCCGCACGAGGGGGTTATCCTCGGCTATGAAGGACTGATTCGTGGTCCTGAGGGCGGGCCGCTGCATCAGCCCGCTTCACTATTCGCGGTGGCTCGCAGCGCAGGCCTGGATGTTGCGCTGGAACATCATTGCGTGCGAGCCATCGTCCGTCGCTTTGCGGCCTTGGGCCTTAGTGGATACCTGTTCGTCAACATCAGTCCCCGGGCATTGGCATATGCCGATGAGCAGGGCCTGAACATCGGCGGACTGCTGGTCGAGGCTGGCTTGACGGACGAACGGCTGGTGATGGAGCTGACCGAGCAAACAGCCGATGATTTGTGGGATGTCCTGCAGCCCATTCTGAGCAGATTCCGTTCTCAGGGTATCCGTTTTGCAATAGATGACCTGGGGGCGGGTTCGTCGAATCTCGGGCGTTGGCTGAAACTACGCCCTGAATTCGTCAAGATCGACAAAGCCTTTTCGTCAGGGATCCACAACGACTTACTGCGCCAGCAGATACTGCGTTCAGTCAACGATATCGCAGCAGTCGCCGGCACCGTTGTGATTGTAGAAGGTATCGAAACCCAGGAAGACTTCGCCTGCGTGGGGAATCAAGGCGTGGCCGGCGTCCAAGGGTACTTCATCGAGCGCCCAGCCGCCGAGCCGGATCAGGATCGAATCCAGGCGGCTTCCATGCGTCTCGCCGTGCATAACCTGTTCGTGCCGCCGCATGGCATTGAACCGGACCTGCCTGTCGACGAAACAGGAGGACAGGCTCTGCAACTGATGCGACGCGTCCCCAGCGTGAGCTCCGATACTCCCAATGAGATCGTCTTTGAGCGGTTCAGAGCTCATCCAGATCTGCACACCCTGCCTGTGGTGGATGAGGGTGTCCCCGTGGGCGTCCTGACTCGCAGCGTCCTGGTCGAGCGGTTCTCCCTACCGTATCAACGAGAGGTCTACGGCCGTAAGCCATGCCGGATTTTCATGGACAACGAGCCCCAGGTTTTTGAGATGTCCACCCCACTGATCACACTGAGCCGGTCGCTGGCTGAAGGCAACCGTATGGTCAGCGATTTCCTGATCACGCACCATGGGCGTTATCTGGGTATAGGCTCTAGCCAGGATCTCCTGCTGGCGCTCAACCACATGCAGCTGCACGCAGCCCGTTATGCAAACCCTCTGACACAGCTTCCAGGCAATGTCCCGATCGACCGGCAGATCCAGCGTTATCTGGCCAGCGGCCTGCCCTTTAGCGTGTGCTATGCGGATCTGGACAATTTCAAACCCTTTAACGATGTTTTCGGTTATCAGCTGGGCGATGAGATGATTCGGCTGCTCGGCAGCGTGCTGTCGCGCCACACCGATGTGCAACAGGACTTTCTCGGCCACATCGGCGGCGACGATTTCATTCTGCTGTTTCACAGTGCCGATTGGCGATTGCAGTGTGACCAAATGCTGACGGAATTTTCCGATGAGCTCGTCCGCAAGCTGGCCGATGCCGGCCTGAGCGTGTCTGGTGGCTACGAAGCCGAAGATCGCCAGGGCCAGTGCCGCCATTACGATTTGCCCACTCTGTCGCTAGGCGCGGTCGAAGTGGAACCCGGCGACTATGAATCCCATCACCAGGTTGCCCAGGCAGCATCCGAGGCCAAGTCCCAAGCCAAGAAGTCCCAAGGTGCTGTACTGTTCATCGAGCGGCGTCACCCTGCAGTCTGCGCAGCGTGATTTTTAGCGCCCTCACCTGCCCGGAGCACCTGTGATCCCGCATAGCTAGGTCTATCGGGACCGCGTGATCCTTCCTGCCGCAGTGGGCGAAGAGTTCGCTGCTGCCATCCACATGAGCGTACGAACCCTGCAAAAGTCTCGGCTATGTGCCGCAAATCGTGGGCCACTACAGCAGCACGGGACTGTCTGGCAAGTCTCCCAATAGTTCACCGTCAACGGCCGGGAAATGTTTTGCGAGACAATCTGTCACCGCCCGGATACCTGCTTCCATTCCCTCCAGATAGCGGCCTTGACCAAAGATGACTTCCATCGAATGGCAGACCTTTGCCCATTCCTGGGTGCCGACCTTGGTGTGAATTCCGCGATCGGCAACAATCTCAACCGCTCGATCCGCCAACAAGACATAGATCAGCACGCCGTTGTTGTGCTCCGTGTCCCACACACGTAAGAGGGAAAACACCTCAACGGCACGCTCACTGGCCGTCTGACCGCGCAACAGCGCTCCACTAGGCAGTGCGCCCTCCACCGCAACTCGAATTTGACCAGCATGGGTTTTTTCACTTCGTGTAATGGCTGTTTCGATCGCTCGTAAGGTGGATGGGACGAAAGTTCTTCTGACTTGCCAGTGGGTCATAACGAGATGCCGGCAAATGCGTTTGAGATCCATCTTTACCACCTCCCCGAGGCACCACCACCCCCAAAGCCACCGCCACCACCGCCGAATCCTCCGCCGCGTCCGCTGCCACCTCCGAAACCACCCGACCATCCCCCACCACTACGCCAACCGCCACGTCCACCCATGCCTCCCCCCACCAAAGTGAACATAAAGGCAATCAATCCAGCTCCTAACACCACCGAGATGGCCCCGATAAATAGCCAAGCCAGCACCGCTGCACCACCACCTGCAACGATGGCTGCAGGCAACCTCCCAAGGGCCTGCCGGAGGATTCCTCCGACCACCACCACCAACAGGAAGATGACTGGCACCAGTTGCCCGACCCCCCTATCGTCACTGTGGGCACGTTGGGTGGGTGCAGGTAGCGGCTCGCCGTTGACCACTCCAATCATGCGGTCGACCCCAGCTTCGATGCCGCCATAGAAATCCCCCTGTTGAAAGCGTGGCACGATGACTTCGCTGATGATGCGCTTGCTGGTGGCGTCGTTTAGCACGCCCTCCAGACCATACCCAACCTCGATGCGCAACGTTCGGTCTTTTTTGGCGATAATTAGCAGTGCGCCATCGTCTACGTTCTTGCGCCCGAGCTTCCACTTCTCAACCACGCGAAGCGAATACTGCTCAATTTGCTCATCTCCAGTGGTTGGAACGATGAGTACGGCAAGCTGAGTCCCCTTGGCGGCCTCGAAGGCCCGCAGCTTTTGCTCTAAGGCTGCTGTCTGCTCACTGGTCAAGGTGGCCGTTCGGTCAGTGACACGTGCAGTCAAAGGGGGAACAGGCACTGGCTGAGCGGCGGTAGCTGAACCCCAACACAGCGTGATCACCGCCAGCAAGGCCCACATCTCACGCAAGATTCTCATTGACTACTTCCTTTGGCGCCCACCTGATTCGATCCAGTTGACGTTCCGAAATCCACACGTGGCGGGGCGGCAATGGCTTTTTCGTTTTCTACGGTGAAATTCGGCTTCACCTTGTAGCCGAAAACCATCGCGGTGAGGTTGGACGGGAAATTTCTTACCGTAACGTTATAGTCCTGGACAGCTTTGATATACCGGTTGCGTGCGACGGTAATCCGGTTCTCGGTGCCCTCGAGTTGCGCTTGCAAGTCGCGGAAATTGGCGTCAGATTTCAGTTGCGGGTAGTTTTCTGAGACCACCAACAGCCGGGATAGCGCACCCGTCAACTGGGCTTGTGCCGCTTGAAATTTCGCAAAGGATTCAGGATCATTCAGCAACTCTGGAGTGACTTGGACCGAACCGACTCGCGCTCGAGCGGCCGTTACTTGCTCCAGCACTTCTTTTTCATGAGCCGCATACCCTTTGACGGTGTTGACCAAATTAGGAATGAGATCTGCCCTGCGTTGGTACTGGTTCAGCACCTCTGACCAGTTCGATTTGACCTGTTCGTCGCTGGACTGCAAAGCGTTATAGCCACAGCCAGAAAGGCTCAGTGTCAGCACCATTAGCAGCAGGGTCCATACTTTGCGCATGAGCGCTCTCCTTAATCGCGAACATTGCTGACGACCGCCACCGAACTCGGGCATCTGCATCATCATGTCCATCATGCCATTATTGCCGCCCATCATGCCCGATGGCTGTCTGCCGGCAGGACACTGCTCAGCGTACATCGTACTCATCATGGCCATACCATCTTTCATCGCTTGCATACCTTCCTGCATGGCTGCTTAGCGCTCCTCTGGAGTCTTGGCCGCCGCTGCTTTGGCACGAGCGGCTTGCAGCTTCTCCATTTGCGCATTGAACGCCTGCTGCGACACTGCTTTCTCGGCCGGTTTGACGGTCGAGGCCGAAGCGTCGGGATGGGAATGGCCTTAGCATAAGTAGTGGCCATCAGTACGATATTGATGCGCATCAACTAGAAACGTTACGGCTACCTGCCCAAGCTGGTTCGTGACGGTTTTCGAGGGCGCATCTACGCGACGGCAGCAACTGGCGATGTCGCCGAGTTGATCCTCAAAGATAGCGGTCAGACCCTCGAGCTATGACGTCACCATTCTTCAGCACCGGACCCAATGCAGCCCCGACACTGCGGGCCAGTCGCCTGGGACTGCATACGCAGCATCAGGCGATCGCCATCATGCGCACCGACTGCCACGTCTGCCGCGCAGAAGGACTGGTGTCCCGCTCACAGATCCTGCTCAGCGCCAATGGACGCCAGGTACAGGCGATACTGTTTCAAGCGGAGGGCAATTTGGTTGCGCCCGGCGAAGCGGCGCTGATGGGATGCACCCGTCGTGGTGGACAAACACTGCATCGGCGGACTGCCCCGAAACCGGACGACACCGCCCACCTGCCCGGAGCACCCATGATCTCACGCAGCTAGATCTATCGGATAGGGGCCTCCCACCGATCGACCACGCGCAGGCTGATCACGTAACGTCCGCTGATTCACGCTCCGACTAGTTTCAGGCCAGCGCCTCGTGCGCAGGATCAACCTGAAGATCACGGCCAGAATGCTCGGCTTGCCATAGGTCATAGGCGACCTGGCCACGCAGCCATGTCTCTGCACTCGGGCCACGTCCGTCCGGCTTGCGCAGCCAAGCTTCCAGACGCCGCGCCAGATCAACCGAGATTGCGGCACGCCCATGCAGCACGCGAGACAAGGCGACACGACTCACGCCGAGCTGACGTGCCGCTTCAGCCACCGACAGACCCAAAGCCGGCAGAACGTCTTCACGCAGCGTCTCGCCGGGATGGGGAGGATTATGCATACGCATGGTGTGCGAGGGTATTGATCATGTCCAAATGTATCGCATGAATATACGTATCGCAATGCGAACATATCTCGCACACCTCCCGTCTGCTGTGCGAGGCGCGAGAGATATCACCGGTACTGTTGTGCTGGACTGGGAAGCGAAGAAACTGGTAGTCGCCAGCAGCAGCCGGGCAGCCAATGTAATCGAAGATAACCGAGCTGATGGATGGCGGCGTTCATGCACCCGCCAAACTTGATGTACAACTGCACCGCCCTTATGCGCTCTGCGTACGAATACATGGATGGTCTCCAAAGGAGTCCAAGTTTTTGTCCGCCCCCCCAGAACTCATCCCAATTAACAGTGTTAATGAAGGCGGGAATATCCGGCCCGCAGATAACTGCCGTGGGGAGCCGCCGATTTTCACCGATATGCAGATCAATCCCGTCTCGGGGTGCATGACATACTCTATCCGATTCATCCTCGATAGAGAATATGTTGGGCTCCAGAAAGACTCGAAGTCGATTACTACTGGTGTTAGTGCCATCTTCAAACCTCTGGTAAATAATTCAGCATGGCCACGACGTGAGGGGGTAGAACAATCATTCTGAGCCGCAGGAAACACACGAGGTAAGACAGGCAGCAGTTGGCATAGTCCTTGACCTCTGGGTCTTTTGATTGAAGTCCTGCGAGTATGCGTGTGTAGGACTCGATATTGTCGATGAGCATTTTCGTTCCTGTTGTTCTGATAGTCCCCATGCTCTCCGGGTCGTGGCCAAGATGTCAAGAATGCAGGGCGTCACTTCTCCTCCACGGGATCGTATGCCGCTGCGAAAATATCTGGCTTGTAGGGGTAGTATTCCCCGTGCACTCCCGTGATGATCCAGTCCCCCGGACAAACAATATGCCCGGCACCACCGCTGAAGTCATCCCCATCCAGAAGGCCGTGAGCCGGCGCCCGGCAGGGGGCGATGCGCCTATGGCTCCAGAAATTAACACTGTTAATTCTGAACCCGCCCCGACCAAGCCTAAGCCCCCCGCCTAGGCCGCACCCCGGTGGAAAAGGTGGTGGAGCTAGCCAACGCCACCAAGGATGAGGCAACGCTAAAAGCCGCTGAGGATGAGCTGTACCGCCGCTGGGTGGACATGGGAGACGAGCAGGCCCAGAATTACTTCCTAGCCGACATTCGCCCCGTAAAGAATCAGAGCAAGGCTGTGGCCTTCTCGGAGTCCACCCATGGGCAGGAGCTGAAGGCGCGCCATGAGGCAGCGCGTGATGCGAAGGGAGGGCCGAGCAGGTCAGGAGCTAGGCCGGAAATTCGGCGCTCCCCGCGTGCTGCGCCAGAACGACTCAGCGCAGCCGACGATGCCCAAGCACCAGGTCGAGCAGGTGGTGTAGCAGGCTCTTGCGCGGGCGGGGCTTGGGTCTGGGGAAGTACGGTATCTCGTAAGTAATACCGTGAGCGACATTCTCCCCTCGCTTCCCGCCGGAACCAAGGGCACGGTTACAGCCTATGGGGTAGTCCACGTCTTTACTGACCGGGCAACATCCCCCAGGGACGTTGAAGCTACCGTGTTTCACGAACTGTTTCACCGTCGGGTAAAAGCCTGGTCAAAAGGCAATGCTCAGTATACACACGCCCTGCTGACACTGACAGAGGACCCCATGATCCGGGACGCGGCCGAGACGTGGATGCGCTCAGAGCAGGGCCAGCAGGAAATTGCCCTCCTCCCGCGATATGGACAGGCCTACTGTAGAGAATCCGGCATATCGTGCACGCCAGCGAACTGGTGTGCGAACACGGCTGGCGCGACATCCGCCAAGGCCGAATGGGGTCGAAAATGATTGTAATCCTGTCTCCAGTTTTCAAGCTTCCGACGCGCGTCTTCGAGCGACAGGAACCAGCTGACGTTCAGGCACTCGTCGCGTAAACTGCCA
>NZ_SCQN01000069.1 GCF_004321985.1 Castellaniella sp. | reverse complement strand
GAGAGAGATGCCGCCGCAGCCCGCGCTGACTTCAGGAGGAGCGAAGTTCAGGGCGGTGGCCCCCGGGGGTGCCACCGGCGAGCGGATCTCCAATGAGCCACCACTGATAACGCCACGGCGCGCGTCATTGATGACCTGCGGCGGTGCCGCCGTACTCATCTGGCCGAACATCTGGTCCATCTGACCTTGCAGTCCGCCCTGTTGAGCGAACGATGCGGTGGACATCCCGGCGAGGAGCGCCAGGCCGCAGACCGACGTGATGCACCTTTTCATGGCACGTGCCTCTGGGAGTAGTTACTGGGCCGATGGCTGGCCCGCAGAGGTGGACGCAGCGCGCTCCTCCGCGGTTCGATGATCTGGCGGGAGCGTCGCGACGGCGGCTTGGATCACGGCGATGTCGTCGCCGTCCAGCCCAGGTGGCGCACTCGCATTGCCTGATTGCGCCTGAAGCGGCGCGGCGATGCGGGACCGCTGGAAGTCTTCGGCGCCAAGCCAGTGCCGGTAATAGGCTTGCTCGACGATTCGCGTCTCCAGCTCGTCCAGGCTCAAATATCCCTGCCCGATTTCAACAACATCGTCGAGATTCGGCGGGCGCACGAGGAAGAACGCCGGGGTTGCTCGGACGCCGAGGCGCGCTCCCTGGCCGTTGTCGATGAGGAAGTTCGGAAACAGCTGATCGTCGATGCCCTGCCCATCGAGGCTCACCGCCGTCACATGCATGCCGGTGACGAGTTCAAGTGTGCGAAGGACGCTCAGGTCGCGATGGCAGTAAGGGCAGTCGCTGCGGAAGAAAAAGAACAGCCCCGCCGATTTGGCGAGCGTCTGGATGCCGCCGATCAGGCCACCTTGTGCGCGCGAAACCGCTTCCTGTGCCGCGGCACTGGCCGACGGAAACCGCGCGTTCTCATCCAGGCCGGCGTTTCCTTGGGTGACCATCATCGCCATCTGGGCGTAGGCCTGGGCGCGATTGACCGAGACCTTCTGCAGCGCCAGGTAGGCGCGAACATTCTCGGGAGTCGGCTTTTCAACCGCCTGGTCCATCAGCCTCGGCAGAGTGTCCCGGATCCACGCGGTCGACCACATGGCGGGACCGGATGGCGCGGCCGCCGTCGCTGCAGGCTTCGGAGCCTGCGGCTCGGCCGGCTTCTGAACCGGCTGCTCGCGATACCACAGCCACCCTTCCGGCGCTGGTGAATGAGACTGCGCCGGCGCCGCAATCGGGGTAAGCGCAAGAATGGCCGCGATGAGGAGGTATTGGTAGCGCATAGTCCCAAGGTAGTGGGTCCATGCGCTACCGATGGGCCGCCAATCCTCCTTTCAACTCCCGGTCAGCGGCATGTCGCCGACCAGGCCCAAGCGCACCAGTGATGGGGTTGTGGATGTAGCGAGGGTAATAGGCGCTACGACGCCGGCATTTCGCGCTCGACGAAGGATCGTTGTTCCCCACTCGCAACAGAGACAAGGTCGCAGCAGGCGCGACCAGTTGCTCTTGTCGGGACCGTCGATAGTCAGCAGCGGCATCCCGCACGACGAACACTGGGACAACGAGATCATGTTGTCGATCATGGCGCGGACCGTGATCCACAGATCGCGGAGGTCCATCGCGGTGTGCCCCTGCAGGGCTGACGGGTTCGCGGGCATGGCGCCAGGTGGCGTGATTCCCACAAGTGTGAGTTCGAACAGATTCCACGCTTCCAGCAGATGGTACGCATCGACCGTTCCGGACCGGCGCCAGTCCCGATCGAGCATGTCGTAAAGCGAGGCGGCGTAGGGAACGTGTATGGCCGCCGCTGGCCGACGGAGCAAGCGGTCGCTCGGCGCCGGCGGCATGGCTGCCATGTACTCGGGGAGTGCCGCCCCCGGCTCGGCCATTTTGAGGTGCGCACGCGTGACTGGGTGACCTCGCACC
>NZ_SCQN01000061.1 GCF_004321985.1 Castellaniella sp. | reverse complement strand
GAGTCAACTATCCAGTATTTGCCGTTGGGCAGGAAGGGGCTTTGCGTTAATCAACGAAAGTTATTCAACTCAGGTTTGCTCGAATTGTGATTGCATTTGTGGTCCCAAGGGTCTAAAGCAACTTGATGTAAGGTTTTGGGTATGTGTTAATTGTGGCTTTGAACACGATAGGGATAAGTGTGGCGCACAAAATATAGAGCGAACCTCTGTAAATAGTACACTACTCAAGACCGTGCCAAGGTGTTGGCATCCGTCTGCGGGAATCCTTGATGCTCAAAAAGTTGCTGATAGTTCCTTATCAGCATAACTAAATCTTTATTCCGTTAAGATTAGCAACTCTGCATTGTCTTAACATGGATTGAATAAAATTTAGTTAATCATTCAAACACCGATACAGTACAACATCCTGTGTCTGATGAACAATTAAACAAATGAACACCAATAATTATGACAAACGGAGAACATTATGAAATCAACCGAATCTTCGACAAATTATGACAGTGTTGTTCCTGAACGATATCTTTCCAAGAGTACAACACTAGAGGACGTACTTAACTTCCTTTTAAGGAAACATCTTGGATTTTTTGGCTTCCTTCTTCTCGCTTTAGGTATATTTCTTGACCTAAATGCGCTTATTTTGTCTGGAAGCGCAGTTATGATTGCAGGCTTAATCAGTGTAGCCATACGAATTCACGCTTTGGCCTACAAATACGACAAACCAACCTAAATTCATAAATTAACGCTGACCTTGCATTTTTTATGATCTTCTGATATACTTCTCGCATTCCACAAGAGAAAATCTAATGCGAGCCTATTTCTTCGGTAACATGTATCTTTCCAGCATTCAGCAAGGTATCCAAGGCGAACATGCCATGACGGCCATGTTTGTAAAGTATCGCCACCAGAAGGATCATCTTGACACCCTGTATGAGTGGGCAGAAAACCATAAAACTAGCATTTACCTCAATGGCGGATATGCCGACAACCTTTTACGTGTCCATAACGAAATTGATGACATTGAACGCCATCTTGCTGAACATCTTGTTGCTGATCCTGACTATTTGAAGTCCATAGGTCTTTCCTCAGATTTCTCTTTGGACGAAAGTATTTTTCGTTTGTCTCACAGTCTGTTTCATGAAGAACAAGCATCCCTCAATGGTGCCTTGACTTCAGTAGCTGTTATTTTGCCTGAATGTTTTTATTTTAGGAATGAAGCTACCATGAAGGACATTGATTCCAAGCTGGCCGAAGGTTGCTCACTTTTTCCTCATGAGCGCATGTTGAAGCTTCTGTCGGAATTTCGATTGGCAAGTTAAATATCCAAAACTAGTCAATAACAACATTATCGGAACAGCCTTATGAACGACATTAATAAAAAAGAAACAGTGAAAATTGAAGGAACGGTTCAGCGTATGGCAAAGTCCGACAATGAAGCATTGCGCGTTTATTTCAAAATCAAGGATATTCACCCGCTCGCCTTTTCTTGTTCTGCTGAACATGCGGCTGAAATTATGTTAACTCGTGAAGGTGATTATGTAAGGCTTGAATATGAAACTCGCCTTCACAACTCTTACTTACACATCGTGTCATTCTCAAATTCAGACATCAGGCAAATCTATGAGTAAGCCTCAAGCAGCTAAAACGAAATCCCCATGGCGTCCTATGTCAAAGGCTCCAAAGGATGGAACCACCATTCTTGTGACCGAAACACCTAACGGCGAAGCTTGGAATGTTGTAGCCGCCTGTTGGATGGCAGAAGGTTCAGGTGAGGGTGGCAGAATGAAGCCCGATGAACGAGGACGTTATCCTGATAACACTGAGGCAGGACGCTGGTGGGGCATTACCCCCGCTCGATGGTCGCCATCTGAAGGTCCACTGTATGTGCGATGGAGAGCTTTGGCTATCACTCCTGTTTGCTGGATGCCGATGCCCGAACCTGATAGTGAAAAGTCATTAAGGCGACGTATGGCAAGTGCCTCTAAGCATTTATAAAATGATGTCACCTTGACTTTTATCCTTACCATGGTAATCTAAACACTTTTGTAACACTAGAGATCCACATGGAAAACAATTCACTCAACATCAAGGACGCCAAAGTCTATTTAGTCGGCGGTGCCGTTCGTGATAGCTTATTAAAGCAACCTGTTCATGACAAGGATTATGTCGTTGTCGGTGCAACTGTTGCACAAATGATGGAAGCTGGCTTTAAACAAGTTGGTAAGGATTTCCCTGTGTTTCTTCATCCTGAAAGCAATGAGGAATATGCTTTGGCTCGCACCGAAAGGAAAAGCGGATCAGGCTATAACGGATTTGAAGTTTTTACCGATCCATCGTTAACCGTTGAAGACGATCTATCACGACGTGATCTGACTATCAATGCCATCGCCAAAGACTCAGAAGGCAACTTTGTTGATCCTTATAACGGTATCATTGACTTGAATAAGAAAATCCTTCGTCATGTTTCTGAAGCCTTCGCCGAAGATCCTTTGCGTGTCCTTCGAGTAGCTCGCTTTGCAGCCCGTTATCATCATCTTGGATTCTCCATTGCACCTGAAACCATTCAGTTAATGCGTGATATTGTCAACCGTGGAGAAATTGACGCATTAACTAAAGAAAGGGTATTCATTGAGATTGAAAAGACGTTCACTGATCGTCAAAGTACGCCATCCGTCTTTTTGTCTGTCCTCCATAAAGTTGGAGCATTAGAGAAAATTCTTCCTGAAGTTGATGCCCTCTATGGCGTCCCACAATCAGCTGCACATCATCCAGAAATTGATACGGGTATCCATACCGAAATGGTCTTGGATGTAGCTCATAGATTGGCTCCAGAACGCTTTGACGTACAATTCGCGGCACTTGTCCACGACTTAGGCAAGGCGCTAACTCCTAAAGACCAATGGCCTCGCCATATTGGTCACGAAGAAGGCGGTGTTCAACCTTTAGAGGACATGGCTTCCAGAATGCTTCTTCCTGCGGAGCTTGTCCGTAGAGGTAAGGCTACTGTGGTTCATCATCTGAAGGCTCACCAAGCGCTTGATTTAAAGGCTAGCACCATCTTGAAGATGATACAGGCCATTGATGGCTTTAGGCGTCCTGATGGCTGGGAATGTTTCCTTCTCGCATGTGAGGCGGACAAGCGTGGTCGTTTGGGACTTACTGAAAGTGACTATCCTCAAGCCGACTTCTTGAGAGTAGCTTATCAATATGCGAAGGAAGTCAAGGCACAACCATTTCTTGAAAATGGCATTCAAGGTGAAGAGTTGGCAGTCAGGATCTACGATGCTAGAGTGTCAGCCATCAAACACGCAAGGAAGGACTTTGATTTTTCAAGAAATGGAGCTACTGATGTTTTGGAAGCTAATCCAAATTCAAAGGTAAATAGAAGCAATAAAGTAAAACCATAATCTTTTAGATATTGGCTTATTAAACCTTCTAGAAGGCATGTCATTTTGAAATGGCATGCCTTTTTACTTGTGTGTCTAATTTTTCAAAATAATCGCTATCATGTCATAATCATCCACAAACAAGATAGCCGTATGAGTGACCACGCCGAAAAAATTGAAGACTTCAAGATGAAGCTTAGTAATGCCCTGCTTGATATCCTCTCTCCTGAAACTGCTGAATTATTTGATGAAGTTAGTTTTACTGAAGAAGGTTTTCGTTGGGATCTATTGATTGAGTACGCTTCCATCAATCCAGACAGTGAACTGGAAGAAGGATTGCGTTCTGTGGAGTTTACTGTTGAGAATGTCTGCTTGGGAAATCCAAAAGACAAGTTCTTTGGATTCCATGTGCTGGATAATGGCTTCGCTTTCCTTGGCGTCTATACACAGCCCGAGTTTGAATCACCGATTGCTTTCTTGCTTGGCTTGAACAGTGATGGAAAGGCGTTTGCTTATATCCCTAAAACAGGCAACAATTATGACGCTGATGACAATGCTTCTTTTGAGTGGTCTGATGATGACGATTTTGTTTTTGATCAAGACTCCTTATTGGAAGATGTCCAAGCATCACTAATGTAATCTGCATTAAAGATATTAAAAATTAACTCAACTTTAATGGCCTACCATGGTTACACTAGGTAGGCCATCTTTATGAAAAAGACCATCAAATTACTGACGAAATATCGTAAATTTCTTCATGCCAATCGGTATGAAGACACAAAGACGTTAGGTAAACGTATCCACGACTTTTTTAAACTCTATCATCCTTGGGAAGGTGAATCCATTTTAGGTATTCCAGCCCTCTTTCCTTTTTTGGCTGAACTTCCGAGTCCACTAGACTCTCCGAGTAGTTTTGATGGGAATGGCAACTCAAGAGTAAAAACTTTCTATCGTGAAGTTCTGTTAGCCATCAATGAAGTTTATAAAGACAATCCTTTCGTTATGCCTAATTCTACAATAGCGGTTAATGGACTTCAGACAACAAAAACAGATTTTAGAGACCTTAGAGATGAACAAGGCCGCTCTATTTTGGCTTATACTGATGACATTGAACTTATCCGGGCACTGAAATACGTGATAGGAGGCGATGGGTATAACGCATCAGGCGAAACCATAGCCGACCAAGTGGCTATCGCTAAACGCTTATGGGACAATGAAAATAATGGTTTGCTTGTTCAACGTCATGAAGGCAGTCTACTATATAAGAAGGCATTCAACAAAACCATTCCCGTATCAATGGATATGGACTGTATCAATGTTAATTTTAAGGGCATCCCGAATAACAGCACAGCATCCACAGAAGGACTCCCTTACCAAACACTTTTTATTGGTCATCCTACGGATCCAAAAAGGTTGACCAACATTCTTAAGGAATATTATCCATCTACACAGCAAAAGATTTCCCCATTGGATTTGGTGATGACTCCATCTGTCGTTTTTCAGCCCGATCCTGTTTATGGTGGGCCTACGACAGAGGATGGCGATGATGCCGATCCACAAGCTGTTCCTGAAACCATTTTTACAGAATTGCGTCCTCTTGCTCGACAACAGGAAGTTAATCACGCTTTAATTTCAACTTATCTAAGTGTTTGGAAATCCCTTTTTTATGATGAATTAGATTATGCTTTAACAGAGAGTAAAAGAGATCTCATTGAGGGACGACTGGCTCCGCTATTTGACAACATTGATCTTAAAAAAGTCTGTCTATTTTCTACAAAAGACGAGAGTAATTATACCTATTGCCGTCATTTTCTGACCACCACAAAAAGACAAGTGGAACCCTTGATGGAAGAAAAACGTCCTAATACAGGTTATGAACTCTCACCACTTATTATCATGGATGACGCAATTGATGAATTAGATTCAGCCATGAAAAGACAAGAAATTCTTGCTATTCAACAAAGTTCTAAAAACACACTCACTGAAGCAAGACCGGAAACGGCAAGAAAACGTAAAACGTTGACGAACAAGACGCCATAATTGATAATTATGGCGTCTTAGTATTTTTTATTTTAACTGTTGAACTTGATTTCAGTATCTACAAGATCAACCTTGTTTTGGCTTAGTGACGGCGTAGGGATCATCCAGAGAAGCCACACCTTCATTCGTAATGTCTACCGGGTAATTGATAACAGTGACAAGTACTTTATCTACACGGTAAGTATTAGTTTCCTTGGTATCAAGCTTTTCCTGAAGTTTATCGGCATCCCATCCCGACAACCACAAGCCTAACTTCTGCCACTCTTGAACACGAATACATCCGTGAGAATAAGCGCGCTTATCCTTCTTGAACAAGTAACGTTCATTCGTGTCATGAAGATAAATGGCTTGTTTATTATCCGTATTGAAACGAATGACACCAAGTGCATTATCGTCGCCAGCCGGTTGATAAATACGAAGGCCACGAACTTCTGAAGCAGTAACATCAGGCGAACCCAAATCAATCAAACTACCATCACTACCAACAGCCACCATACCTGTGCGAGCAGCGTAGCCTTTTGGCTTGCCCACAGAAGGGAACACGCTACCACGAAGGATAGTCAAGGTCGGTGTCCATGTTGGGTTGACGGTCAATGAAGTGATATTCGTGCTGAAAATCGGCGTGGCACGATGTTTACCGACAATAACTTTACTACGGAAAGCCAATTCGCCTGTGACTGCGTCAATTGCGTCTAGAGAATACGACGAGATATTCACCAAAACTAATTTCAAACGACCTTCCTTGCGAGCATTCAAGATAGCTACAGCAGATGCTTTTGCATATTGCAATGCGATCACATCAGCTTCAGTGATTTTGTTGTCTTGAATATCTGAATTAACTGCATCAACAATAGTGTTCACATAAGGAATTTGAACATTTTTTAAAACCGATGTATTAAAACGATTGACACTTGCAATGGAATCTACATTCAAATGTCGCACCCAACCTTCTGGAGAGAACTCCAAGGCGTTAATACTGTCGGATACCTTCTGTAAGGCGTCTGTAAACGCTGTTGTTGATACGACATATGAACCATCAGTATTGACTTCGGTGTCTGTTGTAGGGGCTTCTGTGCCGATTACAGAGGTCGTTGTTGACACGGCTGAGACACCAGCGGTAACATTTTGTGAGAAGGCGACAACAGGAAATAGAGAGATAAGTCCAAACACCATGAGTTTGTTGACTGTTTTCATTCTTGCGTTCCTTTTATGACTTTGATTTGGCAACGGATGGTTTAATAATGTGTTATTAAAGTAATGTTACACGAACCACACAAAATATGCAAGTAGTTCCCAAGAAATTTTATGAAACAAACCTTCATAAACAAGAAGGCCACATTCGGTGGCCTTCTGTTTCCATTAAACATTTTTGAAGAAGGAAATCAGAATCTCCAGCGTTCGTTCTCCTCTTCCAAAAATTCCTCTTCTTCCTCCTCTTCAACATAGTCATCATCACCTTCAGGAATATCCTCAACTCCCGTATGGAACTCAAGACTTTCACGGAAAAGTTGAAGGACAGCCCAAGCGCCCAAGACAGAAGGCGTGCCAAAACCACCAACAACCGATTCAGCATCTGAAGTGTCAACACTGATAGTTACAAGGCCGTTATCCAACTCAATAAAATCGTGACCTTCCAAAACGGATTCATTTTCAGGAGCTTGAGCAAAGATGTTCAGAGAACCGATGACACTATGTTCTCCATCACTTTCCCCTTCAGAAGTTGTACGATTGAGCAACGGAATTTCTTCATCCAGTTCCAATTCACGGCCTTCATCAACACGCTCACCATCTTTGAAGCGAATTAGTGAGGCGTTGATATCCTTGAACTCGTACTCAGGTTCAACACGAACAACAATCTTCGCGCCAACATCCAAAGGATGTGAAGCCAGATCCGTGAATGCAAGCTTGGAGGCCGCACCCTTCAATTTCTGAATAAGCAGATATTCCAGTTCATCAACTCGGGCATCAACCGCATTCAGTTCAACATCATCCGAACCTTCGACGCCATCCTGAATTTTTAGGAAGTAAGAGCCATCAGCACGAAGCTTTTGCGAAAAAACGAGACTTTTCATAATTATATTCCTTCAAACGATTGATGGTTGACTTAATTCTTCAGGACATACAAGGCGTCAACATAATCGCCTTTGTTATGGATATCCAACTTGCTATGTTCCTTGACGTGGACGAACACAGGCAGGACAACTACCGTATCATCTTCAACGCCAATGTCCTTCAGTGAAATGCTTTCCTCATTAAAGCGTTCAAGAAAACGAGTGGAAACACATAAGGCACCTGTTGCGGTTCCCAACAACAACGCACCCTTATACCCCTTAACCTCTTCATCCTCATCCTTAACCGCAGGAATTTGAGCAAAGGCAACTGTGGAAATGGCACCACCAAAGTTAGCTGGTAGCAATTCTTCAACTTGCTTCGTGATCAGGTTATAGGCACAACGCTCACCCACATTGAACTGATCAACCTCTTCACCGTATTCATCAAACCTTGGTTGAACATCCTTGTTAAGGGATGCAATTAGTTCTGGATTGGTCGTGTAAAAAGCATGCTTCTTACGGCTCTCGCTGAAAACAACGACACCACGACTCAGGTTTTCCCAAACATCTGAAACTAGAAAAAGTGTGTTACTCATAAATATTCTCCTGAAAAAATTAGGCGGGACATTTATAACACCCCGCCAGTTGAATGGGAAGCCTTAATTATTCTTGCGATCAGTACCGTAGAATACACGGCTAGGGTCACTTTCAGCAGAAAGACGAGTATTGCCAACCACCGCTGCAGTCGTGTTGTCAAAGACCAAGACGTTCAACATGGTCTGCAGAGACTTGGTATTGACTAGCGAACCTGCCGTATGGGTTGAGGCCTCAGTCAAGACGTTAAACAAGTCATAACGACTCAGATCCGAAGGCAGAGTACGAATACGATCATCTGACTGCGACAACACTTCAGAGCGATAGACACCATCCAAGCGAGCAATGTTGGTCAAATCAATCAGTTGACGCAAGTGAGCCAAATCTTCACCAGTGCGACCACGATAGCCCTCAGAACCCGAAGTATCATGGCGAGCCATCAATGCCTGATGGGCGCGACGAACCTCATGCAAAGTCGCACGCTGATTCACCATTGCCTCAAAACGCTCACTCAAGAGGCCGTTCATGGTTGGCTGAAGGTTCAGTGAAACGATCTCCAAGTTACGCTCCCAATCGTTCAGGAGAGGCACACGACGAGTGGTTAGTGGTGAAATACCCACCATACCATTGGTGCAGATCAAACGCTCTACTTCCAAGGTAGTCTCAATGTTTTGTGAGAACGGCGACCAGCGATACAGAATACGGTTCTTGAATTGACCGCCTGCACCAAGACCCGCAATGTCAAGGTAGAAATCTTCACCAACGCCACCAAGGAACACACCATTGTTACGATGACGCAACTGCTGGATGGCACCAAGGCGATTACCATTCGGCTTGGAAACTTCAAAGCCGATCTTTTCGCCTAACGCCTGAATGCCGTCATCTGAGTGAATGAACCCCTGATAATCGCTGTAACGATAGTCTACAAGACGATCACCCAAAAACATGAATGTACCGCCATTCAGGCGAGCCAACAGGGCATTGCGATCCATTTCCTGAGCATCCTTTGCCAGCTTGGTCTTGCCGTCAAAAGTGTGAGTGTAGGTATCATTGATGATAACAGAGATTGCACCCTTAGCGAGCGGAGTGACGTGAACCTTTGCGTTTTTGATGACAGTAAATGACATAATAATTTCCCTTGAGAGGTTAAGTGAAAACCCAAGACTTGTGTTGTGGAGCAATAAAAGTTGAGCGGAATGATTTGAGAGTTGAAGGATACTATTGTAGCGACTTTTTGTCAAGCTAAATCTTTCAAAAAGGTCAAAATAATTAACGAAAATTCATCAGCATTTAGTTCATAAGGATACAGGAGAGGTTTAACAAGACATTATTAGAATCTTGTTAAACCTTTTACCTTTAGTCGTCGTTCAGCACATCTAACAAACTGCGTTCCAACAAGGTTTCAGGTGACAGATGACTGTCAATCTCATCCTGTTCCTTGTTCCTTGCCGCATTTTTCTCTTGAATCTTT
>NZ_SCQN01000051.1 GCF_004321985.1 Castellaniella sp. | reverse complement strand
GGCGCCATCGGGAACGCGGCTGGCCGAGGGCTCGACGACGCACGTCTGTGTCGACGCCGGGTGGAACGCGGTGCGGCTCGACCGCGTGGCGCCCGACATTTATGCGCTCGCGTCCGAGCTGTGCCCGCCCGATTCGTGACCGGGCGTTCTGGAAGATTCAAAGGGATGGACAGTGAAAAAGACTTGGATTTCTATATAATGAATAGCTGAATAACATTAAGTATTTATTCTCGTCAAACCACCGAATCCTCCCATCAAGCCACGAAGGGGTTTTCCACCATGAATCGGACCATAGACACGGCCACGGCGCGGCGCATGGCCGAGGCGGGCGTCATTCGAGGCGTTTCCATCGTCGGCCAGCCCGGTGGGTGGAGTGTCATGCTCAAGACCGGCCGCCAGGAAAAGCCTTTGGGTGGTCAGAAGACCGATCGGCCGCGCACCTGGCGCAGCCTGGACACGCTGACGGAATACCTGCGCAAGGATCTGTCCATCGTGCGTATCGACGGCATCGATGCCACGCACCACAGTAGCGAAGATGCGCACCGCCCTGGTCGGCCCGATGCGGCCGCGCGGATGAAACGCGCCCATGAAGCCGCCGCCTATGACGCCTGGTTCCGCGACCAGGTGGATGCCGGCATCGAGGAGGCCGACAATCGGGCAACGCAATGGATCAGCCATGAAGAATCCGTGGCCCGCATGCACAGACACCTGGATCTGTTGGAAGCCAAAGCCAAGGATAAGGGTTGAGAATCGAATGGCTGCCCGCGGCCGACGCCGCGCGGGATGCCCAGTTGACGTATATCGCGCAGGACAGCATCCAGGCGGCCCGTGAGGTCGCCGCACGGATCGAGCGCCAGATCGGCCAGCTTGCGCAGTTCCCCGAATTGGGCCGTGCCGGACGGCGGCGCGGCGCCCGCGAGCTGGTGATCAGCGGTACATCTCTGGTGGTGGTCTATCGGGTGCGGCCGAAGCTGGCCAGGATTGAGATCCTTCGCGTGTTGCACACGGCCCGGCAGTGGCCACCCATAGAGGAAGAATAGGGCTCATCGGGCGATGCCCGATGGATACACGCTCGCATCGGGGCTGTGCCCGTCCGACTCATGATCAGGCGCATCTGGCTCTGCCACTGAACCGCAGGATCGGCACCGGGTAGAATGCCTTCCAACCGTGCCAACGCAACAAGACGAGGCTTGCTCGTGCCCACATTGAACTGGATCGGCAAAGAAGCCGTGATCCGCCACCACCAGGAAGTGCCAACGCGTCTGCTGGATCCGGTGCCGGCGCTGTCGTGTTCGACCGGTGGGCATGATGACGGCAACTTGATCGTGCAGGGCGACAATTTGCACGCGTTGAAGGCGCTGCTGCCGCGTTACGCGGGTCAGGTGAAATGTATCTACATTGATCCTCCATACAACACGGGCAACGAGGGCTGGGTCTACAACGACAACGTGAATTCACCGGAGATTCGCCGCTGGTTGGGTGAGGTGGTGGGTAAAGAGGGCGAGACGCTAGATAGGCACGACCGCTGGTTGTGCATGATGTATCCCCGGCTGGTGCTGCTGAAGCAGTTCTTGCGGGAGGATGGGGCGATTTTCGTGTCGATCGATGATAACGAGGTCGCCTGCCTGCGGCTACTGATGGATGAGGTTTTTGGGGTCAGCTGCTTTGTCGCCTCCAACGTCTGGCAGAAACGTTATTCACGCGAAAATCGTGGCGCGATCGGGGATGTACACGAATACATCGTTGTCTATGCCAAACAACCCGATCTATTCCAGGATGTACGCAACCGGCTGCCCATAGATGCAAAGCAGGCGGCGGTATACAAGAACCCGAACAACGACCCCAGGGGCCGATGGCGCGGGATACCGATGACAGCGCAAGGGTATCGACCCAACCAGATGTACGAAGTAGAAACGCCATCCGGGAAGAAGGTGCAGCCGCCAGAGGGACGGTGTTGGTCCACGATAGAAGCTGAATTTCTCAAACTCAAAGCTGAGGGCCGAGTCTATTTTGGTAAGACTGGTACGTCACAGCCCAGTATTATCCGCTACCTCTCCGAAGTCGAGGGTTTCGTTCCCTGGACGTGGTGGCCGCATGAAGAAGTCGGCCACACTGACGAAGCGCGCAAGGAAGTGCAATCGCTCTTTGGCACACAAACGGCATTCGATACACCGAAACCCACACGACTCCTGCAACGCGTCATCCAGATCGCCACGAACCCCGGTGACCTGATCCTCGACAGTTTCGCCGGCTCCGGCACCACGGGCCATGCGGTCCTCAAGCAAAACGCCGAAGACGGCGGCAACCGCCGCTTCATCCTGGTCGAGATGGATGAGCACATCGCGCGGAACATCACGGCCGAGCGCGTGCGCCGGGTGGCGCAGGGCTACACCAATGCCAAGGGTGAACGGGTGGACGGCCTGGGTGGTGGCTTCCAGTACTGCCGACTTTCCGCCGAACCTTTGTTCGCTCCTGACGGTCAGGTGCGCGGCGACGTGACTTTCGCCCAGTTGGCCGAATTCGTCTGGTTCAGCGAGACCGGCACCGGCTTCACCGCCACGACCAACAGCCCGCTGCTGGGCACGCACGAAGGCCGCGCAATCTACCTGCTCTACAACGGCATCCTGAATGACCTGGCCCCCGACAGCGGCAACGTCCTGACCGGTCCGGTGTACGATGCGCTACCACCCCACGATGGCCCCAAGATCATCTACGCAGCCGCCAACCGCATGGGGCGGCGCGCGCAGCGCGAAGACATCATCTTCAAGCAAACCCCCTACGCGCTGGAAGGTTGAGCCATGAACGCCTTCACGCCCAAGGCCTACCAGCGGCAGGTGCTCGACAGCATCGAGGCCTATTTCCAGGCCTGTCATGAACTGCCGTCCCCTTCCATCGCTTTCACTGCCATCACGGAACACCTCTGGGGGCACGGCAACCCCTACAACCCACTGGCGGGCTTTCCGCCGGACATGCCGTATTTCTGCCTGCGCGTGCCTACGGGCGGCGGCAAAACGTGGCTCGCGGCCAAAAGCGTGGCCTTAGTCAACACACACCTGCTGCGCACCGAGCACAGCGTCATCCTCTGGCTCGTGCCCAGCAAGCCTATCCGCGAACAGACCCTGCGCGCGCTAAAAGACCGCGATCACCCCTATCACGCCGCCCTGTGCGAAGCCGGAGACCTAACGGTGCTGGATCTGGAAGAAGCCAAAAGCGTGACCCGCGCCACGCTCGACACCTCCACCACGGTGATCGTGGCCACGCGCCAGGCGTTTCAGGTGGCCGACGAGGAATGCCGCAAGGTCTACGAATCCAGCGGCGCGCTGATGCACCATTTCGAGAACCTGTCGCCAATGCAGCGGGGTGAGCTGCTGACCGAAGGCGAAGGATCGCAACGGACGACTCCCTGTTCGCTGGCCAACGTGCTGCGCCTGCGCCGCCCCTTCGTCGTCGTGGACGAGGCTCACAACAACCGTACGGAACTGGCTTTCGAGATGCTGGCGCGGCTGCGTCCCGCCGGCATCCTGGAGCTCACGGCCACGCCAGACCTGGCGCGCAACCCGAGCAACGTCTTGCACAGCGTCTCGGCGGCGGAACTCAAGGCGGAAGAAATGATCAAGCTGCCCGTGCTGCTGGAGACGCAGCCCGACTGGCAGCAGTGCCTGGCGGATGCCATCGCCCGCCGCGATGCCTTGCAGCAGCTGGCCGAGCAGGGCCGTTTGGCTGGTGCCGACTACCTGCGTCCGTTGGTACTCATCCAATCGCAGCCGCGCCGCGCCGGCGTGGAAACGCTGGATTACGATGCCGTGCGCGCGGCACTCATCGACCACTACGGCATTCCGTCCGAAGAAATCGCGGTCGCCACTAGCGACGAGAAGGGCCTGGAAGAAATCGACAGCCACTATCGCCTGGGGATCGCCGACCCGGCCTGCTCGGTGAAGTTCATCATCACCCAGAAGGCGTTGGCCGAGGGCTGGGATTGCCCGTTTGCCTATATTCTCGTGAGCCTCGCGTCCCTGTCGTCCTCCACCGCCGTGGAGCAATTGTTGGGGCGCATCCTGCGCCAGCCTAATGCGCGACATCGGCGCGCGGCGGCGTTGAATCAATCCTACGCCTTCGTGGTCTCGCGGGACTTCGCGGAAACGGCGGGCGCCTTGCGCGACCGGCTGGTCACGGGAGCCGGATTCGAGCGGCGTGAGGTTGCCGAATTCATTGCCGCCGCCCGCGAAGAGCAGGGGCGCCTGGACCTGGAGGGCCGCGCGGGCCGCGTCATCGTCCACCCGGTGGCTGTGGTGCTGACCGAAAAGCCCAACTTGCGCACCCAACCCAAATCAGTGCGCAACAAGGTGAGCTGGGATAATCACACGAACACGCTGACCATTCATACGCCGCTCACGACCGACGAAGCGGATAGCCTGGAGACCGCGGTTGAATCACGGGACAACGCCCGGGCCATCACCGAAGCGGCCGAGGCCAGCCGCACCACGGCCATCGAGTTCTTCCAGACCCCGGCCGAACGCGGCGATCTGTTCCGAGTGCCGCAACTTGCCCTGCGTACTCAGGGGGCGTTGCAGCTTTTCGATGACCCGGAGATCCTGGATTACCCGTGGGATGTGTCGCGCTACCGGGCCGCGCCCACGGCGGAAGATCTGAAAGCGCTAGGCCTTGCGTGGCGGACGGCCGACAGCGGCGAGATTGACATCAACAGCGCCGGGCGCATCTATTCGCGTTTCCTGCCGGATCTGCAACGCGATCTGGGGCTGGTCTACCAGCCCGAGCACTGGGATGACGTACGGCTCGCGGCCTGGTTGTGCCGTAACATTCCCGAACCGTCGGTCACCCACGCGAGCATGCGGACCTTTGTCGCGGGCTGGCTCACCACGTTGCTCGGCCAACCGGATTATGCGCTGGCACGCGCCAATCAGCAGAAATTCGTGATTCGCAAGCTCATCGAGGCCGACATCCGGGACTTGCGCCGCCAGGTGGTGCGCGCGGCCTACCAGCAGGTACTGTTTGGCGAGGACGCCGCCGCGCGGGTGGCCGTGAGCGACCAGTATGCCTTCGAGTTTTCGCCCCAGGCCTACGCGCCCAGCCGGGATTACGATCAAGATCGTTGGGGTGTGTTTGATTTCCGCCGCCACTATTATGGCCGTATCGGCGATTTCGACAGTAAAGAGGAATTCGAGTGCGCCTGCTACCTGGACATGCTCGCGCAGAAGGGCCGCATCGTTTTCTGGGTGCGCAACCTGGTGCGCCGCGAGGGCTGCTCCTTCTTCCTGCAGAAGGCGACCGACCGTTTCTACCCCGACTTCATCTGCCAGCTGCCGGGGAGGAACGGGAATCCGGGTCCTGTGCTGGCGGTCGAATACAAGGGCGCCAACGGCTGGGAGGCTGCCGGTGACGACCGATTGATCGGCGGCCTGTGGGCGCGCCTATCGGGCGGGCGCTGCCGTTTCGTGATGGTTACCGACAAGCGCTGGGATTGGATCAAAGATCAGCTAGCTGACTGACCTTACGGTCTACTGGGCCTCCCACACTGCTGACGCGATCAGCCCAGTCTGATAGAATGCGCGAATCCAAGGGGAGTAGCTCACTTTCCGCCGCATCGTCAGGACGGCGCCCGCCTTTT
>NZ_SCQN01000063.1 GCF_004321985.1 Castellaniella sp. | reverse complement strand
CGACGCGCTGATCGTGCGCGCCATCCAGTACGAGCTGGACCGCGGCGGCCAAGTCTACTTCGTCCACAACCGCGTGGAGACGATCTACGGCGTGAAGAACGCCCTGCAGACGCTGCTGCCGAGCGCCCGCATCGCCGTGGCCCACGGGCAGATGGGCGAAGCGGAGATCGAGCCCGTGATGAGCGCCTTCGTCGACGGCGAGATCGACATCTTGCTGGCCACCACGATCATCGAGAACGGTCTGGACATCCCCAACGCCAACACGCTGATCGTCAACAACGCCGATCAGTTCGGCCTCTCGCAGCTCTACCAGTTGCGCGGGCGCGTAGGCCGCTCCAACCATCAGGCCTACGCCTACCTGCTCTACCAGCCGCACAAGGCCCTCACCGAAGAAGCCAAGGCGCGCCTGGAGGCGATCCGCGAGTTCTCGCATTTGGGCTCGGGTTTGCAGCTGGCCATGCGGGACTTGGAGATCCGCGGCGCGGGGAACTTGCTGGGGCACGCGCAGTCCGGGCACATAGCGGCCGTGGGCTTCGACACCTACTGCCAACTGCTGGCGGAGGCCGTGGCGGAGCGCCAGGGCAAGGTGCGCGAGCAGGCGCAAGAGGCCGTGCTCGACCTCAAGCTCACCGCCTACATCCCCGACGACTACATCACGCAGGCCTCGCAGAAGATCGCCGTCTACCAGCAGCTGGCCGCCGCGCGCAGCGCGCAGGAAGTGGACGAGATCGCCGCCGGCCTGCGCGACCGCTTCGGGCCCATGCCGGAGCCGCTCCAGTACCTGGTGGAGATCACCAAGCTGCGCACCTTGGCCCTGCGCAAGCGCGTCACGCGCTTGGTGGTGGACGATCATCGCCTGGTGCTGGGGGTGGGCACGGGCTTCGAGCTCTCGCCGCGGGCGATCCCCGACCTCCAACGGCTGACCGGCGGGCACTTCCGCTTCAGCGATCAGCGCCTCACCGTGGACCTCCCCGACGGCAGCCCCGCCACCTGGCTCCCCCTGCTCGGCGCGCTCCTCGAGACGCTCTAGAAACGCTGGAGAAAAGGAAGACCTTTCCCCCGGGCGAACCACCTTGCGCTGCCCCTCCCTTGGGGCGGTTTCGTTGCTATGGAGTATCGTACGTGAGCACGTGGACGAAGCATCGGCTGGTCGCCTTGGCCGCCGTCGGCGCACTGAGCCTCACCCTAGCCGCCTGCTCGGGCGGCGGCGGGACGCTGGCCTCGGTCAACGGTCAGAAGATCACCAAGACCCAGCTCGACGCCAAGCTCGAGGCAAGCCCCGGCGGTAAGCAGATGCTTGGGCAGCTCATTCAAACAGCGCTGCTCGACCAGTACGCGAAGCAGAAGAACATCGTCGCCTCCGATGCCGAGACCCAGAAGAAGATCGACGACATCAAGGCCCGCTACCCCTCCGGACAGTTCGACGCGCTCCTCAAGCAGCAAGGCCTGACGATGGATGACGTCAAGCAGATCGTCACGCAGCAGGTGCTGCTGGAGAAGGCCGTGGCACCGCAGGTGCACGTGGCCGACTCCGACGTGAAGGCCTTCTTCGACAAGAACCACGCTTCGTACGATCGCCCCGAGCAGGTACGCGCGCGCCACATCTTGGTGCCGGACGAGAAGACCGCGCAGATCGTGGAGCAGAAGCTCAAGCAGGGTCAGAAGTTCGAGGATCTCGCCAAGGAGTACTCGACGGACCCCGGCAGCAAGGACAAGGGCGGCGAGCTCGGGTGGTTCGGCAAGGGCCAGATGGTGCCGGCCTTCCAGGATGCGGCGTTCAAGCTGCCCATCGGCCAGGTCAGCCAGCCCGTGAAGTCGCCGTTCGGC
>NZ_SCQN01000003.1 GCF_004321985.1 Castellaniella sp. | reverse complement strand
TCGGCCGAGGCCCACGCGGTCACAGCGTTGATTGGGCCGAATGGAGCGGGTAAGACCACGCTGTTCAACCTCATCACGGGTCAAATCGTTCCCGGGACGGGACTCGTTCGCTTCAATGGGGTAGAGATCACCCGATTTACGCCGCAGGCGCGGGTGCACCTTGGCGTTGGTCGTACCTTTCAGGATGTCCGGTTGTTCCACAATATGTCAGTTGCGGAGAACATCATTCTCGGCATGCAGCGATTGCGCGGTGAAGGTCTGGCCGAGGCGCTCTTTTTACCTTGGGCTGTGCGGGGGGAGCTGCGGCGCGCCTACCGGCGGGCGACGGAACTTCTGGAACGTGTCGGTCTGGTGCGATTTGCCGACGAACTGGCCGGCAACCTTTCGTATGGGCAGCAGAAGCTGGTTGCCATCGCACGCTTGCTCGCAGCGGAGCCAGAGATACTGTTGCTCGATGAACCCACTTCAGGGGTCGATCCGAGGATGCTCTCCGAGTTGGTTGCATTCCTGGAAAAGCTGCGGGACTCGGGGCGCACAGTGCTCCTCATTGAACATAACCTTGATATCGTCCGCCTGGTGGCAACGCAGTGTGCATTCATGGAATCGGGCCGCGTCTTGCGGGTGGGGTCTACGGAAGATATCCTCTCGGACTCCGAGCTGGTCAATAAATACCTCGGGTTGGGGACAGTCAATGGGTGACGTCGTACTTGTGGCCAGTGGCATTCGTGCAGGTTATGGCAAGAATTTGGTTCTGAGTAATGCGAGCGTGCAGGTCGCACCAGGAGAGATCGTCGGGTTGATCGGTCACAATGGGTCGGGTAAATCTACTTTTCTCAAGGTGCTTGCCGGTATGGTTCGACCGCGAGCAGGAAAGGTGATGTACCGGGGCAAGGACATCACGGGCCAATCGACCGCGGCGAATGTTCCGGCTGGAATACGTTTGGTACCCCAGTCCAAAGGGGTGTTGCGGTACTTGAGTGTCGATGCGAATTTGCGACTGAGCGCGGCATACGCGGCGCCGGGCGCTGGCGTGGCCGATCGGCGGGTCAACGAGGTGTACGCACTTTTTCCGCAGCTGCGGGAGCGGCGGAATACGGTTGCCGGCGTGCTGAGTGGCGGGCAGCAGCGGGCGCTTTCCGCCGCCATGGGGCTTGCAACACATCCAAGCCTGTTGTTGATCGACGAGCCTTCCATCGGCTTGTCTCCTTCGATGGTCGGGGACCTGTTCGCCCTCATCAAGGAGATTCCACAGGCAACGGGTGCAAGCATCATCATGATCGAGCAGAATGTCGGCGCGCTGCTGCGCATCGCCGGTCGCGTGGTCGTCATGAAGGCGGGAGAAACTATCGCCAGCAAGACCGTGGCGGAGCTTGCCAGTCGCGAGGCGCTGATGCGGCTCTATTGACGAGCTCAAGACTGTCAGTCACGGTCCGGCGGCCGGTGTGCTGGTGGTGCTGGCAGGGTACTACCGGAAGAGGAGATCTGCATTGGAAATTCGCCAGCTGCGATATTTTGTGGGCGCGGTTGAAAACGGAAGCCTGGGGAGGGCGGCGCGCGAGCTCAATTTGACAACTGCAACTCTCAGCCAGCAGATCAGCCGGCTGGAATCCGAGCTGTTCGTGCGTTTGCTTCAGCGTACCAGCACTGGTGTGGTGCCTACTGCCGCCGGCCTGGCGTTCTTCCGCCGGTCGCAGCTTGCGTTGCGCAATATTGACGAGGCCGTCCGTTCCGCTCAGAAAGCGCGTCTCTCGGGTTTCGTCAGCATCGGCCTGGCGCCTACCACTGCTTCCGTCATCGGGTTACCGCTGATCATGGCGATGCGCGAGCGTTACCCCGATGTACGGGTGCGGCTGGTGGAGTTGCTGTCGGGAAACCTCACCGCGATGCTCAACACGCGTCAACTTGATTTGGCCATTCTCTTCAATGACGACGTGGCCGACAAGTGGGCGATCATTCCGTTGTTGAAGGAGTCGCTCTACATCATGGCTGCGCCCGGTTTCAAGGGGTTTCCCAAGTCGGAAAAAGTGCGGCTGGCCGACGTGGGCAATTTGCCCCTGGCCATGCCGTCTCGCCTGCACGGCTTGCGTAATGTGCTGACGTCGGCAGCTGGACGTGAACCGCTGTCCCTAAATGTCGCCATCGAGCTCGATTCCCTTCCGGTGCTGATGGGGGTGGTGAGCATGGGTCTGATGGCCACCATTCAACCCGCCGCGGCGCTCAGGCATGCGAAGGGCGAGAACCTGATGGTTTCGGAAATCTCCGATAGCTGGTTCGTTCGTCACAACTTGCTGGTCAGCCTGTCCGACGAGGAACTGTCTCCAG
>NZ_SCQN01000050.1 GCF_004321985.1 Castellaniella sp. | reverse complement strand
CTTCCTCCTTGTACAGGCGGTAGACACGCTTGTGATTGACCCGCCAGCCTTCGCGGCGCAGTAGGACGAAGATGCGCCAGAACCCATAGCGCACCCGGCTGCTGGCGATCTCATGCATGCAGGCCTTCAGAGGCCTATCCATCACGCGGGGTTTAGGCTTCTGATACCACCCGGAGCGGCACTGTTGGCACACCGAGCAGGCTCGAACGATGCTCACGCGGTACGACTCGAGCAGGTGGCCGACGAGCTGCTTGCGCTGCGCCGGCCTTAGACTTTTTTTTGCAGTACGTCCTGCAGCATGACCTTATCCAACGACAGATCGGCCACCAGCTGCTTGAGCTTGCGATTCTCTTCTTCGAGCTGCCGTAGACGGCGTAACTCCGTGGCACCCACGCCCGCGTACTTCCTCTTCCAGGCGTAGAACGTGGCTTGCGAGACGCCAATTTTGCGGCAGACCTCTTCGACTGAAACTCCGGTCTGGGACTGGTGCAGCGCGAACGCGATCTGTTCCTCGGTGAACTTCGACTTCTTCATGGCGACACCCTCCTGAGGGCTAGTATCGCCGGAATTCTCTACTTTCGAACTGTCCACTTTTTCGGGAGGAGGTCACGAGTGGGTCGGGGCGTGCGGCTTTGCACTGCAGCCCCTGGTCGCGGCGCTGCGAGACGAGATCCTGGCGCACTGGGTGCTGCATGCCGACGAGACGCCGGTCAAGTTGCTCAAGCCCGGCAGCCGGGCCACCCACAAAGCCTATCTGTGGGCCTACACCCCAGGTGCCTTTGAGGCTCTGCGGGCGGTCGTCTACGACTTTACCGAAGGCCGTGCCAGGGCGCATGCCCGGGCGTTCTTTGGAGAGTGGACCGAGAGCCTGGCTGGGTGGCGCTGACCTGCTACCTGGACGATGGGATGCTTCCCATCGGTAGAGTCGAGATGTGGCGCGGTGAACTGTTGCCGCATCGCTGGCAGCCTGCCTGACGCTGAATATCATCGTCGGCTGAAAACTGACCCACCACCGTCATATCCTCCGCGCGCGCACTTGAAAGTGCTGCGGCCGCCTCTCGGCGGCCGTCAATGTGTGTTCGCCGGACGCTAACCGAACAGCACCTTGCAGCCATGGTTGATGAGTGCGTGAGCGCAATGCTCTGCTGCCCACAGGTCTGAGCACTTCACCCAGGATCTCCATGAAGGCGAGGGTGCGTTGGGGCAGCAGGCGTCGTCCGGGGGTGACACACCAGATCGTCGAGGCGGGCAGCAGCCAGTTAGGCAAAACGCGCTGCAGGGTGCCGCAGTTCATCGGATTGTGTGCAAAGTGGTCTGACAGCCCGATAATGCCCATTCCTTCGATCGATAGTGCTTCGAGCAATCCTAGCGAATTGGCAGTCATCACTCGTTCAGGCCGCCCGTCCCAGTGCTTCTCGCCATGCGTCAGGTGCCAGCATCGGTGGTCGCCGCTGTTACTGACCACCACGAGCCCCACGTGATGAACCAGATCCGCAGGGCTGGCAGGGGTACCGAAGCGCCTCAGGTAGGCCGGGCTCGCATAGAGGCCGTATTGTTGCGTCAGGATATGCCGTGCCACCAGGGAGCCGTCGTCGGGCAAACGTGTCGCTACGCGCACCGCAAGATCGAAGCGCTCAGCGATGAGGTCGACTCGGCGGGCGGACAAATCCAGGTCCAAGCGTACGTCGGGGTATTTTGCGGTGAATTTGCTTAAGATCTTCACCAGCGAGATCTCGTGAAATTCAGGTGGCATGGACACACGCAGTGTGCCTTGCGGAGTGGCTTGCCGATGTAGCACGAGATCCTCAGCCGCCCGGTTCCCATCGACCAAGTGACGTGCATAGACCAGCATCTGCTTGCCGAACTCGGTGATCATCAGGCGCCGGGTAGTACGATGTATCAGGCGTTCACCGAATATGTTTTCAAGGGATGAGAGGCGGCGCGAGAGCGTCGCATTGGGTAGGCCGAGGCGGTCGGCTGCAGTGGTGAAACTGCCGGCATCCACGATGTGCGCGAAAAGAATCAGGTCGTTAGCGTAGAGATCCAGAGATTTCATAAGTTCGAAGCATGCTAGCAGTGCAACTCAAGCTGCACGCGCAAAACCGCTCGCGCCAACTCAGTCGCCGTCCATCCGGCGGGCAGTGATGCGATCACGATCTTTCCTTGAAGACTCGCATCAGCCGCGTCAAGGACAGAACAAACAAGCTGGTCAGCGTGAGGGCTGCAACACCCCAATGCTCCCCGATGAAAGCACCGACCGTCGTTCCTGCAAGCACAACGGCGAGAATTGGTAAATGACAGGGACAGGTAAGTACAGCCAGCGCGCCCCATAGGTAGCTGGTGACCGGCTTCTGGGTCTCGGGCGGCAAGCGCTCGGGGCTGTTCATGGCAGACCCTCCGCGTGCAGCGCCTGGCACGGCCGTACCAGCGCATCGAGTCTGATGCCCGCTTCGAAGGCAGCTCGCACAAAGCACAGCCGTTGCAAGGCCGCACTGTCGAACAGGCCGTAGCCGCCTGGAGTGCACGCCACCAGACGCAGCAATCCGCGCGGCAGGGAGTCGCGCACGATATGCACGCTCACTCCGGCATCAAGGGCCAACCGGGATACTGTGCAGGCATTCATTAAACACCTCCTTTTTCCTCATCCGGCGCAGCAGGAAAGCTGCTTCACATCCTTGCTGAAGGTCTGCGCAGCGAGCTTCAAGCCTTCGACCATCGTCAGGTAGGGAAACAACTGATCGGCCAGCTCCTGCACTGTCATGCGGTTGCGGATCGCTAGGGCGGCCGTCTGGATCAGTTCGCCTGCTTCGGGTGCGACCGCCTGCACGCCGAGCAAACGCCCGCTGCCGACATCGGCCACCAGCTTGATGAAGCCACGCGTATCGAAATTGGCGAGCGCACGCGGCACGTTATCCAGCGTAAGCAGTCGGCTGTCGGTCTCGATGCCGTCGTGGTGCGCTTCCGCCTCGCTGTAACCTACGGTGGCCACTTGCGGATCGGTGAACACCACGGCCGGCATTGCCGTCAAGTCCAGGGCCGCATCGCCGCCGGTCATGTTGATCGCGGCACGAGTGCCGGCCGCTGCCGCCACGTAGACGAACTGAGGCTGATCGGTGCAGTCGCCGGCGGCGTAGATGTGCTGGCTACTCGTGCGCATACCCTTGTCGATGACGATGGCGCCTTGTGCATTGACGGTGACCCCCGCCGCATCCAGCGCCAGGCTGCGCGTGTTCGGTGCTCGGCCAGTGGCAATCAGCAGCTTGTCGGCAACAACGATGCCGTGCTCGGTGGTCAGCACGAATTCGCTGTCTTTATGCGTAACCTGGCTGGCCTGGGTGTGCTCCAGTACCTCGATCCCTTCAGCGCGGAACGCTGCCGTGATGGTCTCACCGATGGCCGGGTCTTCCCGGAAGAGCAAGGTGCTGCGGGCCAGGATCGTCACTTTGCTGCCCAGCCGGGCAAAGGCTTGGGCCAGCTCCAGCGCCACCACCGACGAGCCGATCACGGCCAGGCGTTCGGGGATAGTGTCGCTCACCAGGGCCTCGGTCGAGGTCCAGTAGGGTGACTCCTTCAAGCCCGGAATCGGCGGTACAGCCGGACTGGCACCCGTGGCAACCAAGCAGCGGTCGAATGCCACGACGCACTCGCCACCCTCGTCCACACGGACGACAAGACTCTTATCGTCTTTGAAACTCGCCTTACCATGTAAAACGGTGATGGCCGGATTGCCGTCCAAAATGCCCTCGTACTTGGCGCGACGCAGTTCGTCGACGCGCGCCTGCTGCTGAACCAGCAGCCGCTCGCGCAAGACTGTCGGCGATGTGGGTGGTATGCCGCTATCGAACGGGCTAGTCGCGCGCAGGTGGGCGATGTGGGCCGCGCGGATCATGATCTTCGAGGGGACGCAGCCGACGTTGACGCAGGTACCGCCGATCGTGCCACGCTCGACCAGCGTGACTTGCGCACCTTGCTCGACGGCCTTCAGCGCCGCAGCCATGGCCGCCCCACCGCTGCCAATGATAGCCACCCGCAACGGGCGTTCGTTGCCACTGTGCTGATCGGCAGCTTCCGTCCAGCCGCGCATCTTGTCGAACAGCCCGGAACGGTTGTCCACCGTTGGCGCATCGGCAAGAGTTGCCTCGTAGCCCAGTCTGGCCACGGCGCCAGTCAACGCCTCCAGTGACGTGCCCGGTGCGATGGCGAGTTGTGCCGTACCCTTCGGATAGGACACCAGCGCCGACTGCACGCCGGGTACTTTCTCCAGTGCTTGCTTGACGTGCGCCGCGCACGAGTCGCAGGTCATGCCGGTGATTTTTAGATTGCTCATGCAACAGCTCCTATGTTTTCAGGTTAGCGAAGGTCAGCTCCACTATTCGCGCCGAGGTGGTCATTCGCAGCCATCCGGGCCACAGCGATGATTTGCCGGTGAAACCAATCCCCGAATCGACACGCCGATCATCAGGGCTAGCCGATGTATGCGAGACGAGGATGGCGGCCAGACCGCCAGCGAAAAGCGCGCCACGCCCGTTTTCTGTGGTTCAGACGTGCGCTTTTCCTTTTGAATTTGAATTGGATAGCGTAACCTTACTTCCGTACTTATGTACGGAGTCAAGCGACATGCAAAATGTTTTTGAAAACCTGACCATTGGCGTTTTTGCCAAGGCGGCCAGGGTCAACGTGGAGACCATCCGGTTTTATCAGCGCAAGGGCTTGCTGCCGGAACCGGATAGGCCTTACGGCAGCATTCGCCGCTATGGCGTGGCAGATGTGACGCGAGTGCGATTCGTGAAGTCGGCCCAGCGGCTGGGCTTCAGCCTCAACGAGATTGCCGAACTGTTGCGACTCGACGATGGAATCCACTGCGAGGAAGCGAGCAGTCTTGCCGAGCACAAGCTCAAGGACGTGCGCGAGAAGATGGCCGACTTGGTGCGTATGGAAACTGTACTGTCTGAACTCGTGCACGCCTGCCAGTCACGGCAGGGGGATGTTTCCTGCCCGCTGATCGCATCACTGCAGGGCGACGGAAGTCTGGCGGAGGTAGTGTTGCCTTAGCTGTGTAAACCCAGCAGGTTGTTCATAGCCAATGGAACCCTGGTCATGGGAACACGCATACGCCCATTCGCGCAGCGCCTGCCGCCACGCGCGCCTTGAAGGCCGCGCTGTATTGCTGCGTGTCTGACTCATCGTCTTGTCCTCGATGATCAGAGCTTACGCCCCTGTCCGAATTCGGAGGGCCTCTTCATTTCTGCCACGCAGGGCTCCCGGTGGGAAGCCATAAATACGCTTGAACGCGCGGCTGAACGCGGCTTCCGTAGCATAGCCGGCGACTTCCGACGCCTGTGCCAAAGTCAGGCGCTCATTGATCAGCGCCTCGTGTGCGCTCTGCATGCGCAGTTGGGTGAGATAGGCCATAGGCGCCACGCCGACGGTACCCGCAAAATTTCGGGCAAACGTGGCGCGCGACATATGTGCAAGCCCGGCCAGCTTGCCGACGCTCCAGTCGGCCGCGATGTTCCCGTGCATCGCCAACAACGGTGGAGACAGTTTAGGGTCGGCCAGCGCCCCCAGTATTCCACGGGGCACTTGTTCATGCTGGAGACAATGGCGCAGCACGTGAATGAACAGCGCGTCCGAAAGTTTGTCGAGAACAGTGGCGGCACCAGGCGCATCCCCACTCGCCTCGTCCATGATCAGCGTCAGCAGCGAAGCCACCTCGTCGCCTTTCGTGCTGCCACGCATCACGATCTGTGCTGGCAGCGCGGCGAGAAGTACCTCGGCAAGCGGTGAGCCAAATTCGAAGTAACCACACAGCAGCAGCGTCGTCGCATTGTCCTTAGCATCTCGCACCGAAATGACTCGGTGCTCCGCCGGCCGCAGAAACATGACGGTATCCCCGGCAGCGAGTGCAACTTCGTGGTGTGCGCGCCCGATCTGCATCACGCAATTGCCCGCAGCAACAAGGTGGAACATCGCCTTGCGTTCATACTCGGCGTCGAGAGCCCATGTCCCACAGTGGGTGCTGCGGTGAAAAACCCGTGTCTCCAGGTGCAACTGACGCATCAACAGGCTGAGATTGTCCATGCGCGGGTCCAGTGAGACGTTTGGACAAGTATACGCGCGCGTCGGGTATGGTCTCGCACGGTGGCACGGCTGATACTGGGCTGGTGCTGTTTAGCACGGTCAATATTTAACCATGGAGCAAGTATCATGACCGAATTCGTTACCCACACCATTGAATCTGCACCCCCCGCCGCGCGCCCAGCGCTTGAGACAGCGAAGGCCAAACTTGGGTTCATCCCCAACCTTTATGGCAACCTGGCTGAAGCACCAGCGGCACTGCAGGCCTACTTCGACCTGTCCGCCCAGTTCGACAAAACCTCTTTTACGCCGGTGGAACGCCAAGTCGTGCTGCTCACAATCAGCACCGAGAACAATTGCGAATTCTGTGTGGCCGCGCATTCTGTCATTGCGCGTAAGATGGTCAAAGTTCCAGACGCAGTGGTCGATGCGTTGCGTGCAGGTACCACTCTGCCAAATGCTCATCTCGAAGCGCTGGCCGCATTCACGCGTGCGGTGGTACGCGAGCGCGGCTTCGTCCCATCAGTGGCCGTCGAGGCGTTTCTGAGATCAGGTTTTACGCGCCAACAGGTCATCGAGGTTGTTCTTGCAGTGTCGATGAAGACCTTGAGCAACTACACCAACCACCTGACTCATACTAAGATCAACCCCGAATTTGCTGCGGAAACCTGGAAACGGGCAGCATAACAGCGCCGACAGCCCCTTCGCCCGGAGGGTGTCTGTCGCCAACCATGCAAATACTTCGAACCGCGTGGATAAAACATTCGTCGGGCGCATACGCCCCGCTCAACGACGTTTTGCTTAGGATCATTTCTCATGCCATTACCCTTGGTTGCCGTCTTTGACGCCTATGGCACGCTATTTGACGTGCATTCGGCCGTGCGTCGTGTAGCGGGCTCCGTCGGTGCAGACGCTGGGCGCGTCTCTGCACTCTGGCGAGACAAGCAGCTCGAGTACTCTTGGACCCGGAGTCTGATGGGCCGCTATATCGACTTCTGGCAGATTACAGAGGACGCACTCGACTATGCCCTGGCCACCTGTGGAGTCGATGATGCAAAGCTGCGAGGCGCGCTGCTCGCTGCCTATCGCACATTGGAACCGTATCCGGACGTCCGCGCGGTCTTGACGGGCTATCACGACCTGGGTATACGCACCGCCGTGTTTTCCAATGCAACACCAGGCATGTTGCACGATGCGTTGGTCTCGGCGGGCCTCGACACGGTCGTCGATACGACATTTTCAACAGACGCGCTGATGCGCTACAAACCGGACCCCGAGGTCTACGCGCAGGCCTGCAAGGCATTCGGAGTGAAACCGGAGGCTATCGTGTTCCATTCCTCTAACGCCTGGGATGCTGCTGGCGCGGCGTCATTCGGCTGGCGCACGTTCTGGATCAACCGGGCGCACGGCACACCCGAGTACACATGGGCGAACCTGGATGAATGCTCGAGCCTGGACGCCGCCCTGGCCCGCGTGAGTGCCGTCAGACGAACCCCGTAAACGGCTGCACGTCAGCGCATACGTGAGTCAGCATCCGTGACAAGCAGCCGCCTGTCGCTCATCGCGATCACTTTCAGGCCAGCAGTTAGACTGCATCCATCATGACCGACATTCGGCGAGAATCCACGGCCACGCGCGGCGGGCAGGTGCTTAAGGCACAAGTGCAGCGAGCTACCCTGATCACGCTGGCAGGCAGCCAAGTGGGTGGGGGCGTCGGCGCGTTTGCGGCGCTAGCGGTCACCACGCTGCTGGCGGACCAGATTGTGGGGTCCGCCACCCTGGCGGGCATCCCTCAGACGAGCCGCGAACTGGGCGCGGCTGGCGCAGCCTACTTGATCGCGCGGATCAGTAACACTTACGGGCGCCGAGTGGGTCTGGTAGCGGGATATCTGGCGTGCTTGCTGGG
>NZ_SCQN01000049.1 GCF_004321985.1 Castellaniella sp. | reverse complement strand
TGGCGCCTGTTGCTGCGGCGAGGCTGGTTGGCCTCCCAGCATACCGCCAAGCCCGCCCTGCTTCATCATCTGCTCGATGATCTCGGCCAACGGGTTGTTGCCCGCGCCGGCCGCTGCCGCAGCCGGCATCTGGTTGGTGGATTGCTTGAACAGGCCGCCCATGACCATCGAAGCGATGACCGGCAGCATCTGCTGTAAAACCTGCTGGCCGATGCCGGTCGCCTGCGCGGCCTGCGCCGCCACGGCGCGCGAAAGGTCCTTCGAGCCGAACAACTGGCCGAGCACGTCGTTGCCCTGGCTCACGCCCTGCGCGGAAAAGGCATTGCCGGCGTTTTCGAAATATTTGGCGTGGTCGCCGCTGGCCATGGCCGACAGGAAAGAGCCCAGTCCGGACGGATCGGCCGTATTGCGTTTCAGTCCTTGCGAAAACGCCGGAAGCAGCGCCTCCACCGCAAGCTGCGTCTGCTGTTGCGACAGGTTGAACTGCTTGGCCAGCAATTCCATGCCCTGGCCGTTCTGCGCCTGCGTCAGCATATCGAACAAAGGAAGCATCGTCTGGTCCTCCGGGGACACCGCTCCCCGCAAACAGCCTAGGGTGCGGACCCAATAACGGTATTTCCACGGTCGCTGGATCGTGATTCAGTGCGTCATCGAGGAGGTATCGATATGGCTGATTTCTTTTGGTTTTCCGATACACAGTGGGCGCGGATCGAGCCGCTGCTTCCGACCGACGTGCGCGGCAAGCCTCGCGTGGATGATCGCCGTGTGTTGAGTGGGATCGTTCATGCTCTTCGTTGCGGGGGGCGTTGGGCCGACTGCGCCGATGTCTATGGACCCAAGAAGACGCTCTATAATCGGTTTGTCCGCTGGGCAGAGCGCGGCATTTGGGAAAACATCTTCAGTGCGCTGGCAGGGGCGGGAGATGCGCCGGACCGGCTGTTCATCGATAGCAGTTGCATCAAGGTCCACCGCTGTGCGGGCGGCGGAAAAGGGGGGCCCTGGCTCATGGTATCGGCCGCACGAAAGGCGGACGAAACACCAAGCTCCACGCCGTCTGCGACGAGAAGGGCCGCCCCTGCGTCTTGCTCCTGACACCCGGAAACGTGCACGATTGCAAGGTTGCGCAGTTCTGCATCGGTGCGATGCCACCCTCTGCCGAACTTGTCGCCGACAAGGGATATGATAGCCAGGCGCTACGAGAATGGCTGGTCGAGCGTGGCACCGAGCCCGTCATTCCGCCCCGCAAGAACCGCAAGATCCAATACGACTATGACCGCGCGATCTACAAACAGCGCAACGTCGTCGAACGCATGTTCTGCCGCTTCAAGGACTGGCGACGCATCGCAACCCGATTCGACCGGAACATCAAAAACTTCATGGCCGCCATCAGCCTCGCCGCTACCGTCATCTGGTGGCTTTAGTGAGTCCGCACCCTAGTGTCTTGGGACACGGAGTTCAAAGAACC
>NZ_SCQN01000048.1 GCF_004321985.1 Castellaniella sp. | reverse complement strand
CTTCCTCCTTGTACAGGCGGTAGACACGCTTGTGATTGACCCGCCAGCCTTCGCGGCGCAGTAGGACGAAGATGCGCCAGAACCCATAGCGCACCCGGCTGCTGGCGATCTCATGCATGCGGGCCTTCAGAGGCATATCCATCATGCGGGGTTTAGGCTTTTGATACCACCCGGAGCGGCACTGCTGGCACACCGCGCAGGCTCGAACGATGCTCATGCGGTACGACTCGATCAGGTGCCCAATGCGTTTCTGTTCGGCCTGACTGGCACGCCGATCAACCGTGCCGACCGCAACACCTTCTATGCCTTTGGCGCCGAGGAAGACGAGAAAGGCTACATGAGCCGGTACGGCTTTGAGGAGTCAATCCGCGACGGGGCCACGCTAAAGCTGCACTTCGAGCCCAGACTGATTGACCTGCACATCGACAAGGCGGCGCTTGATGCCGCGTACAAAGACCTGACCGGCGGCCTCTCTGATCTGGACAAGGATAACCTCGCCAAGACCGCCGCCAAGATGGCCGTGTTGGTGAAGACGCTCGAGCGCATCCGCAAGATCTGCGAGGACATCGTCGAGCACTTCCAGACCAAGGTGGAGCCCAACGGCTTTAAGGGGCAGATTGTCACCTTCGACCGGGAATCCTGTCTGCTATTCAAGGCCGAGTTGGACAAGCTGCTGCCGCCCGAGGCCACGGACATCGTCATGTCGGTGCAGGCGGCGGACAAGAAGGAACATCCAGAGTACGCGCAGCCGTCCAGCGGCCACGGCAAGCTGATCTGGCATTCGCTGGGCGCCAAGACGATCGAGCTGATCCACCAGAACGTGCATGTCGATGCCGTGCGGGACGATCTCGACACCCTGGTGCTGGACGCCGACCTGCTGGAGGCCGTTCTCTCGAACCCCGACCCAAAGGAGGCTAAGGAGATCGAGATCAAGCTCAAGCGCAGGCTGCGCGGGCACGGCGGCCACCCCAAATTCAAGAAGCTGTCGGAACGGCTTGATGCGCTGAAGGACCGCTTCGAGTCCGGTCAGATCAACAGCGTCGAGTTTCTGAAACAGCTGCTGGAGATCGCCAAGGAGACCCTGCAAGCTGAGAAGGAGGTCCCGCCCGAAGAGGACGAGGATCGCGGCAAGGCCGCGCTCACCGAGCTATTCAACGAGGTCAAAACTTCTGAGACGCCCATCATGGTTGAACGCGTGGTCACGGACATCGACGAGATTGTGCGCCTCGTCCGATTCCCAGGCTGGCAAGGCACCAAGGCCGGTGAGCGTGAGGTCAAGAAGGCCCTACGAAAGGCTCTCTTCAAATACAAGCTGCACGCGGATGGGGAGCTGTTTGAGAACGCTTATAGCTACATTCGACAGTATTACTGAGATGATAGGAAATGCAGCACAGATTCTAAATCTCATGTGGGTATGGTGAAAAGGGAGAATGACACCACTGTGTGTCACATTGCAGCATGTGTCCTAACGCATTGTTTACATAATATTTGACGCTGTGAAAACGCAAGATGACCACTGTTTCAACGTATTGATGACAGGAGCATCACAAGTTGATTCCATGATTTTGCCCCGTTATCAACAATATTTGAAGATGGACGCGGCGACGATTTCTCCTGTCCCCACGGCAGTTCACACATTCTTTGTGCTGCTGTGCCAGAGCACAAAGAATGTGGCCGCTGCGCTGGATTTCGGTAGAAATCAGAGGCTGCGGCTTGGAGACAATCGAATGACAGATGCGTCCATCCTCTCTAATTGGCATCGAGTTGCGGCCACGTGCCGCGCATGGTGTCGCCAAGCAAAAAATATCCAACAGCGTGTTGGACATTTTGTGTTCGTGGCTACTATGTATGCCGACACAAAATATCCATCAAAGGAGCCCATCCATACGTTCCAGCGAAGTTGACACCAATATGCTCAAGGCGGCGGTCTACGATCAGATCGATCCGAAAATCACGCCTGTGTTTGAGGAACTATTGGTGCAGGAGCGTAAGCTCCCCATCAAAACCAGTCCCCCTGCTGCTACCATAACCACACCCAAGCAACACCACCCCCGTCATGAAACTCGCCACCTGGAACGTCAACTCCCTCAATGTCCGGCTGGGACACGTGATCGCCTGGCTGCAGGCCAACCCGGTCGACGTGCTCTGCCTGCAGGAACTGAAGCTGCCGGACGAGAAATTTCCCCACGAGGCGCTGGCTCAGATCGGCTACTACGCCTGCTGGGCGGGGCAAAAGACCTACAACGGGGTGGCGATCCTGAGCCGTTCGCCGCTGCAGGCGGTGCAACGCAACATCCCGGGATACGACGACCCACAGCAACGGATCATCGCCGCCACACTTCCGGGGCCGGACGGGGCACCGCTGCGGGTGATCAGCGCCTACTGCCCGAATGGCCAGATGGTGGGCAGCGATAAATACGCCTACAAGCTGGACTGGTTCAACGCGCTGCAGGACTGGCTGCAGGCCGAGATGACACAACATCCGGACCTGGTGATCCTGGGGGACTACAACGTGGCCCCGACGGATGCAGACGTCTACGACCCCGAGGCCTGGGTGGGTTCCATCCTGGTATCGGAACCCGAACGGGATGCGTTTCACGGGTTGCTGCACCTGGGGCTGCAGGATACCTTCCGTCTGTTCGACCAGGCGCCGAAATCCTTCAGCTGGTGGGATTACCGCCAGATGAGTTTCCGCCGCAACGCGGGCGTGCGCATCGACCACATCCTGGCGTCTACCGATCTTTCGGGTCAATGCACGGCCTGCGTGATCGACAAGATTCCGCGCGGTTGGGAAAAGCCGTCGGATCACGCACCGGTGGTGGCGGATTTCATCGCCCGGTAAGCCGCTCGTCCGGGATGAAAGACCCCCTGAGCGGTGTCTATAATGTTGCATTGAACAAATCCACGAACCTCATGTCATTGGATAGCCGCCTGATTGCCCTGCTGGACCGGGGCATGGTGCTCGACATCACGATCGAGGACCTGCCCTTCCGGGTCTACGTGGCGCAGCGCGACGCCGACGTGCAACAGGTCGCCGATCTGGTCCCGGCTGAACAGTTCCAGGGGCCGGGCGAAGTCCACGTCGCTGCCATCCATGACAGTGACGATGCGGCCCAGCAGGTCCAGGACGTGCTCTTCAACCTGAACCCGGGCGACGCGCTGGTGTTTCTGTGCACGGGCCTACGGGCCTACGCCGAGACGCTGGCGGTGTTTGGTCAGACTCCCCAGCCAGAGGCCCATTCCTGATGACCACGGACGCTGTGCCGCACGCCGGCAATATCTTCATGGTGGTAGCCCCCAGCGGGGCCGGAAAATCCACTCTGGTGAACGCGCTGCTGGAACACGACGCCAGCCTGATGCTGTCGATTTCCTGCACGACGCGTCCGCCGCGTCCGGGCGAGCGCGACCAGGTCAATTATCGATTCGTATCTGTGGATGCCTTCCAGGCGCTGCGCGAGCGCGGCGACATGCTGGAATGGGCGGAAGTCCACGGCAATTTCTACGGTACACCGCGCGACCGAGTGGCGCAGGCCGTCCAGGGCGGCCAGGACATCATCCTGGAAATCGACTGGCAAGGCGCCCGCCAGGTGCGGCAGCATTATCCGCAAGCCGTCGGCATCTTCATCCTGCCGCCGTCGATCGAGGCACTGGCAGCCCGGCTGAAAAAACGCGGGCAGGATTCACCCCAGGTCATCGCGCGCCGGCTGCTGGCGGCGGGCGGCGAGATGGCCCATGCCTCGGATTGCGAATATGTTATTATTAATCAAGAATTTAGCGCTGCGCTGACGCAGTTGCAGCACATCGTTGCCGCTGTGCGACTGCGTTATACCGCTCAATCGATCCGACATGCCGATCTTTTCATGCAGCTTGGCATCCGGAAGCCCATCTCAACCGTTTCCTGATCAGGTAACCCCATGGCACGCATTACCGTAGAAGACTGCCTCAAGCGAGTCCCCAACCGATTCGACCTGACCCTGGTGGCCACATATCGCGCCCGCGAACTGGCCCAGGGTCATGAAGCCCGCATCCAGAGCCACAATAAACCGACGGTGACCGCACTGCGCGAGATCGCCCAGGGCCAAGTCGGCGTGGAGATGCTGCGCAAGGTCCCGACCTGATCTGGGGGGGCCATGGCGTTTCCAGGTCTTCGGGGTGCATCTTCCGGACTGCTGGCCGTCCTGCGCAAGGGCCCCCGGCTGCACCGGCGCAGATCGCACCCGGCGCCTGCCGCTCCCATTGAAACGCCGTTTGTTCCCATCGCCTCGCTGGCGGGGCTGAACAAGATCATCTCGGGTTACCTGTCCCCACAGGACGTGGCGCGTGTCCGCGAGGCCTATCGCTTCGCCGACAACGCTCACCTGGGGCAATTCCGCGAAAGCGGCGAACCCTACATCTCACACCCCATCGCGGTGGCCGAGATCTGTGCGGGCTGGAAGCTGGACGCCGACTCGCTCATGGCAGCGCTGCTGCACGATGTCATCGAAGACCAGCACGTTCCCAAGCAGGACCTCGCCGAAAAATTCGGCGGCGAGGTCGCCGACATCGTCGACGGGCTGACCAAGCTGGAACGGCTGGAGTACGCGACCAAGGCAGAACAACAGGCGGAATCGTTCCGCAAGATGCTGCTGGCCATGGCGCGCGACGTGCGCGTCATCCTGATCAAGCTGGCCGACCGTCTGCACAACATGCGCACACTTGAGGCCGTCAACCCCGAAAAGCGCGGGCGCGTGGCGCGCGAGACGCTGGACATCTACACGCCGATTGCACACCGGCTGGGCCTGAATGCGCTGTTCCGCGAACTGCAGGACCGCTGCTTCAAGGCAATCTTCCCCAACCGCTACACGGTGCTCTACAAGGCCATGATGGCCGCACGCGGCAATCGGCGCGAGGTGATCTCGCGCATCGCCGAGGCGGTGCGTGCCGCGCTGCCGGCGGCCGGCATCGACGCGGAGGTCTCGGGCCGGGAAAAATCGCTCTACAGCATCTACAAGAAGATGGTGGAGCAAAAGAAATCGTTTTCGGACGTGCTGGATATCTACGGTTTTCGGGTCGTGGTCCACACGCTGCCGGAATGCTATCTGGCCATGGGGACACTGCACCAGCTCTACCGGCCGGTCCCGGGCAAGTTCAAGGATTACATCGCGATCCCCAAGATCAATGGCTATCAATCGTTGCATACGACGCTGATCGGACCCTACGGCACGCCGGTGGAATTCCAGTTCCGCACCCGCGACATGGATCACATGGCCGAAGAAGGCGTGGCCTCGCATTGGCTGTACAAGGAAGACGGCACCTCGCTGAACGACCTGCAAAAGCGCACGCACCAGTGGCTGCAGTCGTTGCTCGACATCCAGAGCCAGACGGGGGATTCGGGTGAATTCCTGGAACACGTGAAGGTCGACCTGTTCCCCGACGCGGTGTATGTGTTCACCCCCCAAGGAAAGATCCTGTCGCTGCCACGCGGCGCCACGCCGGTGGACTTCGCCTACGCCATCCATACGGACGTGGGAAACCATGCGGTCGCCAGCAAGATCAACGGGGATTTCTCACCGCTGCGAGCCGAGCTGCACAGCGGCGATGCGGTGGAAATCATCACGTCCACCGCATCACGCCCCAGCGCCCAGTGGCTGAACTACGTCCGGACCGGCCGCGCACGGTCGGAAATCCGCCACTACCTGCGCACCGAACGCTACGAGGAATCAGTTGCTTTCGGGCGCCGGCTGCTGAACCAGGCCTTCGATCAGCTTGGCATCGTCTACCCCGCCGACGACGACCCGCAATGGGACCGGATGTCCAAGGGCTCTGCGGGCGCATCGCGGACCGAAATCCTGGCCGACATCGGCCTGGGCAAACGCCTGGCCGCCATCGTGGCCCGGCGCTTCTCGCCGGAAAACGACATGCTGGAAACCACCGCCATGGCGGTGGATGAATACAACTCGGCGACCAGCGCGCCGGTCGTGATCCACGGCAACGAGGGACAGGCGGTCCAGCTCGCGCCCTGCTGCGGGCCCTTACCCGGCGACGCCATCATCGGCGGAATTCGCCTGGGGCACGGCCTGGTGGTGCACATGGCGGACTGCCCCGTGGCCCAGCGCCAGCGGGCCAAGGAACCAGAACGCTGGATCCCTGTGGTGTGGGACACGACCACCGCCCGCCACCTGACCACGCGGCTGGATCTGACGGTGCTGAACGAGCGCGGGGTGCTGGGTCGATTGGCCGCTGAAATCACCGAGGCCGACTCCAACATCGTGCAACTCACCATGCCCGACGAGGCCTCCGCGACGGCGCTATTGCACGTGACCGTTCAGGTCGACAGCCGCAAGCACCTGGCCCAGGTGATCCGCAGCATCCGCCACGTTCCCCAAGTCCAGAAGATCACACGGGGTAAGTCCGTCTGAAAATAGCCCCTGCGGGCTATTTTCTGTGCGGACTTACCGGAACCGCTTGCAAGCGGTTCCGTGGGCCCACCACCACGGCTACATGTCCAGATGGCCCGGGCTATTTTCTGTGCGGACTTACCGGAACCGCCTGCAAGCGGTTCCGTGGGTCCACCACCACGGCTACATGTCCAGATGGCCCGGGCCATCTTCGGTGTGAACTTGCCAGAACCACTTGAAAGCGATTCCGCAGGCGTAGGCCATCAGCTCCCCGTACTCCCCTCGATCAGCTTGTGACCCTCGTCCGTGATGCGGACCTTCAGCTGGCTGCGCAAATCGGCCAGCAGCGCCTGCTCTTCGGCGGCCCCCCAGACCTGCGCCAATTGTGCGCCCAGCCCGTTCAGGGCCGGCTTGTCGGTCGTGCCCGGCTGTATATGGTCCACCCGGACGATGGAATAGGCCGTCGGCAACGCTACGCCGTCGTACATCGGCAGCTTGAAGCCAGACACCGAGAAAGCCGCGTCCAGGATGGGCTTGCCCAGGCCTTTGGGGTCCATGCGGCTGACCGTGACCGCCGGCTGAAAGCCCTCAGCTGATGCCTCGTTCTGCAAGCTGGCGAGCGATTTCTTGCCCGCAGCCACGGCGGCCGCCAGCGACCGCTCGTTGAGCAGCTCGGTGCGGATATGGGCATCGACCTGCGCCAGCGCCGGCACATGCGAGGGCGTGAGCTTGTCGACGCGTACCACGACCATCGTGTCGGGCGAGATCTCGATCACGCCCGAATTCTGCTTGTCGTTCAGTACCTGAGCGCTGAACAGGGCCTGGCGCACCCGCGCATCGCCCAGAACAGCCGCGTCCTTGCTGGCCGAAGCCGACTGCGGCCCAGCCTCGTCAGCGGCCAGCAGACGGTCACGCGCGATACCGCTGGCGTGGCGCACCTGCAGACCCAGTTGCTTGGCCGCCGGATCCAGGCTGCTGGCATTGTCATAGACCAGGCTGGTGAGCTTGGTGGCCATGTCGGCAAACCGGTCGGCAGCAAGCTGGCGATGGACTTCGTCTTCAACCCTGGGTCGGGCTTCCGCGAATGTCTCGCCCTTCTCGGGCTGAGCCTCGTTGACAAAGAAAATATGGTAGCCATCGGGGCCCTTGACCGGGTCGGAAATCTCGCCCTGCTTGAGCCCGAAGACGACCTGCTCCATGGCAAGTGGCAGCGTCCCACGCTGGATCCAGCCCAGCTTGCCGCCCTCGCGGGCCGTCCCGGCATCCTGCGATTCTTTGCTGGCGAGATCAGCGAACCGGGAAGGCTCGGCCTTCGCCCGGCGATCGATGTCCTGGGCCTTCGCAAGCGCCGCCTTGACGATCTCGTCGGTCGCGCCCGACGGCACCTTGATCAGAATATGGCTCAGGTTCACGCGGGCCGGCACGACGTAGCGGGACTTGTTCTGCTCGTAGTAGCCTTTCAGCTGCGACTCGGTGATGGCGGGCACGCTGGCCATTGCCGCAGCCTCGTCCAGAACCAGGTAGTCGGCAGCGACCTCGTCGGGCAGACGCAATTCTTTCTGGTGGCCGTCGTACCAGGTCTTGACGTCATCGGGCGTGATCTTCACGTCCGAACGATAGTCCGAAGCCTGAAAGACCCTGAGGGCGATGGTGCGCTCCTCGGTCAAGGCACGCTTCAGATAGTCCAGCACCGGCGTGGGCAGGCTGACCGAGCTGCCCACTGGGCCAAGCACCGTGGTCAGCGCCAATTCCGCCCGCTGTCCGGCTTCGAAATCACGCGGGCTCAGGCCAGATTGCGCCAGCACCTGGTGGTAGCGGTCCGGAGAGAACTGCCCCTCTACTTGAAGCTGGGGCATGGAGGAAATCGCCCGCCGCAACGTGCTGTCCGACACGCTGAAGTGCTCGCGGGCCGCCACGGCCATCTGCACCTTGCGATCAACGAGCTGACCCAGCAGGGCCTGGCGCGCCTGGGGGTTGTCGAGCAACGCCGGGTCAAACCGCCCCTGGCTGCTTTCCTGCATCTGCTGGAGCTGATTGCGTTGCGCCTGTGTGAATTCTTCCTTGGTCACCGACAGGCGGCCCACCTGGACGACATCGGGGTCCGACGTGACAAAGGAATAGCCGCTGACGCCCAAAAACACGAAGGACGGCACGACAAAAATCAGAAGCAGCAACTGCATCAAGCGGTTGTGCGTGCGGATGAATTCGAACATAAGCGGATCACCTGCTGAGGATCGCAGCCGCAAGCCGCGGCCACCAGCCGGCGACCTTCATCGCCCGGGCTGGCCGAAATTTTTAGTAGCGTGAAATGGAACGCAGTTTAACACTGTGGCGCCGTGCCCATGCAAAACCGCCGCCAGGCGCGCAACGCACTAAAATGCAGGCTGACTTCCAACGGATCCGGGCCACTGGCCAGGATGAACCCCATGTCATCACGACAAGCCGCCTGGCCCTGGCCCGCTTTCATCGCCCATCGGGGCGGTGGAACCTTTGCGCCGGAAAACACGCTGGCCTCGATGCGCATGGGTGCGCGGAAGGGCTTTCGCATGGTGGAATTCGACGTCAAGCTGAGCCAGGACGGCGTCCTGTTCCTGATGCACGACGATACGGTGGACCGCACCTCGAACGGCCACGGATCGGCCTCGGACCTGAGCTGGAAGGCGATTTCGGAACTGGATTTCAGCGGATCGCACGGGCCGGACTTCGCCGGAGAACCTGCGCCCACCCTGCACGCAGTCGCCCGCTGCACACGCGCGCTGGGCGTACACAGCAACATCGAAATCAAGCCCACCACGGGCTTCGATACCGAGACGGGCCGGGCCGTCGCCTTGGCCGCCGCGGCACTCTGGCAGGGGGCCACCCTGCCACCGCTGCTGTCGTCATTCTCCGAGACCGCGCTGGAAGCAGCCCGCAGCGCAGCGCCGGACCTGCCGCGCGCCCTGCTCATCGGGGGCCCGGTGCCCGCCGACTGGCAGGCGCGCATGCGTGGCCTGGGGTGCCTGGGCGTGAACATCGACACCAAGCATGCCGACCGGGCCGTGGTCGAAGACATCCTCGGCAACGGGGCCACACTGGCCGTCTGGACCGTCAATGATGCGCGCCGCGCGCGAGAGCTCTTCGATTGGGGCTGCCAGGCCGTCTTCACGGACGCGCTGGACGATGTGCGTGCGGACGCTTCGGGCCTGACTGGCTGAGCCCGCATGTTCAGCTACCGACACGCCTTTCACGCCGGCAACCACGCAGACGTGCTGAAGCACGCCATCCTGGTGCAGATTCTGGATTACTACAATCGCAAGGACACTCCCTACTGGGTGGTGGATACCCACGCGGGCGGCGGGCTATACGCACTGAATGGAGAATGGGCCGGTACGACCGACGAAGTCAGCACCGGGCTGGATCGCCTGCTCGGCGAGGCTTCACCACCGGAACTGATTGCCCGCTACCTGCAGGCGATTGCGGACTTCAACCCCAGCGGCCGCGTGGATGTCTACCCCGGCTCGCCGTGTCTGGCGCTTCATGCCATGCGAGCACAGGACCGCCTGCGGCTCTTCGAGCTGCACCCTACCGAAAGTCAGGTGCTGGCCGACGCCCTGGCGCACCAGGGGCGCGCAGCGCAGCGCCAGATCCAGATTGCACAGGAAGACGGCTTTCACGGTCTGCTGCGGCTGCTGCCGCCCCCGCCGCGCCGGGGCGTGATCCTCATCGACCCCTCGTACGAGGACAAACAGGATTACCGCCACGTCCTGCAGGCGCTGCGCGAAGGCCTGCAACGATTCTCCCAGGGGTGCTACCTCATCTGGTACCCCCAGGTACAGCGCTTGCAGGCGCATGAAATGGTCCGCTCGTTGGAACGCTTCCCGGTCCAATGGTTGCACGCCAGCCTGACGGTGTGCAAGCCCGCCGCGGAAGGGCTGGGCATGCATGGGAGCGGCATGTTCATCGTCAACCCGCCCTGGACGCTGCGGCCCGAACTGGAGGCCGCCCTGCCATGGCTGGCGAAAAGACTGGGCCAGGACGATCACGCACGGTTTACGCTGACCTGGAGCAGCGATTCAGTCGCCCGCCCCGCGAATACCACCGCAGCCAGCCAGCGGCCAGAGCGTCAGAACCGCTCGCCCTCGCGCAAGTAACGCCACTGTCCGACGGGCAGGTCGCCCAGGACCACGCGGCCCATGCGCACGCGCTTCAGGCCCACAACCTTCAGGCCGACCTGCTCGCACATGCGGCGGATCTGCCGCTTGCGGCCCTCGTGCAGGACGAAATGCAGCTGGTCGTGATTGAGCCAGTCCACCTGCGCCTGGCGCAGTTCGTGGCCATCCAGGGACAGGCCATGATTGAGCAGCGCCAGCCCGCGCGGGGTGAGACTGCCTTCGACCCGCACCAGGTATTCCTTTTCAATCGACGAATCCTCGCCGATGAGCTGGCGGGCCACGCGCCCGTCCTGGGTCAGCACCAGCAGACCTTGGGAATCGATGTCCAGGCGCCCTGCCGGCGCCAGGCCGCGCAGCTGGGACGGGTCGAAGGCGCGGCCGGCCGACTGCGGGTGATATAGGGTCTGCCCCTGAATCAACGAGGCCGCGACCCGGTAGCCGCGATCAGTCTGGTGCGACGCGTAGCCCACGGGCTTGTTCAGGATGAGCGTGACTTTGTCGGTCTGGCGACGCGCCGCCTGGCGCTCCAGCGTGATGCGGGCACTGGGCAGCGCCTTGGTGCCAAGCTCCTGGACGATCTGGCCATCCACCCGCACCCAGCCGCGCTCGATGTAAGCGTCGGCCTCACGGCGGGAGCACAGACCGCGCTGGGCCATGAGTTTCGAAATACGGACGGGTTCCAGCGACTGGGATGCCGGGTTCGTCCGCGGACGAGGTTGCACTGGACGAGACACTACAGGGCATCCGGGCCGGTTTCGCCTGTGCGGATGCGGATTGCCTGCAGCACCGGCGTGACGAAGATCTTGCCGTCGCCGATTTTACCTGTGCGGGCCGCCCGGATGATGGCTTCGATCATGATCTCGGTGCGATCCGCCGGCACCACCAGGTCGATGCGGATTTTGGGCAGGAAATCCACCACATATTCCGCACCCCGATACAATTCGGTGTGGCCCTTCTGGCGGCCAAAACCCTTGACCTCCGTCACCGTCAGGCCGTTGGCCCCCAGTTCGGACAGAGCTTCGCGGACCTCGTCGAGCTTGAACGGTTTGACGATGGCAGTGATCTGCTGCATGTCGGGCTGGGCCATGGTGTGCTGGTTCCGCTGAAAGCTTTTAATATAGCGCAGGTCCGGACGGCCCATTGGGCCGCTCCTTTATAATTTCGCCACTATGTCCCAAACACCTCCCTCCCACAATCAGTTCGACAACAAATCCCAGGCCTGGTCCGCGCGTTTTTCCGAGCCGGTCTCCGATCTGGTCAAACGCTACACGGCGTCCGTAGGCTTTGACCAGCGCATGGCGGCCTTCGACATCCAGGGATCTCTGGCACACGCAGACATGCTGGCCGCCGTCGGGGTCATCAGTGGCGACGACCTGGCGGCCATCCAGCGCGGCATGGCACAGATCCAGGACGAAATCGAACAGGGCCATTTCACTTGGTCGCTGGATCTGGAAGACGTACACCTGAACATCGAGAAGCGGCTGGTGGAGCTGATCGGCGACGCCGGCAAGCGGCTGCACACAGGCCGCTCACGCAACGATCAGGTCGCCACCGACATCCGCCTGTGGCTGCGCCACCAGATCGATTTGTGCACCGGGCTGCTGCAGGCGCTGCGCCGGCGGTTGGCCGAGCTGGCGCTGGAACACGCCGACACCATTCTGCCCGGATTCACGCATCTGCAGGTCGCCCAGCCCGTCACCTTCGGCCACCACCTGCTCGCCTACGCGGAAATGTTCGGGCGCGATGCCGAACGGATGGCCGACTGCCGCCACCGCGTCAACCGCCTGCCGCTGGGCGCGGCCGCGCTGGCCGGGACCAGCTACCCCATCGATCGCGAACGCGTGGCGCGCACGCTGGGTTTCGACGGCGTGTGCCGCAACTCGCTGGATGCCGTCTCGGACCGCGATTTCGCCATCGAATTCTGCGCCGATTCGGCGCTCATCATGATGCACGTTTCGCGGATGTCCGAGGAACTCGTCCTGTGGATGAACCCACGCGTGGGCTTCATCGATCTGGCCGACCGTTTCTGCACTGGCAGCTCCATCATGCCGCAGAAAAAGAACCCCGACGTGCCAGAACTCGCCCGCGGCAAAACCGGGCGGGTTTACGGGCACCTGATGGCGCTGCTCACGCTGATGAAGGGCCAGCCGCTGGCCTACAACAAGGACAACCAGGAAGACAAGGAAGGCCTGTTCGACACAGCCGACACCATCCGCGACACGCTGACCATCTTCGCGGACATGATGGGCGGCATCCGGGTCAGGCCCGATGCCATGCGCGCGGCCGCGCTGCAGGGCTATGCGACGGCCACGGATCTGGCCGACTACCTGGTGAAGCGTGGCTTGCCCTTCCGCGATGCGCACGAGACGGTGGCGCTGGCCGTCCGGTCCTGCGAGCAGCGCGGCTGCGACCTGGCGGATCTGTCGCTGGCCGAGCTGCAGGCCTTCCACCCGGACATCGCTGCCGACGTCTTCCAGGTCCTGACGCTGGAAGGCTCCGTCGCCGCCCGCAAGCACATCGGTGGCACGGCACCAGAGCGCGTGCGCATCGAAGCGCAGCGCATCCTGGACGAGACGCACTAAGGCTCGAAGACCGCTATCGACTCCACGTGCGCGGTGTGAGGGAACATGTTGACGGCCCCAGCGGCCTTCAGGGTCCAGCCGCCCACGTGATGCAGCAGCCCTGCATCGCGGGCCAGCGTGGCGGGATTGCAGGACACATACACCACCCGGCGCGGTCGCTCGTCCGGCGCCAGCTCAGCCAGCGCCTGGGCGACAGCCAGGGCACCCTCGCGTGGCGGATCGATCAACATGCGGTCGAAATGACCCAGGCCACGCAGCCAGCCGGCATCCACCTCGAACAGGTTGAGCTCAGCGAAGGAAGTCCGGTCTCCCAGGCCCTGGCGCTCCGCGTCTTCGCGGGCCCGCGCGACCAGCGTGGGGCTGCCTTCGATGCCCACGACCTCGTGCGCCCGGGTGGCCAGCGGCAGGCTGAAGTTCCCCAAGCCGCAGAACAGATCAGCAACCCGGTCGTCGGGCTGTACATCCAGCAGGGTCAGGGCCCACGCAATCAGCGCCCGGTTGATGTCCGGATTGACCTGGGTGAAGTCGGTCGGGCGGTAATGCATGCGCAAGCCATAGGCGGGCAGCGCATAGGCCAGCGCATCGCGCTGTGCGGGATCCAGCGGATGGGCGGAATCCGGACCCTGTGGCTGCAACCACCAGACAATGTCGTGCTGCAGGCCAAAGGCGCGCAGACGCTCGATGTCCGTGCCGGTCAGCGGCTCCAGATGCCGGAGGCAGAACACGGTCGCTTCATCGCCAACCGCCACTTCGATCTGCGGCATCCGGTCCGGCCGCGACAGGCTCTCGATCAGGCGGCGCAGCGGCATGAGCAGCGCCGAGACGTGCGGCGGCAGCACCAGACACTGATGAATGTCGGCCACATAGCTGCTCGCGCGCTCGCGGAAGCCCACCAGAACGCCGCCCTTTTTGGGTACCATGCGCACCGACAGGCGCGCCCGGTGCCGGTAGCCCGTCACAGGCCCCTGCAGCGCAGGAAGGATCTGGCAAGGCGGGACCTTGGCGATATGTTCCAGCGCGTCCTCCAGTGCCCGCTGCTTGATGGCCATCTGGGCCACGGGATCCAGATGCTGCATCGCGCAGCCGCCACAGACGCCGAAGTGCGGACAGGGTGGCACCGTGCGCTGCGCCGAGGCGCGCAGCACGCGCTCGGTGACGGCCTTGTCGTAGGAAGGCTTGCGCCGGGTGAGCCGCGCCACAACCCGCTCGCCCGGCAGTGCACCCTCGACGAACACGACCTTGCCGTCGTGGTGAGCAATGCCCTGTCCTTGCAGATCCAGCGACTCGATGTCCAGAGTAACCAGTTTGGGATCACTCATGACGCCAGGCAGCCAGGAATTCCTTCCAGTGAGGGGCGTCGATCGCCACGAGCGTATCCCGGACCAGGGACAGCTCGGACTGGTAAGCGGCCTGGTCCAGCTCGCCCTTGATCAGGCGATACCGGCAATACAGCAGCCAGGTATTGACCACGTCGGTTTCGCAATAATTGCGCACATGTTCGCGGTCTCCGGCATGCCAGGTCTTCCAGACCTGGTCGCCATGAATGTCGAGCTTGCCGGGGAAGCCGCACAGCTTCGCAAGCTGGTCCAGCGGCGCATTGGCGCGCCCGTTGAACTTCGCCAGCACGTCCATCAGGTCCACATGGCGCGTATGGTAGCGGTTCAGATAATTGTTGAAACGGAAGTCGCGATCGTCTTCGCCCGTATCCCAGTAGCGCGGCGCCGCAACGCCGTGAATCAGGCTGCGGTAGTGCAGGACCGGCAGATCGAAACCCGACCCATTCCAGCTCACCAGCGTGGGGGTGTAGTGGCCGATGGTCTTGAAAAACCCGGAAATCAGCGCTTCTTCGGGGTCGTCGGCCTGGCCCAGCGTGCGCACACGAAAGCCCTGGTCGTCGCGGAACACGCAGCCGACCACGGCGATCTTCTGCAAGTGCAGCGGCAGGAAATCATTGCCGTGGGTCTCGCGCCGCTCGGCCAGGGCCGCCTCGATGACAGTCTCGTCGTCCTTCCCCTGCCATTCCGGATTGAGACGGCGCAGGCCGTCCGCGTCCGGGATGGTCTCCAGATCAAAGACCAGCGTGGGAATCATCGCGGTGGCAGGTAGGACAAGGGATTGACCGGCGTACCACGGCGGCGGATCTCAAAGTGAAGGCGTGGTGACGTCGTATCGGTCTGGCCGATGGTGGCGATCTTCGCACCCTTTTTCACGGTTGCCCCCGTCTTCACCAGCAGCGTGTGATTGTGCGCATAGGCCGTGATGAAGCCATTGGTGTGCCCCAGCAGAATCAGGTTGCCCAGGCCCCGCACGCCATTGCCGGCGTACATGACCTTCCCATCGGCGGCCGCCAGAACCGGCGAACCGGTGTTGCCTTCGATGTCGATGCCCTTGGTGCTGGTGTTGAAGCCCTGGATGATCTTGCCCGTCGCGGGCCAGCCCCAGGAGATCAAATTCGCGTCGCTGGCATGGGAGGCGGAGGTGGAGGCCGGCTCTGATGCGGCGGCGTGGTTGCCCTCGCTGGCGCTGGCGGCGGGCAGGCTTGGAGGAGTCACGGGTACCGGCGTGGCGACAGCGGCCGATGCACTTCCCGAGGAGGCCGGGGCGCCGCCCTCCAGACGCAGGGTCTGGCCAATCGAAAGCTGGCTGGGGTTCGTGATGTTGTTCAGTTCGGACAGCCGTGCCACCGACAGGCCGTGCTCCTGGGCGATCTTGTAGAGCGTATCACCCGCCCGCACGGTGTAGGTGCCATGAGCTGCGGCCGAGGCGCTGGCCGGCGACGTACCGCTGGACTGGTCGCTGACGGGCGCGCGGGAAGAGCGCGACGCGCAGCCCGCAAGCACGGCGGTGGACAGCAAGACAGCCAACAGCAGAATGCGCCCAACGCGGCGATGGGTGTAAATGAACGGGCCTTCTGTCACCAGCGTCCCAACGAGCATGTGGTTCTCCTACTTAGAGCTGCGTGCCGGGACGCAGCGGTACGAATCGGACATCCTGAAGCTCCACGCGCTGCCAGGAAGCCTGGGAGGTACGCTCGATCAGGATCAGTCTCTGGTGCGTCGAGCCTTCGGGCGCGATCAGGCGCGCGCCGATCGCCAACTGATGCAACAAAGCTTCTGGGATTTTAACGCCCGCAGCCGCGACGACAATGCCATCGAACGGCGCATGGTGTTCCAGCCCCAACATGCCGTCGCCAAAGGTCAGCCGCACGCGGGTTTTGAAGCGCCCCTGGGCCAGGTTCATGCGGGCCTGCTCGTACAGGCCGCGAACCCTTTCGATGGCAAAGACCTCCCGCACGAACTGGGCCAGCACGGCGGCCTGGTAGCCGCAGCCCGCGCCAATCTCCAGAACACGCTGGGGGTTGCGGCCCACAGACATCAGCGACAGCATATGCGCCACAACCCAGGGCTGCGAGATCGTCTGTCCATAGCCGATGGGCAGCGCGGCATCTTCGTAGGCTCGGCTGGCCAGCCCCTGGTCTACGAACAGGTGGCGGGGCACCGCCTGCATCGCCGCCAGCACACGTTCGTCGTCGATACCCTGCTCGCGCAGCCGGCTCACCATCTGCGCCCGCAAGCGTTCGGAGTTCAGACCAAGGTTCATGGCCAGCGCAGCCGTCGGACGGCCGGCGGCCTCGGGCAGAACGAAGGGCTTGGGCCCGTGGATGCGTGTATTGCTGTTGGCAGGCGAATACCCGGGTCCCGGCGAGGATCCCCAGACCGTTGCCCGGGGCCGCCGCTTCGGGTCCAGCGGGTGGCGCGGCTTGTCCGATCCCATCAGGCATCCATCCAGCGCGACACGGCCGCCGTCTGAGTGTGATCGGTCAGATCCAGATTCAGGGGGGTCATGGACACGGCACGCGCCTCAATCGCGCCAAAGTCGGTTTCCGGCCCGCCATCCAGGGCATGCCCGACCGGACCGATCCAGTAAACCGCATCACCATACGGAGTGGTGCTACGGATCACCGGCTCCGCAGGGTGCCGCCGGCCCAGCCGCGTGGTCCGGAAGCCGGTCAGATCGCGATAGGGAACCGCGGGAATATTGACATTCAGAAGCAGCGGCCCCACCCAGGGGCGGGCACGGAAGCGGTCAACCAGCTCGCGCGCAACCTGCACCGCGCAGTCCAGATGCTTCCAATCCCGCTGCACCAGCGAAAACGCCATCGACGGAATGCCGAAGAGATAGCCCTCGGTGGCAGCGGCGACCGTGCCGGAATACAGAGTATCTTCGCCCATGTTGGCGCCATTGTTGATGCCCGACACCAGCAGGTCGGGGCGGAAATCCAGCAGCCCATGCAAGGCCACATGCACGCAATCCGACGGAGTGCCATTAATGTAATGGAAGCCATTGGGCGCCTGACGCACATAGAGCGGCCGGCGCAACGTCAGCGAATTCGAGGCCCCGCTGCTATTGGTCTCAGGCGCCACGACGGTGACCTCACCCAGCGGCCGCAAGGCGGCCGCCAGAGCCTCGATCCCAGCCGCGGTGTAACCGTCATCATTGGACACCAGGATGCGCATACCCCAATTTTCACCATTCGAACCCAGATGATGCGAATTGTACCCGGCGAATCAAGCGCCTTGCGGGCGATGCTATAGAATGTCCCCCAACCTCCCGATCCTTGCTCACCCATGCTGCAGTCATTCCCGTTCGCTGGCATCGTGCTTGCCCTGCTCGTTGGCTATCTCCTGGGTTCCATCCCCTTCGCGGTGGTGATCAGCCGCCTGATGGGGCTGAGCGACCCGCGCACTTTCGGCTCCGGCAACCCGGGTGCCACCAACGTCCTGCGCAGCGGCAACAAGCTTGCAGCCGTGCTGACGCTGATCGGTGACACGGCCAAGGGCTGGGTGGCGGTGGCGCTGGCCGCATGGGCCGTTTCCGCAAATTACCTGCCGCCCTCGGCCATCCCGCTGGCCGGCCTGGGCGCCTTCCTGGGCCACCTGTACCCGCTGTTCCTGAAGTTCCGCGGCGGCAAGGGCGTGGCGACCTCGCTGGGGGTGCTGCTGGGGCTGCAGCCGTGGCTTGCACTGGCCACCGTGACTACATGGCTGATCGTGGCCGTCGCCATGCGCTACTCATCGTTGGCGGCGATCATGGCTGCAATTTTCGCGCCCTTTTACTATATTCTCGGGGGCGACGTAGCCTGGCGGGTGGACCCAGTCACCGCCACGGTCATCACCGCCATCAGCGTGCTGATCCTGACACGCCACAGGGCCAACATCACACGGCTGCTGGCCGGCAAAGAAAGCCGCATCGGCGCAAAAAAGCAGGCCCAACCGGGACATTCCGCGAAGAAGCACTGAAGTCGCGCTGCGGCGGTATCCAGCCGTCAGGCGATGCAGACGTCCTGCAGGTCCCAGCGTGGGCGAACTCCGAACTCGGGTCGCTTGAAGTCCTGCAGATCTACCAGCCCCGCGCGCACCCGCTGCACGGCCGCCCAGGCGATCATCGCGCCATTGTCGGTGCACAGCGACAGCGGCGGGAAATAGACCCGCCCGCCCATCGCGGCCAGCGCGGTCTGCAGGCGGCTTCGCAGGCGCTGATTCGCCCCCACCCCGCCGGCCACCACCAGTGTCCTGAGCCCAGTCTGGCGCAGCGCCTGGAGGGCCTTGGTGGCCAGCACATCCACAATGGCCGCTTCGGTCGCGGCCGCCAGATCGGCCCGCGCCGCAGGATCGGCCGCACGGCCCGAGGCATCTAGCGCCCGCATCCGTGTAAGCACTGCCGTCTTCAGGCCGCTGAAGCTGAAATCCAGGTTGCCGCTATGCAACATGGGGCGCGGCAGATCATAGGCAGCCGGATTGCCCGATTGTGCCAGGCGCGAAAGCTCAGGCCCGCCAGGGTAGCTCAGGCCCAGGAGCTTCGCGCTCTTGTCGAACGCCTCGCCGGCTGCGTCGTCCAGCGTCTCGCCCAGCAGCTCGTAGCGCCCGACGCCGGCGACGCGCATGAGCTGCGTATGCCCGCCCGACACCAGCAAGGCGACGAAGGGAAAGTCGGGCGCCTCGTCAGCCAGTTGCGGAGACAGCAAATGGCCCTCGAGGTGATGAATGGGAATGGCTGGCAACCCCAGGGACCAGGCAAAGGATTTGGCGAAACTGGCCCCGACCAGAAGCGCGCCCGCCAGTCCCGGCCCCGCTGTGTAGGCGACGGCCCCCAGATCGCCGGGCTTTACCCCGGCCTGCGCCATGACCTCGCGGGTCAGCGGGACGATGCGCCGGATGTGGTCGCGCGAAGCCAGTTCAGGGACCACCCCACCATATTCGCGGTGCATGGCAATCTGGCTGTGCAAAGCGTGTGCAATCAGTCCGCGATCGGTGCCCGCAATCGCCACACCGGTCTCATCGCAGGAGCTTTCAAAACCAATAATCAACATGTCGTGATAGTGAATATCAGAGCGCCATAACATGGTGTTTCTCAGTATACGGCCGTTCACAAAAGGGTTTTAGAATGAGGCGGTTTCAAAACCGGCTAGCCACTGCGGCCAACACCCACAAAGGACCCATCAACATGTTCGAACAGCTTTTCAAGCTCACGGAACACGGCACCACGGCCCGCACCGAATTACTGGCCGGTGTGACGACATTCCTGACGATGTCCTACATCATCTTCGTCAATCCGGATATTCTCGGCAATACAGGCATGGACAAAGGCGCGCTGTTTGTGGCGACCTGTGTCGCTGCCGCCATCGGTTGCCTGATCATGGCCTTCGTCGCGAACTGGCCCATCGGACTGGCGCCCAGCATGGGGCTGAACGCGTACTTCGCATTCACTGTGGTCCTGGGCATGCACTTCACATGGCAACAGGCACTGGGTTGTGTCTTCATCTCAGGCGTGGTGTTCGTGATCATTACCGTCACCGGCATCCGGGAGTGGCTGATCGACGGCATTGCGCTTTCGTTGCGATCAGGAGTCGTGGCGGGCATCGGGATGTTCCTGGGGATCATCGCGCTGGTCACGTCCGGCATCGTGGTGGCCAATAAGGCCACCGTGGTCGGCTTGGGCGACCTGACCAACATCAAGACGTTCTACGCCATCCTGGGATTCTTCATCATCACCGCACTGGACGCGATGCGCGTACGCGGCGCCATCCTGCTGGGGATTCTGGCGATCACGCTGCTGTCGGTGATTACGGGACAGGTGCAGTTCGCAGGCATCGTGTCGCTGCCGCCCAGCATCGCACCGGGCTTCTTCAAGCTCGATATCATGGGGGCGTTGAGCCAAGGCTTCTTCCACGTCATCATCGTGTTCGTGCTGGTCGAAATTTTCGATGCCACAGGCACCATGATCGGGATTGCGACGCGCGCAGGTCTGGTGACGCCAGAAAACCCGGGCCGGCTGGGCCGCGCCCTGCTGGCTGACAGCACCGCCATCCTGGCCAGTTCCGTACTGGGCACCAGCAGCACCACGGCCTACATCGAAAGTGCCTCGGGTGTACAGGCGGGCGGACGCACCGGGATGACCGCTGTGGTCATCGCCGTGCTGTTCCTGCTGGCCCTGTTCTTCTCTCCCATCGCGGCGATCGTGCCCTCCTACGCCACCGCGCCAGCTCTGCTGTATGTGGCCTGCCTGATGCTGCGCGAACTGGTGAACGTCAAGTGGGACGACATCACGGAATCGGTGCCGGCGGCCATCGCGGCGATCTCCATGCCGCTGACCTACTCCATCGCCAACGGCCTGGCCTTCGGCTTCATCAGCTACGTCGCGATCAAGGCGCTGTCCGGCCGCTTCCGCGATATCCACCCGGCTGCGCTGCTGGTGGCCATCCTGTTCGTCATCAAGTTCGTCTTCTTCCCGGACTGACACTACTCCCCCGCCCCGACCGTACCAGCGGCAGGGGCGGCCGGGACAGGTATTGACGGACAGCGTACACTGATGTGATGGGGCGGCTCTTGCGCCGTTCTTTGATTTGTGGAGCCGCCATGAGCGTTATTGAACTCACCCAAGCCACCTTCCAGGCCGCCACCCAGTCCGAAAAGCAGCCCATCATCATCGACTTCTGGGCCCCATGGTGCGGGCCCTGCCGGCATTTCGCCCCGACCTTTCACGCGGCGGCCGAAAAGCACCAGGACGTGACCTTCGCCTCGGTCAACACCGAAGAACAGCAGGAACTCGCGATGGGACTACGCATCCGTTCCATCCCGACGCTGATGGTGTTCCGAGAAAATGTCCTGCTGTTCCAGCAGGCCGGCGCATTGGGCGCAGCGCAGCTCGAGGATCTCATCACTCAGGTGAAGGCGGTGGACATGACCAAGGTCCACGCCGAGATCGCAGCCCAGGAAAAGACCTCCGCGACCGCACACTGATTCACGGTAGCGGATCAGCCCGGAAAAGACGCCTTGGCGGGTTCCCCCGCCAAGGCGTCTTTTCATAGCAGCAGGGAACCAGGGGACCGGCAAACCTGGGAGGCCCCAGGACGATCGCCGGCTGGGCGTCAGTCCTCGATACCCTGGGAGCTCAGGTATTCCTCGTAGGTACCAGGGTAGTCGTTGAGTCGGCCATCCGGCAGGATTTCGATGACGCGCGTGGCCACACCCGACACGAACTGCCGGTCGTGCGACACGAACACCAGTGTGCCCTGGTACTGTTCCAGCGCATACTGCAGTGACTCGATGGACTCCATGTCCAAGTGGTTGGTGGGCTCATCGAGCAGCATTACGTTGTGGCGTCCCAGCATCAGGCGGCCGAAGCTCATGCGGTTCTTCTCGCCGCCCGACAGCACCCGCACCGCCTTGGTGATCTCGTCGCCCGAAAACAGCAGACGCCCCAGCACGGACCGGATAGACTGGTCTTCATCACCTGGCTGGCGATAATCGGTCAGCCAGTCGAACAGGTCGCGGTCCGAATCGAACTGGTCGGACACATCCTGGGCCATGTATCCCACATCGGCGTTTTCCGACCAGCGGACCTGGCCCCCATCAGCCGGCAAATTGCCCGCCAGCATGCGCAGCAACGTGGTCTTGCCCACCCCGTTCGCACCGATGATGGCGACCTTCTGGCCCGCCTCCACCATGGCATTCAGCCCCCGGATGATCGGGCGGTCATAGGACTTGGACAGATCCTCGATATGCACGGCCTGCCGGTGCAGGATCTTGTTGACTTCGAAACGGATGTACGGGTTCTGGCGCGAGGAAGGCTTGACCTGGACGGTCTCGGACTTGATGCGGTCGATCTGCTTCAGGCGCGAGGTCGCCTGGCGCGACTTGGACTTGTTGGCGGCAAAACGGCGCACGAAATCCTGGAGTTCCGCCACGCGTTCCTTGGCACGCGCGTTGGCCGCAACCTGGCGCGCACGGGCCTGAGTGGAGGCCAGCATGTACTCGTCGTAATTCCCAGGATAGACCTGCAGACTGCCGTAATCCAGGTCCGCCATATGGGTGCACACGGCGTTCAGGAAGTGGCGATCGTGGCTGATGATGATCATGGTGCTGTCGTACCGGTTGAGCACCGTCTCGAGCCACCGGATCGTATTGATGTCCAGATTGTTGGTGGGCTCATCCAGCAGCAGCACGTCCGGATTCGAGAACAGCGCCTGCGCGAGCAGCACACGCAGCTTCCAGCCCGGCGCAATCTCACGCATGGGTAGCTGGTGCTGCTCAACGGGGATCTCGAGCCCCAGCAACAGCTCGCCGGCGCGCGCCTCGGCCGTGTAACCGTCGTATTCGGCAAAGCGCCCCTCGAGTTCGGCCGCCCGCATGTAATCGTCCTCGGACGCCTCGAGATTGGCATAAATGGCATCACGCTCGGTCATCGCCTGCCACATTTCGCGATGGCCCATCATCACCACGTCCAGGACGCGCTGATCCTCGAAGGCGAACTGATCCTGGCGCAGCTTGCCCAGCCGCAGCCCGGGCTCCAGCGATACTGAACCGGCCGTCGACTCCAGGTCCCCGCCGATGATCTTCATCAGGGTCGACTTACCCGACCCATTGGCGCCGATGAGACCATAGCGGTTGCCATCGCCGAATTTGACGCTGACGTTCTCAAAGAGCGGCTTGGTGCCGAACTGAATGGTGAGGTTGCTGGTGGAAATCACAGGAAGGCGCTTGAAAAGATTGAAAAATAACCTGCTATTCTAACAGGTGAATGCTTTCGTCCCCGAATCAGAGCCCGTGGCAAGGCACTCATCCGTTTGACCTGACACAAGGTTTTCTTTCCCGAATTCCCGTAGACTATCGAGCATCGGCGGGCCGACTCGCCACAAGGCACTAACGGCCCCTGGTCAACCTCTCCTGGAGTCGCCGCTCATGTACAAGCGAATTCTGGTGCCACTCGATGGCTCACGCTTTTCGGAAGAAATCATTCCTTATGCGGCAGGCCTGGCCGCCGTTCACGACACTGATTTGACGTTCCTGCGTGTGGTCAACACCGCGTCCCGCAAGGACGAGGCCGCAGCCTATGTGGAACAGCTCGCCAGCGCCTGGAATGCGCGTAGTCTGTGCGTGCTGGCGCCGGGCGACGTTGCACAGGCCGTGCTCAAGGAGTCTGACCACAAGCCGATCACGCTGCTGGCCATGACCTCACGTGGTCATTCAGGCCTCGCGGAAGCCCTGCTGGGCAGCGTGGCTCAACGCGTCATGCGCGACGCGGGAGGTCCCGTGCTGATGTATCACCCAAACGGCAGGCACGACCCTGGTCATCTACCCGTGCAAGTCAACCACGTGATGCTGGCGCTCGATGGCGGGACGCCCTCGGAAACGATGGCAGGAGATGCGGCAAGATTCGCGCAATGGATCAACGCCGATCTCGAGGTCGTGAGTGTGATCGGATCACCCACCGCCGCCGAGATCGGCGAGGCCTCAACGGGCGAAATGACGTCGCTCGAATCCAGCTACGTCCGCTCCAGAGCGCACCAGCTTGGCAAACAATACGGCGTGGAGGTCAACTGGGACACGCTGCATGGCGACCCGGCCAAGGCCATCACCGAACACGTGGGCAGCCGCCACGACATCATTCTGGCCATGACCACACGTCGGCAGGACGCGCTGGAAGCCGCTGTCCTGGGGAGTGTCACGGCCAGCTGCCTGCGCACCGCCGGCGTTCCTGTCCTGATGCGCCTGCCATGAAACATCAACCCCGGTGTGCCCCTGCCACCGGCAGGCGCACACCGGGACGCCCACTCAGTTGGACATGAACCGGTCGATGCCGGTTCGGTCCAACAACGAGCGCGTGACGCCCCCAAACGCCCATTCCCGCAGGCGTCCATGGCCGTAGGCGCCCGAGACGACGAAATCGGCACCCGTCACAGCCAGGAACTCGGTGAGTTTTTCGTCCTCATCCGCACTCTCGATGACCTTGGAATGCGCCTGTATCCCATGTCCGGAAAGCAGCGCCACCACGTCGTCGGCGCCCTGTGTCACGAATGAATCCACTTCCTCAGCAATAGTCACAACGGTGACTTCGCTGGCGCACGACAGCAGCGGGATCGCATCGGCCACTGCCCGCCGGGCCTCGCGCGTGTCCTTCCAGGCAACGACGGCCCTGCCAAGAGGGACATGATCCGTTCCGTAGGCGAGCACGAAGACCGGCCGACCGGCCTGCAGGATGACGGACCCAGGGTCGGCCGCTCGCCAAGTGCTACCGGTGGAGGCCCCTCTGGGTGCGCACATGACCACCAGGTCAGCCACCCGTGCCGTTTTTGACAGCATGCTGGTGGGGAGTGACAAGGCCTCGCGCCACTCGGACTCCACATCACCCGCAGTCAACCGGTCGAATGTCGCGTGCAGCTCGCCGAAGCGGGTCTTGAGTTGAGCCCGCATCTGGTCCCATACATCCACCACGGCGGGATCGGTTTCCGGGTAGGTCACGGGCATCGGAGCGTCAGCCGCACAAAGGCCGATTACCTTGGCCCGAAAGCGCCGGGCGAGATCGCACGCAGCCTGGATCGTGGGTTCGGCAGGATCATCGACGCCGATGTTGACGAGAATGGTTTTGAAGCTCATGAGAGCACCTCTTCGCCTGCTGGCGGTGGACGCTGGAATCGGCTCCCCTGCTCACGGGTGGCGACTACCGTCGGTGCGACTCACCGCTTCGCACCCCTATTGCCGGAGAGGCTTTTCACAGCATGCCTGAAATCCACGGAAAATTCTTGAGGATTCGCAAAATTTGGCGGATTCCAGTTGATCTGACGCAAGAAATTGCACCAGCCGGCTGCCGGGATCTCAGTGGTTCAGGATCTGGCCCAGGAAACTGCGGGCCTTGGGATGCTGGGGCGAATTAAAGAACACATCGGGCGGCGCCTGCTCGACGATCTGCCCGTCCGCCATGAAAATCACTCGATCGGCCACGCTACGGGCGAAGCCCATCTCGTGGGTCACGCACAGCATCGTGATGCCGTCATGCGCGAGCGAGATCATGGTGTCCAGCACTTCCTTCACCATTTCCGGATCCAGCGCAGAGGTCGGCTCATCGAACAGCATGATCTCGGGCTTCATGCACAGGGCGCGGGCGATGGCCACGCGCTGTTGCTGGCCACCCGAGAGCTGGCTGGGGAATTTCCGGGCCTGCTCAGGGATCCGCACGCGCGTCAGGTAGTGCATGGCAATCTCTTCGGCCTGTGCGCGCTTCAGCTTCTGGGTCCGCACGGGCGACAGTATGCAGTTCTCCAGCACGGTGAGGTGCGGAAACAGGTTGAACTGCTGGAACACCATGCCCACATGCTCACGAATCCGCGTGGCGTTCTGTCTGCTGGCCGTGATGTCGATGCCGGCCACCACGATATGCCCATTCTGGATGCTCTCGAGCCCGTTGATGCAGCGGATCAGGGTGGATTTCCCCGAGCCGGACGGGCCGCAGATGACGATTCGCTCGCCCGTTTTCACGCTCAGATCGATGCCCTTGAGCACCTGAAACTGGTCGTACCATTTTTCGACGCCGGAGAAGGCGATTATCGTTTTGTCATCCATCTTTTGACTCAGTGCCGGAAGGCGTGCGCGCCAGGGGCGCACACGCCGGTTGACGTCCTTACTGGGCAGCCTTCACGACCGACTGCGGCAGTGGTGTGCCAAGGCTCTTCTTGAACAGCTTGTCGAACTCGCCATTTGCAACGTTCGTCTTGACGAACTGGTTCATGACCTTCAGCAGCTCGGGGCGATCCTTCCTCATGGTAATCGCCATCACTTGCTCATTGACGACGTAGAGGACCTTGTACTTGCCCGGGAAGCGTTTCTGCACGTCCGCGGCGATCACGGACGAGGTGCCCACGGCATCGATCTGCCCGACCAGCATGGCCTGAAGCGCGGAGGCGTCATCGTCGAAGCGGCGCAGCTTCGTACCCTCGGGAGCGACCTTGGACACCCCGATGTCGGTGGTGCTGGCGCGCGGCACACCGATCTTGAATTTCGGGAAGTCGGCCGGCCCTGACAGCTTCAGGTTGGCCGGTCCTAGCAGGACCATGCTGGCAGCGGAATAGGGAATCGAAAATTGCACCTGCTTTTCCCGCTCGGGCGTGATGGCCAGCGAAGCGACGAGCACGTCGGCCTTGTCGGTCAACAGGAATGGAATCCGGTTCGGTCCGGTCATGATGACATATTGAAGCTTGAGCCCCAGATCCTTGGCCAGCAGCTGCGCCACGTCGGCATCATAGCCGGCAGGTTGATTCTGGGCATTGGACCCGGCATAAGGCGGCCAGTCCACCAGCACGCCGACTTTGATCGTGCCACGATCCTTGACGGTCTGCCAGTAGTTGTCGGCGGCAAAGGACGCGCTCGCGGAAACCACCAGCAGCGACCCCACGACCGGGACCAGAAAACGGTTGAGTACCCGACTCAGGGACAAACCACGCATGAACAATCTCCTTCAAAAATCATTGTTGGAATGGGACAGCAAAAAGTGACGCTTTACCGGAGTGACGCCGACAGGCGCCGCTCCAGCTTGCGCGACCACCGGGACAACGGCCAACACAGGCAGAAATACAGAAAGGCCACCAGCGTGAAGATCGGCAGCGGCGCAAACGTCGCGTTGTTGATGATCTGGCCCGTGCGCGTAAGCTCCGTGAAACCGATGATCGCGGTCAGCGAGGTGCCCTTGATGATCTGGACCATGAAACCCACCGTAGGCGGCACGGCGATCTTCAGTGCCTGCGGCAGAACCACATACCGCATCCGATCGTAGTTGCTCAGGTTCAGCGCGTGCGAGGCCTCTGTCTGGCCGCCGGGCACCGCCTGGATGCAGCCGCGCCAGATGTCGCCCAGAAACGCGCTGGTATTGAGGATCAGCGCGACGCCCGCCGCCAGCCAGGGGTTGACTTCGAGGCCTATGACCGGAAAACCGAAGAAAATCAGGAACAGCTGCATGAGCAGCGGCGTGCCCTGGAAGACGATGATGAAGCCCCGCGCGGGGCCATGCAGCCAGCGGGACCGCGCTGCGCGAGACAACGCGATGATGAGCCCGCCGATCGAGCCACCCACCAGTGCCATGAGAGCCAGGGCCACCGTCCAACGCACCGCCTCCACGATGGACCAGACATCGACAATCGAGAAACTGCGCATGTCAGCGGCCCTCCGGAAAGTACAGGAAACGCTTCCAGGCGAGCTTGAACAGGCCCATGAAGGAAAGCGACAGCAGGAAGTAGATGGCCGTCACCACGATGTAGATCTCAAAGCTGCGGAACGTTTCCGACTGGATGTTGGCGGCCACGGAGGCCAGGTCATCGGCCGAAATGGTCGACACGATACTGGATGTCAGCATCAACAGGATGAACTGGCTGGACAGGGCTGGAAATATGGTCTTCAAGGCCGGCCGCAGCACGATGTACAGAAAGACCTGGTATCGCTTCAGATTCAGCGCCAGGCCCGCTTCGACCTGGCCCTTCGGAATGGCCTCGACGCCCGCGCGCAGGATTTCCGTGGCAAACGCCCCCAGGTTGACGAACATGGTCACCAGGGCGGCTGTTGCCGCCGACATCTGCAGGCCCATGGTCGGCAGCGCGAAATAGAAGAAGAACAGCTGAATCAGGAACGGCGTGTTTCGGATGGCCTCTATGTAGGCATCGATCGCCCAGTGCAGCGCGCGCGGACCATTGCTTTTGCCCCAAGAACAGAACACGGCAATCAACAGACCGATCACCATGGCGCCCATGGAAAGTTCGATCGTCTTGAGCATGCCATCGAGCAGCAGCGGCCAGGACTCCAGCACAACGCCGAATTGAAAGTGATAGACCATGTCTTGCGTTCGGAATGAAGCCTGATGCAGTCGCGGGCGGGTTGCCCGCAGCCGCACCAGTGAAAGACCGGAGGACCCGGCCCGGTATCAAATGCTAGTCGAGCAATGCCGCATCCCAGGCGCAGACGCGCTGGTTCTGCTCACCCAGCCCCTGGATGCCCAGCTTGACCGTGTCACCGTCCTTCAGGTAGACCGGAGGCTTCTGGCCCAGGCCGACACCGGGCGGCGTGCCGGTCGAAATGATGTCGCCAGGCTCCAGCGTGACAAAGTGGCTCAGGTACTCGACCAGCGTCGCCACGCCAAAAATCATGGTCCGCGTGTTGCCGCTCTGGTAGCGCTTGCCGCTGACTTCCAGCCACATGTCCAGATTCTGCGGATCGGGAATTTCATCGGTGGTCACCAGCCAGGGACCCACCGGGCCAAAGGTATCACACCCCTTGCCCTTGTCCCAGGTCCCGCCCATTTCGATCTGGTACTGGCGCTCGGACACGTCGTTGATGACGCAATACCCGGCGACGTGAGACAGTGCATCTTCTTTGGAAACATACCGCGCACGACTGCCGATCACGACCCCCAGTTCAACCTCCCAGTCGGTCTTCACCGACCCGCGGGGCATGACGATGGCGTCATTGGCTCCCGTGGGGCGCGACCACTTGTTGAACAGGATGGGTTCCTTGGGGATCTCGGCGCCCGTTTCCTTGGCGTGATCGGTGTAGTTCAGGCCAATGCAGATGAACTTGCCGGGGTTGGACAGCGGCACACCCATCCGCCCCGGGTTGGCCACTAGCGGCAATTTTTGCAGATCGATGGCGCGTAATGCCGCCAGACCCGCAGGAGAAAGCTTGTCGGCCGACAGATCGTCCACAATGGCGCTCAGGTCGCGCACTTTGCCCTGCGCATCCAGCGCACCGGGCTTTTCCTGGCCTTGCGGCCCAAAACGAAGCAATTTCACGGAGTTTCCTTTGGTCAGGCGGAATCAGTTGGACCAGCCGCCATCGATGAGCTGGGTGGTCCCGGTGGTGTAGGCGGATTCGTCACTAGCCAGATACAGGGCCAGATAGGCAATTTCTTCGGGCGTGCCCAGACGTCCGATGGGCTGGCGCGCCACGAACGCCGAATGCACGGCGTCCACGCTCTGGTGCTGGGCCTGGGCCTGGGCTGCGATGCGTTCCTTGAGCGACGGTGATTCCACCGTGCCCGGGCAAATGGCATTGCAGCGAATGCCGCGTCCGACGAAATCAGCGGCGATCGACTTGGTCAGACCAATCACGGCGGCCTTGGTCGTGCCATACACGAAGCGGTTCGGCACGCCCTTCACGCTGGAGGCCAGGGACGCCATGTTCACGATCGAGCCGTGGCCGCGCTCCAGCATCCCGGGCAGTACGGCCCTGATGACTTCATACATGGAGGTGACGTTCAGTGCGAAGGAAAAATCCCAGGACTTGCGGCTGCATTCCAGAATGTTGCCGCCGTCCACGAAACCGGCGCAATTGAACAGCACGTCGATCGTGCCGATCTCCTTCACGATTGCCTGAATCGCCGCCGCGTCGGTCACGTCCAGCCGACGGGTTTCGCAACCCTCGAGGCCTTGCAAGGCCGCCTCATTGATATCGGTGGCGAACACGCGCGCGCCTTCCTGGGCGAACTTCAGCGCGGTCGCCCGTCCGATCCCGTTGGCCGCTGCCGTGACCAGCGCCGTTTTGCCTTGCAGACGTCCTGCCATGATGTTTTCCTCAAAAATGATCAACCCATCCAGCCCGCTGCACGGACCACGTCGGATCCGGCACCACCAGATAAATTCTAGATATAAAATTGATTTTTATATAAGAAAGATCATCATAGCTATATCACCACCGTCACACAATGAAGGCTCCCTTCCAGTACCTAAGTATTTACCCTTAAGTTAGCTGTTCTAATGTCATAAATCATGTAAATATATCGCATGCAATATCATGTTTTCATATTTAAAACCACAAGCCTGAAATGACTGGCCAGAATCCTCAATCTCCAGACGACATGAACCCGGAACCGCCCCTCCCGCAATCCGCCGCGCCTGAAGAGAAAAAGGCGCGATATGCCGCGCCCGCGCTGGAAAAGGGACTCGACATCCTTGAGCTCCTCAGCGACACCACCGACGGCTATACGCTGAATCAGCTCGCCCAGAAGCTGGGGAAAGGCGTCAGTCAGATCTTCCGCATGGTCGTCACGCTGGAACGGCGGGGATACATCCAGGCGGACGACAACGACCGCTATACACTGACGCTGCAGCTATTCCAGCTGGCTCACCAGCATCCCCCGGTCAAGCGGCTTTCGCAGGTCGCACTACCCTTTCTGCACGAGCTGGCGCAACGCACCCAGCAATCCTGCCACCTGGCCGTCTACGAACAGGGCCGCGTCGTGGTGCTCGCCCAGGTGGATAGCCCCGAACGCTGGTCTTTCGGCCTGAAGACGGGGTCGCTGATGGGGCTGACCGACACGTCCTCCGGGCATATTCTCCTCGCCTACCGTAACGAAATCGAGCGGGCCCGCATGCTCAACAGTCACGCCACGGTGGACGGAGAGCTGCGCATGGACCCGGGTCAGCTCCTGTCGATGCTGGCCGACGTACGCTCACATGGGTATTCGCTCATGCGCAGCATCCAGATCAACGGCGTGACCAACATCGCCTTCCCGGTCTATGGTCCCGGCCGACAGGTCGTCGCTGCCATCAACATCCCGCACATCGCGCGCATCGACGGCGCCTCTCGACCCACGATTGACCAGGTCAAGGACGCCCAGGCAGAGATCTGCGAAAGGTTGTCGCGACAACTGGGAAGTGGCAGCAGCGTGTAGGCGCCACGACCCCGCAATCGGCCGTCAGGCCTGGTGCGTATGCTCCTGCAGCACCAGATGTGCCATGCCGTTCTCGGTGGCGATCCCGACCCTCCGGCCCACCGGCAGAGTCGCCTTCACCCTGACGTGGCCAAACGGCAGCCCAGTCACCACAGGGACGCGTACCGCCTTGCGCAGCCAGGCGACGACGGACGCCAGATCGTAGCCGTTGTCGTGCGGCGCCAGCCGGTAATCCGTGAATTGGCCCAGCACAATGGCATGCTGCTTCTCCAGTACCCCCGCATGCCAGAGCTGCGTGAGCATGCGCTCGATGCGGAACGGGTGTTCGGCCACATCCTCGAGAACCAGAATGCCGCCCCGTACGTCCGGTAGATACGGAGTGCCCGCCAGCGACGCCACCATGGCCAGATTGCCACCCCACAGGATGCCCCGGGCATCCACGGGATCGGCGTCCGCGGATTCGAAGCTCAGAATCTCAAGTTCGCCGGACAAGGTTTCCAGAAACAGGTCCTGCGTCAGATCATCGACCTTCTTTCCGCCAAAATCGAACAAGGCCATCGGGCCGATCAGGCTTCCTGCCCCGGTGCGCGCCAGCAGCGCCAGGCTGAAGGCGGTGAAATCGCTCTGGCCGATGAAGGTCTTGCCGCTGTCCGCCACCGCCTGCCAGTCGATGAAGGGCAGCAAGCGGCTCAACCCATAGCCACCCCGCGTAGCCATCACCACCGGATGCGGCTGCTTGAGGGCCCGCACGATACTCGCCAGCCGCTGCTTGTCGGTGCCCGCAAAACGCTCATGCACCGCCTTCGCCGCACGGTCCACACCCACATGGAACCCCAGGCCGCGCAGACGCTTGACGGCCAGCGCCAGCACGGCGGGGTCAGGAACGGCGCCCGAGGGCGAAATCAGATAAATACCGGAGGGCCGGCCGTGGGCATGCGGCGCACCGCCATGGCCGGGATCGCGACCGTGGTCGTCATCTCCATCATGATCATGCACGGGGCCTGAAAGGCGGGACTTCTGGGTGCTCATATCGGTGGAATCCTGCAAGGAAGAGACTGAAAGCGGCGCACGGCGACGCGCCCGAAAAAACGCACGCAGCAGCTCGCCGCAGGCCGGGGCAAGAACCCCCGCCCGGACCCGAGCATGATGGTTGAGCCGCGGCTGCTGCGTGAGGTCCACGACACCGCCACAGGCGCCGGTCTTGGGGTCGGCAGCGCCATAGACGATTTCCGCCACTCGCGCATGGAACATGGCCCCGAGACACATGGCGCAAGGTTCCAGCGTCACGTAGAGTCGAGCTCCGGTGAGTCTGTGATTGAACTGGCCCAGCGCCGCCGCCCGCAGAGCGACCACCTCGGCGTGCGCCGTGGGATCGTGATCGACGATGGTGCGGTTGTGGCCTACGGCCAGCAGCCTCCCATGGGCATCCAGCACCACGGCCCCAACCGGCACCTCGCCCAGCGCCGCAGCCTGGCGCGCCTGCTCCAGCGCCAACGTCATCGCGGCATCATCATCCAGGACGGTCATGCCGGTCCCCTCAGCCGCGTCCACACCATTGGCCGGGGCGGTCCGAAGCCATGCACGCGCTTCAGCCACGGTAGGTCCTGGCATTGAGCACGATCTTCATGGCCAGACTCTCCACGGCCTCTTCCAGCCATTGGTAGAGCTCGGCATCCTCGTCGAAGCGCGCCTGATTCAGATTGGAGACGCGGCCTTCCTGGATGAATCCCCAGGCACGACTGCGCTTTTCCCGGTGGCGGGGGTCCCACACCCCGAACGCCACCCCGCCCGAGCGGCGGATCAGTGAGAAGCACGGGATGTCGGTGTAGCCGTCCCCCACGAAGATCATCTGTTCGAACGGAACCCGCAATTTGTCCGCATCAACCTTGCGGTTCACCTCAAACGGCTTGTTGCGCGAGTCCGGGCCGATGATGCCCTTCTGGATATGAAACAGGTAGCGTGTCTTGTCCGTGAAGCTGACCACCCGGCGCGGGAAATCGATGGCGCCATCCGCACCGTAATGAAATTCCGAGGCCCAGATATCGGTGAACTGAGACGCAATGGGCGTACTGCGCAGCACGTCGCCCAGACCGCTGGAAATCAGGTAGAACTCCAGCTGCACCGTGGGGTGCGCCTGATGCAGCCGCGAGCGCAGGCGATCGAAGAGCGAAGCCACGCCTTCGTGCAGCGGCAGCCGCCGTCCCCAGTCCTGCAGACGCTCACGGGTGACGGAACCATGCTCCCCGGATTGCGAGAGTTGCAGCATGCGATACAGATAGGCCGGGACAGGGTCCCAGTCCTCGTGATCCAGCAAAGGCCCCACTCGGTCGCGCCAGAACTGGGAAGCATCCACGCCCAGATCCTGCAGAAAACCCGACGTGCTGTCAGGCGCCAGCGTGTCGTCAAAATCGAATACCAGCGCAATGACATCAGCCATATCGCCCTTCCCCTTGATTCAACCCAGACGTGCCAGAGCCTGCAAGGCCCCCGGCAGCGCGGACGGCAAGTCCTCGGCCAGCAGCCCCAGCCCCAGCTGATCCGCCGCCAGACCGTGCAGCCAGACCGCCGCACAGGCGGCTTCAAACGTCGGCATGCCCGCCGCAACCAGGCCCGTCACCATGCCTGCCAGCACGTCGCCGGCACCCGCGGTCGCAAGCGTGGGCGGTGCATTGTCGTTGATGACGCACCGCCCATCCGGCGCCGCCACCACCGTATCGGCGCCCTTGAGCAACACGACCGCACCGCTGGCACGCGCGGCCCCTGCCGCTCGCTGCAGTTTATCGCCTTCAAGCTCGAACAAGCGCGCAAATTCACCTTCGTGCGGGGTCAACACGCAGCCTCCATGCAGGGCGCGCAACAGCAACTCGGGCTGGCTGGCGAACACGGTCAACGCGTCAGCATCCAGTACACATGGACGCCCCGTCGCCAGCAAGGCGAGCACCTGCGAGCGCGCGGCGGGCGAACGACCCAGGCCGGGACCAATCAGAAGCGCGTTGCGCCTGGAATCGTCCAGCGCGGCTGACACGTCGCCATCGACCGGCAGTGCCTCGACCATGACTGACGTCAATGCCCCTGCCTGAATCGCCCAGGCGCCGGCTGGCACCGCCAGCGTGACCAGTCCCGCGCCCAACCGGGCCGCTGCCAGGCAGGCGAGGCGGCTCGCTCCCAGCATGGTCCCGCCGCCCACCACCAGCGCATGACCGCGGCGGTACTTGTGGCCGGCCGCATCGGGCCACGGGAACCGTTCCCACCAGAGATCCGGGCCATTCACCCAGAAACGCGGCGCAATGGTCGCCAGTACCGAGGCCTGGATGCCGATGTCGGCGCAGACCAGTTCGCCGCACAGCAGGCGCCCGGGCAGAAGCACGTGGCCCGGTTTGCGCCGGAAGAACGTCACCGTAAGGTCTGCACGGATGGCAGCCCCCATGACCCGGCCACTGGCCCCATCCAGTCCGCTGGGGACATCGATGGCACACACCAGGGCGAGGCTGGCATTGACCGCCTCGACCAGGGTGCGCAGGCCACCTTCCAGCGGCCGGCTGAGGCCCGCCCCCAGCAGGCCATCCACGATCAGCCCGGCGCCTGCCAACATTTCCGGCTGAGCGCGCTCCACTGAACCCTGCCAGGTGCTGGCCGCCCAGGCCGCATCTCCCCGCAGGCGATCCCGCTCACCCCACAGAGCAACACGAACTGGCCAGCCGGCCTCCTGCAGGAGACGGGCCACGACCCATCCGTCGCCCCCATTGTTGCCGGGACCGCACAACACCACGGCCGGGACCGGCGACCAACGCGCCTGGATGGCATGTGCCACCGTGGCACCCGCCGCCGCCATCAGGCTGGCACCGGGAATCCCTGCGTCGATGGTCAGACGATCCGCCACCGCCATCTGGGCAGGCGTCAGGAGCACAAGATCCGACACCTGTCCGCCCCGCTCGTTCATGACACGTTCCTCCATGCTCTCTGGCCCTTCAAGCATCGGGGTCCCAGATCCCGCCGGCACGATGCGTCGCATGACGCACAGCCTCCGCCAACAAGTCGGGCGAACCCGGCAACACCAGCACCAGGGACCCACGCGCCCGCGTCACTCCGGTATACAACAACTCGCGTGTGAGCAGGGGCCCCGGCCGGTCGGGAAGCACCAGGACCACCTGATCAAATTCGGACCCCTGCGACTTGTGCACCGTCAGCGCGTATACCGTCTCGATCTCCGGAAGCCGTGCCGGGGAAACCCAGCGTACCGGGTTACCTCCCGACCCAGCGAAGGCCACCCGCAACATGTACCGGCCGGCCCGCCGCCGATCAGGCAAGTTCAGCGTGATACCAATGTCGCCGTTGGCCAGCCCCAGACCCGGCTGATTGCGCGTGACCAGAACCGGGCGCCCCGGGTACCAGGGCCCGGCATCCGGGGCGATGCAGCCACGCGCCCGCAGACGAGACTCGATCAGCTGGTTCAGGCCCTGAACCCCCCAGGGCCCGGCGCGCAAGGCGCACAGCACCTGAAAGCGGGCCTGACAGGCCAGGACGGCGCCCGCCCACCGATCCAGCTCCGGCTGCTCGGCACCCGGCGGGGGCCTGGCATCCCGCAAGACGGCAAACCATGACGGATAGCCCGACGGCCCCAGCACACCAGCGTCCTCAAGCCAATCCACTGATCGCTTTCCACCACCGGCCGCCTGAAGCGGCAGGAACCGCAAACCCGGCAATGGATGCTGCAGCAGCCCCGCAACGGCCGCCGTGTCCTGTGCATTCACAGCTGCCGCAAGGCGCCCAATGCCGCTTTCCGAATCGAACCGATGGCTCTGGCGCAGCATCACGACGCCCTGATCCAGCGGCGTGCCATCCACATCCTGCCACTGCACACCAGGCGCCTGACCGCAAAAAGTGCGCAGACGCTCGCAGTGATCAGGCCTGTAGTGACCATCCAACGCACGCGCGCATAGTTCTCCCAGCACCGCGCCCGCCTCGACCGACGCCAACTGGTCGCGGTCTCCCAGCAGGACCAGCCGGGCGTGATCCGGCAGCGCGGCGAGGACGGCATCGGTCATTTCGATATCCATCATGGATGCCTCATCAACGACCAACACATCCAGATCAAGCGGATGCTCGGCGTGATAGGTCAGGCGGCGCGTATCCGGGCGGCTGCCCAGCAGCCGGTGCAGGGTGACAACCTGGGCTGGAACCCGGTCCAGGGCGCTTTGCAAGCCCGCATCGGCGCCCTCCCGAAGATAGCCAAGTGCTCCCGCGATGGATTCATTCAGCCGAGAGGCAGCCTTGCCGGTCGGGGCGGCCAGGCAAATGCGCAGGCCGCGCGAGAGGCCTCGAGCCTGCGCCAGGCCCTGCAAGACGGCCAGCAACTGGACCACGGTCGTCGTCTTGCCCGTGCCTGGTCCACCGGTGATGATGGAAAAACCGTGCAACAACGCGTTGGCGCAGGCGATCTTCTGCCAGTTCGGATCGTCAACGCCACCGCCGGGCGCAAACACCCGATCCAGCCAGCGCCGCGCCAGCGCTGCGTCGCCCGATTCCGCCGTCACGATGGAAAGCCGCCGCGTGATGCCCACGCGAATGCGCGTGGCCGCCCGCCAGTAGCGCGCCAGATACAGCCGGTGGGCGTGCCGCACCAGAGGATCGTCGCCGGTGCCGTCTCCCACGAACGGGGCGAACGCCAGCACCGAGCGGCAAGCATCTTCGTCCGCGGGCAGCCAGGCCGGCCGATCAGGGTCCGTCTCGGCCCGCCAGGCCTCGGGAAGCGCAGTCCGCCAGTGGCGGCAGAGGTCGGCCAAATCCAGGCACGGATGGCCCTGAGCCAGGCGGGCACTGCACAGGACAGCCAGCCGCAGGGCGGCTTCAGGCGCCTGCGGCGCCTGCCGAACCAGGAACCGGCCCAAGGCCAAATCCAGATCGCGCACGCCCTGGGCCGCCGGATAGGCCAGCCACGTGGGCAGCGGCCCGGCGACAGATTCGGCAGATACCCCTTCCACAGGCCCATCACCCACCGCCATTCTCCTCGTGGTTTCCGTCATCTCCGCCCCCGAACAACACATCCAGTGCATCAATCAGGGATTTCGGCGGATGTTGCGCCAGCAGCCCCTGGCCAGGGGTCTCCTGCCCGCGCAGGAACAGATAGACGGCGCCGCCCATATCGCGGTCATAGTCGTAGCCCGGCAGGCGGGCCTTCAACTGGCGGTGCAAGGCCAGTACATACATGAGCATCTGGACGTCGTAACGCGCAGCACACATGGCACGGGCCAGCGCATCCGGACCATACCCGGATACCCGGGAGCCCAGATCATTGGACTTGTAATCGACCAGGTAATATCGATCATCGGCCTGCAGCACCAGATCGATGTAGCCCTTGAACATGCCGTTCAGGTGGGCCGACGCAAGCGGCGGCCGGTCCATCCCCGGGAAGAACTGCGCCGTGATCAGCGCATCCATCCTGGCCACATCCACACCCACCACCGGCAGCCAGAATTCCATCTCGGGCAGGCACGCCTGGACATGATCGAAGCGCAACACCGGACCGTTCGCGAGCGCCAGCCGCCAGTCCGCGCTCGCAAGACCCAGCAGCCATTGGTGCAGCGCGTCGATGTGCATCTCCCAGCCTCGGACCTTGCAGCGGCGCGCAATCAGGTCGCGCGCATCGTCCAGGTGGCGGAACTCACGGCGCCCGGCCCATTCCAGCAGACCATGGAGGAACGTACCCGCTTCGCTGCCGCGCGGAAAATCGCGCAACGGACCCGACAGGTCCTCATCGATGGACGCTTCCGGCACAACGATGGCGGCGGCTGGCGCCAAGCGGTTCTCGCGCAGCACATCCTCAGAGGGCGACTGCGGGGCTGGCCACAAGGCCCGATTGTCGTCATGCGCCGCGTCCGGCCGATGCAAGGCGGAATAGCTGGCGATCCACCAGGGCTGCGCCACCACCGGACCGGCCAGCTGCCGCGCCGGCCCCAACGGTTGCAGCTCGTTTTCCTGAAACCGATGCCATTCGCCGTACCCATCCAACTGGTCCCACGCCACAGATCCCATCGTATTGCCGGCCAGATCCTCCCAAGCAGACCGCAGGTCTTCGCCCAGCACATGACCGATGCCGCTGTCCACCAGCGCCTTCAATGGGCCCAGCACGACCCAGGCGGCATGGCACGCGCGCGTGAGCGCCACATACAGTTTGCGAACTTCTTCCCCCAGACGCTCGAGCGCCTGCTGCCGAATCTGATCGTCATCGGGCTCCATGACCCAGACGGAATGCCCGCCCTGCATGAGGCGGGCCGGGTTTCGGTCGCGGCGCACCGACGGAGCTACGCAGACGAACGGCAGAAAGACCAGCGGATACTCCAGGCCTTTGGATTTATGCACCGTCACCACCCGCACCAGACCCTCGTCGCTTTCGAGCCGAAGCCGGCGCGCATCCTCGTCCGTGGTGGACTGACGCTGTTGATCGAGGAACCGCAACACCGCCTGTTCGCCGTCCAGATGCCCCGATGCCTGCTGGAGAAGTTCGGCAAGATGCAGGCAATCGGTCAACTGGCGTTCGCCATCGGCACCTTCGGCCAGCAGCCGGGCTGCGACGCCGAAATCCTGGAGCAGCGCGCGCAGCATGGGCAGCACGCCGCGCTGGCGCCAGCACCGATGATAGGTCTGAAAGCGCGCGACCTGTTCATCCCAGGCGTTCTCATCCTCGACCAACTCGGCCAGGCGCACCAGCGACAAGCCAAGCAAGGGGGTGGCCAGGGCTGCCCGCACCGCCCGCTCGTCCTCGGGCTGAGCGCAGGCCTGAAGACAGACGAAGAGTTCCAGTGACAGCGGCGAATCGTAGACGGAATCACGCTCCGACAAATAGACGCTGCGCAGGCCAGCCTGGCCCAGCGCCGCGCGGATCTGGCGCGCTTCGGCGTGGCTGTTGACCAGAACGGCGACGTCGGCGGGCCGCACGGCGCGGAAACCATGTTCGACCTCGTCAAACCCGGCCCGACCCGCGCGTCCCAGAGCCAGGATCGACGCAATCCGCCCGGCACACAGAGTGGCAGCCTGCTCGCGGTAACTCCCCACCGCCAGCGCCTCACCAGGCGCCTGCGGCGCCACCCAGATCGCGTTCAGAGCGACGCCGGCACAACCTTCCACCCGCCAGGCATCGCCGCGCCCCTGGGATTGGACGGGCTCGAACGCGATGGTCTCATCCCGCAGACCGGTCAGGAAGGGTGACTCTCCCCGGTGCTGGAAACACCGGTTGACCGCGTCCACCATGGCGTGCGATGCGCGGAAATTCCGGCCCAGAGTATGGACCCGGCTCGCGCAGTCGCGGGCGGCGCGCAGGTAAGTATGGACGTCGGCGCCACGGAAGCCATAGATCGACTGCTTGGGATCGCCGATGAGGATCAGTGCCGTCTCCGGGTCGTTGCGTGCCACATCGTAAATCCGGTCGAAGATCCTGTACTGAAGGGGATCGGTATCCTGAAACTCATCGATCAGCACGATGGGAAACTGGCGGCGCAGGGTCTGTGCGAGGAACCGGCTTCGATCGCCCTCGAGCGCCTGGGCCAGGCTCGTGAGCAGGCCATCGAAACCCATTTGCGCGCTCGACGCCAGCGCCTGCTGCAAGCGCAGGGCCATCCAGCCAGCGGCATGCTGCAGCAAGGGCGCACGGGCCGATGGCAGGTTCGCCAGATCATCCTTCAACCCGGCCAGCGCCGCGCTGAGCGGATGAGCCGGTGCCGGGCCGTCGCCCGACCACCAACCCGCAATGCCTTCCGGTACCAGGCGTTCCCAGCCCGTCTTGAGATCCAAAACTTCCTGGGCCGGATCCGTGGCCCAGCTTTGCAGCGTTCCCACCCATCGCTGGACGTGCGCCGAGTTGTAGTGCTTCAGGCCGCCCCGAATGCTCTCCAGCCAATTCCCAAGCTCGTCAGCGCCCTGTTCCCAAGGCTGCTTCAGGGCTCGCAGTCGCCCGCTGCGGCGAGCAGCCGCCTGCTCGCAGACCTGTGCCAACGGAACGTCCGGCGCAGGCGGTGCCTCCAGCGTCAGCAGCGGCGCCAACTCCAGCAGCTTGCCGGGCTCCGGCCACACGGAAAGGGCCTGCTCCAGCCCGGCAGCATCCAGTGCCGCGACCTGGCTGCGCCAATAGTCCCAGGCGACCTGACGGACCGGTTCACGGAGGTCCGTCTGCAAGTCCTGCTCAAACAGACTTCCGCTGTCGAACGCATGCTCGCGCAGGACACGCGCGCACCAGGCGTGAATGGTAAAGATCGACGCCTCGTCCATGGACTCCGCCGCCAGACCCAGCAAACGGGCGGCGTTTGGCCACTCATGGGGCGGATACTGCGCCCGCAAGCCGGCCAGAAAGACATCGCCACCAGCAGCATCCGGCGCATCAGCGCCCTCTGGCACAGCAAACGCATCCGCCGCCTGCGACAGACGCGCACGAATGCGGTCCCGCAACTCGCGCGCTGCTGCCTCGGTAAAGGTCAGCACCAGAATATCGGCCGGCAGGTGCGCGGGCTGTCCGCCGTGGCCCAGCACCAGCCGGACGTACAGGGCAGCGATGGTCCAGGTTTTTCCGGTACCGGCACTGGCCTCGATCAGGTGGCTGCCATGCAGTTCGAACTGCAGTGGGTCCACAGAATGGATGGTCGGCATCAGCGCTTCCCTCCGGGGGCGCCCGACACCGCTGCGCTCAACGACCCATAAAGGGTCCTCGCCCACTCGAAGAACGAACCACCGGCCACCAGGGACTCGAAGTCCGGATAACAGCGTCTGAGATAGAGATCGTCGCTCAGACGCGTCTCGTAGGCGTCCCGAATCGGTGCCCAGCCCTTGTCCTCCGGCCCGGAAGGCTCTCCCGTGCGCAGCCACAGGCTGGCGGCGTGCGCCTCGACCGGCAGAGCGCTGCAAAGGCCCAGACGCCAGGCGGACCACAGGTCGGACCACAGTGATTGCCAGGTCTGCCCTTTACCGGGTGGATCCGCCGCTGCCCAGGTCACCCGTCCCTTTGGGCTGATGAGCATGGTCGTGACCGGGCGCCCGTGAGCATGGGCACAGACGTGCTCCAGCCAGGCGCCCAGCATGGGGGTGAGGCGATAGTGACCCTTTTGATCCACCAGATCGCTGGCGACCAGACGGATCCGACCCCAGTCTCCCGTCGAATTGCGGCGCCAGCCCGACAGCGTGTCGGCAAAGACGAGTTCAGGTTCGCCCGGTGCCAAAGGCAGGCAGCTCTCCACCCGGAGTGCCTGGTCCACCACCTGCGGCCAATCAGCGCATGCCTGGGAAAAGCCTGCCAGCGGCTCCTCCAGCACCTCGCGCAGCCGGCGGATGGCACGATCACCCAGCGGTCCCTCCAGAAGATCGCCTTGACGCTGCAGGCGGTCCAGATCCTGGTCCAGCACTGCGGACACGTCGGCTGCACCCATAGCACCAGGCGAGCGCTGCACGCCGTCCAGCAGCGTCTGCCGGATCTTCCATTCCTGCAGACCATCCAGGGAATAGGGCTCGGATTCATCGGTGAGCGACGCATCCATCTCGAACCGGACCCGCAGGCGTTGCTGCAGAAATGCCTTGACCGGATGACGCAGGAACCGCGTCAGGACGGCCAAATCCAGTGACGACTCCGACGGCCGGGGCTCCAGCTCAGTCACCCCCGAGACAGCCGGCGCTTGCCGGTCGCGCCATTCTGCCGCATAGGTGAAGAGCGCCTGCGGGCCTGACGCCGTGCCCGCCTCGAAATAACGGCGGCTGAAGGGCTGCAGCGGATGTACGCACGTCAGGGCCTGCGACACCGCGCCGCCTGTCCGACATCGCCAACCGCCATCCAGGTGCTCCATGAGCTGCGACACCAGCACCGATGGCGCTTGTTCGGCATTATCGTGAATGTCACGACCCACCCAGGACACGTAGAACTGGTCTCGGGCCGACAGCAGCGCCTCCAGAAACAAGTACCGGTCATCCTCCCGGCGGGAGCGATCTCCGGCCCGCGGATGGCTCGCCATCAGATCGAAATCCGCTGGAACCCGCGTTCTCGGGAAGGCGCCGTCCTGCAGGCCCAGCAGGCAGACGCGGCGAAATGGAACCGCTCGCATGGGCATGAGGGTCGCAAACGTCACGGCACCGGCAAAGAACCGCTGCGACAGGCCCTGCTGGTCAAGCAGGCCCAGACAATGTTCGGCCACGATGCTCAGCGGCAGCGCCTCTACCAGTCCTGTCTGTTCGCAGACCTGTAGCCAATCCTGCAGGCATTCGCGAAAGCGCAGCAGGGTATGGGCGTCTTCGTCGGCCACGGGGCTGAAGAAATCGTTCAACAGCGCCTGGAAACGGGCCACCCAGGCATCCGGTGGCGCCGGCTCGCGCAACAGTTCCCAATAATGGCCGATGCGTTCGACGAGATGCGCCAGCGACCCCAGCGCAACCGCCTGCAGACCGCCCGGCTCGTCGTAAGGCGCAATGTCCCGCCAGGGGCCCGCATCCGGACCCACCGCGTAACCCAGCAGCATGCGCTCCAGACCGAAGGCCCAGGTATAGCGATGCGCGGCGGAAGGCGCCTGTCCCAAGCCGAAGCCCGCCCGCTGCTGCGCGTCCAGACCCCAGCGGACGTTGGACTCACGCGCCCACCGCTGCAACAGCGGCAGATCCTCGGCATCGATCCCGAACCGGTTGCGCAGCGCCGGTACATCCAGCCACTCCAGAACCTCCTCCAAGCCCAGCCGCAGGCGCGGCAGCGACAGCAGCTGTTCGAGCACGATGACCAACGGGTCGGCATGACGCTGCCCGCGATCGGCCAATGCAAAAGGAATATGGCGCCAGTCCTGACTATCATGCAGGCCGAAGACGGCCTGGACATGCGGGGCGTAGGCCTCGATATCCGGCACCATCACGATCACATCGCGCGGTTGCAGGCTCGGGTCTGCCGCGAAACCGGCCAATAACTGATCGTGCAGAATCTCCACCTCGCGCTGGGCGCTGTGCGCAACGTGAAAGCGCACCGAAGCATCGCCCAGAGGGTCGACCTCCGGCCAGCGCTCCCGCGTTTCGGTCAATGGCCGAAGGTCGCGGATGTCGTCCTGAATTTGCTCGAGCAGTGTGGCGCCCGGCAAGGCTTCGAATGAATCGATGCGGTGATGCAGCGCTGCCAGCGCCTGCCCGCTGCGCACGCGCGGTCCGGGATCATCAAAATCGTCCAGCAGGCGGATGAAATCCCTTCCCTGCCGCCCCCAGGAAGCGAGCAGCGGCTGGGTCTGCTGGTGCAGAGTGGCCTCGTCAGGGATCTGCGGCAGCCCTGGCCGGCGCTGCTGACGGCGAAACCGCGCGCGCAACACGTCACGTCCCCCCTGGATGTCCGCCCAATAATGGGCACACGGGTTGTTCACGCACATCAGGATCTGCACCCAACGTGCCAGCGCAGCCAGGGCTTCCAGCGTCTGGCGCGGCATGGACGAGATGCCGAATACCAGCACGCGGCGCGGCAGCCCCACCGGTCGCTCCCCATCGGGGAGCGACCGCGCGCGGGCCATGAATGCCTCGTGGATGGCGGCCCGGCCCTGTGGGGCATCCGACGAGCCCAGATCGTCGAGCAGCGCACGCCACAGCCCAGCCTGCCAGAGACTCTCCGCATCCAGGGGTTGCGCGTCACCGGCAGCATCTGGCAGCACGGCGTGACCCTGGCTCCAGGCCTGCAGCCAATCGGCACGATAGACCTGGTACTGATCGAACAAATCGGCCAGCCGCCCCGCCAACTGGTAGCGTTTGCGGGTGCCCTCGTCATCCGACAGGAACCGCTGCAGCGGCTCATATCCCGGCTGGTCCGCCAGGCCGGGCAGCAACCGCATCAGGCGCCAGGTGAGCGGCTCTTTGTCGAGCGGGGAGTCGGCCGGAACGAACGCATCGCCCAGGACCGCCCGATAGGCCTGCCACATGAAACGCGACGGCAGCAGAAATTCAAGCGCCGCAGCGACCCCATAACCCGTTTCAGTTTCCGCCAACGCCAGACGCAACCATTGGGCAATCCCATTGCTATGCACCAGCAGGCATTCGTTTTCCAGCGGATCCAGAGGGTTGCTGCGCAGCCACGCAACGAGCACATCGCGCAACTGCTCCGCGCGATTACCATGCACCAGCATCAGTCCGGGCTGCAAGTCCACTCCATTCCTCCGTGTGCCGCCAGCCACGCCCTGGCCGACTGTGTCCACCAACTCGAATATCAGTGTCCGATCCGTCCTGAATGATAGAGCCTTTCAGCCCGGAAACTGGCCTGTATAGGGCCAAAAATACGCTACGGCGGTGGATTGAGGGTATCCTAAAGGAGCCACCCATCTGGTTTCTTTTGCAGGATCCGGTTACCAATGAATGATGTCGCTGCGCCCGCGCCACGCGCGCTGTACGAAAAGGCGGAAACGCTCCAGGAAATTCAGACGAATCTGGGCGACATCCAGGCGCGCATCCAGGCGGCCTGCACACGCGTCGGACGGAATCAGTCAGAGGTCCGCCTGCTGCCCGTGAGCAAGACCGTGGACGAAGCGCGCATCCGCATGGCCTATCAGGCCGGCTGCCGGCTGCTGGGCGAGAACAAGGTCCAGGAAGCCTATGGAAAATGGGAAACCCTGTCGGACCTCGGCGACCTGCAGTGGGCCATCATTGGCCATCTGCAGACCAACAAGGCCAAGTTCGTGGCCCGCTTCGCGCACGAATTTCAGGCGCTGGACAACCTGCGCGTGGCCGAGGCCCTGGACCGGCATCTTCAGGCGGAAGGCCGCAGTCTGGATGTCTTCGTGCAGGTCAACACGTCGCACGAAGACAGCAAGTTCGGTCTGCAACCAGCCGACGTACTGGCGTTCGCGAAAGCGCTCCCGGGATACGGTGCACTGCGTGTGCGCGGACTGATGACGCTGGCACTGTTTGCAACTGACCAGGCCCAGGTCCGGCCCTGCTTCGTCCGGCTGCGCGAACTTCGCGACATGCTGCGCCAGGACGCGCCACAGGGTGCAGCCTTCGCCGAGCTGTCCATGGGCATGTCAGGGGATTTCGAATGGGCGATCGAAGAAGGCGCCACCACGGTGCGGGTGGGCCAGGCGATCTTCGGTTCGCGCAAGCTGCCGGACAGTTATTACTGGCCGGAAGGCCACAAAGCCTGATCGGGCCGCCGCGCAATGACCGCCCACCCGGCCACCAAGGACCGCCTCGCCCGTACCTGGGTAGCCATCGTGCTGTGCGCGCTGCTGGCGGCTTGTGCCGGGCCTGGCAGCCGGGAGCGGCAGACCGCTGAACGCAACCCCCAGATCAACCCGGCACAACGCACGGAAGTCGTCATGACTGCACTCAGCCTGCTGGAGACGCGCTATCGGTACGGCGGCTCCCGCTTCCAGCAGGGATTCGACTGCAGCGGCCTGGTGAGATATGTATTCGGCACCGCCACCGACACACCGTTGCCGCACAACACGGAACAGATCGCCCACCTCAGTCGGCCGGTCCCACGCGGCCAATTGCAACCGGGCGATCTGGTGTTCTTCAACACGACGGGCCAGCCGAATTCCCACATGGGAATCTACCTGGGCGACAACCGTTTCATCAATGCGCCATCAACGGGTGGCCAGGTCAGGATCGACAGCCTGGCTAGCCCCTACTACCGGCGGCACTTCGAATCAGTTGGCACGCTGTTCGCCCGCTGACCGGTGAGCGGTCTGGCGATCGGCAAGCTGCTGCCGCTGCTCGGGGGTGAGCACGGCGCGGATCTGGGCCTGGGTCTGTGCGCGCAGCAACGCGAGCTGCGCATCGGCCTGACCCATGGCTTGCGCCGCCTCTTGTGCCTTTGCCTGATCGAAGGAATCGGCCGTGGTCAGCTCGTGCAGGGATTTTCGGGCAGCCCGAAGCGCTTTGTGCTGGTCGTAGAAGGCCTGGGCCTGGTCATGGCGGATCTTGAAGACCTGATCCTGCTGAGCCTGGGTCAGATTCAGACCGCGCAGCATGGGGCCGCCCCAGCTGTCCTGCATGCCGTGACCGCGATGCATCTTCTGGTGGTGGCGCGGCGAATCGTGGTCAGATGGCCCATCGGTGGCCGCTGTCGCGACCATGGGAGCAGCGGCCATTGCGGCGACCAGAGCCAGCGTGGAGTAGGTGCGTGAGAAAGTGGAGGCCATGTCGTTCGTCCTATCGTGGTGCGGCATCCCATCGAAGCCGCGATGGGTACAGATTAGGAGCGAACTGCGGCGCAAGCATGGACGAATTGTGCAGGTTTCATGAAGATTCGTCAGCATCCGCCAGCAAGTCGAGCCGATAACCCACGCCGTACACCGACCGGATCAGGTCGCCGCCCGGCCGCACCTGCGCGAGCTTGCGGCGCAGGTTCTTGACATGGCTGTCCACGGCCCGGTCCGTCACCACCCGGTGGTCATCGTACAGTCCATCGAGCACCTGGTCGCGAGAGAAAATGCGCCCCGGATGGCTCGCCAGCAGCGCCAGCAGCCGAAATTCGACCGGCGTCAGATCCAGCCCCACCCCATCCAGCCGAGCCAGGTAGGCTGACGGCTCGATCTCCAGCCCCACTGCCTCACAGGCGCTCGCAGGTTCGCGATGCGCCTGACTGCGACGCAGCACGGCCTTGACACGCGCCACGACCTCGCGCGGACTGTAAGGTTTGCAGATATAGTCGTCGGCCCCCAGCTCCAGTCCCAGGAGCCGGTCGATTTCCTCGGTCCGGGCCGTCACCATGATGATGGGAATGGGGGCGTAAGCACGAATGTCCCGGCAGACGTCCAGCCCATCGCGCCCCGGCAGCATCAGGTCGAGCAGCACCAGATCGGGCGTCGCGTGCTCCACGCTGGCCATGACCTTGAGACCGTCTGCCACGCACTCGACTTCAAAACCAGCCGCCTCCAGGTAGGTCCGCAGGATCTCGGCCAGCTTGGGTTCGTCTTCGACCACCAGAATGCGCATGAGTCACTCCTCGGCCGGCGCAAAGACCGGCCATTCCACCCGAATCGACACGCCGCCCAGATCGGATCCCAGCGCCCTGATCTGGGCGCCATGGGCTTGTGCAATGTGGCGGCAGATGGCCAACCCCAGCCCTGCCCCTCCAAATTCCCGGCTGCGCGAAGCCTCTGCACGATACAGCCTGTCGAAAAGCCGTGGCAACTGATCCGGGGCCACCCCGGGCGCGCTGTCGGCGACCTCCAGCATCAGCCCTGGGCCGGAGCGGCAGACACGCACCCGCACCTGACCGGGCGCATCGGTGTAGCGCAGGCTGTTTTCCAGTACGTTGGACAGAAGCTGCGACAGACGGCGCTCGTCGCCCTGGATCACCAGACCGGGTTCGAGCTGCGTGGTGATCGCCAAGCCCCGGCGGACAAAGCGTTCGCGCACGGTATCGACAGCCTGCGCCACGATCCGGGACAGGTCCACCGCCTGCATGTGATAGTTCAGCGCGCCAGCATCCGCCAGCGAGAGCTCGTAGAGGTCATCGATCAGGTTGCTTAATTGCCGCACCTCGTGCGCCAGGGACGCGAGTGCACCAGCATCCAGCGGGCGCAGGCCGTCCTCCAGGGCCTCGATCTCGCCTCGCAACACCGCCAGCGGCGTGCGAAGTTCATGCGAGACATCGGCCATCCATTCACGGCGCAGGCGCTCGTTGCGCGCCAGACTGTGCGCCAGCCGGTTGAAGTCCAGCGCGAGCCGCCCCAGTTCATCGCGGGCGCCGATCTGCACCCGCGTGGCATAGTCACCGCTGGCCAGTCGGTGCGTCGCCAGCGCGATCCGCCGCACCGGGACCAACAGCACGCGGGCCAGCCATAGACTGACCAGCACGGCCAGCAGCACCGAAAGGCCGACAATGACCCACGTAGCACGCAGCTGACGCGCCTGGAACTCGCGGTCGATCTCGTCGTTGATCACCATGGGAGCCAGCGGTGGGCTGAGCAACCAGCCCACCGTCTGGTTGGCAACCCTCACGGGGTAGCGCCGCCAATCCGGTCCGGGACGCAGGCGCGGCCCCGCGAGCCAGTGCTGATCCACGTCCACCAGCATGACCCGGAACGGGGGCAGCCGGGGCACGGCGCCCTGCGGCCCGGACACCTCGCGGCGCGACAGCCGCAAGCTGCGCCACCAGCGGTTATGATCCACCTGCAGGAACTGCCAGCCACCCGATTCAGCATAGTCGATCGCCAGCGCCTGGGCCAGATCATCCAGCCGCTGGTGCTCACGCTCCTGGATGTAGTCGTCGAAGCCACTGTCGAAGCTGTAGCGCACGGCGCCGCCCATGGCCAACGCGACGACGATGCTGGTCGCGAGCAGGGCCAGAAACAACTTGAATGTGATGCTCGTTCGCACGTATTCTTCCCAACCATGGAAACCCGCCCAACCTCGACCGTCATTTCAGTCACCGAGCTGAGCAAGACCTACGCCGGCGGCCACCAGGCCCTGGATCGCGTCAGCCTGGACATCCGATCCGGAGAGATTTTCGCACTGCTGGGACCCAACGGGGCCGGCAAGACGACACTCATCAGCATTATCTGCGGCCTGGTCAACCCCGGTCCGGGCCAGGTGACCGTCGGCGGACACGATATCGTACGCGACTACCGCGCCGCCCGCGCCATGATCGGTCTGGTGCCGCAAGAACTGACCAGCGATGCCTTCGAAACCGTCTGGAACACGGTGCGGTTCACGCGGGGGCTGTTCGGCAAAGCGCCGGATCCAGCCTGCCTGGAACGCATTCTGCGCGCGCTGTCACTGTGGGACAAGCGCGACAGCAAGCTCATCACGCTATCGGGCGGCATGAAGCGGCGCGTCATGATCGCCAAGGCGCTGTCGCATGAACCACCCATCCTGTTCCTGGACGAACCCACGGCCGGCGTGGACGTGACGCTGCGCAAGGACATGTGGAATCTGGTGCGGTCGCTGCGCGCCACGGGCGTCACCATCATCCTCACCACCCATTACATCGAAGAAGCCGAAGAAATGGCCGACCGCATCGGCATCATCAACAATGGCCGGCTACTGTTGGTCGAGGAAAAGGCACAGCTCATGCAGCGGCTGGGACAAAAGCAGCTCATCGTCCACCTGCGCGACGCACTGGCGCAAGTCCCCGCCGCGTTGGATCGATGGGGGCTGGAGCTGACACACGAGGGGCGCGCCCTGCATTACCGCTACCCCAGCACCCAGGCGGGCGCAGACATCCCGGACCTGATGGCCGACCTGCGGACGGCCCACCTGACCGTGGAGGACGTGGAAACCGAACAACGCAGCCTGGAAGAAATCTTCGTCAACCTGACCGGAGGTGAGGCATGAACCTGCGGGCCATCGGCGCCATCTATCGTTACGAGATGGCGCGTACCGGACGCACGCTGATGCAAAGTATCGTCGCGCCGGTCATCTCGACCTCGCTCTACTTCGTGGTGTTTGGCACGGCCATCGGATCGCGCATCCAGAGCGTGGGTCACGTCAGTTACGGCGCCTTCATCGTGCCCGGGCTCATCATGCTGTCGCTGCTCACGCACAGCATCTCGAATGCGTCCTTTGGCATCTACTTCCCCAAGTTCACGCGCACGATCTACGAGATCATGTCAGCCCCCGTGTCTTATCTGGAGATCCTGCTGGGCTATGTGGGTGCCGCCGCCAGCAAATCCATTCTGCTGGGGCTCATCATCCTGGCGACCGCCGCACTGTTCGTGCCGTTGCAGATCGACCATCCGCTGGCCATGCTGGGGTTCATGGTGCTGACTTCATTCACCTTCAGCCTGCTGGGCTTCATCATCGGAATCTGGGCCGACAATTTCGAAAAGCTGCAGTTCGTGCCGCTGCTGATCGTGACGCCGCTGACGTTTCTGGGCGGAAGCTTCTACTCTATCGACATGCTGCCGCCGTTCTGGCAGACGGTCACCCTGTTCAACCCCGTGGTATATCTGATCAGCGGATTTCGCTGGAGCTTCTACGGGCTGGCCGATGTAAGCGTATGGCTGAGCCTGGGCATGACTGCGCTGTTTCTGCTGGCGTGCCTGGCGATCATCGCCTGGATCTTCAGGACCGGATACCGGCTGCGGCCCTGAAGGGCCAGGGCACGCTTCACGCCATGCGGTCCAGAGCCTTGGCCAGGGTATCGACCGTATGCTGAACGTTGTGCAGCTTGTCCAGGCCGAACAGACCGATCCGGAACGTCTTGAAGCCTTGCGGTTCGTCGCAGGCCAGAGGCACGCCGGCTGCGGCCTGCACCCCCACCTGGGCAAACTTGCTGGTGGTGTGAATGCCTTCGTCCGACGTATAGCTCACTACCACGCCCGGCGCCTCGAACCCCGGGGCGGCCACGCTCTTGAATCCCCGCCGGCGCAGCAGCTTGCGTACGTCGTCGCCCAGTTGCTGCTGCTCGTCGCGGACGCGGTCAAAACCATACCGTTCGGTTTCGGCCATGACATCCCGCAAAATGATCAGCGAGTCCGTGGGCAGCGTCGTGTAATAGGCATGGCCGCCCTTTTCGTAGGCTTCCATCACCCCCAACCACTTCCGCAGGTCGCAGGCAAAGCTGGTGCTCTGTGTCGATTCGATACGCTTGCGGGCCTCTTCGCCCAGCATGACCAGGCCGCAGCAGGCGGATGAGGTCCAGCCTTTCTGTGGCGCCGAGATCAGGATGTCTACGTGCACGTTGCGCATGTCGACCCAGATCGTGCCCGATGCGATGCAATCCAGCACGAACAAGCCACCTACGGCATGTACCGCATCAGCGACCGCGCGGATATAGTCATCCGGCAGACGGATTCCGGAAGCCGTTTCCACGTGCGCCGCGAAAACCACATCGGGCTTGAACTCGCGCACGGCAGCCACCACCTCGTCGACGGGTGGCGGCGCAAAAAAGGGTTGATTGCCGGCCTCGATGGGGCGGGCTTTCAGGACCCGCGAGTCGGAGGGGATATTGCCAACCTCGAAGATCTGCGTCCAGCGATAGCTGAACCAGCCATTGCGGATCACCAGCGCCCGCTTGCCGCTGGCGAACTGGCGCGCCACAGCCTCCATGCCAAAGGTACCGCTGCCCGGCACCACGATCGCGGAATGAGCCCCGTAAACCGTCTTCAAGGTGCGCGAGATATCGCGCATCACGCCCTGGAAGGCCTGGGACATATGGTTCAGCGCCCGGTCGGTGTAGACCACCGAATACTCGAGCAGCCCCTCGGGGTCCACATTGGGTAGCAATCCTGGCATGAGCCTCTCCGTCAAAAGCAAAAGAATAGGCCGATTGTAGACCGATGTTGGGCATATGGCCGCGCGTACTGGCCAGTACAATGGCAGCTTTCCGTCGGCCATCGCGACACGAGGAAAGACCATGGAATCATCTTCGACGACCGATCCCGTCGCCGAACCGGACGAAGCACCCGCAGCCCTCCCACCCCACTTGTTGCGCCGCGAACCGATTCTGGACCAGCACCAGGGCCTGGCGGGCTACCGGCTGCGTGTACTGTGGGCCGGCACGGAGCAAACAGGCCGGGACCCGGGTGCAGCCGTGATGTCCGCTTGCCGGCGCCACGGGGTCAATGCCTGCCTGGCCTACGTGCCCCACTGGCTGGATGGCACGCCCGCACTGCTGAAAAGCACTTTTGCCGTCACGCTGCCGCGCCACCGGACCTACGTCGAATTTCCGGATGGTGCCGAGACCACGCCCGAGACCATCCAGACGTTACAAGGCCTGGCCCACGGCGGCCTGCAGTTCTCCATCCGAGGCGATCTGGCTGCTCAGACCGAATACTCGGCCTTGCTGCCCTTCTGCAAAGTCGTGGCCTTCGACCCGACTCGCAGTTCCAAGGCCGAGATCTTCCGCCAGAGCTTCCAGCACAAACAGGCAAAGCGCCTGCTCATGGCCACCGGAGCGCCTGACAAGGCAGCGCTGGACAATTTCCTGCTGCTGGGCTTCACCCTGTTCGAGGGGCGCCAGTCGGCTGTCCCCGCGCCGAGAACCACCCTCACCCCGCGCCAGAAAACGCTGCTGCGCCTGGTGACGCTCATCCTGGGCGGCGGGGAAATCCCTGAGATCCAGGCCAGCCTGGAGCGGGACACCGAGCTGGTGAAAACACTGCTCGACATGGTGAACACCCCAGCCTACGGCCTGAGCCAGGAAGTCGAATCGCTAAGCCAGGCCATCATGCTGCTGGGCCGCCGCCAGCTTCAGCGCTGGATCCAGATGTTGATGTACACCGAATCCGGCCGGCCTGCGGGGTTCCTGTCACCCACGCTCATCCAGGCCAGCGCCCGGGCGCACCTGATGGAGGCACTCTCCACGCTGCGCCATCCCGAGCAAACCGTCCGCGCAGAGGCCGCCTTCACCACGGGTATCCTGTCGCCCATGGACCAGATCTTCCACAACACCATGCAGGATCTGTTGTCCGACGTCGAGCTCGACGTGCCGATTCGCCAGGCGCTGCTCCAGCGTGAAGGCGAGCTTGGCCAGGAACTGCGGCTGGCCACTCTGATCTTCCCGTCGAACGGCGACGCCATCGAGGACCTCGCCCCCCTGCTCGCCGCGCTGGAGCTGGAGCCCGACGCGCTCGACCCCCTCATACAGAACGCGTTCGTCTGGGCGCATGGCGTCACGCGCGCCGCACCATGATCTCGACCACCCACTCCCTGCGAGGATTAGCCAGCAGCTGGCTGCGGCCTTCGTCGGTCTCGGCGGGTTTCATTGCGGTGCTGGTGGGCTACACCAGCTCGGTGGCGATCATCTTTCAGGCCGCCAGCGCCGCAGGCGCCAACGGCACGCAACTGGCATCATGGATGTGGGCGCTGGGAGTGGGCATGGGGATCACCTGTGTCACCCTGTCCCTGGTCTGGCGCGCGCCGGTGCTCACCGCCTGGTCCACACCCGGTGCCGCATTGCTGGCGACCAGCCTCGGCAACGTGGGCCTGACGCACGCCATCGGAATCTTCATCGTCAGCTCGGCCTTGATCGTACTCTGTGGCGTCACCGGATGGTTCCAGAAGATCATGGACTGGGTACCACGCCACCTGGCTTCGGCGATGCTGGCGGGCATCCTGCTGCGCTTCGGCATGGATCTGTTTTCCTCCATGCATGGCCAGCCGGTCCTGGTCATCGCCATGTTCGCCACCTTCCTGGCGGCCCGCCGGCTGTTGCCCCGCTACAGTGTCCCGCTCGCGCTACTGGTCGGCATCATCTGCGCGTTGCTGCAAGGCACCCTGTCGCTGAGCGGGCTTGACTGGACCCCCGCACACCCGGTCTGGATGACGCCCTCATTCTCCCTCTCGTCCGTGATCGGTGTCGCGCTGCCGCTCTTCATCGTCACGATGACCTCGCAGAACATCCCCGGGCTGGCGGTGCTGCGTGCCAATGGCTACGCCCGGGTGCCCGCCTCACCGCTGATCTCCTGGACCGGGCTCACCGGAATCGTGCTTGCGCCCTTCGGCGGCTTCGCCTTCAATCTGGCCGCCATCACGGCCGCCATCTGCATGAGCCCGGACGCAGACCCCGACGCCGCCCAGCGCTACAAGGCATCGGTGTGGGCCGGTGTGTTCTACTTCATCACCGGGATCTTCGGTGCGACGGTAGTGGCGCTGTTTTCGGCCTTTCCGCACGAACTGGTCGCCGCCATTGCCGGGCTGGCGCTGCTGGGTACCCTGAGCAGCAGCATTCACGATTCACTGCGGGCCCCCAAACACCGCGACGCCGCACTGGTGACGTTCCTTGCAACGGCCTCCGGCATGACGCTGCTGGGCATCGGCAGCGCGTTCTGGGGGTTGGTGCTGGGCGGTGTATGCCACTTCGTGCTGCGGCGCAAGACCTGATCTCCTATGCTCGATATCCTGGCCATCATCGCCCCCCTCTTCGTCGCCATGGCGGCCGGCTTCGTGGCCGTCCGGATGGGCGCCTACAACAAGGCCGACATCCGGGTGCTGGGCCGCTTCGTCATCCAGCTGGCATTGCCAGCTTTGCTCTTCAAGGCGCTGTCCGAGCGATCGTTTGGCGAAATCATCAATCTGGACTATCTGGGCGCCTATGCGCTGGGGTCATTGATCACCTTTGCCATCGCAGCAGCTGGCGCACGTTTTCTGAAGGGGGTCTCGAGGCCCGCGCTGGGCCTCATCGCGCTTGGGGCCTCCACATCCAACAGCGGCTTCATCGGGTTTCCGCTGGTGGTGCAGTTTCTGGGCCCCAAGGCGACCATTGCGATCGCGCTATGCATGCTGGTCGAAAATCTCGTAATGATGCCACTGGGAATCGCCCTGGCCGAATCCAGCCACCAGGACGGCCACAGCCGCATACGGACACTGCTCACCCTCTTTTCAGGGCTGCTGCGCAATCCATTGATCATCGCCATCCTGGCCGGATTCACCTGCTCCCTGCTGCAAATCCACTTTCCTGCACCGGTCACGCGCGTCATCGACATGTTCGCCCTGGCCTCTGGCGCGGTGGCGCTGTTCGTCATCGGCGGCACCCTGGTTGGCCTGCGGCCAGGCGGCGACCTGCCGCGCGTCCTCTGGGTCTGTTCTGGCAAGCTCATCATTCACCCGCTGGCCGTCACGGCCATGATGATGCTGTTCGCGCCCATCGATCCCGTCCTTCGCACGGCGGGGATCGTCGTCGCATCCGTCCCCATGCTGAGCATCTTCCCTATCCTCGCGCAAAAATACGATGAGCAGTCTTGGTGCGCCTCCGGTCTGCTCATCGCTACCATCGCGTCCTTTGCAACCCTGACGATCGTCATGTGGATGACTGGCGCTCCATGAATTACAGGCTCGGCCATGACAAACGGCCAGGCCGCCGCCATACTGGAGTTTTTTGGTATCGTCTGATGGGTCTGACCCATCCCCAGATATCAACCCGATTTCCCCCGCCTTATCGGAGCCTGAACCATGCTGCTGGGCTGTATTGCCGACGACTTTACCGGAGCCAGCGATCTGGCCAATACCCTGGCCAAAGGCGGGATGTCCACCGTCCAGTTCGCGGGAGTTCCACAATCCGCCGATGCGCCCGACTGCGAAGCCGGAGTCGTCGCCCTGAAGACTCGCTCCATCGCTGCGGATGACGCCGTGCGGCAATCACTGCAAGCGCTGCGATGGCTGCAGGATCAGGGCTGCCGGCAATTCATCTTCAAATACTGTTCGACGTTCGATTCAACACCCACCGGGAACATCGGACCGGTGGCCGAGGCACTGCGAGTCGCCCTGCAGGCGCCACTGGCCATCGTCTGCCCGGCGTTTCCCGAAACCGGCCGGACGCTGTTCATGGGGCATCTCTTCGTCAAGGGCCGCCTCCTGAACGAATCGGGCATGGAACACCACCCGTTGAATCCCATGACTGATGCCGACCTCTGCCGCTGGCTGGGCCGGCAGACGAAGGCCGGCGTCGGCCTGGTCCCCTATCCGACCGTGCGCCAGGGCCCGGCGGCCGTGACAGCCGCCATGGATGCCGAGGCTGCGGCGGGCAGGCCGCTGGTCGTGGTGGATGCGGTACTCGATGAAGATCTGATGACGCTGGGCCAGGCGATTGCCCAGCAGACACTCATCACTGGGGGATCCGGCATCGCACTGGGGCTTCCGGAAAATTTCCGCCGGGCGGGACTTCTGGCCGATGCGGGCTCTGGTTTCGAGCCCATCCAGGGCCCAGGAGTGGTGCTTTCGGGGTCTTGCTCTACCGCCTCCAACGCACAGGTCGCCCACCACCTGAAATCTCATCCTGGGCTGAAAATATCCACCACAGAACTGATGGAAGAAAGGCTGGGGGTGCAGGACGCCCTTTCGTTCATACGGGCACACCTCCACCAAGACCCCATCGTCTATTCCACGGCGGACCCCGAATCCGTGTCGCAAACCCAGGCTCGCTTCGGCCGGGAGGCCGTTGCAAACCGGATCGAGCATTTCTTTGCCGAACTCTCCCGCCAACTGATTGCTGCCGGGGTCCGGCGGCTCGTCGTGGGCGGCGGCGAGACTTCCGGGGCCGTGGTCACGGCGCTCAAGCTGGAGTCCCTGCGCGTGGGGCCCGAGATCGACCCGGGGGTGCCCGCCCTGGCCAGCGAACACCCGACGCCACTCAGGCTAGCCCTCAAGAGCGGCAACTTCGGCACAACCGATTTCTATGACAAGGCGCTCCGGACGCTGCAGGCAGCATCCCGCTGACCGCAACGGCGCGGGTCGCCCTTCAAATCGCATACACCAAGGAGCATCAGGATGAGCAAAGACAAACCCTACCGGGTAGTGGTGATCGGCCTCGGATCCATGGGCATGGGCGCCGCCAGGTCCTGCATCGCGGCAGGGCTGGAAACATGCGGCATCGACGTACGGCAGGAAGCCCTGGATGAACTGAAAGAGGCAGGCGCGGTCTCCGTAGGCCGGAACGGGCTGGCATTTGCCAGCTCGCTGGATGCCGTACTGCTGCTGCCCGTGAACGCTGATCAGTGCCGCCAGGCTCTTTTCGGACCGGATGGTATCGCGCCGCATCTGCGGCCAGGGACGCCCGTCATGGTTTCCGCAACCGTTGCGGCAGACGATGCCCGCGACCTCGAAGCCAGACTCAAGGAACAGAATCTGCCGATGCTGGATGCGCCCGTCTCGGGCGGATCCGTGCGGGCGGCCAAAGGCGAAATCACCGTGATGGCGGCCGGCGCCCCCGAGACCTTCGACAAACTGGGCCCGTTGCTCGATGCAATCTCAGCCAAGGTCTTCAGGATCGGAACGGAAATCGGACAGGGCTCGACCGTGAAGATCATCCACCAGCTGCTTGCCGGGGTTCACATCGCGGTGGCGGCCGAGGCCATGGCCCTGGCCAGCCGGGCCGGCATCCCGCTGCAGACACTGTACAACGTGGTCACCAACGCCGCCGGCAACTCCTGGATGTTCGAGAACCGCATGCAACACGTGCTGGACGGCGACTACACACCCCACTCCAGCGTCGACATCTTCGTGAAGGACCTGGGCCTGGTGGTCGAGACCGGGAATGCACTCAAGTTTCCGATTCCGATCGCCGCGATCGCCCACAGCCTGTTCGTCAATGCAAGCAACGCCGGCTACGGCAAGCGCGACGACAGTGCCGTCATCCGGAATTACTCGGGCATCAAGTTGCCGGGGGATCCGGCATGACGGCCAATACGCGTCGCGACACCGAGGCAGCGCTGCGGGAACAGATCGTGGCCCTCGGCCGCTCGATGTTCGAACGCGGCCTGACGGCAGGCAGCAGCGGCAACCTGAGCGTCCGGCTGGACGACGGCTGGCTGCTCACCCCCACCAACAGCAGTCTGGGAAGACTGGACCCGCAGCGGCTGTCGCGGCTGGACGCTGCGGGCACACTGATCAGCGGCGATCCGCCCTCCAAGGAATCATTCCTGCACCTGGCCGTTTACCGGCATCGCCCGTCCGCACACGCCATCGTGCACCTGCACTCGACCCACTCGGCGGCGGTCTCGTGCCTGAAAGAGCTGAATCCGGACGACTGCATCCCCCCGCTGACGGCCTACTTCGTGATGAAGATCGGCCGGCTGCCCCTGGTGCCCTATTACCGCCCCGGCGCCCCCGCACTGGCCGATGTGGTGGGGCGCCTCGCCGCGAAGCACCCGGCGATCCTGCTGGCCAATCACGGCCCGGTGGTCGCCGGCACGACACTGGAAGCTGCCGTGAACGCTGCCGAAGAGCTCGAGGAAACGGCCAGGATCTTCCTGCTGCTGAAGGACATGACGGCGCGGCCGCTCGACGACTCTCAAATCGCCGAACTGAAGTCTGTCTTCAAGCTGGACATCTGAGACACAGCGCCCATCTGGCTGCCGCAGAAATCCGCTACCGGCCGCAACAGGGCCTGCTCAACGCCCGCAAAAACGATGAGCAGGCTTTTCGTCACTGCTTCAACAATTCCTTCGCAGCCGACAACAGTTCCTGGCCATTGGCGCCCTTCTTGTTCACCGCGTCCATCCACTGCTGGACCACGCCCTTGGTCGCATCCTGCCAGCGTGCGTACTCGGCATCCGTCATGTAGTAGAACGTGCTGCCGTTTTCGATCGAGGTCTTCATGAACTGGGCTTCCTTCTCGTCGAAGGTCACACGCCCCGCCCAAGCGGACACGTCGGCGCCGCTGTTGTCGTCGATGACCTTCTTCAGATCGGGCGGCAGGCTGTCATATCGAGCCTGGTTCATGCCGAACAGGAAGATGGAATTGCCCATGCGCGGCTTGCCCTTGGGCACGTCGAAGTGATAGCGGGAAGTCTCGTCCAGCTTGATGGCAGGAACGCCTTCCCAGGGCACGGCGGCCCCGTCCACCACGCCCTTGGCCATGGCATCGGGCACGGCCGGCAGCGGCATCTGCACCGGGACGGCATGGACAGCCTCCAGCATCTGCGAATTGACGCGATTGGCCGACCGGATCTTCAGGCCTTTCATGTCTTCCAGGGTCTTGGGCTTCTTGTCCACGAAATGCAGCAGAGTGCCGCCGTGCACGTGCATGAAGATGGGATGTACGCCCTTGAATTCGTCCAGCGCATATTTCTGCGTGTAGATCCACAATGCGCGGCTGCCCGACTCGGCATTGCGCTCCATCCAGGGTAGTTCGAACACCGCAGCCTTGGTGAAGCGCCCGGCGGAATAGGTCGGCAAGGTCCAGATGATGTCCGCCACACCGTCCTTGGCCTGATCAAAGAGCTGGGCCGGCGTACCGCCCAACTGCATGGCCGGATAGATCTGGCACACCATCTTCTGCTTCGACTCCTGAGCGATCTTGTCGCACCAGGGCTGGATCATGGTCACCTGCGCGTTGGAAGTCGCCGGCAGGAAGTGCGCGACCCTGAGAACCACCTGGGGCGCCGCCTGCGCCACCCCCGCCGCCGCCAGCCCCAGCACCAGCATGCCAATCCGCCGTACGGCACCGATTTTGTTGTATTGCCTCATGTTTGTCTCCATTTTGAACGAGCAGGAACGGGTCCCGCGGGATGGCACTGCCTTATCACCAACAACGATCAATCGCTACAACGCTCCGAAGCTTCTGACCAACACCAGCGTGAGGCTGGGAAAGGCCACGAGCGCAATGATGCGGATGAAATCCGACATCAGGAATGGCACTACACCCTTGAAGGTTTCCGTGAGCGGAACGTCCTTGGCCATGCGGTTGATGATGTAGACGTTCAACCCCACCGGTGGATGGACCAGGCCGATCTCCACCACCATCAGCGCCAAAATCCCGAACCAGATGGATTTGTCGCCCACGCTCATGCCATAGAAGTCCAGCCCCATGATCATCGGATAGAAGATCGGAATCGTCAGCAGGATCATGGCGAGCGAATCCATCACACACCCCAGCAGGATGTAGGAAGCCAGCACCGCCGCGATGATCAGGAAGGGAGAAAGCCCGCTGCCCTTCACCCACGAGGCCAGATCCACTGGCAACTGCGAGACCGCCAGCGACACATTGAGCATGTCGGCACCCAGCAGGACCAGGTAGATCATGGCCGTTGCCTGCGCGGTTCCCAGCAGGCTGTCCAGCAGCCCCCGCCAGCGCAACCCACCCGATACGACCGCAATGATTCCACAGGCGGCGGCCCCAATGGCAGCCGCTTCCGTATCCGTCGTCCAGCCCGCGTAGATCCCCACAATCACGATGACGAAGACTGCCAGAATGGGTCCCACCTCGAGCAGCGACCGGATCCTCTCCGACCAAGAGGCCCTGGGGCCAGCCGGCCCCATCTCCGGCTTCCAGCGCACAATGATCTGGATCACGATCATGTAGCCGACCATCGCCAGCACCCCCGGAATCACGGCAGCCATGAACAGCTTGCCGATGGATTCCTGCGTCAGGATGGCGTAGACGATCAGCGGGACCGAGGGTGGAATCATGATGCCCAGCGTTCCACCCGCTGCCAGCGTGCCGGTCGCAAGGCTGCCGGCATAGCCGTAACGGCGCAGCTCCGGCAGCACGACCTGTCCCATCGTGGCGGCCGTCGCCAGCGATGACCCACAGATGGCGCCGAAGCCCGCGCAGGTCCCCACCGCCGCCATCGCGATGCCTCCGCGCTTGTGTCCCAGAAAGGCGCTCACGAAACGGAACAGGCCGCGACTCAGCCCGCCGTGCGTCGCAAACTGACCCATCAGAAGGAACAGCGGAATCACCACCAGGTCATAGTTCGAAAGACGCGCGTAAGCCAGGTTCTTCAGCGTCGCCATGAGCGGCGTCCAGTTTCCACCCATCAGGTAGACGTAGCCGCCTGCACCCGAGAGAAACATCGAGATCCCGATGGGAATCCGGACGACCATGAGCGCGAGCAGGATGGCAAACATCACCAGGCCGACCGTCGTCCCGCTCATGATGGGTTCCCCGGGCGGACCCCGGCACAAGCGCGTGCGTGCAGGCAGCAGACATACAGGCCGGCGACCGCGAGCAGGATGAATCCGGGCACCATCCCCGCCTGAGCCAGCCAGACTGGCCAGCCCAGGACCACAGAGGTCTCGCCCGTGCCACGCAGCGACATCGCCCCTGCCCAACTCCGCCAGGCGACCACCGCACCGAAAAGTCCGACCAGCAGGGATCCCACCGCATCCAGGAAATGAACCGTCCCCGGGCGACAATGATTCGTGAAGAAGTCCACCTTCACATCCCCGCCCTCGAGATGGCAATACGCGAAGAAGGTCGCCGAAGCTCCCGCCGAGATCATCACCAGCACCTCCATATCACCGGGGACGGGCGCGGAAAACAGCTTGCGCCCCACAATGGAGATCAACGACATCAGCACCAGGCCCACGAATGCAAGCCCGCCCACAGCCGCAAAGACCTTGGACACACGCAACAACGCCAATCCGAACGGCCCGAATTCGACCCCTGGCGGAGAGGCCGCTGGCACAGCCTGGCCCTTCGAAGAAGCTGACATGATGTCTCCTGTGGTGTGACGCGTTTTTTATTGGATGACACGCCGCAAGGCGCTGGCCCGGCGTCACTCGCCGGGCCGAAAGCACTCAGAAGGGATACGCGCGCGGCGTCGTCTGCACGGATATCCAACGCACATCGGTAAAGGCCTCGATGCCAGGCTTGCCGCCAAAACGGCCATACCCACTGTCCTTCACCCCGCCAAACGGCATCTGCGGCTCGTCATGGACGGTGGGCCCGTTGATATGGCATATGCCCGACTGGATACGGCCCGCTACGCGCAGAGCCCGGGCGACATCGGCACCGATCACGGCCGATGACAGCCCATATGCCGTATCGTTGGCGCACGCCACGGCGGCATCCTCACCCGATACCCGGACGATGGCCTTGACCGGACCGAAGGTTTCCTCGCCATAGATGCGCATCTTCGGTGTGACATGGTCGATCAGGGTGGCCGGCATGAGCGTGTTGTCGGCCTTGCCGCCGCACAGAAGTTTCGCGCCCTTGGCCACGGCATCATCGATCATCTCGTTGCAGCGATGCACGGCGGAGATGTCCACCAGCGATCCCAGCACCACGGGCCCCTTGCGGGGATCGCCCAGCGGCAGGCCCTTGACCTTGCTCACCAGGTGTTCGACGAAGGCGTCGGCGATCTTTTCATCCACCACGATGCGTTCGGTGGACATGCAGATCTGACCGGAATTGGCGAATGCGCCAAATGCAGCGGCGTTCACGGCGGTTTCCAGATCGGCATCATCGAGCACCACCAGCGGCGCCTTGCCGCCCAGTTCCAGAATGACGGGCTTCAGATGCCGGGCGCAAAGCTCGGCAATGATGCGGCCGACCTTGGTCGAGCCGGTGAAATTCACGCGGCGAGTGGCCGGATGCGAAATCAGCGCCTCCACGACTTCAGGGGCTTCCTTTGGGGCATTGGTCACGAAATTCACCACCCCCGCCGGCAGCCCGCCTTCCCGAAGGGCCTCGATGATCAGGCCATGCGTAGCCGGACACATCTCGGAACCCTTCAGCACCACCGTATTTCCGCAAGCCAGCGGCGTGGCCACGGCACGTACGCCAAGGATGATCGGTGCATTCCAGGGCGCCATGCCCACCACTACCCCGGCCGGCACGCGCAGACTCATCGCCAGATTGCCCGGCACGTCCGAAGGAATCACCTCGCCGCCGATCTGCGATGTCAGCGCAGCCGCTTCACGCAGCATGCCCGCAGCAAGATGGACATTGAACTCTGCCCACAGCGCCGAGGCCCCGGTTTCCGCCGCCATCGCGGCAACGAAGGCATCCTTGCGCGCGGCCAGCGCGTCGGCGGCCTGAGACAGCAACTGGCGCCGTTGGCCTGGCCCGGTCTGCGACCACTGGGTGAACGCATCAGCCGCAGCCTGTACGGCCGCCCGGGCGTCCTGCGGCGTCGCAGCCGGCGCAGTGGTCGCCACCTTGCCGTCCAACGGGTTGCTGCGTTCAAAGGTATGGCCATTGCTCGAAGCGCAATGCTTGCCATCGATCAACATCGAGATCGTGCTCATATGTCCTCCTGTCGTGATTCGGTCCAGCTTCAGGCTACTTCGATTTCGACCAGCGTCGGACGGCTGGCCGCCAGAGCCTGCAGCAGAACGTCCGGCAGCAACTGTGGATTGGAAACGCGCAGGCCCTCACAACCCATGCTGCGCGCCATGGAAACAAAATCAATACCGGGCAGGTCCACCCCGCGCAACTCGTCACTGGGTGTGAATCCGTAGACCGGCGCAAATTCCCGCAAGGCCGCATAACCGCCGTTCTTCAGGATCAGGAACGTAATAGGCAGCCCCAGTTGCGCTGCGCTCCACAAGCCCTGGATCGAGTACATGCTCGACCCGTCACCCAGCAGGCCGATGACCTTTCGATCCGGCTTGCCCAGCGCGACGCCCACGGCTGCCGGGAGCCCAAAGCCCAAACCACCGCTGCACATGGTGTAGAAGGTTTCCGATTGAAGGATGGGCAGATAGCGCTGCATCACAGGACGGGCGCTGGGCGCTTCCTCGACGATGATGGAATCGGCGGAACGGACCTCCGCCAGCGTCTGCAGCGCGTAAGCCACCGACATCGGCACCGAGGGTTCGGCGCGGGGCGCCGGTGCGCGGGGTGCCGGCGCCTTGCGCGGCGCGGACTGCGCCCGCGCCAGAAGATCCTGCACGCTCTCGCGCACGCTGCCGACGGCGGCGGTGCCTTCTGGCGCCCAGGCCACGGTGTTCGGGTCATCCACGATCTGGGCCAGCACACTGCCGGCCGGAATGTGAGGCCCAAAGCCTTCGACGTGGTAAGTGAAGGCCGCCGCCCCCAAAGCAAGAATGAAATCGTGCTCTGCAAGCAATTGGACGATGCGCTCGCGCGCAGCCGGCAGGAACCCGCCAAACAGCGGATGATCTTCGGGAAAACCATTGCGGCCGGACATGGGCGCCACCCACACCACGGCCTGGTGCCGCTGGGCCAGCGCCACGACGTCATCCCAGGCGCCATCACGGTCGACGGCCGCCCCCAGCACGAAGGCCGGGCGGCGGGCCGCATCGAGCTGGCCTGCGATGATGTCCAGAACCGCGGGGTCCGGGCGCACCGAACGGCCCACGCGACGAGCCCTCACCGGCGCACAGAGCCGGCCCCAGTCATCGGCTGGCACGGACACCAGCACGGGACCGCAAGGCGGCTGCATGGCCATGTAATAGGCGCGTGCGATGGCCAGCGGCACGTCTTCGGCCCGGGCGGGTTCCACGCTCCACTTGACATAGGGCTTGGGCAGTTCGGTCGCCTGGCTGGAGAACAGAAAGGGGTCAAACGGCAGGATGGCGCGCGACTGCTGCCCGGCCGTGATGACCAGCGGCGTGCGATTCCGGTAGGCGGTGAAGATCGCGCCCATCGCATGGCCGACCCCGACCGCCGAATGCAGGTTGATGAAGGCAGCATTGTGCGTTGCCTGAGCATAGCCGTCGGCCATGCCGACCACCACAGACTCCTGCAACCCCAGGATGTAGCGGAAATCTTGCGGGAAGTCCAGGAAGAAGCCCAATTCCGTCGAGCCCGGATTGCCGAACAGAGTCGTCATCCCGAAATCACGCAGTAAATCCGTCACCGCTCGACGCACCGGCACCAGGGATGCCGTCTCGTTTTGGTGCACCCGCTCACGCGCCGCGCCCTGTTCCATGTCGTCCTCCGAGCCCATGAAGAGCCACCGAGATGTTCTGATCGCGCTGCTTGTCCGCAGCTTATCCAGCTATCTTGAAATCTTCCATGGTATAAATCAATAAAATGATTTAGATATCTACTATTAGATTTATGAATATCAAGGCACTGGATCTGAACCTGCTCCGGCTATTCGACGTGATCCACATGGCGCGCAGCGTCAGCCAGGCCGCCGACACGTTGGGGCTGACACAGCCCGCCGTGAGCCAGGGACTGACGCGCCTGCGCACGGCCCTGGGCGACCCGCTGTTCGTGCGCGCAGCCGGCGGCGTACGGCCCACACCGCGCGCCGAACGGATGGCGCCCGCCATTCACGCAGCATTGCACGCACTGGAAAGCGCCATCGCCGATTCCGCCGGATTCGATCCAGCCCAGACCGACCGCGTCTTCCGACTGCACATGACCGATATCGGCGAAGGCCGATTCCTGCCGCGTCTCATCACTGCGCTGCGCGAATATGCACCGCATACCCGCATCGAGACACTGAGGCTGGGCGTGACCGAACTGGCGCTCGCCATGGATCAGGGGCGCGTGGATCTGGCGTTCGGATTCCTGCCTGGGCTGAAGGCCATGCGCTCGGCCATCCTGTTCCAGGATCGCTACATCATCCTGATGCGCAAGCGCCACCCGCTTGCACGCCGGCTGACGCACCACCCGGCCACGCAGGAAACCGTGCGCACGCTGGAATTCATTACCGTACGCACCCACGCCTACACGCTGACGGCGCTGGAGACGCTGCAGATGGGCGACCGGATACGCCTGACCACAGAGCACTTCATGGCGCTGCCTGCCATTCTGGAGGCCACGGATCTGGCCGTCATCATGCCGCGCAACGTCGCGCTGTCGTCCTTTGCCCCTCACCAGGAATTCGCGCTGATCGAAGCCGATTTTCCGATGCGCGAATTCGACGTGGGCATCCACTGGAGTCCACGTTATGACGCCGACCCCGCCAACCGCTGGCTGCGCAGCCTGGCGCTGGCGCTTTACCAGGACGATCCACAGCCCTGAAAAACAAATGCGCGGCTGCCGACAGGCGAGCCGCGCATCCCCGGAATCACCCGGCCGAACGGATCACTGCTTGCCCGGATCCTTCACGTCCTTGAAGGTGTAGAACTCGACGTTCTGCGCCACGCCATCCACCTTTTCCAGCTTGCGGATGTATTCGTTCTGGATGATGTCGCGCGTTTGCGGATCGATCTCCACCGGGCCGCGCGGGCTCTCCCACTTCATGCCCTTGACTGCCTTCATGAAGGCTTCTGCGCTGGCATCGCCCTTGGTCTTTTCAAGTGCCGCATAAATCAGGTGCATGCCATCGTAGCCACCCACCGACATGAAGTTGGGCCGGTCATTCGGATACGCCTTCTTGTAAGCCGCCACAAACTTTTTGTTCTCAGGCGAATTGTGGTTTTCCGAATAGTGAAAGGCTGTGATCATGCCCAGGGCCGTATCGCCCATAGCCGCCAGCGAATCCTCGTCCGTCATGTCGCCCGTTCCCAATTCCTTGATTCCGGCCTTCTCCAGACCCATCTCGCGGAACTGCTTGAGCAGCGCCACCATGGAGCTGCCCGGCGGCACGAAGAAGAATGCCGCATCCGGCTTGGCATCCTTCATACGCTGCAGGAAGGGCGAATAATCGGCCGTGATGACGGGAGTGCGGACTTCACCCACGACCTTGCCACCCAATGCGGTGAAGGTCTTCTGAAACTGCTTTTCGGCATCATGCCCGGGCCCGTAATCCGCTACCAGCGTATAAGCGCTGCGAACGCCGTTCTTGTAAGCCCATTCGGCCATCGCCCAGGCGCTTTGCGGTAGCGTCATGGACACGCGTGCGACATTCGGCGATTTTTCGGTCACCGAGGAAGTAGCGGCATTCATCACCACCATCGGAACCTTGGCCTCGGTCGCCAGCGGCGCGACGGAAAAGGCGTTGGGCGTCAGGTCAAATCCGGCCAGGATGTCGACCTTGTCCTTCACCAGCAGTTCCTGGGCCTGGCGCTTGGCTACGGCCGGCGCAATCCCGGTGTCGTCCTTGACGATGACCTGGATCTTGCGCCCGGCCACGGTGTCGCCATGCTCGGCGATGTACAGATCCACCCCATGACTGATCTGTTTGCCGTAGGCTGCGAACGGCCCGGATACCGACAACACCAAGCCGATTTTCAGATCCTTGGCCTGTGCGGGGCTGACGGCGACCGCCGCCGCGAGGGCCAGGGCCACGGCCCCCATGGTCTTGCTGAATTTCATGTCTCGCTCCTTTGAGATTGCGATGAATGCCAACGACCGCGAACCGGTACGCGGCCCCAGCGATCATTATGGCCACCAGTCCTCTGCCCGTTAAGGATAGAGCTTCACTAGCTGTTATGTCGAATTGTTATGACCATCGACAAATCATGGCGACCTCGCCCTCAGGCGCGAGGAACATGCGCCCAGAGGTCCCGGCACTTTCTGAAGGGGGCACGATGGTGGCACCCAGGTCTTCTTCCTGGATTGGCGCAGACGACAATGGACGAAGGCAAAACCGGGAGACGCTAGGTCTGCGGATCACCCAGGCCGATGGGCGCGGGCGCGAGCATGGCGATCTGTCGGAAGAGCTTTACAAAGCGGTCGTCCAACCCCGCCCACGGGTCGCTGTTGCGGGAAAAATCAGCGTTGACTTCCTGCCACTCGTCCGCAGTCAGCAGCCGCCGGGCCGCCGGGAAGATGTAGCGCTCTTCCATGCCCATGTGCTTGAACTCGTTGCTGGTGTAGCTGAGCGCCGTATCGCGGAAAGCCCCGAACCCGTCGGCTCCCGCCTGAAGGTAATGCACCAAGGCGCGGTCCAACGCACTGGTCGCCGGCACGGCGCGCCGGTGTTCTTCCTCCAGGGAGTCGAGATAGCCATCCAGATCATGCGTCTTGGGCCGCAGGAGCGCAAAAATACGGTCTTCCTTGGGGTGATGCAGCTTGTCAGGCATCTCGGCGATGTAGTCCACCATGCTGGCCAGCAGCGTGTAATCAGGCCTCATCCGCCCGGCATCGATGTTCCGCACCACATAGGCCAGTCCATCCAGAACGGCAGCCATGGCACGGTGCTCGTCACGGATGACGTTAAGCGCGGAAGGCGCGTGGAAAGGTTCAGATTGAGACATGAAGGCTCCCTGGAGATTCCCGCGTAGGCGTTGATGAAGCTACTGTAGCCTGAATCCTCAGGCACTTCCACAATACCCACGCAGGTGGCAGGCCATCCGAGACCGGACCCGCCCACAAATTCCGGAGTAAGCGGCACGAGGCCGGCCGGGCAGCACCCCGCTCGCCCGCGCTGCTCACTTCTGCTGCAGCGTGAACACGCGGAAAAACTGGCCCAGCGCACCGGTGGCCGTCAGTGGAAGCACATGGGCCACATACATGTCAGGTCGCACCACCACGATGGCGCCGGACCGATCCACTCCCCGACGCTCGAAGATATCATCGCCCGGCGTAGCCGCATACACCCCCGCGTAGTCGATCAGGTCGAACTGCCCCACGCGTGGCATGAATACCGCCGGCACCCGACTGAGATCCACGTCGATGTGGGACTGCTGATAGATGACCTTGAGATCAAACCAGGCGTTGGCATCCACATCCGAGGGGGTGGCGCGGCACAGCGGCGAATCCGCCGACTCGGCCAGCCAGTCTCCCAACGCACGCAAGGCTGCGGATTCCCCCGCCAATGCCGCATCGGCAAACACATAGACCCGCCAGCGGCCGTCCGCCCGATGCTCATGGCCAATTTCCAGGACGTCGGCGTCCGCGACACGTGTGGCCAGCGCCGAACGGAAACGCTTGCCGATGGGGAAGCCAGCCGCCAGCCGTTGGAAATCGGCTGCGCCGGTGATGGCGGACGGCGCATATTGCGTCATGAACCCCTGAGCGAACTCCGTGATCTGCAGATAGGCATTTTCCAGATCAGTGGGGCTGTCGAAATCGTCGGGGTGCTTGGCCATGGTGCTGGCCCAGCGCTTGTCGAAATCGATGATGTTCTGGCCAATGACCTGCCGCTCGGCCGAGTAGGTGGACAGCAGGCTGGCAGGGCTGCGTCCCTGCAGCACATGGCCCAGCTTCCACCCTAGGTTGAAGCCGTCCTGCATGGACACGTTCATGCCCTGTCCGGCCTTGGCGCTGTGCGTATGGCTGGCATCGCCGGCAATGAAAACTCGCGGCAACCGATGGCCGATCTGATCCACTGGCACATCGTCGAAGCGATCGCACACGCGATGGCCCACCTGGTAGACGCTGTACCAGGCCACCTCGCGCACGTCGAGCGTATACGGGTGGAAAATCCGCTGCGCCCGTGCGATGGTCTGCTCGACCGTGGTCTGGCGGATGGTACGGTCGCCTTCCGGCACGTCCCCCAGGTCGACATACAAGCGGAACATATGGCCGCCCTCACGCGGAATCAGCAGAATGCTGCCGTGCGCCTCCGACTGGATGGCGCACTTCACCCGGACGTCCGGGAAATCCGTCACCGCCAGCACGTCCATCACCCCCCATGCGTGGTGCGAGGAGTCGCCGTCGGCCTTGCAACCGATCGCCTCGCGCACCCGGCTGTGGGCGCCATCAGCGCCAACCACATACTTGGCGTGGACCGTGCGCGTCCTGCCCTTGTGGCTGCCCTCGGTGCCGCCCAGCGTCACCAGAACGGGATAATCGGGGTCATCAGTGATCTCCAGCCCCTGGAATTCCAGCCCATAGTCCGGGCGCATGCGCGTCGGGGAAAACGCCATGAATTCCGCAAAGTAATCCAGCACCCGCGCCTGATTGACCGTGATGTGCGGGTATTCGCTCACCCCATTGGGATCTTCGAGCACGCGCGAGGTGCGCACGACCCGCGACGGATCGGCGGGATCCGGCTTCCAGAAAGCCGTCTCGGTAATCTTGCAGCCCTCGGACACGATCCGTCCGGCAAAACCGAAGGCGTTGAAAGTCTCCACGCTACGCGGCTGGATCCCGTCAGCCTGGCCAATTTCCAGGCGTCCGCCACGGCGCTCTACGATACGCGTCGTGATATCCGGGAACTGGGAAAGCGAAGCCGCCGTGATCATGCCCGCCGGGCCCGTACCCACGATCAGCACGTCCACGCGGTCAGGAACATCGTGAGGCCGATTCACGCCCACACCTGCCGCGACCTGCAGGCGCGGGTCCCCCGATACATAGCCGTTATGATGAAACTGCATTTTGTTTGCCTCGTAATCGAATTCAGGCGGCCTCTGCGCCCGCGCCCAGCCAGCGATCCAGCGCCGACTCGTCTTCCAGCAATGCCTCGCTAGCGCCCGAATACACCACTCGGCCCCGCTCGAGCACCAGGGCCTGTCGCGTGATGGGCAGGATCTGGCGTGCATGCTGCTCAACCAGAATCACGGCCATGCGGCCCTCGGACACCATGCGGTCGATGATATGCAGCAGCTCCTGGGCAATCAGCGGGGCCAGGCCTTCGAGAGGCTCATCGAGCAGCAGGACCTTGGGGTTGAGCATGAGTGCCCGCGCCATGGCGAGCATCTGCTGCTCCCCACCCGAGAGCTGATTGCCCAGGTTCCCACGGCGTTCCTTCAGGCGCGGGAACATGTCGTAGGTCTGATCCAGCGTCCAATCACCCGGGCGCGCCACCACCATCAGGTTTTCCTCGACCGTGAGCGAGCGGAAGATATCGCGCTCTTGCGGCACCCAGCCCAGGCCCGCCTGGGCCCGCAAATGGCTGGGCATCTGGGCAATGTCGCCGCCGCAATACAGGATCTTGCCCCGGCGCAGGCGCGTCACCCCCATGAGAGTCGTCAATAGCGTGGTCTTGCCCATACCGTTGCGCCCCAGCAGCGCCAGGCTGCCACCGGAGTTCAATTCGAATGACACGTCTTCGAGCACCACCGCGTCCCCATACCCCGCCCAGACGTTTTCCATGCGAAGCAGCTCAGACATGGGATTCTCCGAGATAGACTTCCTTGACGCGCGGGTGATGCGCGATGACATCCGGCGTGTCTTCGACCAGCAAGGCCCCGGAGACCAGCACCGAAATACGGTCGGCAAAGCGGAACACCAGGTTCATGTCGTGTTCGATGAGCAGAATGGTGACCTCGCGCGGCAGCTGCGCAATGGTCTCGAAGAGTTCCTGGCTCTCGCCCGTCGGCACACCTGCCGCAGGTTCGTCCAGCAACAGGACCTTGGGCTGCAGGGCCAGCGCGAGCGCGATTTCGATCAGGCGCTGGCGGCCATAGGCCAGATTGCGCGTGGTCTCCAGTGCATCGGGCAACAGCTTCAGCCGCTCCAGAATGGCGGCAGCCTCGTCCACGACTTCTCCCCGGCGTGCGAGCGGGCGCCACCACTGTGTGCCCAACCCCTGGCGTTCGCTCACGGCGAGCGCCACCGATTCCAGCACCGTCATATCCTTGAACAACTGGTTGATCTGGAAGGTGCGCACCAGTCCCCGGCGGCAGCGTTCATGCTGCGGCATGCGGGTGACATCCTGATCCATCAGGATCACGCTGCCAGCCGTCGGTTCCAGATAGCCCGTCAACAGGTTGATGAGCGTGGTCTTGCCGGCGCCATTGGGGCCGATGAGCGCATGGCGGGCGCCTGCGGCGATGGACAGGTTCACCTTGTCGGTGACCACGAAGGCCCCAAAGGTGCGCACCAGATCGCGCGTCTGCAGCACCGGGCTCATGATGCGCCTCCGGTCCTGGCGCGTTCACGGGCCCGCGCCTTCTGGCGCGAGGACTCGATCCACTGCTGCGCCGTGCCCAGGATGCCACCACGCGCAAACAGCACGACGAGCACCAGGATCAAGCCCAGCCAGAACTGCCAGTACTGCGGATTCATGTCCGAGAGGAAGTAGTTGATGACCATGAAGACCACGGCGCCGATGATGCCGCCATACAGGCGCCCGGCCCCCCCGAGGATCAGGATGAGCAGCAGGTCGGCCGATCGCTGGAAGCTCAGCACGTCCAGCGAGACGAACTGATTGGTTTGCGCGAGCAGCGCGCCGGCCACGCCCGCGAAAGCCGCGCCAATCGTGTAGATCTTCACCAGGCGGCGATTCACCGGCACGCCCAGGGCCGGCATGCGCAGCGCATTCATGTGAATGCCGCGCAGGCTCTGGCCGAAGGGTGAGTGCACCAGCCGGCGTGCGAACCAGAACATCACGAAGAGCACCACGACTGAATAGATGAAGCCCACGCGCCCGAACATGTCGAAGTCGAACAACCCCAGAATGGGCTTCACCTCGATGCCCGGCATGCCATCCACGCCGCCCGTGATGCGCGTGAACTTGTTGGCCAGTTCATAGAGCATGAGGGCTACGCCCAGCGTCACCATCAGGCGCGACAGGTCGTTGCCACGCAGCAGCAGGAAGCTGCTCAGGAACCCCAGCAGACCGGCCGCCACCGCCGCCACCAGCAGGCCCAGCAATGGATCACCCAGGCCGTTGATGCCCAGAAACCCCACGGCATAGGCACCCACGCCGAAGAAGGCCGCATGTCCAAGCGAAAGCAGGCCGGCATACCCGAAAATGAGGTCCAGCGACAGCGCGAACAACCCCGTGATGGCAATCTGGCTGAGCAGCAAATAGTTCCCAGGGAACAGGAAGTACGCCGCGATTGGCAGGCACCAGAACAGATATTCCAGCGGCTTCCAGTGCGCCGAGCGGCGATAGCGCGCCAGCAGATCGCGGCCCAGCGAGGCCTGATCGGGGGAAGCCTTGTTCAGAGAAAGTGTCGACATGTCGAAGGCTTAATTGTGCGAGCGGCCGAACAGGCCGTGGGGACGGAAGATCAGAGCTGCGACCATCACCGCGTAGATGATGAAGGCGCCAATCTGCGGAATGTAATATTTGCCAGCTACGTCGGCCACGCCCAACAAGATGGCGGCATAGAGCGAACCCAGGATATTGCCGCTGCCCCCTACGGTCACGACGATGAGGAAGTACACCAGGTACTTCACGGGGAATTCGGGATCCAGCCCCAGCATCTCCACACCCATGGCGCCGCCCAGCCCCGCCAGGGCGGAGCCCAGTGCAAAGGTCAGGCTGAAGACGCGGTTCACATCGATCCCCAGGCCACGCGCAACCTTCTGGTTGTCCACCGAGGCGCGCAGCTTGGCGCCGAACGGCGTCTTGATCACAGACCACTGCAGACCAAAGGCGACAATGAGTCCCACGATGATCAGGAACAGCCGATAAACGCCCACGTCCATGCCCGGCAGATGGATCTGCCCCTGCAGGAAGGCAGGCAGATGCAGCGGTTGTTGCTGCGCGCCGAAGAAATAATGCGCCGACGCCACCGCCATGAAGACCAGACCGATGGAAAACAGCACCTGATCCAGCTCAGAGGCCGAGTACAGGCGCCTGTACAGCGTCTTTTCAAGCAGGATCCCCGCCAAAGCAGGAACGATGATGGCCACGGGCAGCGTCAACAAAAACGGCACGCCATACCGGTTGAGCAACACCACGCAAGCGTAGCCGCCCAGCATCGCAAACGCCCCGTGGGCCAGGTTGATGAAGTTCATCAGCCCCAGAGTGACCGACAGGCCGACGCTGATGAGGAACAACAGCATGCCGAAGGCCACGCCATCGAAGAATATCGTCATGATTCATCCAGAGAAAGGTGGCGGTCCGTGCGCCGGCCCGGGCACGGACCGCCCGCCATATTGGAAGCCCGGGGATCAGCTTTGTTTGCCCGGATCCTTCACTGCCTCGATCTTGTCGAACTCGACGTTCTGCAGCACGCCATCCACCCGCTCGACCTTGCGGATGTAGACATTCTGGATGATATCGCGTGTCTGCGGGTCGATTTCCACCGGGCCGCGCGGGCTCACCCATTTCATGCCCTTCACCGCCTTCATGAAGGCGCCCACGCCGGCATCACCCTTGGTCTTTTCCAGCGCGTTGTAGATCATGTGCATGCCGTCGTACCCGGCCACCGCCACGAAATTCGGGCGATCCTTTGGGTAAGCCTTATGGTAGGCCGCCACGAATGCCTTGTTTTCCGGAGAGTCATGGGCCGCCGAGTAATGGAACGAAGTGATCATGCCAATGGCAGCATCGCCCATCGCGTCGATCACGTCCTCATCGGTCACATCGCCCGTAGCGAGTTCCTTGATGCCAGCCTCCGCCAAGCCACGTTCCTTGAAGCCTTTGGCCAGCGCCACACCCTGTTCGCCGTTAGGCACGAACAGGAACACGGCATCCGGCTTGGCGTCCTTGATGCGCTGCAGGAACGGGGAATAGTCCGGCGTGTTCACCGGGGTGCGGACCTCGCCCACGATCTGGCCGCCCAGGCTGGTGAACGTTTTCTGGAACTGCTTTTCGGCGTCATGACCGGGACCGTAGTCGGCCACCAGCGTGTAGACCTTGCGCACGCCATTCTTGTAGGCCCACTCCGCCATCGGCGCCGTATCCTGCGGCAGCGTCATGGATACGCGAACGATGTTGGGGGATTTCTCCGTGATGGCCGAGGTTGCGGCGTTCAACACCACCATGGGCAGCTTCGCTTCGGTCGCCAGTGGCGCAACCGAGAAGGCGTTCGGCGTCAGCGTGAACCCGGCCAGGATGTCGACCTTGTCCTTGATGATGAGTTCCTGGGCCTGGCGCTTGGCCACAGCGGGCGAAATGCCCGTGTCATCCTTGACGATGATTTTCACCTTGCGGCCGGCGACCGTGTCGCCGCGCTCCGCCATGTACAGATCGATGCCGTGCTGGATTTGCTTGCCGTGTGCGGCGAAGGGGCCGGACATCGGCATGACGATGCCGATCTTCAGGTCCTTGGCTTGCGCCGGATTGAAGGCAGTGGCCGTGCCGAAAGCCAAGGCCATTGCGCCCAAGGTTTTGATGAGTTTCATGGTCTTGCTCCAGATGATGGTGATTTGACTGCGAGTGCTTCTTGGCGTCGGATGCCGGCTGCAACACCGGTCAGCCCTGGAGTTGTTGCTCCAGCTCGTGCAACACTTTGTAGCATGGCAGGACCTGGGCCACGCTGGAATTCGGCTCGCGACCTTCGCGGATCGCAGCGAAGAACTCGCGATCCTGCAGCTCGATGCCGTTCATGGAAACCGCGACCTTGCTCACATCGATGGGCTCGTCGCGACCCGTGACCAGATCGTCGTAGCGCGCCAGATAGGTGGCCGTGTCGCCGATATAGCGAAAGAACGTGCCGAACGGGCCATCGTTGTTGAAGCTCAACGACAGCGTGCAGATGGCGCCGTTCTGTGCCCGGAGCTGGATGGACATGTCCATGGCGATACCCAGTTGCGGGTGGATGGGGCCCTGTAGTGCGTGAGCCTGCACGATGGGGCTGCCGCACTGGTAGGCGAACAGGTCCACCGTGTGCGCCGCATGATGCCACAACAGGTGATCTGTCCAGCTGCGCGGTTCGCCCTTGGCGTTCATGTTCTGGCGGCGGAAGAAGTAGGTCTGCACATCCATCTGCTGGATGTGGAAGTCGCCGCGCGCGATGCGCTGGTGGACATATTGGTGGCTGGGATTGAAGCGCCGCGTATGACCACACATGGCTACCTTGCCGGACTGTTTCGCCAGATCGACCAGCGCCTGAGCCTGAGCCAGGCTATCGGCCATGGGGATCTCGACCTGGACATGCTTGCCCGCACGCAGGCATTCCATGGCCTGTGACGCATGCATCTGGGTCGGCGTGCACAGAATGACCGCGTCGATCTCGGGGCGCTCCAGCGCCTCGGACAGCTCGGTCGTGACGTGGTCTACGCCGTATTGCTGCGCCACCGCGCGGGTTTTGTCCAGCGTACGGCCCACCAGCGACACCACCTGGATGCCACCGATATGCTTGATGCCATCCAGGTGCTTGATGCCGAACGCACCCGCACCCGCCAGGGCAACCTTCAGAACCTTCTCTGCCATTATTGTTCCTCCAGGATCAGGTGGCCGATGGCCGTGTTCGAACCCGGCACATGATAAAAGCGATGTGCCACACGCGGCGCCGGGCCACCGGCCACGTCGGCCAAGGCGCCGCGGGCAATCAGCCACATCACGAGCTCGATGCCTTCAGAACCGGCCTCACGCACATAGTTCACATGCGGCACTTCAGCTTGTGCCGCCGGATTGGCGATCAGCTGATCCATGAAGGCGTTGTCGAATTCCTTGTTGATCAGCCCCGCGCGCGGCCCCTGGAGCTGGTGGCTCATGCCCCCCGTGCCCCAGATCTGGACGTTCAGCGGCTCGTCGTAGGATTCGATGGCGCGACGGATGGCGCGACCCAGCTCGAAGCAGCGCCGGCCCGAAGGCACCGGGTACTGCACGACGTTGACGGCAAAGGGAATCACCGGGCAGGGCCAGGCTTTGGGCTGGCCGCACATCAGCGTGAGCGGTACGGTGAGGCCATGATCCACGTCCATTTTGTGGGCAACGGCCAGATCGAAGTCCTGCTGGATCACCGACTGGGCGATATGCGCCGCCAGCTTGGGGTGGCCGATGACCATGGGCACCGGCCGGGGGCCCCAGCCTTCGTCGGCCGGCTGGAATTCTTCGGCGCAGCCGATGGCGAAGGTAGGAGTGAGATCCAGGCTGAAGGCGGTGGCGTGGTCGTTGTAGACCAGGAAGATCACGTCGGGCGTGTGTTCCTTCATCCACTGTTTGGAGAACTCGTAGCCCTTGAACAGCGGCGCCCAATAGTCCGTACCCGTCTTGCCCAAGTCCACGGCCGCGCCGATGGCCGGTACGTGCGACGTGTAAACGCTGGCTGTAATCCGTGCGTGAGTCTGGCTCATGAGTGCTTCTCTTCGGTCGTGAGGTTGCCTTTCGGGGAACGGCCGCCAGCCAGCATCATGGCGGCGTAGTCTTCCTGTGACATGCCGGTCATGCTGGCCGCCATGTATTGGAAGGAACGGCCGTCGGTGGCGCCGATCTTGGCCAGGAAATAGATATTGCCGCCCAGTTGCAGGCAGCGGTTCAGGTCGCGGTCCAGAACGGCCTGCTTTTGGTCCTCGGTCATGGGCCATTCGTCCAGGTAGGCACGTTCGTTGGCGCGGAAGCGCTCGCGGTTTTCCGCCTTCATGAGAGACATGCAGAATTGGTTGAGATGGTAGCCCTTGCGGGATTGGTCCATATCAAAAACGATGGTGCCCGGGATATCGATATAAGGCTTGTTCAGGGACATGGTTCACCTCCAGTACAAGCGGTTGGGGTTCTCGACCAGGAGCTTGTGTTGCAGCTCGGCGGTCGGGGCAATTTGCGGGATGTAATCGACCAGCAAGCCGTCGTCAGGCATATGCGTCTTCAGATTCGGATGCGGCCAATCCGTGCCCCACAAGACACGATCCGGAAAGGTTTCGACCAAGCGGCGCGCAAAAGGCACCACGTCCTGATAAGCACGCTGCTCGCCGTTCAGGGCGAAGGGCCCAGTCTTGCTCAGCCGTTCAGGGCAAGTAACCTTGCTCCAGACGTTCTTATGTTCGCTCATCAGGCGCACAAAAAGATTGAACTCGGGCCCGTCGGAGGGTTTTGTGACATCCGGCCGCCCCATGTGGTCCACCACCACGAGGGTGGGCAGCGTTGCAAAGAAATCATAGAGTTCAGGCAGGTCCTGGGCTTCAAAATAGACCACGATGTGCCAGCCCAGCGGCGCAATGCGCCGGGCGATATCCAGCAAGACATCATGCGGCGTGAAATCCGCCAGCCGCTTGACGAAATTGAAGCGCGTGCCGCGCACGCCGGCCGCGTGCAGGGCCTGCAGTTCGGCATCCGTGACGTCAGGCGACACCGAAGCCACGCCGCGCGCGCGGCCATTGGAGGCCTTCAGCGCATCAACCAAGGCGCGATTGTCAGTGCCATGGCAGGTAGCCTGCACGATCACGTTCTTCTCAAATCCCAGATGATCGCGCAGGGCAAACAAGGTTTCCTTTGGTGCATCGCAGGGCGTGTACTTGCGCTGCGGCGAATACGGAAACACGGCGCCCGGCCCGAACACATGGCAATGCGCGTCCACGGCGCCAGCCGGCAACCGAAAACGGGGACGACTGGGATCAGCGTAAAAGTCCAGCCAGCCCGGTGTCTTGGTGAAGCCTTCTGCGGTCGTCATGCGAGGGATCCTCAGTCGATGTACTTCAGTCCGGCCTTTTCCAGGCCTTCGCGCATCTTGTAGTAATCCAGCCCCAGCACGCCCGAAGCAAAGATCTCGCGCTTTTTGGTTTCGTTGTCTTCGCGGGCCTGGGCCTTGGCCGCGACCTCTGCCGCTACTGCAGCCGGTACCACCACCACCCCGTCCGCATCGCCCACGACCACATCACCGGGGTTCACGATCGCCCCGGCGCAGACCACCGGGATATTGACGGAGCCCAGAGTCGCCTTGATGGTGCCCCGCGCGTGCACCACACGGCTGAACACCGGGAACCCCATCTCCTCGAGCGTATCCACGTCGCGCACGCCACCGTCGATGATCAGGCCACGCGCCCCGCGCGCCTTGTATGAAGTGGCCAGCAGATCGCCAAAGAAGCCACCGGTGCTCTCATCCGCGCAGCCGGCGACCACCACATCGCCCGGCTGAATCTGTTCGGCCGCTACGTGCAGCATCCAGTTGTCGCCCGGCTGCAGAAGCACCGTCACGGCCGTGCCGCAGACCTTGGCGCCATGCCAGACTGAACGCAGATAAGGTTGCATCAGGCCATCACGCCCCATGGCCTCGTGGATCGTGGCCACGCTCAGGTGGGATAGTTTTTCGACAGCCGACGCATCGGCGCGCTGAATGTTGCGATACACGACACCCAGTTGATTCAGCGGGGTACTCATTTGGTTCAACCTCCGGTTTCAAAGGCCACGGGCCTTCAGGGCGGCATCCAGCCGCGGGTAGACGCGACGCGCATTGCCTTCGTAGATCTGGAAGCGGTCGGCCTCGCTCAAGGTCGTCGCCGCTTCGATGTAGCGCTTCGTATCGTCGAAATAAAATCCGGTGTCAGGGTCCTTGTCACGGACTGCGCCGATCATCTCGGATGCGAACAGCACGTTCTTCACCGGAATCACGCGCGTGAGCAGATCGATGCCCGGCTGGTGATAGACGCACGTATCGAAGTAGATGTTGTCCAGCAGATTGTCCTCGGGCAGCGGCCGCTTCATGCGCAGCGCGATCCCCCGGAAACGCCCCCAGTGATAGGGCACTGCGCCACCGCCATGCGGCACCACGAAGCGCAGGGTCGGGAAGTCCTTGAACAGATCGGACGTCAGGCACTGCATGAAGGCCGTGGTGTCGGCGTTCAGGTAATGCGCCCCGGTCGTGTGGAAGCACGGATTGCAGCTCGTGGAGACGTGAATCATGGCCGGAATGTCGTATTCCACCATCTTCTCGTAAATCGGATACCAGGAGCGGTCCGACAGCGGCGGCGCCGTCCAGTGCCCGCCCGACGGGTCCGGATTCAGGTTGATGGCCACAGCGCCATATTCCTTTACCGATTTTTCCAGCTCAGGAATGCAGGTCGCGGGGGCCACGCCCGGTGACTGCGGCAGCATCGCGGCCATGGCGAAATGCTCCGGGAACAAGTTCGCCACCCGATGGCAGAGCTCGTTGCAGATCGCGGCCCAGGTGCTGGAGACCTTGAAGTCACCGATGTGGTGCGCCATGAAGCTCGCGCGCGGCGAAAAGATCGTCAGATCGGCGCCGCGCTCGCGCATGTAGCGAAGCTGGTTGGTTTCGATGGTCTCACGAATCTCGTCGTCGCTGATGTGCAGATCAGCGGCGCGGGGCATCTGGGCGGGGTCCTTGATGCCGGCGATCTGCCTGTCACGCCAGTCGGCCAGTGCCTGCGGCGCGGTCGTGTAATGCCCGTGGCAATCGATGATCAGAGGTTTTCTGTTCATGGAGTTTCCTGTTTGCTCAGTCCTGTTTCGGTTGCGCCGATCCGGAAATCCGGAACGAGTCCGGAATGATTCCGTGCCCGTTCGGTCACACGGAATGTGATAGAGCCATTATGGACAGAAGTTCATTGATAGATAAGGACATAGGCCCACTAGCTGCTATGCCGAACCGTTATAATGACAAGGATCCCATGCCTGACATTTAGGGTAAACCCTTATATGGACCTGAAACAGCTCGAATATTTTCAGCGCGTGGCCGAACTGGGCAGCTTCACACAGGCGGCCCAGGCGCTGAACATTGCCCAGCCGGCGCTCAGCCGCCAGGTCCGCCGCCTAGAGGTCGAACTGCGCCAGAACCTGCTCAATCGAAACGGCCGCGGCGTGACCACCACCGAAGCCGGCAAGCTGCTGCTGGAACACTGCCGCGGCATTCTGCACCAGGTGGAACGCGCCAAGGAAGACATGGGGCGCGTACAAGGCGCGCTGGCAGGACGCGTGGCACTGGGCATCGCACCCAGCGCCTCCAAGATGCTGACCGTGCATCTCACCCGCCAGTTCCGCAAGCAGCTCCCCAATGCCACACTGTCCATCAGCGAAGGCCTGTCCCTCATGATGCAGGAATGGCTGCTGGCCGGCCGGCTGGACATTGCCCTGCTCTACAATCCCACGGCCTCGGCTGATCTGGCACTGACACCGCTGACCAGCGAATTGCTGTATCTGGTAGGGCCGCGAGGCCCGCATCCGTCCGATCAGCCGATGACGCTGCGGGCCCTGGCTAATGTTCCGCTGGTCATCCCCAACCGGCCCCACACGGTGCGCATGCTGCTGGAGTCGCAGATGGCGCTGATCGGCAGTCGGCCAAACATCCGCCTGGAGATCGACGGCGTACCCGCCATCCTGGACCTGGTTGCCGATGGCGCCGGCTACGCCGTCCTGACGCAGCACGCGGTGCTGACGTCGGCACAGCCTGACCGCTACCACATCCGCGCCATCGTGCAGCCCGAGCTGCCCAGCCGGCTGTACCTGGCCACTGCGCCGGGGCGGATCACCACGCTGACGCAAAAAGCCATGCTGGGCCTGATCCGTTCGACCGTCAGGCAGGTGTATCCATCGGGCATGACGGTGTAAGTGTGTCCGAGGCCATAGGGGTGTCCCGGGAGGATGTCTCCGCCCGCAGCCGCAGCCTGGCGTAGCCACTGGCGGGAAAAGTGGCACGTACCGGGACGCAACCCGGCGCCAGAGCCAGACTCCGCGTCGCCTGTAACAGCGCGCTCACGGCGGTCTGGAGCTCCAGCCTCGCCAGCGGCGCTCCGGGACAGGCATGCGGTCCGCTTCCATAAAGCAGGCTGAGCGCAGGATCGCGATCCAGCCGAAATTCATCAGGATCGCCAAAAACATCTTCGTCGCGATTGGCGGACAGCCAGATCAGGGCAACCCGTTCATCCGGCGCCAGAAGCCTGCCTCGAACCGTCACAGCCCGCGTCACACGGCGCCGGCTCATGACCAGCGGCCCATGGATGCGCAGGATCTCATCGACAGCAGGAGGGATCATGGAGGGCTGTTCGCGCAACCGTTGCTGTAAGGCCGGGCGGACCGCCAGGTATTGCGCCAAGATCCCCAGCGCGGCAGCAATCGTGCTCACTTCTCCCACGGTCCAGTTGCGCACGATACTGGAGATCTGCTCGCCACTCAGCGGCTGGCCATCAACCGTTTCGTTCAACAGGCGAGTGGTGACATCGGGTGGAGCGGATGTTTTCGCCCTCCGGCGCTCGTCCAGCAAGTCCGCCACATAGCCGTCAAACTCACGCGCCACCATCCCCATAGCGTGTGAATCAATCGCGTAGGTCGCCGCATGGTTCTTGAGCATCCACTTGCGCAATGGCCCATGCAGCTTCGCCGGCCACCCCATGAACCGGCACTGCACCTGGACTGCGAACTCCCAGGCAAAGCCAGTCATGAAGTCCGCGTCGTCCGAACGCAGCCAGGCAAACGTCAGGTCTTCGGCCAAGGCCTGGCATGACGGCTCAAAATCCCGCATGCGCCCGACGGAGAAGTAGTCATCGATGACGCGCCGAAAGCGCGTGTGCTGCGGAGGGTCCATCCCATTGGGCACGGACGGATGACGGGCGGACACGACGTTGCTGAACGTCTCCGTATCAATCAGCGCTCGAAGTACATCCGCATGTTTGAAGAAAGAGGTATACCCGTAGCGGCTGCGGGCGACCGGACACACCCGCCGCATATGGTCATAGGCGGCAATCTGATCCCTCTGCACGGCGTCGGAACGTGGATCCCAATCGAAAACAAACTCGTCTGTCATGACAAACCCAAGCCTCAGCCAGACATCGCCGGCCACACGAAAAGTTAGCTTGCTATTTTGAGCCGATGCAGCACGAATCGCGGAGGGCAAGCACCCAGTCTTTGACTTGAATCAAAGTCACAGGCAATGCAATGCCAACCGGTCGGGGAAAGCAGACGATACAGGCACGGCGCGGGAGACGACGGGGCCTGTATCGGTACGGTCAGATCAGTCCCGTCGTCTGGCCTGCTGGATCAAGCGATCGGCGTAGGCCTGCCAGCCGCCCGACTTCTGGATGCCCTCGAACAAGCCCTTGGCGGCGAGCTTCGCGACCCAGTCCTGCTTCTGGGCCGTGGCCGCCGACATGAGTGGCTCGAATCCGGCTTCGCGCACGGTATTGGCAACTTCGCGCATTTCCTCGGCACGGCGCTTGCCATGCTGGACCACGCGGCTGTAGAAATAACGCCCTTCTTCCGGCCAATCGATCGACGGGAAGGTTTCTTTCAGTGTCGGCAGCACGTAGTCTTCGACCCCGTAGGCCCGTGCCGTGGTGTAGCTTTCGACCACCAGCGCTTCCAGGCCCTTGATCATGACGCTACGGCACATCTTGATGGCCGATGCAATGCCCAGTTCGGCCGAGACCGCGTGGGCATCCATGCCCCAGGCGCACAACTGCTGCGCCAGCGATTCCGCATGCGGGCCACCCAGCAACATGGGCACACGGATGCCATGCGGCGGGACCGAACTCATCACCCCTGCTTCCACATAATGGCCGCCGGCGGCCTCGATCACGGCACCGGCCTCGCGTTTGGCGCCGGGCGAAGCCGAGTTCAAGTCCAGGAAGATGGTGCCCGGCTGCAAATGGGCTGCGGCCTCGCGCGCGACGGTAACGGTATTGGACGCGGTCACTGCCGAGATCACCAGGTTGCTGGCCGCGCACAGATCGGATGCCGAACCGCACAACGAGACCTGATCACGGTCAGCCCGCACGCGCAGTGGTTTCGCCTGAGCCGCATCGGCGAGCTTGACGTCCCAGGCGCAGACCGAGTCCATATGGGCAGCCAGGCCGGCACAGAAGATACCGCCCACTTCACCATAGCCGATCAGCCCCAGCCTCGTATCCATTTTGTCCTGCATGATGCGGAGTCTCCCTCGTCAATCCGTACCGGGCCCGCTCGGCGAGCCCACAAGCGCCCCCCACCGGGGACAGAAAATTCCAACGCGTCAGGAAAAACGTTCTGTGTCGATTTCCTTGAATGTGGCGTCGACGTAGCGGGCCCCCGCCACCCGGTCCCGGTCGAACCATCGCGACAGATCCGCACAGGTAGCTTCGTCGAGTGCCAGGTCCGCCGCCCCCAGGTTCTGCTTCAGGTGCGCCAAATTCGTGGTCCCCGGGATGGGAATGACATTGGACCCCTGATGCAGCAGCCAGGCCAGCGCAAGCTGCGATGGCGTGCAGCCGAGTTCCCGCGCCCGCTCGCGCAAAGGCTGCAGTAGCGCCAGATTCCGGGCGTAGGCCTCAGGCTGAAACCGCGGCAGCCGCAGACGCAAATCCGTGGGCGCCAAGCGGGCCAAGTCCGGCAGCCCGTCGGCCAGGTATGCACGCCCAAGCGGACTGAACGACACCAGCGCCACATCCAGGTCGCGGCAGGCTTGAAGCAAGGCAATCTCGACTTCGCGCGTCCACAGGGAGTATTCGTTCTGCACGGCGGCAATGGGGTGCACTGCGTAAGCCTTGCGCAAGGTCTGGGCCGAGACCTCGGACAGGCCGATGTGCCGGATCTTGCCCGCGCGCACCAGATCCGCCAAGGCGCCCACGCATTCTTCGATGGGGACGGATTTGTCCCAGCGGTGCAGGTAATACAGGTCGATGACGTCTGTGCGCAGGCGCTGGAGGGATTCGTCGCAGGTCCGCTTGAGCGTTTCCGGACGGCCATCGATCAGGCGCTTGCCATCCGGACCCCGGAAGATGCCGCATTTGCTGGCCAGCGTAAAGCGAGAGCGATGAGGCGATAGCACCCTTCCCAGCAATTCCTCGTTGGCCCCAAAGCCATACAAGGCTGCCGTGTCGAACAGTGTCACCCCAGCGTCCAGCGCCCCCAGCAGCAGCGCGCGTGCCTGCTCTTCGGGCACCGCAGGCCCGTAGCCGTGCGACAGCCCCATGCATCCCAGGCCGATGGGAAAGACCTGCAGGTCGCCGATTTTGCGTCGTATCGTCATCATTCCTCGATTATCGCCACGAAGCGGCTCGGTGTTAAGGGCCGAACGCCCACTAACAGCTATAACGGCCCGCTATGGACGGCGTCGGGGCAGCGCCCCGAAGAGCCCTGCCCCGATTTCCCCGCCAAGCGGCGACTGACGCTGCGGCTCAGTGGATCACGACTTGCCCGGATCCTTCACAGCCTTGAAGGTATCGAATTCCACGTTCTGCAGCAGGCCATTCACCCGTTCGACCTTGCGGATGTAGACGTTCTGGATGATGTCCCGCGTCTGCGGATCGATTTCCACCGGCCCACGCGGACTCACCCACTTCATGCCCTTGACTGCCGCCATGAAGGTATCACCCTTGGCATTGCCGCCGGTCTTCTTCAGCGCCTCATCGATCAGGTGCATGCCATCGTAAGATGCCACAGCGACCATGTTCGGGCGGACGCCAGGATAGGCCTTTTCGTAGGCCGCCACGAACGCCTTGTTCTCCGGGGAGTCATGCGCGGTGGAATAGTGAAACGACGTGATCATGCCCAGCGCGCTATCGCCCATGGCGCCGATCACATCTTCGGTCACCACGTCGCCCGTGGCCAGCAGCCTGATGCCAGCCTTGTCCAGCCCGCGCTCTTTATAGCCCTTGGCCAGCGACACGCCCTGCTCGCCATTGGGTACGAACGAGAAGATGGCATCCGGCTTCGCGTCCTTGATCTTCTGCAGGAAGGGAGCGAAATCCGGGCTGGTCAGCGGCGTCTGGACCTCGCCCACAATGGTGCCACCGGCGGCAGTGAAGGTCTTCTTGAACTGGGCGGCGGCATCGTGCCCCGGACCATAGTCGGCCACCAGCAGATACACCGAGTGGATGCCATTCTTGGCGGCCCAGGTCGCCATCGGGGCCGCCACCTGAGGCAGCGTCATGGAGGTGCGTACGATGTACGGCGATTTTTCGGTGATGGATGAGGTGGCTGCGTTCAGCACCAGCATGGGGATCTTTGCCTCGGTGGCCAGCGGCGCCACGGCAAATGCGGCCGGCGTCAGACCAAAGCCCGCCAGGATGTCGACCTTGTCCTGAACCAGGAAGTTCTGCGCCTGGCGCTTGCTCAGTGCCGGCGATATGCCTGTATCGTCCTTTTCCAGCAGGATGACCTTGCGCCCGCCCAAGGTGTCGCCATGCTGCTTCAGGTAGAGCTTTGCGCCATTCATGATCTGCTGGCCGGTGGTCGCAAACGGTCCGGACACCGGGACCACCATCCCGATTTTCAGGTCCTGGGCCTGGGCCGCACCCAGGGTACCAGCTACCAGCGTAGCGGTCGCCAGCAATTTGCCAATGGAATGCTTCACGGAATCGTCTCCTTGATTTTATGGAACACTGTGAAACGGGGTTTCAAGTCATGCAGTTTACAGATCCAATACCAGCAACGGTGTGCGCGCCCGTGAGCAGCAAGGCGTGAACTGATCGTTGGCAGCGTGCTCGTCATCCGTCAGGTAGCTGTCGCGGTGGTCAGGGATGCCGGACTTCACGCCCGTCAGGCAAGTCCCGCAAATGCCTTCCTCGCACGATACCGGGATGAAGACCCCCTGGCGATCCAGGGCATGCGTGATCGTTTCATCGGCCGGAATGTCGAAGATTTCCCCGGTGCTGGCAAGCTGCACCTGAAAGGCCACATCCTGGTCTCCGGCCTGGGGCTTGTCGGCTTCGCTCAACGCAAAGCGCTCGAAATGGATCTGGGAATCGGCCACGCCCGCGGCATGGGCCTGGGCACGGATGAATTCGATATAGCCAGCCGGCCCGCAGACGTAGACCTGTGCCTTGCTGTGCGCCGCATTGGCCAGCAACGCCACCACATCCAGGGCCGTCCGGGGCTGGTCATCGAAATGCATATGGGCCCGACCTGTCCCGATCATCGGTTCCAGATCAGCCAGAAAAGCCGCGCGGGCCTGGCTTCGGCAACTGTAGTGCAAGGCAAAGTCCGCATCGCGCCGCCCGAGTTCCAGTGCCATGCAGAAGATGGGAGTAATCCCGATCCCACCCGCGAGCAGGAGACTATGCAGCGACGGCACCAGCTCGAAGCGATTGCGCGGCGCGCTGATCTGCAGCAGATCGCCGGTCTTCACCTGATCGTGCAGCACGATGGATCCGCCGCGCGACTGTGGCTCGCGCAGGATGCCCAGCTGGAAGCGGCTACGGTCCTGGCAATCGCTCATCAGCGAATACTGGCGGATCAGCCCTCCCGGCAGATGAACGTCGATGTGTGCGCCCGGGGTGAATGCCGGCAGCATCCCCCCATCCGCACTGACCAGTTCCAGGCTCACGATGTCCTGGGCTACTTCAGATTTCCCGGCAACCCGGACGGACAGCAAAGTATCAGTCATTCATCTCTCGCGTGTGTCCCTGCCAGGACCAGGCCAAGGCGCCAAATCAGGACCGGGGACATATGGGACTTTAGCCGACTGCGGCCTCTGTCGGCAAAGCACGCTCGGCGACAACCATGTCATCCAGGATGCGATTGGCCCGTACCCCACCGGCATCGATGTTCAGGGCCAGCAGGCGGCGCCCCTCGAAGGCCTCGCGATTGTGCTGCTGCGCCTCCAGAACCGCCAGATCCTGGTTGAAGATCGCGCCCTGGCCCTGGCGAATGGAATCCGTCAGCGCGGAATCGTCCGGCTTGAAATGCCGTGCCATGCCCCAGAAGTACCAGTGTGAGGTTTCTGTCTCGGGCGTCATGAAGTCCACCACGATCGCATACACCCGCTGGGCGGGATCGGCATTGATGCCACCCTGGCCGGCCAGCGCGACGCCCACGTCGATCAGCACGCTGCCCGGCGCCGTGAAGCGCGAATACTGCCAGCGGTCCACCCGGACCTGATCATCGAGACCCTGCGCCCGCATCGCCATCTGCCAGAAGGGCGGCGCGACGATGTCGTGCATTTCGCGGCTGGTCACGACCTGGTTGCCTTCCATGTGCGTTTTGACCGGCGATTGGTCGATTTCGTTCTGACCGATGCTGCCAACGTGAACATACGCTTCGTGCGTGAGGTCCATCAGGTTGTCCACCATCAGGCGGTAGCTGCACTGGATGTGGTAGAGACCGCCGCCAAACGCCCATTCAGGGTTGTTCGACCACGGCAGATCCGGGATTGTGGCAGGGTCGGCCTTCGCCGCATCGCCAGGCCAGATCCAGACGTAGCCGTGCCGCTCTTCGACCGGGTAGCTGCGGATGCAGGGGAAGCCGTTGACGCGCTGCATGGGCATGGACACCGCCTTGCCATGACAATCCATGACCAGGCCGTGGTAGCCGCACATCAGGTTGCCATCCACCACAGAGCCCAGCGACAGGGCGGCGCCCCGATGGGGGCAGAAATCTTCCAGTGCAGCCACTTTGCCTTCCCGGCCCCGATACAGGACGATCTGCAGCCCGCAGATCTTGCGTCCCAACGGTTTGTCGGTAATCTCATCCGGGGTACAGGCAACATACCAGGTGTTCATGGGAAACATGGTCAATCTCCTGAAGAATCGGTGCGGGCGGCAACACGCAGCCGAGGATATGAATCCTAATGTTCAGTACACTGTTATTCAGCACACTGAATATATGACCATTCTACGGACCTGGACTTGTGCGTTGAACTGGTACTAACCCTGAAGGACGGACGATGCCGTGAACGGCGCCCGGCTCTGGTGGTTGTTCAGATGCACCAGCTTTTCCAGCAGTACCATGAACTGCGATTCTTCCTCGGGAGAGAATTTTTCGAAGATGCGCCGGTGCAGGCGGCTGATGCCGTCATTGACCTCGACCAGCAAATCACGACCGGCCTGTGTCAGCGACAGCCTGCGCTGGCGCCGGTCGGCGGGATCCACATCGCGCGCCAGCAACCCCTTTTCCTCGAGTCTGGTGGCAACGCTGGCGGCCGTGGACGTATCGATGGCCGCCAGCCCCGCCATGGAGACCTGGTCGATCTGGGGATTGTCCATGACCACGCACAGGATAGCGTATTGTATGGGTGTCACACGGTTGCCGATCTCATCGTGAAAGATGGAAGCCGAGATCTGCTGCGCACGCCGCAGCAGGTGACCCGGTTGAACATACAGGGGCTCGTACAGAATGGAATCCGACATGCAGGGTCTCGCGATGCTCCGCTGGGCTTGCGGTCCAGAATACCCGGGGGACCCGGGAGACGCTGCCCTGAGGCGTCCAGCCCAGATTATCACTCCGAAAGCCGGTCGAAGCCCGCAGGGCATGACCGCCCCACCCAACTGGCTTCATTTCACCCGAGAACCAGAACCATGACCCATCGACCCGCACCCACCTGGATCCTGCTGCACGGACTGCTGTGCGACGCGGACACCTGGGCCGACTTCATCGGCCCTCTTTCACGCACCAGCCCGGTGCTGGCGGCGAAGCTCAGCGGCATCACTTCACTGCCCCAGACAGCACAGGCCATCCTGCAACAGACGGCTGGGCCCATCATCGCCGTCGGGCATTCCATGGGGGGCCGCGTCGCGCTGGAAATGGTGCGACAGGCGCCCGACCGCATCGGCGGGCTGGTGCTGATGAACACCGGCTACAAGGGCCTGGGTCCGGACGAAATCGGCCGACGACAGGCCATCGTGCAGGCAGCACAGGCCGGCGGCATCGAGGCTATCGTGGACGACTGGCTGGCGGGGATGATCACCTCGACAACGCCAAGCAACGCAGCGCTGATGCAGCGCATGCGCACCATGGTGCTGCGCTCCACCGTGGCATCGTTCGCGGGACAGATCCAGGCGCTCATCGAGCGGCCCGATGCGACCGACCTGCTTCCCCTGATCGCCTGCCCCACCCTGCTCATGAGCGGCACCGAAGACCGCTGGAGCCCTCTGGCGCGACACGAAGCCATGGCCAAGGTCATCCCCAGCGCGGAACTCCACGCCGTTCGGGAAGCGGCGCACATGGCGCCTTTCGAGGCGCCAGCCACCTGTCTGGAGCACATTCTGGAATGGGCCATGCGCCACGAACTGACGGCACCGTGAGCGGCCGGCTTGGCCGACGGCGCCCGCACCATGGCGGCGCCGGTGACGTTCAGTCTATTCTCTCCAACGGCAAGCCAACGTAGTTTTCGGCAATGCAAGTCCGTGCCGCCACCGAACCCAGCGTATAGGCGGCCTCGGTCTCCTGCAGCCGCTGGCTGAACGGATCGTGATCGAAACGATGCAGGACGGAAGTCATCCACCAAGTAAAGCGCTCCGCCTTCCAGACGCGCCGCAGACAGATTTCAGAATAGCGCTGCAGGGCCTCCGGCTGCTTGTCCAGATACGCCTTGCGCAGCAGGTGGTAGAGCGCGTACACATCACTGGCAGCCAGATTCAGGCCCTTGGCGCCGGTGGGCGGCACGATGTGAGCCGCATCGCCCAACAGGAACAGATTGCCATACTGCATGGGTTCCGCGACAAAGCTGTGCAGCGGTGCAATGCTCTTTTCCAGCGAAGGGCCGGTTTCGAGCTTGGCCGCGACATCCGGCGCTAGCCGGTTCTTCAATTCATCCCAGAAACGATCATCAGACCAGTTCTCGACCTTCTCGCCTTGTGGGACTTGAAGATAATACCGGCTGCGGGTCAGTGACCGCTGGCTGCACAGGGCAAAGCCACGCGGGTGATTGATGTAGATGAGCTCATGTTCGACCGGATGCGTATCGGCCATGAGTCCGAGCCAGCCAAAAGGATAGGTGCGCTCGAACTCGCGAATCCTGTCACGCGGAATGGCCTGGCGCGACGGACCGTGGAAACCGTCACAGCCAGCAATGTAATCGCACTCCAGCGTCTGCTGCTGGCCGTCCTTCACATAGGTGACGGACGGGTGATCCGACGCGATGTCGTGCAATTTGACCTGGTCGACTTCATAGATGCTCGAAGCGCCTTTGGTCTTGCGGGCCTTCATCAGATCACGCGTGACCTCGGTCTGGCCATACACCATGATGCTCGTGCCGCTCAGGCCCTTCAGGTCGATGCGCGTGCGCTCACCGTTCACGAAAATCGAGAAACCATCGTGAATGTGGCCCTCGCGCTCCATGTGCTCGGCCACGCCCGCCTCGCGCAGCAGTGCGACCGTGCCATGCTCCAGGACGCCCGCCCGGATACGGCTCAGCACATAGTCCGGGCTGCGCCGCTCCAGAATCACGTTATCGATGCCGCAACGATGCAAAAGCTGCCCCAGCAGCAGCCCTGACGGGCCAGCACCGATGATGGCTACCTGTGTTTTCATTCCTGTTCTCCGTCCCGACCCCTGCGCCCCTTTGGCGCGGCCTCTTCATCTTCAGCATGGTGCGCCAGCCCAGGGACTATTTGAATGGATTTTTAGAGGCTAAAATTACCAAAATGGCATCACTTGATTTCGCACCCCTCTTCAAACTGTACGGTGGCCAGGACGAATGGCCGACGGCTGAAATGGTGCACTGCGAAACCATCGCTGCACGCAGCCGCTTGCACAATTGGCATATACGCCCCCACCGACACTCAGGGCTCTATCAGATCCTGTCGCTGCACCATGGCGAAGCCACGATCTGGCTGGATGACACACGGCTGCGGCTGGCCGGTCCCGGCGCTGTGGAAATCCCGCAGGCCTTCGTACATGGCTATGACTTCACGACGAGCTGCGACGGCCACGTCGTCACGATCGCCTACCCGCTGCTCGCCCGACTGGTCCACCATCTGGATCCCAAGGCATCCATCCCCGACCGCCCAGCTGTCCACCGCCTCGACGAACGATCATCCGCCCAAGCCCTGCATGAGGCATGCACCCAGCTGCAGGCACAATATGCCGGTGCGCAACCCTATCGAGAAGCTCAGCTCGAGGCCTGGCTCACACTGCTCTACGCGCGGCTGCGTAGCAGCCGCCCTGAAGGCTCACCCCGCCCCGCGCGATCACGCGGGCTGACGCACTATGCACGCTTCACCGAACTGCTGGAGAACGCATTCGCCAGCCATCACGACGTGGCCTGGTATGCCGGCCAGACGGGGCTCACGCCCGCTCACTTGAACGTGGTGACACGCACCCACGCGAACAAGTCCCCGTTGCGACTCATCCACGAGCGGCTGACGCTGGAAGCCAACCGCTGCCTGCTGTATACGCCGCTCACCATCAGTGAAATCTCGGATTCGCTGGGCTTTGCCGAACCGGCCCATTTCACACGGTTCTTTCGCAACGCGTCTGGCGAGTCGCCCCGAGACTTCCGCCGCCGGGCCGCCAGTACCATTGTCTGGGAATCGGGTGGCTCGACCGTAGAATGAAGAAGGCCTTCCCCAGGGAAGGCCTTCTTCATTCGCATGATCACACCAGATCAAATTGCCCGATTCACTGCCCCTCGAGAAAGCTCTTGAGCTTGTCGGCGCGGCTGGGGTGGCGCAGCTTGCGCAGCGCCTTGGCCTCGATCTGGCGGATGCGCTCGCGCGTCACATCGAATTGCTTGCCGACCTCTTCCAGCGTCTGGTCGGTGCTCATCTCGATGCCGAAGCGCATGCGCAGGACCTTGGCCTCGCGCGGCGTGAGCGAATCCAGGACTTCCTTCACCACGTCACGCATGGAGCCATGCAAGGCGAAGTCCGAGGGCGACACGGTACCCGTGTCCTCGATGAAGTCCCCCAGATGGGAATCGTCGTCATCGCCAATTGGTGTCTCCATGGAGATCGGTTCCTTGGCGATCTTCAGAATCTTCCGGACCTTGTCCTCTGGCATGTCCATCTTCTGTGCCAGCGTCGCCGGATCGGGCTCGGCACCGGTCTCTTGCAGAATCTGCCGATTGATGCGATTCATCTTGTTGATGGTCTCGATCATGTGCACCGGAATGCGAATGGTGCGCGCCTGATCGGCAATGGAACGCGTGATGGCCTGACGAATCCACCATGTCGCATAGGTGGAGAACTTGTAGCCGCGACGATATTCGAACTTGTCCACCGCCTTCATGAGGCCGATGTTGCCTTCCTGGATCAGATCCAGGAACTGCAGCCCGCGATTGGTGTATTTTTTGGCGATCGAAATCACCAGCCGCAGGTTGGCCTCGGTCATCTCGCGCTTGGCCTTGCGGGCCTTCGCCTCGCCCGTGGCCATACGCTTGTTGACGTCCTTCAGGTCCTTCAGCGGCAATACCACCTGACGCTGCAGCTCGATGAGCTTCTGCTGGATTTCCTGGACCGCCGGCGCATGGCGCGACAGAGTCTCGGAATAATCATGGCCGGCCGCGATTTCGTCGTTCACCCATTCCAGGTTGGTCTCGTTACCCGGAAAATCCCGGATGAAATGCCCGCGCGGCATGCCCGCCCGGGTCACGCAGATGGACAGCGCCGCGCGTTCCTGGGCGCGGACCTGGGCAACCTGGGCCCGCAACGCATCCGCAAGCCGCTCCACCATCTTTGCGGTGAAGCGCACCCCCAGCAGTTCGGCGTGGATGGCTTCGCGGGCCTGAACGTAGGCTGGCGAACGATAGCCTTCGGCTTCGAAGGCCTTGCGCATCTTGTCGAACCAGGTTTCCACCACCTCGAATTTTTTCAACGCCTTGGTGCGCAGGTATTCGAGCTGCTTGCTGCTCATCCCGCCCGCCGGCCCGTCGTCCTCGTCAGACGACACGCCAGAGCCCGCATAGTCCTCACCGTCCTCATCCACCAGGCCGTCGACGACCTCATCGATCTGTGCGGAGCCGTCGCGGACACGGCGGATGTGTTCCAGGATTTCATTGACCGTCGTCGGGCAGGCGGCAATCGCCATGACCATGTGCTTGAGGCCATCTTCGATGCGCTTGGCGATCTCGATTTCGCCTTCGCGGGTCAGGAGTTCAACCGTTCCCATTTCGCGCATGTACATGCGCACCGGATCGGTCGTCCGGCCAAAATCGGAATCCACCGTCGTCAGCGCGGCCTCGGCCTCGTCCTCGACGTCGTCGTCGCTGGACGCCGAGGGGACGTTGTCGCTCATGAGCAGGGTCTCGGCATCGGGCGCCTGGTCGTAGACCTTGATCCCCATGTCATTGAACGTGCTGATGATGCCATCGATCGCCTCGGCGTCCACCAGGTCGTCGGGCAAATGGTCGTTGATTTCGCCGTAGGTCAGATAGCCGCGATCCTTGCCCAGCTTGATCAGGATCTTCAGGCGGTTGCGCCGGGCTTCTTGTTCTTCCGGGGTCATCTGGCTGCGCGCGGGGCTTTCTTTCTCGCCTTTCGCACGCTTGCCGCCGCGCTTGGGCAGCGGCTTCAGGTCGGGGATGACCTCGCCGCCATCGGCGTCGTCATCCACATAATCAGCGCCATCGCCGTTCGCGTTCTTGGCCGGGCGACCAGGCTTGCGGCCCGTGGCGATTTTCGGCGCGCGCGGTTTGGCAGCGGACTTTTCGTCTTTGTCCTTGGAAACGACTTTCTTTGCAGCCGCCGCAGGCTTGGCGGCAGCCACGACCGGTTGGGCGGCAGGCTTTCTGGTCGGCTTGTCCGACTTGGCTGCAGCACCAGCGGCCGCAGCCGACTTCGCACCCGTCTTTGTGCTGGCCCCCTTCACCACGGTCTCGAGCTCGGGGCTTTCCGCCTTGGTCTTCCTGGACACCGTTTTTTTGGTGGCCACAGGGGTCTTGCCAGTTCCTTGGGTCATGTGTCTTTCCCGTTGACGCTCAACTTATTGAAAATCATGTATTTTACTTCACCTGCCGGGAAGATTCATCCCGCAGCCGCCTTCAGGCGGGCCAGGCGCCTGCTCAATTCCTGGTAACGGCGGCGCTCACCATCCGTGGTCAACCCACCCTGGATGAGCCTGTCACACTGTTCCTGGACCGCCTGGCGCTCCAGCACCCGAAGGGCGTCGTCCCACTCGGCCTGCGGATCAGGCAGGTCGTGCACCAGCAGTTCCGTGGAAAGATCCTGAATCGCATGCGCCAGATCCGAATCCGGATCGGCCGCCTCCAGCAATGCACCCGCATGTGTCGCGCCGCACCTGCTGACCAGCCGGACCAGATCACTCACCAGAGTCAGATGGGGATGCCGGGCCAACAATTCAAGTTGCTGATCGCCCAGCCGCACCACCAGATCCGGATGCGCAAGCAGCAGCCGCAGCAGTCGGCGCGCCATGGGGGTGACCAGCCGCGCCGCCGAACGGCGCCCAGGCCGCTGCCGGCCCGATGCCGCACGACCGGCAGGGATCGCACCCTCCAGCCCCTGGGTGCGCATCCAAGCGGGTTCATCGGCGTAAACACCCGACCCGTCATGCGGCGTCGAACCACGGGCAGCAATGGGCACACCCGAGAAAGCAGCGCCTGACGCTACATCGCCCGAACCGCCGACGCCGCCAGCCGCCGGCGACGGTGCAAAACGGTGAGGGTCCGGATCCTGAGCCAGCATCCGGCTGAGTTCCTCGGGAGTCAGGCGTACCCGTTGTGCAAACTCCCGCTCCACCTGCAGGCGATACCCGCCTTCGGGCATCTGCGCGAACAGCGGACGCGCCTCGTGCACACAGGCCGCCCGGCCCTCGGCCTCGGCCAGATCATGACGCGCCGCCATTTCGTCGAGCATGAACCGCGACAGCGGAATCGCCTCATCCAGGCAGGCGCGCAGCGCCTGGGCGCCATACGCCCGGATGTACGAGTCGGGGTCGTGTTCCTGCGGCAGGAACAGAAACCGCATCGAAACATCCTCGGCCACCCAGGGCAGGCAGGCCTGGAGAGCGCGCCACGCCGCCTTGCGGCCCGCGTTGTCACCGTCGAAGCTGAAGACGATACGGTCGCTGGCACGACGCAGCTTCTGAATGTGATTGGCAGTGGTCGACGTACCCAGCGTGGCGACGGCGTTGGTCAACCCGAACTGCGCCAGCGCCACCACATCCATGTAGCCCTCGACGACCAGCACACAGCCCTCGGTGTGAATGCCGCCGCGAGCCTCATGCAGGCCGTAGAGTTCATTGCCTTTCGAGAACAGCGGGGTCTCCGGAGAATTCAGGTACTTGGGCTCACCCGCCTCGATCAACCGCCCGCCGAACCCGACGAGCTTCCCGCGAGAGTTGCGGATGGGGAACATAATCCGCGACCGGAATCGGTCATGCCGCCGGCCGTCCTCGGCTTCGATCACCAGACCGGACTCCAGCAGCGCCGGATCCTCGTAATGCGAAAACAGGCTGGCCAGCCCGCGCCGGTCAGAGCCCGCCCAGCCCAGCCCGAACCGGGCGGCAATCTCGCCGCTCAGGCCACGCCGCTTCAGATAGGCGATGGCGTCGGGCGCTTGCTTCAAGGAAGCGCGGTAATGCGCCTGAGCCTGCTCCAGGATCTGTTGCTGGCGAGAACCCTCTTCGCGGCGCTCGCGCTCCGCTGCCTTCTGGCGAGGCGTCCGGGGCTCTTCGGGCACCGTCATGCCGACGCCGGCCGCCAGCGTACGCACGGCTTCGGGAAACGAAGCCCCGGTGTGCTCGGTCAGAAAACGGAGAGCGCTTCCGTGCGCCCCACAGCCAAAACAGTGATAGAACTGCTTGGTGGGACTGACGGTGAAAGACGGAGTCTTTTCAGTATGAAAAGGGCACAAACCCAGCAGGTTTGCGCCCCCTTTGCGCAACTGGACGTAGCGGCCGACAACATCGACGATATCGACGCGCGCCAGCAACTCCTGAATGAAAGATTCAGGGATCAATCAATAGAGACGCGGCGGCAGTTGCTGACTGCGGATGCGCTTGTAGTGACGCTTGACGGCGGCGGCACGCTTGCGCTTGCGCTCGGCCGTAGGCTTCTCGTAGAACTCGCGCGAACGCAGTTCCGTCAACAACCCGGTCTTCTCGATAGTGCGCTTGAAGCGCCGCAGGGCAGCCTCGAAGGGCTCGTTTTCTTTGAGGCGGACAATCGGCATTCAGAATCCTTAAAGCCTGTGTATGGTTCAGGGCCCGCGGTGTGAAATCCAGACGGTCATCGCTGAAAAAGCGCATGACAGGACCAGAAAGCCCGATTCGACCCAGGTTAGAGTTGGTGAAACTAGATAACAAGAAATTCTAGCATGAATCCAGGACCGGAGGCCATCGCCCGCCGCCGTCGCGTCGGATCACGCATCCGGCATGCCGCACACGGCGGGCATGGTGATCATTCACCACGCGGATGAGCCGTGCGTACCCCTTTGCGGATCCAGGACTCCAGCTGGTGCGGCCGCAGGCTGTCATAGTCCTCGAAGGGCTGATGGATCCAGGGGTTGGTCGGTAACTGATCCACGAAATAATCCGGCTGGACCTGTGCATGGCCCTTTTGCCAGAGCACGGCCGTGCGCAATTCAGTGATTCCCGGGAACTGGCGAAGCAGATGGTCCCTCACGCGGCTGAAGGTCAGCCCGGTATCGACCATATCGTCCACCAACAGTACCCGGCCATCAAGCGTGCCGCGGGTGATGGTGATGAACTGGGCGATGTCGAGCTGCCCCTGGACGGTGCCCGCCGCCTCGCGGTAGCTGCTGGTCGCCAGAATACCCAGCGGCAGGTCGAAAACACGCGACAGCACGTCGCCGACCCGCACCCCGCCACGAGCCAGGCACAGAATCTTGTCGAATACCCAGCCCGACTCATGGACTTTCAGTGCCAATCGTTCGATCAGGGCGTGGTACTGGTCCCAGCTGACCCACAGGTCGCGATCGGTACTCACGGGCACGTTCATTGCGGCTTCCTTTTCAGATTCATCAATCAAAAAACCGCAAGCAGGCTTGCGGTTTCTGGGCCCAGAGCGAACTCAACCCTGGAGCGGGTGGCGCAACACGATGGTTTCCAGGCGGTCGGGGCCTGTGGACACCATGTCGATGGGCACATCGCAGACCTCGGCAATGCGCTCCAGGTAGCGGCGGGCATTGACGGGCAGCTTGTCATACTCGGTGACTCCCACCGTAGACTCGGACCAGCCAGCCATTTCCTCAAGTACCGGTTCAGCCTCGGCGGCTGCATGGGCGCCATAGGGGAGCACGTCCAGGAACCGGCCCTTGTAGCGGTAGCCCACGCCAATCTTGATCTTTTCCACCCCGTCGAGCACATCAAGCTTGGTGATGCAGAGACCCGTGAGCCCGTTGATCATCACCGAGCGCTTCATGGCCGCGCCATCGAACCAGCCGCAGCGGCGCGGACGACCCGTGACCGAACCGAATTCCTTGCCCACCGTCGCCAGGCGCAACCCCGTGTCATCCAGCAGTTCAGTCGGGAACGGCCCGGATCCTACGCGCGTGGTGTAGGCCTTGGCGATCCCCAGCACGTAGTCCAGCGCCTGGGGCCCCAGGCCAGCACCGGCCGAAGCCGCACCCGCCACGCAATTGCTGCTGGTGACGAACGGATAAGTGCCGTGATCAATATCGAGCAGGGTGCCCTGGGCGCCCTCGAATAGCAGATTATGGCCAGCTCGGCTTGCAACATGCAGATTGGTGGACACGTCGGCCACCATAGGCTCGATCTGCGGGGCCAAGGTCATGACGTGGTCGCGCACCTGGGCGGCATCCACCGCCTTTGCACCCAGATACTGCGTGAGCACGAAGTTGTGATAGTCCAGTACTTCGGCCAGCTTTTCGTCGAATACTGCCGGATCATACAGATCCTGGACGCGCAGCGCCCGGCGAGCGACCTTGTCCTCGTAGGCGGGGCCGATGCCACGGCCAGTCGTGCCGATCTTGCCCTCGCCCTTGCGGGCTTCGCGCGCCTGATCCAGCGCCACGTGGTAAGGCAGGATCAACGGGCAAGCCATGGAAATCTGCAGGCGCGAGCGCACATCCAGGCCGGCAGCCTCGAGCTCGGCGATCTCGCCCAGTAGCGCGTCGGGGGAGAGCACCACGCCATTGCCGATGTAGCAGGTGACGCTCGGGTGCATGATGCCCGACGGAATCAGACGCAGGATGGTCTTGCGTCCATTGATCCACAAGGTATGGCCGGCATTGTGTCCGCCCTGGAAGCGCACGACGCCTTGGGCTGACTCGGCCAGCCAATCCACGATCTTGCCCTTGCCCTCATCACCCCACTGGGTGCCGATCACGACGATGTTCTTGCTCATAAGCCTTGCACATGCGGCGACGATTTGCCGCCCGGGAAACGTGTTAGTTTATACCATCCGGTTCTGTAGACACCCTGTACCCGGCCTCAGGCATTCATCGGCTGCAATGCCCAGCCTTCCGCCGTGGACACCAGTTCGCGGTCCACCTGAAACTCATCGGGGCGCTGGGGTTCGCCCGGCAGAACCTGAATGACGATATGGCCCTGCTTGCGCAGATCCCGGACAGCGCGCACCAGCGCCGGGTCGTCGGACCACGGGGCACGAATGGCGCGCGCAGGTCGGGCCTCGGGCAAGCCAGCCGACAGCTTGCGCAAATCCAGGCTGAATCCGGTCGCGGGGCGCGCGCGACCGAACTTGCGCCCGATACCATCGTAACGACCCCCGCGCACCAACGCGTCATGCCAGCCCTCGGCATAGATGGAGAACACCACACCAGAGTGATATCCGTAGCTGCCTCCCATGTCCGCCAAATCAATGGCAACGGGAGCATCCGGCAATGCCTCGCACAAGGCCTTCAAGGCATCAAGCGCCGCCTGAACTGTCGGCAAGGCCGGCAGGCGCGCGCGCGCGCGGTCCACCACGGACAAATCACCGTACAGGCTGGTCAAGGCACGCAGCGCAGTCAGCGTATCGGCCCGCGCACCGGACTGTCGACACAAGTCTTCCAGCCCCGGGACGTCCTTGACGCTCAACAGGTCGAACACGGTATTGCCCACTTCGGCCAGCGCCGGGTCGGCTTCCACTAGAGCACGCCCCACCCCGGGGTGGTTGAGATCCAGTCTGGGCTGCACCACCCCCGCGCGGCGCACCGATTCCAGCGCCAGACGGATGGTCTCGATATCGGCCTGTATGCCAGCATGGCCGAAGATCTCGGCACCGATTTGCAGCAATTCTCGGTCGGACAGCAGGCCCGCCGGGCGGGCGTGCACCACCGGACCGCAATAGCACAGCCGGGTCACGCCTGGACGATTCAGCAGATGGGCGTCGATACGCGAGACCTGCACCGTGATGTCGGCGCGCACCCCCATGGTCAGTCCCGAGAGCTGATCAACCAGCTTGCAGGTGCGCAGGCGCAGCGCCTCGTCATCGGCCAGCATCAGGGAATCCAGGTATTCCACCATCGGCGGCGCGACGAGTTCGAAACCGTATGTGCGATACAGATCCAGCAGATCGCGACGCAGTTCCTCGATGCGGCGCGCCTCGGCCGGCAGGATGTCCGACAGATTCTCCGGCAGCAGCCAGTTCGACTTCATGTTCAGTGTTCCAGAAAAGACGACTCGCCTGGTGCATCGGCACCAAGCGAGTTCCAGCGGGCTACTTCGTGGCCGCGGCGGCGGGCTTGGCGCCCTTGGGCTGATCCCAGTAGCGGAAGAAGTTCGAGTTGGGGCTCAGCACCAGAGCACTACCGGGTTTTGCGAACGATTCCCGATAGGCTCCCAGGCTCTTGTAGAAGCTGTAGAACTCGGGATCGCGGCCATACGACCTGGCATAAATAGCTGTCGCCGTGGCATCACCCTCACCGCGCTTGGCCTGAGCCTCGGCGTAGGCCTTGGCCAGAACCTCCTGCCGCTTGCGGTCAGCCTCGGCACGGATGCGTTCGCTATCGGCCCCCCCACTGGCGCGCAGGCGGTTCGCTTCCTGCTTGCGCTCTGCCTCCATACGCCGGTAGACGGAATCGGAGATCTCGGGTGCAAAATCGATCCGGCGCAGCCGCACGTCGACTACATCTACGCCCAGCGGCTTGGCGCGCGTGGCGACCGAGGACTGGATTTCCTTCATGATGGTGTCACGGTCCGTGGACACAACCTGCTTGACAGTGCGCACGTTCACGGCGGCATTAAGCGCATCCCGAATCTGGGCCTGCAGGCGCTCGACCGCCGCGCTGCTATTGGCGCCAAAGGTCACATAGAACTGCTTGGGATCAGCAATGCGCCACTTCACGAAGGAATCGATCAGCAGGTTTTTCTTTTCAGCCGTCTGGATGCGCTCGGGATCACGTGTCTCGATGGTCTGCAGGCGCTTGTCCAGATAGACCACATTTTCGAATGGGGGCGGATATTTGAAATACAGCCCCGGCTTGGTGATGGTTGCCTTGACCTCGCCCAAGGCGAAAAGCAGGGCCAAATCCCGCTCACGCACGATGAACATGCACGAAGACAGCACTGCCACGACCACGACCAGGCCGACCAGAGCTGGAAATAAGCGTTGCATCACAAGCTCCTAGTTCGAGTACGGGTTGGTCATCAGCGGGTTCACGCTGGACGGCACGCCGCGCCGCGCTGGACTGCTGCGCGACGGCTCGGCGGACTTTGCCGCCTGAGCCGCCCCAACTGCGGCAGCTGTGGCGGCCGACGGTACCGACGATGAATTCCCGCTGCTCGAATCCGCCGCCGCAGGCGCTGACCGCACGCCGCCCTTGGCTGCCTGATCCATGATCTTGTCCAGAGGCAGATACAACATGTTGCTGCCTACCGGCGCATCGATCATGACCTTGGCTGATTCGCTGAGGATGTCCTGCATGGTCTCAAGGTAGATGCGCTCGCGCGTGATAGCCGGTGCTTTGGCGTATTCAGTGGCAATGCTGTCAAACCGCGAGGTATCCCCCTTGGCCTGACCGATGACCTTGGCGCTGTAACCTTCAGCCTCCTGGATCATGCGGGCCGCTTGCCCTTCGGCTTCTGGCAGAACCTGGCTCGCGTAGGCATTCCCTTCGTTGATCTGCCGCTCGCGGTCCTGGCCCGCCTTCACCGCGTCATCAAACGCAGCCTGAACCTGTTCGGGCGGCTGGACGTTCTGGATGGCAACGGTGGAAATCTCGATCCCGGTCTTGTAGCGATCCAGGATATTCTGAGCCAAGCTCTGGACTTCGGTGGCGACCTCGGTACGGCCGGAATACAGCACGAAATCCATGGGTTTGCGGCCCACGATTTCACGCATTGCGGTCTCGGCAGCCTGGCGCACAGATTCGTCCGGCTGACTGGTGTTGAACAGATAGGACGGTGCCCCGTCCGTCCGCAGGCGGTACTGCACCACAAACTGCACGTCGACGATGTTCTCGTCATTGGTGAGCATCAATGATTCGGGCAAGACCTTGTTGCGCGACGAACCGCGAAAGCCGACTTCGAAGGTGCGCAACTGCGAAATATTGACGGTCTGGGAGTCTTCGATGGGATACGGCAGGCGCCATTGCAAACCCGGGCTCAGCGTATGCGTATAGCGGCCAAAGCGAGTCACCACGGAAACCTGGCCTTCCTGAACGATCATGAAGCCGCTGGCCAGCCACAGCAGGATCGCAATGACGACGACCAGCAGGATGAAGCGCGGTGAAGGCCCGGGCAACTGCGGCAATCCGCCCGAGGAGCGCGGGCCCCGCCCGCCGCCACGGCCCCCAAACAGCCCCATCAGCCGCTTGTTGAAGTCGCGCCAGACTTGATCCAGATCCGGCGGTCCGCCTGCGGAGCCGGGCTTTTGGCGCGAATCGTCATCCGAGTTCTGGCCATTGCGGCCCCAGCCCGGATCATTCAGGTTGAACAGATTCATGAATCGCATTGCTTCCCGTGTGCCCCCCAAATTCGACAATGGCTTGCCGCAATCCGTCCAGCCCATTGCGTTCCAACGCACTGACAAAGACTCGCGCAATCGTACCATGTTCGTTTCTCTCGACCCGTGGTTCGTATCCGGCCAAGTCGATTTTGTTATAGACCTGAATCTGCGGAATTTCGTCGGCCTGGATGTCGGCCAGAACCTTGCTGACCTCGGCGGCCTGTTCCTCGCGCTGCGGACTGGCGGCATCAATCACGTGCAGCAGCAAATCGGCGTGAATGGTTTCCTCGAGCGTGGCGCGGAAGGCTGCGATCAGTGTGGGCGGCAGCGCACGGATGAACCCCACCGTATCGGACACAACCACCTGGCCCGCGCCCTCGATCCAGATCCGCCGCGTAGTGGTATCCAGCGTGGCGAACAACTGATCGGCCGTATAGGCTCCGGCACGCGTCAGCGCGTTGAACAGCGTGGACTTCCCGGCGTTCGTGTACCCCACCAGGGACACCGACAGGGTCTGGCCACGAGCCCGCGCTCGGCGCTGCGTGGCGCGCTGGCGCTGCACCCGCCCGAGACGCTCGCGCAGCGCCTTGACCCGGGCTCCGATCAGCCGCCGGTCGGTTTCCAGCTGCGATTCCCCTGGACCGCGCAGGCCGATCCCACCCTTCTGGCGCTCCAGGTGGGTCCACATGCGCGTCAGGCGCGTGGCAAGGTGCTGCAGCTGGGCAAGCTCCACCTGCAGCTTGCCCTCGTGACTTTTGGCGCGTAGCGCGAAGATGTCCAGAATCAGGGCCACCCGGTCCACGACGCGAACCTCGAAATGCCGCTCCAGATTGCGCTGCTGCGCGGGTGACAGTGGTCGGTCGAACAGCACGATCTCGGATTCGGTGGCCTTGACCAAGGCGGCTGCTTCCTCGATTTTGCCCGATCCAATGAAGCCGGCCGCGTCGGGACGCAAGCGCCGGACCGTCAGGACCTGCTGGATCTCGGCGCCGGCGCCAGTCGCCAACATGACGAATTCTTCGGCGTGTGCGGCAAAGTCCGGTTCGCCCAGGTCCACGCTGATCACCAGGGCCTTCATGCACGGCCCCAAAAAGGAATGCCCGCCTGCGCGGACCGCGCGGCGGGCGGAATCGGAAATAACCCGGAGCCAGTGCTATTCAGCAGAATCATCTACCTGGAAGGTCACCGGACGCGCGGGAACGACCGTGGATATGGCATGCTTGTACACCATCTGGGTGACCGTATTGCGCAGCAGCACCACGTATTGATCGAAGGATTCGACCTGGCCCTGGAGTTTGATCCCATTGACCAGATAGATCGAGACAGGCACATGATCCTTGCGCAAGGCGTTCAGGAAGGGGTCTTGAAGAATTTGCCCTTTATTGCTCATGAACGAGACTCCGGTTATATAAGTTATAAGAAGCTATTTTAATGCGATTCGACCCGCGCAAGCAGTGCGGCATGGCGGCCTACGCCTCCAGAATCGCCCTCAGAGTATCGCACAGACGCGTGCATTGCTCGTCAGTACCCACGGTGATACGCAGATATTGACCAATGCGCGGGGCCTGAAAATGGCGCACCAGAATGCCCCGGTCGCGCAACGCCCGCGCGATGATCGCGGCCTCTTCGCGGCGGTGGCGCGCGAACACGAAATTCGTCTGTGACGGCAGCACATCGAAACCCAGTTCCTGCAGCCCTGCCGACAGGCGGCTGCGCGAGTCCATGACGGCCTGGCGGGTATGATCGAACCAGGCTTCATCCTCGATGGCTGCCTGGGCACCGGCAAGCGCCACGCGATCCAGCGGATACGAATTGAAGCTGTCCTTCACACGGAGCAGGCCCTGGATGATCTCTGGGCGAGCCATGGCATATCCTACTCGCAGTCCGGCCAGCGAGCGCGACTTGGAAAAGGTCTGGATCACGACCAGATTCTCGAAGCGGTCAATGAGCGGAACGGCGCTCTCCGCACCAAAATCGACATAGGCCTCGTCCACCACCACGGCGCTGTCCGGACGAGCCTCGGCAATGGCGGCAATCTCATCCAGAGCCAGCGTGCAGCCCGTCGGCGCGTTGGGATTGGCAAAGATGATGCCGCTGGGTTCCTGATCGACTTCGCCGGTGTAATCGGACACGCGCAGCGTGAAGTCGTCAGCCAATGCGATCAGCCGGTGCGGAACGTCATACAGCCTGCACCAGGTGCGATAGAAGCTATATGTCACATCGGGCAACCAGAGCGGGCGCCCGCCGCGCAGGAACAGCGCATTGAAGACATGCGCGAGGATTTCGTCCGAGCCATTGCCCAGGAATACCTGATCAGGCGTGATCCGGTGGTGCCTGGCGATCGTCTGGCGCAGTTCCTGACCGTGCGGGTCCGGGTACAGCCGCATGTCGTCGCCCACAGCCGCCTGCATCGCCTCGATGGCCCGGGGCGATGGTCCATAGGGATTCTCGTTGGTGTTCAGCTTCAGCAGATCCGGGATGTGCGCCTGCTCGCCAGGGGTATACGGTTCCAGACCCGCGACATGGTCACTCCAGAGCATGCTCAAGACGTTTCGTCCTTCAGATAGGGATTGCGCGAGGATTTGAACTCGACGCTCAGCGGCGTGCCGGCAAGCTTGAAGGCCTCGCGGAACTGGCCTTCCAGGTAGCGCCGGTAGGAATCGGGCACGGCATCCAGTGCATTGCCATGGATGATGATGCGTGGCGGATTCTGCCCACCTTGGTGAGCATAGCGCATCTTGGGCCTGAAAATGCCCTTGCGCGGCGGAGGCTGCTGCTCGACCGCCGCCTGCAGTGTACGAGTGAGCTTGGGGGTGGACAGCTTGGCAAAGGCTGCCGCGTGGGCGGCCTCCACCGCCTTGAGTACGGCTGCCACGCCCTGCCCCTTCAGGGCCGACAGATGCAACACCTGGGCAAACGACAGGAATCGCAGCTTACGGTCATATTCGCGCTGCACCCAGTCGCGCTTCTCACGATCGATGGCGTCCCACTTGTTCAGTCCCACCACCAGGGCGCGCCCTGCCTCCAGCGCGAAGCCGGCAATGTGGGCGTCCTGGTCCGAAATGCCGGATTCGGCATCGATGAGCAGCAACACCACATTGGCGGCCTCGATGGCCTGCAGCGTCTTGATGACGGAGAACTTTTCAACGGTTTCAAAGACCTTGCCGCGCCGTCTCAAACCCGCTGTATCGATCAGCGTGTAGCCGCGCTCGCCACGCTGGAATTCGATCTCGATGGCATCGCGCGTGGTGCCCGGCAGATCGTAGGCAATGACCCGTTCTTCGCCGACCAGCGTGTTGATGAGCGTGGACTTGCCCACATTGGGGCGACCCGCGATGGCGAGCTTGATCCGGTGGCCCAACGGCCCTTCAGCCGCATCGGCCGGGTCCGGCACTGACGCCTGATCCGCCACCAGAGGCGCCAGGGCTTCTTCGACCAGGTCGGAGATGCCATCGCCGTGCGCGGCCGAAATCGGGTGCGGTTCACCCAAACCCAGTTCGTGAAACTGGGCCAGCGCAGCGTGATCGCGCATACCTTCGGTCTTGTTGACCGCCAGCATCACGCGCTGGCCGGATTTGCGCAGCAGGCGGGCGATCTCGTGATCATGGGCATTGATGCCGTCACGGCCGTCAACCAGGAAAACCACCACGTCGGATTCAGCGATCGCTTGCTCAGTCTGACGCGCCATCTCGACCAGAATCCCGCGCGTGGCGACCGGCTCGAAACCGCCGGTGTCGACCACGATGAACGGGTGATCACCGACCCGCCCCTCGCCATAATGGCGGTCACGCGTGAGACCCGAAATATTGGCCACCAGCGCCGCTCGCGACCGCGTCAGGCGGTTGAAGAGGGTGGACTTGCCAACGTTGGTGCGACCCACCAGGGCCATCACCGGCTTGAAGCGGAAATCAGCCACGAACACCCACCAGTAGAAGCTTCCCATCCCCTGTCTGCACCAGCACGCCCTGGGGACTGGCAACGAGTGCGGACTGAATGGGACCACTGCCCACTTGCAGGCGAGCCATCAGCTTGCCGTCCGTGCGTGACAAAAAATGCACGTAGCCCTGATAGTCGCCGACCGCCAACGCGGGGCCGACCACGGCCGGCGTGGAGAGGCGCCGGTTGAGGAGCGCAGACTGCTGCCACAAGGGGTGACCGTCCTTCAGATCCAGCGCACGTACCACATCCCGCTGGTCGGCGAGATAGAGATGTTGGCCATCGTTGGTCAGGCCCGTGGCCGAGGAGATGTCCTGAGACCAGACGGCGCGCCCGCCCTGGGAGACGTCAAAGCAGGTGGTGTGACCCTGATAGCTGACGCCGCATAGCATCGGACCGATGATCTGCGGTTTGCCCACCACATCGCTGATGCGCTCCAGATCCGAAGCGCCACGCGACGCGGATATCGTGCCTTCCCAGCGAACGGCGCCGCTGGCCGCATCCAGCACCATCAGGCGCCCGCTGGGCATGCCCACCACCAGCAAGTGCGGCTCCACCGCCATTTGCATGCTGGTGCGCAGTGCCAGCGCCGGCCCCGGGCGCTGCACGTTCCAGCGCAGCTTGCCGCTGGCGGCATCGAAAGCCTGAACCCGGTAGTCCGTGGTACGTACAGCCACGATTCCGTTCCCCACGGCAGGCGGAACATTTACCGCGCTGGCTGCCTGCGAGGCCCACAGCTGCTTGCCCTGGGCATCATAGGCGACCACCATGCCTTCCTGAGTCACCACGGCGGTCACATGGCCATCGCTGCCCACCCCGGCCGACAAGGGCTTGGTAGCAACCTGCCAGCGCACCGCCCCCGAGGCCAGATCCAGCGCAACCACCGAGCCCGACGGAGCAGCTGCATAGACCGTATCGCCCACGACCTGGGGTGCGAAACCATAGCCGCCGCCACTGCCGATAGACGCAGTCCAACGGGCCGCCACCGCCAGAGAAGGCGCGTATTCAGTCAACGGCGCCGGGTCGAAACGGGCATCCTTCTGGGTGAACAGGCCGCAGCCAGCCAAGCTGACCGCCGTCAGACAAAGAACTGCCGCACGCAACAGACGAGTCGTTGATCGCATAAGATGTCAGGCCCCCAGGGCATCGATTTTGAGCTGGACGATCTGGGCCGCCGGATCGGTGCCCAGCGCCTTCAGTGCGTCTTCCCAGGCCTGTCTGGCCTGGGGTTTCTGCCCCTGCGCGGCCAGAATGTCGCCGCGCCGGTCCGCGTAAAGCCCCGCAAAGCCGTCAGGCACCGTGCCCTTCAGCTGGTCCAGCGCCGGTCCGTATTGCTTCTGCGCCAGCAGCACGCCGGCCAGGCGCAGGCGCGCCACCGCCTGAAAGGCGGGGTCCGCCTTGTCGCTCACCAACCACTGGAGCTGCTCGCGCGCACCGTCCAGATCCTTGCGCTGCTGTAGGGCCCAGGCAGCGACGAGTACACCGCGTGCGGTATAGCCCGAACGCGCGTAGTCGTCACGCAGGGCCGTACTGGCGGCCTTGATGCGGGCGACGGCGTCGTCTCCCTGCTGGCCGGCAGCCGATTCGAGCGCCTCGTAGTAACCCATGGCCTGCCCGGCCTGATGCGCCTGGTACCACTGCCAGCCGCGCCAACCTGCGAACGCCACCACGATGGCCAGCAACAATGCCATGCTGGCCGTGCCGTAGCGTTCCCACCAGGCCTTGAGGGCGTCCAGCCTATCCTGTTCTTCGAGATCGAATGCCATGCCAGAGTCAGATCCTTTGTTGCAATTGTGCCGCCAGATCGCCAAAAGCGATCGTTTCCTGTTGCCCTTCGCCCGCCGCATCAGTGCGCAGCCATTTCACCGTAGCGGCTCCGCGCAAGAGCTCGTCGCCGCCGATGACGACCGCCACTACGGCACCACTGGCATCCGCCCGGCGAAACTGTGATTTAAACCCAGTCGAGCCGGCATGGACAAGTACCCTCAGCCCGACATCGCGAAGGGCTTCGGCCAGACGGGCCGCCTGGCGCTGGCCATCGTCGCCCTGGTGCACCATGTAGACTTGGCATTCGGCGGGTGCCTGGGCGTCCGAGCCCTGCTGCCACAAGTCCAGCAACCGTTCCATGCCGATGGCAAATCCCACCGCTGGCGCTGGCTTGCCGCCCAGCAGTTCGATCAGGCCGTCGTAGCGGCCACCGCCGCAGACCGTTCCCTGAGCGCCAAGCCGGTCCGTCACCCACTCAAAAACGGTCAGATTGTAATAGTCCAGCCCGCGCACGAGGCGCGGATTGAGGGTATGAGCGATCCCGGCGTCGTCCAGGCGCGCGCAAAGACCGCGATAATGCGCCAGCGACTCCTCACCCAGGAAATCGAACAGGCGCGGCGCACTGTTGGCCATGTCCTGCATGGCCGGATTCTTGGTGTCCAGCACGCGCAGCGGATTGGTTTGCATCCGCCGGCGGGCTTCTTCATCGAGCACATCGACGTGCTTTTCCAGGTGCGCGACCAGCGCGGCCCGGTGAGCAGCACGTTCCGCCGCCTGCCCCAGGGAATTCAATTCCAGCCGGATGTCGCTCAGGCCCAGCAGCCGCCAGAGCCGGGCCAGCATCACGATCAGCTCGGCATCCACGTCCGGCCCCGGGAAACCCAGCGCCTCGACGTCGATCTGGTGAAACTGACGGTAGCGGCCGCGCTGCGGGCGCTCATGCCGGAACACCGGCCCCATGGAATAGACGCGACGCGGCCGATCATACAGGAAATTGTGTTCAATGGCAGAACGTACGACACCAGCCGTAAATTCCGGCCGCATGGTGAGGCGGTCTTCATTCAGGGGATCGACGAAGGAATACATTTCCTTTTCGACAATGTCGGTGACTTCGCCGATGCCGCGCGTGAACAACCGCGTGTATTCCAGCACCGGCGTGCGCAGGTTCTGATAGCCATAGCCTGCGAGCCACTCCCGCACCAGCGCTTCGAGTTGCTCCCAGCGCCCGCTTTCGGGGGGCAAAGCGTCCTTCATGCCGGACAGACCGGCGACCTTCTTGAATGCAGTCATGGGTTAACCCGCAGAGCGGGCGACAACGCCCGGATGGCGCGCGGCCGGCTCGGCCACAAGGTCCGGCACTGGCTCATGGCCGTAACGCCGCGCCACATAATTTTCGACGATGGCCTGAAATTCGCGCGCGATGTGATCGCCCTTCAGGGTCACGGTGCGCTTGCCATCCACATAGACAGGTGCGGACGGGACCTCGCCCGTCCCGGGCAGACTGATGCCGATGTCGGCGTGCCGGCTTTCGCCCGGACCATTGACCACGCAACCCATCACGGCCACGTTCATGGTCTCCACCCCTGGGTACTTGGTCTTCCAGACTGGCATCTGGGTGCGCAGATAGGCCTGGATGTCGGCCGCCAGTTCCTGGAATACCGTGCTGCTGGTGCGCCCGCAGCCCGGGCAGGACACGACCATGGGCGTAAACGCCCGTAGCCCCATGGTCTGCAGGATCTCCTGGGCCACCACGACTTCACGCGCACGATCGCCGCCCGGCTCGGGTGTGAGGGAAATCCGGATAGTGTCGCCAATGCCCTGCTGCAACAGGACGGCCAGGGCTGCGGTAGAGGCCACGATGCCCTTGGAGCCCATGCCGGCTTCGGTCAGCCCCAGATGCAGTGGATAATCGCAGCGCTGCGACAGGTTCCGATAGACTGCAATCAGGTCCTGGACATGGCTGACCTTGCAGGACAACACGATGGCGTTGCCTGACAGCCCAAGTTCTTCAGCGCGCTGCGCATTGCTGATCGCCGACACCACCAGGGCCTCGCGCATCACCGCGTTGGCGCCCAGTGGCTGCGCGCGCTTGGCGTTTTCGTCCATCATCTGCGCGAGCAGGATCTGATCCAGGCTGCCCCAGTTCACACCGATGCGAACCGGCCGGTCGTTGCGGCAGGCAACCTCGATCATCTGCGCGAAGTTGTCGTCGCGATGCTTGCCCGCCCCCATGTTTCCAGGATTGATGCGGTATTTCGACAGGGCCTGGGCGCACTCCGGAAACTGGGTGAGCAGCTTGTGGCCGTTGTAGTGGAAATCCCCCACGAGCGGTACGGGGACGTTCATGCGATCCAGGCGCTCGCGCAGCGGTGCGACTTGGGCCGCGGCATCCGGCGTGTTGACTGTCACCCGGACGATCTCGGAGCCGGCGTCCCAGAGCTCGCGCACCTGCTGAGCCGTGGCATCCGGGTCGGCCGTGTCAGTATTGGTCATGGACTGCACGACTACCGGTGCACCGCCGCCAATCTGGACGGCATGGCCACCCCAGCGGACGGTCACCGCCCGTGTCGGCCGGCGAGGGGCAACGGATGGCTCAGTGCTTTCGGAAGCGTTGCTCATGACCGCAAGGCCTTCAACCAGTCAAAGATCAGCCACCGGTCCGGCACCCAGCCACGATCGATGGCGTAAAAACCCACAGCACAGAAAAGAATCAGAATGAGCAACAGCCAGGCCCAAGTCCGATGCGCCGGCTCGCCGGCCGGCGTCAGGTCGGCCTGCTGCAAGGCTCGGCGCGCCCCCAGGGCCGTGACCGTCGGGCGCGGGCGCGTGGAACCCACCGCACCATCCAGCGCGCGCAAGATGCCATTCACATCGGCCCCGAGAAAGCGCGCATAGTTGCGCACCAGCCCGCGCAGCGGAACGCCATCCGGCAGCTTGTCCCAGGAGCAGGACTCCAGATGGCCGAGCTGCACTGCGGAATACTTGATACGTGCGGAGACATCGGAAAGCGTCAGCCCCCTGGTTTCACGTAATGCCTTCAGCGTCTCGCCCACGGAATCCACCGCCGGGACCCCGGCGTCAGGGTGATGCAGGCCGTCCTTCAGGAGTTCGCTCATCCATGCTCCTTGTTTCGTATGACGATACGTGCCCGATCGGGCTTGCGCTCGTTGATGCGCGTGCGGTCGCGGACTTCTCCAGCCAACTGTCCGCACGCGGCATCGATGTCGTCGCCCCGCGTCTTGCGCACTGTCGCCACCAAGCCCGCATCAGTCAGCTGCTGCGCGAACAGCCGCACGCGTGCGGGTGGCGATCGCTTCAGGCCCGACTGCGGGAACGGATTGAATGGAATCAGATTGAATTTGCAACGAACCTGCCGGGCCACATCCACCAGGCCACGGACCTGCTCGTCACCGTCATTCACACCATCGAGCATAATGTACTCGAAGGTAATGAAATCACGCGGTGCGACCTGCAAATAGCGGTTGCAGGCCGCCAGCAATTCAGCCAGAGGATACTTGCGATTGAGTGGCACCAGCTCGTCACGCAACTCGTCAGTGGGCGCGTGCAGCGACACCGCCAGCGCCACCGGACAATCCTGGGCCAGGCGGTCGATCATGGGCACCACACCGGAGGTCGATACCGTGACCCGGCGCCGCGACAAGCCATAGGCATGATCGTCCACCATCAGCCGCAGGGCACCCACGACCTGGTCGTAGTTCAACAACGGCTCGCCCATCCCCATCATGACCACGTTGCTCACGGCCTGAGGGGATTCCACCGGTGCACCATCGAGCCGGGCGCCGGCCGGATCCATACGCAACGCCCGATTGGCGTACCAGAGCTGACCGACGATCTCGGCCGTGGTCAGGTTACGGCTGAAGCCCTGGTAGCCCGTCGAGCAGAAGGGACAGCCAACGGCGCAGCCAGCCTGACTGGAGATGCACAGCGTGCCACGATCGTCCTCCGGAATGAAGACGGTCTCGATGGCATTGCCCATGCCCATGTCGAAGAGCCATTTGCGCGTCCCGTCGGCGGAGCGCTTCTCGATATTCAGACGCGGTGCCTGAACGATGCAGTCCGACTGCAAGCGGGCACGGAAGTCCTTGGCCAGGTCGCTCATGTCCTGGAAGTCGTCCACGCCGCGCTGGTGCACCCACTGTGAGAGCTGGCGCGCCCGGAACGGCTTGCCGCCCCACTGCCCGACCAGGGCCGCGAGCGCAGCAGGGTCCAGACCCAGCAGGTTGGTCAGCGCACCCCGTACAGTGGGCGCCTTGGGAGCGTCGCTTAGGACTTCGGCAATCGCCGTATCAAGAGCAGACATGGAGCAGAGTCATCCAGAAAAAAAAGGCTGGCGGCACTTTGCCGCTGGCCCCGCAGCGATCAACGGCTGTGAATGTTGCTTTCCGGGAAGAAGAAGGCAATTTCCACCGCCGCCGTCTCGGGCGCATCGGAACCATGCACAGCATTGGCATCGATGCTGTCGGCAAAATCGGCACGGATGGTACCGGCAGCGGCCTTTTTCGGATCCGTCGCGCCCATCAGGTCGCGGTTCTTCGCAATCGCGTTCTCGCCTTCCAGGACCTGTACGAACACCGGGCCGGAAATCATGAAGTCCACCAGATCCTTATAAAACGGGCGCGCCTTGTGCACCGCGTAGAAGCGCTGGGCCTCGTCGCGCGAGAGCTGCTGCATGCGGGCGGCGATGACCTTCAGGCCCGCCTTTTCGAAACGCGCAACGATCTGGCCGATCGCGTTCTTGGCAACCGCATCGGGCTTGATGATGGAAAGGGTACGTTCAATAGCCATAAAGATTCCAGTGAATGGACGAAGAATGGTGTCTCGCCAACCGTTCAACACGACGATCAGCCAGCCAGGCGAAACGCCGGATGCGTTTCCCAATGAAAACAAGGGTCTTATTCAAACTGACGATAACCCGGCATTTTAACATGCGCAGCTTTTGCACCAAGCGCCTAAAATGGGCGTTTTTCGTGAGCATACCCGCCACCCCGAGCGGCGCCGGCTGGCCGGCGCGGCCACCAGACCCAGACTTTCAAGACCCATGAGCGATTCCCCCACCCCCTCCCTGCCCAAAAGCTTTGAACCCCAGGACATCGAGTCCCGCTGGTATGACGAATGGAATCGCCGAGGCCTGTTCGCCGGGGGGCAGCATGTGGCTACAACCCAGGGCCGGGCTGCCCAACCCTTCGCCATTCAGTTCCCGCCGCCCAACGTCACTGGCACCCTGCACATGGGGCATGCCTTCAACCAGACCATCATGGATGGCCTGATCCGCTATCACCGCATGCGCGGCGATGACACAGTCTTCATCCCAGGCACCGATCACGCGGGGATCGCCACACAGATCGTGGTGGAGCGCCAGCTCGATGCGGAGGGGGTCTCGCGCCACGACCTGGGGCGGGAAAAGTTTCTGGAACGCGTCTGGGCGTGGAAAGAGAAGTCCGGCAGCACCATTACCGGGCAATTCCGCCGGCTGGGGTCTTCGTGCGACTGGTCGCGCGAATACTTCACCATGGACGACAACCTGTCGCGCGGCGTCGTCGAGGTCTTCGTCAAGCTGTACGAACAGGGGCTGATCTACCGCGGCAAGCGGCTCGTCAACTGGGATCCCGTACTGGGTACAGCCGTCTCCGACCTGGAGGTCGTGAGTACCGAAGAAGATGGCCACATGTGGGAGATCCGCTACCCGCTCACCCGGCCGGTGAACGGGCTGACGCACCTGGTGGTGGCCACCACGCGGCCCGAAACCATGCTGGGCGACGTGGCCGTCATGGTGCACCCGGAAGACGAGCGCTACGCGCACCTGGTGGGCCGCACCGTGACGCTGCCGCTGGCCGGCCGCGAGATCCCCATCATCGCCGACGACTATGTAGACCGGGAATTCGGCACCGGCGTGGTGAAAGTCACTCCTGCGCACGACTTCAACGACTACGCCGTGGGACAGCGCCACGACCTGCCCATGATCAGCGTGCTCACCCTGGATGCGAAGATCACGGACGACGCACCTGCCGCCTACTGCGGACTGGACCGCTACGATGCGCGTACGCGCATCGTCGCCGACCTGGATGCCCTGGGCCTGCTGCAGCGGGTACAGGGCCACAAGCTCATGGTGCCGCGAGGCGACCGCACCAACAGCGTGATCGAACCCATGCTCACGGACCAATGGTTTGTCGCCATGAGCAAGCCCGCCCCGGCGGGCAGCCTGCACCCCGGCAAGAGCATCACACAAGTCGCCCTGGAAGTCGTGGCCGACGGCCGGGTGAAATTCGTCCCGGAAAACTGGACCACCACCTACAACCAGTGGCTGGAGAAAATCCAGGACTGGTGCATCTCGCGGCAACTGTGGTGGGGCCACCAGATCCCGGCGTGGCACGCGGCGGACGGCCGGATCTTCGTGGCCCGATCGGCCGAAGACGCCCAGGCGCAGGCCCGTGCCGCCGGCATCACCGGCGCGCTCACCCGCGACCCGGACGTGCTGGACACCTGGTTCTCCTCGGCGCTCGTGCCCTTCACGGATCTGGGCTGGCCGGAAAAGACGCCGGACCTGGCCCGCTACCTGCCTTCGGGCGTGCTGGTCACGGGCTTCGACATCATCTTCTTCTGGGTCGCGCGCATGATCATGATGAGCATGCACCACACCGGCCAGGTACCCTTCCGCACCGTCTATGTGCACGGGCTGGTGTGCGACATGGAAGGCAAGAAAATGTCCAAGTCCAAGGGCAACACGATCGACCCCGTGGACCTGATCGACGGCATTGCGCTAGACCCCCTGATTGCCAAGCGCACCGTAGGGCTCATGAACCCCAAGCAGGCAGACAAGATCGGCAAGCGCACGCGCAAGGACTACCCCGACGGCATCCCGGCCTACGGCGCGGACGCCCTGCGCTTCACCATGGCAGCCTACGCCACGCTGGGGCGCAACATCAACTTCGATCTCAAGCGCTGCGAAGGCTATCGCAACTTCTGCAACAAGCTCTGGAACGCCACGCGCTTCGTACTGATGAACGTCGAGGGCCACGACCTGGGGCAACCCACGCCGGGTGACCTGTCATTTGTCGACCGCTGGATCATCGATGGCCTGCAGCGCCTGATCGACGACGTACACGCGGGGTTCGAACAGTACCGCTTCGACCAGGTCGCCGACCGGCTCTACCACTTTATCTGGGACGAATACTGCGACTGGTATGTGGAGCTGGCCAAAGTCCAGCTCCAGACTGGCAACCCCGTGCAACAGGCGGCCACTCGGCGCACACTGATTCATGTGCTGGAGACGCTGCTGCGCCTGATTCACCCCATCATGCCCTTCATCACCGAGGAACTCTGGCAGAAGGTCTCGGTGGCGGCGGGCGTGCGCGGCGCGGATGCCGAGGCCAGCGTCAGCACCCAGCCCTACCCCGAAGCGCGGGAATCGCTGCGCGACAGCTCTGCTGCGGACCACATGGCGCAGCTCAAGCGGCTGACCGATGCGATCCGCACCCTGCGCGGCGAGATGAATCTGGCCCCCAGCCAGAAGGTTCCGCTGCTGGTGCAGGGCAACTCACCTGACCTGGGCACCATGGGGCCATACCTGATGGCGCTGGCTCGCCTGGAAAGCGTTCAATCGGTGGCTCAGCTACCCGATCTGGGTGCACCGGTTCAGGTCGTGGGCACCACCCAGCTCATGCTGCACGTCGAAATCGACGTGGCAGCCGAGCGGAGCCGGCTGGACAAGGAAATCGAACGCCTGGAAAAGGAAATCGCAAAAGCCACCGCCAAGCTGTCCAACGAAAGCTTCGTGGCGCGCGCACCAGCGGCTGTGGTGGAACAGGAAAAGACGCGGATCGTGCAATTCGGCGAAACGCTGGAGCGCGTGCGCGCACAGCGTACCCGGCTCTGAGCGGATGGCGTCGCACCGCCGGCGTCATCCACGCCGAGCGGTGATTCCCTGCGGTGACCAGACCGTCAGAACGTCGAGGCGCAGTGCCCACCGCTGGGCGCAACCCCCGAGCCGGCCGCGATGAGCGGCGGCTCGGCGCGCACGTTGACCGACGCGCTATGCGCCCAATCCCAGGCAAAAAATCCCACGAAGATCAGCCAGAACACTGTCGCCCAAAATCTGGAGTTCATCACGGGCTCCTATGCGAAAACCCGGCGGCGCACGCGCACCCCGATCAACGATCCCAGGAAGGCCATGGGCACCCAGATCCAGCCGTGCAGGCTGCCGGTGGAGATACCGCTGACCATGGCGCCAATGTTGCAGCCAAAGGCCAAGCGCGAGCTGTAGCCCAGCAGCAACCCGGCTCCCAGCCCGACCGCCCATTGCGTCGCATTGAGCCTTTTGGCCGCCTTCACCGGCTTGCCCAGGCCCACCCAAAGCGCGCCAGCCAGAATGCCGATGTTGGTGATGGAAGTCACGTCCAGAAACACCGACTGCGCCAGCGTCGTGGCATTGGTGGCTTCGCTCCAGAAGGCATTGGCGGCCGGATTGAACAGATGGCCGGCAGCGGCGATCTTGGCCGCCCACAAGCCAAAACCATACACGATGCCCCAAGGCTGGCCCGCAATGACCAAGTTCAGCGCCGCCAGCGCGGCCAGCAGTACGGCCCCGACCAGCAGCTTGCGGTCCCAGAGCCCTGGAAGGACGCGGGCGGTCCCGGCCGGCTGAACGCCGCCGGAGCCGACACCCGCAGCCGTCGTCTTGCCGCCCGCGCGCCGCGTCCAGCGGACGGTACCAAATCCCACCACTGCCAGGCCGGCCAGCGTAATCGCCAGTGCCTCGGGCGCGCCAAAATGCGCGACCAGCCCGTAGGGCGGCAAGGCCCCCAGCGAAAGCCAGTTCTCGAGCGTTGCCGACCCCAGGAAGCTGCCAATGGCAAACAGCGGCAGAATCGCCATATTCATCGTGAAACCCATGCCGGCCTTGTAGAGCGTCCCCGAACCGCAACCGTCCGCCACCTGCATGCAGGCGCCAAACACGAAAGCACCCACGATCAGGCTGATGCTGGGTGGCCCCAGGGCCGCTCCCAAATCAGTCGGATAGGCCGCCAGCAGCGGCATGGAGATGGCGGCCGCAAGCGCCAGCAGCACCAGTTGCGCCACGACACCCGACGGATCACGCTGCTCGATGAGCTTGCGCCAGCCGGTGGTAAAACCGAAACGGGCGCCGGCCAACACCAGGCCCAGGCCGAGCCCCACCAGAAATAGCAAGGCCTGTCGTAGAGCCACCGACCAAGCCAGAAAAAAAGTGAAGGCGACGATTACCGCCGCCAGGGGAATCCGCTTCATGTCAGCCCAACGCGCCCTTGAGTTTGTTCAGGATCTGCGATCCGCGGCTGGGAACGTGGTCCATGGGGCGGGAAGCGTCCTGTGACCACTCAGCCAGCGATTCGGGATAGAGCCGCACGTTCTTCTGGCCCAGGACCTCAGACAGCGCGAACCAGTCCGTGGCCGCCCAGTGCCCGGTATTGCAGAAGGAAATGGTTTCCTTGACAGCCGCGTGAGGCACGATCTGGGCGGCGATCTTGCGCGCCTGGTCCGGCGGCACGAAGATTGACGTTCCCGGCTCGAACCAACGGCCATTTTCCACGTTGACGGCACCCTTGATCGTGCCCGGCACCTGGGCCGTCGGGGCCTTCACCTTGCCCAGATAGAAGTCCAGCGGACGAGCATCAACCAGGCGGGTCTCAGGATTGCCGATCTGGGCGGCGACCTGAGGCGTCGTGGCGATGATGTCCTCGTCCAGATGGGCCACAAAAGCGGTGGGCTTGACCTGCGGGACAGCCTTGTCCCGCTGCAGGCCCGCATCAGTCCAGGCCTTGTATCCGCCGTTGAGGACCGACAACTGGCTGAGTCCAAGATATTTCAGCGTCCAGTACACCCGAGCAGACGCCCCGAAATCGGTGCTGTCTGCACCCGACGAGACGACGACGGCGTGTGTTCCCGCATCCACCCCAAGACTGCGGACCAAGTCAGTCAAGGCCGACACAGTGGGCAACTTGCCCGGGTCGTTGGCCGGCCCACGCCACTTGGCGTAAGGCGCCGAAACCGCGCCCGGCACATGCCCGGCGGCATAAACGTCGGCAGGCCGTATATCGATCACGCGGACTTCTGGTATTTGGCGAGCCGCGTCGAGTTCGGCCGGCGTGAGCAGCGGCTGCGCGGCCCAAGCGGCGGACGACACCCCAGCCGTCAGCGCCAGCAGGCTCAAAGTCTTTAACAAGGATTTCATGATTCAGACCTAGAAAAATCGGTGAATGACGCATTTTCTCAGATAAAAAATATATCTGGGGCTATTTCCTTATAACTACAGATTATTATGAAAAGGTCGTAATGGACCGGCCAGATTGGCCGGAATCACCTGGACGACCCGGGCCGCGCTGTCTGTCGCGGCCGCAAGCGCACTCTGCGGAGCCGTACCGCTCGCCCAGGCATACGCAAAGGCCGAAGCAAAGGCATCCCCCGCGCCGATGGTGGACACGACGGAAACCGGACGCGCCGCATGGAAATGCGCCTGTCCACCGTCGTAAAAGACAGCGCCGGCCGCCCCCAGCGTGACCAGCACGCACTGGCCTGGCGTGCGCACCAACCGCCGCGCCAACGATTCGGCCGTCTGCGGCGACACTGCATCCGCATCCGACAGCTCCTGGTCACACAGGCGGGCTGCCTCGACGGCGTTGACGCACAGCAGATCCGCCCGGTCCCACAGGCCGTGCAGCGCCTGCGGATGGGAAAGCTGGCGCGCGCCCGGTGTCACCACCAACCTGAATCCAGAGGACGGCAAGGTCGACAACGCCCGTCCCAGCCAATCCTGAGATTTCAGCGACAGACCCGTCACATAAATCACATCGGACTGCCCGAGATCAGTGAAGCCCTGCTCGCCAACCCAGGCGCTTGCGCCGCGCTGCGCGTAAGCGCGTGCCGCACCGCTGTCGTCGACCATCACCACCGACTTGCCAGTGGGCAGAGCATGACCGGGAATCATGGCGCGGATGCCATGCCGCTGCAGAAGATCGCGCACCAGCCCGCCCTCCAGGTCCTGGCCCACGCAGGCATGCAGGGTCACATCCGCTCCCTGCGCTGCAACGTTCAAGGCCGCGTTGACAGCGCCACCGCCTGCATACAGCCCGATATGATCCACATCCTGCTTGGCGCCCAGCATGGGGCGCACGCGCGAAACCACGATATCCACGATGGCCGCACCGATCGTCGTAAAACGCATGCTCGATCTACCCAGAGTCTTTTGATCCGCTCACAGTAACGGTCGCCTGGATGCGGCGCAAGCCGCCGCCCCGGATGTGGGTTACCCGCACCGCGTTACACTGGACGGCCTCGCATCCTGCCGCCCCGCCGGCTGTCGCCCCACCCATGGCACTACCCGCCACCCAGCCCGCTCCGTCAGCGTCGCCGCGCGCGCCCATTCGTGCCGGATGGGTGATCTTCGCACTGGCGATTGGCGCCTTTGCCATTGGCACGGCGGAATTCGCCACCATGAGCCTGCTGCCCTACTTCGCGCAGGATCTGGGGATAGATGCACCGACGGCCGGGCACGTCATCAGCGCCTACGCACTGGGTGTGGTGGTCGGGGCACCGCTGCTGACCGTCCTGGCTGCGCGCGTGGCGCGGCGCACGCTGCTCATCGCGCTGATGGGCCTCTTCGCGCTCTTCAACGGCCTGTGCGCGTTCGCACCCAGCTACCATGCGCTGCTGGTGCTGCGGTTTTTGAGCGGCCTGCCCCACGGCGCATATTTCGGTATTGGCTCACTGGTAGCGGTCTCGCTGGTGCCCCACTCGCGGCGCAATCAGGCCGTCGGGCGCATGTTCCTGGGCCTGACGGTCGCGACCATCATCGGCGTCCCTTTCGCCAACTGGCTGGGACACGCGCTTTCATGGCGTTGGGGCTTCGGGCTGGTAAGCCTCTCGGGGCTCACCACCATGGGTCTGGTGGCGTGGCTGGCGCCGCGCACGCCGCCGGCGCCAGGAGCCAGCCCCTGGCGCGAGCTGGGCGCCCTGAAGCATCTGCAGGTCTGGCTGACTCTGGCCGCGGGCGCCGTGGGATTCGGCGGCCTGTTTGCCGTCTACACCTACCTGGCCGACGTCCTGCTGCAGGTCACGCGGGTGTCTCCCGATACCCTGCCGCTGGTGTTGGCCGTATTCGGCATCGGTCTGACGCTGGGCAACATCCTGGTGCCATGGCTCGCGGACAAGGCCCTCATGCCCACGGCGGGCGGCCTGCTGCTCTGGAGCGCTGCGACGACCGCCCTGTTTCCGCTGACCGCGGGCAACGTCTGGGCGCTGTCGATCAACGTGTTTTTCATCGCCTTTTCGGGTGCGCTGGGCACGGTTTTGCAGACCAGGCTCATGGACGTGGCCCGGCACGCCCAAGGCTTGGCCGCCGCGCTCAACCATTCCGCGTTCAATTTCGCCAACGCTCTAGGGCCGCTGCTGGGCGGCATGGCGATTGCCAACGGCTACGGCTGGACATCGCCAGGGCTGGTCGGCAGCGCGCTGGCGCTGGCGGGGTTCGCGATCCTGATGGTGTCGGTCGCGGTAGACCGGTCACGGCGGCAGATACGCGCGGCTGCCTGAGCCAGGCAACCGAACCGGTCGGCGAGTGCCCGCCACCGGGACGGGGCGACGTACCCCGGGGGCGACCGACTCAGGCGATCTTGTCCTGTGTGCGGGTTTCGAAGTCCGACGCGGCATGGCGCTCGCGGAGCTGCCCGGCCGGGTCACCCGAGGTGCGGTTCACAATACGCCCGCGCCGCACGGCGGGACGGTCAGCGATAGCCTGCGCCCAGCGCTGCACATGGGAATAATCCTGAACCGACAGGAACTCGCCCGCGCCATAGACCTGATTGCGCACCAAGCCACCATACCAGGGCCAGATCGCGATATCCGCAATGGTGTAGTCATCTCCCGCGATGAACGGGTGATCGGCCAGTTGCTGATCCAATACATCCAGCTCGCGCTTGACTTCCATCGCGTAGCGATCAATCGCGTATTCGATCTTGAACGGTGCATAGTTGTAGAAATGTCCAAAACCGCCGCCCAGATACGGCGCACTGCCCACCTGCCAGAACAGCCACGACAGGCATTCCGTACGTCCAGCCAGATCCTTGGGCAGAAAAGCACCGAATTTTTCCGCCAGGTAAAGCAGAATGGAACCCGATTCAAAGATCCGAATGGGTTGCGGACCACTGCGATCCACCATGGCCGGGATCTTGGAATTCGGGTTCAAGGCCACGAAACCGCTGCCGAATTGATCCCCCTCGCCGATGCGGATCAGCCAGGCGTCGTACTCGGCCCCAACATGGCCCGCCGCCAGTAGCTCCTCCAGCAGGATCGTGACCTTCTGGCCATTGGGCGTGGCCTGCGAATACAGTTGTAGCGGGTGCTTGCCCACCGGCAACACCTTATCGTGGGTAGGCCCCGACACCGGCCGATTGACATTGGCAAACCGGCCGCCGCTGGGCTTGTCCCAGACCCAGACCTTGGGCGGGACATATTCGGTAGACTGGGTCATGTTGCTCCTTCGACGCACGACAAAAGCCCGCCTGCCGCGCCTGCACAACAGCAAGCGACGGGCTTTGATTCATTTCATCAATAGTGGGGAGGACGCTCGTCAGCCAAAGGAGCCGAGACAGGACCAGCCCCCGCAAGCTGCTGCCGACGGATCTCGACCAGCTCGCGCGTCAGAGCATCCAGGTGCTCTTGTTGCCTGAAGACCGTCCGGTTCAACTCGTCGAGCAGATCCTCGGCCAGTGCCAGCTTGGACTCCAGCGTGATCAGCCGTGCTTCCGGCGTCATTGCGTCATGATTCATGACACCAAGCATACCGCAACGGCGCTACCGGAACTTTGCAGTGGAATCACCCCAGGCAATCCGGGGCAGGCAAAGCCTCAGTGCGGCCCGTCCACGCGACGTCGCTGCCCGGCCTTCCGCAGCCACCACAGAAGCCGTATTCCCAGCAACGCAGCCAGGATCCACGCCGACAAGCGCGGCTCCAGATAATCATTCTTCCCCGCCCGCATCCAGAAGAAATGCCAGATCGACAGAACGGCCGAAGGGTAAATCAGCCAGTGCAGGCGCATCCACCAGCGGCCCAGCCGGCGCATCCAGCCATGGGTGGATGTCAGTGCCAGCGGAATCAGACACAGCACGGCCAGCGCACCAATGCCGATGAAGGTCCGCTGCCATAAATCCATCCACATGGCGGCGGGAACCCCGTCCCGGTCCCAGACCGCCCACGCGATCACGTGCAGAACGGTATAGAAGAACGCATAGAGGCCCAGTTTGCGCCGATGACGCAACAGCGCATTCCAACCAGTCAGGCGCCGAATCGGCGTCACCGCCAGCACGATCAGCAGCAGGATAAGCGCCCAGTCGCCTGAGGACCACGTCAGGAATAGCGGCGGATTGGCCGTCAGCCCGTCAGTCAAGCCCAGAACCACCCAGCGCAGCAGCGGAAACAGGCCAACCAGGTGCATGCATGCGCCCAACAGCCAGCCGGCACCGCCGCGCGCACCCAGCTGTGCCGCGGGCAGACGCCCGCCCCTCACGGCGCCGGTGCGTTCGCTGGGCACAGGGCTGCCGCCCTGGGCCGGTGCGGCCCGGCTCGTGTCGCGATCCACCACATCGGCCTCTTAGAAGTTACGTCGCAGGTCCATCCCCTGGTACAGGCCTGAGACCGCCTCCGCGTATCCATTGAACGGTTGCGTCGGAATCCGCGACGCGAAAAGCCCGGAACCGATGCGCCGCTCGGTCGCCTGGCTCCAGCGCGGGTGCGGCACTGCCGGGTTCACGTTGGCGTAAAAACCGTACTCCTGGGGCGCTGCCCGCATCCAGCTCGTCTCGGGCGGGGTGGACTGCAGGTGAATGCGTACCAATGACTTGCCCGATTTGAAACCGTATTTCCACGGGATGATGACGCGCATGGGCGCACCATTCTGTTTCGGCAGCTCACGTCCGTAGACGCCGAATGTCAGCAACGTCAGCGGATGCATGGCCTCGTCCATCCGCAGGCCCTCCGTATAGGGCCAGTCCAGGATGCGCTCACTGACGCCGGGCATGTTCTTGGGCTGCAAGACGGAGGTGAACACCACGTATTTGGCGTCGCCTGTCGGCTCCACATGCGAGAGCAGGTGCGACAGCGAATACCCGGTCCATGGAATCACCATGGACCAGGCCTCCACGCAACGCAGACGATAGACGCGCTCCTGCAGCGGCGCGAGCTTGCGCAGGTCATCGATGTCCAGCGTCAGCGGCTTGCGTACCGCGCCGTCGATCTGCACCGTCCAGGGCTTGATCTGCATGCGCCCGGCATACTCCGCTGGATCCCCCTTGCCCGTCCCGAATTCATAGAAATTGTTGTAGGTGGTGATGTCCTTCCAGGTGTTCACCGCCTCGACCGTGGGCCAGCGGGAATCCTTGGTCGCCGGAAGCAACGGGCCCATAGGCCCCGCATCGGCCGCAGCTCGCGCCAGCGCAGGGACGCCCAGAGCGAGCGGCGCCAACGCTGCTCCCTGCATGAACCGCCGCCTGGCCCGCCATACGGACTCCGGCGTAATGTCCGAGGGCGATAGGCCTATATCCCAAATCCTGCGCATGATGCACCTCCAGTATCCATGCTACCGCCATGGGCTTTGCGGGGGAAGGAGGCGGCCCCAGGTTGCCCCTCCAAAAATCGACTCTGTCACCGGGATAGTCAGATATTTGCGGTTTTGTTCGAGGAATTGATGAGGACACAAGGTCCATATACTGGACTCGGAGGCACCCATGTCTCAATTCACGAGATACATAAAAAACGCAGCGGTCCAGGATTGGCCTATGCCTATGTCCACGCACATGCAGCAGGAATCATCGCTATGAAAGCCGTCATTTTGGCCGGAGGCCTGGGCACCCGTATTTCGGAGGAGACGCACCTCAAGCCCAAGCCGATGGTGGAGATCGGTGGCAAGCCCATCTTGTGGCATATCCTGAAGATGTATTCGCACCACGATATCAATGACTTCGTTATCTGCTGCGGCTACAAGGGGTACGTGATCAAGGAGTATTTCGCCAATTACTTCCTGCACATGTCGGATGTCACGTTCGACATGTGCAACAACCACATGGAAGTCCATCACCAGCACGCCGAACCCTGGCGAGTCACGCTGGTGGACACCGGTGAGACGACACTTACCGGAGGACGTCTGAAACGCATACGCGACTACGTGCGTGACGACCCCGCCTTTTGCTTTACATACGGTGACGGCGTCAGCGACGTAGATATCGGAGCTTCCGTTCGATTTCACCGCCGGCACGGGCGGATGGCCACGGTGACGGCGGTACAACCGCCAGGGCGCTATGGTGCTTTGAAACTCACGGGTCAACAGGTTTCAGGCTTTACCGAGAAGCCCAGAGGTGATGGAGGACTCATCAACGGGGGCTTCTTTGTACTCTCCCCTAAGTGCCTGGATCGCATCGAGGGTGACCAGACGAGCTGGGAGGCGCAGCCACTGGTGTCACTTGCGCACGATGGGGAACTGATGGCCTTCGAACATAGCGGCTTTTGGCAACCCATGGATACACTGCGTGAAAAAAACATGCTGGAGGACCTATGGGTCCGTGGCAAAGCGCCATGGAAGACGTGGGCATGACGCAAAGACTCGCGCCAGCTGTTTGCGCCCCAGATCCGGAGTTCTGGCAGGGAAGGCGCGTTCTGGTGACGGGCCACACGGGCTTCAAGGGAAGCTGGCTCACCCTCTGGCTTCATCGCCTGGGTGCGAGTGTGACGGGCCTGGCACTACCACCGGCGACCGTGCCAAACCTGTATGCCCTCGCCCGGACCGACGATCTGTGTGAAAGCCGGTTCATCGATATCCGCGACGCTCAGGCGACCGCCAGGCTCGTGCACGACACCCGCCCAGAAGTTGTCTTCCACCTAGCAGCCCAAGCCTTGGTGCGAGCCGGCTATGCCGACCCGATTTCGACCTACGCAACCAATGTCATGGGCACGACCCACGTACTCGATGCATTGCGCAACGCCGACGGCGTCCGAGTGGCCATCATGGTGACGACTGACAAGGTCTATCGGAATCTGGAGCGCCCATACCCCTATCGTGAAGACGATACCTTGGGCGGCTACGACCCCTATAGCGCAAGCAAGGCCGCCAGCGAGCTGGTCATCTCAAGCTACCGCGATGCCTACCTGTCTGGTCGAGGCGTTGCCGTGGCGTCGGCACGGGCAGGCAACGTCATCGGCGGGGGCGATTGGTCCCCCGACCGGCTTATCCCGGATGCCGTGCGCTGCTGGCAGGAAGGCGGGCAGCTTGCGGTGCGTCGCCCCCACGCGACACGACCCTGGCAACACGTACTGGAGCCCGTGAGTGCCTACCTGCGGCTAGCCGAGTGCCTGTACGCCGAGCCGACGCTGGCGGGCGCCTACAATTTTGGTCCCCCTACGCACGAGGCAGCGACTGTGGCTGAAGTCATCGCGCAAGCACAGCAGGCCTATGGGAAGGGATCCATCAAGTGGGGGGATGGCACCGAGGGGCCACATGAGGCCGAGTGGCTAGCGCTGGAAACCGCCAAGGCCCGCACCTGTTTGGCAGTACGTCCGCGCTGGAATCTTCACACGGCGGTTGCCCGTACCATGAACTGGTATCGAGAGCAACGCTGCGGAGCAAACGCACTGGACCTGTGCGAGGCCGACATCAGGGCATTCGAGTCGGTGGGGGTACCTGCATGAGCCGCTTGATGGTAACCAGGACTGCAATCGCGGGCCTTTTTGTCGTCCAGCGCCAGCGCCTGGGAGATGACCGCGGCTTTCTGTCTCGCCTGTTCTGTGCAGAGGAACTGGCCTCCGCTGGTTGGGTCAAGCCGATCGCCCAGATCAATCACACCTCCACCGCCGTCAAGGGGACAGTGCGTGGCATGCATTTTCAACATCCACCCTACACAGAGATGAAGCTGGTGACCTGTCTGCGAGGTGCGGTTTGGGATGTTGGCCTGGATTTGAGGGCAAATTCTGCGACTTTCCTGCAATGGCACGCGACTGAATTGTCGGCCGACAACGGTTGCGCATTACTCATCCCCGAAGGCTGTGCCCATGGCTTTCAGGCGCTCAGCGACGACTGCGAGTTGCTATACCTGCACTCCTCACCCTACGCAGCCAGGGCCGAAGGCGGCCTATCGGCGACCGACGCCAGACTCGCCATCAGCTGGCCTCTGCCAATTACCCTGCAATCACAACGCGATCTCGGTCACCCACGCCTGACTGCCGACTTTAAAGGGCTCGAACTACCGTCATGAAGTGCCGTCACTGCGGTGCAGCCTTGCACCATACCTTTCTGGACCTGGGATTTGCACCGCCTTCAAATGCCTACCTGCAGGCCGAGGACCTGAATCATCCCGAGACCTACTTTCCCTTGAGGATTCTCGTCTGCAACCAATGCTGGCTGGTGCAAACGGAGGACTACGCCCGGGCCGACGAGTTATTCGCGCCCGACTACGCCTATTTCTCCAGCACATCGAAGGGGTGGCTTGCGCACGCCCAGGACTATTGCCGCATGATAACGGATCGTCTTGGACTGTCATCCAACAGCTTTGTGATGGAAGTCGCTTCCAATGACGGGTATCTGCTGAAGAATTTTGTGCAGGCAGGGATACCCTGTCTGGGCATCGAGCCCACGGATGGCACTGCGGATGCGGCTGAAGCCATCGGGGTGTCTACCCTGCGTGAGTTCTTCGGCGAAGCGCTGGCCCGCCGGCTGGCCGCCAGTGGTCAGCAGGCCGACCTGATCGCCGGGAACAACGTCTACGCGCATGTGCCGGATATCAACGACTTCACACGTGGCCTGGCAATGGCTCTAAAGCCCGAGGGCACGGTCACACTGGAGTTCCCGCACCTGTTGCGCCTTATCCAGAACTGTCAGTTCGACACGGTTTACCACGAGCACTTCTCATACCTGTCCATCCACGCCGTGCAGCGGATCTTTCGAGCGGCAGGCTTACGCATCTACGAGATCGAGGAGCTGCCCACACATGGTGGCAGCGTTCGGGTGTATGGCTGTCACGAGAACGCAGCACTTGCCACGCAGCCCAGCGTCAAGCGTCTTCTGCAAATGGAAGTGGAAGGCGGGTTGCTGGCGATCGACACCTATCACAACTTCCAGGTTCGCGCCAACAAAGTGAAGGATGATTTGCTGGAATTTCTGATCCAGCAAAAGGGCCTGGGCAAAGCGGTGGCCGCCTACGGGGCCGCGGCCAAGGGCAACACACTTTTGAACTACGCCGGCGTGAAACAGGACTTGCTGCCGTTCGTCTGCGATGCAGCGCCTTCCAAACAGGGCAAGTACCTGCCCGGCAGCCACATACCGATCCTTGCCCCGCAGGCCTTGAGTGACCATCGTCCTGATTATGTGCTGATACTGCCGTGGAACATTGCAGCGGAGGTCAGAACTCAGAACCAGGAACTCACTGCACGCGGGACAAGATTCGTAGTGGCCGTACCGCACTTGGAGATCATGTGAAGCCGCGTATCTATTACACGAAGCCGTCCATTACGGACTCGGAAGTACGCTACGCCACCGACGCTGCCGCCAACGGGTGGGGCGAGAGGTGCTACGAGTACATTGGACAGTTCGAGCAAGCGTTCAAAGATCATCTGGGAATCGAATACGCCATAGCGACCTCAAGCTGTACAGGAGCATTGCACCTGGGGCTTGCCGCTCTTGACATAGGGCCAGGCGATGAAGTCATTCTCGCGGATACAAACTGGGTGGCAACGGTCTCTCCCATCGTGCACCTGGGTGCCACTCCGATTTTCGTAGACATTCTGCCTGATAGCTGGTGTCTGGATCCAGCTCGCGTGCAAGCAGCAATTTCCCCCAGAACCAAGGCAATCGTCGCCACTCACATCTATGGCAACCTGTGTGACATGGAGCGCCTGCTTGCCATTGGCGGGACTTGCGGAATCCCGATCATCGAAGACGCTGCGGAGGCGCTGGGCTCCGTCTATCACGGCAAGCGCGCCGGAACCATGGGACGATTCGGCGCCTTCTCCTTCCATGGCTCCAAAACGGTGACGACCGGTGAAGGCGGAATGTTTGTCACCAGAGACCCCGACCTGTACGAACGGGTGCTGACGCTCAGCAATCATGGCAGAGCCCGGAACCAAAAGAAGCAGTTCTGGCCCGACATGACGGGCTACAAGTACAAAATGTCGAATATTCAGGCCGCCATCGGGTGTGCCCAGATGGAACGCATCGAATCTCTCGTGGAACGAAAACGAGAGATTCTTGCTACTTATCGCGAAGCGCTCCTGTCTCTCAAGGGCGCATCGATGAACCCCGAGCCACCAGGGACCATCAATGGCGCCTGGATGCCAACTGTGGTGTTCGACGAACCCAGCGGAGTGACACGCGAGATGCTCCAACAGGCGCTCGGGGCGGAGAACGTAGACGCCAGGGTGTTTTTCTGGCCGCTCTCGGGCATGGACATGTTCGAGCCGGTGCCCCAGAACCACAACGCATGGTCCATCCCAGGGCGCGCCATCAACCTCCCAAGCTACCACGACATCGACGCGAACGACATCGACCGAGTGATCGACGTGATCCGCCGAATCAGTCACGGAGGCTGAGCATGGTGCACTACATCCTGTGGGGCAGTGCCGGCCATGCGCTGGTTCTGTCCGATCTCCTGAGCCTGCGGCAGGCAAGCGTGATCGCTTTGTTTGACAACGATATTCAGGCCCGGTCGGTGCTCGAGGGCGTTCCTATCCATTATGGTGAACAGGGATTCCTGGCCTGGAAGGGTTCATGCGACAACACGACTGAAGTCCAGGCGGCGGTAGCCATTGGAGGCAGCAGAGGCATTGATCGGCGGAAAGTCGCGGACCTCTTCAGGACACATGGGATCACTGTGCCGATCCTGATTCACCCACACGCTTATGTGGCAGCCTCCGCCCGCATCGGCGAAGGGAGCCAGATCCTGGCAAACAGCATGGTCGGATCGAAGGCGATCCTCGGGGCGGACTGTATCGTCAACAGCAGCGCTAACGTAGATCACGAATGCGAATTGGCGAGCGGAGTCCACGTTGCCCCAGGTGCAACGCTTTGTGGCTGCGTATCAGTCGGAGAGAATTCGTTCATCGGAGCTGGCGCCTGCGTGTTGCCGCGGGTGGTTATTGGCCGTGGTGCCATTGTCGGGGCCGGTGCGGTCGTGACCAAGGACGTGCCGGATCGAGCAGTCGTCGCAGGAAACCCTGCCAGAGTGGTCAGGTACCAGTAACCACGCACCCGCCTGGCAGGTGCATACGAGCGTCTCGCGGCATCCACCGCCGTGGCCAGAAATTCATTCTAGACAAAGAAAGCGAGAATCCAATGAGCAAGGATATTCAGTTCGAAAAGGAATGCATTGCAGAGATTGCTGCCATGTCGGCCGATGAGCAGCTGAGGGAGAAGACCCGTGAATGGATCACCCGGGCAAACGCCAAGAAATATTCGTACCATTTCGACTGGCTGGGCAGGCCAATCATCCAGTATCCGCAGGATATCGTGGCGATGCAGGAGCTGATATGGACCGTCAAGCCGGATCTGATTATCGAGACCGGGATCGCCCGAGGGGGCTCACTGATGTTCAGCGCCTCTATGCTCGCATTGCTGGACATCGAAGACGCCGCATCCCACGCGTCGATCATGGATCCCCGGAAATCGAAACGGAAGGTTCTGGGCCTGGACATCGATATCCGAGCCCACAACCGTGATGCCATCGAGCGCCACCCATTCTTCTCCTATATCCAGATGATCGAGGGCTCGAGCATCGACCAGGCGGTCGTGGCCAAAGTCCGTGAGGTGGCCGCCGGCCATAAAAGGATACTGGTATGCCTGGATAGCAACCACACGCATGCACATGTTCTGGCCGAGCTGAAGGCTTACGCTCCGCTCGTCAGCCCAGCCAGTTACTGTGTCGTGTTCGACACCATCATCGAAGACATGGAGCCCGACGCCTTTCCGGACCGCCCGTGGGGACAGGGGAATAATCCGAAGACTGCGGTGAAGGAATATCTTGCCCATCACGCCGAGTTCCGGATCGACGACAGCATACAAAACAAGCTACAGATCACCGTGGCGCCCGACGGATATCTGAAGCGGATCGGCTAGTCTGTCGGCGGGGGCGAGTTGCCTCAGGCCCCCCGCCCCGACCAGGATGAAAACATGCTGCGGTAGCACGCCTCGAGCTTTTGCGTGAATGCCGCAGGGTTCATGATATTGCTGTCCTGGAACGCCTTTGGCAGACTCTGACGAAGCACGCTGAGCTCGTCTTTTCGATTGGCCAAGTCAACAGCCTTAGCCACATAGTCCTGCTCGTCTTTTGCAATCAATTCCGGATGACCGACATCATGTAGTGGGGCTGAGCCAATGCGCCCAACGCTGGGCCGCCCCGCCATGGTGATGTAGGGGATGCCAAGAGCCAGCATATCCAGCAGAGTCGTGCCAGCATTATGCGGGAAACAATCCAGACCGATATCCGAATGCTGCAAGGAATGCCACGGCGGACTGGTATAGCCCAGCATGACGCGATGCCCTTCGATCCCATACTTCTCGAATCGGGCACGAAAATCGGCGCATGTGTCGTCGTCGGCAAAATCACCACTATTGATCACGAGGCGCGAATTTCTGACCAAAGACAGGATCTGGGCCCACACACGGATGACGCGATCATTGATCCTGATGACACGCGACAGGCTCACAAAAGTGATGCGATTCTCCGAAAGCGCAGGGAGTGGCCCAGCGTCCGGTGGCGTCAGCCACCCAGGATCATAGGTCATCCAGGTATCCGGCAGACGCCATGGCTTCTCGGCGAACAGGTGGTCAGAACCCTCAGGGCACAAGATCTCATTACCCAAAAAATAATCGATCGCGGATACCCCGGTCGTATACCCATATCCCAGCCATGTAAGCGATACCGGAGCCGGCTTGCGCGCGAATATGCCAAGCCTGTTTCCACCCGTGTGACCCGAAAGATCCACCAGGACGTCGATCCCGTCATCCCGGATCCGGTCAGCCACTTCATCATCCTTGATCCCGAACACATCGACCCAGTGATCGGCCAAGCTGCGGTAACGCGCTGTCTTCCCGTCTCCAACGGACATGTTCGCATATACGAATATCTCAAAACTGCTTTTGTCGTGGTGTTCGAACACCGGCAGCAGAAATTTCGAGACTGCATGGTCTTTGAAGTCTGCAGACACATAGCCAATCTTCAGTCTTCGGTTGACACTTCTGGGATTCTTATGCGTCTTCCACCTGCAATACAGAGGTCTGCAGAGCTCGTCCTCAAAATGCCGATAGTCCTGGAGGATTTCTTCCGCAGCGAGGTCCGGGTGGTAGTTCAAGAAGAACAGGAGGTTGTGGTAAACGGCAGTCCGGTAATCATCAAGAGTATCCGGGCGCGAAAGCAGGTCTCTGCACAGCGTGATTCCATCATTGACCCTCCCTTGGCGGCTCAGCGCCGAGATCAGGTTGATGGCGAGGGGCCGAAAGCCAGAATCCACCTCCATGCCGCGCCTGAAGAACCGCTCCGCTGCCGTGGTGTGAAGCGAATGCATGCAGGCCAGCCCAAGTGCGTTGAGCAACACACCCGACATCGCGTTCTCACCCAAGGCAAGCACAACCTTCCCCGTGTGGGCAGCCACATCGTTCTTGCCAGCCATCGAGAGCGTGATCGCGATCAGGCGATAATACTCAGGAAGTTGCTTGAACTCCTCCACAACCTGGCTTAGCGTATCGAGCGCTTCCGCGTATCTTCCGAGACCTGAGAGTGAGTTCACCAGCGCCGACCAGCCTTCAAAGCGCATGGGCAGCCGCTCGATGGCGTGCCGGGCAAGAGACTCCGTCGCGGTATAGGCAAGCTGGTCAAGCTGCACCTGCAGGTGATCGAGCTGCGCTTGTTGCTGGGGAGTGATGGTCGGTATCTCTGCACACCGATCACTCAGGGCAGATTCCAGAACACGAGTACGAACAAACGGCGGCCAATAGACAGCCTGACCCCGTGCGGTCTGCACCATTTTCGTCAACAGCGTTCGCCAACTCGACTCGGAATATGCGAGCAGTCCAAGGTGCGAGAGCTTGTCCAGCAGGCTCACCGAGAGTGCGGCATTTCCCTCTGCCACTTCGATGACGCCACCGGCGTCTGCAGAACCGCCCGCGAATCTCAGGATGGAATCAGCCAGATCGCTTGGAACACCCCCTTCCGGAAACAGCAGGCCCAAGTCGAAGTCCGACAGTTCCAGGCTGACCGGCGTTCCCCACAGGTCTGTTAACACGAGCGGTTCAGGCAACTGACTTTCTGGATCCCGGGTGGCGATCCGGGCAGAGGACGCTGCGATCCCGGGAGCCAGGTAGCAGTGATCATCGTACAGATGGTCGCAGGGTCCCTGGCCTACGCAATATTGCAACAGATCGGCACTGAACATCAGGTTCAGTGCCGCCAGCACATCGCGTTCGGATCCTCCGGTGATCTTGCATAGTTGTGCCACAGACAGTGTGCGTGGCCAGCTCAGGGCCAGGCCGTCCAGTATCCGCGCAGATAGAACATCAGGAACTTGCCAATGCAATCCGCGAACATCTTTGTAAACCTGTCCAGCATGGATGGGGCCAAAGTCATCGGACTCCCAATGACCTGCCCAGCGCAGACTTCCCAGACGCTCCAGTGAAGGGAAGAACCGTCCGCCCGTGTGACGAGCCGTACGGATCAGGAGCGTGTGGCGGCAAGCGCGACAACTTGCGAAATCCAGGTATTGTTGACGCACGACGTCAGCCTGGCCCAACCCCAGCAAGCTATTGGTCGTGCGCACGGCATCTCCCCAATGCCTGGCCATGTCCAGATGCGGGCGCGCGTCACCCACGCAGGTCAGACCCGCTCGCATGGCACGCTGCGCAAATTCCACAAAATAGCTACCCGCGCTCGTCGGCCCCCGAAGGATCGTATCCAGATGCCCTTGCATGATGATGGCACGAAGGTCGCAAGCCGCTTCGCGCAGTGCGACACCCATCGGATTGGCCGGAGCAATGCCCTCTTCAAAGATCGCGAGGGCGGCCAGAGCCTGCCCGTCCCGCGCATCCGACGTGGCTGTACTCTGATCGTGTAAATGCAGCAGAACGGCATCCCGTACGGTCTCGAATGCCTTTGCCCCGGGATAGGCCCGATGACCAATGCAGATCAGCCCTTCGGGCGACAACAGACCTTCGCATGTCTGAAGCAGGTACGTCGCAGCTGCTTCAGGCAGATAGCTATACAGGTCCGGCACAATGATGTAGTCGAACGCCCCCAGATTGGTGTCGATCCGATCCAGGCTCGTGACGACGCGATACAAATTGGCCGGTGCCGGCAGGCCGGGACGGACATCCTCCTGCGGCTGACCCGTCACACAGACGGATATCTCGAGGATCTCCACCCCTTCCTGGGTCACCGCGAACGTTTCCAGGGCGGAGGAGTAACCCATCCCCATGCACAAGACTCGACCTTGCGTGGGCACCGGCGCATCGATTCCATAGAGGGAAGCAGCCGCATGCAACCGAAAGGGGGTGAGTGCGAGTCGATCCTGGAGGTGATGCAGGTCCTGGGAATGTGTTTCGGTAGCCATGATGCGGCGGGTAGTGGGAGATCGCAACGATCTTACCGGCATTCGGATCGATTGAAACGTCGGAATAGAAGGTGTTCGTGACGTTCCAATTTGGAACTGACGGCAGTCCTGATCGGCAGCAAGAAGCGACGGGAACGCTGCCCAGGGTTGGCGGCTTCCGGACCCGCTAAAGATTCCGGAGTGGCCTCCGTTAACGAGGCAGAACAGGAGGTCACTTGGTTTGTCATCCTGGGCAAAAAGTGCGAGATCCTCGCCATAAACACTTAGGAGTCTTTCATGGCTGTTATCAACACCAACTACTTGTCCCTGGTTGCCCAGGGCAATCTGACCAAGTCCCAGTCAGCTCTGGGTACCGCAATCGAGCGCCTGTCCTCCGGTTTGCGCATCAACAGCGCCAAGGATGACGCTGCCGGCCAGGCCATCGCCAACCGATTCACGGCCAACATCACGGGTCTGACCCAGGCCGGTCGTAACGCAAACGACGGGATCTCCATCGCGCAAACGACTGAAGGTGCGCTGAACGAAATCAACAACAACCTGCAGCGCATTCGCGAGTTGTCGGTCCAGGCCGCCAACGGCACGAATTCCTCGTCTGATCTGGCTTCGATCCAGGGTGAAATCCAGCAGCGCCTGAGCGAGATCGACCGCGTGTCGGCGCAGACCCAGTTCAACGGCGTGCACGTCCTCGCCAAAGACGGTAACCTCACGATTCAGGTCGGTGCCAACGACAACGAAACGATCAACATCAACCTGAAACAGATCACGGCGGGAACGCTGGGTCTGGGCGGTTTCAGCGTCTCGGGCCCGACGATCAACAGCTCCGGGCAGATCGTGCAGGCTGACGGGACGACGACTGCTAGCGCTGTTGCGACAGCTGATTTCCAAAAGGTTTTTGGCAGCAGCACGCAGTTCACCGCGTCTTCCGTCAGCTTTGGTTCGGGTGCTCAGGCCAGCTTTGCGCAGCAACTCGGTATTGCTTCGGGCAGCGTCTCCCTGGGTTCCACCCTGACGGCGGATGGTCGCGGAAACTGGTATGCAAGTGTCAGCATCACTCCCTCCAACGCGACCGAGGTCCAGAACCTGGCCAGCCGCGGCATCACGGTCGGCGCCAATGGCCAGCCGCTGGCCTCGGGTACGGCTTCGACCTTCTACGTCGCCGTCAGCCCACAATCCACCACGTCTACCGGTACCGCAACGGCTGCGTACACGCTGAACTCCAGCGACCTCAGTGTGGCTTCCCTGACCACCGGCTCGACCGCCAATCCGCTGAACAAACTGGACCAGGCGCTGGCCCAGGTCGACAGCCTTCGGGGTGGACTCGGTGCCGTCCAGAACCGTTTCGAATCCACGATTGCGAACCTGAACAACACCGTCACCAACCTGTCGGCCGCACGGTCCCGCATCCAGGATGCCGACTACGCGACGGAAGTCTCCAACATGACGCGTTCCCAGATCCTGCAGCAGGCAGGTACCGCCGTGCTGGCTCAAGCCAACCAGGTCCCGCAGACCGTGCTGTCGCTGTTGAAGTAATTGCGACCCATCCGGAGCTGGTCCCCCAACTCCGGATCACAGAGGCCACCAGGATCTTCTGGTGGCCTCTGTCGTTTCAATCGACGCTGCCCACCAAAACATGCCACCCAACGGCGGAGATCATCCTGCTCCGAAAGTCAGGACAGAAAATCCGCGAGCAGCCCCGCCACGACCTTGGTCGCACCGCGCAGGTCGGACAACAGCACGTGTTCGTCGGCCTGCTTGGCGCACGACTCCTGAACCGTGCGGGGGCCAGCACCATACATGACCACGGGGATGCTGTGCTCAGCGTAAAGGCGCGCATCGGCATACAGGGGCGTGCCCACGGCGGGGATGTCTTCACCGAAGACCGCCTTCGCGTGGTGCTGCAGGCTTTCCACCAGCCTCTCGTGCCCCGGCAGCGGCTTCAACGCACGCGCGAACAACAGTCGCCGGACCTCCACCGAAATGCCCGGCAAATCGGCAACCGCCTGCTGGATGAAGCCACGCACCTCGACCTCGACCTTGGCCGGGTCTTCCTCGGGGATCATGCGCCGGTCCATCTTCAGGGTGACCGTGCCAGGCACCACGTTCGTGTTCGTGCCGCCATCGATACGGCCCACGATCATCGTGGGGTTGGTGATGCCCGGAACACCCGAATGGATCTCGTCCAGACGGGCGGCCCGGCGATAGATCTCGGTCAGGATCTGGTTGGCCGCGAACAAGGCGTCATGGCCGGTCTTGGGCGCCGACCCATGGGCGGCCTTGCCACGCACGGTGACCTCGAACTGCAGGCAGCCGTTGTGCGCGATGACGACGGCATGGCTGAAGCTCGCACAGACGACATAGTCGGGCCGTGTCGTTCCCCGCGACAGCAGCCAGCCAGGTCCCTTGAGCCCGCCGAACTCCTCGTCGTAGGTGAAGTGCAGCTCGACGGCCCCTCTCAGCGGTACCCGGGCCGCCTCCAACGCGCGCACGGCATGCAGGTAGGTCGTGAAATCGGATTTGGAAACGGCTGAAGCGCGCCCGTACAGACGGCCGTCCGCCACCTCGCCGCCATAAGGGTCATGTGTCCATCCCTCGCCGGGCGGCACTACATCGCCGTGAGCATTCAGCGCCACGACGAAGCCGTCAGCCGAATAGCGGCGCCGCACGATGAGGTTGGTGATGCTGCGCATCCCATAGGCCTGCACGTCGGCTTGCGGCACGGCGTGGCGCTCGACCTCCCACCCCAAGTCTTCCACCAGATGTGCAACGGCTTCGGCATGCGGTGCGGTATCGCCAGGCGGGGTATCAGTGGGAATCGCGACCAGGCGCTGCAGCAGCGCCACCTGTTCATCGAAGTGGGCATCAATCCAGTCATTCATCAACGCAGGCACGGACGCCTTGCCGGAATGGGGAACAGCGGACATTCAACCCTCCTCAAACAGAGCTGCCACGTCGTCAGCCCGATGGAAAACGGGCGCTCGCCAGCGCCTGTCGCGAATGGAGTCGCGCCTTATTTTGTCAACCTCCCCCAGATGCGCACACGGCTGATGCCGCCATCGGGAAACATGTTGACGCGCACATGAGATACCGGCTCCTTGAACTGGATGGCGTCGCCTTCGAAGAAGTGCTGCTTGTCCATCTCGGTCTTCTGCTCGCCCAGTAATGTAGGCCAGAACATGGCCTGCGTCACCAGCGACTGGTCCGTGGACTCGGCCACCCGGGCGCCCAGCACCGAGACACGGTCGGGGTAGTTGCCCTTGAAGTGTGCCGTATCGATCTCGATCTTGTCGACCGTGACCGCGTGCCCCAGCTCAATGATGATCCAGTCATTGCCGGGCTCGCGGCGGCGGCGGGTCTCCCAACCGTCGCCCATGTTGGTGCCGCGCCCGGCGTGGAGGAGCACCGTGGGCGTGCCATAGTGCGCATCGCTGTAGGCCACGATGCGGCCACCGTTGGCCAGCGCCGAGACTTCGTAGGACACGTTTGGATCACGCTTGCCCCAGTTGCAGGCGGGCTGGCCGTACACCCGCAGGCGCGCCACGCCGCCATCTGGGAAGATGCTCAGGCGCACATGCGTCCAGACGCGCCTATCGTCGATTTCGACGAAATGATGCGAGTTGCCCTGCAGCGAGCGTGCGGGGACCAACTCCACCCATTGCGTGTCTTCGGCGGGCTCGCCTTCGCAGTAGGCGACGTGCACGGATGCGGCCGGTGGGAAGTTTCCCGTGAAGTGGCTGGTGTTGATGTCCAGACCTCGGATAGTGCCCGGCAGCCCGAGCTTCACGACAGCGTAGTCGTGCCCGCCGTTGCGGCGGCGGCGCGTTTCCCAGCCATCCATCCACTTGCCGTGATCATCGAACTTGCCCACGATGAAGACCGGCTCGGAGTCCTGCAGCATGCGCGTCGCCTCGGCGAAGAACTGATCCGTGCAGGACAGGATCGTGGTGCCCAGGCTCGCACTGGCCAGATTGGGATGACGGGTGGCGAAGGCCGGCAACTCGACGGCGGGGGCGTCCACGATAGTGCCGATGGGCAGATTGGGGGTTGCCATGACAGAAGCTCCTGAAATCAAGGTTGAGGGCCGCGCGGTTCAGGCGGCCTTGAAGGGATGTTCCCGGGCCCAGTGGCGCGCGATGTCGGCACGCGTAGCGATCCACACACGGTCGTGCTTCTGGACGTAGTCCAGGAACCGCTGCAGGCCCGCCAGCCGCGCCGGCCGACCGGAGATCCGGCAGTGAATGCCCACCGACAGCATTTTGGGGGATGTATCGCCTTCCGCATAGAGCACGTCAAAGGCGTCGCGCAAGTAGTGGAAGAAATGATCCGCAGTGTTGAACCCCTGGGGCGAGGCAAAGCGCATATCATTGGTGTCCAGGGTATAGGGCACCATGAGCTGGGGGTGGGTCTTGCCGCCGCCCAGATCGACTTCGGTCCAGAACGGCAGGTCGTCGCCGTAGTAGTCGGCGTCGTACAGGAATTTGCCTTCTTCGGCAACGATCCTCAAGGTATTCGGGCTGTCGCGACCGGTGTACCAGCCGTCGGGGTGGCGCCCCAGAATGCGGGTGACGATGTCCAGGCAGCGCTGGAAATGCTCGCGCTCTACCGTCTCGGAGACCTTCTGATAGTGGATCCAGCGGTAGCCGTGGCATGCGATTTCGTGCCCGGCCTCGACAATCGCCCGCGCCACGTCGGGGTTGCGCTCCAGCGCCAGGCCGACGCCAAAGACGGTCAGCGGCAGCTTGCGCCGCTCGAACTCGCGCAGAATGCGCCAGACACCTGCCCGCGAACCGTATTCGTAGATCGACTCCATCGATAAGTGCCGGTCTGGATACGATTCAGCACCGATGATCTCGGACAGGAACTGCTCGGAACCGGCATCGCCATTGAGCACGCAGTTTTCGCCGCCCTCCTCGTAATTCATCACGAACTGCACAGCAATGCGCGCCTTGCCCGGCCAGTTGGCCTGCGGTGGCGTACGCCCATAGCCAACCAGGTCACGTGGATATTTTTTGTCTGGCATGGAGTGTCTCCCGAAAATGTGCTCAGAGTTTCACGCTGAAGGCGGACCAGGGATCCGGGGCTCCGGCAACCGGGTCCTCCATCCGAAGTTCGCAGTCCTGCAAATGATGGTCCATGGCGGCCCGCGCGCTGGCAGCGTCGCCGCGTGCGAGATGATCCAGGATATCGCGATGCTCGACATACGAGCAGGTGCTGCCCGCCGTACGGTCGCCCAACGCGATGATGAGCGTGGTGCGCGCGCACAGCCCACTCAACAGCTCGGTCAGCACCTGGTTGTCCAGCAGCTGCGCCAGCTCCACATGAAAGGCGTTCGACAGCCGAATCCAGCTGATGCGATCGCCCTGCTCGAAGGCCTGCTGCTCACGATCCACCATGTCCCGCAGAGGAACGAGGCGCTGGGCGACATCCGGCGACGCAGCCAGCATGTCCAGCGTGATGCCTTCCAAGGCGCGGCGCATGGCGAACACGTCTCGCACTTCCTTGGGCGTCGCCTGCCAGACGCGTGCCCCTCGATTGGGCTCGATGACCACGATCTTGTCATGCGCCAGCCGGGCCAGGGCCGCCCGCACCGTGCTGCGCGAGCAGGCGAAGACGGTGCACAGCGTCGCCTCGATCAGCTTGGCTCCCGGGAGCAGGCGGCGGTCCATGGCAGCGTCGAAGATTTCGCCATAAACGCGATCAACCTCTGGACGCTCGGCGGCCGGCCTGGGATCACGAAGCGAAGAAGCCCGGGGCGCCTTCAAATCGCGCAGGGCGGCACCAACGGGTTTGAGCTCGAGCATGGGTATCAGTGTCCTGTTCGGCCGATCGGTAACGGAGTGGGCGAACGAACCAACGGGACACCAGAATTAGGTTCATTGAAATTGTTGACAATTATTGTGGACCAGACGAAAATCGTCAACACAAATTGTTGACAACAATTCCAACCGTCCTGCCCCGAGTACCGTCGGACATCCGTCCGGGGTCTCGCGAACCGGCACCAAAAGCCGGTCCGGCCATACCGGGGGCCTTCTGGCAGGATACTGACCGGAGACAAATCCCATGGGAAAACTTTCCACCCATGTCCTGGACACGGTGCACGGTGTTCCAGCCCAGGGCGTCGCCCTGGAACTGTATCGTCTGCAAGGCGATACTCGCACTCTGCTCGCCCAGACCACCACGAATGCGGACGGCCGCTGCGACGCCCCGCTGCTCAGCGGCCCGGCGCTGACCAGAGGCACCTACGAGCTGGTCTTCCATGCCGGTGACTACTTTGCCCACAAGGGCCTGTCGTTGCCGGAACCCCGCTTTGTCGACCAGGTCGTTCTGCGGTTCGGCATTGCCAATCCCGACGAGAACTATCACGTCCCGCTGGTCGTGACCCCGTGGACCTGGTCCACCTATCGCGGCAGCTGATGTTCCACCGCCGCGCGCGGGCTCAGGCCTGACCACGGCGCACCGTTGCATCGGACTTTTTCGACGAGATCGTGGAGACCCTCATGGAAGGATTCATTCTGGATTATGGCAATCTGCTGCTGCGTTGGCTGCACGTGATTGCCGCCATCGCCTGGATCGGCGAATCGATTTACTTCGTGATGCTGGACCTGAGCCTGCACAAGCCGCACACCGAACGCGCAAAGCAGCTTGGCGTATTCGGCGAACTGTGGGCTGTGCACGGCGGCGGCTTCTATCACAATGAAAAATACTTGACCAACCCCGCCGAGCTGCCCGACGATCTGCACTGGTCGTTCTGGAAGGCCTACACCACCTGGCTGTCGGGTTTCGGCCTGTTCGTGCTGATGTACTGCCTGAACGCCAACATCTATCTGGTGAACCCCAGCAGCCCCTGGACCTGGGTGCGCGGCATGAATGGCACGGAAGCCAGCCTGGTGGCTGTCGCGTTCCTGGTCGTGGGCTACAACGTCTATTCGCAGCTATGCCGCCTCATCAGCCCCACTGTAAACCACGACGGATGGCTGAGCGTGGCCGTGGGCGTGATGATGGTGTTCGCGTCCTGGCTGTCCACGCAGATCTTCCCGGGTCGCGCCGCCTTCCTGCTGGTCGGCGGCCTCATGGCCACCTGCATGGCCTGGAGCGTGTTCTTCTGGATCATCCCCGGCCAGCGCCGCATGGTCAAGGCGCTGAAAGCCGGCGAAAAACCCAATCCGCTCGATGGCGCCTGGGGCAAGCAGCGCTCGGTGCACAACACCTATTTCACGCTGCCGGTGATCTTCCTGATGCTCAGTAACCACTACTCGTTCACCTACACGAATGAGTATGCCTGGGTCATCATGAGCCTCTTCATCTTCGCCGGCGCGGCCATCCGCCAGTACTTCGTGCTGCGCCATACTGGCAAGAACGACCTGCGCTACCCCGCAGCCGGCATCATCCTGCTGGTCATCATCGGCTGGCTGGCGGCGCCCTCGCCTGCTGCGGCCCCCACGCCGACTCCGGCGGCTGCAGCTCAGACAGCACCGGCCGGCGCTGCGGCAGCGGGCGCCACAGCCGCGGGCGCAACCCCGGCCGGCGTCACGCTGGCGCAAGTACACGGGATCCTGCAGGCGCGCTGCATCGAATGCCACTCCGCCAAACCCACGCAACCAGGCTTCTCCTCGGCACCCGCCGGCATCATGCTGGACACCACGGCGCAGGCCATTCAGCACGCCGCCCAGATCAAGCAGGTCGTGGGCAGCAAGTACATGCCGCTCGCCAACCTGACCAAAATGACGGACGACGAACGCGCCGTGATCGCGGGCTGGAGCGGGAAGTAGCGTAGGTGGCAAAGGGACCGCACCGGCCGCTCACGCGGCCAACGGGGCCCTGCTTTCAGTTCGGAATGCACAAATACCCCATGGTGAGCCCTTCGGGCGCAGTCATGGAACCGCTCTCGGAGACCTGCAGGACCGAGAACCCCGCCGGACACAGGCATTCCCCAGTGTAAGGATTGGGCGTGGGCGTACCCAGGATATTTTTGCATCCTCGGCGGCTGTTCAACATGTAGCCACCGCCGGTCGCCCGAGCCACCAAGTTCCACTTGCCCTGACGACAGATCAGGACGCCGGCATAGTTTTGATCCCGTCCCACCGCCCCCTCGATCGGGCAAGCGGTCCCACCCTTCCAGCCGTCTTCGAGCACGATGCTCTCGCGTGCGACCACACGGGTACCGCTGCGCACCTCGCCTGCGGCAGTCACCCCATTCTGGAAGTCGGGATCACGCGTGTCCCGCACCCGCAGGAAGTCCTCTGTTTCACTCGAACCGCCGCCTCCAGCGGCCGCTTCGCGCACGACCGCCTGCGCCACAAAGAGAGCAACCGTCCCCGGCACCCATTGCGCCGGACCGCCTACCGGTAAAGGAACCCGTTCGCCTGCGCCGCTGAACACGTCGGGCTTGTGCGGCCACAACACGAGCCCGCGCCCGTCAGCCGCCAGCAGCCACTCAGCCACCAACGCAGTGTCGAACTGACCGGAGCGGCGCAGCAGGGCGCTGCGCGTGTACACCAGTGCATTCAGGCGGCAGGTCTCGCCCACACAATCACCGCTTTGCCAGAGATGCAGCCCCAGCTCATGGCCCATCGGGCCGCGCGCCTGCCAACCCCCGGGCAGGAACCCCTGCGCCTGAAGATCCTGCCAGCCGGGCGCTGACAGGGATCCGCCGGCCGACCCGTCGGCGGCGAGCCCCTGGGCAAGACGGGCAGACTCCTGCGACAGATAGGCCTGAACGGCGTCCCGCGCCGTCCCCATCCAGGCGGCCAGGCTGCGGGCCTGCAGGACGCGCGTGCGCTCGGCCCACTCATGGCTGCCCCAGACGGCCAGAGCCAGGGCTACAGCCGCCACGATCATGAGTTCAACGAGCAGCATTCCACGCTGCGCGGAGTGGGCCGCGCCAGCCACACCCGACAGCCGGCAGCCCGGCAGAACGCACACCCGGCTAGTGGACATGAAACACGAACTGATTGACGTCTCCCTTGGTGCAGGCCGACTCGGCCGCCAGCGCGCTATAGACGATGTTGGCGTCCTTCACCGTCTGTGCCGGCCCGGCATCCGAACTGACGATGATGCGGTCGGCCACACGCTGCAGGACTGAAGCGATGGACGGGCAGGCCACATGGTTGACCTGCCGCAGACGCAGCAAAAAGCCGGTGCCTCCGTCTGTCGGTTCAATCTCGACCGATCCGCCACTACCCAGGCCATGCAGCACGGAACCATCTGTCGTCATGGTCAGCACGGTGGAATCGGCCACCAACGCGGCCAGGTTCTGGGTACTGATGCCATCGTAGGGCGCCTCGCCCGAAGTCCCGGCATTGACGCGCGTGTGCATGACGAATCGGGCCAGTTCCTGGCCGACCTTTGGAACCTTGTTCTCCATCACATAACCGCCAATGGCCGGAATCCCGATGACTGCAATGAGCAGCACGATGGCCGTGACGATGGAGACTTCGATGAGCGAAAATCCTCGCTGATCCCGCCGCATGGCGGACCGCCTCCCGTTCTGTCGCTGTCTGACTTGCATGGTTCCCCCTTGCCGGCTTTCCGGCCCAAACCGCCGTCCCTCATTGGCCGGCGTGAAACATCATCCAGCTGCGCCTGAGTTCGTCGATGGCGGCGTAGTGCCAAAGGCCGATGCCCAGCACGACCGCCAACCCGCACAGCAACACCAGCCAGCGCAGCGTCTGCGCCTGCAACCGGATGCGCGACAGCCAGACGCGTGCCATGCGTGCATGTGTCATGCGCAGCGCTTCAGGCAGCCCGCAGGCAAGCGTCATGTCCTCCAGATACCAATACAGATCGGGATCCAGCAAGCCGGTATCGAAGGCGGCGGCACCCGCCAGTCCGTGATCGATCCGCCGGACGATGCGCTGCAGGTACATGGACAGCCAGGGGCTGGCCTGACCCAGGAACAGTGCCACCACCGGTCGCAACTGATGCGATCCGCCTGTCCCGGGCTGCAGCAGGATGGCCACCAAAGCCAGCAGGCGCAGGGCCTGGACCTGGCGATAGAGTTTCCACGGGCCATACTGGTCCAGACGTCGCCGCCAGTCACCACGCGCACGAGGCAAGGCGTACACCAGCCAGCCAGTCGCCCCGGCCACCGACACGGGCAGCACCAGCCCCCAGTCCCGTAGCCAGCCGGCCACCGCAAACAGAGCCCTAGCCTGGCCCCTCAGATACTCTGGCGGCAGGCCCTGGAAGGCCTGCTGCAAGGCAGGAACCGTCCACGCCGGCAGGGCCAGCACCAACAGGCTGGCAACCCCTGCGGCTACCGCCGCTACACCCAGCGAGGCCCAGAGCAGCCGCTGTGCCGCCATGAGCAGGTTCAGGTGGCCAGCCAGCGCATGGAAGCAGGCCAGCAGCCGCGCATTGCCATGCGCTTGTGCGGCACGAATCAAAGCCAGCTCATCGACCGGAAGGCTGCCCAGCCAGGTTCCGTACAAGTCGCCTCCACTCGCCTCGCAGGCCCGAGACCAGGCGCGCGACAGCCGTCCGCGCACCGTTCGCGGGCCATGACGCAGCGCATCGCGATCAAAAAGCTCGCGGATCGTCAGCCGCCCGCCGGCACCCTGCAGTACGGCGTGCAGGTACTCGAAATAATCGGCACGCCGGCTGGCGAAGCGCCAGGCGTCCAAACGCAATTCCAGGTCGCGCCAATGAACCGAATCAGTCACCGGGCACCTCCTGCGAGCCGCAGCCCGCCGTGGAGCGACCGACGCGACCGGAGGCGCAGCGCCAGCGTTTCAAACGCCATGAAACGGGGTTCAACATCGCGCGGATCGATCAGCCCGGCAGCAACCTTCTCCATGGCGTGCGCCATGGCGCTATCGATGCGATCCGGGCGATAGGGATCATCTGCCGCGTCGGTTGCCCAGAGGCCGGGCTCGCGCAATTCGGCAGCGACAGTACGCCCCTCGTAACCCGCCAGCTCGGGCAACTGTGGTCGCCGGCAGCTTGGGCAACCGGCGGGGTTGCGCAAGCGCAGTTTTTCTGGGGTGATGTGCCAGCAGTGTTCAATCCAGCCCAGCCAGGTACGCCAATGGTCCGGATTGCCACCCTGCTGGCGTGCGAGTTCGCCCGGTGCGGCCTCACTGGCACATGCCGGACACAGGCGTGGGAGCAGCACCTGGAATACCAGCAGCTTCAGTACCCCAGGTGTTTCCAGAAAATCCCGGGGTACCCCGACAAACCGGGACGCCAATCGATCGACGATCGCGCGAGCCGAGGGAGCATGCACCGTGGTGTAGACGTTCACCCCCGATCCCGCCAGGTCCATGAAGGCCAGCCCGCTTTCGGCGTCACGGATCTCACCAAGCAAGACATCGGACATGGCCGACCGCTTGAGTGTGCGCAGCTTGGTGGCGTAGCGATCGTGCGCCTGACGGTCCAGATCCCGCGAAATGGTGTTCTGGATGGCACCGTCAATGCGGTATTCCACCGGCTCCTCCAGCGTGATGATCTTGCGGTGATCGGGCAGGCTGCGGACCACGGTGGCCAGCGTCGTCGACTTTCCCGAACCCACCGTACCGGCCAGCACCACTGCGCCGCCCTCCGCGCACAGGACGCGCTCGAACTGCGCGACATGACGTGCCTGGTACCCCAGCGCCTGCAGCGTCACGGCACGCAGGCCGGCATCGCGTTCGAGGATGCGAAGGCACACGCTGGGCCCGCGATCCGAAGCCAGGGAGGCCCAACGCAACAGCAGGTCCCGGCCCTCGGCACGGCGTAGCAAACTACCCTGCTGTTCGATCAGCGGGTCGAAGACTGCGCCGTTGCCACCCTGGATGTCCATCCACACGACCGACAGCATGTCCATGAGCAGGTCGGTCGGCATGTGACGGAAGCGTTCAGGCGCCACATATCGACCCGCAACCGTATAGCGCACCTCGGATTGTGGTGCGCTCCTGTCCACGTTCAGATGCAGGTCGGTCGCCCCATGGCGCACACCCCACTCCAGCAAATCCTGGAAGACTCCTGACAGCGCCGTGGGCGTCCGGTCCGCTGCAGGCGCGGCCGATCCTGATAGCCAAGCCCTGTCCTCGCCGCGCGACAGACTCAAGAGCAGCGCAGCCGGCAGCACGTAGCGATCCGGCGCCGACAGCCGATGGCCTGCATCCCTGATCCGGCGCAACAGCGCTTCGGCCTGATCGCCGCCCACATGCTCGGCACGTGTGAAGAGCGTAACCGTGCCGTCCTCGCGTTCCACCGGACAGAACCGGTCGGCCAGCGTCGACATCCCCAGGGGCCGGAGCAGCAACCGGCGCACGGCAGGCTGCAGCGCCGCAATCTGCTCGGGATGGTCAATCGCGCCGGCGAGCGCCGGATTGAACGGTGCGGGCGGTTCGGCCAGCAGCCAGGAGGACACCGGTGCCTTCATGGCTGCACCTCGCCCAGCAGCATGCGCAGGCACAGGGAATGCCGATCTTCGCCCCGCTCGAGCTGGATACACGCGCCATTCATGCCGCGCAACTGATAGACCGTCCGGTCGCCCGCGTGTCCTGCGGGATAGGCCTGCCCGCGAACATACAGATACGAGTCACGTCCTACCTGAACCTCGGCCATCAGCGCGCGGCCCACCCCATACAATGCCACCAGACGCGGGGCAAGCAACGGACGAACCGGTGCGGGTGTGGGGCGCGCCCCGCCACCTGATCCTGAGGGGCTGGAACGCGCGACCTCATCCAGTGCCTGCCGCAAGTCCTGCTGCATGAGCTCGCGAACGGACAGGGTCTCCCAGTCTTCGTCCGACTGGGCTCCCGCAGCACCGGCAAGGCAGCTGGCGACCACCAGAAAGACTGTTGCGGCTCGCGCAGATCGGAACCAGCGGCGCCAGTGCCCCACGCACGGCCATTGGCGGAGCAGGTCATATGCCTTCATAGGCCATTCCCTCCAGGTGCAAAATCAGTCGGCTGTCACGCACACCGGTGCGAGCGCCGGGTGTGAAGGTCAAGCTGACCCTGCGCCAGGACACCGCCTGCGCCAAGGGCACCAGCAGCGAGGCGGACTGCAGAGGTCCCTGAACCTGCAGGGCACGGGTGGCCAGTGCCGGCAGATCGGCGGGGCGCGGAAGTTCATGGCCATGCGCATCGCGGGGCACGGAGATGGCGAGTGGGCGCGGGGGCTCGACCTGAATCTTCGAGAACGCGGGGAGGATCCCCTGCAGGGCGCTCACCCAGTCCCGGGCGAGTATCCTACTGGCCGGAAGCTTGTCGAGCTGCACCGGCATGGCTGCCGGGGTCAGCGGCCACCGGCTCCGCGCCCGATCGATGGACGGAAAATCAAGCTGCCAATCAGCGGGAGCAGCCGCCAACAGGCCTCGATTGTCGGCTGCAGCATGGTCGCGCCGATAATCGCCCACACAGCGCCAGCGGAGACTTTCAGATCCCGGCTCGCATCGGAGGGATTGCAGCCGCCAGCCCGCCAGATGAACGGGTTGACGATACAGGGCCTGCAAAAGATCCCGGGTGCCGGCAGGACCGTGAACCGGCTGACGGGCAAGGGTCTGATCCAGCGCCAGCGTCCACGCGGCCTGGGCAGTCGGCAGCGGCGGTGCGAGTGGCGACGCTGCCCGCCAGAATCCAGCCGTGAACACGGCGGCGACCAACGCTAACAGGGCCAGCACCACCCACCTGACCGCACGCCGACGGACCCGCTGCAGAGGCGGTATTGAGGCCGACAGTTTCGCCAAATCCTGCAAACCGGTTGTGCGTCCGTCTTCTGCGCTCCCCGACAGCGAATCCTCGTGAAGTGACAGATGCGGATAACTCATGCGCAGTACCTCGACCGCCTGACGGGCGAGCGCATGATCGAGATAACTACGATCCGCGCGGACCAGGGCAACGCCTTCGTGACAGGCCAGCACATGCCAGACGCCCTCCTCCAGCGAAATTACCCGCACGACGGTTCCGATCGGGTGCTGGGAAGCCATGAGGACGGCTGCCGACCAATAGGTGGACCGGCGCGACAGGTCCATGGCCATTCCGAGCGCTGCGGGCGGATTGCCAGACAGTGCCAAGTGACTGGCCCCATGGCGGCCAGCGACGTCGGCCGCCCGGCCTTCGTCGCCCAGCAGCGGAACCCAATCCAGTCCGAACACCAGAGATACATCGCCGACCTGAATGACGCGCGAGAGCTGCATGGGTCAGGGGCCCTCCTCGACCTGTGCCGTGATGATCAGGATCGTGGCCAGCCGCTGCTCGTTGAGCGCATTGCCGCCCCCCAGAATCGCTGGTAACCCCGGGTTCAAGCGCCGCTCGGCCGACTCGGACTGGCGCCGCTCGAACCCAGATACCACCAGAGGCTGGCCGGGCTGCAAGGCAAGCTGCTGGACAGTACCGTTGCCCTCTACGGTGAGCTGCTGCAACTGCAGCGGATTCGATTTGTCACCGAAGGTCACGGTCTTCAGTGGCTGCGCTACCGTGTTGTCGTAGGCCAGCGACAGCAAAATCTGACCGTCTTCCTGGGCATCCGGCACCAAGGTAAGCAAGGACCCTACGGTCTCTTCCTTCTGGTTGACGGATACCGCCGGGACCGCCAGGCCGGTGGCACCAACCACGGGAGTGGTTTCCACCCGATCGATATACGAAAATGTGGTACGCACAGCGTGCGTGACAGGTCGCCGGCTCAATGTCAGCATTGGCACGCTGCTGCGCCGGACCAATCGTACAGACTCGCCCAGCGCCTGGATGACTGCCTCGCTGCCGGACATCGGACCCCGGGTCACACCAACGGCCAGCCGGCCGGCCGGACCAGTGGCCAGCGCCGGTACCGTCAAGCCGGCGGCGAGGCGCGCGCCGGAGAAGACCAGGTTCCAGTCCAGACTGGCGTGAGCCTGCTCACTCAAGGCCACGGTCAGTTCCTCGAAAACCAGCCGCACCCGCCGGGTGAGCGCCCGGTTCTCTTGTTCCAGATACCGGCCGATCCGCGCCAGGACTTCCGGCGTGTCGGTGACCACGACCGAGGAACTGGCTCCGGGCTCGGCTACCAGCACGCCCGAGCGCGAGAGGAAGGGCTCAATACGCGCCCGGATGGATTTCATCACGTCCTGGTCGCTACCCGACAGACGCGTGCTGGAGGCACTGATGAAGCCACCCTCCGTCTGATTGCGCCCCAGGCCCAACGAAGCCTGCGCCCGGGCGTCCAACGTCAGCGCCTGGACATTGAAGACGCGCGTTTCAGTCCGGAAGAACTCGATCCCGTCCGGACCATGGCGCCAGCGGATGCCCCGGTGCGCTGCCAGGCGATCCAGGATCTGTGGCAGCGGCGCTGGCCCCGGCGCCAGATCAAACGGCTGTTCGCTGTCTGCCAAAACCTGTTGCCCATGGCCCATTTGCCCGGCCAGGCGCGGCAGGAAATGGTTGTCTGGCAACAGCGCATCCGGCTGCACCCGAACCGGGATCCCGGTAACGGTGGCGATACGCCGTGCAATCCTGCGCAAATCGTCGGTGCCATCCGCAAACAGCAGCGTGGTCTGCACATTCGCACGCAGCGCGGGCGGGAGGCTGAGCTCACGCTCCAGCGGCTGCGCGCGGCCGGCAATCCAGGGCTTGTCGACCTGCTGGGCGGCACGGCGCAGATCCGGATCCGTGATTGCGCTGGAAAATTCCTGATGACTGCGGGTTACGGTCTGTGCCACATCGCGGTGCCGCGCGGCAGCCTGCCGCACGCGGTCCGCCAGCGCACACCCTGAAAGTGCACCGAAGACCCCTACCAGGACCAGCCAGCGAAGGCTGCGACCGTGCGGACTCCGGCGGCCAGACGATCGGCGTGCCAAGGCGCCGCCAGCATTCATGAGGAAGCCCCCGGCACCTGGGTGCGATCACAGCGCTGCGCCAGCGGCACGACGCGCAGTACCTGGTTGGCGTAAAAGCACGGCTGCAGCGGCCTATCCCCCAGTTCCGTGGCTGCCAGCAGGCTCCTGACGGCGGGAACGAACTCTTCACCGAAGGCTGCGGAACCCGCCAGCGGAATATCCACGTCTACCGCCCAGTGCTCCGATTCGAACAGCCAACCGGCCGACCGCGCCCAACGACCCAAGACCCGGCGGATATTGCCATCCGCCGGTGTGGCCTCGAAGAAACCGCGCGAACGGGGCCGACCAGTAGCGGGAGAGCCCTGGCTGGACGATCGGCGCACCGACGAGATGTCAGCCTGGCCTGGTACCGACACGTCCGGCGCCAGCGAAACGGGAGGTGGGGGTAGCGGCAATGACGGTGGCGGGGGTGGTGGAGAAGGCAGTAGCGCTGGCGCCTGCGCCGTTGGCGGGGGCGATGCCACAGCCGCTATCGGAACGGGCACAAAAGCCTGCGCCGGAGCGGCTGACACCGCCGCGGGAGAAACAGGCGAAAGAGTGACGGGTGCATGTTCGGCCGATGCCGGAATCGGCGCAGCAGAATCAACCCCAGGCTCGCGCCAGATCTGTGCCTGCAGTTGCCCGCCACGCACCAGCAGGCGCGTCGGGACGCCTGTGATGACCAAGTAGTCGCCTTCACGCCCGGGATGCAGCAGCCGGTCGCCACCCGCGGTGCGCTCGAACACGGCCGGCGCTGGTTGGCCCACGGGATACTGCAGCCAGGTCCGCCGCCCGTCATCAAACACCTGTAGTGGCGCCAGGGACGGATCGCCGTCCATGTGCCAGTCGAAGCGGAAATGCCCCGGCACCGGCGACAGACCAGCCAGCGTGCGCCACCACTGCGGCCCGCTGGAAGTGGCGCAACCGGCCAGCGTCAGGACGAGAACCCCCGCACCCAAGAGTCTGAACATCGCCACCCCCAAAGAAAAAGGCACCTGACCGGATCGATCAGGTGCCTATGGTGGCGGGGTGGCGCGCAGCGCGCCAGATCGGAAACTACGAATGGAGCAAAGTATCTACTTCTTCGCGTGCGAGGTGCGGCGGTGGTGGACCGGCCGCTCGCTCTTGCTGGCAGGCGCCTGAGCCATGCCTTGGTGCGCCAGACTGTTGCCTTCCACAGCGGCCATGCTCAATGCCGTTACGGCCGACTGCTTGCCGTCCAGTGCGGAATCCAGGATCTGGCGGAACCGTGCGTGAATGGCCGGATAATTCTGAATGCGGAAGCCCTGCGCCGTGGACGCCGTGTGGCCGGCATACACCGCGACCAATTGCCGCCATTGGCCCAGATCGCCGTAATAGCTGTTCGGCGTCTGGTCGAACGCGGCCTGGGTCAGCGGCAGGAACCCCGTCTGCTGATACCAGGAAGCAGCCTGCTTGGGCTGAGCCAGCCATCCCAGGAACGCGACGGTTGCGTCGGTCACCGGCTTGGCGGACTTCATCACCCACAGGCCCGAACCGCTCACGAAGGGATTCCCGGGCGTATGTGTCACATCCGGGTAATACGGTAGCCCGCTCACGCCATAATGCAGCTTGCGCTGGCTGCTGAAGTCGCCAATGTGGCCGGAGCTGGACATCAGCACCGCACATTCACCCTGGCCGAAGCGCCCAATGGAATGCATGCCGGCATCGGGGCGCACCATGATCTGGGACCGTACCCAGGTCACCATCAGCGACAGGTGACGCACATACGTGGAATCAAAGGAGAAGCTCGGCAGGCCTTTGGCCTTCAGGCCGTTTTCTGCGCTCGCATAGAGCTGGTTGTTCACGGCCGCCAGGTTTTCCAGGTTGATGGACACCGGCAGGTCGGAGGTCAGCGGGCAGCTGCGCGAGCCGTTGTTGGCGAGCGTCACGAGCTGCGCCTGCAGTTCCATCCAGGTCCGCTGTGGCACCGCAGGATTCAGACCGGCCTTCTTGAAGGCATCCTGGTTGTAGTACATGACCGGCACCTGCAGCATGGCCGGGAAGGCCATGAGGCGGCCCTTGGGGTCACGGATGAAGGCATTGTCCGGCGACACGAACCAGCGCACATTCTTCAGCTCGGCGGATTTCTCCAACGTGTAGAAGGGCTGTACATAAGAGCGGCTGGCGATCTCGTCCAGGCTGTGCGTATCGCCCATCTGCGCGAGCGCCGGCAGTTTCTTGGCCGCGGCAGCCGCCGCCAGCGCCTGGTCCAGGGCCTCCGGTGTATCGAAGGCCTTCAGCGTGACCTGCACGGCGGACTGACTACGGTTGTAGTTCTTCACCAGCGTCTGGAAGGCCTCGGCGTTGTGACCGGTCAGGGAGTACCACAGCGGGACCTCGGTCGCTGCCAGGGCCGGCACAGTGATCGAAGCTGCCGCCAAAGCACAGACAACACGAAACCCCGGGCGAAACGCGCCGGGGCCAAAAGTATGCTTCATCTCAAATTAATCCAAAAAAGGAAAATCGACGTCGGGCAGCCGCCCCGACACCAGATCCGCCAGAGCCCGGCCGGAGCCAGCACCCATGGCCCAACCCAACGGACCATGACCGGTATTCAGGTACAGATTGCGTAGCCGGGTGCGCCCGATCAAAGGCACGCCAGACGGAGTGGCCGGCCGCAACCCGGACCAGAACTGAACATTATCAAAATCCAGTGCACTTGGGAACAAGGCCCGGGCTTGTTCCACGAGCTGATTGCAACGAGCTGTATTCAGCGCGCGGGAATAATTGCCAATCTCTGCCGTACCGGTGATCCGCAGGCGATCCCCCAGCCGGGTGACGGTCACCCCGGCCGCCTCATCCACCAGACCGATTCCCGGCGCAGCGGATGCATCCCGCACCCCGAAGGTCGCCGAATAGCCCTTGGCCGGGTAAACCGCGCACGACACCCCCAGTGGCCGGGTCAGCATGGGCGTGAAGCTGCCCAGCGCCAGCACGAAGGCATCGGCATTCAAAGGCCTGAAAAACCCGTCCGGGTCGACCAGCTCTGCCACCGACACACGGCCGTTCACCGGCACCAGCCGATTCACGCGCGTGTTGAAATGAAAGTCCACCCCGGCGGCACGCGCGTGTTCGGCTAGCGCACGGGTGAACAGATACGCGTCGCCGGCCTCGTCGTCAGCCCAATAATCGGCACCCACTATGTTCTCGATCGCCGGGCTCAGGGCTGGCTCCAGACGCAGGATCTCATCCCTGTCGACGGCACGCCGCTGCACGCCCCACTCCGCCAGGTCCGGTACCGCGGCCCGCGCACGTGCCATCATCCCCGCATCCCGGTAGAGCGTCAGCACACCCCGCGCCGAATGATCACAGGCGATATCCAGATCGGTGCGCAGCGATCGGAGAACCCCCCGACTGTATTGCACCAGGTTCACCAGAGCCTGCCGATTGGCAGAAAGCCGCGCGTGGCGGCACTGGGCCAGAAATCGCAGGCACCAGAGCCACTGATGAGGGCTCAGACGCAACGCGACGCTGAATGGCGCATCGATCCGGCCGGAACCATGCAGCAACGGCCGCAAGGCGTGCGGACTGGCCCAGGGTTGCGCATGGCCAGCGGGAACCAGGCCTGCACCGGCGCGGCTAGTCTCCAGGGCCGGTCCCGCGCGGCGGTCGACCACCACGACCTCATGGCCGGACTTCGCCAGCCACCAAGCGCTGCAAACTCCGATCACGCCCGCACCGAATACCGCCACCTTCATGATCCCGCTCCCGCAGCCTCGTTCGCTCCGCCCTGGCCTCAGGCGCCGGACAACGCGCTCGCCCGATCCGCCTCGGACGTGAAGGCGTCGGCGAAGAAGGCATCGGGCGGCAGGCCGCAGCCCTGCACGAAGTCTCGCCGTGCGGCCTCCACCATCACCGGCGCCCCGCATGCATAAACCTGGTGGGCCGACAGATCCGGCAAGTCCTGCATCACGGCCTGATGGACCCATCCGGTGCGTCCCGTCCAATGATCCTCAGTGTGCGCCTCCGAAACCACCGGGACGAACCGGAAGTCCGGCAGAATCTTTTGCCAGCTCTCGGCGAGTGCGGCCTGATAGAGGTCTCCCGGGCGCCGGCCGCCCCAGTACAGCACGGCGGGGCGCGTGTCACCGCGCGCTATCATGGCCTCCAGCATGGCTTTGATTGGCGCGAAGCCGGTGCCGCTGGCCAGAAACACAATGGGACGCGCAATGTCGTCGCGCACGAAGAACGAGCCCAACGGCCCTTCGACGCGCAGAATATCGCGAACCTTCAGGGGAATATCGCCCACACCGAAAACGCGGCTGGTGAACGTGCCGCCCGGCGTGTGCCGCACATGGAGCTCCACCCGGTGGCCATCGGCCGTGGGGCAGGCCATGGAGTAACTGCGCCGCACACCGTCCTTGAGCAGAAATTCCAGATACTGCCCGGGATAGAAATGAAAGGGTTCGGCGCTCGGAAGCTGCAGAACGACCCGCATCACATCAGGGCCCAGCGGCTCCAGCGCCTGGACCCGCACGGGCATTCTACGGACTACCACGTCGCTGGACAGGCGCACTTCCTGTGCCTCGATCACCAGATCAGAAGCCGGACGAGCCTGGCACAGCAGCGTGTAGCCCTGCGCTAGATCGGCGGCATCCAGGATCCGGGCTGGCGCCGGGCCAGCATCATAGTCGCCCGATACGATCCTCGCCCGGCAGGTCGAGCAGGTGCCGGTGCGGCAGCTGTAAGGCAGCACCAGACCAGCGGCGAGCGCGGCATCCAGCACAGTCTGCCCTGGCTCGACCTGGAATTCCCGACCAGCAGGCTGCACCAATACCCTGAAGCTCATGATTCTTCCCTTCGCAGCGTTCCCGGTCCTATTTTAGGCCCCACCCGACGCAGGACCGGACCAGAGACTGGGCTGCTTGAGCCGGGTCGCCAGGAGCTTCCCCTTGCGCGCCCGACGACCGGCATATTCCAGCAGTTCGTCGTGCGACAGAACGAGTTCCGTGTCGCGTGCTCGGTAAACCCCGCGCAACACGATGCCGCCTGGCCCCACGCCAGCCCACTGCTCCAGGCCGTCGTCCGCATCCAGACCCATGAGGATGGTCCCTCGGCCGCCGCCCGCCAGCGTCTTGAGTTCATCCAGTGCCACCACGAGGAACTTGCCCTTGCGAGTGAGCAGCGCCACGGCCGCATCGTCCGCGCGCAGCGCCAGCGGTCTGAGCAGATGATCCCCCTTGTCCACCGTCACGAACTGTTTGCCCGCCCGCTGCCGGGTGGACAGATCCCCCAGCCGGGCCACAAAACCGTAGCCAGAAACCACCCCCAGCAACAGACGCTCGTCGGGTGCACCCGCCACCACATGCACGATGCGGCTGCCGGGCTCCAGGTCGACCATGGAAGTGATGGGCTGGCCATCGCCGCGCGCCGAGGGCAGCCCGGAGACCGCTACGCTGTACGACCGCCCAGTATCGGACAATGCCACCAGCTCCTGGGTCGAACGGCACTCCAGCGTGGCATACAGGCCATCGCCTGCCTTGAAGCTGAATTGCGCCGAATCATGGCCATGTCCCTGGCGCACGCGCAGCCAGCCCTTTTGCGACACCACCACGGTGACAGGCTCGTCCACCACCTGCGTTTCCATCACCGCACGCTCGGCCGTCTCGATCAGTGTGCGCCGGTCGTCGCCAAACTGCTTCGCATCAGCCTCGATCTCGCGGATCACCAGGCGACGGAAGGCGTTCGGATTGTCCAGCAGACCCTGCAGCTCAGCCTGTTCCGTGCGTTTCTGGGCGAGTTCCTGTTCGATACGAATGCCCTCCAGACGCGCGAGCTGCCGCAGCCGCATCTCCAGAATGTCGTCGGCCTGCCGCGCGCTCAGGCTGAAGCGCTGCATCAGCGCCGCACGCGGCTCGTCAGCCTCGCGGATGGTGCGAATCACCTCGTCCACGTTCAAGTAGACGATGCTGCGGCCTTCCAGAATATGGATGCGGTCCAGCACCTTGTCCAGGCGATGCCGCGTGCGGCGCAGCACTGTCTGCGAGCGGAACACCAGCCAGGACTCCAGAATCTGGCGCAGGCTGCGTTGGCCAGGCCGCCCGTCGGTATCGATGCACACGAGGTTCACGGGCACATTGCCTTCCAGACCCGTGCGCACCAGCAGCAGATTGACGAATTCATCGCGGTCGATACGGCTGGTCTTGGGTTCGAACACCAGCCGGACGGCGGCCTGCTTGCCGGATTCATCGCGCACGGAGTCCAGCATGTTGAGCACCAGCGCGCGGGTCTGCTGCTGTTCGGCCGACAGCGACTTCTTGCCGGCCCGGGGCTTCGGATTGGTGAGCTCCTCGATGGCCTCCAGGATCTTTTGCGACGAAGCGCCCGGCGGAAGCTCGGTGACCACCCACTGCCACTGGCCCCGTGCCAGGTCCTCGAAATGCCAACGGGCGCGGGCTTTCAGCGTCCCCCGGCCACTGGAATAGATTTGCGCAATCTCATCGGCGGACGAGATGATCTGGCCGCCACCCGGAAAATCGGGCCCCGGCACCATGGCGTGAAGCTCCGCATCGGGCAGCCCGGGTGTGCGCAACAAGGCGACGCAGGCGCGGGCGATCTCGCGCAGGTTGTGCGAGGGAATCTCGGTCGCCATGCCCACGGCAATGCCCGAAGCGCCATTGAGCAGCATGATGGGCAGGCGCGCCGGCAAGCACACCGGCTCCTGCTGGCTGCCGTCGTAATTGGCGACGAAATCCACCGTGCCCTCGTCCAGCTCGTCGAGCAGCAGACGCGAAAACGGCGTCAGGCGGGCTTCGGTATAGCGCATGGCGGCCGGGTTGTCGCCATCGCGCGAGCCGAAATTGCCTTGGCCGTCCACCAGCGGGTAGCGCAGCACGAAGTCCTGGGCCATGCGCACCATCGCGTCGTAAGCCGCCTGGTCGCCATGTGGATGGTATTTGCCCAGCACATCGCCCACCACGCGTGCGGATTTCACCGGCCGGGCGGTGGGCCCCAGGCCCATTGCATCCATCGCATACAGGATGCGGCGCTGCACGGGCTTCTGCCCGTCGGAGACCTCGGGCAGCGCACGGCCGCGCACGACCGAAACGGCATAGTCCAGATAGGCCTGTTCGGCGTACTGCGCGAGCACCAGACTTTCATCATCGCCCGCAACGAGCAGATCGGGGGTATTTGCGTCCATCACGATTCCTTAAACATCCAGATCGGCCAGATTGCCCTTTTCTTCCAGCCAGGCGCGGCGCTGGGCGGCTTCACCGCGTGCCATCAGCAGCTCGAACATCGTGGCGGACGCCAAAACGCCGTCGCCGCCATGGCGGACCCGCGCCAGCCGGCGCGTATCCGGGTTCAACGTCGTGTCCCAAAGCTGCTCGGCGTTCATCTCGCCCAGACCCTTGAAGCGGCTGATGCGCCAGGCACCTTCGCGCAGCCCCTCGCCGCGCAGCTTTTCCTGCACGGCATCCAGCTCCGATTGGTCCAGACAGTACAGCTTGCGCGCTGGCCGCTTGCCAGCGGAAGGGACGTCCACGCGAAACAGCGGCGGACGGGCGACATAGACGTGGCCTTCTTCGATGAGACGCGGAAAGTGACGCAGAAACAGCGTGAGCAGCAGTACCTGGATATGTGCCCCGTCCACGTCGGCATCCGACAGGATGCAGATGCGGCCATAGCGCAACCCGGACAAATCCGCCGCATCCCCGCGCGCATGGGGATCCACGCCAATCGCCACGGAAATATCGTGGATCTCCTGGTTGGCGAACAGGCGGTCGCGATCGACTTCCCAGGCATTCAGGATCTTGCCGCGCAGCGGCAAGATCGCCTGGAATTCCTTGTCGCGCCCCATTTTGGCCGAACCGCCGGCGGAATCGCCTTCGACCAGAAACACCTCGGTGCGGGTCGCGTCCGATGATTCGCAATCGGTGAGCTTGCCCGGCAGCACAGCCACCCCCGAGCCCTTGCGCTTCTCGATCTTGCGCGCGGCCCGGCTGCGCGCCTGAGCCTGACCGATGGCCAGTTCGGCGAGCTGCTTGCCGTATTCCACATTGGCGTGCAGCCAGAGCTCCAGCGCGTTTCGCAGAAAGCCGCCGACCAGCCGCACCGCATCGCGGCTGTTGAGCCGCTCCTTGATCTGGCCCTGGAACTGTGGATCCAGAACCTTCGCCGACAACACGAAGCTGGCACGGGTAAAAACGTCCTCAGGCAGCAGGCGGATCCCCTTGGGCAACAGGTTGTGCAGCTCGGCAAAGGACTTGACGGCATTGAACAGGCCCTCGCGCAAGCCCGATTCGTGCGTGCCGCCCGCCGTGGTCGCGATCAGGTTCACATAGGACTCGCGCACCGTCGGCCCCTCGGCCGTCCAGGCCACGACCCACTGCGCGCCCTCGCCACGGGCAAAATGCTCGTCATCCTCGGCCGCATATTGCTGGCCCTCGAAGAGCGGCACCAGCACAGGTACATCGCCCAGCTCTTCCGACAGATAATCGCGCAACCCGGCGGCGTAGTGCCATTCCCGGGTCTGCCCAGTCTTCTCCAGCGCCAGGGTCACCCGCGTGCCCGGCAGCAGCACCGCCTTGCTGCGCAGGGCATGTTCCAGATCCGCCAGCGGAATCCCCGCATGGTCAAAGTAGCGGCCATCAGGCCAGGCGCGGACCCGCGTACCAGTGCGGCGCTTGCCCACGGAGGCAACGCGCACCAGGGGCTCAATCACGTCGCCGTCACCAAAGACCACCCGGTACTCGCCGCCATCGCGCCAGACCGTGACCTCCAGCCGCGTGGACAAGGCATTGGTGACCGATACCCCCACGCCGTGCAGGCCGCCCGAGAACGCATACGCGCCGCCATCCGCCTTGTTGAATTTGCCACCTGTATGCAAGCGTGTGAAGACCAGTTCGACGACCGGTGTGTGCTCTTCCGGGTGATCCCCCACGGGAATCCCTCGCCCATCATCCTCGACCGTCACGCTTCCATCGGTGTGCAGAATGACGTCGATACCGTGCGCAAAACCCGCCAGCGCCTCGTCGGCTGCGTTATCGATGACTTCCTGGATGATGTGCAGCGGATTATCGGTGCGCGTGTACATCCCCGGACGCTGGCGCACCGGCTCCAGCCCCTTCAGAACCCGGATCGAAGACTCGTCGTATGAAGCAATGGTCACTGTAATGCCCGCCGTGGGTACGAAAAAAACGACTATTTTACGGAGTTAATGGTATGCTTATCTGCATCGGGCCAGACGCGCCCTGCGCGCAGCGATCCATCCATGGCCTGCAGACTCCCATTCTTCGCACTTGCGCCTACCTATGAGTGACTCCATCAAGCACGTTAGCGACGCGTCCTTCGAGACCGACGTGCTCCAATCCGATTTGCCTGTTCTGGTCGACTACTGGGCCGAATGGTGCGGCCCCTGTAAGATGATCGCGCCGCTTCTCGAAGAAGCCGCCACCAAATTCCAGGGCCGCGTGACCGTGGCCAAACTGAACGTCGACGAAAATCCCGAAATCGCCGCAAAATACGGCATCCGCGGCATTCCGACGCTGATGCTGTTCAAAAACGGCAAGGTCGACACCACCAAAGTCGGCGCTCTTTCACGCACACAACTTCAGGCTTTTCTCGACGAAGCCGTCTGACTTCGCCCCTTTCCCACTCCGATTCCACACGCGCGAGCCCGGCTCCGGGCTCGCCATCGATCCCACGATCCTCTCTTACCCTTTCCCATGCACCTGAACGAACTCAAAGCGCTGCACGTCTCGCAGCTGCTCGACATGGCTGCCGAACTCGAAATCGACAACGCCAACCGGCTGCGCAAGCAGGAACTGATGTTTGCCATCATGAAGCGGCGCGCCAAGCAGGGCGAACAGATCTTCGGCGACGGAGTCCTGGAGGTCCTGCCTGACGGCTTCGGGTTCTTGCGTTCGCCCGAAACATCCTACCTGGCCAGTACGGACGACATCTACATTTCGCCCTCGCAGATCCGGCGCTTCAACCTGCATACCGGCGACTCGATCGAGGGCGAGGTGCGCGAGCTTTTCCAAGGCACGAATCGCTTCAAAGACTTGGTCGAACGCCTCCACGGCATCCCGCGCAACCTTCTGGCCCAGCGGCTCGCCC
>NZ_SCQN01000065.1 GCF_004321985.1 Castellaniella sp. | reverse complement strand
GTTGGCTAATTTTGCCCAACCCCCAAAAATGTAAAATCAGCCGAGAGGCACTTCTTGCATCTCCTTCAAGGCCTTGCTCCAGTAGTCTGGATCGGCGTATCTGGCGGCAAGCGCATCAATGTCGACCTTGGTGGTAGTTTCGTTGAATTCGAACGTGCCAAACAAGTTGATATGTTGCCAAGCTACCGGGGAGATTCCTCGTAAGATGGCGATAGCCTCCTGGTCGCCAGCGGCCACCTTCTGTGCATATACCTTAGACAGTAGTGCCGTGTTGTAGAAGATGATCGCATTGGCAATCAGGCGCGAGCACTCGTTCCAGATTTGCTGTTCGGCTTCGGTGTGAACTCGGAACTTGCCGCCGTTGACGTAGGCGACCGCTTTGCGGAACCGGTGATACGCCTCCCCTCGGTTCAGCGCTTTTTGCACGCTTTGCCGCAAATCCACGTCGTCGATGAAGTCGAGGATGTACAGCGTGCGGCAGATGTTGTCGAGTTCCCACAGGGCCTTCTTGGTCTGGTTCTGGCGGGCGTAGCTGCTCAACTTGCGGACGATGGTGGCCTGAGTCACATCCTTCTGCGCCAGTGAGGCCATGATGCGCTGGATGTTGGGCCACTCCTTCACGATGAGTTCGTCGTAGACCTTGCGTGCCGGCTTGATAAACATGTCGGCGTAATGACTGGGATGCTCGAAGGCGACCAGAGTTTGCATCTTCTTGTGCAGATCGCGGTACCGCGGCGCGAAGCCATATCCGAAGGTGCGCAAGATCCAGAAATTGACTTGGTTGGTACCGTGCGTATCGGTCGAATGTCGTTCCGGCTTGATATCGGACGTGTTGTTGTACAGCAGGTCGAAAACGTAGTGACTCTCGTGCTCGTGCGTGCCGATGATACGGGCGTTGATCGGTACGTGGTTGGCCACCAGCGTGTACGCGCTCACGCCTTTCTGCAACCCGAAATACTTCGGCGAGTATCGGGCATTGATGGTATCGATCTGAGTTTCGATGCGCTGCCCGTCACTGCTGGAATGCATCTCGTCGCGGATGTCGTACAGATGGAACGCCGGCAAGGTCGCAATGGCATTCGTGATGGCATCGTTGGCGGCCCGTAGGGTTTCCAGCCGCAGATAGTTGCGTGCGGTGCCCTGTAATGACGAAAAGCTCAGGCCCGAAACTTCCGCCATCTTCCACAAGCCCATGTTGGTACCAAGCGCGACCACGCAAGCCAGGATTTCGCGGGCATCGGGGGCATGCTTGACATAGCGATCGAGCACATGGGTAAAGGCCCCCAGGAAGCCCGTCGCTCCCGCAACGAATCTCAACAGGTCGGCTATGCCGGTGCCGGGTAACTGGCTATAGAACGAGCCGCTGACGGGTTCTTCAGGCGTCGGGTAGATCAGCTTCCACCGTCGTTTCTCGGCACGGCCGGTGACTTTGATGTGTTTGTTGGCGGAGTCGATAATACGCTGGTTCACTTGCGCAAACCGGGTTTCCAGCGCCTCACGGAACGTGCTCAACGTGTCCTCGATGGGGGCCATCAGGAGCGGTACACCAATCTCCTGTAGGACTGTTTCGCGCTGCTCCCAGCGCATGTCGCTAATCAGGTCATCTTCGAAGCGACGAAATTCGTTGCTGTCCTTGACGAACAGGTCTCCGGCTTCCAGCGCGTTCCGTAACAGCCGATAGACGAGGAACTCATAACGATCGACTTCCAACCGCTTGCCCTGATCCTTCGCATCGCCTGCCTCGTCAGTCTCGGCAAAGAGGTGGCGCTGCAGGCTCTTCGGAATCATCGCCGTGGGAAATAGTGACGGTTGGGTCTGTCGCGGCGACTTGCCCGCGCGCAACAGCTCCTGCAGGAACGTGACCGCATCCAGTAGCGGCGCATCCTCCACCCGGCCGGCGAAGTCCAGTTCGCAGAACATGTGCCGAAGGTTGCGCTTGAATCGGTGCGACAGCGTTGTGGTGTAGTAGGACCACTGGAAGGCAGTCTTGTCGAAAGCGACATTGCGCAGGTAGTCGGCCACTGCCGCAAAGCGCTCCGGCTTCAGCAGTTCAAAGGCTTTCTTCTGGACGGTGGCGAACGGGCTGTCGACGGCGATGGACTTGTCGATGAACAGGCGAAGCACCTCGCCCGCCGCCTGCAAGTGTTCGCTGGCGTCCACCAGCGTCTGCTGCATCGCCGCCTCGGCGGCGTGTTTGGACTGCTTTTCATACTGGTCGACCAGATGAATGAACGCCTCGATGAGGTTGTCGTTGATCTGTCGGAAGCGATGGAAAGCGAAACAGAGCAGGTACAGGCGCGTCGTGCCCTTGGGCATGCGCTGCAGTTTGTAGACCGTGTAGAACTTGACCAGCGACGCATAGTACTTGCCGCTCTCGTTGGACAAGCCGGCCGCGACGAGAAAGCTCTGGGCGAACTCGTGCAGCGGCTGGAAGAATTTTCGCCGTTCGACTTCGCGCTTGAGCTCCTTGTAGCTGAAGTCCTTCGGTTCACGCTTGAGCGCACTGATCCGATACATCTGTTCGTCGGCCCGCAGCAAGTCGTCGAGACTTCGCTCGACCGCTGGGGTCATCGCCTGTTCGAGTAGGCGGGTGACGCGATGGCGTTCGTGCGTCACCACCCGTCCCACCATGTCCTGCATCGTCGTGTACTGCAGCGCCACGATCCGTTCGTTGCTCAGGTGCTGCAGTGACTCACGCCGGATGTACAGCGGTTGGGTCGACAGTGTTGCGATTCGCTGGGCTTTTTGCTCCAGCTCCGTCTTGGCGACGTTGTCGCACACGCGGTACCCAAATAGGTCGAGAACGGTTTGCTGGATGGCACCGCGCGTGGGCCTGGATGGCGCCTTGATCGATTCGACGGTCTGGCCCGGAAAATACTGCCCGAGCAGGTAGCACAGGTCATTGGCCACGGCGCCCTGCTCGAAGGTGAAGAACTGTCGCTTGGCCTTGAAGTAGCCCAACTCCAATGCCAAATACAGGCCGACGGCAGGAGTGCGTGCGTCGACAGCGGCCTTTTCCGCTGGGCTTAGGTCGAAGTAAAGGTTCCGGTCGTCGTCGGTAAATTTGGGCAGTCCATACAGGTCTTCAACCTCTTCAGAAGTGAGGATGTTCAGACGGTGAGAATCAGAGGCCGACGTCATTCAAATTGCCCGGAGAGTTTGTTCTTTTGCAGCGACCAGGAGCTTCGTTATCGCTGCTTCGTCAGTGCCAGCATAGAGTCAAGAACGAGGTGGTGACGATACCCGGTGTGAATGTGCCAGGCGATCAGTCAATCGTCGTCGTCCACACGACCCGCTGGCCGGTCGTTTCAGATTCAATTGTCCAGAGCACGCTTAACGAATAATTGAGAAGTCGTTGAGTGGGGACGCGCGGGTTGCTCATTACTGTGCCGACGATGTCATAGCGCGCAGGGATATTCGTGGCCCCATCCGTCCGTCTCACCGTTGTGGTGCCCGCGTACAACGAAGCGGAAGTGCTCCCCCTGTTTCATGCGCGTCTTGTCGGCGTGCTCGATGGGATGGCGCTCGATGCGCGGGTGATCTATGTCGATGACGGA
>NZ_SCQN01000079.1 GCF_004321985.1 Castellaniella sp. | reverse complement strand
CCGGCGTACTCAGCGCCGCAGCCAGGCCAGCAGGGTGACTGCCAGGCGGTCGAGGTCGAGCGGCTTGGACAGGTAGTCGCTGGCACCCATCTGCAGGCATTTCTCGCGGTCGCCGTGCATGGCCTTGGCGGTCAGCGCGATGATCGGCAGGGCGCCGTAGTGCGGCTGCGCACGGATCGTGCGGATCATCTCGTAGCCGTCCATGCCCGGCATCATGATGTCGATCAGCAGCAGTTCCGGCGCGGCCTCCTCGGCCAGCATGCGCAGCGCCTTGGCGCCGTCCTGCGCCAGGCTCACCTGCATGCCCCAGCCGCGCAGCACCCTGGACAGCGCGAACAGGTTGCGCATGTCATCGTCCACCAGCAGCACGCGGCGGCCGGCCAGCTCGCCGCCGGCTGCCGCTGCTGGCAGGTCAGGGGTGGTGACGACCGCGGTGAACGGCGCGGTGGCCTGCTGTTCGGACATGGCCTGCGACTGCATCGACGCGGCCGCCGGCGGCTCCTCCGGCAACAGCGCGGTGAAGCGGCTGCCGTGGCCCGGTTCGCTGCGCACCACCAGGTCGCCGCCCAGCATCCTGGCCATCCGCCGCGAAATGGCCAGGCCCAGGCCAGTGCCGCCGAACTGCCGGCTGGTGCCGGCATCCACCTGCTCGAACGCGTTGAAGATGCGCTCGAGTTTGTCGGCGGGGATGCCGATGCCGGTGTCGCTGACGGTCAGCGCGAGCAGCGGCTGGCCATGCAGCAGCTCGGGTATGTCGACCTCGCCATCGGGGCGGCCGACGTGCACGCTCACCGCGCCTTCGGTGGTGAACTTGAAGGCATTGCCGAGCAGGTTGTTGGCGATCTGTTCCAGCCGCGCGCCGTCGGTGCGCAGCGCTGCCGGCAGGTCGGGCCCGATCGTCAGCGCGAACGCCAGCGATTTCTGCGCAGCGACATGGCCGAAGGTGCGGCGCAGCCGCTGCGCCAGCTCGGCCAGCGGCAGCTCGTCGATCACCAACTCCATCTTGCCGGCCTCGATCTTGGACAGGTCGAGGATGTCGTTGATCAGGTGCAGCAGGCTGTTGCCGGCGTCGTGGATGATCCGTGCCGACTCGACCTGATCCGCGTCCAGGTTGCCGCCGGCGTTGCCGGCCAGGTCGCGCGACAGGATCAGCAGGCTGTTCAGCGGCGTGCGCAGCTCGTGCGACATGTTGGCGAGGAACTCGGACTTGTACTGGCTGGCGCGCGCCAGTTCGGCGGCCTTGTCCGCGGTTTCCTGCTGCAGGTCCTCCAGCACGTACTTCTGCCGGTTGAGGCTCTCGGTCATCTCGCGCAGTTCCTCGTTCGACGCCTGCAGCTCGTCGGCCTGGATGCGCAGCTCCTCTTCGGAGGCGATCAGCCGCCGGGATTGTTCCTCCAGTTCCTCCGTCTTCGCCTGCAGCGCGTCGTTGTTGTCGCGCAGCACCTCCTTCTGCTGGCGCATCACCAGTTCGGACACGCGCAGCTCGTCGGCCTGTTCCTGCGTGCGCAGCAGCAGACCCTGCACGCTGACCGTGCGGTTGAGGTTTTCCAGGCTCAGCGCCACCAGCGGCAGCAGCTCGTCCAGCAGCTGGTGCACCACCGGGCTCGGCGGGGTGAAGCCGGCCAGTTCCAGCACGCCGATCAGGGTGTCGCGGTACAGCACCGGCAGGATCACCAGATGGCCGGGCAGCGCCGCGCCGCTGCCGGAGTCGATGTGCAGGTAGTCGGCGGGCACGTCGTCCAGGATGATCGGCTTGCGTTCGAGCGCGCACTGGCCGACCAGGCCCTCGCCCGGCAGGTACTGGTCGGCCGAACGGTTGCTCAGGCGCAGGCCGTAGCTGCCGATCAGGTCGAGCCGCTGGCGCGCGTCGTCGTAGGAATAGAACAGGCTCACACCGGCCTTGCACAACGGCACCAGCGCGCTGGTGAGCCACTGCGCGAACTCCTTGTGCGTGGTGGCCTGCAGCAGCAGGTGGGCCACGTCGGACACCTGCTCCTTGATCCAGCTCTGCGTCTGGTTGTCCACCAACATCTGCTTGAACACCTGCAGTGCACGGGCGATCTCGCCGATCTCGTCGCGGCGTTCGAGCCGACGGATCTCGAAATCATGGTCGTGGTTGGCCAGCCGGGTCAGCTGGTTGGTCAGGGCGCGCAGCGGCCGGGTGACCAGGCGCAGGGTCAGCCGGATCACCGCCAGGCCGAACAGGATGGCGAGCACGGCCGCCACGATGTCGACCGTGCGGGTGATGGCGATGGTCCGGTCCAGGCGCTGGTTGCGCGTGGACAGCAGCGCCTCCTCGTCCAGCGTCATCTGCGCGATGACGTCCTCGATCTCCTTCGCGCTGATGCTGCGGTGTTTCAGGTAGTCGGACTGGATGCGTTGCCGCTGCAGCGCGGCCTGTGCGGGGTCGAGCGTGCCCAGACCGGCAAGAGCATCGATCACTCCACTACGGAACTCGCGCTGCCACAGTTGTGCAGTTTCCTCCACCTTGTCGATGCGCGACAGCTGCAGTGGGCTGTCCGACATCAGTCCACGCAGCCGCGCGAGATCGGTGCCCAGATCCCGGTTGGCGCTCTCGAAGGCGTAGCGTTGTGCGGCATCCTGGGTCAGCAGGTAGCCGCGGGCGCCCACCTGGCTGGCCTGCATCGATTGCAGCACGTGGTCCAGCTGAAGCAGCACCTGGTAGGTATGCGTCGCCCAGCCCCGGTCGTCCTCCTGCTGGCGCAGCGAGTGCAGGGTGAGCGCGTTGGCCAGCAGGAACAGCCCCAGCAGCAGGCCGATGGCCAGCATGATCTTGTGCTGCAGCGGCTGGTTGGCCAGCCACGTATTGGGTGTTCGGTTCACGGGCATGCGGGAATCATCGCAGTTTGCGCGCCTGTTGCATGGCTGGCGCCAGGGCTGGCATGGGCAGTCACCGGCTCATCGGCGGCGCCAGACCGGCGGCACGATCGAGCCGCGCCGCCGCGCCACGACCAGCAGGCCGGTCGTGCCCAAGGTACACAGCGCCAGTGCCACCACCGATGCCTCGGCACCGAACGCGCCGCCGGTAAGCCAGTCCGGGCCGCTGCGGGTGGAGACCAGCCAGCCGTCGGCCGCGGTGCCGGAAACCGGAATGCCGTAGATCGTGCCCTGGGCGAAATTCCATGCTGCATGCAGGCCCATGCACACCGGCAGCGAGCGGGTCACGTGGTAGACCATGCCGAACAGCAGACCGGCCTCGATCGCGATGGCCGCCGAACTCCACAGCGTGGCGCCGGGGTTGGCAGCGTGGATGGCGCCAAACAGCAGCGCGGAAATGCCCAGCGCCCACCAGGTGCCCAGGCCTTCCTCCACGATGCGGAACAGCACGCCGCGGAAGACGATCTCCTCGCCGATGCCCGCGCCCAGACCCACCACCAGCAACGCGCCCAACCATGGCGCATGCGGCTGGAACGCGCTCACGTGGTAGCTGCCGACCAGCCACAGCACGGCCACCACGGCGCTGAACAGCAGCAGCCCGCCCAGCGCCCCGAGCAGGCCCTGCGGCAACAGCGAGCGTGGCGCCAGCTCGATGAGCGCCCGGCGCTCGACCAGCTTCACCAGGATCAGGTAAGCCGCCAGCGGCACCAGCGCACGGGCGACGAACTGCGCCAGGTTCTGCTGCAGGATCGGCGTGCCCTGGCCCATGCCCAGCGCGAGGAAGCCGAACCGCAGCATCACCATGAGGCCGACCAGCCAGGCCACGAAGATCGCAATCCGCCCCGGCGGGGAAAGCAGCCAGCGCCGCTGGCGTGGCGCTCCGGGCGGCGTGGTGAAGGCGATGGCGTGGTCGTGCATGCGTGGCTCCCCCGGCAAAGCCCCGCACGTTAGCAGTGCGGTGGCGTTGCGGCTACAGCTCCACCGCCGCCGCGTGCTCGCGGGTGGCGGCGAAGCGCACCTGCGGCCAGCGCTCCTGCGCCAGCTGCAGGTTGACCCGCGTCGGCGCGATGTAGACCAGTTCGCCGGCTGCGTCCAGCGCGAGGTTCATCGCGTTCTTCTCGCGGAATTCCTCCAGCTTCTTCGGGTCGTCGCAGTGCACCCAGCGCGCGGTGGTCACCGTCACCGGCTCGAAGCTGGCGTCCACGTTGTATTCGTCCTTCAGCCGGTAGGCGACCACCTCGAACTGCAGCACGCCGACCGCGCCCAGGATCAGGTCGTTGGACATCAGCGGACGGAAGAACTGGGTGGCGCCTTCCTCGGAGAGCTGCGCCAGGCCCTTGTGCAGCGCCTTCATCTTCAGCGGGTCGCGCAGCCGCGCACGGCGGAAGAGTTCGGGAGCGAAGTTCGGGATGCCGGTGAAGCTGACGTTCTCGCCCTCGGTGAAGGTGTCGCCGATGGCGATGGTGCCGTGGTTGTGCAGGCCGATCACGTCGCCGGGGTAGGCGGTCTCCACGATCTCGCGGTCGCTGGCCATGAAGGTCAGCGCGTTGGCGATGCGCACTTCCTTGCCGGTGCGGGTCTGGATCATCTTCATGCCGGCCGCGTAGGTGCCCGAG
>NZ_SCQN01000047.1 GCF_004321985.1 Castellaniella sp. | reverse complement strand
AGTTTGTCGGCGCAGATCCAGCGGGAGCGCAAGGCCTACTACGACATCCTGGAGCGGACCCAGAAGCGATCGGTGGACGTCACCGAGTGGCTCGCCTGGTTCCTCGACACGCTCCATCGCACCGTCGATCAGGCGCAGCACACGCTGGATGCCGTCCTGACCAAGGCGCGCTTCTGGCAGCTCTGGGCGGCAACACCCCTGAACGAGCGCCAGGTGAAGTTGCTCAACCGACTGCTCGACGGCTTCGAAGGCAAACTCACCAGCAGCAAGTGGGCGGCCATCGCCAAGTGCTCGCCGGACACGGCGCTGCGCGACATCAACGACCTGCTTGCGCGGGGTGTACTGACGAAATCGGGAGCGGGCGGGCGCAGTACCAGCTACGAGCTGAACGATCGCCCGGAGTAGCGATTGTGTCCCCGCGCGTGGTGTAGCTTTCGGCGCGACCGAGGCCGGGCGGGTTTGGTTGCGATTGTTAGTGTGCCACGACCGGCAGGTCAGTGACAGGCTGATCCAGAATTTCACTCAGCGTGTCGCGTGGCATGTAGTGGGCCCGCTGCACCACCCACTCGTCGGTCTGCTAGGAGGATGGCCCCGATCAGACGCCGGACTGCGGCCTCGTTGGGGAAGATGCCGACAACCTCGGTGCGGCGTTTGATCTCGTGGTTCAGCGGCTCGATTGGGTTGGCAATATTCTGTCCAAAGATATCAGGGGCTGAGCCATGGACTGGCTCAAACATGGAGGGGTATTCCTTTTCCGGATTCAGGTTGGCCGACGGTGCGATACCGATCGTGCCGGTACAGGCGGGGCCGAGGTCCGACAAAATATCGCCGAACAGATTCGACCCGACCACGACATCGAACCGCTGCGGATTCATGACGAACTGGGCCGTGAGGATACCCAAGGGTCCCGCATCAATACCGTAATGTAGTACTCCCCCAAGAGTACCCCCAGAACCAACTGCGATCTGACAGACCGAGCAAGGTGGCACAATCTCAGACAATGCAATTGCATTGATAAGACAATGTAATTGCATTACTATCTGAGGTATCCACTCTTTCGCCGGAGAACGCCGTGCCCTCTACCCTCGACGTCGAATCCACGCTGACCGACCGCTACCAGACCACAGTGCCCGAGACCGTGCGTCGCGCCCTGCGGCTTGGCAAGCGGGACAAGATCCACTACTCCATCCGCTCCAGCGGTGAAGTAATCCTGACTCGCGCTGAAGCTTCTGACGACCCCGTACTTGGCCACTTCCTCGACTTTCTAGCCCACGACATCGCCAGCCATCCCGAGCGCCTTCACGCAGTGGATGCGGGTCTTGCCCAACGGCTCCAATCGCTGATCGGCAGCACCGCGATCGATCTTGACGCCGCTCTGCCGGAAGATGATGAATGACCACAGACGAGACCGCGCCCGTGGTCATCCACGGCTGGGCAGTCTTTGCCCATCCGCTGTTCCTCGCACAGGTTGAAGCGCTGGTACAGCAGGTAGAGGCCTTTAAACAAAAGGACTCCGTCGGGTACGTGAAGAAGAACGCCAGCAAGCGACTGGCGGCCATCACCAAGTTGGCATTCGACATCATCCCTCAAGACCCCACCCGGACGGAGTACCGCCAAGGCAGCACACTGGGTGACTATCACAAACATTGGTTCCGGGCAAAGTTCTTCCAGCAGTACCGACTCTTCTTCCGCTACCACGCACCGAGCAAGGTGATCGTGCTTGCGTGGATCAACGACGAAGACACCAAGCGTGCCTACGAAAGCAGTGACGATGCTTACCGAATGTTCCGCAAGATGCTGGAAAGAGGCCATCCACCGGACGATTGGAGCCAGTTGCTGGCCGAGGCTCGCGCCGAGGGGCTGCGCCTGCAGCAGTTCGCCGCTGGGATGACGCGATAAGGCAAAGGTACCAGCCGTCAACGAAGACGGCCGCCAACGGAGCACTAGCCCTTGAGCTTGCGATACAGGGTGCTGCGGTGAATGCCAAGCCGCCGAGCGGTTTGAGCCATGTTGCCGGCACAATCGTACAGCGTCTGGCGGATGACGGATTGCTCGATTTCGCGAAGCCCGCTTGCCATGCCGGCGGTATCGAGCACGACGGACGATGGTGATCGTGCGTCAGGCGGAGGACACGAAGCATCGGATACGTCCAGAGAAGGACAGCATTCGGCCTCTGGACGTGCTGACAGGATGGACTGAGGCAACTGCTGCGGCAGCAGCCGACTATCCTCGGGATGCAGGCAGCGCAAGCGCCGCAGCAGGCTATGCAGCTCGCGGTAATTTCCCGGCCAGGAATAGTCGGCCAGGATCTCAAGGGTATCGGTAGCCAGCGCCCCACCCAGGCTCGCATATTGACTCGCGATGAAGTGCGCGAGATCGGCGCGCTGCCTCAATGGCGGGAGCTCAATGGGTAGGCCCTGCAGACGGTAGTACAGGTCGGCACGAAACAAGCCTTGGGCCATGCGCCCGGTCAGGTTCTGGTGGCTGGCGCTGATCAGGTTGAAATCAAGTGCCAGACGCTTTTCGGAACCCAGCGGCTGCACTTCGCGTTCTTGCAGGACACGCAGCAACCGTGTCTGCAGGCCAAGCGGCATGTCGCCGATTTCGTCCAGAAACAGCGTGCCCTGGTGCGCCTGACGCAGCAGGCCGCGGGCGCCTTCGCGCCGCGCACCAGTGAAGGCGCCTGGCTCGTAGCCGAAGAGCTCGGATTCGATCAGGTGTTCGGGCAAAGCGGCGCAGTTGATGGCAACGAAAGCCCCTGCATGGCGCTGGCTGCAAGCGTGGATATGCCGCGCCATCACCTCCTTGCCTGTTCCGGTCTCACCCTGCAGCAGGACAGCCAATTGGCCGTCGACCGCCCGGACAGCCTGCACCAGCAGCGGGCGGCTGATGGCGTCAGGCTCGGGCAGCATGCCGGCAGCCAATTGGGAGGGTGCCAGCCCGGCCCGTACCCCCCCGCTGCTGGTGATGTGTCGGTCACCGGAGATCAGGCGCCCGGTCAGCGGCAGGCCATCGTGACGGTGCAAGACAGCGTCCTGAGGATGCAGAACGCCGTCCATCCACTGGCTATAAGGAGTGCCAAGCAGCCGCCAATCGGCATTCAGGACGTGCAAAGCCGCCTCGTTGGCCCCCACGATCCGCAGGGTGTCGTCCAGCAGCAGGATGGCGGGCGGCACACCGCAGGCCGGCTGTTCGCCCGCGTGGAATTCGAACCGTTGCAGAGGACTTTCGGCCAGCATCAGGTCGCTGATGCCACTGGCTAGCCGCTGCACCAGAGTCAGCACATGGCCACACATTACGTCAGCCGGCCCGGAAAGATCGAGCACGCCCAGGATACCGCCCGTGGCCGAGCGGATGGGGGCCGCGTGGCAGCTGAGCACCTGGTTACGAGCGAGGAAGTGCTCAGCCCCATGGATACGGACCGCCCGACCATCGTACAACGCCGTACCGATAGCATTGGTGCCACGCTGGGATTCGGCCCAATTGACGCCAGGCCGCAAAGCAACGCGTTGCGCTCTGTCGAGAAAATTGAGATTGCCCTGTTCGTGGAGGATGAGCCCATCGGGCGCTGCAAGGATGGCAATGCCATTGTTGGCCTGAGCCAGCGCACTGAGCGCGCTCAGGCTGGGCCCGGCGTGGCGCAGCAAGGTCTGGTGAGCCTCGATCTGAAAAGTGAGATCTACCCGCGACAAAGGGTTGGGGTCGGCCAGCAACTGTGGATCCAGCTTGGCACAACGCTCCCAGGAACGATGAACCAGAGCGGATGCATCGACCTGAGTGCCTGTAGCGAGAGTAGGCGGCATTGAACGCGACATGGATGTCTCTCCGTCCGGACTTGTGCCGGCAGCGGCGCGGAATGCAACACGCGTGTCGCACGTTGCACAACCGGGTGTCGCAAAACGCGACAGTTCGCTGTTTTTAAACGTAATTTTCATTCAGTGTGCCATTGTCTCCGCAGCAAGAAAAGCCCGAACCCGTGGGGTCACCAGCTTGAATGTTTTCCAGGTGCAAGCGTACGAACGAACCCCAGGACCCGACGCAGCCGGTCACCTCTGGAGAGCATCCGGTGTTCAGTTGGCACGGATGTTGCTATGAGTTCATCAAGCATCGGCGCACGGAGTTCCGGTGACCCGGCATCCGCTCCGGCGGCGCCCTACTCAAGGAGACAACAATGGACATGACCGACCTGAAGCACTTTGGAATAGACCTCAGCTTCCCCTACAAGAAACACTACGAGAACTACATCGGCGGACGCTGGGTGGCTCCGGTGGACAAGCAATACTTCGATAATCTGTCGCCCATCACCGGAGAAGTGTTCTGCGAGGTACCACGTTCTGGAGCCAGCGACGTCGAACTGGCGCTGGACGCGGCCCATGCAGCGCGCAAGGCCTGGGGCGAAACCTCGGTTACCGAACGCGCAGGGGTTCTGCTGCGCATGGCCGACCGGATGGAACAGAATCTGCGTCTTCTCGCCACCGCCGAAACCATCGACAATGGCAAACCCATCCGCGAAACCTTGAACGCCGACCTGCCTCTCGCCGTCGACCACTTGCGCTATTTCGCCGGCTGCATCCGCGCCCAGGAAGGCGGTATCTCCGAGATCGACAAGACGACGGTGGCCTATCATTTCCAGGAACCCATGGGCGTGGTGGGCCAGATCATCCCCTGGAACTTCCCGCTGCTGATGGCGGCCTGGAAGCTGGGGCCTGCCCTGGCGGCGGGCAATTGCGTGGTACTCAAGCCTGCGGAACAGACGCCGGCCTCGATCCTGGTGCTGATGGAACTGGTCGGCGACCTGCTGCCGCCGGGCGTGCTCAATATCGTCAATGGCTTTGGCAAAGAGGCAGGACAAGCGCTAGCTTCCAGCAAACGCATCAGCAAGATCGCCTTCACGGGCTCTACGCCCACGGGCAAGCAAATCCTGCACGCCGCAGCCGACAACCTGATCCCCAGCACGGTAGAACTCGGCGGCAAGAGCCCGAACATTTTCTTCGCCAGCGTCATGGATCAGGATGACGCCTTCTTCGACAAGACGCTGGAAGGCTTCAGCATGTTCGCCCTGAACCAGGGGGAAATCTGCACCTGCCCATCACGCATCCTGGTACAGGAGTCAATTTACGAGCGCTTCATCGAACGTGCAGTCAAGCGGGTCGAGGCCATGAAGACCGGGCACCCGCTGGAAGCCTCCACCATGCTGGGGGCTCAAGTGTCCCAAGTGCAGATGGAAAAAATCCTGAGCTATATCGATATCGGGCGCAATGAAGGCGCGCAGTGTCTGACGGGTGGCAGCCGCAACGTACCGGGCACAGGCCTCGACCAAGGTTTCTATGTCAAACCCACCCTGCTCTTCGGGAACAACAGCATGCGTGTCTTTCAGGAGGAGATCTTCGGCCCGGTCGCATCAGTGACGACCTTCAAGGACGAGGACGAGGCCATCGCCATCGCCAACGACACCTACTATGGCCTGGGCGCTGGCGTGTGGTCGCGCGACGGTTCGCAGGCCTACCGCGCAGGGCGCCAGATACAGGCCGGGCGGGTCTGGACGAACTGCTACAACCTCTATCCGGCCCACGCAGCCTTTGGCGGCTACAAGCAATCCGGCATCGGGCGCGAAACCCACAAAATGGCACTGAGCGCCTACCAGCAGACCAAATGCCTGCTGGTGAGCTATAGCCCGAACGCACTGGGTTTTTTCTAACACCAGGGTACGTCCGGCTACATGCCGGCGCTCGAGCACCCCGCTAGGGCGGGAACCAGTCCGTAGACTTGTGGAGGAATCGATCCCCTCTCCCAACCGCATACTCTGAAGCGACATGGCCCGTGCGGATGGCTACTTTCCGATCATTGCCCAGTGCAGCACCGGCGAAACGCCGGCATTTCCTCAACCACCGCGGCATGTAAAATGCGCGAGGCGGCGCGTCTGGCCATCCGGCGTGCCGCCTTCTTCAACGCGCAATCAGCCCGGCCTACCCATTGCACACACACCGGGCATTTCTGCAGGCAGGAACCACCAAACCATGGATGTCGTCTTTGCCACGAAGTTTCTGGGCGCGCTGTTTGCGATCATGAACCCCTTCATCACGCTGCCGCTGTTTCTGGCAATGACGGCC
>NZ_SCQN01000046.1 GCF_004321985.1 Castellaniella sp. | reverse complement strand
CCCCCGCTGCCAGCCCCACCATCGATCGGGCAAAAATGCCGACAAATCAATGACTTGAAACTGTAACACCAGGGTTAACCCGGGCGCTGTGCCGCGAAGAGACCGAACTATAGCACGCTTGTTTTACGCCGCGCAAGCCAAGTTGCCTACAATGCGTCATGACCGGGTCCAGCCGCCCGCCTCACCACTTCCAAACCCCATGTTCAGCTACTTTCAAACCATCCGCCGGCGCAGCACTCACATGTTCCTGACGGTGGCGCGCATCATGCTGCCCGTGATGGCGATCGTCTATGTGGCAGACCGGCTGGGCTGGGTACGTGCCGCGGGCGAGGCGCTGGCTCCCCTCCTCGCCCTGCTGGGGCTGCCGCCCGAAGCCGGCATCATCTGGGTCACGACCGCCATCACCAACATTTACGGCGGCATGGCGTCGATGGCGGCGCTTTCAGACGGCATGCACATGAGCGTGGCCCAGGTCAGCGCACTGGGACTCATGATGCTGTTCGCGCACAACATCCCAACCGAGCAATCCATCGTACGGCGCGCCGGGGCCAGCGCCCTGATCACCGGGGCCTTGCGCGTAGGGGCTGCGCTAGTCTGCGGCACTGCCGTCGCACGCATCTGTGAGGCCATGAACTGGATGCAGTCGCCGGTGTCGCTGAACTGGATGCAGCAGGACGCCTCGTTGAGCCAGGGTCCGGAAGACCTGGCAAGCTGGCTGCTGTCCACCACTGAGTCCATGATCCTGATCCTGCTGATCATCGTCATACTGGTCGTCCTGCTGGATGTCCTGGAACGCCTGAAGATCACGCCGATCGTTACGCGGCTGCTCACGCCCGTGCTGAAGCTGTCAGGGCTGGAGGAACGTGCCGCACCGCTCACCACCGTGGGCGTGCTGCTGGGCCTGGCCTATGGTGGCGCACTCATCATCGACGCCGCAGAGCGTGAGAATTACAGCCGGAGAACGCGCTTGCTTGCCCTGTCCTGGCTGTCGCTATGCCACGCGCTGATCGAGGACACGCTGCTGATCCTGGCGCTTGGGGCAAGCCTCTGGGTGATCCTGCTGGGGCGCGTACTGATGACTCTGGCGATCCTGGCCGGGATGGCGGCGCTCACTCGCCCCGGTACCCGATGGGGCAAGCACCTGGAGGCCAGCTGACGCCGGCCCAGGCCATCACGCGCCCCGCAGCAGCGCCGAAAAACGCTTGCGGAACTTGGCCATCTTAGGCGCGATGACGAACTGGCAGTAGCCCTGCTCAGGATTGTGCCTGTAGTATTCTTGGTGATAGCTCTCGGCCGGCCAGAATTTGCCGGCAGGCTCGATGCGCGTGCAGATGGGCGAATCGAAGGCCTCCTGGGCCTCGTTACGCGCACCAATGGCGCGGACGTGCTGGTCCTCATTCAGATAGAAAATTACCGACGCATACTGCGGCCCCACATCGTGTCCCTGGCGGTCCAGGGTGGTGGGATCATGGGTGCCAAAAAAGACATCACACAGCGTCCGGTACGATACGAGACCCGCATCGAAATCGACGCGCACACATTCGACATGCCCGGTATCCTGGCGGCAGACCTGTTCATAGGTGGGAGCCTCCAGATCGCCGCCGCAGTAGCCAGCCTGGACGGTTTCGACGCCTGGCAACGCCCGGAAGACCGGATCCATGCACCAGAAACAACCACCACCAAAAATGGCCCGATCCATCACGCCCATCCAGTGCCCCACACGACCCGACCGGCATCCCGGTCACGGGTGACAAGGCCAGTTTCAAAATGATACTGCGCCGCCGCTGCCGCGCGGCGGCCCGATACACAAAATATTCGTCGGCGCTCAGTGTTGACTGAGTGAAAGAATCCACTGTGCCAGGCTCCGCGCATCCTGCGGCGACAACCGCACCTGTGCCGGCATGGGAATGGCGCCCCATTGCCCGCTGCTTCCCCGACGCATCACCTGTGCCAGGTATTGCGCCGCCTGACGCTGCCCGCCATAGCGCCGCGCGACCGCGCGAAACGGCGGCCCCACTCGCCGGCTGTCCACCTGATGGCAACCCAGGCACTGGTTCTTCGCGGCCAACGCCTGGCCCTCGGCAGCCGAGAGAGTGGGTGTGTCGGGTACAGTGGTCTGTGTGGCACCAGCAATGGATGCCCAAAACCCCGTGCACGCGACCAGCAGCCAGACCAGAGGCCACAACACACGCACTCCAACCCGGGGCCGCCCGGGCTGACGCCGGCAATGCCCACGATATCCTTCACCCATCACAGCTTCTCCTCGCGCGATCCCGATCACGGTATTATCCTTGATTCTTTTTCGCCCACTCCCGCACATGCTCGTCTACCCGCACATCGACCCCATCGCCCTGCAGATCGGACCCCTGGCCATCCACTGGTATGGCCTGATGTATCTGGCCGGTTTCGGTCTGGCGTGGCTGCTGGGGCGCTGGCGCATCCACCATCACCCCAGCGGCTTGACGCTGAACGATCTGGAAGACCTGATCTTCTACGGCGTACTGGGGGTGGTGGTGGGTGGCCGCCTCGGGTATGTGCTGTTCTACAAGCCCGAGGACTATCTGGCCCACCCGCTGGCGATCTTCCAGGTCTGGGAGGGCGGCATGTCTTTCCATGGCGGCCTGATCGGCGTCGTGCTGGCCCTGCTGTTTTTCGCCCATCGCCGCGGACGCACGCTGCTGGAGATCGGCGATTTCACCGCACCACTCATCCCGCTGGGGCTGGCTGCGGGTCGTCTGGGCAATTTCATCAACGGCGAATTATGGGGGCGCCCCACCGACCTGCCCTGGGGCATGATCTTCCCCGGCGCCCACGACGGTATCCCGCGCCATCCGTCCCAACTCTACGAGATGGGGCTGGAAGGATTCGCACTCTTTGGAATCATCTGGTGGTTCGCCCGCAAGCCGCGGCCGATCGGACAGATCAGCGCCGTTTTCCTGATGGGCTACGGGACCTTCCGGTTCCTGGTCGAATTCACCCGCGAACCGGACGACTTCCTGGGGCTGCTGATCGGCGGTCTGTCCATGGGACAGCTCCTGTCCATCCCCATGGTCCTCATCGGGGTGGCGCTATTCATTTGGGCAGCAAAAAGATCGACCCCCGAACTGAAACGCTGACGCGCTCACGCCCACCCTCGAGCGGGACGGGGGTCGCATCGGCCGCCATGGCGCGCATCATCCGCGGCCCGGGCGAAACCGGCGCCATGCCCGAATCTTCCAGATCCACCGACTTCAGGCGGTAGCGGTCGAATCCCAAGGCTTGCGTGAGCGCCTGCGCGCGCGACTTGAACGCCGATACTGCCTCATCCAGCAGCTTTCGCTCCTCGGTGGAGCGCCGCGCATCCGAGACCGAGAACGACAGGCCGGCGACCGGCATCTGCGTGCTGAGGTCCGCCGCCAGACGCGAGGCGGCATCGAAGTTCTGCGACTGTAAAAGGATCTCGGCGCGGCCGCGCCATTCAGAAAGCTTTCCATCGCGATCGTTCATGGGCCAGATCCGGTACGCGCCATTGTGCACGGTGACGTCGGCCGGGTGCCCGGCCCGTTTCAGCGCATCCTGCAGGCGCTGATTCAACGCCTGCGAGACCTGGGCCTGGGTTGCCCCGGAGACCTCGGACGCCAGCGTGACCGTCACCTGATCCTGCGCGACTTCCGAGGTGGCATGGGCGGACAGCGTCGCCTGCGGCTCCGATGGCTCCGCCGCAGCCGCACCGCGAGCCGGCCCCGCCAGGATCGCAAGACCCACGATGAACGCAAGCCCAAGGTCTCTGATAGATGCGTTTGCCCGCATGAGCACTCCTGCGACAGGTGTGTTGCCGCCGTCGGGGCCGGCGTCGGCGCCCCGCACGGTCTGCGGCGACGCATCAAAAGGGAAGGCCCGTCGATTACCACGACGGGCCTTCTGAGCATGCCCCGCCTGTGCCGTTGTGGCCGGCATCCCGGAACCGGAGGTTCACGGTGGTCGCCATCAGCGAGGCTTCGGGCTATCCAGTTAAGGTAGCACTCCTACCAGGCAATCCGGCAACCTATGCCATATAGCATTGGTTCAAGGAATGTATGGCCAAGTCACGAACACGGCAGGGACTTACCGGGCCGGACACCATGAGGCGCCCGGAAATGTTTCTATTCGGCAGCGCCCAACACAGTGTCCAGCATGCCGTTCATGGTATCGATTTTACCCTTGAAATCACCCAAGGCAATATGGCTCAGCGGACCATCGGGCGCACGCATGGTGAGAAGCTCGTTGGCGATCTGGATGGCCGCCATTACGGCAATGCGCTCGTTGCTGACGACTTTGCCGCTGCCCTTGATGGCCAGCATGCGCTGGTCCACATGCCGCACGGCCGACAGCAGCGCAGCCTTTTCGTCTGCGGGGCATGCGAGCGAATAATCGCGCCCCAGGATCGAGACATCGATGCGTTCCATGGATCAGGCCTCCGCGCCGGGAAGGCGCTCGAGTATGGATTGAATCTGCTGGCGTGCGCCCGTCGCTGCCTGGCGCAGCCGGCCGCGCTCGGCCTCGACTTGCCCCAGGCGCTGCTGCAGGTCGTCAGCACGGGACCGCTGCTCGCGCACCTGGGCCTCCAGGGCCGTGCGAAACCCCAGGGACTCGTCACGCGCCGCCTGAATTTCCTGGTCATGCTGTGCGATCCGCTCGGACATGCGCGTGAATTCCGCCTGTTCGCGCTGATGTCGGTCTTTCAGGACCTGATATTCCTGTTCGAGCTGGCGGATGCGAGCCTGCAGCGCACGGCGTTCGGACTGCAGACCACCTGCGAGCTGCACGACCTGCTGAATCCTCTGGGACAATGCATCTAGGTCTTGGAGCATGCGATCAAACCTTTTTGGGTGCTGGCGCGGGGCGCCGCGAAAAGGAGTTCATCATAATCTTTTCAGTCGGGTCCCCGCTTGACTGCATGGGCCGTATCGATGGACGGACGACGAGCGCCGGTGTCATCCCGATGCGTGCCGCTGCGCGGGCTGCGATGCCGCAAATAACGGTTTTCACGGCCGCGCCGAAACAGCAGCGCCGAGAGTTCATTGAGGGCAAGAGTGTAGACTTCGCGCTTGAACTCGATGACGGCTTCCAGCGGCACCCAGTAAGCGTTCCACCGCCAAGCATCGAACTCTGGTGAATCGCTGGCGCGCAAGGTCACGTCGCTGTCATGCCCGACCATGCGGAGCAGGAACCAGATTTGCTTCTGGCCTTTGTAATGGCCACGCAGCTCGCGACGCACATAGTGTTCAGGCACGTCGTAGCGCAACCAGTCACGGGTCCGACCCAGAATGCGCACATGCTCGGGGCGCAAGCCGACTTCCTCGTTGAGCTCGCGGTACATCGCCTGAACGGGTGTTTCGCCGTGCTTGATGCCGCCCTGTGGGAACTGCCAAGCGTGTTCCCGAATCCGTTTGCCCCAGAAAACCTCATTTTTCTGGTTGACGAGAATGATGCCGACATTGGGACGGTAGCCTTCGCGATCCAACATGGGGCCACCTCGGTTGTGAATTCAATACAATTACCGTCGATTATACGTACCAACCGGAATCCCTACCATGCACGCCAGCAAGTACCACTTGAACACCCTGAAGGAAGCCCCCGCAGAAGCGGAAGTCGTCAGCCACCAGCTGATGACGCGGGCGGGCATGATCCGAAAAATCGCCGGAGGCATCTATACCTACATGCCCATGGGCCTGAAGGTATTGCGCAAGATCGAGACCATCGTGCGCGAGGAGATGAACCGTGCCGGGGCGATCGAACTACTGATGCCTGTCGTGCAGCCTGCCGAGCTCTGGCAGGAGTCAGGACGCTGGGAAAAATACGGCGCGGAACTGTTGCGCATGAAGGACCGCCACCAGCGAGACTTCGTATTGCAGCCGACGTCCGAGGAAGTCATCACCGACATCGCGCGCAACGAAATCCACAGCTGGCGGCAGTTGCCCTTGAACTTCTACCACATTCAGACGAAATTTCGCGACGAGCGCCGGCCGCGCTTCGGCCTGATGCGCGGTCGGGAATTCACCATGAAGGACGCCTACTCGTTCGACCGTGACGAAGCAGGGGCGCTGGCCAGCTACGACATCATGTACCAGGCGTATCAACGCATCTTCGCGCGCCTGGGGCTGACCTTCCGCGCGGTAGCAGCCGACACCGGGTCCATCGGCGGCTCACGCAGCCACGAATTCCAGGTCATTGCGGATACCGGCGAAGACCTGATCGTCTACAACCCGGACAGCGACTATGCGGCCAATATCGAATTGGCTGAAGCCCCCTGCCTGCTGCCCAGCCGCGAAGCGGCAGGCGCCGCCCTGACCCGGACAGCGACACCAGATTGCCCGAAGTGCGAGCTCGTGGCCGAACATCTGGGCATCGCCCTGGCCCGGACCGTGAAATCCGTCGTACTGGCCACGGATCCCGCCAAGGGACCTGCGCACATCTGGCTGCTGCTGATCCGCGGCGACCACGAAACCAACGAGATCAAGCTCAGCAAGCTACCGGGCTTCGAAGCGGGCTACCGGCTGGCCACCGAGGCCGAGATCGACGCTGTCTTCCACTGCTCGCCGGGCTATCTGGGGCCAGTCGGCCTGGACGCGGATGCCGTCACGGTCATCGCCGACCGCACGGTCGCCCACATGGGCGACTTCGTTTGCGGCGCCAACGAACCGGGCTACCACCTGACGGGCGTGAACTGGGGACGCGACCTGCCGGAACCCAGCCTGGTCACCGACCTGCGCAACGTCGTGGACGGGGACCCCTCGCCGGAAGGCGGCCACCTGTCGATCCAGCGGGGGATCGAAGTCGGCCATGTATTTTTCCTGGGCGACAAGTATTCACGCGCGCTGAACGCCACGTTCCTGGAGACCGACGGCAAGCCGGCGATGCTGCAGATGGGCTGCTATGGCATCGGCATCAGCCGCATTTCGGCCGCCGCCATCGAGCAGAACCACGACGAGCGCGGCATGATCTGGCCGCGCGCGATCGCGCCGTTCGAAGTGGTGCTATGCCCCATCGGTATCGCCAAAAATGAAACAGTACGAAACGCCGCCGAAACGCTGTACCAGGCGCTCCTGGCCCAAGGCGTGGACGTCATCCTGGACGACCGGGATACACGTCCCGGTATCATGTTCGCCGACTGGGAATTGATCGGTGTGCCGCTGCGCGTCACGCTGGGCGACAGGGGTCTGAAGGAAGGCGTGGTGGAAATTCAGGCCCGGCGCGAGACCCAGGCACGCCGGATCGCACCGGCCGACGCTGTCACAACCATTCTGGAAACGCTAAAATCACTCTAGGCTGCCGTGGTGCAGCATGCCCTTATCCTCGGGCTTCTGCATCTGTCACACGGCCTCACTAAAAAATGATTTCTGCGTTCACACACCCGCCCGGCGTGCTGTCGATTCGCGTATATTACGAAGACACCGACACCGGGGGTGTCGTTTATTACGCGAATTACCTGAAGTTCTTCGAGCGCGCCCGCACCGAATGGCTGCGCGCACTCGGAGTCGACCAACGTGAACTGGCAACACGAGAACATCTGATGTTTGTCGTCCGACATGCGGACCTTGCCTACCGGCAACCGGCCCGTCTGGATGACCGCATCGACGTCCACACGTCTGTGGACGGGCTGGGCGCTTCGACCATCCAGTTCCACCAACAGGCGCGGCGCAATGAAACGCTGCTGGTGACGGCGGAGATCCAGATCTGCACCGTGCACGCCGTCACGTTCAAACCCACTCGTTTATCGCCCTCACTCAGGGATCTTCTGCAAAAGGCCCTTCACTAACCATGCAAGCCTCTAGCGATCTGTCGCTGCTGTCCCTCATTGGCCATGCCAGTTTCCCCGTCCAGATCATCATGCTGCTGCTGTTCGCGGCATCCTTGCTGTCCTGGACATTCATCTTCAGCAAGCGCGCCGCACTGCGGCGCGCGGCCGAACAGACCCGGCGCTTCGAAGACGATTTCTGGGCGGGTGGAGACCTGACGGTGCTGCAGCAGGCCATCGCCAGCCGCCGCAACGAGCACGGTGCACTGGCCCGCATCTTCGACGCCGGGATGACCGAGTTCGTCAAGGCGCGCCGGTCGTCCAGCCGCGGCGACACGCTGCTCGATGCACCAAGGCGAGCGATGAACGCCGCCCTGCAGCGCGAAATGGATGGCCTGGAGTCGCACTTAACCTTCCTGGCCTCCACCGGCTCGGTCAGCCCTTACGTTGGGCTGCTGGGCACGGTCTGGGGGATCATGCACGCCTTCATGGGCCTGTCGACCATGCAGCAGGCCACGCTGGCCGCCGTCGCCCCCGGTATCGCCGAAGCCCTGATCGCCACGGCCATCGGGTTGTTCGCCGCGATCCCGGCCGTGCTGGCCTACAACCGTTACACCAGCCAGATCGACCGCCTGTCCATCCGCTTCGAAAGCTTCGTGGAAGAATTCCTGAACATTCTGCAACGGCAGGTGCACTGACATGCATGCTCAAAGTAGCCGTGGCCGCAAGCAGCGTCGGATGAACAACGACATCAACGTCGTCCCATACATCGACGTGATGCTGGTGCTGCTCGTGATCTTCATGGTGACGGCGCCCATGATCACCCCGGGCCAGATCGAACTGCCAACAGTGGGTACGGCGTCACAGGTCACCACGCAACCGATCGAGGTTCAGATCGACGCCCAGGGCAACCTGTCCATGCGCGTGCGCGAAGGCGGAGCCTCGTTCCGCCCCGTCGACAAAGCCAACCTGCTCGCCGAAATCCGCTCGGCGGCGACACCGGACACCCCCGTCGTGATCTCAGCCGACGGCAAGGTGCCCTACGAATCGGTCATGCACATCATGGACGAACTGCGCAACGGTGGCGTGGGCAAGTTGGGCCTGCTGGTCAATCAAACTGCATCCGGCGCGCGATAAGGCGCTGCCAAACTTTCGCCCCATGACCTGGTTTCATCATTCAAGCAACACGAACGGCGATGCGAGTCCCGACGAGCGGGATGACCGAAACGGCCTGATCATTTCGGCGGCTGCGCATGGCCTGCTGATCCTGCTGATGGTATTCGGCTTCGCGGCCGCACCAAACAACCCCGGCCCGGTACAGGTCGAGCTCTGGTCCAACGGCACTGTGGCGGAAGCGGCTGCACCCGAAGAGCAGCCCCAGGAATCCAAGCCCGAGCCGCAACCCGAGCCAAAGCCCCAGACTCCACCCCCGGACGACAGCGCCCAAAAAGCTGCCCAGAAGGCTGCAGAAGAAGCAGCCCAGGCCCAGGCGGCCCAACAGGCACAGGCCCTCGCGAAAGCTCAGGCGCAGGCGGCTGCAGCGGTGAAGGCCCAGGCCGATGCTGAGATCGCACTGGCCAAGGAACGCAAGGCGCGTGAAGACGCCCAGCGAAAGGCACAGGAAGAAGCCGAAAAGGCAAAGGCCGAGGCCGCACAAGCCGCAGCCCAGGCCGCCAAGGACAAAGCAGCCAAGGAAGCTGCCGACAAGGCGGCGCAGGAAAAGGCTGACCAGGAAGCTGCTCAGCAGGCCGCCGCCCACAAGGCCGCAGCGCAAAAAGCGGCAGCGCAAAAAGCTGCGGCTCAGAAAGCAGCGCAGGAAAAAGCTGCACAGGAAGCTGCCGACAAGGCGGCTGCCGAGAAGGCTGCCGCCCAGAAGGCAGCCAAGGAGCAAGCGGCCAAAGAAGCGGCAGCCAAAGCCGCTGCAGACAAGGCAGCCAAAGAAAAGGCCGCGAAAGAAGCTGCCGCCAAGCGGAATGCCCTGAAGGCCGCCATGCGCGGAGCGGCGATGGAAGCCGCCGGCATGCCCAACGGCACCGCCGACCGTAACCAGCGGGGCGGTGGAGGCAACGATGGCTACGCCGCAAAGGTCCGTGCCTGCGTACAGCCGGGCGTGATCTTCAACGTGCCGCCGCGTGGGGGTTCCAGCAACCCAACGGCACAATTCCGCACCCAATTGAATGCCAACGGAAAAGTGCAGGATGCTACCCTGACTCATTCCTCAGGCAATCCGAATTTTGACGAAGCGGTCCGCAGAGGTATTCTGGCCTGCTCACCCTTCCCAAAACCCCCCAGCGGCAAATACCCATCGTATATTGACGTGAACTACTACATGTACGACTAAGGAGATCGAAACATGACCGTATTGAACGCCTCCGGCTTTATCGGGCGCCTATGGCGGCGCGCGGCGGCCGCCGGGCTAGGCCTGGCGCTGACCGTCGCCGGCGCTTCCGGTGCCCACGCCCAGTTGCGTGTCGACATCTCCGGCGTCGGCGCCACCCAATACCCGATCGCCATTGCCGACTTCGCCGGTAACAGCGGCGGTACCTCCGCCCCGGAGGTGATCCGCGCCGACCTGACCCGATCGGGCCAGTTCAAGCTGATCAGCGCCGCTGGCGCAAACCTGACCGTCCAGAGCCCGATCGATTACGGCACTTGGCAGTCGCGCGGCGCCAACTATCTGGCGTACGGATCGATCAGCCAGAACGGCAGCCAGTATTCAGTCAGCTACCGTCTCGTGGACAACATCCGCAAGGCCCAACTCGACGAGGCCACCTTCACCGGCACCGAGCCAGAAATGCGCAGAATTGCGCACCGGATTGCCGACCGCATCTACGAAAAGATCACCGGCGTACGCGGCGTTTTCTCGACACGCATCGCGTATGTGTTGCAGACCGGCAACACCTATGAGTTACAAATTGCTGATGCCGACGGCCAAAATCCGCAGGTCATGCTGCGATCCGCACACTCGATCATCTCGCCGACGTGGTCTCCGGACGGCAACAAACTGGCCTACGTGAGCTTCGAATCCGGCAAATCGGTGGTCTACGTGCAGACGCTGACGACCGGGCAGCGGGTGCCAATCTCTAATTACAAGGGTAACAACAGCGCCCCGGCTTGGTCGCCAGATGGCAGCCACCTTGCGATCGTGCTCTCAATGGACGGCATTTCACAGATATATACCATCAACTCCGACGGCTCGAACCTGCGCCGCGTCATGCGGTCCCCGCTGATCGACACAGAGCCCTACTTCACGCCCGACGGCCAGTCCCTGGTCTTCACCAGCGATCGCGGCGGCAGCCCGCAGATCTACAAGGTCCCGGTCGCTGGCGGCGAGGCGCAACGCTTGACCTTCTCAGGTAGTTACAATGTCTCACCTAGGGTATCGCCGGATGGACAGCAACTGGTGTATGTTACACGCAGTAATGGTGCTTTCAGAATTGCCAGCCAAGCCTTGAACTCGGGTTCTGCACAGACCCTGACGGATGGCCCGGACGACGAGTCTCCCAGCTACGCACCCAATGGCATGCAAGTGCTGTACAGCGCCGTCCAGAACGGGCGCAGCGTACTGGCGGTGACGTCGACCGACGGCCGAGTCCGGCAGACTCTATCGGTACTCAATGGCAAGGTCCGCGAACCAGCCTGGGGCCCGTTCACAAAATGATTTTTTCGTGTGACTCTTTTTTCTTAAAGGACATTAAATGAGCTCGCGCATCACCAGGACTCTGACAGTCGCCGTCTTTGCCGCCTCCCTGGCGGCATGTAGCTCTGTGCCGCTGGATCACAACGGCAATGGAGCAGCCGGTTCGAATTCGGCGTCCGCAGGGCAAGTCATGGATCCGTTCAATCCTCAAAGCCCGCTCGCGCAACAACGCTCGGTCTACTTCGATTTTGACAGCTATGTGGTCAAAGACCAATATCGCCCGATGATCGAAATGCATGCGAATTACCTGACTGGCCATACCAGCCAGAAAGTCCGCATCGAAGGCAACACCGACGCTCGTGGCAGTGCGGAATACAATCTGGCACTGGGCCAACGCCGTTCCGACGCTGTGGCACGCATGATGACTCTGTTGGGCGTCAATGCCAACCAGGTCGAAGCCATCAGCTACGGCAAGGAGCGTCCTAAGGCCACGGGTACCACCGAGGCTGACTACGCTGAGAACCGTCGCGCTGATATCGACTATCAGCGCTGATCGCCGAAAGGCCGCAACAGCGCCGTAGCGGCTGACGCTACGGCGTTTTTTTATGGGACGAATCATATGCACGCATTCACGCACCGACTCAGCCTGATCTCTGCCGCAACGCTGATTGCGCTCTCGGTCGCAGCCCCTGCGCAGGCATTTTCCGATGACGAAGCGCGGCAGGCCATCCTGGAACTACGCGCTCAGGTCAATCAACTGAAAACACAGAATCAGCAAGGTCAGCTGCAGCTTGCGGACCAGGTCGACATGATGCGCCAGGAAATCGCCACACTGCGCGGCCGCGTCGAAGAGCTGAACCAGATGGTTTCCAACAGCCAGCACGGCGGTTCGGCCCAACCCGAAAACGGTCCCCAACAACAGGCCAACAATCAGCAGCAGCAGCAGGGCGCCGGCGACCCGCAGGAACAGGCGGCCTATAGCGCGGCAGCCGACCTGTACCGCGGCGGCCGCTACAAGGAAGCCGCGTCGGCCTTTTCGACCTTTATCTCTTCGTACCCCGACAGCAACCAGGCCACGGATGCCCGCTTTTACCTGGGCAGCAGCCAGTACGCCTCCAAGGACTTCAAGCACTCCATCCAGACCATGCAGGCCCTGGTAAAGGCACATCCGGATTCGCCCAAGGCGCCAGACGCGCTACTGGTGACGGCCGCAGACCAGATCGAACTCAACGACATGAAAGGGGCCAAGGCGAGCCTGCAGCGCATCACCAAGGAATACCCCAAGAGCTCGGCTGCCGAGACCGCCAAGAGCCGCCTGAAGCTGCTGTAATGCCATCGCACCCGGACCTGCCCGCGGACCGGATCAGCCTGCCTGATGGGACCCTGCACTACACGGAAGCCGGGCGCGGCGCCACGATTCTGCTGGTCCACGGATCGTTGTGCGATTACCGCTATTGGCGCTGGCAGATTCCGGCCATGGCCGAGACTTGCCGCGTGATTGCGCCCAGCCTGCACGGCTGCTGGCCCGACACCGGCGTGCACCCGCAGGCAGGCTACGCGATCGAGGCGCACACCGACAATCTGGTGCATCTGGTACAGGCGATGGGTATTGCAGAAGGCGTCCACATCGTGGGGCACTCACGGGGCGCGCAGGTAGCCCTGGCTTTCGCCCGGTCAGCACCGGAGCTGTGCCGCTCGCTGACGCTGGCCGACCCCGGGTTTCGCTTCGATGACGAGCCGGAATCAGTGCCTTTTTACACGCGCGCCGTACAGCAGTTGCAATCGGGACAAGTCGACGACGCGCTGAAGGACTTCATCGACACCGTCAACGGCGAGGACACCTGGCGCAAGATGGTGGGCTGGTTCAAGGACATGGTGCGCGACAATGCCATGACGTTGCTGTCACAGATCCGCGAGGCCAACCTGCCAGTTGCGCCAGCCGAAGCTGCCGGTATCCGTTGCCCTCTGCTGCTGGTGGGAGGCAGCCAAAGCCCCGCCAAATACGGCAGCCGGCAAGACAGGCTGCAACTGCTCGCGCCGCAGGCCAGGCGCGTGCGTATCGCGCTGTCGGCCCATGGCATGAATCTGGCCAACCCCAGGGCCTTCAATCGCGCCGTGCTGGAATTCGTACAGAGCGGCGCGGAACCCGTCACGCGCCCCTGACACCGGCGCCAAGCGCCTTCCGGTCAGCGCATACCATGGCCCGACATGCCTTTCATATCGCCACGCCCGGACATGCCAGGCATACCCCGCATGCCTGGCATAGCATTGGCAGGCTTGACCGCGCAGGCGGCAGAGAACTCAGCCCCATCCGCGAGCCGGAATCGCATCTCGACGGTATCGCCGACCTTCAGCCCGGCGCGCGGCTGTTCCAACATCAAATGGTAGCTGCCGGGCCGGAAGGCGAGGTCGCCGCCGGCCGGGACCTTCAGATCATGGACCGCGGACATGGAACTCATGCCGCCCGACTCCGTCGTCTGATGCATCATGACCTGTTTGTAATCCGGTGAATCGACGCTTTTGAGCACGGCAGTCGACGCCCCCGAATTGTGGATGAGCAGGAACCCGCCGGATGGCGCCGGGGCCGGAAGCTGTCGGATCCAGCACTGGGAAGCGCTGACCGGGCCGGCGTCAGTCTGGGTCTGGGCCGACGCACTCTGGCCCCAGGCCTCACTGGCCAGGCACAAGCCGGCCACCATCACCCACACACGAATTCCCGGTGTCTGCATCGTCTGCTCACACGTCCTGTTGTCCGGACACCAGTGTACTATGGGCTTTTCCACTGCCCTCAGAGCCATGCCCCAGACTGCTGCCGCTGTGCAACCCTCGTCCACGGCGAAGATCACGGTGGAAGGATTCGAAGACTTGCTGCAGCGCCTGCACCCGTTCGCGGCTGTCTTGGGCGTCGAGATCCTGGATATCGGCTATGGCAACGCCACCCTGCGCCTGCCACCCAATCCGTCCAACCAGCGATTGGGCGGCATCATCGCCGGCCCCATGCTGATGGGCCTCGCCGACCTGGCGCTTTATGCTGCGGTGGTCGGCGCCACGGGCAACCCGGAAGCGGTCACCGCCAGCCTGACGATCAACTTCCTGCGCAAGGCACCGGCGGGCGGCGTGACCGCCCGGGCAAGCCTGCTCAAGACCGGCCGCCTGACGGCAGGCCAAGTCCTGCTGGTCCCAGACGCGGGTGGAGAGCCGGTGGCACAGGCGGTCAGCACCTGGTCGGTCCCCAGGAACTGAACCACCTTGCCCCTAGGGAAGCCGGTCAGCTCTTGGGCAACTGGCCGTCCACACCTTCCAGGAAATAATTCATGTTGCGGACATCGTTGTCGCTCAGGGTCGCGCCCTGGGCCAACACCTGCTTGCCCGCCTGATTGCGCAACGGCCCCTGGAAGATCTCGTAGCCGCCCGATATGATGGCCTGCTTCTGCTTTTCAACCAGAGCCACGACGTCCTTCGGGATCGCAGGCAGGAACGGTGACAAACGGATCCAGTCATGCGCAAAGCCATACCAGGCGTCCCGCGACTTCCACGTACCGGCCAGAACCTGCTTGGCCGTTTCCACGTAGAACGGTTCCCAGTTCAACACGATGGACGTCAACTGGCTTTTCGGTCCGAACTGGCGCATGTCCGAGTCGTAGCCGAAGGAATAGACACCCTTGCTCTCGGCCACCTGGATCACGGCGGGAGAATCGGTATGCTTGTTGAGAATGTCCGCCCCTTGGTTGATCAGCGTTTCCGCCGCCAGGCGCTCTTTACCCGGATCGAACCAGCTATTGATGAACACGACCTTGACCCGTGCCTTGGGGTTGATCTGGTGCAACCCGATCGTGAAGGCGTTGACCCCACGGATCACCTCGGGGATGGGGAACGGCGCGACATAGCCGATGACGTTGCTCTTGGTCATGTGCCCGGCGATCAGGCCGGTCAGGTACCGCCCCTGGACGAAGCGGGGCATGTAGGTGCCGACGTTGTGCGCCAGCTTGTAGCCCGTGCACATTTCGAACTTGGTATCCGGAAACTGTTTGGCCACCCGCATGGTCGGATCCATGTACCCGAAGGAGGTGGTGAAAATGAGCTTGTTGCCCTTGGCCGCCAGCTCGCGGATGACGCGCTCCGCGTCCGAGCCCTCGGCCACATTTTCCACATAGGTGGTCTTGACCGCGTCGCCCAGCGCCTTGACGATGGCCTTGCGACCCAGGTCATGCTGATAAGTCCAGCCAAAGTCCCCGGTCGGGCCGACATACACGAACCCGATCTTCAGAGGCTTGTCTTGGGCTGCGACCCCCAGGCCAGGCCACCCGGCCGCCCCGACGACGGCGGAGGTCACCGCCATGCCCTTGAGTAAATCCCTGCGCTTCTTGTCCATCTCTCGTCCCCTGAAGTCCTGTCTGATGACTGCTTGCGTGATGAATCCGGCCTGCGGCGCCGCCGCGCGGCGACGGGCTTAATCTACTCTCATTTTGTCACGAGTGGCTCACGCCGTGGGATGGAAGGGCTTGCCCAGCGACACCGGCGTATTCAGCAGCACACGGGTCCTGTCCATCGAGATGAACACGAGCGCGACGATGGTGATCAGATAGGGCAGCATCGCCAGAAAATCGGGTGGGATGCCGAGCCCCATCGACTGCCCCTGGTACTGGAATACCGTCAGAAAGCCAAAGAGATAGGCTCCCGCCAGAACCAGGCCAGGACGCCACGTGGCGAACACCACCAGCGCCAGGGCGATCCACCCGCGGCCGGCCACCATGCCTTCCTGCCACAATGGGGTATATACCAGCGACAGATAGGCTCCGCCCAAGCCTGCCAGGGCACCGCCGAACAGGATCGCCAGATAGCGCATGCGGACGACCGGATACCCCAGGCCATGGGCGACGTCAGGCGATTCTCCGACCGCCCGCAGCTTCAGCCCCGGCCGGCTGAGGTACAGATAAACGAAGATGCCCAGCGCCGTCAGCCAGGACACATATACCAGCGGATCATACGAAAACAGGACCTTGCCGACGAACGGCAGATCGCTCAGCCCCGGGATACGCCAAACCGGGATGCCTGACAGAGAGATGCCCGTGTAGGTCTTGCCCATGAAGGCGCTCAGGCCGGTCCCGAAGATGGTCAGCGCCAGCCCCGTGGCGACCTGATTGGCGATGAGATGCTGGGTCAGAACCGCGAAGAGCAGCGACATGAGTGCGCCGGCCAGAATCGCGGCCAGCAATCCCAGCGCAGGGCTTCCGGTCGCCACGGCCGTGATGAAGCCAGCCACCGCGCCCACGAGCATCATGCCCTCCACGCCCAGATTGAGGACCCCCGAGCGTTCCACGATCAGTTCGCCCATGGCCGCCAGCGCCAGCGGTGTGCCCGCCTGCACGGTGGACACCAGGGTCGATACCAGAATACCGTCGGCCACGTTCAGCCCTCCACCGGTTGATCGGCGCGACCCGCCGGCGCCGTGCGCACGATGCGCACGCGATAGCGGATCAGCACATCCGTCGCCAGCACCAGGAACAGCAGCATGCCCTGGAACACCCCCGCCACGGCGCTGGGCAGATGCAACGAGATCTGGATCTGATCGCCCCCGACATACAGCAGCCCCACCAGCAGACTGGCCAGCAACACGCCAACGGGTTCAAGCTGCCCCAGGAAGGCCACGATGATGGCCGTGAAGCCGTAGCCCGGCGATATCACCGGCTGCAGCTTGCCGATCGTGCCAGCCACCTCGAACAGGCCCGCCAGCCCAGACAGGCCCCCCCCCAGCAGCATCGTGATCCAGACCATGCGCGAGCGACTATAGCCTGCGTAGGCGGCGGCCTGTTCCGAGAGGCCTGAGACCCTGACCTGGAACCCGAAGAACATCCGGTGCATGAGCAGCCAGGCCAACGGCACCACCAGGATGCTGGCCACGGTCGCCACATTGAGCAGAGTGCCTGAAAGGATGGGCGCCAGGGTCGCTGGCGTATCAAACGCCACAGTCTGAGGAAAGTTGTAGCCCTGAGGGTCGCGCCACGGACCATGCACCAGGTACTGCAGGAGGTGTTCGGCCACATACACCAGCAGCAGGCTGGTCAGGATTTCATTAGTATTGAGGCGAGTCTTCAGGAAAGCCGGAATAGCCGCCCAGAATGCACCCCCCACGGCGCCCGCCAGCGTCATCAGCGGCAGCAGCCACCAGCCGCCGTGGCCCTGGAACAGCAGGGCCACGCCCCCGCCACAGATGGCCCCCAGAGTGAACTGCCCTTCTGCGCCGATATTCCAGACACCCGCCCGGAAGCCAATCGCCAACCCCATGCTGATCAACAGCAGCGGCGCGACCTTGAGCAGCCAGGTACTGACCCCGTAGAGACTGTTGATCGGACTGATGAAGAATTCGTAGAGTGACTCCAGGGGGTCCCGGCCCAGCGCGGCAAACAGGATTCCACCCAGGATCACCGTCAGCACCCCCGCCAGCAGGGGCGAGGCCAACCGCATGAGGCGAGAGCGCTGCAGGCGCGGTTCAAGCGACAGTCGCACGACGGCCTCCATCATCCTGCACACCAGCCGCCGGACCCGAAAGCCCGGCCATCCAGCGCCCGATCTCGTCGCGGTCGGCATCCCGAACCGCAACGACCGCCGACAGACGGCCTTCGTACAGGACAGCGATCCGGTCGCAGATCTCGAAAAGCTCGTGCAGATCCTCGGACACGAGCAACACACCCGTCCGCTGGGCAGACGCCAGGTCCATCAGCGCCTGACGGATCGCCGTGGCCGCCCCGACGTCCACCCCCCAGGTCGGGTTGGCCGCGATCAGCATCCGAGGAGTCTGACGGATTTCGCGCCCCATCACGAACTTCTGCAGATTGCCGCCCGACAGGCTGCGCGCCTCTGCGTCCATGCTGCTTGCCACTACGCGATACGCCTCGCAAATCTCGCCGGCCATCTTCCGCACGGCCGCACCGCGAACGAAGCCATGACGCACCAGCCCGCTCTGGTAAGCCGTCAGGCATGTATTGTCCACCAGCGACATCTCGGGCACCGTTCCCCGACCCAGGCGCTCTGCGGGCGCAAAGCCCAGACCCAGGGCCCGGCGCCCGGCCGGGCTCAGGCCGCCCACCGGCCGGCCATCGAGCCAGATCATCTCGGCCGGCAACCCCTGGCGCTCACCCGAGAGCGCGGCGAGAAGCTCTTGTTGACCATTGCCCGCCACACCGGCGATACCGACGATTTCTCCTTCATGAACCGCCAGGTTCAGATCCTCGAGCGCGGTACCGAAGGGATCGGCCGGACGACAGGTCAGGCTATCGAGCTGCAGACACACCCGGCCCCCACCGTCGGTGGGCGCCTCGCGGGCCTTCAGGACGGGGGGCTCGCTGCCCATCATCATGCGAGCCAGACCATGGGCACTTTCGATACGAGGGTCACAGCACCCGACCTGGCGCGCCGCGCGCAGAACGGTCGCTGCCGTGCACAGCGCGCGAACCTCTTCGAGCTTGTGGCTGATGTACAGGATGCTGCGCCCGCCCTGGGTAAACTGCCGCAGGGTCTCGAACAACAGATCGACCTCGCCCGGCGTGAGCACCGACGTGGGTTCGTCCATGATCAGAAGCTGTGGATCCTGGAGCAGGCAGCGCACGATCTCCACGCGCTGGCGCTCTCCCACCGACAGGCTGTGGACCGGCTGATCAGGCTGCACCGACAGGCGATATTCTTGCGAGACTTCGGCAATGTGCTCGGAGAGCCGCCGCAGGCCGCCTACATGACGCAGGCTCAGCGCAATGTTCTGCGCGACCGTCAGCGTCTCGAACAACGAGAAGTGCTGAAATACCATGCCGATGCCCAGACGCTGCGCTTCCGAAGGGCTGGACACATGAACCGGCCGGCCCCGCCACAGAATCGTCCCCGCGTCGGGCCGGACCACGCCGTAAATACATTTGACCAGTGTGCTCTTGCCAGCGCCGTTTTCACCTAGCAGGGCATGCCGCTCGCCAGGCATGATGCGAAGACCGACGGCGTCATTGGCGAGCGTGCCGGGATAGCGCTTGCTGATGCCCCGCAGCTCCAGCAAAGGGGGCTCGACTGGCTCGGTCTGCCCTCCTCCATCCATCGGATCCCGCATGTGCCCCCCACCGGTTGCCACGCGCTCCGTCGCACATGGGTTTGCCACGCAGTATAAAAGCCGCACGCCACAACACACAACGGGCGGACTATTCCTCGAACACCATCATCCCTGCAAACCCCAGAAACAGCAGCCCCACCAGGCCGCTGCCGGTGCGCGCCAGCATCTGCCGCCGCCGGAAGAACGCAGCCAGGCGCGTGCCGCCGAAAATCAGCACGGAAAGGTAGAGAATGCTGCAGGTCTGCAGGATCGCCGCCAGGATGAAGAACGACAGCGCCGGATGCGTGTAGTGCGGATCCACGAACTGCACGAAGAACGACAGCAGAAACAGGATCGCCTTGGGGTTGAGCAGGCTCAGCAGCAGCGCCTTGCGGAAACGGCCGTCCGTCCCACCGCTCACGACCTGGGCACGCGCCGGCCCGGGACGCCACGCCGAGCGCAGCAGATGAATGCCCAGATAGCACAGATACAGCGCCCCTGCGGTCTTCAGCACCAGATACAGCACCGGCAGGAGCTGCAGCACCGAGGCCGCACCGGCCGCCGTGAGCGTCATGAGGATGGAATCCCCGAGAAAGACCCCGAAGGCTGCCTGGTAACCCGCGCGCACTCCGCGGCTTGCGCCAGTCGCCAGCACGAACAGGGAATTCGGACCGGGCAACAGGATGATGAACACCACGCCGGCCACATAGGTCCAGAGGTTGATCACGCCATAATGCGCAAACATGGGGCCTTTCCTTCATCGGGAAAGGCCCTATTTTAGGGGTTTGCAGAGAATTTCGGACAGGGTTCCGGGGGCTTGGCCCTGGAACCCTGGTGGATCAGGCGGAGATGACCTCGGCGCTGTCCACGGACGTGCGGATCAGGTGATCGAAGGCAGACAACGCCGCCTTCGCGCCGTCGCCCGCCGCGATGATGATCTGCTTGTAAGGCACCGTCGTGGCGTCCCCTGCCGCGAACACCCCCGGAACAGAGGTTTGCCCACGTGCGTCGACCACGATCTCACCGTGAGGGCTCAGTTCCACCGTCCCCTTGAGCCACTCCGTATTCGGGATCAGCCCGATCTGTATGAAGGCGCCTTCCAGCTCCACGCGATGCAGTTGCTCCGTGGCACGGTCTTTGTAGCTCAGGGCCACCACTCGCTTGCCGTCGCCATGGATTTCCGTGGTCTGCGCCGAGGTGATGACATCTACGTTGGAGAGACTGCGCAGCTTGCGCTGCAGGATATCGTCGGCCCGCAGCGCGTCACCGAATTCGATGAGCGTCACGTGCGCCACGATCCCCGCCAGGTCGATGGCCGCCTCCACACCGGAATTGCCGCCACCGATGACTGCCACACGCTTGCCCTTGAACAGCGGCCCGTCGCAGTGCGGGCAATAGGCCACGCCCCGATTGCGGTACTCGTCCTCACCGGGCACATTGATCTGGCGCCAGCGCGCGCCGGTGGACAGGATGACGGTCTTGGCCTTCAAGGTGGCCCCGCTGGCCAATTCGACCGCAATGGACTTGCCCGGCACCAGCTTCGCGGCCCGCTGCAGGTTCATGATGTCCACCTCGTAGGCCTTGACGTGCTGCTCCAGCGCAACGCCGAATTTCGGCCCCTCGGTTTCCAGGACCGAAATGTAGTTTTCGATCGCCATCGTGTCCAGCACCTGCCCGCCGAAGCGCTCGGCCACGACGCCCGTCCGAATGCCCTTGCGCGCCGCGTAGACGGCCGCCGCCGCACCCGCGGGGCCGCCGCCCACGACCAGCACGTCGAATTCATCCCGCGCATTCAGGGCCTCGACCTTGGCCGTATCGTCACCGGCGTCGAGCTTCGCAAGCAGTTCCTCCACCCCGGCGCGCCCTTGGTGGAACAGTTCGCCATCCAAGAACACGGCCGGCACGGAGAGAACTTCGCGCCGTTGCACCTCGTCCTGGAACATCGCCCCGTCGATCGCCACGTGGTGAATGCGCGGATTGATGACCGACATCGCATTCAGGGCCTGGACCACGTCCGGGCAGTTCTGGCAGGACAAGGAAAAATAGGTTTCGAAATGATGGTCGCCCGGCAGGTTGCGGATCTGCTCCGCGACCGCCTCGTCGATCTTGGGCGGATGGCCACCTACCTGCAGCAGCGCCAACACCAGGGAAGTGAACTCGTGCCCCAGTGGGATCCCTGCAAAGCGCACGGCAATGTTCGTCCCCGCGCGGGCAATGGCAAATGAAGGCCGGCGCGCATCTGTCGCCGAGTCTTCGACCACCGTGAGTTTGTCGGAAAGAGCAGCGATTTCATCCAGAAACGCACGCAGTTCCTGGGACTGGGCGCCACCATCCAGGCAGGCCCGCAGCTCGACCGGCAGTGTCACCCGCTCGAGATAGGTTCCCAATTGACCTTTCAAAGTTGCATCCAGCATATCCTCACCTCTTTCAAGAAGGCGCACGATCCCCGTGCGAGCGTTCAAATCGGTCGCAGCGCCTGTTTCATTCCGGGAAGCCCGCCGCCCCGGGGGGACGGCGGATGACCAGCAGCAGCAAGACTGCCGCGCTCGGCACCCCTGAACCGCCAATCCGCACAGGCGGATCGGAGAGGACAGGGCGTTGGACCAATCAGATCTTGCCGACCAGATCCAGGGACGGAGTCAGCGTCTTGGCGCCTTCTTCCCACTTCGCGGGGCAGACTTCGCCCGGGTGCGCAGCGATATATTGCGCGGCCTTCACCTTGCGCAGCAGCTCGGATGCATCCCGGCCGATCCCGTTGTCATGGATTTCCAGGACCTTGATTTCGCCGGCCGGATTGACCACGAAGGTCCCACGCAGCGCCACGCCTTCTTCTTCGATCAGCACGTCGAAGTTGCGCGACAGCAAATGGGTGGGGTCGCCCAGCATCGGATAGGTGACCTTGCTGATCGCGTCGGATGTGTCATGCCAGGCCTTGTGGGCGAAGTGCGTATCGGTGGACACCGAATAGACTTCCACGCCCAGCTTCTTGAATTCAGCGTAATGGTCGGCCAAATCTTCCAGTTCGGTCGGGCACACGAACGTGAAGTCGGCGGGGTAGAACACGAACACAGACCATTTGCCGGCCACGGTCTGCTCGGTCACATCGACGAACTTGCCGTTGTGATAGGCAGTTGCCTTGAAGGGCTTGATTTGGGTGTTGATCAAAGACATGTAAAAAGCTCCCTGTCTGGTTAGTGAGTGGCGAAAGTGCCAACAGGTTCAGTGTAGGGGGCCTGGATGAATAAGTAAAATTGATTGTCTTAATCAAGTCAATCGTATTTGACTATCGCCTGACGACCTGTCCGTAAAGTGCAATCAATCGTCCTTTTTAACCCTTCCGTATTGTTCTCCCTGTTGCGATCATGGTCATGGACCACTGCCCGAGGGCAGCAGACATCCATCCATTTTCGTGCGAAGACGCGAAGGAAACGCAGAAGGAGCCAGGCATGACTGCGCAGCAGCTCGACCCGAGAAATCCGATTCCGGACATCCGGGTGTTCAATCTCGAAGAATCCCACCGGGGATACCGCATCAACCGGATGTGCAACTCCCTGACCGTAGAAGCCAACCGGCAGGCCTACCGCAATGACGAGGAAGCCTACCTGGAAGACTACGGCCTGAACGAAACCGAAAAGCAACTGATCCGCCAGCGCGACTGGGCCGGACTGAATGCCGCCGGCGGCAATATCTACTTCCTGCTAAAACTCGGCTTCGTGGTGGGACATGGCCTGTACCGCATGGGCGCCCAGATGCGCGGCGAAAGCTACGAAGAATTTCTCGCCTCACGCAACGCCAAAGGAGCCCGCTGATCATGGCCAGAATCATTGCCGGTATCGGCACCTCGCACGTCCCGTCCATCGGCGGCGCCTACGACCGCAAGGCCCAGAATGAACCCGCCTGGAAGCCGCTGTTCGATGCCTACGTTCCGGTGCGCGAATGGCTGCGGTCGCTGCACCCGGACGTGGTGATCATGGTCTACAACGACCACGGGGCTGATTTCTTCTTCAACAAATATCCCACCTTCGCCGTGGGGTGCGCCGACGCCTACCCGATCGCCGACGAAGGCATGGGGGTGCGCCCGCTGCCACGTATCCGCGGGGACTTCGAATTCTCCCGGCATCTGTGCGAATCACTGGTCTATGACGAGTTCGATCTGACCATGTGCCAGGAGATGTCCGTGGAACATGGTTTCCTGGTGCCCATGCATCTTTGCTTCGACCCCGAACCGGATTGGCCAGTGGCGGCGGTACCACTGGCGGTCAACGTGCTGCTGCACCCGCTGCCCACCGCCCGGCGCTGCTACCGTCTGGGGCAGGCCATCCGCAAAGCAGTGGAGTCGGACCCGCGCGACCTGCGCGTGGTCGTGATCGGCACCGGTGGCATGTCGCACCAGCTCCAGGGACCACGCTTCGGCGCCATGAGCCAGGACTTCGACCGGAACTTCCTGGAACAGATCGAACACGACCCCGTAAGCCTGACGCAACTCACCCATCAGCAGCTCATGGAACAGGCGGGCGCCGAGGGTATCGAACTCATCATGTGGCTCACCATGCGCGGGGCGCTGTCGCCCAACCCGCGCCGCGTCCACAAGCACTACTACGCGCCCATGACGACCGGGATGGGACTGATCACTTTCGAAGAACCCTGAGGGCGGCGCCGACCCCGCCCGCCACGACAATCAAAGACGATACTGGAGACAAATCGAATGCCTACTGAACGAACCCAGGTGGTGATCATCGGCGCCGGCCCCGCCGGCCTGGTACTGGGTCAACTGCTGCAAAAATGCGGTATCGACAACATCATCCTGGAGCGCCGCGACCCGGACTACGTCCTGGGGCGAATCCGCGCCGGCGTCCTCGAAACCCCGACGGTCCAGGCCCTGAAGGAAGCGGGGGTGGGCGACAAGCCCGAGCGTGAGGGCCTGCACATGAACGGCTTCAACCTGCGCTGGGGCGAAGAACGCTGCCATATCGACTTCGGGATGGTCGGCAAACACGCCCTGGTCTACGGCCAGACGCGTGTGACCCGCGACCTGATGCAGGCGCGCCAGGCCTCGGGTGGCATCACCCACTACGAGGCCGAAGACGTTCAGCCGCACGACTTCGACAGTGAAAGGCCCTGGGTCAGCTACCACAAGGACGGCCAGGAACACCGCATCGAGTGCGATTTCATCGCCGGCTGCGACGGCTTCCACGGTGTGTCGCGGCAGTCCATTCCCGCTGAACGCAAGCAGGAATTCGAGACCGCGTTTCCCTTTGGCTGGCTGGGAATCCTGGCCGACGTCACACCGGTTTCCGAGGAAGTCTCCTGGATCAACCATCCAGAGGGCTTTCTGATGTGCAGCCTGCGCTCGCGCACCCGTAGCCGTTATTACCTCCAGGTACCGAAGAACGAAGACATCCGCCAATGGAGCGCCGACCGTTTCTGGGTGGAATACGAACGCAGGCTGCCGCGCGATCTGGCCGCAAACCTGCAGACGGGTCCGGCGCTGGAGATGAGCATCACGCCGCTGCACAGCTATGTCTGCACACCCATGCGCTTCGGCCGCCTGTTCCTGGTCGGCGACGCAGCACACATCGTGCCGCCTACTGGCGCCAAGGGGCTGAACCTGGCCATCGGCGACGCACAGGAACTGGCCCACACCCTGCACGCACACTACAGTGGTGGCCACCCAGACGCAATCGAACAGTATTCAGACCGCGCGCTGGGCCGCATCTGGAAGGCCGTGCGCTTCTCGTGGTGGATGACCACGCTGATGCACAAGCTCTCAGACCAGCCATTCGAGCGCCAGATCCAGCTCGCCGAGCTGGAATACACCCGGGGTTCAAAGGCCGCACAGACGGCCATCGCTGAAAACTTCTGCGGTCTGGATCACTGACCACGCCCATTCAATTCCACGGAGGAGACACATGAATATCCTGAAGACACTCGTTGCCACCTGCATCGGCCTGGCGGCCATCGGCACGGCGGCCGCCCAGGACCTGAAGATCGGCATGGTCCTGCCCATGTCCGGTCCTTTCGCCGCCCACGGGCATCAGCTCGAAAACGGCGCACGGCTGTACATGCAGCAGCACGGCGACACGGTCGCCGGCCGCACGATCAAACTCATCATCAAGGACGACACCGGCATCGCACCGGCGGTCAGCAAGCGTCAGGCACAGAACCTGCTGATTCAGGACAAGGTCGACGTTCTGGGCGGCTTTGGCATGACGCCGTCAGCGTTCGCGGTAGCGCCACTGGCCACGGAAACCAAAACTGCCATGGTGGTGATGAATGCAGCAACCTCATCCATCACCAGCCAGTCGCCGTACATCGTGCGCACGTCCATGACGCTCCCCCAGGTCACCGCGCCGATCGCAAGCTGGGCGGCCAACAACGGTATCCGGACGGTCTACAGTATTTCAGCCGACTACGGCCCGGGTCATGATGCCGAATCACAGTTCGTGAAGACCTTCACAGCAGCCGGCGGCAAGATGGTCGGCTCTGTCCGCACACCGACGCAGAACCCGGACTTCGCACCCTTCCTGCAAAAGGCAAAGGACCTGCATCCAGATGCCGTCTTCCTGTTCGTCCCGGCGGGTGAACAGGGCGTGGCCGCCATCAAGGCCTACAAAGAACGTGGGCTGGACAAGGCCGGCATCAAGCTGATCGCCACTGGGGACATCGACAGCGAAGACGTGATCGACGCCATCGGCGACGCAGCACTGGGGCTCATCACGTCCTTCCACTACTCCGATGCGCACGACTCGCCCGAAAACCATCAGTTTGTGCAGGCATACACGAAGGCCTACCCCGGCGAGCGCCCGAACTTCTGGTCGGTTGGCGGCTACGACGGCATGCACCTGATCTATCAGGCCCTCGAAAAAACGGGGGGCAATGCCAGCGGCGAAGCGCTCATGGAGGCCGTCAAGGGGCTCAAGTGGATGAGCCCGCGTGGGCCCGTAGAGATCGACCCGAAGACGCGTGACATCATCCAGAACGTCTACATCCGGCGTGTGGAAAAGGTAGACGGGGTCCTCAAGAACGTCGAATTCGACAAGGTCGAAGCCATCAAGGATCCCGGCAAGGCATAAGACTACAAGCGCCGATTGAAAAATCGGTGCTTGCTGTTAAAATACATAGGCAATCTATGTAATTGACGGACCTCCTGGTCCGCCCTATATCCCCTTATGCCAACTTCCCTGGAATCAGCGTCCGCAGGCGCCGAACTGCTGGACGTTGTCGCCCGGCTCAACCGTTGGGTCACGCGCCACACCGTCTGGACGCTGCCAGTCGCACAGGCACGCGTCCTGTCCCAGATCGACGAAATGCAGGCTACGCGCGTCAGCGACCTGGCCCGCGCCCAGCACTGTAGCCAGCCCACCATGACCAGCCTGGTCCGGCGCCTGCAGGACCAAGGCCTCGTCGCTCGTACCCCGGACCCGGACGACGCACGAGCGGCCTGGATCTCGCTCACCGACGAAGGCGGGCAAGCCCTGGCTGATATCCGGCGGGCCCGCGCCGACATCATCGAATCGCTGATCCAGAGACTGACAGCCGCTGACCGGCAGCGCCTGCGGGGCGCCCAGAAGGCGCTCACAAGCTTGCTGGATGCCGCCTACCGCCAGACACCTCCTCAACAGGAACACCCAAGATCATGAAATTGCTGCAACAACCCAAGGCCGTGCTGGCCGTGGCCTTCGCCTGTGTCATCGCCTTCATGGGCATCGGACTGGTGGATCCCATCCTGAAACCCATCGCTGATTCTCTGGGGGCGACTCCATCCCAGACATCGCTGCTGTTCACCAGCTACATGCTGGTGATGGGCTTCGCCATGCTGATCACCAGCGTGGTCTCCAGCCGCCTGGGCGTCAAACTCACGCTGCTGCTGGGACTGCTCATCATCATCGTGGGCGCAGGCGCCGCCGGGATGTCCAACTCGATCAGCGCCATCGTCGGCTACCGCGCCGTCTGGGGCCTGGGCAATGCGCTGTTCGTCGCCACGGCACTGACCGCGATCGTCAGCGCCTCTCAGGGCTCCGTGCGCGACGCCATCATTTTCTACGAAGCCGCGCTGGGTGTCGGGATCGCGGCGGGTCCGCTGATCGGTGGGGTACTGGGATCCATCTCATGGCGCGGACCGTTCTTCGGCGTGTCAGTGCTCATGGCCCTCGCGCTGCTGGTCACCGTCTTCCTGCTGCCAAAGGCAGCGACCCGGCCTCACCCCAGCTCTCTGCGCGACCCGTTCCGCGCGCTCAAGCACCCCGGGCTGCTGGCGGTGGCCATCACAGCTCTGCTCTACAACTTCGGATTCTTCACCCTGCTGGCGTATACACCGTTTCCGATGAACATGACGGCACAGGGAGTCGGGCTGACCTTTTTCGGCTGGGGCCTGGCGCTGGCCTTCGCTTCGGTCTTCTTGGCGCCGCGCCTGCAAGCCGCCTTCGGCACCATCCCGTCCGCGTTGGGCGCACTGACCGGTTTCGCGCTGGTGCTGGTCGCCATGGCCATCTGGACGGATCACCGCGCAGTCCTGGTGGCCGGCGTAGTCGTCGCGGGGCTGTTCCTGGGCATCAACAATACCCTGGTCACCGAAACCGTCATGCATGCGGCGCCCGTGGAACGCGGCGTGGCGTCCGCCGCCTACAGCTTCGTACGCTTCAGCGGCGGCGCGGTCGCGCCCTGGCTGGCGGGATACCTGGGCGAAACCATCAACGATCACGTGCCGTACTGGGTGGGGGCCGTCGCCGTGCTGATGGGCGCGACGGTCCTGGCCGTCTCCCGGCGCCACCTGGCACACATCGACGGACAAAACCATGTGGTGCCGTTGAACCTGGACTCCCCCGCGGAGGGAAGCCGAATGGCTGGGACCCCAGAATCCGTGTAACAGTGAAACGCGTGACCCGGCAGCAGCATCCAATGGTGGCAGTCGAAGGTTCTTCCACACCCCTATCCACTCATAGGAGCATGCCATGATCCGTTCCCTCGCCACCGCAACCGCTGCCAGCATTGCACTGGTCTTCTCGCTGGGCTCCACCAGCGCAATCGCTGCACAACATTCCGTCATGAAAGCGCCACCAGCCGCGCCGTACAAGGCGGTCAGCTCACTGGTCAAGCTGCCGGATTTCATCCCCGGCATGGGGCAGCTTTTCGTCGACCCCGCCACGCTTCCCGCCGGCCCCTTCCTGGGCTACGACCACAAGGGCAAGCTGGTAAACACCACCTACATGATCCCGATTTCGATGATGAAGCCGGACATGAACCTGCATGACCTGAAAACGCCCGCCGGCAAGGTCGATCACGTGGATATCGTGTACAACGCGGGGCATCCAGGCGTGGCGGAGCCGCACATCCACATCGTCCTGTGGAACATTCCGGCGAGCCAGGAAAGCCGAGTCGCAAAATAATGGCCTTTGCCCACAACCCTCGCCGGCGGCTGCTGTTGTCGGCCGGGGGCGGCCTTCTGGTTTCGGCGGCATTGCTGCGCAAGGCAGCCGCCGCCGACGAGGTCGAGATCGCGCTATCGGGAACGGCCAACGGGTCCGAGGTCTGGTTCCGGCCCCGCGGCCTGCTGATCCAGCCTGGGCAGACCGTTCGCTGGATCAACAAGGACACGGGCAACGTGCACACCACCACGGCCTATCACCCCAAGAACGGCAAACCGCTGCGCATTCCGCAGGGGGCGGACAGCTGGAACTCGGACTACCTGATGCCCGGTGAATCGTTCGCAATGACATTCCGGGTGCAAGGGGTGTACGACTACTTCTGCATCCCGCACGAACACGCCGGAATGGTAGGACGCATCATCGTCGGGTCGGCAGACCCGGCCCAGCCGCCCTACGCCGACACCGACGCAAAACTGCCGCCGGCGGCTCTGAGCCACTTTCCCGGCGTGGCCGACATCCTGAAGACGAAGGTCGTTCAGTAAGGACCAAGCCCAGTCCTGCCGTAACCCTGACAGTGTGGAGGGGCGCACCGCCCGCTGGTGAACGCTGGCGCATCCCCGCCTGAAGACACTACGCCTATGGGACGACCACCAGGTTGTTGTGCACTTCCGTCACGCCCGAAACGGATCGCGCCACTTCACCGGCCCGCGTCCGCTCTTTCTGGGTCTTCGCGAAGCCCGACAACTGCACGACGCCGCCCTGGATGGTCTTCACGCTGATGTTGGCGGCATCGGCGGCCCCTAGCTCGTCCACCATCTTTGCCTTGACCCTGGTGGTGATCACCGAACCATCGACGTACTGACCCATGGTCTCCTGGTGGCTCGCAACCGAGCAACCGCCCAGCAGTGTCGCCGACAGTCCCATGACCGCCACTACAGCAAGCTGATGTGCAATTTTCATCCTGCTCTCCTTTCTGACTGCGAAGGCCGCGACTTCACAATAGCATGGCGATTTGGCGGGCCTGCACTTGCATCTGTAACGAAACCCGCAGGGAACCAGGGCAACTAGGTTTTACGCAGCGCGAACTGGCTGGGCGTAGACGTGAGGTAGCCCACTGCGGCGCCAGACTTATCCTTGTAATTCGCGCGCACCAGCGGATCCAGTATCCCCCGCACCTGCTGGTGAATGCTGCCCCAGTCGCCGGCGTGCTGGAAGTTGCTCATGATGTAGGTCCAGCCGTTGACTTCGTCCACCGCGTGCAGGCCGGTGGACTCACCCCCCGCAGGGATCGACATCAAGCGCGCGAGCTGCCCAGAGTCAACGTTGTAGGCCCACAGGAAGTTGTTGACGTGCTGGCTGGAGTCCTCCCCTATGAACAAGGTCCTCATCCTTTCGGAGAACTTCAGGTTGTCGGGGTTGGCTACCTTGTCGAGGTTTGCAGTATTGCCCATCATGTCCCCCTTGAGCGCTTTGCCCCCTGCGTCCAACAGATCCTCACCCAACAGCAGCGGCGCCACATCAGCGGGCATCCACTCGCTGTCGATAGCTGCGCCCGAAGTGTCCTTCAGGCCACCCTTGAGATTCAGCGCCATCACGCCGCCAGCAATCAGCGGCCTGGGTACGGGAATGCCATTACCCGGGACATTGGCCGCATGCCCGACCACCATCGAGGACTGAATGTTCTGCAAGGCAGAGTAAGCCACCTTGTCACGAATGTTGACAGTGGTGCCCTCCATCTTGGTAAAGCCCATACTGGCACCTGCGTACGCGGCGTAGCGGTGGGTTTCAAGAAACGCGGCAGCCTGATCCATTCCCGGCATGATTCTGACCCACTCGGTCTTGTCATTGGCGACGATCCGGCTGTAGCGCGCATCAGAGGGGTCCACCAACTTCACATCCATGATATCGGCGGGTCTGATGCCGTCATCCACCAGCGCCCGGATTAGTGATATGGGTTGGCCGTCGCCGCGTCACCGTACAGATGCAGACTGTAGGCATCCATGTGGTTCCTGGCACGGTCAGCGAAAGCGTCCGGCTCGTATTCCTCTGACGACAGATGCGTACCCCAGGGCGAGAGGCTGGCGCCGCATGTGATCCACAAGCCGTTGACCGACGAGGTATCCACGTTATGGTATTTGACCAGTGCGAGCTTGCCGGTGGCCGGATCCTGATCCAGCGTCAGTACGGCGATCGGTGAGGGCAACTTGCCATACATATCGATCTTGCCGTCTCGCGCATCGATCCAGTGGATCACCCGCCGCGAGCGCGTGTGCGGAAGCGGCAATCAGGGCATCCATCGCGTCAGAATACACTGGCGTCATGACGTCCATCTATCTTGCCGGCCCCGATGTCTTTCGGCCCGATGCCGGGGCCTATGGCGAATCCCTCAAGGCCGCCTGCCGAGCGCATGGCTTCGAAGGCCTGTACCCGCTGGACAATGCCGTGCCCCACGGACTACCGAAGCCAGAAGCAGCGGCCTGGATCTGCCAGGCGAACCTCGGACTGATCCAGCGCGCGGATATCGTCATGGCCAATCTCAACCCGTTTCGCGGCGCAGAGCCGGATTCAGGCACGGTGTTCGAGGTGGGGTACGCGACAGCTCTGGGCAAGCCCGTCTGGGGCTACGCGGACGACATCCGCGCCATCGCCCAGCGCGTCGTCCACACGATGGATCCGGATGGAAGGCTGGTAGACCCACAAGGCCTCCAGGTCGAGGACTTCGGCCTTCCCCTGAATCTCATGCTGGCCTGCAGCATTCAAGTCGTGCGTGGGGGACCAGACGACTGTCTCGCCGAGATATCACGTGTCAGCCGCTTTTCGAACCAGTAGTGGGCATAGGGATTGTTGTTGTACGGCGGAATTTCGGCATAGCCATTGCGCAGGTACAGGCTGCGGGCCTCAGCCAGATGACGGTTCGTATCCAGTTGCAGCACATCCACGCCCGCTGCCACTGCCCGAGCTTCCAGCGCGTCCAGCAGGCGCTGGGCGATTCCCAGCCTTCGTGCGGATGGCGCCACCCACATACGCTTGATTTCCCCGTAACGGCCCTGCTTGATCTTGAGAGCGCCGCAACCGACGGGCTCCCCGTCTAGCCGCGCAACCAGCAGCCAGCCCAGGGGCGGCACCAGCTCCTCCGGCTCGGCCGAGACGCTCAGCCCAGGGTCGAAGCCTGCGTCAAAACGTTCCTGCAGCTCACGGAAATAGGCCTGGATGCACGCCCGGGCCTCTACGCTCAAAGGGTCGGCCGCCTCCAGGGTGACAGCCGAGGCCCGCAGCAGGCGTTCGGCCTCTACCATGGCAGCCAGCAGACGCTGGCGCTGGGAAGCACCCAGTCCGGCCAGAAGCGAAGCGGCCATCTCCCTAGAGCGTTGGTCCAGGATATCCCATTCTTTCTTGCCCCGAGGGGTCAGTTCCACCCGCCGCACCCGGGCATCTGCCGCGTCGCGCCGCGTCGTCGTGAGCTTCTGTGCCTCCAGCCTGCGCAGCAATCGGCTGAGATAGCCCGAATCCAGCCCTAGGCGCGCACGCAGATCGCGTACCGTGGCACCCTCCCGACCAACTTCAAACAGCAGCCTGGCCTCGCCCAACGGGCGGCCGCTGCCCAGATAATTGTCGCTGAGCACCCCGATCCGCTGAGTGACCGTCCGGTTGAAACGCCGGACCTGCAAGAGTTCGTCTTCGTCCATTTTCCTGACTTTAGTCAGGTAAATGCAGAGCTGTCAACGGGCGCGCCCAAAATATCTGATAACCTTTTCCTGTCCTCCTGATCGGGACAGGCTGGACGTACCCGCCCGATCTGCGCTTTGCACAGCGCCGCCTTCGTAAACATCTCGTACGCAAGGAATCGGCATGAAAGGGTCCCAGACAAGCCGTTCGCCCAATCGTATCGATGCGCCGCGCGGGGCACCGACAGGACGCCCTTCAGCACCGGGCCAGGGCGACCCTCCAGGAGGGCTGCGTCCTCGCCGCATCTGGTGGGTGTTTCTGGTCGTGCTGGCAATCAATTATGCGTTGATGCGGTTTTTCACGCCGGGCGAGGAAACGCCGATCACGATACCGTATACCGTTTTCAAAGAGCAGGTTGCGCAGAGCAATGTGACCTCCATCTACAGCCAGGGCGACCGCATCGAGGGCCGTTTCGTGCGACCCTTCACCTGGCCGTCCCCTAAGGCCTCAGGTGGGGGCTCACCGTCGGTCGGCTCGAAAAGCAGTCCACGCACTTCGCATACATTCGAGAGCATCCTGCCGACGTTTATCGACCCGGGGTTCGAGCGTTTTCTGGATGAGCACAAGGTCGAGATCCAGGCCGTACCGATCCAGACAAGAAACTTGATCGAGACCTTGCTGTACGGCTTTGGGCCCGCGCTGTTCATCATCGCCTTCTATGTCTGGATGTACCGGCGCGCGGCGCAGGGAGGCGGGGGGGATGGGCGCGGCTTTTGGCATGGGCAAAAGCAAAGCGCGCCGCTACGATCAGGATACCGAGGATCGGGTCACGTTCGACGATGTGGCGGGCATCGACGAGGCCGAGAACGAGCTTGTCGAGATCGTCGATTTCCTCAAGGATCCGGGCAAGTATTCGCGTCTGGGTGGTTCCGCGCCCAAGGGGGTATTGCTCGTTGGCGCCCCGGGCACCGGCAAGACCTTGCTCGCCAAGGCCGTGGCCGGGCAGCCGAGGAAGTCGTGTACGGCACCCGCACGACCGGCGCCGAGAACGATATCGAGCAGGCCACCGGTCTGGCGCGCAATATGGTCACTCGTTGGGGGATGAGCGACAAACTGGGCTTGGTGCAGCTTGCGGGGCGGCAGAACCCCTATCTCGGCAATACATACGGCGGCGGGCCGACGCTCAGCGAGCAGACGTCCAGCCTGGTCGATTCCGAAGTCCAAGCCATTATCTCGGAATGCCACAGCAAGGCCCTGACGCTGCTGCGCGAGCATCGCCGTGCGCTGGATGCGCTGGTGCAAGCCTTGCTCGACCACGAGACCCTCGATGAAAAAGAGATCTGCGAGGCTACTGGCCTGCCGCCGGCACCGCCCTTGGAGGAGCTGCCACACACGCCGGTTTGAAAACGGAATTTCCCTGTCCATTGGTGCCGGCTATACAGCTGCACGGCTCTCGTGCGCTCTGCGTACGAATGCACGGAGATCTCCCAAAAGGAGTCCAGCCAAAGTCCGGGCCAATGTCCGTAGCCTACGGATCAGCTCGATAGGGCCTTCATTTCCTTGTAGAGTGCGGCCTTGCCCTCGAACCCGATCCCGGGGAGTTCGGGCATCACGATGTGGCCGTCCTCTACGGAAACACCATCCGGAAAGCCGCCATAGGGCTGGAACAGATCCGGATAGCTCTCGTTCCCGCCCAGGCCCAGGCCCGCTGCGATGTTGAGGGACATCTGGTGCCCACCGTGCGGGATGCAACGGCTGGGTGACCAGCCGGCCGCACGGACGCAGTCCAGTGTGCGCTGATATTCACACAGCCCGTAGGAAAGCGCGCAGTCGAACTGGAGCCAGTCACGATCCGGGCGCATGCCACCATAGCGCAGTAAGTTCCGGGCATCCTGGTGGCTGAACAGGTTTTCGCCGGTTGCCATGGGCCCGGGATAATAATTGGCCAGCTCGCTCTGCAGTTGATAATCCAGCGGATCACCGGCTTCCTCATACCAGAACAGGGGGTATTCACGCAGCGCCTTCGCGTAACGGATGGCTGTATCCAGATCGAAGCGACCATTCGCATCGACTGCCAGCCTCGCCTGACTGCCGATTTCCTTCAACACGGCCTCGATGCGCTGGATGTCGTCTGCGAGCGGAGCGCCGCCGATCTTCATCTTGACGACGTTGTAGCCTCTGTCCAGGTAGCCACGCATCTCCGCGCGTAGCGCGGAGACATCCTTGCCGGGATAGTAATAGCCACCCGCAGCGTAGACGAAGACCCTGGGATTGGCTTCCAGATTTGCGCGCTTCGCCAGCAGCTTGAACAGAGGTTCGCGGGCGATCTTCGCAGTCGCATCCCACACGGCCATGTCGATGGTGCCCACCGCCACTGAGCGCTCGCCGTGTCCACCCGGCTTTTCGTTGGACATGAGCGTCGCCCAGATCCGATCCGGGTCGAGATTGTCGTGCGCATCGTTCAGCAGGCTCCCGGGATCAGCGTCGAGCAAACGACGCGCGAATCGCTCGCGTATCAGGCCACCCTGCCCGTAGCGGCCGTTCGAATTGAACCCATATCCCACGACGGGCTTGCCGTCGCGCACGACGTCGGTGACGACGGCGACCAGGCTGGTCGTCATCTTCGAAAAATCAATATAGGCATTCCTGATGGGAGAGGCGATCAACTTGGTCGCTTCCCGTATGTCCACAATCTTCATGTTCCATCCCAAGATTTCATCAGAGAGAGCTTCCAGCGCAAATGACGATGCGCTGGCCGGTAATCGCACCGGCATCTTCACCCAGCAGGAAAGCCACGAGCGCAGCTATCTCACGACGCCGCACGTAACGGCCCATCGGCGGCAATTTGGGCGGCGTGTCGGCACGTGCCGGATCGTGCAGCATGGGGGTTTCAGTGGCGGCAGGCGCCACGACGTTCACGGTGATAGCCCGGTGGACGAGCTCCGCCGCCCAGGAGCGTGCCAGTCCGGTCAGTGCCGCCTTGGTCGCCGCATACTGACTACGCGACGTGGCACCGTCAGACGTGCGGCTGCCGATCAGCACGATCCTGCCACCGTCGGGCATGGTGGGCGCGATCAGACTCGCCAACACTTCGGCGGCCCTCACGTGTACCTGCCACATGGCATCACCCTGTGCATGGTCGAGCGCCTCAAGGGTTGCAGTCGCCATGAATCCGGCGGCATGGACTAGTGCGTCATAGCCTGCCAGTTCAGGCCGCAAGGCGAGTAGCGCACCCACATCCGCCAGATCGACCTGCAAGTCAGTGATCCCTGTCCGCGGATGCGGTGGCGGATTGCGGTCCATGCCCGTCACCTGCCAGCCGTCAGCCTGCAGGCGCCCGGCGATTGCAGCCCCGATGCCGGAGCTCGCACCCGTCACCAGCACACGCCGCGCAGTCACCGGTAGTTCCTCGCCTGCGCCTGGACGCTGGCGATGTCGAAGTCGTTGATCTCGTCGATCAGGGTGTTGGTATAAAAGGCGCTGTAGTCCTTGATGTCCCACCCATGCATCGCGGCCTCAGTCTTGAATTCCTGGACATTGATGCTCCCCATCTTCGCGCCGGCATACGGTGGGCTGTAGAGCTTCAGGCGGCGACCGATAGCGAGCAGTATGGCGGCGACGGCCGTAGCATGGTCGCTGCCGCGCGGGGCGGTCTCTGGGTACATCTTCAGGAAGGCTTCGGCACCCGCGCGCGGATTTGCGAGGATGAACTGGGATGACTTGCAGACGATGCGCCCCACCTTGACAGCGAGTTCTTTGTCCTTCTGCAAAGTTCGCACCTGGGTCTCCAGGAACTGCCCGCCCACCAGGGGCAGGTTCTTCGGACGCGGCAGCAGCCTGAATGCGATCTTGGCCGCCTCGATCTGGCCGAAACCGGTGTCGTAATAAGCCAGGGCGTCGATGGCCTTGCGTTCGAGAGCGACCCCGGCCTGCACGCCATTGCCAACCGAGATCCACTTGAAATCCTTCTCGGGATCCATGCCGAGCATCTTGAGCACCGCCTTCGTCACCGGATAGTCAGTGGCGCCAAAATCCGAAACGCCAATGTGCTTACCCTTCAGATCCTCGTAGCTCTGGATCGGCGAGTCTGGAAGCACCGCGATGTCCCACTTGTAAGGGTAGGTGTACTCATAGAAGTTCTTCGACGTATGCCAGTCGCCTTTCGCGAGAATCGGCAGCCCGAAGGAGGGAACACCAACCCCAAAATCGGCATCACCCTTGTCCACCGCAACCTGCACGCTCGCATTCGTGCCCATCGCCAGCACGTTCAGCTTGATGCCCTCCTCCTTCGCATACCCGAGCACTTCACCGATTGCCAGATTGATGACGATGGGGCTCATGGCCTTGAGCCCGGTTCCAAGAGTCACAGTACGGGTGCCGGCCGCGACGCTGCGGCCTCCGTACAGCGCCAGGGCTGCCGCAATACTTCCCGATGTCAGCAGAAAATCTCTACGTGTCGTCATGTCTCTCTCCTTGGAAAGTGTGGATCTAGTGTTTGTTACGATCGGCCCAGTGCACGACGCGCTTTTCGATCGCCCGGACGGTCACGTGCAAGGAAACACCCATGGCCCCCAGGATGATGAGCGCGGCAAACACGCCGGCGATGTCGGTCACTGCCTGTGCCTGCGTGATCACGACCCCCATCCCTTGCTGCGCGCCCAGGAATTCCGCGACGATAGTGCCCAGCAACGCATACACGACCGCCATGTCCAGACCGGCAAACAGGTACGGTGCGGCATTGGGCAGCTTCACGATGCGATAGGTTTCCATGCGGGTTGCGCGCAGCGAGTGCATGAGATCGATCTTCTCAGGATCCACCGACCGGAGACCTGTGAAGCTGTTGATGAGGATGGGAAAGAAGGCCAGCAGAGCAGCCGTCGCGATCTTTGATCCGTCGCCAAAGCCGAGCCACACCACGATGAGCGGCGTGATCGCTACCTTGGGCAGGCTTTGCAGCGCAAAAGCGTACGGCATGATCAGCCGCTCCACAGTGCGGCTCTCCGCCATGGCAGAGCCCAGCACCAGCCCGGTACCCGTACCGATCAGAAAGCCCAGCGCAGCGTTGCTGAACGTGCTCCAGAGAGGTTGGTAATATCCCATCGGGCTATCCGGCGACACGGCGAGCCCAGACCAGAGGGCATGCACCACGGCGGACGGTGCTGGCAGGATATACGACGGGATTCCCAGAACACTCACGCTCAGCGACCACACGGACACCAGGACGACGACGCCAGCGAGCGTAATGAAGGTACTGGCCTGTTCTTTCAGAAATTTCATGATTTTCCCGGCGCCTGCGACAGCGGCATCCTGCCCGCGCGGCTGTACGAGTGCATTCATTCGACACCTCCCTGGGCATTCAGAAGCTTGCGGATGTCGCGGGAGAGCCGCGTGTATTCGCTGTTCGACAAGATGGTCTCAAACGCCCGTGGCCGTGGAATGCTGACAGGGATGTCCCGCAGGATCTTGCCTGGACGGGACGACATGACTACCACGCGATCGGCCAGAAATATGGCTTCTGAGATACTGTGCGTGATGAGCACTACCGTCTTGTTGCTGCTTTGCCAAATGCGTTGCAGCTCGAGGTTCATGCGCTCACGCGTCAGGGCGTCCAGGGCGCCGAACGGCTCATCCATGAGCAGCATCTGCGGATTGCGTATCAGCGCCCGGCAGATCCCCGCGCGCTGCTGCATGCCGCCGGAGAGCTCATAAGGGAATCGATCGCCAAAGCCTTCGAGCCCGGTCATCGACAGAAGCTCTTCTGCCTTGGTGCTGCGGTCGTGTCGGCCACCCACCCGTATCGGCAGCTCCACATTCTGTCTCACGGTGAGCCACGGCAGGAGATTGGCGGACTGGAAGACGACGCCGACACCCGGAGGCGGCCCCGAAATGGCCCGGCCTTCCATCCTGGCTTCACCGTCTGTGCAATCGTCCAGCCCCGCCAGTATCCGCAACAGAGTGCTCTTCCCGCACCCTGAAGGACCGACGATGCTGACGAACTCGCCGTCAGCAATGCTCAGATCAATTCCATCCAGGGCTCTGACGTCACCCCCCTTGGTACGGTAGGTTTTCCCCGCACCACTGATTTCTATCAACGCTCCGCTTGCGCCTTGCGGCGACTCTTCGACGGCTCTCAACACGGTTGTCTCCTTGTCTCTTTCAGACCGCAGGCCAGCGGCAAAACCGCGCCTGTCGTCCCTCCGCTCTCAGGCGGGCGTGGCCACTCGCTGGAGCAGCCCCGCGCTCCGGAGAGCAGCATCAATGGCGAACAATTCGTCTGCGGATGGCTCGCAGGTGGGTGGGCGCACCGTCGGACTTTTCAGGATGCCCGCGCGCGCCATGGCGGCCTTCATGCGGCCATGGGCCTCGCCGGTAGGTTCACCCGCGCCGTACACGGCGTCCTTGAGCGGCGTGATCTTCGCCTGCACAGCCACGGCTTCTTTGAGATCCCCACGCCTGACGGCCTGCAACAGCTGATGGATCAACTCCGGCACCAGAGAGGCAAAACCCACGAGCGCACCATCGATTCCCTGCACCATGGACGCCAGCAGATATTCGTCGTGGCAGGTGAGCAGCGCCTTCGACGGATCTGCGCGGCGGATAGCCTCGATGTCGCGGGCATATTTATTCATTTCACGCGTACCGACCTTGAATGCCGCAACGTGGGGCAGCCTTGCGAGTTGCGCCAGGAGATCGGACGAAAAGGATGCCCTCGTCCACGCTGGATACACGTGCACGACCAGCGGAAGACCTGTAGCCTCGCCGATGGCCGTGAAATAGTCGATGCAGTGCTGCGGGCGGAACCCGAATCGCAACCAGTGATGCGGCGGCATGATGTCGAGCGCGGAAGCACCCGCCTCTTTCGCCATGGTGGCCTGCTCGACGGCATCCTTGATGCCTTCACATACCACCGAGGAGATGACCGGGCAGATGCCCTTTGTGGCCTCGACCACGAGGCGGGTGACCTGCGCGCGCTCGCGCGGGGTCAGGGCAAAGACTTCACCCGTGTGGCCGTTGGTCATGAGGGCGGTGATCCCCGGCTGCCCACCCAGCCATCGGGAAAAGCGCTGGAGCTCGGGTGCATCGATGCTGTAGTCTTCGTTGAACGGGATGGCGATCGCCGGAATGATCCCGTGAAAGTTTACGTCTGGCACGTCGTTCTCCTATGCCGTTCTTGAATTCACCGAGGTAGCAAAGCACCCCGACGCCTGAAGTGATTTTGAAAGTTCGGCCGCCGCCGTCCGGACGGGATCGGCCGCGAGGGCTTCAAACTCGGGGAGCCTCATTCTGAGTGCCGGCGCCGCGACGCTGAGGCCCGCAACCGGCACGCCGTCGGCGTCGAGCACCGGAGCCGCGACGATGAAGAGCCCCGAGACGTTCTCCTGATCCGACACGGCGTACCCACGCTCACGCACTGTCTGAAGCCGCCGGAGGATTTCGTCGATATCGGTGAGGGTGGTCGGCGTGAGCGCCGGCCGCGGATGGGAACCGAGAATCTTCTTCTGGTCACTCTTGGGCAGCCAGGCCAGGATTGCGTGGCCGATCGCGGTGGAATAGGCGGGTACGCGGCTGCCGATCCGAATGTCCACGCCCAATCGCGTCAACCCGGCCTGCATCCGTTCCGCATACATGACTTCCCATCCTTCGAGCACCCCCACCGAAGCCGCTTCATTGATCTCACCCACCAGCCCACGAAGAATGGGCCGTGCGCAGGTGCGCAAGTCAGCATGCGCAATCGCGCTGAAGCCTAAGTCGAGCACCTTGGTAGTCAGACGGAACAGCCGCGTATCGGGCACGCGACACACGTAGCCGGCAGAGACCAGCGTCCCCAGAAAACGGAACGCGGTGGCATTGTCGACGCCGCTGCGTCGGGCAATCTCGGCCATGGTGAGCTCGGGTTCGCCAGCGCTGAACGCTTCCAGGACGCGCAAGCCCTTGATCAGGGACTTGACGACGTTCTTGCCGTCCGCCGCTAAGTTGTCGTCTTGCTGGACCATAAATCCGTTCATCAGTTAATTTATTCGGATTGCGAACAAAAGTTTTTATTTAGAACAATCGTAGACCTACCCTTTGAATACATCAATATCCAGCAAGTCGGTACTTTCCCCTATCTTTGCCAGGCAGACAGGCCGCGCAATGGGCCATCAATGAGCTAGCCGATCACCCGACACTGCGCTGACGCTGCTGGTGTCCGAAAGGATGAGTCCGCTTCAGGGTGCATGACCGCGGCAACCGGCTAATCTTCTTCAGGTCGACGCATTGATCACATAGGCATGCATGGGAAAGGACACGATGTCCCCTTCCCGGTACCGGTTCACGACCGGCTCGGTTTCTTCGCGGACTGCATCGAGCAACCTGGCCCGCGCGGAACTCTCCAACTGTGCAAAAGGAGGCACGGCTGCCGCGGAACTGGCGACGGCCAGCGGGACGAAGCGGTCCGCCTGCGGGAAGCGCAAATGAATGGATTCGGGCGTGATCTCGACCGCACCAAAGCCCGCTGAGCCATATAACGCACGCAGATCATCCACATCGTGGAGAGCAAAAGGAAGAGCGACCGCAGCCAGTGGAAGTCCAAGGTGGCGCGCCACGGAATTCATGAGGGCGTCAAAGACCGGATGCCGCTCGACTGCCTGCCCGACAATCACCGTACTCCGGCCGCCCGGAGTCAGCACCCGGTGTATCTCGCGCAGCGCTGCATTCCGGTCGGGGAAGAATTGCAGGCCGTGCTGGCATAGCACGAGATCAAAGGCCGCGTCTTGGAAAGGCAGGTTCGTCGCGCTGCCTTCCGTCCAAGTGACCGATTCCCCCTGCGTCGCAGGCAGCGTGCGTGCCACAGCATGTATCTCCGTGGCACGTCGGATATGGCGGCAGAGCATCCCGGGCCTCGCCGCCAAAACTGAAACCATCGAGACTATGGACGATACGTAAATGATGACCGTGGGGGGTGGTTGGTTCTATGCGATCCGATTAATGTGGGTATATCCTACGGCGGCAAAACTACAAAACCGTTTTGAGGCCGGACTCGGTCGTAGCGGACCTACTTTTTCATACTTCCCGTCTTTTCAAACCGATCGTGCCAGCTGAGCGCCTCGGAGAGAATATGCGGGGTGTGCTGGCCGCGATTCGACTGTTGCTTGGCGCGCTGGAAGTAGTCGCGCAACTGCTCTTTATAGTCAGGGTGAGCACAGTTTTCGATGATCGTCTCGGCCCGCTGTTTTGGCGATAAGCCGCGTAGGTCGGCAAGACCTTGTTCTGTAACCAGAATCTGGACATCGTGCTCGGTGTGGTCGGTGTGCGAGACCATAGGTACGATAGCCGAGATATCGCCATTCTTGGCGATGGAGGGTCGTACGAAGAAAGACAGAAAGGCGTTACGGGTGAAATCTCCCGAACCGCCGATACCATTCACTATAGTACTGCCGGTAATATGAGTGGAATTGACGTTACCGTAGATATCGCATTCGATCATGCCATTGATGGCGATAACGCCAAGTCGGCGGATGACTTCGGGATGGTTGCTGATCTCCTGGGTTCGCAGCACGATTCTGCTACGGTAGAAATCGATATTGTCATTGAAATTTTTCACCGCTGCTGGGCTCAGCGACAATGCAGTGGCCGAGACCTGGGACAGTTTGCCATCCTGCACCAGCTTTAGCATGCCGTCCTGAATCACTTCCGTATAGGCGGTGAGGTTCTGAAATTGGCTGTCCCCTAAGCCGAAGAGCACGGCGTTGGCAATATTGCCAACGCCCGCCTGAATCGGTAGCAGTTCGGGCGGCAGGACGCCTTTTTTCACTTCGTTTTCCAGGAACTTGATGATGTACTGGGCCATCCGCCTGGAATCATCGTCAGGCTCGGTGAAAGCATTGACGCGATCGTGGGCCTGGGTCTCGACAATGGCTACAATCTTGTCCAGCGGGCAGTGATAATACTGGGATCCAATGCGATCACCTGGCTTGAGGATTGGCACGGGTTCGCGATTGGGCGGCAATCGCGTACCGTAATAAATATCGTGCATGCCCTCGAGCCCTTCGTTGAGGGCGTAGTTGACCTCCAGAATTACTCGGTCGGCCAAGTCGATCCAGGTCTTGTTGTTACCCACCGAGGCTGCCGGGATGAGGCTGCCGTCCTCGCGGATCCCGGCGACCTCAATCACGGCAATGTCCAAATGACCGAAGAAACCGAACCAGACATACTCGGCGACGTGGGACAAATGAATATCCATATACTGCATCTGTCCGCTGTTGATCCGGGCACGGCTGGTGGGATCGGACTGATAGGGCATCCGCATCTCGATACCATCAACCTCGGCCAGGGCACCATCAAGCTCGGGCGCTGTGGAAGCACCCGTCCAGACGTTGATCTTGAACTCATGGTTATCGGCATGCTGCTGACGAATCCAATCAGCTAACGCCAGTGGGATTTTCTTGGGATAGCCGGCCCCAGTAAACCCGCTCATGCCGACGTTCGCACCAGAGAAAATATACTTGATCGCGTCTTCAGCGCTCATCACGCGGTCATGCAACGCCGCGCAGCGAATACGACTAAGGCTGGTATGTTCAGACATAATCATCCTGCTTTTCGGTGTAGTTATAAAACCCCGGAACCGTACTGTTTACCATATTCCGTCAGCAAAAATGAAGCCTAATTAAAACGGGTATCATAGCTGGCGGGCGTTCAATATTCTGCCGTCTGAGACCGCGAGTCAACGCGCCTTACGTAATGCACGCCATGGCAAACCAACTCATCATGTGCACGCCAGCGGCCCGCATCCGCGCCCAGGCGGCATTACAGGGACTACCTCTAGTCGGTCCAGCCACCAGGTCAGCCAGGGAAGTGACCGAAACGGTGGAGGAGTTCATGATAGGGTCTCCTTCAAGCTTTCAATTGAAGCAGAAGCGTGAACGCCACTTACCTCACCAGCTATCGCGCACTCTAGCTGTTTGGTTAATTCAACTGCTCGACTTCGGCGCACGATGGGTGGTCCCCGTCCTCCGGGAAAAGTTCCGTATCGGCATCAATATGGCACGCCTTCCAGACGACCCATCCTGCCCGCCGTGAAATCACGCTTGGCCTGGGCCAGGCGCTCGGGCGTATCCATGACAAACGGTCCGGAGAACAGGACGTCCCCTTGGACGGGCCGGCCGCCCACCAGCGCAAGTTCGGTGGTCTCGATGCCGTGCGCCGTGATCCGTATCTGTGCACCGTCGCCCAACACTCCCAACTCGCCTGTGGATAGACACACCTCGCCCACCTCGACCTGCCCTTGCAGGACATAAAGCCCCAATTCCACCGAGGGATCAACCACTAGCGTACCGACTGCATCCGGCTGCAATTGGAGACGCGCGAAAACAGCTCCTCCGCTGAGCGCCATGGGGCCGTGCACACCGTTCACGGCGCCCGCGATGACAGACAGTCTTGAACCCTCGCCATCGACGCACGGGATATCGGGCGCGCGGATGGAGGTATAGCTGGGTTCGACGAGCTTGAGTTCAGGCGGCAGGCTGGCCCAGAGTTGCAGGCCATGGCGGCCACTCAAGGGCTGTTCGGCGTGAATCATGCCGCGCCCAGCGCGAATGAATTGCGCATCACCAGCAACCAGGCGGTCGTGCGAGCCCATGCTGTCACGGTGTTCCACGCCACCCTCCAGCAGATAACTCACGACTTCGATACCCGCATGCGGATGCGGGCGGTCTCCGATGCCACGCTGGCCCTGATGGCGATAATGGTCGAGGAAAACGAAGGGCCCGACCGAGATTTGCCGCTCGTGGGGCAGCGCGCGCAGCAGGCGCATGTCGCCATCATCGACGACATACTCGGCTGGCAAGACGTGGGTGACGATACGGTCCATCATGAATCTCCATGAGAAATGGCGCGCTTTCCCGTGGTGAATGCGCGGCGGCGGGGCTGGCTGCTGTTGACTGCGGATATTCGCTCAGTTCATCAGGTTCACTAATCGTAGCGTGTCCACATTCTCAAAACACGGATGACACGTGTCGGCTTAGTCGTCGAATACCACTGAGCTCTGAACCACCACCTCTTTGAGGTCAGTACGTAACACGGGAACCACCATTGAATCTCGAACAACCTAGTCGTTGAGTTCTGAACTTTCCGGATTGTTCTATATGAAGGGCTGCTTTCGGCCGGTGGTACTTGTCAAGCAACATGTCCGCTCCTTGATGCGGCCAGCCTTAAATTTTCGAGTAAGCCACCACGTTCCTTTGACGGATTGAGTCACACCTAGCCACAGTGACTCCAGTCGCGTGTATCGCGTCCTTTCCAGCGCCCAGGCTGGACACGCTTTACAGCCTCATAGGTGACGTGGCGCTGCCCAAGAATTGCACGATCCCTTCCACTGTGACATCGGGCAGGCGTCACGAACTGGATGACACTGTGTCGGTGCTCGGTGTTGTGCCAAGCCACGAAGTGCTGCACCCTCAGGTGTTCAGGTAGCTTGGGCAGCCGCGCCTCACAGGCTGCTGCGCCAGTTCCTGCTCAAGGGGCTGGACATCTCGCAGCTTTCCCAGACTCAGCTCAACGATATCGCACGGCTGATGAACGGCTGGCCCCGTAAAGCGTTCGACGGCACAACCCCGAGAGACTATAAGCATGGAAATGTGAGCATTGTGACCATGTTGCACTTGACTCTTGAGACCGCCGCGCCGGGTTTCGTCATCGTTTCTTTCCGCGCGATCATAGTGCCCGGCAGATGCTGGTCTGCTACGTGCTCATGCCTAGCGCAACTGCCCTCGGACGTACAATGCGTCACAATTGTTGTTACTTTCTTATATCAACGGCAAGTTAACAAGAAACGTCGATGGGGGGAGTCGTGGGGGTGTCGATTGAAGGCGCTTTTGCCGAGAAGCTTGGACTCGTCTCGCATCAGAACGCTGTGCCACTGATCCGTTCATTGACAATCACGAACGACGGGGACGCAGATTTTGCGGATCTGACTCTGGAGCTGGAGGCAACGCTACCGTTTGCTGCGATGAAGACTTGGCCTGTAGACCGGCTGGAGGCGGGCGCAGTGCTCGATCTCCCCGATCGCGACATCAAGCTTGCCGAGGGGTATCTCGCCGATCTCACGGAAAGCGTCAGAGCCGGGATCGATGTGCGTCTGCGATCGGCCACCGCTATCCTCGCGGAGCAGCATTGCCCGGTCGAGTTGCTGGCACCCAACGAGTGGGGCGGAGCCGGCAGTATGGCGGAGCTTTTGCCAGCGTTCTGCACGCCCAACGATCCTGCGGTGGACAAGGTTCTCAAGCTGGCTTCGGACACCTTGCGGCGGGCGGGTCGCCCTGATGGCATTGATGGCTACGAGGCGAAGTCCAGGGGCCGTGCCTGGGAGCTGGGATCGGCCATCTATTCGGCAATATGTGGTCTGCGGCTAAGTTATGCCGTACCGCCGGCGAGCTTCGAGGAACGAGGACAGAAAATCCGAACACCGTCGCAGATCCTGGCGGGTGGCATCGCCACTTGCCTGGATACAGCGCTGCTGTTTGCGGCGGCCATCGAGCAATCCGGATTGAACCCCATCCTCGTGCTCGTCGAGGGGCACGCGTTCTGCGGTGTCTGGCTGCAGCCGCAGCAGTTTGCACAGGTACTGGTCGACGACAGTTCGACGGTACGCAAACGGTTGGATTTGAATGAGCTGGTGGTCTTCGAAACGACCTTCGCGACTCAGGCGCAGTCACCGGCCTTCAGCCAGGCCGTCAAAGATGCGACGCGCAGGCTGGCTGATGACAAGAAGTTCGTGGCAGCCGTGGATGTGCGCCGTGCACGCATGCAGAAGCTGCGCCCATTGAGTGTGTCGGCAGGGGCGGCGGAATCCTCAGGGAGTGAGGGCGAGGCGCAGCTCCATGTTGCGCTTGAGGCAGCCCCGCTGTTGCCCAGCTTCGATGTCGAGGCGAAAGAACAGGAACAGCCGGCAACGCCCACCGACAAACTAGATGCCTGGCAGCGCAAGCTTCTAGACCTGACGACACGGAATCGCCTGCTGCACTTGCCGCGCACGGCCAAGGCCATCTGGCTGGTATGTCCGCAGCCAGGACGAGTCGAGGATCTGCTCGCAGCACACAAAACCCTGCGGATTGCGGTGATGCCGCGCAAGGATATCGGTGGGCGGGATAACGAGATCTATGCGGCGCGGCACGGTCAGTCTCTCGATGAGGAGTATGCACGCCAAGCGCTGGAGCGTATGGAGCTGCTGTCGGTGATGGATCAGGCAAAACTGGACAGCTATATCATCGACTTGTACAGAAAGTCCCGTGCCGATCTGGAAGAAGGGGGATCGAACACCCTGTTCCTGGCCATAGGGTTCCTGCGCTGGAGAAAAAGCGAAACGGATCCCAAACCTTACGATGCACCGCTGATCTTGCTGCCTGTCAGGCTTGAGCGGTCGAGTGTTCGCCATCCGGTCAGGTTGACGATGTTGGACGACGAACCGCAATTCAACCAGACCTTGCTGGAGCTACTGCGTCACGACTTCAATCTGGAGGTACCCGAACTACACGGCGAGTTGCCTGCCGATGACAGTGGCATCGACATCACAGGAATCCTGACCACGATGAGGCGTGCGGTGCGCGATATGCCGGGGTTCGAAGTCGTTCCGGACGTCGCACTCAGCACTTTCTCCTTCGCCAAGTACCTCATGTGGCGCGACTTGCGCGATCGCACCGCGGAACTCATGCAAAACGGCATTGTTCAGCATCTGTTGCAGCACAAATTCGGCCAAGCGGGGCCGTACGCAAAGGATGAGTTTTTGCGCGAATCGGAATTGGATCAAAAACTCGACCCAGCCAATCTGTTTCTGCCACTTCCAGCGGATTCTTCGCAATTGGCTGCCGTGATCGCCTCAGCCAGCGGCAAGAGCTTCGTGCTCGACGGGCCGCCCGGAACCGGGAAGTCACAGACGATTGCGAACATGATTGCGCACAATCTGGCGCTGGGTCGACGCGTTTTGTTCGTGGCCGAAAAGCGCGCAGCGCTCAGCGTCGTCAAGCGCCGCCTGGAGCAAAAGGGGCTTGGCGAATTCTGCCTGGAGCTGCATTCCAACAAAGCATCGAAAGTAGAGGTACTGCGGCAGCTCGATCGCGCATGGGGCGCGCAGCGTGAGGCGTCCGATTCAGCCTGGCAGGCTACTGCCAGCCGGGTACGCAGTCTACGGGATGAATTGAATGCGCTGGTGGCTGTGCTGCACCGGAGGCACCCGAACGGTTGGTCGCTGTTCGAAGCCATGGCCGAGGTCATACGCAACCGCCACGCGTGGACGCCGGAACTCTCCTGGCCAGCCGGAATACAGCATACACAGGACCAAATACAGCGGCTGCGTGAAGTATCGACGCGGCTTGATCTGACCCGGGCAGCGGTCGAACGCGTTGGAGCCCAATTCAAACTGCTCCGACACTCGGAATGGTCGAATGCCTGGCAAGATGGTGTGGTCGCCGCTGCGCGCAATCTGCTGGATATGTTGTCGTCCTGCTCTGCGGCCTGCGAGGCGTTCAGCCGCTGCACCAGCCTAGGTATCGCGCCTTCGTTGCACAATGCCGGAAACCTTTGTCTGCTCGGCAAGATGCTGGCCCAAGCGTACGGCGTCGATCTGCGGTTTGCATTCGAGCCGTCGGCGAGCCGTGTGGCGTCTACGCTCGATGAGGCGGCGGTGCTTCTGCATGACTACGAAGACGCGAAGGCACGCCTGTCGCGCTCCTATGCGGCAGACTCGATCGCGCGCATCGACGTGGCTGCTGTCAGGCGGGCTTGGCGGGAGGCATCGGGCAGGCTCTGGCCTTTTGCCCTGATGGAGAAAAGGCGCGTCGCAAAAGGCCTGGACGCTTCTACAACGCGGACAAAGCCTTCCGCTGTCGAGGCGGACCTCCGGCAGATCGAGACCCTGCAAGCGTTGATAGCTGGGGTTGACGCGCTTACGCCCGTATTGGACGGCGTGCCGGGCTGGGCCGGCATCGATACGGACATGGCGCACGCCAAAGCGGCTGCGTGTATTGCCGAAGGGTTGCGATCTGCGCTCGTGGCGCTGGCTGAGACACCGGAGCACTTTGCACGGCTCTGCGGCGAGGCCCGCCGTCTGGTGTGCGATACGAATGAACTGCTGGCCGCGGGCAGCCCCGTGATGCAGGCGGCCGACCGGCTGAACCAATGCCACGAACGGTTGCTAGCGGCGCTGGATCGGTTTGACGAAGTCACCGGCCGTGCAACGGATTCAGATGTGGCGGACGAAACTCTTCAGGCCAGCGCACAGGCAATCATCGACCATACTGCCGTGCTGCATGATTGGTGCAGTTGGCAGAAGGTGCGTAGTGAGGCCATCGAGCTGAGCCTGGCGCCACTCGTTGACGCGATTGAAAGTGGCGCCGTCCCGCAGGACAACGTCGAGGATACGTTCAAGACGGCCTATGCATACTGGTTTGCCCGAGCAGCAATGGACGCGGAGCCCTTGTTGCGGGCGTTCGTGCCCACTGTCCAGCAGAATGCAATTCAGAGCTACCGGGCTGCCATCGATGAACTCTCGGCGCTGACTTCGGCGTACATTCGTGCACGGTTGATGGGCGAAATTCCCTCAAAACAGACAGGGATGCTTCATGCGGGATTCCAGGTCCTGCGGCATGAACTGCAAAAGAAGCGGCGGCACAAGCCTGTGCGGCAACTGCTGCAGGAAATGGGGGACGATTTCATGGCCCTCGCCCCGTGCATGTTGATGAGCCCATTATCGATCGCTCAGTACCTGCCGACGGACCACACAGCATTCGATGTCGTCATCTTCGATGAGGCCTCTCAAGTGACGCCATGGGATGCCATTGGAGCAATCGGCCGCGCCAAGCAAGTGATCGTTGCCGGTGATCCGAAGCAGATGCCGCCCACCAACTTTTTCAATCGCGGGGTTGGCGTCGAGGACGATGTTGAGGAAGACATGGAGAGCATCCTCAACGAATGCCTGGCGGCCGGCCTGCCGGAATACCGGCTCACCTGGCACTACAGAAGCCGACACGAGAGTCTGATCGCCTTCTCCAACCACGCTTATTATGATGACAGCCTCGTCACCTTTCCTGCACCGGATACACGGCCGAGCACTGTTTCGTGGCGCCGCGTTGCGGGCGTCTACGCCCGCGGCACCGGGCGCTACAACCAGATCGAGGCCAAGGCCGTCGTGGCCGAGTTGGTCGGGCGTCTGACCGATCCGGCGTTCGTGGCGTCCGGCCAGAGTGTTGGCGTCATTACCCTGAATGCCGAGCAGCAGCAGTTGATCAGCGATCTGCTAGACCAGGCGCGGCGAGAGGCGCCCCAAATCGAGCCCTTCTTCTCCGAGAACCAGCCAGAACCGTTGATTGTCAAAAACCTGGAAACTGTGCAGGGCGACGAGCGTGATCTGGTCATCATCTCAATCGGCTTTGGTCCCAGCGAACCCGGCGCTGTCACCATGCTGATGAATTTCGGGCCGCTCAACAGGACCGGCGGGGAGCGGCGCCTGAACGTGGCCGTGACCCGCGCCCGTCGAGAAATGATGGTGTTCACCTCGTTCGATCCATCCATGATCGACCTCAGTCGTACCCCGGCGCGGGCAGTGAGCGATTTGCGCCAGTTCGTGGAATTTGCGGATCGTGGACCTGTGGCCATTGCGGCAGCCGTCAGGGGGCCATTGGGTGACTACGAATCACCCTTTGAGCAGTATGTTGCCGAGGCGATGCGGGAAAGAGGCTGGCAAATTCATACACAGATCGGCGTTTCTCGTTTCCGTATCGACCTCGCGGTGGTGCACCCGGATCGGCCGGGTGACTATCTCGTCGGCATCGAGTGTGATGGCGCAACCTATCATAGTGCCGCGACAGCGCGCGACCGGGACAAAGTCCGGGCTGACATCCTGCGTGGCTACGGGTGGCGCTTGCTACGCGTCTGGTCCACCGCGTGGTGGGTCGATCGGGAAACGGAGATCGAACGCTTGCATAAGGCGATCACCAACCTGCTGGTGGAATCGAGGGCCGAGGATGCGAAATGCAATGGGGGAGCATTGGTGGCGGACGAGGGGTCGGTTGAGGCGACCGCTGATGCCAGTGATGCCGTAGTGACACTCGACATGGCAGCCAATCTTGAAGACGTAGATTCGGGGCAAGCCCACAAGATAGAGACCCCGATAGAGGGGGCCGATGAAGAGGAGCGACAGACCGAATCCAGAGATCGTGAACCCCTAGTGGCGCACAGTTCCGATGCGCTGGCCTTGCGCCAGGGCCAGCAGGTTTACCGTCAGGCCGACCTTTCCGCCTACGAGACCATGATTGATCCCGACCGTTTCTATCTTCCTGAATACGATACGACCCTGTCCAACCTGATTGCCACCGTCCTGGAGAGCGAGGCGCCTATCCTAGATGAGTTGCTGGTGAAGCGTGTTGCACGCCTGCACGGCTTCAAACGCGCTGGTAGCCGTATCCGTGAGCGTGTCCTGGATCTGGCGCGCGATGCGTATTTTTTCCAGACTGATATCGCCGCAGAAAACGCCCGGTTCATCTGGCTGTCGGAGGATGATATATCGCGCTGGGCGTCGTATCGGACGCCAGAGTCAGAAGAGGCAGCGCGTTCCGCGGAAGAGATCCCCCGAGAGGAACTGCTCGCCGCTGCGTGCCGTGTCGTAGAGGACGACATCGCGCTGGGCGTCGCCCGGACATTTGGCATTCGCAGGCTCTCGCAGAGTGCCCGGCGACGCATCGAGGGTGCCTTGCAGGGGTGATGTCCGCCGTGGTGGCTAGCTTCCTCGTCAGAGGCGCCTGGCGCAGTGACAAACTACCGAAGCTCCGTAGACGTGGAGGCAAGCGCTCTATTAGAGCAAGCACAAGCAAGCGATGCCCCGTCCATGCGTCCTGGGCAGAAAAAAGGATGGAAACGCCGTATTCTTGAACACCCCCAACCTCATTTTTGTCCCGAAACCTGCATCAACACTTGGTTTACGTACCTTTTCGAGTTCAGAGCTCAGTGGCGGAAGTTCAGAACTCAGTGGTTTTCGACATCGAACGCCTGTGACCACCACCCCTTGAAATCCCCAGGATCATCCTTATAATTAGCACTCGATGGGGTTGAGTGCTAACAGCTCTTCCCTTCGCACCTATCCAATTCTTCAAGTACAGGAGTTCCTCCATGGCACTGCGTCCTTTGCATGATCGCGTGATCATCAAGCGTCTGGACAACGAGCGCACCACCGCCTCGGGCATCGTGATCCCCGACAGCGCGGCTGAGAAGCCCGATCAAGGCGAAGTCCTGGCCGTTGGCCCGGGCAAGAAGACTGAAGACGGCAAGCTGATCCCGATGGATCTGAAAGTCGGCGACAAGGTTCTGTTCGGCAAATACGCCGGCCAGTCCGTCAAGGTCGATGGCGACGAAGTCCTGGTCATTCGCGAAGAAGAAGTCTTCGCCGTGGTCCAGTAATCCACAGCACCGATTAAACCAAGGAATTTCAACATGGCTGCAAAGCAAGTCTATTTTGGTGACGACGCCCGCGCTCGTATCGTTCGCGGCGTCAACATCCTGGCCAATGCCGTCAAAACGACGATGGGCCCCAAGGGCCGCAACGTGGTGCTGGATCGCTCCTTCGGCGCCCCCACGGTGACCAAGGACGGTGTCTCCGTCGCCAAGGAAATCGAACTGAAAGACAAGTTCGAAAACATCGGCGCCCAACTCGTGAAGGAAGTCGCCTCCAAGACCTCCGACAATGCGGGTGACGGCACCACGACCGCCACCGTGTTGGCTCAATCGATCGTCGAAGAAGGCCTGAAGTACGTGGCCGCCGGCATCAGCCCCATGGATCTGAAGCGCGGTATCGACAAGGCCGTGGCCGTGGCTGTGGACGAGCTGCACAAGCTCTCCAAGCCCTGCACTACCAGCAAGGCCATCGCGCAAGTCGGTTCGATCTCGGCCAATAGCGACGTATCGGTCGGCGAGATCATCGCCAATGCAATGGACAAGGTCGGCAAGGAAGGCGTCATCACCGTCGAAGACGGCAAGTCGCTGGAAAACGAACTGGACGTCGTCGAAGGCATGCAATTCGACCGCGGCTATCTGTCCCCCTACTTCATCAACAACCCGGACAAGCAAGTCTCCGTCCTGGAAGATCCGTACATCCTGATTTTCGACAAGAAGATCAGCAACATCCGTGATCTGCTGCCGGTTCTGGAACAAGTTGCCAAGTCCAGCCGTCCGCTGCTGATCGTGGCCGAAGACGTGGAAGGCGAAGCCCTGGCCACGCTGGTCGTGAACAACATCCGTGGCATCCTGAAGACCACCGCCGTCAAGGCGCCGGGCTTTGGCGACCGCCGCAAGGCTATGCTGGAAGACATCGCCATCCTGACGGGCGGCACGGTGATCTCCGAAGAAACCGGCCTGTCGCTGGAAAAGGCTACGCTGGAACTGCTGGGCCAAGCCAAGCGCATCGAAGTGGCCAAGGAAAACACCACGATCATCGACGGTGCTGGCCAAGCCAAGAACATCGAAGCGCGCGTCAAGCAAATCCGCACGCAGATCGAGGAAGCAACTTCCGACTATGACCGTGAAAAGCTGCAGGAACGCGTCGCCAAACTGGCGGGCGGTGTGGCGGTGATCAAGGTCGGTGCTGCGACTGAAGTCGAAATGAAGGAAAAGAAGGCCCGCGTCGAAGACGCCCTGCACGCCACGCGCGCAGCCGTCGAAGAAGGCATCGTCCCGGGCGGCGGTGTGGCGCTGGTTCGCGCCAAGGTCGCCGTGTCCAAGATCAAGGGCGACAACGCTGACCAGGACGCTGGCATCAAGCTGATCCTGCGCGCCATCGAATCCCCGCTGCGCACCATTGTGGCCAACGCGGGCGACGAAGCCAGCGTGATCGTGAACGCCGTTGAAAAGGGCGAAGGCAACTTCGGCTACAACGCGGCCACTGGCCAATACGGCGACTTGGTCGAGCAAGGCGTGATCGACCCGACCAAGGTGACCCGTACGGCGCTGCAAAACGCCGCCTCCGTCGCCAGCCTGCTGCTGACCACCGAAGCCGCGGTTGCGGAAATCGTGGAAGACAAGCCAGCTGCCGGTGGCATGCCCGACATGGGCGGCATGGGCGGTATGGGTGGCATGGGCGGCTTCTAAGCCCTCGCCCCCTGATCCGGGGCCAGATGCCGATTCGTCGGCATCCTCCGGACAGATCCTCCGAATCCCCGCCATGGGCAACCGTGGCGGGGATTTTTCGTTTCACCACGGCCAAAGTTTGGGACAAGGCTCAAGACTGGGCGCCGAGCAGGCTGGCGAAGCGCGCCATGTCGACATTGCCGCCACTGAGGAGTACACCGACGTGTTTGCCCTTCAGCCCGGCTTTCATGTTCCGGGCGGCGGCAAAACCGAGGCAGCCCGTGGGTTCGACAACCAGCTTCATACGGGTGGCCATGAAGGCCATGCAGTCGACGAGCTCTGTGTCCGAAGCAGTCAGGATGTCGTCAACATCGCGCCGGATGATGGGGAACGTCAAGTTTCCCAGATGCTGTGTTTGTGCACCATCGGCGATGGTCTTGGGCGTATCGATATGCACGATGCTGCCTGTGCGAAACGAACGCTGGCCGTCATTGCCTGCTTCAGGCTCGACACCATACAGCTGACAGTCCGGCGATAGCGCTCGTGTGGCCAGCGCGCAGCCGGAAAGCAGTCCCCCGCCCCCTAGCGGCACGAAGAAGGCGTCCAGGGGGCCGACCTCTTCGAACAACTCCTTGGCAGCCGTCCCTTGGCCGCAGAGCACATCCGGATGATCATAAGGCGGGATCAGCGTCAGGCCGTGTTTTTCCGCCAGTTCCCGGCCAATCTGCTCGCGATCTTCCGTATAACGATCGTAGGTCACCACATTGGCGCCATAGCCCTTGGTGGCGGCCATCTTGGCGGTCGGCGCATCGTGTGGCATGAGAATAGTGGCGGGAATGCCCAGGAGCTTGGCCGACAGCGCAACGGCCTGTGCATGGTTACCGGAAGAAAAGGTAACGACACCCGTCTTGCGCTGCTCGGGACTGAACCTTGAGAGCGAATTGAACCCGCCGCGGAACTTGAAGGCGCCCATGCGCTGCAGGTTTTCGCACTTGAAGAAGACCTTGGCACCGAACTCTTCATCAACCGTGCGTGATGTCATCACGGGTGTCTTATGGGCTTGGCACTTGATGCGCTCCGACGCAGCCGCAACGTCATCGAAAGTGGGAAGCTTGATCATCTGAGTCCTTTCCTGGCTCACTCACCAGGGATGTGCAACGCCGGCGCCCACACTCGTGGCGTCATCGATCAAAGCCTACCATGAAGACTGAACATCGGGCTGCGCCATTGCGTACAATGCGCAGACATACCAACTGCATCGCCCCATGAACCAGCCTTCCCCCTACAAAAACACCGGCGGACTGCGCCACATCGCACGGGCCCTGGTCTACTCACTGCAGGGGCTGGGGGCCGCCTGGCGTCACGAGTATGCATTCCGCCAGGAAGTCGCGCTGGCGATCATCCTGATCCCGCTGGGACTGTGGCTAGGCCATACCGCGCTGGAACGCCTGCTGCTGGTCGGATGCCTGGTGCTGGTGCTGATCGTGGAGCTGCTCAATTCCGCGATCGAGGCGCTGGCGGATGCCATCAGCACCGATCACCACCCGCTGCTGGGGCGCGCGAAGGACATCGGCAGCGCGGCCGTGCTGCTGGCCCTGCTGCTGGCAGCTGCCACCTGGCTGACGGTGTTGGGCGCCGACGCACTCTTCACCCAACGTACGTTGCCATGACCTTCACCGATAAACTCAACCGCGCCTGGACCCGCCAGCAATCCCTGCTCATGGTGGGCCTGGACCCCGATGAGCGACGGCTGCCCGCCGAGCTGTCCGGCCGCGCCGACGCCGTCAGCGCCTTCTGCAGGGGCATCGTGGACGCCACGGCGCCTTACGTCTGCGGGTTCAAGCCACAGATCGCCTATTTCGCGGCACTGAAGGCCGAGGATCAGCTCCTGGACATCTGCCGGTACATTCACAGTCGATACCCGGAGTTGCCCATCGTGCTGGACGCCAAGCGCGGCGATATCGGGGCCACGGCCACCCAGTACGCCCGAGAGGCCTTCGAGCGCTATGCGGCGGACGCAGTGACGGTCAATCCCTATATGGGCCGCGATTCCGTCCAGCCCTATCTGGAATACGGTGACAAGGGGGTGATCATCCTGTGCCGCACCTCCAACCCCGGCGGCGCGGATCTGCAAGACCTGCGGCTGGAAAATGGCACCCCGCTTTATCTGCATGTCGCTGACCAGGTCGCACGACACTGGAATACAAACGGCCAGTGCGCATTGGTGGTGGGCGCCACGGTGCCCGACGAGATCGCTCAGGTACGCGCGCGGATCGGCGACATGCCGCTATTGATTCCTGGCATCGGCGCCCAGGGCGGCGACATCGCCGCCACCGTGCATGCCGGGCGCACACCCGACGGCACGGGAATGATGATCAATTCATCACGCGCCGTCCTGTACGCCGGTACCGGTGCGGACTGGGCAAAAGCAGCCGCAGCGGCTGCGCAACAGGCGCGCGACGCGATCCGCGCGGCGCTCGAAGTCTGACCGGACTAGCCCCGCGCCTTGCGCAGGTCCTCCAGCGCCATCTGCAAGGCCTGGCGCACAGCCGCCAGACGGACGGCCTCGCGGTCGCCTTCGAAAACCTGCGTCACCGCCCGCGTGACGATGCCGGGCCCGGCCCGGCGCGCCACGCCGAAGCACACCATGCCCACTGGCTTGCCCGGTACCGCGCCGCCTGGTCCGGCAATGCCGGTCGTGGACAACGCCAGCCGAGCCTGTGGCACCACGGCCAGCGCGCCGGCCGCCATCTCCATGGCGGTTTCCTCGCTGACCGCGCCATGGCGCTCCAGCGTACCGGCAGACACGCCAAGTTCAGCGATCTTGGCCGCATTGCTGTAGGTCACGAAACCGCGTTCGAACCACTGGCTGGATCCCGGGCAAGACGTGATCGCGGCGGCGAGCAGCCCGCCCGTACAGGATTCCGCCGTCACACACAGCGCACCAGCCACCCGCAACGCAGACCCCAGTTCACCGGCGAGCGCCCGGATTTCACGAACGATCATGGCAGCACCCCCAGTCGGATCAATATCACGGCGAACAGCACAGCATAAAGCGCCGCCACGATGTCGTCGATCATCACGCCAAAGCCGCCCTTGCAGTTCCGGTCCAGCCAGTTGACTGGCGCGGGCTTGAGGATGTCAAACAGACGAAACAGCACGACGCCGACCACCTGCATCAAGAACGTGGACGGCAGCAGCCACAAGACCAGCCAGATGGCGACGATCTCATCCCAATTGATGCCACCGAAGTCCGCGATCCCCAGGTCGTCGCCACACCGCTGCGCGACCCAGCAGCCGCCGGCAAAGGACACCACCAGTACGGCCGCCACCCAACCGCCGGGCAGCCGCCCCACGACCAGCCACCACAGCAGCCAACCCACGAGGGTTCCCCAGGTTCCGGGCGCCGGATGGATCAGCCCCGAGCCAAAGCCGAAACCGATGATGCGTTCCGGCCTGGCCAGCATCCACGCCAGCGTCGGCCGGCTCGGGTCAGGCAAATCGTCTTTGGAAGGCGTCATGAAAGGGATCCATGGGTTGGTGTCGATGCCCCCGGAGGGGTGGCCTGGGCAAAGTGATCAAAGCCGCGCAGCGTGACCGGGATCTCGTCGCCGCGCCCATCCAGCACGCGAGCCTTCGAACCCCGGGTAATGGTACCGACACTCGCGAGCGGTACCCCCAACTGCTGTCCCAGCGCGCGGATCTGCTCGCGGCGCTGCGGGCGCGCGGTAAAACACAATTCGTAGACGTCGCCCCCGCCCAGGAGGGCTTCGCGGCGCACGGCCTCTTCCAGCCCGTCCAGCGTCGGATCGGCCGGCAGCGCATCCAGCCGCAGCTCCGCGCCGCAGTGGCTCCGCTCCAGAATATGGCCCAGATCCTGCAGCAACCCGTCCGAGATATCGATGGCCGCGTCCGCCACGCCACCCAGATACCGGCCCAGCCTCAGGCGCGGGTTGGGCCATTCCATGGCCTTGCGGCTCGCCTGCAAGCGGGCGGCATCGGCCGGCAGACGGCCCTGCATCAGCAGCAATGCGACATAGGCCGCGCCCAGCGACCCCGACAACCAGATATCGTCGCCTTCGCGGGCGCCGCTGCGGCGCAGCGCGTGAGCGCGCCGGATCTCGCCCATGACGGTAATGCTGATGACGATGCCGTCGGGATTGCGCGTCGTGTCGCCGCCCACCAGCGGGCACCCCGACTTCCCGGCCAGGGCGTGAAAACCATCGGAAAACCCCTGAAGCCAGGCATGATCGACACCCGGCAGCGACAGGGCCAGCGTGCAAGCCAGCGGCCGAGCGCCCATGGCCGCCAGATCAGACAGATTTACTGCCAGTGCCTTGTGCCCCAGGGATCGCGGGTCCACGTCGGGGAAAAAATGCTGCCCCTGCACCAGCATGTCCGTGCTGACGGCCAGCTCGCACCCAGGCGACACAGAAAGCAGAGCACAGTCGTCACCCACCCCTAGCATCCCGGCGGGGACTGGACGATCAAAATAGCGGGCAATCAGGTCAAATTCGCTGTCCGCAGACATGATGGCGCCGGATGGATCAGCGGCTGGCTGCCGCCTGGACTTCGGTCGCACGGACCTCAGCGGCCAGCTTGTCGAGCACACCGTTGACGAAGCGGTAACCGTCCGTCCCGCCGAAGGATTTGGCGAGCTCCACGGCCTCGTTGATGGCGACCCGGTAGGGGACCTCGAGGTGATGCACCAGCTCGAAGGTGCCTATGAGCAGCACCGCGTGCTCGACGGGAGACAGCTCGGCCAGCGGCCGGTCCACATAGGGCACGAAGCGCTCACGCAGCGCCGGCGCCTGGGTGATGACCCCCTGGAGCAGCGTGCGGTACCAGTCTCCGTCGGCCCGTTCGAAGCCTTCCCCGTCGCGCACATGAGCATCGATTTCGCCCAGTTCAGCGGCATCCGTGTCACCCCGCAACAGCCAGGCATAGACCCCCTGCAGGGCGAATTCGCGTGCCATGCGGCGCGCGCTGCGGGCGTTGGCCCGCCCGTTGCGCGCCGGCCGGGAATCAGTCATCGCGACCCTCTTTCTTGGCCTTCTCGTCGTCCTCGTCGTCCTCGTCTTCCTCGTCTTCGTCGTCGTCCTCGAAGTCGCCGTCCTCATCGTCATCGTCGTCCGATTCGGGTTCCAGCGCCGCCACCAGATTGGCCATTTCCACTGCCACGCGCGCGCAATCGCGGCCCTTGTCGGCCGCCCGCACCTGGGCCTGTTCTTCGGTATAGGCCGTGAGTACGCCATTGGCCACCGGAATGCCGGTCTCCAGCGCCACGCGGCTGATCGCGGCAGCCGATTCGTTGCTGACGGTCTCGAAGTGGTAGGTCTCGCCGCGGATCACGGCACCCAGCGCAATCAAGGCATCAAATTCGAATGTCTCGGCCATCTGCGCCAGTGTCACGCCAAGTTCGAGCGCACCCGGCACGGACACCACCATGACGTCACGTTCATCCACGCCCAGGGTAGCCAGCTCGTCCACGCAGGTCTGCAGTTCGGCCTCACCGATTTCGGCGTTGAACCGGGCACGCACGATGCCGATGTGCAGGCCTTCCCCATTCATGTCGGGGGTCATCACATAAGGGTTCATAGTCGAGACTCCATGGTCAGAGGGTCGCATCCGCGACACCGGGTTCGTTATGGTAACCCGTAATCGTCAGGGCAAACCCTGCCATGCTGGGCATTTTGCGTGGCCGTGCCAGCAGGCAGGCCTGCTTCACACCCAGGTCGCGCAGAATCTGCGCACCAATGCCAAATGTGCGCAGCCCGTGCCGCTCCCCCGCCGGCACGGGAGCGGGCGAATCTCCCGACCTCGAATCCTGGGTCCAGGCAGCGAACTGGGCAAACAGCAGATCGGCCCCACCCTGGCAGTTCAGCAGGACCAGGACCCCGCTCTCGGCTTGGGAGATCGCCCGCAGCGCCTGGGGGATCGTCCAGCTATGGCCGGGCGCAGCATCGCACAGCAGGTCCAGCACACTGGTGGGTTCATGCACCCGCACCAGCGTTTCCCGATCAGGCAGGATGTCGCCATGAATCAGCGCCAGATGAGGTGCATTCGAGGCGCGGTCACGATAGGCCACCGCGCGGAAATCCCCCCAAGGGGTGGATACCGGCCGTTCAACCAGCCGTTCGATCATGGATTCGTGTTCACTGCGATACTGGATCAGATCAGCGATGGTGCCGATCTTCAGGCCATGTTCGCGCGCGAACAGCTTCAGATCGGGCAGGCGCGCCATGGTGCCATCGGGCTTGAGCACTTCGCAGATGACGGCCGCCGGCGTCAGGCCCGCCATGGCCGTCAGGTCGCAACCCGCTTCCGTGTGGCCGGCACGCACCAGCACGCCACCGGGCACAGCGCGCACCGGAAAGATATGGCCGGGCTGCACCACGTCGCTGGGGCGGGCATCCCGCGCCACGGCGGCCTGGACGGTCCGCGCGCGGTCAGCCGCCGAAATGCCGGTGGTGACGCCCTGGGCGGCCTCGATCGAAATCGTGAAGTTCGTGCCGTACTGAGAGCCGTTGCGGTCCGACATCAGCGGCAGCCGCAGCTGTTCGCAGCGCTCGTGGGTGAGCGTCAGACACACCAGCCCGCGAGCATGCGTCACCATGAAATTGATGGTGTCCGACGTGACGAAGTCGGCAGCCATGACCAGGTCGCCTTCGTTCTCGCGGTCTTGCTCGTCGCACAGGATGACCATGCGGCCAGCCCGCAGTTCGGCCACGATTTCCTGAACCGGGGAAATCTCCAGGGATTGTGCAGCTTCGAATGCTGCACGGGCATCCACGTTCATAGGGGGTCTCTCATCAAACAGATCTATCGGAATTTTAGTCCGCCCGCCGGCCCAGCAAGGCCTCGGCAAACTCGGCGGCAACGAAGGGCTGCAGGTCCTGCATGCTCTCGCCGACGCCGACCCAGTACACCGGCACCGGGCGCACACCCTGATTGCCTGCCGCGACGGCGGCCAGCGTGCCCCCGCGCGCCGTCCCGTCCAGCTTCGTGACGATCAGCCCCGTCAGGCCCAGCGCAGCATCGAAGGCGCGGATCTGTGCCAGGGCATTCTGGCCGGTGTTGCCATCAACCACCAGCAGGATCTCGTGGGGCGCTGCAGGATCGGCCTTGCCGATCACGCGTCGGATCTTTTTCAGCTCTTCCATCAGATGGAGCTGGGTAGGCAGCCGACCGGCCGTATCCACCAGCACCACGTCCACTCCCCGGGCGCGGCCGGCGTTCACCGCATCGAAGGCGACCGCCGCCGGGTCGCCGCCCTCCTGGGCGATGACCGTGACGCCATTGCGCAGCCCCCAGGCGACGAGTTGTTCGCGCGCCGCCGCGCGGAAGGTATCGCCCGCCGCCAGTAGAACCGAGGCATTGCGAGCCCGCAGCGCATGGGCGAGCTTGCCGATCGAGGTGGTCTTGCCGGCGCCATTGACGCCCGCGATCATGACCACCATGGGCGTGGCCTCGCCCACGACGAAGGGTTTTTCCAGAACCTTCAGATGATCGGCCAAGATCGTCTGCAGCGCAGCACGCACGTCGTCAGGCCGGTCGATGCGTTCGCGCCGCACGCGCACCCGGAGCTCCGCCAGCAGTTTCTCGGTGGCCTCGACGCCTGCGTCGGCCATGATGAGCGCAGTCTCCAGTTCCTCGAAAAGCGCTTCATCAACCGTCACCCCCACGAAAAGGCCGCCCAGGTTCTGCCCGGTACGCGACAGGCCACGACGCAACCGCGACAGCCACGACCCGCCAGCCGGGTCCGGCGCCTGCTCCAGACGGACCAGCGGATCGACAGGAGCCTGGGTCTCTACGCCGATCGGCACTTCATCTACCGGTCGGGCCACCTGAAGCTCCAGCGGCAATTCCGTGGGAGCAACCGGCGCCACGTCCGGAACTTCGGCGGGAATCGGTGTGATCTCCGGATCCGGGCCTGGCTTTTTGCGCTTAAAAAAACTGAACATAGGCTTTACACTGAACGGTTCCGGCCAACGCCCGACATTGTGTGCCAGGCGCATGAAAAAACATCAGATTCGTATTGTAGGCGGTTGCTTTCGCCATACGGTGATTCCAGTCGCCGAAGGCGACCACTTGCGCCCTACCCCCGACCGAGTGCGCGAGACACTCTACAACTGGCTGGCCCACTTCTGGGACGGAACGTTCAGCGGACACCGTGTGCTGGACCTGTTTGCCGGCACCGGCGCCCTGGGATTCGAGGCCGCCTCGCGCGGAGCGGACCATGTCCAGTTCGTAGAACGGGCGCCAGCCGCCCTGGCAGGCCTGCGCGCCGTCCAGTCGCGCCTGCAGGGGGCAGCTGTCCATATCCAGCCGGGCGATGCGCTGGATTATCTGCGACGGCAACCCGAGCCCATCTTCGACCTGATTCTGCTGGATCCGCCCTTCGGGGAACAATGGCTGCCGCGCCTGTGGCCGCTGCTGGGGCGTGCCTTGCGGCCCGGCGGTCTGCTCTACCTCGAGGCCGAGGCCGCAATCACCGATCCGCCCGCCGGGTGGCAGCTGCTGCGCCAGGGACGGGCCGGACAGGTGCACTACCATCTGCTGAAATTTGCTGCAGCGCAAGAAAACATGAATAATGACAATAAACACATTACGGAGACCGCATGATCACCGCCGTCTACCCGGGCACGTTTGACCCGCTGACTCGCGGACACGAGGACCTGGTGCGCCGCGCCGCAAACCTGTTCGATCAGGTCGTGGTGGGGGTCGCGCAAAGCCAGAACAAGCGGCCCTTCTTCACACTGGAAGAACGTCTGGAGATCGCCGAGGAAGTCCTGGGCCACTATCCGAACGTTCGAGTGCGCAGCTTCAGCGGCCTGCTGAAGGACTTCGTGCGCGACCAGAACGCCCGCGTCATCGTGCGCGGCCTGCGGGCTGTTTCGGATTTTGAGTACGAGTTCCAGATGGCCGGCATGAACCGCCACCTGCTGCCCGAAGTCGAAACACTGTTCATGACCCCCTCGGATCAATACCAGTTCATCTCGGGGACCATCGTGCGCGAAATCGCGATTTTGGGGGGCGACGTCAGCAAGTTCGTCTTCCCATCGGTCGAACGCTGGCTGCATACCAAAGCCAAGCTGGTGCGGGAACAGCAAGGAAGCTGATGTTCACGGGACAGGGCCGCATCGGCCTTGTCCGCCACGCATCGTGGCCTGGTCAGTATCAGGCGGGCCAGGCGACCGGTGCAGCCTCGGGGTGCACCTTCATCAGCCGGCAGGGCTGCCCCAGCCATTCGGCGAACCAGGCAGCTGCCAGATCGCCTTCGTCCACCACCCGGACCGCCTGGCCGCCGACCTGGGCCACGCGCTCCACGCTCTCGTCGTCTTCGATCACATCCAGCGGAATGTCCAGGCGCAACATGCCCGGCGCACGAATCACCAGATAGCCGAAACGCAGCGACAGATCCAGTTCACCCAACCGTGGGGCCTGGCCGCCGTTCAGCCAGGCATTGTCGCCATCCACCAGCAGCCAGCGGTGGTCATAGTCGCCGGCATCGGCCTGCCCCAGGCCAGCACCGCCGGCAATCGGGTGAAAAGATTCAGTCACCGTTGTCTCCTTGTTGTCGGTCATTGGCCCAGCAGGCCCTTCAGGGCATTGCCCAGCCGCTCCACCGTGTCACGTTGGGTCCCCGATTTGGGGCTCGGCTCGGCCGCAGGTGCGGGTGCGGGCAGTGCCTGCTGGATCAGATCCTTGCCCGAGAGCAGTTGCATCAACCCCGATTTCAAAGCCTGCTGAATGGCCTGATTGTGGACTTCGCTCCACACGACATCATACTTTGGATCAGCCCAAGGCCCGGATATCCTGACTGGAATGGTGGCTCCCGCCAGGGAACCGAGCGAGGCCGCCAGAACCTTCGGTGGATGCGCGGCCACCTGAATCTGAAGCATCAGGTCCAGGCTCCTGGCCGGCAGATCGATCTGGGCAGGCTTCCCCTCGGACACCCGGACGAGCTGCGACACCAGTGCCAGCTTGGACACCGTGCCGATACCGTCCTTCAGGTCGACGCGCCCTTCCAGGGTGCTGAAAGGCGTGCTGCGCCCCTTCTGGAAGGGCGACGGTACGGCGTCCAGCCGGCCCTTCAGTACATTGCCCAGGGCACCCGACACATCCGAGAGCGTCTGCGTGGCATCTACGCCATGGATGGCACCATCACGGACCTGCCAGGTAACCTGTCCGGAGAGCGACTTTTCCAGGGCGGGCAGCGTCGCCCCCTGTGCGGTCAGGTCGATCTGCGCGCCGCCCAACCCCGAGACCAGCCCCCGCGCGCCCAGTGCCTGCAAGAGAGGCGCCACGGAGACCTTGTCCAGCGTCAGGTTCAAGCCCAGCGTCTGGTCGGAGGATGCCGTGAGTTTGCCGCTCAGCGTGCCCTGGTACAAGTGAGCCGCCAGCTTGGAAATGGTCAGCGTGTTCTTCTGAACGTCAGCCTGAGCACTGAGTTTGGTCAGCTGTACATCACGCACGCGGAGATCACCGATCTTCACCGTCCCCCGGATGTTCCGCCCCTTCAGAAACGACAGATCGAAGGTCGCTGGTGCGGGGGCCGGGGCTGGGGCAGTCTTGGCATCGGGCTTGGCCTTGGTGTCAGGCTTGGCCTTGACGTCCGGTTTCGCGTCCCCGGCCTTCGGGGGTGCCTGGACCTTGACCGCACCCGGCGGCACCGGCATCCAGCGATTCAGATCCAGCTTCTCGGTGCTGAACGAAAAATTGACTTCGGGCTGAGCCAGCTTCTTCACCTGGGCCTTGAAGGCCGCCTGCCCGCCATCGACGACGGCGTTCAAGTCGGCGTCCAGCACGTCGCGCACCAGATCCACATGGACGCTGCCAATCATGGGCGCCTCATAGCCGCCCTGAGGCAATTCCTGGTCCTGGACGCCGATATCGCCCTTGATTGCCGAGAGCGCCCCTTTGCGCAGGCTGCTGTTCCAGGAAAGTGGCGAAGTCAGCCTCAGGCGCAGCAAGCGCTTGCCCTGCATGACATTGCCGTCCAATCCGACCGAGCGGAACTGCCATTCCGACGCATTGCCCGACAAGCCCTCGAGCTTGAGCGAAGCGGCCAGCGTATCGCTGCCCGCCCACTTGATCGTCCCGGTTACCGGATCACCCTGTGCAGTCTCCGGAGAGATGACCAGCGCTGGCGCATCCAGCGCGAGTTCCACCGCGCGCCCCTGATCCTTGCCCGAGGCCCGCAGCGCCAGCTTGGAGACCTTGAGCTGAGCATTACGGGAGTCCAGCCGCAACTGGCTGGCCGTGAGGTTGGCCTGCAATCCCTGGATGGGGTGCGCACCCACGATATCGCCTGCAACCGCAAGCTCCAGGTTGCCAGCCGAGAAATTATGCGCACGGCTGTCGTAGGCCACGTTACCCTTCAACGTCGCGCGCGCCTGGTCGAGATTGCCCAGACGGCCAGTAAGCTGCACATTGATTTTCTGCGCCGAATAGCCGCGCCCGCCCGGATTGAGGCGCAGCAACGCCTGCGCATCCAGCTTCGCATCCTGCACGGGGTCGTCGCCTTTCAGAGTGGCCTTGATCGCCACATCAAATGGCTGGTCATACGTGACGCGCCCGGTGTTGGCTTCGATGCCGGTTACCGTCGTGGACACGCCGTCGCGCAAGTCACGGTAATTGATCTGGCCGCCCTTCAATTCCAGCCCGGCGATGTCGATGTTCAGATCCGAATCGTCCGCAGGCGCCAGCGGCGCAGTCACAGCCCCCCCCGGGGCAGTCGTCTTGCCCGCAGGCGCCGGCGGGGCAGCGCGCCGGCTCTCCAGCAAGTCGTCGAAATTGAAATGCCCCTTGGGGGTGCGCACCACCCAGGCCTTGAGCCCGTTGATCGCAACATGATCCACGACGAGCTGGTTCGACAACAAAGGCCAGATGGCGACGGCGAACCGCGCACTGTCCACCGATACGAACAGATCCTTGCTGCCGCGATTGGACAGGGACACGTCCTTCACCGACAGGCCGATGCGCGGAAACAGCGACAGACCAATGTCGCCTTCGATGGTCAACGTGCGACCATAGCGCGCGTAGACCAGGTCTTCGAGCTTGGATTTGTAGGCATTCGGATTGAAGGTCAGCAGGAAGATTGCCAGGCCCACCACCGCGATGATGAGTGCGATGACCAAGCCGAACAACACCCGCTTCAACCAGACATTCATGGTGGAATCCTGCGTTGAAATCGGCAGTCCGCGCCGCGCGCGGACAACAACCGGAATGCTAACCCATGCCAAACACCCCCGTAGACCGAATCACGACGGCTGCAGCATTCTGTTGCGAATATGGACCATTTCAAAAACCGGCGGTGGGTCAGACGAAGCTGCGGTGCAGAATTTCTGTTATACGGAAACAAGCAGAAAACAAATCACAGGCACACACAGGAGACTCCATGCCATCCACGTCGATGTTCGCCACCCGGAGGGCACCATGCAGATAGGCATCCCCCGCGAAACTCTGCCGGGCGAAACCCGGGTCGCGGCCACCCCTGAAACAGTGAAGAAGCTGGTCAAAGCCGGCCATACCGTCCTGGTGGAACGCGAGGCAGGCAGGGCTGCACGCTACCCGGACGCAGACTACGAGCAGGCCGGTGCGACACTGACTGACGTCGCCGGCGCAATGGGCAGCGCACTGGTCCTGAAAGTCCGCCGGCCGACACCGGACGAACTGACCCGCATGCAGCGTGGCAACACCCTGCTGGGGATGCTGGATCCATTCGATGCGGACGGCTTGCGCACGCTGGCCGATGCCGGCCTGACGGCTTTTGCCCTGGAGGCAGCCCCACGCACAACGCGGGCGCAAAGCATGGACGTGCTGTCGTCGCAGGCGAACCTCGCCGGCTACAAAGCGGTCCTGCTGGCCGCACATCACTACGGCCGCATCTTCCCCATGCTGATGACAGCTGCAGGCACCCTGAAAGCTGCGCGCGTGGTGGTGCTGGGCGCGGGTGTGGCCGGCTTGCAGGCCATCGCCACCGCGCGGCGGCTGGGCGCCGTCGTCGAGGCATCGGACGTGCGCCCGGCGGCGCGCGAGCAGGTCGAGTCGCTGGGCGGGAAGTTCATCGATGTACCTTTCGAAACCGACGAGGAACGCGAGATCGCGCAAGGCACCGGTGGCTACGCCCGTCCGATGCCGGCGGCATGGATGGCGCGCCAGGCGCAACTCGTGGCCGAACGCTGCAGACAGGCCGACATCGTCATCACCACGGCGCTGATTCCCGGGCGCCCCGCTCCCACCCTGATCCAGGCCGACACCGTGGCCGCGATGAAGCCGGGTTCGGTGATCGTGGATCTTGCGGTCGAGCGGGGCGGCAACTGCCCTCTTTCGGTGGCGGACGAAATCATCGACCACAATGGTGTCACCCTGGTCGGGCTCACCAACCTGCCCGCCCTGCTGGCGACCGATGCTTCGGCGCTCTACGCCCGCAACGTTCTGGATTTCCTGAAACTCATCGTCGACGCCGAAGGCCGCCTGGCCATTCCGGCGGACGACGACATCGTCAAAGCCTGCCTGGTCTCCCAGAACGGCCAAGTCCTGAGGAGCGCCTGATGGAAGCGGTCAATCCCACCCTCATCAACATCATCATCTTCGTGCTGGCGGTCTATGTGGGCTTTCACGTCGTGTGGAACGTGACCCCCGCTCTGCACACGCCGCTCATGGCGGTCACCAATGCGATTTCCGCCATCGTCATCGTGGGCGCCATGCTCGCTGCGGCGCTCACGGACGGTGGCTTGGCGCAATCCATGGGGACAATCGCGGTCGCGCTGGCCGCCGTGAACGTCTTCGGCGGGTTTCTGGTGACACAGCGCATGCTGCAGATGTTCAAGAAAAAGGACCGCAAGGGGGGCCCGGCATGATTTCCGCCAATCTGGTCACCCTGCTTTACCTGATCGCATCGATCTGCTTCATCCAGGCGCTGAAGGGCCTGTCACATCCAACCACGTCGCGGCGCGGCAACCTTTTTGGCATGGTCGGCATGGTCATCGCCATTCTGACCACGGCGGCGCTCATCATCGGACTGGCGCGCGAAGGCTCCGTAGCGCTGGGCATGGGCCGCATCCTGCTGGGGTTGCTGGTGGGCGGCAGCGTGGGCACACTGCTGGCCCGCAAGGTCGAAATGACCAAGATGCCAGAGCTGATCGCATTCATGCACAGCATGATCGGACTGGCCGCCGTCGCGATCGCCGTGGCCGTGGTGGCCGAGCCCCATGCCTTTGGCATTGCCGCGATCGGCGCCCCCATTCCGGTCGGTAACCGGCTGGAGCTGTTCATCGGCACCTTCGTGGGTGCCATTACGTTCTCGGGCTCCGTCATCGCTTTCGGCAAGCTGTCGGGCAAATACAAGTTCCGGCTCTTCCGGGGAGCGCCGGTCGTGTTCCCCGGCCAGCACCCGCTCAACCTGCTGCTGGCCGTGGTAATGATTGCCTGCGGCCTGTGGTTCATGGGCACGCAGTCCTGGCTGCCCTATGCGCTGATGGTGACCATTGCGTTCGTGCTGGGCGTGCTCATCATCATCCCCATCGGCGGGGCCGACATGCCGGTGGTGATCTCGATGCTGAACAGCTACTCGGGGTGGGCAGCGGCGGGGATCGGTTTCTCGCTCGAAAACCCCATGCTCATCATCGCGGGTTCCCTGGTAGGGTCCTCGGGCGCAATTCTGTCCTACATCATGTGCAAGGCCATGAACCGGTCCTTCTTCAACGTGATCCTGGGCGGGTTTGGTGCCGAGCCGTCGGCTGCCGCGGCGGATGGCGGCACCCAACGCAGCGTCAAGTCGGGGAGCCCCGAAGACGCGGCCTTCCTCATGAGCAACGCTGAGACCGTCACCATCGTGCCGGGCTACGGCCTGGCTGTAGCGCGTGCCCAGCACGCGCTAAAGGAACTCGCCGCCAAACTGGGCGAACAGGGGGTGACGGTGAAATACGCCATCCACCCCGTGGCAGGACGCATGCCTGGGCACATGAATGTGCTGCTGGCGGAGGCCGAGGTGCCCTACGACCAGGTCTTCGAGATGGACGACATCAATGGCGAATTCGGCCAGACCGACGTCGTGCTGGTCATGGGGGCGAACGACGTGGTCAACCCGGCCGCCAAGAACGATCCCAACTCTCCCATTGCGGGCATGCCCATTCTAGAGGCCTACAAGGCGCGCACGGTCATCGTGAACAAGCGTTCCATGGCCACCGGCTACGCTGGTCTGGAGAACGAACTGTTCTACTTGGACAAGACCATGATGGTGTTCGGCGACGCCAAGAAGGTTCTGGAAGACATGGTGAAGGCACTGGAATAATCGGGCGGACGGGTGGTTTCACATCCCTGTGATTTTCCCTGACGATCTGGGCCCGTTGCAACGGGCCCAGATCGTTTACATTATACTACACGGCAGAAACCGAATTTTACATGTCATGGCTTTCCAGGAAGACGATCCTTTCGCCGTCACACAACCGCTGCAGATCCAGGCCATTCTGAACGGGCTGCTGAACAAGCGCACGCTGGTGCATCTGGACATCCCGGGCCACACCGTCGCCGTCATTTCCACGCTGCTGGCGATTGACAGGAAATCGGGCGCAGTGTTGCTGGACAACGCATCGGAAGACGAGATCAACGCCCAGCTTCTGCGGGCCCGTTCGGTGCGCCTGCAGGGCACGTTGGACCGGGTGATGATCGAATTTACCGGCCCACTGACGCCCGCCCATCACGGCGGCCGCCCCGCCCTGTCGATGGCATCTCCTCAAAAGATCCGCCGCATGCAGCGGCGCGACTTCTTCCGGGTGGACATTCCCGCCAGCAGCCCCGCCGCCTGCCGGATCGAGGACTCATCGCTGCCGGACGGCAAGGCTCATTTCCGAATACTGGACCTCAGCGCCGGCGGAGTCCGGCTGGCCGACCCCCAGGGGCTCCTGTCCAACGCGCCGATGAGCACCATGCTGGCGTGCACACTCGAACTCCCCGACGAAGACCCGGTGCCCATCACGCTGCGGCTGTTGCGCCACGCCCAGCTCATCCAGGAAAACGGCAAGCCGCTGCACGCAGCCGCTTTCCGCTTCTTCAATCTGCCCGTCAATCGCCAGGTCACCATCCAGCAGTTCATCGGCGTCCTGGAACGCGCCATCATCGCCCGCCGCTGGGGCAACGAATGAAGCCGCGTGGCTAGTCCGACATAGATATATCAGTTGCATATTTGATACCGCTGTGGAATCATAGTCCGGATACCCGACAAGAGATTCCATGGCTACTTCCACCTGCGAAATCGCCGTCATCGGCGGCGGCATCATCGGCACGAGCTGCGCGCTGTATCTGCGGGAAGCCGGCCTGGATGTCGCGCTGATCGAACGCACCGACATCGCCAGCGGCGCCAGCCGCGGCAACGCGGGCGGGCTGGCCTTTGCAGAGATCCTGCCGTTGGCCTCGCCACGCATCATCCGCAAGGCGCTGCGCTGGATGCGCGACCCGCTGGGACCACTGAGTCTGCCGCCTGCCTATCTGCCGCAGATCGCCCCGTGGCTGCTGCGCCTCTGGCGCGCAAGCTGGTCCGACCGATACCGGGCAAACATCCAGTCGCAGGTATCGCTGATCACGCTGGCCCAATCCGAAATGCTCGGCATGATGGCCCGCACCGGGCTGGACCGACACCTGTACACCCAGGGCATGCTCGAGGTCTACGAAGGTGCGGACCGGTTCGCCATCGCCCAGGAAGTCGTTCGCGAGCGCGCACGTCACGGCATCGAAAGCCAGCCACTGCAGGGTACCGACCTCGCCGCCTTCCAGCCCGGCCTGTCGCCGCGCTTCACGCACGGCATCCACATCCCCAACTGGCGCAATATCGACGACCCGCTGAAATTGACACAGGACGTCGCCGAACATGCATTCGCGCTCGGAGCCCGCCTGATCCGGGGGGACGTCAGCCATCTGGGCCCGACGGCACAGGGCGGACGCATCACACTGGAGGATGGCTCCACCATCGACGCGCGACAGATCGTGATCGCCGCCGGTGCCTGGTCACATCACCTGACGCGTCAACTGGGCGACGCCGTCCCGCTGGAGACCGAGCGCGGCTACAACACGACGCTGCCGCCCGACGCGCTGGACTTGCATCGCCAGATCACGTTCGCCGACCACGGCTTCGTCGTCTCGCCGCTGACCTGTGGCATCCGGGTCGGCGGGGCCGTCGAACTCGCCGGCCTGAAACGGGCCCCGGATTACCGCCGCTCGCAGGCCATGCTGGACAAGGCCAAGGCTTTTCTGCCGGGGCTACACACCGAAGGCGGACAGCAATGGATGGGCTTTCGGCCCAGCCTGCCCGATTCGCTGCCCATGATCAGCCCGGCATCACGCCACCCGGCATTCATTTACGCATTCGGCCACGGCCATCTGGGCCTGACCCAGTCCGCCGCCACCGCCCGCCTGGTGTGCGATCTGGCCACGGGGCGGGTGCCGGCCATCGACCTGCACCCGTACCGCGCCACGCGCTTCTCATTGTTCAAGGATCCCCGATGAAACGCATTTCCTTGCTGGACTCCCACACCGGTGGTGAACCCACGCGCCTGATCCTGGACGGATTTCCCGACCTGGGCGCCGGCACCATGGCCGAACGACGCAAGCTCCTGGCCGAGCGCCACGACGAATGGCGCAAGGCGGTCATCCTGGAGCCGCGCGGCAGCGACGTGATAGTGGGCGCACTGCTCTGCACGCCACAGGATCCAGCCTCGACGGCCGGCGTGATCTTCTTCAACAATTCCGGCTACCTGGGGATGTGCGGCCACGGCACCATCGGCTTGCTGGTATCCCTGGCCTACCTGGGCCGCATCCAGCCCGGCGCTCACCGCATCGAAACGCCGGTCGGCCCGGTAACGGCCACGCTGCACGAAGACGGTTCGGTCAGCGTGCGCAACGTACCCGCCTACCGCTTCCGCCAGGGAGTGACAGTCCAGGTACCGGGCTACGGCGCCGTGACAGGCGACATCGCATGGGGCGGCAACTGGTTCTTTCTCGTGGACGCCCCAGAACACGTGGTCCCGGGCGCCGACCGGGCGGCGCTGACGGAATACACGGCGGCCATCGCTCAGGCGCTTGAAGACCAGAGCATCCACGGACGCGATAGCGGGCGCATCGACCACATCGAGCTGTTCGGGCCGGACGCGCAGGCCGACAGCCGCAATTTCGTGCTGTGCCCCGGCAGGGCCTATGACCGCTCGCCCTGCGGCACGGGGACCAGCGCCAAGCTGGCCTGCCTGGCGGCGGACGGCAAGCTGGCGCCTGGCGCCACCTGGCGCCAGGCCAGCACCATCGGCAGCCTGTTCCAGGCCAGCTACGAACCCGGACAAGACGGCACCATCGTTCCGACGATCCGCGGACAGGCGCACATCAGCGCGGAGACCACGTTGATCCTGCAGGACGACGACCCCTTCCAGTGGGGTATCGAACCATGACCCACGATACTCATGCGCCCAAGGTGCGCGCGACCGAGGCCGCCTACGATCAGATCGAGCAGATGATCGCGACATTGAGGCTGGAACCGAACCAGCCCATCGTGGAAAGTGATCTGATCGAGATGACGGGGTTGGGGCGAACCCCCATCCGCGAAGCGTTGATGCGGCTGGTGGCCAGCGGCCTGATCGAGCAGCAACCACGGCGCGGCCTGCGCGTGAGCGAGATCCGCATCGCCGAGCACCTGATCCTGATCGACACGCGCCGGGTGCTCGAGCGCCTCATCGCCGGCGCATCGGCCCGCAGGGCCAGCCCCACCCAGAGCGCCAGCATTCTGCAATGCGCCCGTGACATGGTCAGCGCCGCCGAGCGCGGCGACCTCACTGGCTACATGCAGGCCGACCAGGCGCTGGACCATGTGAACCACGAAGCCAGCCGCAACCCTTACGCGGTGCAGGCCATTGTGCCCATGATCATCCAGTGCCGGCGCTTCTGGTACGCCTTCCAGCACGAAGGTGATCTGGAGCGCGGAGCGCGCTGCCACCTGCTCGAGGCCGAGGGCATCCACGCCAAGGACCCCGAACAGGCCATCGCTGGCGCCGACGCGCTCATGGATTACCTGATGGAATTCACCCGCACGGTCATAGAGAACTAGTTTACATACCAGATCGTCTTGATCTGCTGATACTGGTCCAGCGCTTCCAGCCCGTTGTCACGCCCGCCGAAGCCCGACTGCTTGTAGCCGCCAAACGGTGTGGTGATGTCGCCCTCGGAGAAGCCATTGACGGAAACGGTGCCAGCCTGGATCGCACGCGCCACCCGCTGGGCGCGGCGCACGTCGGTCGTGTAGAGCGAGGCCGCCAGACCATAGTGACTGTCGTTGGCCAACTCGATCGCCTGGTCCTCGGTCTCGAAGGGGGTCACGGCCAGGATAGGGCCGAAGACCTCTTCCTGGAACAGGCGGGAGCCCGACGACACCTGGTCGAAGATAGTGGGTTCCACATACCAGCCGCTGCCCAGATCGGAGCGGATGCGCCCGCCATGCACCAGGCGGGCGCCTTCGGCCTCGGCCCCCTGCAGGAACGCGCGTACCTTCTCGAAGTGCACCTGCTCCACCATGGGCCCGATCTGCACCGACTCATCGGTGGGCAGCCCCACCTTCCATTGAGCGAGACGTTCGCGCAGGCGCGCGAGCAACGCGTCCTTGATACCGGACTGCACGATCAGGCGCGAGCCGCAGCTGCAGTTCTCGCCCATGTTCCAGAAGGCGGCGGCCAGCACGTGGTCCACCGCGCCATCCAGGTCCGCGTCGTCGAAGACCACCTGTGGGCTCTTGCCGCCGCACTCCAGCACGATCTCCTTCAGGTTGCTGTCGGCGGAGTACCTCAGGAAATAACGCCCGACCTCGGTGGACCCCGTGAAGGACACTACATCCACGTCCATGTGCCAGCCGATGGCCTGGCCGACCTCTTCGCCCAGCCCCGTGACCAACGTCAACGCACCGGCCGGGACGCCAGCCTGGTGCGCGAGCTGCGTCATGCGATAGGCGCTCAGCGAGGTAAGCTCGGCCGGTTTGACGATGACGGAATTGCCGGCCGCCAAGGCGGGTGCGACCTTCCAGGCATACATCTGCGCAGGGAAGTTCCACGGCAGCACCGTGCCCACCACGCCAATGGGTTCCTTCACAATCAGACCCATGGCCTGCGGCCCGGTCGGCGCCACCCGGCCAAAGCACTTGTCGACCGCCTCAGCGTACCAGCGGAAAGTCTCCAGCGTGGCCGGCAGATCGGTATTCAGACACTCGGTGATTGGCTTGCCCGCATCCACGCAATCCAGCGCCGCAAGCTCCTCGAGATGGGCTTCCATGAGATCCGCCCAGGCGAGCATCACACGCTTGCGCTCAGCCGGCGCGAGCGCCGACCATTCTCCTGACTTGAACGTCGCCCGCGCCACGCGCACCGCCAGGTCCACGTCGCCCGCCGTACCATTCTCGATGGCGCCAATCACACTGTTGTCGATCGGCGTGGTGTTGTTCAATTCGGTACCCGGTACATCGTGGCCGGGAATCAGGTGTCCGGCCCACAGCCGGCCGTCCCGGGCTTGTGCGAAGACCTGCTCTCTGGTCAATGGCATGATGTGCCTCCTCAGCGTCCGTAGGCATCGAGCATGGCCCGGAAGGCCTGCTCACCGGCTGCCGACAGCGGCGCCAATGGCACGCGCACAGTGCCCGCATTCACGCCATGGCGGCTGCATCCCAGCTTGGCCTTCTGGTTGTAGTCGCCCGACTCCATCGCCTGAATGACCGGATACATGCCGGTCATGAGCGAGCGGACCTCGTCCCAGCGGCCGGCAGTCGCTGCCTTCACCATCGCCACCTGCTCGGCCGGGAACACATTGGCACCGCCGCTGATCCAGCTGCGCACGCCCCAAAACAGAAAATCGGCCGCCGTGTCGTCGGCGCCGCAGATGATCTGGAAGTCGGGAATGCGTGCCTGAATGAGCGACAGGGCCCGATTGAAGTTACCGCTGCTTTCCTTCACGCCGACGATATTGGGCACCTTCGCCAACTCGTGCACAGTCTCCTCGGCGATCTGCACCCCGACGCGCTGAGGGAAGTCGTACAGGATGATGGGCAGCGGCGTGGCCTTCGCCAGCTTGCGGAAATGCAGCAAGATGCCCTCCTGGCTGGCCAGGCTGTATGGCGGCGCAGTGCACAGCAGCCCGTCGTAGCCAAGCTCTCGGGCCTGTGCGGCATGGGCGATGCTGTCATCGGTGGACAGCGAATTGATGCCGGCCACTGTGGTCACACGCCCGGCGACCGCCTCGATCACGGTGCGCAGTACCTGTTCGCGCTCAATCGCGGTCAGCGTGTAGTATTCGCCGGTGGTGCCACAGGCCACGATACCGCCCACGCCAGCCTGGACGAAATGTTCCACCAGCTTGCGCAAGGCCGCCAGATTCACGCTCCCGTCAGCCGCAAAGGGCGTCACGATGGGAACCAGGATTCCTTCGACGTTCATGAGATTTCCTACTCGGGAGTCAGAGCTAAAACCTCAGTCTAATATTTAATAAATATATCCGCAACATATTGGGTAGCGGTTTGCCGAAGGAAGACGATTCAGTTGCAGTACAAAGGTCCGGATCCGATCGAACCGGGCCACACGCTACTGGCTGACCAGACGTTCGACTTTCTGGCGCAACGCCGGATCGGCGCGCACAGCCTTGCTGATGCCGTTGTACTCGGGCACGCTCATGCCGCGCGCTTCGACGCGCTGCACCATGCGCTGATCCGCCTCGACCCGTACCGCCTGCTTGGCCGGCTCGCCCTTGGCCGCTTCCAGCTTGGGCTGATATTCCGCCGCTACCGCGCTGACTTCGCGCACGGCCGTGGCATAACGCTGCAACTGCTCGTCGGTGGGCCGATCGATCTTCTCATAGGCTGCCTGCGCATTGGCGGTCCCCCGGACCACCAGAGGCCCGGTCAGTCCCAGCGCGATCACGGACGCGGCCAGGAATGCCTTCATCGCTTGATTCATATCCAGCTCCTGTTGCGGTTGAAAGTCGTTCCATGATCCCAATCACACCGGCTCAAGGCAAGTTTCCCGATGTATGGTCCTGTATCGGCATGCCACGGTAGTTTTCTGCGACACTTGAATCCTCAGGTTGTGAAGGAGCAAAACCCATGGACACCGATTTTTGGCTGCAACGCTGGCAACAGGGCCAGACCGGCTTTCACCAGTCCCGCGTGATGCCGTTGCTGGAGAAGCATTGGGCAGGGCTGCGGGTCCCTGTGCCGGGCCGCGTGCTGATCCCGCTGGCCGGCAAATCGCTGGACGTGGCGTGGCTGGCAGCACAGGGACACGACGTGCTCGCAGTCGAAATCTCTCCGATGGCCGTGGACCAGTTCTTCCAAGAGCACGGCCTGCATCCCGAGGTCCGCCAGACCCCCGAAGGCACGATCCACGAGGTGGGCCACATCCAGTATCTGTGCGGAGACGTCCTGAAGCTGTCCGCCGCCACGCTGGCGACCATCGACGGATGCTACGACCGCGCCGCCCTGATCGCGCTGACACCCGAGCTGCGCCGGCGCTACGTCGAGCGGGTCTACCACCGGCTGCCTGAAGGCTGCCGCACCCTGCTGCTGACGCTGGATTACCCGCAACAGGAAATGCAAGGGCCACCCTTCGCAGTGCCGGACGACGAAGTCGTCGAACACTTCGAGGGGCGTTGGCGCATCGAGCGGCTGGAGACACGCGACATCCTGGACAAGGAACCAAAATTCGCCGCACGCGGACTGACACGCCTGGAAACCAGCGTCTACCGGCTGACGGCGCGCTAGGCGCGACGGGCCGCCACTGCGGCTGACGGCGGGGGCCGGCTCACCATCATGCCGGCTTGTCATCACCGATCGTGTGGCGAATAATGAAGCCCAAGGCGCCCGTTCAGGCCGCAAGGATTTTCCCTTCAAGGAGTTCACATGAAGACGACAAGACGCAGTTTCCTGATTTCCAGCGCGGGGGTGGTCTCCGCCGTGGCGCTCTCGCGCCAGGCGCTGGCCGCCGAACACGTCGACGAAAACAGCGCACTGGCCAAGCAGCTTGGCTACAAGCACGACGCATCGATGGTGGATGCCAAAGCCCAACCCAAGTTCAAACCAGGCGAACACTGTGCCAACTGTCAGCTCTACCAGGGCAAGCCGGGTGACCCCTGGGGGCCCTGTCCGATCTTTTCAGGCCAGGACGTCGCCGAGAAGGGCTGGTGCAGCGCCTACACCCCCAAGGCCTAGTCCATCAGCCGGCTTCCGACGCACCCGCCATCATCTGGTAGCATGACCGTCCCGAACGACGCATTGCCTGCCTCATGACGCTTTTGGTGACCGGCGGAGCCGGCTATATCGGCTCCCATACCGTACTGGAACTGCTGGCCGCCGGCCAGGACGTTCTGGCATTGGACAATCTCAGCAACAGCTCGCGCGAATCCCTGCGGCGTGTCGCTGCCCTGACGGGACGCGAGCCCGGCTTCATTCAGGGCGACGTCCGCGACCGCACCCTGCTGGACCGCATCTTCACCGACACGGCTATTGACGGCGTGGTGCACTTCGCAGGTCTGAAGGCCGTGGGCGAAAGCGTAAGCGAACCGCTGCGCTACTTCGACAACAACGTCACCGGCAGCATCACGCTGTGCGAAGCCATGGCGGCCGCCGGCGTACGCCGGCTGGTCTTCAGTTCATCGGCCACCGTCTACGGCGATCCGGCCGCGATGCCCATCGACGAAAACTGCCCGACCGGCACGCCCACCAATCCTTACGGCCGATCCAAGCTCATGGTCGAGCAGGTCCTGCAGGATCTGGGCCGTTCCGATCCGCGCTGGTCCATCGCGCTGCTGCGCTATTTCAATCCGGTCGGCGCCCACGCCAGCGGACGCATCGGCGAAGACCCCCACGGCGTCCCGAACAACCTGCTGCCCTACATCACCCAGGTCGCCGTCGGGCGGCTGAAGCAGCTTTCCGTCTTCGGCGGCGACTACCCCACACCGGACGGCACGGGGATCCGCGACTACATCCACATCGTTGATCTGGCCCAGGGCCATCTCGCGGCCCTGGACTACCTGAGGCAGCACACGGGCGTGCGCATCTGGAACCTGGGCACCGGCACCGGCTATTCCGTGCTGGACATGATTCGCGCGTTCGAGGTGGCCAGCGGCCGCGCCATTCCGTATGTCATCACCGGCCGCCGCGCGGGCGATATCGCGGAATGCTGGGCCGACGCTGGCAAGGCCCGGCGCGAACTGGGCTGGCAGGCCCACCGAGGCCTGACCCAGATGATGGCCGACGCCTGGCGCTGGCAATCGGAAAACCCGGACGGCTACGCCACCGGCGACACCCCCCAAAACTGACGCGCCATCGCAACAGCCGACAACGGCCGTCGCACCGACGGGTGGCGCCGGAGTCATAGACGCACCCGCATTCACGAGGAACTGGGGCCGCACCGGGGCCCTGTTATACGCTTTGAAATCATGGCGGCTTCGTACAATCGGAAACAAACGAATGCACGAATCCGCGCAGGAACGGCTGCCCGCGCGGATCTTATGATTTCAGCCACCCCTGAGAGCAACATGCGTAACCTCAAAATCGGTACCCGGCTCGCGTTGGGCTTCGGTCTCATCATCGTTCTGCTGCTGGTTCTGTCAGGCATGGGCGCCTGGCGCATGCTCAGCACACAGCAAGCCAACCAGACCCTGGATGGCAGGCAGCAGGTCAATGCGCTGGTCTTCCAGTGGGCTCGGGCGGTCGACGTCAACGCCAACCAGGCACTGGCCGCGGCCAACCTGACCAACCCGGACGTGCTGGCCGTCTTCAAGAAGGGGCTTGCCGCCTCGGACAAGCAGGCCGACGAGATCAGCCAGAAGATCGAGCACGCGATCGACGCCCCCGAAGCCAAGACGCTCTACCAGAAGATCATCCAGGTCCGCGACACCTACCGAAAGGGGCGCACCCAGGCGTTCAAGGATCTGGACAACGGAGACTACGGCAAGGCCGACGCCTTCTTCAACCAGCAGATGCCCAAGATCACGGCAGAATACATTGCTCAGATCGACAAGCTCTCGGCATTCGAGGACGACTATGTCGTCAAGCTGTTCGCCCAAAGCCATCAGGCCAACCAGCTGGGCCTGATGCTGCTGGCCGTTGCCACGCTGCTGGCGCTGATCCTGGGCCCGCTGTTCGCCTGGCGCACCACGCGCGGGGTCACGCATCCGCTGTCACAGGCCGTGCGGGTGGCCACATCGATCTCGCACCGCGACCTGAGCCAGGAGGTCGCCGCCAAGAGCCGCGATGAAATCGGCCAGCTCATGCAGGCGCTGCAAAACATGACGCACAATCTGCGCGATACCGTCAGAGAGGTGCGCACCGGCGCAACCTCCATCGCATCGGCAGCGGCACAGATCACCAGCGGCAATCTGGACCTGTCCTCCCGCACCGAGCAGCAGGCAAGCTCGCTGGCCCAGACCGCCGCCACCATGGAAGAAATAACCGCCACGGTACGCCAGAATGCCGACAACGTGCACCAGGCCAACACGCTCGCGGCTACGGCCGCGAAGACGGCCACGAATGGCGGCTCCATCGTGGCCGAGCTGGTCAGCACCATGGGCGAGATCAACCAGAAGTCGCAACAAGTCGCTGACATCATCAGCGTCATCGACTCGATTGCCTTCCAGACCAACATCCTGGCGCTGAATGCCGCCGTGGAAGCCGCTCGCGCCGGCGAGCAGGGCCGCGGCTTTGCCGTGGTGGCCTCCGAAGTGCGCGCACTCGCTCAGCGCAGCGCGGCCGCCGCGAAGGAAATCAAGACCCTCATCGACGCGTCGGTGCAATCGACGACGAAGGGTAACGAGCAGGCAAGCCACGCGGGTTCGACCATGCAGGACATCGTGGACGGCATCAACCGGGTCACCGACATCATGGGGGAAATCAGCGCTGCCAACCGGGAACAGACCACCGGAATCGAGGAAATCAACACGGCCGTCACACAGATGGATGACGTCACCCGGCAGAACGCGAGCCTGGTGGAAGAATCCGCCGCTGCCGCAACCAGCCTGCAGGAACAGGCCGATACGCTGGCGCGACTGGTCGAGACCTTCCGCCTTGATCATCTCGGCACCACCGAGGGCACAGCACCGCAGGCCACAGGCGACGCAGCTGGCTCAGGCGAGAAACCCCAGTCCGCAGCAGGCAGCCAGACCAATGCATCACGCCAGCCCCCCCGCCTGCCGGCCGCACCCGAGAAGATCATCAGCCCAGCCCCGCAGCGTCCCCGCCGGGCCGAGCCCACGCCCACGCCCACGCCCAGACAGCAGGCAACGGTCAAACCTGCTCTTCGAGCGCCCAACCGGCCCGCGCCAGTCGATAATGAGGAGTGGACCGAGTTCTGAAGGAACAGATGATGCCCCGTGAGCAGACGCGAGGCGGACCGTTGGCCAGGATCCCCTCCGGCCTCCCGCACACAAGGATGACCCTGTGCCTTCTGCAGGCAAGGGGGCCATGCTGATCCTGCTCACAGCACTGGTGGTGCTGCTGATCGCCTCCGGCTATCTATGGCGACGCGAACAGGCTCACCACACGCGGCTCGCCAGAGTCGAGAACCGGCTCGGCACCATCCTGGACACCACGGAAGAGATCGTCCACATCAAGGATCCACAGGGCCGCTACCTCTACGCCAACCAGAAGACATGCGAATTCTTCGGCCTGCCTGCCGGCAGCCTGATGGCGCGCCACAACCGGGAGCTGTTGACCGACGCAGACATCATCGCCGTCATCGAGCGGGACGAACGCCAGGTGCTGGACTTCGGCCAGCGGGTCGTGACACACCGGCAACTCCGCTCCCACACGACCGGCAAAGAATGCACCTATCAGACCGTGAAGGTTCCGCTGCGCAATGCCGCCGGCCGAATCGAGGCCATCTGCACATTGATGACCGACGTGACCGAACGCCTGCAGGCAGAAGAGCGCGCCCACAAACTGACGTTCTATGACACGCTGACAGATCTGCCTAACGTAAACTTTCTGACACGGCGATTGACGCAGGCCATACAGATGGCTACCGCCGAGGGAGAAAACGGCGCCCTTCTGATCGTGAACCTGAATGATTTCAAGAAAATCAACGATACCCAGGGGTTTGAAAGCGGCAATTGGGTATTGCGCGAGGTAGCCCAGCGGCTCATCAACGGTACACGTGCCCGCGACACAGTCTCACGCATCAATGCCGATGTCTTCGCCGTCCTGATGACTCAGCTCGGGGCCTACGCCGAGGAGAGCGCGCACAGAGCCACCGAGCTCGCCCGGTCCCTCACCGAAACGCTGACCGCCAGCCCGCTGCCCATCGGCGGGCGGCCCTATCTGCTGAAGGTCAGCACGGGCATCACCCTGCTGCATGCCGGGACCGCGTCAGCAGACGCTGCGCTGGGCGAGGCTGACATCGCGATGCACCTGGCGAGGGAACGCAGCACCAGCAACCCGGTATTCTACGAGCAGTCGCTGCAACGCGAACTGGAACACCGCCTGTGGCTGGAACAGGATCTGTCGCGGGCACTGGGGACCGATCAATTGCAAATGTTCGTCCAGCCTCAGTACGCCCAGGATGGCCAGACAGCGGGAGTCGAGCTGCTGGCGCGCTGGGACCACCCAGAACAAGGCATGATCTCTCCGGAGATATTCATCCCGCTGGTCGAAAAGGTGGGAATGATGTGCGAATTCACCGACTGGGCGCTGGACCGGGCCTGTCATGTGCTCAACGAATCCGCCAGGCGCGGCCAGTCCTACCTGGTTTCGGTGAACATCAACCCCGAGTGCCTGACGGAACCGGATTTTTCGGCACGCATCCAGGGTGCACTGGAACGCGCCCATGCCCCCGGCAACCGGCTGGTGCTGGAAGTCACGGAAGGCATCTGGCTCAGGGACTACGTCGCCGCCGCCAAATGCATGGCGGAAATCCACGAGATGGGGGTACGGTTCTCGGTGGACGATTTCGGCACCGGCTATTCAAACCTGGCCTGCCTGAAGCGGCTGCCGCTGTTCGAGCTGAAGATCGACAAGAGCCTGGTGCGGGATCTGCCATACGACCAGGATGCGGGCGCCATCGCGTCCATGACCCTGAGCATGGCCCGGCAGCTGGGTCTGCGCACCGTGGCCGAGGGCGTGGAAACCCCCGCACAGGCCGACTTCCTGCGCAGCCAGCATTGCGACGCACTTCAGGGCTTCCTGCTGGACCGTCCCATGCCGATCGAGGCTTGGCTGGAGCGGGCTGCCTGATATGGCTGCCTGAGGCAAGACAGCGGGTCCGGACGGCACATGACACCCCCCACCCGCAGCCCAATCGTGCCAAAATTCCCCATCGTGCACACCCACCGGAGACCCCATCGTGCGATCCCTCTTGTCAGCCGCCGCGCTGAGCATGGCCGCCCTGTCCATCTACCCGCTGGCGGTCCAGGCCCAGGTAAAGATCGGCGTGGTCGCCTCGGCCACCGGCCCCACAGCTCTGGTGGGTATCCCGCAGAAAAACACGGTGCCCCTGCTGCCGACCAAAGCCGGCGACCTGGACATCCGGTACATTGCGCTGGACGATGCCAGCGACCCGGCGCAAACCGTGACGGCCTTCAAGAAGCTCATCACCGAAGACAAAGTCGACGCCATCATCGGCCCCACCGGATCGCCTAATGCCATGAGCGTGCTGCAGTTCGCGGCGGAATCCGGCACGCCGATGCTGGCACCGGTCGGCGCCGCTTCGGTGGTCCTGCCCATGAACGCGGAAAAGAAATGGGCCTTCAAGACCACGCAGAACACTGGCATCATCGCCGACGCATTGGTTCGCGACATGGTCAGGCGTGGCATCCACACGGTCGGATTCATCGGTTTCGCCGACGCCTACGGGGACGACTGGCACCAGGTCTTCAGCAAGCTCGTGAAGGAAAACGGCCTGAAGCTGATCGCCTCCGAACGCTACCAGCGCACCGACAGTTCCGTCACCGGACAGGCGCTGAAGCTGCTGGCCGCGCGCCCCGACGCCATCCTGGTGGCCGGAACGGGCGGAGCCGCTGCTTTGCCCCAGGTCACACTGGTCCAGCAAGGCTACAAGGGGCAGTTCTACCAGACGCACGGTGCCGCGCTGCCAGCATTCCTGAAGCTGGGCGGCAAGGCCGTGGACGGCACCATCCTTGCTGCCAGCCTGATGCTGGTGCTGCCGGAAATCCCTGACGGCAACCCGTCCAAGCCCATCGCCGAGGACTACATTCACCGCTACCAGGCCCGATACGGGGAGCGTCCCGCCACCTTCGGTGCCAACGTCTACGATGCCGGGCTGCTGCTGCAGCATGCCATTCCCATTGCGGAGCAGCACGCCAAGCCCGGAACGGCCGATTTCCGCAAAGCCCTGCGCGATGCTCTGGAACAGACCCACGAACTGGTCGCCACCCAGGGCGTCTACAACATGAGCCCCCAGGACCACAGCGGCTTCGACCAGCGCGGCCGGGAACTGATCACAGTGAAGAACGGCGCCTGGACACTGCTGAAGTAATACCTGCGGCAGCAGGCGCCTGCGCGGCCCGGCGAGCGATCAGCCCTTGCTCTGGGCGTCCAGCTTTTCCTTCAGGGACGCCAGCGGCAGGGTCCCATTGACCCGGGCGCCGTTGCCAAAGAAAAGTGCGGGGGTGCCTTGCACGTTCAGCTTGCGCCCCAGCGCGAGATTCGCCTGCAAAGGCGTCTTGCAATCGGCCGTGGCAGGGGCCTTGCCGTCCACCATCCAGTCGGTCCAGGCTTTCGCCGGGTCGGCGGCACACCAGATATCCCGCGATTTGGTCGCCGAATCGGGCGCCAGGATCGGGAACAGGAACACATAGACCGTCACGTTGTCCACGCTGGCCAACGTGTGGTGCAGCTGCTTGCAATACGGGCAGTTGGGATCCTCGAAGGTGGCGAGCTTGCGCGAACCGTCGCCCTTGACGATCTTGATGGCGTCCTTCAGCGGCAGGGTGTCGAAAGCCACCTGCTGCAGGGATTCCAGCCGCGCCGCGGTCAAATCGCGCTTGGCCTTGGCATCGATGAGCGAACCCTGCAGTACATAGTCCACGGAGGCATCGGTATAGAGCAGATCCATCCCGACCTGGACTTCGTAGATGCCCGACATAGGCGTCATCCGCACACCATCCACATGGATGCCGGGGAAACGCGATTCGAAGGCCTTGGTCACCGCCGCGACCTTTTCGGGAGGCAGCGCGCTGGCAGCATCCGCCGCATCCGCGGGTACCGGTGATTCATTCGGCGTCGTTTCCGTCGCGGCCACGGCTGGTGCTGCGTCCCGTGCCCCCGTTGCTGCCGATGCCTTCGCCGTCGTCTGTGCGTTCGCCGCCGGAGAGCTCGCGGGTTGCGCCGCGACCGAAAGGCTGACACCCATGAGCAGCGCCGCCAGACTCAAAGAAAACTTCATGAAAAACCTCAAGAAAAAATACCGCCTCGCATCCCGCCCATGACAGGGGGCATCAACGGCCGGCAGCAGCCTGAATCAGTCTGCGTTTGATAAAAGGAAGATCATCGATCACCCGCATGCCCGCATTGCGCGCCCAGGCCACCGGGGCGCAATCGACCCCGAACAGACGATGCAGGCCATGCGTCACCAGCGACATGGCCCAGACGGGCTGGGCGCGGGCACGGCGATAACGCGCCAGCACCCGTTCATCGCCGACCGAGCGGTAGGATTCGCGGTGCTGCAGCACATCGACCAGCACCTGGGTATCGGCCAACCCCAGATTCAGCCCCTGACCTGCCAGCGGATGCACACGGTGCGCCGCATCGCCCACCAGCGCCACGCCAGGGGCTACCAGGGTGCTGCGCTCCAGGCTCAGCGAAAACCCCTGCGGCCGGGTGCGCAACCCCAGCTTTCCCAGGCGTCCGCCGGTGATGGCTAGCGCCCGCGCCGAAAAGAACGAGTCCTGGGCCGTGGGTGACATGGCCAGCCATTCGCGCGCGCGGCCCTCGCGCAACGACCACACCAGCGACGCCTGCGGCCCATCAGCGGAATCCGGCAACGGTAGCATCGCAAAGACAGCATCGCCCGTAAACCACTGAAACGCCCGGTTCTGATGCGGCCGTTCGATATCCAGGTGTGCCACCACCCCCATGTCGCCATAGGGCGTGTATTCGTGGGTGATGCCAGCCGCCTGCCGTACCGGCGAGCGCGCGCCATCGGCGCCCACCAGCAGATCCGCCTGAAGAGTCTGGCCACCAGCCGTCAGGATGCTCCCCCCCGAGCCGTCCCGGGACAGATCACCGCGACCGCCAGAATCCTTCGCCCAGGACGCGAAATGGTCCACGACCCACGGAATTCCCAGCACCTGCACCGCCTGTTGCAGCGCACGTTCGATTTCGCTTGATTCGACGATCCAGGCCATGGCGTGCTGCGCATCCTGCCAGGCGGACAGACTCAGGACTCCATCAGCATCACCGTATATTTCCATGGCCTCGACAGCGCAGAGCCGCTGCGCGTCCAGGAGAGACCAGGCGCCCAGCCGATCGAGCAGATCGCGGCTGGCCTGCGACAGCGCATAGACGCGCGGACAATAGGCGTCCGGGACCGGAGGCGGCAGCACATTGCGCGGCCCGAGCAGCCGCACGGCCAGCCCCTGGCGGGCCAGTGCCAGAGCACAGGCCAGACCCACGATACCCGTGCCGCATACGACAATTGATTCCTGATTTTTCACGAACTTATATTAACCCGAGGCCCTTGCTGCAGCAGTCGGCGATTGCAACCAGTGTGACGTTTGGTGAAACCGACGCGGCGGCCACCTACGGACACCGCCCTCATCGTGCACTGGGCGCGCCAGCCTGGACCGGCCACAGCAACCACATCTGGCCGGATTGCTTCATGCGCCCGGCCTGCGCGCCCGCTTCGTCGCCCGTTCCCCAATAGAAGTCGGCACGAGCCGCACCGCGGATCGCGGCGCCCGTATCCAGCGCGTAGACCAAGCGCCGCAACGGCGCACCGCCCCCCGGTTGCTGCGTATCCAGGTACACCGGCGTTCCCAGCGGCACGAAACCGGGGTCCACGGCGATGGCGCGCTGCGGCTGCAGGGGCACCCCGTACGCGCCGCTGGGACCCAGCTCCGGATCGGTGATGGTTTCTTCACGGAAAAACACCATCGCCGGATTGACGTTGAGCATCTGCTGCACCCGATCAGGGTGGCTGCGTGCCCACTGCTTGATATTCTGCATGGACGTCTGCACCAGGGGCATCTCTCCCTGGTGAGCCAGCCACTGGCCGATGGAGACGTACGGCCGGCCGTTGTGATCGGCATAGGCCAGCCGGATCACGGAACCATCCGGCAGGATGGCCCGCCCCGAGCCCTGAATCTGCAGGAAGAAGGCTTCGACCGGGTCGTTGGCCCAGACGACGACGGGCGGCTGGCGCGCCGGATTAGCGGCGATCTCTGCACGCGTGTCATACGGCACCACCCGCCGGCCCTCCAGTTTGCCGCGCACACGCTTTCCCGCGAGTTCCGGATAGACCGCACCCAGGTCCACGACGAGCAGGTCGGACGGCGTGGCGTATAACGGCCATTGGTAAGCGCCGCTGCGCGTACGCGAGGCATGGATGAGCGGTTCGTAGTACCCGGTCACCATCCCGCTGGCTGGCCGGCCCGAACCCTGCTCCAGCCGCCACGGCCGCAGGTACGTCTGCAGGAAGCGCCGCACGGCGTCACCTTCGGCCTCCGGTCCCAGATTGGCCTGAACCGCCGCCTGACAGACGGGTTGCCACGCCCGCGGATTGGCGCGGGCGGGGTTCGCCAGAGACCCCAAAGCCGGTCGCATGAGCCCCCGGCAGTCGTTGAGCAGCCCCTTCCAGACATGGAACAACCCGTCAGAGGACCAGCCCGGAAGGCTTTCCCAGCTGGCCGGCGCATAGCGCCCCTGCAGGGGCCGTGCCGGCGTCTCAGGCAAGCTCGAGAGCGGCGGCACGGACAGCGGCGCAAGCGCCACCGGCGGGGTTCCTCCGGAAGGCGCACCGGATTCTTCCACAGGAACCGAGGTACAGGCACTGAGCGCGGCAAGCAGAACCGCAGACCACAGAAGCTTTTTCATGCTGAAAACGGGTGCACTAAAATGAGAGCGAACGCAAACGCACATGATGACACAACCGGACCCCACTTCGCCATGACCGAACTGCCCGCCGCCCGCATTGCCCCCAGCCTGCTGTCAGCGGACTTCGCCCGGCTGGGCGAAGAAGTCGCCCAGGTCGTCGCAGCCGGCGCGGACTGGATCCACTTCGACGTCATGGACAACCACTTCGTTCCCAACCTGACCATGGGCCCCATGGTCTGCGCCGCGCTGCGCCCGCACACGAAGGCGCCCATTGACGTGCACCTGATGGTCGAACCGGTGGACACCCTGGTTCCCGCATTCGCGAAGGCGGGGGCCAACATCATCAGTTTCCACCCCGAGGCCTCGCGGCATGTGGACCGGACGCTGGCGCTCATTCGCGACCACGGCTGCCGGGCCGGCCTGGTGTTCAACCCCGCCACGCCGCTGTCCTGGATGGACCACGTCATGGACCGCCTGGATCTGGTGCTGCTGATGTCCGTCAACCCGGGGTTCGGCGGACAGTCCTTCATCCCGCACACGCTGGAGAAGCTCGCCCAGGCGCGCGCGCGCATCGACCGCTGGACGACACAGGGCGGGCAATCCATCGACCTGGAGGTCGACGGCGGGGTCAAGACAGACAACATCGCCCGCATCCGCGCAGCGGGCGCCAATGCCTTCGTGGCTGGATCGGCCATCTTTGGTCAGCCGGACTACCGTCAGGTGATCACCACACTGCGCACGGGCATCACCCAGGGCGACGCCATACGGGCGGCTGCCTGAAATCGGCGTCGTCACGGGGCCAGCGACGACGGGTGACCCGGCAAATGGTACGATGACGGCCATTCGACCCGGCTTCACACGCCAGCGCAACACCGAACCTCCTCCACGACTATGCAATTTTCCGGAATCCTGTTCGACCTCGACGGCACGCTGATCGACACCATTCCCGATCTGGCCGGCGCGGCCAACGCCATGCGGCTGGACATGGGCATGACACCCATTTCACAGGACATCCTGGCCACCTACGTCGGCAAGGGCATGGAACAATTGGTCATCCGGTCGCTGGGCCACGAGGGCCAGCCCGCCGAGATGGACCTGGTCATGCGCGGTCTGGCGCGCTACACGGACCACTACCGTAAGCTCAACGGCAAGCGCAGCCATCTGTACCCGGGTGTGCTGGCGGGACTACAGGACTTCCAGGCGCAGGGCATGCGGCTGGCGGTGGTCACGAACAAGAGCACCGAATTCGCCCTGCCGCTGCTGCGGCAGCAGGGGTTGGCGGACTTCTTCGATGTCATCGTCTGCGGCGACACCTGCCCGCGAAAGAAGCCTGATCCCATGCCGTTGTTTCACGCCTGCAGCCTGCTGGACATCCAGCCCACCCAGGCGCTTTTCATTGGTGACTCCATCAACGACGCCCTGGCGGCGCGCTCCGCCGGCATCAGGATGCTGGCCCTGCCCTACGGCTACAACGAAGGCAATCCCGTGCAGAGCCTGCCTGTGGATGCTATAGTGGGCTCCATCATTGAGGCGGCCCGCTGGGCGGCCGAGAGATCTTCCCACACCGAACACGCATGAAAGTCATCCGCTATTACCCGACCGCCACCCGCGCTACTTGGCGCTGGTGGTGCTTTCGTTCCGGGTAATGGTGACCTGGCCCGCGCATCGTCGCGCGTGGCCCCTGCTTCCAGCCCGGACCCCAGTTTGGCCGGGCTTTTTTGATTCTGTCCGGCACGCTTTCCACCAGAGACCGCTATGACAGAAATCGAATTCAACGCACTGGCCGCCCAAGGCTACAACCGCATCCCGCTGATCGCGGAAACGTATGCGGACCTGGACACGCCGCTGGCAATCTATTTGAAACTGGCCCACGCCGGGCCCGAGGCCGGGCGCAACAGCTGCCTGCTGGAATCCGTCGTGGGCGGAGAACGATTCGGGCGCTATTCCTTCATCGGGCTGCCGGCGAAGACGCTCATCCGGGCCACCGGAAACACCACCGAAGTCGTGACCAAGGGACAGGTCGTGGAGACTCACGAAGGGGACCCACTGGCCTTCATCGAAGACTACCAGTCGCGCTTCAAGGTCGCGCTGCGCCCAGGCATGCCGCGCTTCGCAGGTGGCCTGGCAGGCTATTTCGGCTATGACACGGTGCGCCACATCGAGCCCAGGCTGGGGCCCTGCGTCAAGCCGCTGCCCGCCGGACAACAGCCGGGAACGCCGGACATCATGCTGATGCACGTCGACGAACTGGTGATCGTGGACAACCTGGCCGGACGCACCTACCTGATCGTCTACGCCGATCCACAGCAGCCCGAAGCCTACGCACTGGCGCGACGCCGCCTGAAGGCACTGCGTGAAAAGCTGCGCACACCGGTCGTGATCCCCTATGCCTACGCCAGCATGCAGACCCCCGTCGAGCGCGACTTCAAGCACGACGACTACCTGGAAGCCGTCCGCAAGGCCAAAGACTACATCACCGCCGGCGACCTGATGCAGGTCCAGATCGGCCAGGTGATCGCCAAACCTTTCAGGGATTCGCCCTTGTCGCTGTACCGTGCGCTGCGGTCCCTGAACCCGTCACCCTACATGTACTACTGGAATTTCGACACCTTCCACGTCGTGGGGGCTTCGCCGGAAATCCTGGTGCGAAAGGACCACGAAATCCAGGACGGCCAGCCTCGTGAAACCGTCACCATCCGACCGCTGGCCGGCACGCGCAAGCGCGGCACCTCCCAGGAAGAAGACCTGCGCCTCGAGCAGGAGCTGATGGCCGACCCCAAGGAGCGCGCCGAGCACGTCATGCTCATCGATCTGGCGCGCAATGACATCGGCAGGGTTGCAAAAACGGGCACAGTCGAGGTCACTGACACCATGACCATCGAGCGGTATTCACATGTGATGCACCTGGTGTCCAACGTACGAGGCGAACTGAACGACGGGATGAGCAACATCGACGTGCTGCGCGCCACCTTCCCGGCCGGCACGCTCACCGGCGCCCCCAAGGTCCGCGCCATGGAAATCATCGATGAGCTGGAACCCGTGCGGCGCGGCATCTACGGCGGCGCCGCAGGCTACCTGAGTTACGGCGGCGAAATGGATCTGGCCATCGCCATCCGAACCGGCATCATCCGCGATGGCATGCTGTATGTGCAGGCCGCCGCTGGCATCGTGGCCGATTCTGATCCCGAAAAGGAGTATCAGGAAACCGAGGCCAAGGCACGCGCCCTGCTGCGGGCGGCGGAACAGGTGCAATTCGGGCTGGACGAGCCCATATAGGCCCGCCGCCGTCAGACGCGCACCAGCGAATCGCGTGTGATGTCGGCGATGGTGCGGGCCCCCGTCAGCGTCATGGCGACCCGCATTTCCTTTTCGATGAGGCTCAGCAGATTCGAAACCCCCGCCTCGCCACCCACCGCCAGTGCGTAGACGTAGGCCCGTCCCAGCAGCACCATGTCGGCGCCCAGCGCCAGCATGCGCACCACATCCAGCCCGGTGCGCACACCCGAATCGGCCAGCACGGTCAGATCGCTCTTGACTGCATCGGCGATGGCCGGCAGCGCACGGGCCGACGACAACGTGCCATCGAGCTGCCGCCCGCCATGGTTGGAGACGATGATGCCGTTCGCCCCGAAGCGCACGGCATCGCGCGCATCGTCCGGATCCAGGATCCCCTTGATGACCATGGGGCCCTTCCAGAAATCCCGGATCCATTCCAGGTCCTTCCAGGAAATGGAGGGGTCGAAATTGGCGCCCAGCCAGCCCATGTAGTCTTCCAGACCCGTGGCCTTGCCCAGGTACCGGGACACATTGCCCAGATCGTGCGGACGCCCCCAGAGCCCGACATCCCAAGCCCAGCGCGGGTGGCAGAGGGCCTGACAGTAGCGGCGCAAGGCCGCATGGGGGCCGCTCATCCCCGCGTGTGCATCGCGATAGCGCGCCCCAGGTACCGGCATGTCCACGGTGAACACCAGCGTCGTGACGCCAGCCGCCTGGGCACGCTCCAGCACGCTTTTCATGAACCCGCGATCCTTCAGCACATAGAGCTGGAACCACATGGGCCGGCTGATCGCGGGGGCTACCTCTTCGATCGGGCACAGCGACACCGTCGACAGCGTGAACGGAATACCATGACGATCAGCCGCCCGCGCCGCCTGGACCTCGCCACGACGCGCATACATGCCGGCCAGGCCCACCGGTGCGATGGCCACCGGCATGGACACCGACTCGCCAAACACCTGGGTGCTCAGATCCAGCGTGGACATGTCGCGCAGCACCCGCTGGCGCAACGCAATGCCCGCCAGATCGCTGACATTGTGCTGCAGCGTGTATTCGGCGTAGGCCCCGCCATCCGCATAATGAAACAGGAAGGGCGGCAAACGGCGTTTGGCGGCCGCACGGTAGTCGGTGGAAGCAGAAATGATCATGTTCAGAAAGGTCGTACACAAGAAATGACAACGGAGGCGCAAGGCGCACCACACCAAGAGGCTGCAAAACGGCAGGATAACGGCAGGATAACGGCAGCCACCCAGCCAGAATATACGCCAGCCGCGCCACGAACAGGGCCACGAACACTTGCCCAACCCGGAGCCAGGGCACCCGCCGCACCCTGTCCGTCGCCCAATACGCCAGTATTTATCCGCTCTCGACAGATGCAAAAACGCACAGTAAAATTCGTGCATGAATTTTCACGCGAGCACCCACGTATCGACTTGGTGGCGCCTCTCATAGAGGCGGCACCCTCCTGCGTGATTCATCGCACACTTTGCCGCCGTTCTGGCAGGCAAGTGTCCATTCGAAACTGTCTCCGGTGCGGCGGCTCCTACCAAGGAAGACCATGACCGTACTGACTCCACCCTCCCTGCTCTGCAGTCTCGCGCCCAATCGTGCAGCGCGTGCGTCCCTTTGCCGCTGACAACGGGGACGCCATGAAACTGCTCATGATCGACAACTACGATTCGTTCACCTACAACCTCGTGCAATACCTGGGCGAACTGGGCGCACAGGTCACGGTGGTCCGTAACGACCAGATCGACCTCGCGGGCGTCCAGGCGCTGGACCCGGACCGCATCTGCCTCTCTCCCGGTCCCTGCACGCCTGCCGAAGCCGGTATCTCCGTCGACCTCATCCGCGAATTCGCAGGCCGCAAGCCGATCCTGGGCGTTTGCCTGGGTCATCAGGCGATCGGCGTGGCGTTTGGCGGCACCGTGGTGCGCGCGCATCAGATCATGCATGGCAAGGTCTCGCCGGTCACACACACCGGCACCGACGTCTTCACCGGCTTGCCCTCGCCCTTCACGGTCACCCGCTACCATTCGCTGGCGATCGAGCGCGAGACGCTCCCTGACTGTCTGACCATCACAGCCGAAACGGCGGACGGTGAAATCATGGGGGTCGCCCACAAGACCCTACCCGTCTACGGCGTGCAGTTCCACCCCGAATCCGTGCTCAGCGAACACGGCCATGCGCTGCTGCGCAACTTCCTGGATCTGTGATCCCGGGCCACCTGATAGGAACCTTATCCATGCCACTGATCACTCCCACCGAAGCCCTGGTTCGCTGCATCGAACACCGCGAAATCTTTCACGATGAGATGCTGGAACTCATGCGCATGCTGATGCGCGGCGAGGTGTCGCCGCAGCTCGCCAGCGCACTACTCATGGGCTTGCGGGTCAAGAAGGAAACTGTGGGCGAAATCACGGCCGCCGCACAAGTCATGCGCGAATTCGCACTGGGCGTGGTCACGCCCTACCCGCAGGATCTGCTCGACATGTGCGGCACGGGCGGAGACGGCTCGCACACTTTCAATATCTCCACCGCCGCCATGTTCGTAGCCGCAGCCGGCGGTGTGAAGATCGCCAAGCACGGAAACCGCAGCGCGTCGTCTTCGTCGGGCAGTGCCGACGTGCTTGAAGCCCTGGGGGTCAACATCCAGGCAACACCCGAACAAGTCGCGGAATCGATTGCCGCAACCAACATCGGCTTCATGTTCGCACCCGCGCACCATGGCGCCATGAAGAACGTCGCCGCCGTACGGCGGGAACTGGCCGTGCGCACCATCTTCAACATCCTGGGCCCGCTCACAAACCCGGCGGGCGCCGAGAACCAGCTGATGGGGGTGTTCCATCCGGATCTGGTCGGCATCCAGGTGCGCGTGCTGCAGCGTCTGGGGTCGCGGCACGTGCTCATCGTCCACGGGAAGGACGGCATGGATGAAGCCTCTCTTGGTGCCTCCACGCTGATCGGCGAACTGAAGGACGACCAGGTGCGAGAATACGAAATCCACCCCGAAGACTTTGGTATGGCCATGGTTTCGAACCGCAGCATCAAGGTCGCCAACCGCGAGGAGTCCGCACAGCTCGTGCTGTCGGCACTGAACGACACGGCCGGCACAGCCCGCGACATCGTGGCGCTGAACGCAGGCCTGGCGCTGTACGCAGGCAACGTGGCGCCATCCATCCAGGCTGGCATCGGACAGGCTTTCGAACTCATCGCTTCGGGGGCCGCCCGCGAAAAACTCGAACAATTCCGCAGCTTCACGCAGACGTTCACGAAATGACCGATATTCTCAGCACGATACTGGACACCAAACGCGCCGAAATCGTCACCGCCCGGCAGATGCGCAGCGAAGCCGATTTGCTGCGTGAAGCCAAGAGTCGCAAGGACATTCGCGGCTTCGTGCGCGCCATCGAAGACAAGATCGCCCAGAACAAGCCGGCAGTCATCGCCGAAATCAAAAAGGCCTCGCCATCCAAGGGCGTGATCCGGCCGAATTTCAACCCGGCAGACATCGCCGCCAGCTATGCCTGTCACGGGGCGGCTTGCCTGTCGGTGCTCACGGACGTGCAGTATTTCCAAGGGGGCTACGACCACCTGCGCCAGGCGCGCGCGGCATGCAGCCTGCCGGTGCTGCGCAAGGACTTCATGATCGACCCCTATCAGATCATCCACGCGCGTGCGCTGGGCGCCGACTGCGTACTGCTGATCGCCGCCGCACTGGCACCCTCCCAACTGCTGGAATTGGAAGCTGTGGCGCGGGAGCTGGAAATGGATGTCCTGGTCGAAATCCACGAGCCCAGCGAACTGGAGGCGGCGCTGGCGCTGCAGACTCCGTTGCTGGGCATCAACAACCGCAACCTGCGCACGTTCGAGACCCGGCTGGAAAATACGCTGTCAATGTTGGCGGACGTGCCCGCCGGCAAGCGCGTGGTCACGGAAAGCGGCATCTTGACGCCCGCCGACGTGGACCGCATGCGCGAGCACCATGTAGACGCGTTCCTGGTGGGCGAAGCCTTCATGCGGGCCGCCGACCCCGGCACGGCGCTGCACGAGCTGTTCTTCGCGCGCTGAGCGATCGCCCGGGAAAGGCCTTTTCAAGCCCATGTCGCCACCCCCTCCAGAGGCGCTTTCGCGCAGCCTGAAGAACCGCCACATCCAGATGATCGCCCTGGGCGGTGCCATCGGCACCGGCCTGTTCTACGGCTCTGCAGCCTCGATTCGACTTGTGGGTCCGGGGATCATCCTGTCCTACCTGATCGGCGGCCTGGTCATCTACCTGATCATGCGCATGCTGGGGGAAATGTCCACCGAAGAACCTGTAGCCGGCGCCTTCAGTTACTTCGCCTACCGCCACTGGGGCGGCTTCGCGGGCTTTTTGTCTGGATGGAACTACTGGCTGCTGTATGTGCTGGTCAGCATGGCGGAGCTGTCGGTCGTCGGGATTTACGTCTCCTACTGGCTGCCCGACTTTCCATCATGGGCCAGCGCGCTCATCGTGCTGGTGGCCGTCACTGCTTTGAACCTGCTCAACGTCCGGTCCTACGGCGAGAGCGAATTCTGGCTCGCCTTCATCAAGATCGCCGCCATCATCGGCATGATCCTGCTGGGGGTGGTGCTGATCATCGGCGGCATCGATCACAAGGCTGCGGGGCTGAGCAACCTCTGGGCCCATGGGGGCTTTCTGCCCAACGGCGTGCACGGCCTGCTGCTGTCGCTGGTTGTCGTGATGTTCTCCTTTGGTGGTACGGAACTCATCGGCATCACGGCCGGCGAAGCCGACGATCCACGCCGCAGCATCCCGCGCGCCACCAACCAGGTGATCTGGCGCATCCTGATTTTCTACGTCGGTGCCCTGGCGGTACTGGTGATCCTGTACCCCTGGAACGAAATCGGCATGCAGGGCAGCCCGTTCGTCCTGATCTTCTCAAGGCTGGGCATTCCGGCCGCGCCGGATATCCTGAATCTGGTCGTGTTGAGCGCCGCGATTTCGGTCTACAACAGCGGCATGTACAGCAACGGCCGCATGCTCTACAGCCTGGCTGAACAGGGCAACGCACCCCGGATGTTCCTGCGCCTGAGTAGCCATCACGTACCGTGGGTGGGCATTCTGTTCTCGTGCGCATGCACGCTGGCCATCGTGGTGATCAATTTCCTGGTGCCGAAAGGCGCTTTCATGCAGGTAATGGCCGTGGCGACGGCCGCGGCTGCCCTTACCTGGCTGATGATCGTGCTGGTGCACCTCAAGTTCCGGCGGGCGCATGTGGGCAAGCAACTGTTGTTCCCGTCGCCCTGGCATCCCTGGACCAATTATCTGTGCGTGGCTTTCCTGCTGGGCGTAGTGGCGCTGATGACGCAACTGGACGACACCCGGCTGGCGGCGTATGTGCTGCCGGTGTGGGTAGGGGTGCTGTTCGCGGGATACCGGCTGCGGGGGGCGCCCATTTGACACGAGTCCGACCCAAGAGAAGCGCCACAGATTCAATGGCGTACGGGACTCCCCCCAGCACAGACCCAGTGCTCAGGCCAAGGGGTGCCCCGGGGGCTACGGCCAGCGGCCCTGCGGGCTTTCCGGATCTGCCTCGTCCAGCGGGGCGCCGTCACACGTCCTCACTGCGTTCCGGTGTGTGACGACGAAATCCTCCCGCTTCCCTTCGTCAGCATCCGGCGCTGGCCTACCCGCCCCCGGGGCACCCCTTGGCCTGAGCACCACATGAGCAGATGGATCAAGGCCCGAACACCCCGTGTCAGGCATGCTGTTCAGACCCGCCATGGGCCACGTGGAATCACGCCCTTATCTCCGGCAAGGCGAACTCCCGCCGATCCGCCGCCAGGTAGGCATCCACCTCACGGCTTATCAACTGGGCTAGCAACAAGACTAGAGGGTGTTTTTGACAGGCACCCCTTCCTTCATGATGAAGGGGATATGAGCGCCCTCGTCCTGAAAGAGGTTCAGATCCTGCAGCGGATTGCCTTCGACCACGATGAGATCGGCATACGCATCCGGAACTAGTTCGCCGAGCAAGCCCTCCTGGCGGACGATGCGCGCATTGGTGATCGTGGCGGATCGGATGACTTCGGCAGGACTCAGTACCTCGCTCCGAATGAGAAATTCACGGCTCTGATCATTCTGCAACTGGCCCAGCAGGTCAGTTCCAAAGCCAATTTCCACCCCAGCCTTGCGGCACATTTCCAGAGAGCGCAAGCCTCCTTCGATCACCGTCTTGTTCTTCCTCAGGCTGTACTCGGTCATACCGAAATCCTTCCCACGCCGCTTCATGGAATCGTACGCAACCAGGGTCGGCACCAGGAATGCACCCTTTTCAGCCATCAGCGCAGCGGTGTCCTCATCCATCAGGTTCCCGTGCTCGATGGTCCGCACCCCGCACGATACCGCGCGCCTGACGGCTTCCGCCGAATAGGCATGGGCACTCACATACTTCCCCCACCGATCGGCTTCCTCGCAAGCGGCTTCAATCTCATCCAGCCGGTACTGCACGCTCTCCAGCGGGTCGCTCTGAGAGGCGACCCCACCGGAACACATGATCTTGATGTGATCAGCGCCCTTGCGCAGTTCGTCTCTGACAGCCTTGATCACGTCCGACACACCATCCGCGACCCGCGCGTTGAAGGCTAGAGCGGAACAGCACTTGCATTCAAACCTGGACTGCGTCCTCTTGCGGAAATCGCCATGCCCACCGGTCTGACTGACCGGGGCACCTGCCACGAACAGCCTGGGGCCAAGCATCAGGCCATGTGCAACCGCATCGCGAATCCCGGCATCGGCGCCACCTGTGTCGCGAACAGTCGTGTATCCGCGCATCAGCATGTTGCGCATCAGCATCCCCGCCTGCGCCGTCAGCATCGTGAGCGGCACATCCTCCAGGTAGGCGAAATTCACCTCGGTCAGGAAGACATGGATGTGGCAGTCTATGAGGCCGGGCATGATGACCTTACCGCCCAGGTCAATCACCTGAGCCGATGAAGACTTGATCGGGTGGTCCGAGACCTCCCGTATCTTGCCGCCTTCGACCAAGATCTCAATGCCGTCCTGAAGAGTATCCAATCTCGGATTCAGGAATCTTCCACCCTTGAACAAGAAAGACATATGCGAATCTCCTTCACAATTTATGAACGACAGCCACGAGCTTGAACTATTTCAGAAGTAAATCCGGCCATGTATCCGAAAGCCTGTATCCCTGTGGCCAGGGATCCGTCGGATCCAGCATGAGCTGTGCGGTCCCGGTTATCCAGGCTCGGCCCGAGATGCTTGGCAGGATCGCCCTCATGCCGTGGACATTGATTTCAGATTCGACCCTGCAGGTGAACCGGGACCCTATGAGCGATGTGCCGACATAGTAGTCACCCACCCGCATCTGGCCCCTGGCATACATGACCGCCATGCGCGCGGAACAACCCGTACCGCACGGGGACCGATCCAGCTTCCCGGGCTCTATGGCAACGGCGCTGCATCCCGTCAGGATGCTGTCCTCCTTACCGACTGGACCCGCGATCTGGCAAAACGATATGTGCGCCCAATCCGGATGGTCAGGGTGCTGAAACCCGAATTGATCGGTCGCTGCGGCGCGTATCTTCATGCCGACCTCGGCAAGATCCCGGGCTTCCGACGGCACCAGGGAAAAGCCGAGCGAACGCGCATCGGTAATGACGAAACTGTCGCCTCCATAGGCGATATCCACCTTCAAGGTGCCTAGCCCGGCCACTTCCAGGTCCTTATCCATCGCAGCACAGAAAGACGGGCGGTTGAATATCTTGACGGAGTCCGCGGCGCCGTTCGAACAGTGCGCCTCAACCTCCACAAGCCCACCTGGAGCTTCCAGAGAAAAGCGCGTCACCGGTTCCTGGATGGCGACGATTCCCGTTTCCAGAAGAACCGTCGCGACACAAATCGAATTGGAACCCGACATGGGAGGAGTATGGGCTGGTTCCATGATGATCCAGCCCATTGCAGCCTTGGGATTCTTGGGTGGAACCAGCAGATTCACATGCCTGAACACACCACCCCGCGGTTCATTGAGCACGAAATTCCTGAGCGTGCCATCCTCGTGAATCCACTTTCGCTGTTCCCACAGCGTTTCTCCGGGAGGCGGACTCACGCCCCCAACGATCACATCGCCCACTTCCCCCGCGGCATGGCACCGTACGACGTGAATTACTTTGTCGGATCTCATCTGGTCCCTCTAAATGGCCCCGACTGTCCTGCGCTTCAAATACCAGTAAGTCAGTGCAGTCAGGACGATCGTCGTCAAGATCAGGACAAAGGACAGTGCCGCCCCCATGGGCCAATTACTTTGCAATAAAACCTGATCAGCAACGGCTGGCGCCATCATCATGAAATTCGGTCCACCCAACAGTACGGGAGTCGCATAGGCATTCATGGTCAGAATCAGGCACAGTATCGATGCGGCCGCGATACCGGGCATGGCCATCGGAATCACCACCAGGCGCCAGGTGTCAAAGCGATTTGCGCCCAGGCTGAGAGATGCCTCTTCGATCGAAGGATTAAGGCCTTCCAGAACGCTCTGGAGTGTCAAGACGACAAACGACAGGTTGATCGACACGATACCGACGAAAACAGCGGAAGTCGTGTACATCATCTGAATCGGCGTGTGTATCAGCCCGGAAAACAGCAATATCCTGTTGACAAGGCCTTCTTGCCCAAACGCGACCATCCACCCCGCCGCCCTCACCGCGTTGCCCACGAAGAGCGGCATGATGATCGCCAGCATCAGCAGGCTCTTGTATCTGGAATTCGTCCTGGCAAGGAATCGCGCCATCGGAAATCCGATCACCAGGCAGGCAATCGTCACCCCAACCGACATGAGGACGGTCAGCAACAGGATCTGGCGATAGTACGGATCTGTGAAGGACTGCAGGTAGTTCGTGGAGGTGAGTGCATCCACCATGAATTGCCCTGGTACAAAAGCGTTGAGGCTATAACGCGCGAGTAGCCCGAGCGGCATGATCAGAACCAGCACGACCAGAAAGAGCGATGGCGTCAGCATCGCCGAGGCTGTGATATGTTTTCGCACGGTCTACTCGTATGAAGAATGACGGATCGGGAGGTGACTTACCCTTTGAACTCCTTGTTCCACCAATCTCGCAGCTGTGCATCGTTCTTCAACAGATAATCGTAGTCTCGGTTGATCACCTTGCTCTTTTCGCTCTCGGGGACATCGACTCTCTTTGCAAGATCAGCCGACAGTACGTCGCCCTTTACGGGCGGGATGTAACCCATATGCTCCGCAAAGGATATCTGGGCCTGCTTCTCCAATGACGCATTCAGGAACGCGTACGCCGCGTCCACGTTTCTGGCGTTCTTCAAGATACCAAAGCCGTTCCCATATACCACGACCCCTTCCTTGGGGTAGGCGACCTTGATGGGTGCTCCATCCTGCTGCCATTGTCTCCCACGCGCCAGCCACATGATGCACATCCAGCACTCTCCGGTGGCCAAGGCCTGACCCATCGCCTCGTTGGTCGGATAGACCTTCACACCCTGTTTCTTGAGTTCCAGCAGCTTCGCCTTGCCCGGCTCGAAATTGCTCATGGAACCGCCGCTGATCAGCGCGGCGGATTCGATGGTCGTCTGATACTGGATATCGATGACTCCGACCTTGTTGGCGTATTTCGGATCCCACAGATCAGCGTATGACGTCGGGGCCGGATTAACCTTTTCAGGGTTATACAGTATTACGCGACCCGTGTAGATATGAGGCACAGCGTAGGGATTCTTCAGAAAATCCAGAACGCCGCCATATGCTGGAATGCGACTGTGATCCAATCCCATCAGGCCACCGTTCTTCCAGACCTGATACATGGTGTCGAACGTCAACGCGGTGACATCCATGGACCCATGCTTCAGCCGCTTCTCCGCCAGATTCTTGAGCAGGCGCGGTGATGTCTGATCCAGCGCGAAGGCGGTGGTGATTCCCTTGGGATCCAGGTAAGGCGCCACGATGTACTCACGCACAAATTTCCCGTAATCCCCGCCCCAGGTTCCGACGACCAGCTTGCCGCCTGGTTTCGCTTGGGCGAATGCGCTGCCCACGGTGCCCAGCGCGGCGGCTCCGATAAGGGCGTTGAATTGGCGACGCGAAAGTTTTGCTTCCATTTTTATGTCTCCTGCCACTGATTAAGGAAAACTGCCTGTACCTTCTCTTACCGGAGAGGCGTGCTGGTGCCTGGGTTCCTAAGAAATCACCACAATCGCTTCCTCAGGAATCCGTACTGCGATCTCAGAATGAGCAACGATGTTGGCTGTATCCGCCCACAAGCTGTCCACCCTCACAGTAATCACATCACCGCTCTGGAGTCTGACGAAGACGTCCGCGACCGGCCCCAGATATGAGATGTCGATCACGTCCCCATGGATCTCACTACGGTCCTTGGACACCGCCGCCGACAGCCGGATGGCTTCAGGCCTGACCATGACATTGGTCACGCCAGGCAGCACGTCCGCACAAAACAGCTGAAGGCCTGACGGCGTGGTGATCGAGCGCCTGTCCTGGGCGACTGTCCCACTGAAAAAATTCGCGGTCCCGATGAAATCCGCCACAAATCTGTTGGCGGGCGTGCGATAGATTTCCCGCGGTTCGCCAATCTGCTGAAGTTTTCCCGCACTCAAGACGGCAAGCCTGTCGCCCATGCTCATGGCCTCATCTTGATCATGGGTCACCAGGATCGTGGTAATGCCTAGCTTGTGCTGCAACTCCCGAATCTGACGCCTCACACCGAGGCGCAGCTTGGCATCCAGGCTGGACAGGGGTTCATCCAACAACAGCACGTCCGGCTCAATAGCCAGCGCACGAGCAATGGCAACGCGTTGCTGCTGTCCACCCGACAGCGCCCTAGGATACCGCTCGGACAACTCCTCCATCTGGACTAGACTCAGGACATCGGCGACTTTCTTCCGGATCGCAACCTCTCCGAGTCTGCGCCGCCGCAGACCGTAAGCGACATTCTCATACACGGTCAGGTGCGGAAACAATGCGTAGTTCTGAAAGACGATACCGATGTTCCTCTGATGGACGGGTGTCTCCGTCACGTCCCGGTCGCCGATAAAAATGTTGCCGGAGCTTGGCTGGACCAATCCGGCAATCATCCTGAGCGTCGTCGTCTTCCCGCAGCCCGATGGCCCCAGAAAAACCAGAAACTCTCCATCGGATATATCCAGATCAATCGAATCCACAGCGGCAAAATTGCCGTACGTCTTTCGCAGCCCACGCAGTTGCACTTTAGCCATTACTTGACCACTCTCGCCAGAGGCACAAATTTGTTCGTAATCAGCAGGCCACCACCAATAATAAGTATCTGCAGGACAGAGACGGCGGCGATAGTCGGATCGATCTTGTATTCGAGATACTCCAATATGGCGATCGGGAGAGTGATCTGTCCAGGCGCCACGAGAAACAGCGATAGTTCCAGATTCCCGAAACTGATGACGAAGCTGAACAGAGCCGCAGCAACGATTCCCGGCCAGATCAACGGGATCGTCACCTTGTACAGAGTGACGAAGGGTGTGGCACCTAGGCTCCTGGATGCCTCCTCGACGGAGAGATCTACTCCCAACAGATTTGCAACGATAAGACGCACGCACCAGGGGATGGTGATCAATATGTGCGCGGCACCCAGCCCCAGAGTGGACCCGATCACCGACCAGTCAAAGAGATATTCCAGTTGAATGAATGAGACATACAACGACGCGCCAATCACGATGGAAGGCACAATCAGGGGCGACGTCAGGAGGTACATCAGAAACTGCTTTCCCCTGAGCTCCGACCGGGCAAGCACAAGCGCAGCAGGAATGGACACAGCCAACCCGACCACCATGGCTATCAATGCAACTTCCAGGCTCAGAAGAAAGCCGTTGAAGAACTGAGGCTCGATGAATATCCTGGAATACCAGTGAAAACTATACCCACTAGGCGGCAGCGCCAACAGCGGGTCAGTAAAAAAGCTCAGCCAGGCAACCAGAAACAACGGAAACGAGATGAAAACGAAACCGACCAACACCCAGGCCTTCAGCGCAATATCGGCAAAATTCCGTTTTTTGCTGCTCACAGCAACGTCTCCGGTTTCTTCTAAGGCGTGAACGATACGTGCAACGAACCCCTGTACGACAGACTCGGACCAACCGACAGTTTGTTCCGGAAGATCCACACGAACGGTGAAGGCACCGAGGCCCCGGCACGAAGCCCAGACCATCAGGTTAGTATTTTTTTAATATATCATCGATCTATCAGGAAGTGAACAGACGCTGGTCAAGCGGCTCCATCAACTCTCGTGGGCTGGGAGCGGCCGCACTGCCTTCGCGGGGATATACCGCCAGACTGGGCACACCACACACCTTGAAGCTCAGCTCCCCTGCGAGTAAGGAGCTGCTGCATTGCCCGGCATTCCTTCAGGGGGTCTCCGCACGAAACGCCTCCGGTGTTCGGGCCAGGGACTGCCCGGGGGCGGGTAGGCCAGCGCCGGATGCTGACGAAGGGAAGCGGGGTGATTTCGTCGTCACACACCGGAACGCAGTGAGGACGTGTGATGACGCCCCGCTGGACGAGGCAGATCCGGAAAGCCCGCAGGGCCGCTGGCCGTAGCCCCCGGGCAGTCCCTGGCTCGAACACCACATAAGCAAACAGATCAGCGGCTCCTACTCAAACCCCACGCGCAGACGGGTGCCAGCCGTGCGCCACGGTTGGCGGCCCGACGGGCTGCAAAGAGCTTTCGGGAGAGGCCACAGCAAAAAGGGTGCTCAACAGAGCACCCTTCCTGGTATCGGAGAATCGCAGGATCCGCTCAGTGCGACGACCGCTTCTGGCTGAACTTGCGCGCCGCTGCCGCCTGCGCCGCCAGCATGGCGAGTTCGGCTTCCACTACCGCGATGTCCGCCTTCTCCTTCGTGTTGCGCAGGGCCTCTTCGGCCCGTTCCCGCGCCGAGTTCGCCTTCGCCTCGTCCAGATCTTCCGCGCGGATCGCCGTATCCGACAGCACCGTCACGGCATGCGGCTGGACTTCCAGGATCCCGCCTGCCACGAAAATGTTCTGCTCCGTGCCGTCCGCCTGCTTCACCTTCAGTGTACCCGGCCGGATGCGCGAGATCAGCGGCGTATGGCCCGGCAGGATGCCGAGATCACCCGATTCACCCGGCAATGCGACAAACGTCGCCTCGCCACTGAAAATCGAGGCTTCCGCGCTGACCACATCAATGTGCAGAGTCGCCATATCGATTCCTTATTGCAGCGTCTTGGCCTTCTCGAAGGCCTCGTCGATCGTCCCGACCATGTAGAACGCCTGCTCTGGCAGCGCGTCGCATTCGCCTTCCACGATCATCTTGAAACCACGCAGCGTCTCGGACAGCGGCACGTACTTCCCGGGCGAGCCCGTGAAGACTTCCGCCACGTGGAACGGCTGCGACAGGAAGCGCTGGATCTTGCGCGCGCGCGCCACCGACTGCTTGTCTTCCGGCGACAGCTCGTCCATCCCCAGAATCGCGATGATGTCGCGCAGTTCCTTGTAGCGCTGCAGCGTCTGCTGCACGGCACGAGCCACGTTGTAGTGCTCTTCGCCCACGATCTGCGGGTCGAGCTGACGACTGGTGGAGTCCAGCGGATCCACGGCCGGATAGATCCCCAGCGCGGCGATGTCGCGCGACAACACCACAGTCGAGTCCAAATGCTGGAAGGTCGTGGCCGGCGACGGGTCGGTCAAGTCATCAGCCGGCACGTACACGGCCTGGATCGACGTGATGGAGCCGGTCTTGGTGGACGTAATGCGCTCTTGCAGCTTGCCCATTTCCTCGGCCAGCGTCGGCTGGTATCCCACAGCCGACGGCATCCGGCCCAGCAGGGCCGAGACTTCGGTACCGGCCAGCGTGTAGCGGTAGATATTGTCCACGAAGAACAGCACGTCGCGGCCTTCGTCGCGGAAGCTTTCGGCCATCGTCAGGCCCGACAGCGCCACGCGCAGGCGGTTCCCGGGAGGCTCGTTCATCTGGCCAAACACCATGGAGACCTTGGATTCCGCCAGGTTGTCGAGCTTGATGACGCCCGCATCGGACATTTCGTGGTAGAAGTCGTTGCCCTCGCGGGTCCGCTCGCCCACGCCGGCGAACACCGACAAGCCGCTGTGCGCCTTGGCGATATTGTTGATCAGCTCCAGCATGTTCACGGTCTTGCCGACGCCGGCGCCGCCGAACAGACCGACCTTCCCGCCCTTGGCGAACGGACAAACCAGGTCGATCACCTTGATGCCCGTTTCCAGCAGCTCCACGGACGGCGCCAGTTCGTCGAACTTCGGGGCATGCTGGTGAATCGAACGCTTTTCCTTGGACTCGATGGGACCACGCTCGTCGACCGGACGCCCCAGAACGTCCATGATGCGGCCCAACGTACCCTGGCCCACCGGGACCGAGATCGGCGCGCCGGAGTTGTTCACCGCCATGCCGCGGCGCAACCCGTCCGAGGACCCCATGGCGATGGTGCGCACGACCCCGTCACCCAACTGCTGCTGCACTTCGAAGGTCAAGCCCTTTTCTGCGAAGGCGGACGTGTCGTCGGCCAGATGGAGCGCGTCGTAGATGTTGGGGATGCTGTCGCGGGGAAACTGAATGTCCACCACGGCGCCGATGCACTGAACGATGGTTCCGTTGCTCATGTCTAGTCCTATAAATATCCTTGGGTTGCTGGTGCCTGCGTCAATCAGACCGCTGCAGCGCCGCCCACGATTTCCGAAATTTCCTTGGTAATGGCTGCCTGACGGGTCTTGTTGTAGACCAGTTGCAGGTCCCCGATGACTTTCTTCGCGTTGTCCGACGCAGACTTCATCGCAACCATGCGGGCCGATTGCTCGCTGGCCATGTTCTCGGCGACAGACTGGTAGATGAGGCCCTCGACGTAGCGCAGCAGCAGGTCGTCGATCACGGTCTTGGAATCGGGCTCGTAGAGATAATCCCAACCATAGGTGGTCTCGAGTTCCTCGACCGGCTGCGCATCAGACTGGAAGGGGTCTTCCAGATCAGACGGCAGCGGCAGCAGCCGCACGAAGGTCGGCTCCTGGTGCATGGTGTTGACGAACCGGCTGGTCGCCAGATACACGGCATCGACCTTGGCGTTGCTGAAATCGTCGATCTGCGCCTTGATGGCGCCGATCAGGCGTTCCAGATTGGGTGCATCGCCCAGCTGGACTTCGGATGACACCACGTTCACGCCCACACGGCTCAACAGACCCAGTCCCTTGGACCCCAGCGCCGTCGCCTGGACGCGAATTCCCTGGCTCTCGAAGTCCTTGATCTTCGCCAGCACCAGGCGCGAGATATTGGTGTTCAGACCGCCGCAAAGGCCTTTGTCCGTCGTGACCAGAACGATGCCCACGGCCGATAGCTTGGCGCGCTCTACCATGTAGGGGTGGGTATAGTCGGGGTTCGCCTGCATCAGGTGAGCGGCGATGGCCCGCACCCGTGTCGCGTAGGGCCGGCCGGCACGCATGCGATCCTGCGCCTTGCGCATTTTCGATGCGGCGACCATCTCCATCGCCTTGGTGATCTTGCGCGTGTTCTGCACGCTCTTGATCTTGGTTCGAATTTCCTTGATTCCGGCCATTCCACTATTTCCTTAGAGCATCCCGGGACACAGGCTGCAGCCCCGGGGATGGCTCAAAACGTGCCGTGCTTCTTGAATTCCTGAATCGCGGCCGCCAGGGCAGCGTCGTCGTCCTTGGACAGTTCCTTGACGTCTTCGATGCGCTGGACCAGGGCTTCGTGCTTGGTCTTCAGGAAATCCTTCAGGGCCTTTTCGAACGGCAGCACCTGACGGACATCGAGATCATCCAGATAGCCGTGGTTGGCGGCGTACAGGGCAACCGCCAGTTCCCAGACTTGCTGCGGCTGGTACTGCGGCTGCTTGAGCAGTTCCACGACGCGCTTGCCGCGTTCGAGCTGACGACGGGTGGCATCGTCCAGATCGGAGGCGAACTGCGCGAAAGCAGCCAACTCGCGATATTGCGCCAGGTCGGTACGGATACCGCCCGAGAGCTTCTTCACGACCTTGGTCTGGGCTGAACCGCCCACGCGCGACACCGAAATACCCGCGTTGATGGCGGGCCGGATCCCGGCGTTGAACAAGTCCGTTTCCAGGAAGATCTGGCCGTCCGTGATCGAGATCACGTTGGTCGGCACGAATGCGGACACGTCACCGGCTTGCGTCTCGATGATGGGCAGCGCGGTCAGCGAGCCAGTCTTGCCCTTCACGGCGCCCTTCGTGAATTGCTCGACGTAGTGCTCGTTCACGCGAGCGGCACGCTCCAGCAGGCGGGAGTGCAGGTAGAACACGTCGCCCGGATAGGCTTCGCGCCCTGGCGGGCGGCGGAGCAACAGGGAGACCTGGCGATAGGCCCAGGCCTGCTTAGTCAGATCGTCATAGATGATCAGGGCGTCTTCGCCACGATCGCGGAAGTATTCGCCCATGGTGCAGCCCGAATACGCTGCCAGATACTGCATGGCGGCCGATTCGGAGGCCGGTGCGGCCACCACGATGGTGTATTCCATCGCGCCATGCTCTTCGAGCTTGCGCACCACGTTGTTGATGGTGGACGCTTTTTGCCCGATGGCGACGTACACGCAGGTGACGCCCTTGCCCTTCTGGTTGATGATGGTGTCCACGGCCACGGCGGTCTTGCCAGTCTGGCGGTCGCCGATGATCAGCTCGCGCTGGCCGCGGCCGATGGGAACCATGGAATCGATGGCCTTCTGGCCGGTCTGCAGCGGCTGGGTCACGGACTGACGAGCGATCACGCCCGGGGCGACCTTTTCGATGACATCCGTTTCCTTGGCGTTGATGGCGCCCTTGCCGTCGATCGGAGCGCCCAGCGCGTCCACCACGCGGCCCTTGAGTTCGGGGCCGACCGGAACCGCCAGAATGCGACCCGTGGTCTTCACGGCGTCGCCTTCGGACACGCCCACGTAGTCGCCAAGCATCACGGCGCCAACGGAGTCACGCTCCAGGTTCAGGGCCAGGCCGAACCGGTTGTTGGGGAATTCAAGCATTTCGCCCTGCATCACGTCGGACAGGCCGTGGATGCGGGTGATGCCGTCGGTCACGGACACGACCGTGCCCTGTGTGTGCACGTCGGTCGACGCGCCCAGACCCTCGATGCGGGTCTTCAGCAGTTCGCTGATCTCGGACGGATTAAGTTGCATGGTAAGACTCCTGGAATCCTGTTGTGTGGCTCATGCAGCCAGCGTGTCGCGCAGATGCGCCAGACGCGCCTGCACGGAAGTGTCGAGCACGTAGTCGCCCACCGTGACGCGCACACCGCCGATCAGTTCGGAATCGACGGCAACCTGAGACTTGAGCTTGAGGCCGAACTTGTGCTCCAGCCCCCGGAGCAGATCCGCGACCTGGGCGTCATCCAGCGGAAAGGCGCTGGTGATGCGTGCCAGTGCCGTGCCTTCCTGGCGGTTGCGCAGCAGTTCGAATTGTTCGGCGATCTGCGGCAGCGCGTGAACGCGGTCGTTTTCCACGACCAGGGCAACCAGGTTGGCCGCCTGCTCCGGCAGATCCTGGGGCACCAGGCCCACGAGAAGCTGCGTGCGCTGCGTATCGGACAGACGCGGGTCGCTCATTGCTTCCAGCACGTCATCCATGCTGGAGACCTGCGCCAGCAACGACATTACGCCGGACCAGTATTCGAGGCCGCGCGCATCGCCGCGCACGGATTCGAACAATGCCTCGGCGTAGGGTCGCGCAATAGTAGATAGTTCAGCCATGACTCGCCCTGGTTCAGAGTTGCGCCTTGAGCTGGTCGAGCAGCTCGGCGTGCGTCCTGGCATCGACCTCGCGCCGCAAGATCTGCTCGGCGCCCTTCACGGCCAGTACCGCAACTTCGGCTCGCAGGGTCTCCCGGGCGCGCTGGACTTCCTGAGCGGCATCCTGGCGGGCCTGCGCGACGATCCGGGCCTTTTCGGCTTCGGCTTCGCGGCGTGCTTCGTCGATGAGCATGGCAGCCTGCTTTTCAGCCTCGGTCAGACGGGCATGGTTTTCCGTCTTGGAGGCGGCTTCCATCAGGCCCACGCGCTGTTGCGCCTGTGCCAGATCGGCCTTGCCCTTTTCGGCGGCGGCCAGGCCGTCGGCGATTTTCTGGCGGCGATCATCGATGGCCTTCGTCATGGGTGGCCAGATGAACTTCATCGTAAACCAACCCAGAACGAAAAACACGATCATCTGGAAAAAGAGAGTCGCGTTCAAATTCACGGTCGTTTCCCTAATTTACCCACTCGTGCCCTACGGCAAGCCCGCAAGGCACCAAACCCGGCCATTGCCCGATCCCGAGCAGTGACCCCTGGCCTGCGACATACGACGCAGGCCTGTCCGTTCTTAGCCCACAAACGGGTTGGCGAACGCGAACAGCATGGCCAGACCCACGCCGATCAGGAAGGCCGCGTCGATCAGACCAACCAGCAGGAACATCTTGGTTTGCAGGGTGTTCATCAATTCAGGCTGGCGTGCTGAGGCTTCCAGGTATTTGCCACCCATCAGGCCGATCCCCAGGCAGGCGCCGATGGCCCCCAGACCGATGATCAGACCGCAAGCCAGAGCAACGAACGCAACGTTGGTCATAACAACTCCTTGGTAAGTAAACGTTGTTTAGTCGAAAAACCGAAAAATGGAATTCAGGGAACCCCGCAAGCCCGCCCAGTCCCCCGGGCGGAGTTTCTAGTGCCCTTCGTGAGCCAGCCCGATGTAGACCAGGGTCAGCATCATGAAGATGTATGCCTGCAGCAGCACGATCAGCACGTGGAAGATCGCCCACGCCGAACCGGCAATGATGTGCCCGAACGCGAGGCCCAGGCTGGTGCCATTGAAGCCGGTCCAGGCGCCGCCCAGCAAGGCGATCAGCAGGAACAGCAGCTCGCCCGCATACATGTTGCCGAACAGTCGCATGCCCAGCGACACGCACTTGGCTACATATTCGATGATGTTCAGCAGGAAATTGAAGGGCGCGAGGATGATGGCGCCAATCCCGTGCGCGTGGAACGGTGCCGTGAAGAGTTCCTTCACCCAGCCGCCCGGGTGCTTGATCTTGATGCCGTAGTACAGCATCAGCACCAGCACACCCAGGGACATGCCCATCGGCACGTTGAGATCGGCCGTCGGCAGAATGCGGTGGTAGTACAGGGGATCGCCATGGGTCGCACCCAGGCCTGTCAGGCGGAAGATCGCACCCATGAGATCCACCGGAACCAGGTCCAGCGCGTTCATGAGCGAAATCCAGATGAAGATGGTCAGCGCAAGCGGCGCGGCAAATTTACGTGTGATCTCGTTGGGAATGATGCTCTTGGCTTCCTCGGCCACCATGCCGACCAGCATCTCGATCGACATCTGGAAACGACCCGGGACGTCCGTCGTCGCGCGACGAGCCGCGCGCCAGAGAAAATACAGCACGATGAGACCTGTCAGGATCGACCAGAACAGGGAGTCATAATTCACGATGTTGAAGTTGACGATGTGGTCCTGGGGGCGCGCGAGACTGTTCAGCTGCACCAAGTGGTGCTGAATGTATTCGGACTGCGGCGTCGATACTGCGTCGGCCATCGGAAAACCCTTCAAACGTAGTCAATTCATGGCAAGCGGCGCAAGGCCATCAATACCACGTACCCTTTCATGACGCCCAGCAACCCCAACAGGAAGGCCGGCCAAACCAGCCAGCCACCCCAGCGCCAGGCGACCGCCACCACGATCAGGGCCGTCGCCAGCAGCTTCAGGGCTTCGCCCCAGAAAAAGACAAGCGAACCCGGGCGCCTGGGCGCCAGATACCCCAGCAGCAGCCGCACAGCGAACAATGCATTGGGTACAAAATAGGCCACCGCCCCGATCAAGGCGGAAGCCCCAGCGTCAGATCCTGCAAATCCCCAAGCCCCCAGAACCACCATCAACCCGGTCACTGCTTGGGCTGAAAGCGCCTGAAAGAGGCCTATCCGCGAACGTCTGGCAATACGGACCCGATCCTGATCGGATAATTTCAATTCGGGGACCGGATCATCGGCCGGCCAGTCGGCATCAGCCGATGGCGCGACCCTGTCTTGAACAGCCATAAAGCCAGTTGCTCGCCCACCGCCGCAAGCGCAACCACATTGGCGGCACGCAAGCAACGACAGTCAAACTATTTAATTATAACGGTTTTTGCGGGTGCCTACCGACACCCTGACCAAAAAGGCGCACCATTTTAACCTAATTTTCAGGCGAGGCGAAAGCCGCAGAGATGGCCCACAACATCGCAGACCATCACCGCGTGAAACAGACCACCCGCGCTGCGGTTTTAGCGGTTCTTGAAGTCCGGCTTGCGCTTTTCCACGAAGGCCCTCATGCCCTCTTTCTGATCGTCGGTGCCGAACAGCGCATGAAAATTGCGATGCTCGAAGAGCAGCGACTCGGCCAGCGACGATTCGAAGGCACGGTTGACGCTTTCCTTGGCCATCATGACCGAGGGCATCGACTTCGACGCGATGATCTCGGCCGCCGCGATGGCCTCCTCCAGCAGACGCTCCACCGGCACCACACGGGCGACCAGTCCGGCGCGCTCGGCTTCAACCACATCCATCATGCGGCCGGTGAGCACCAGATCCATGGCCTTGGCCTTGCCCACCGCGCGCGGCAGACGCTGCGTTCCGCCATACCCCGGGATCACGCCCAGATTGATCTCGGGCTGGCCGAATTTGGCGTTTTCGGCAGCGATGATGAAATCACACACCATGGCCAGTTCGCACCCGCCGCCCAGCGCATACCCCGCCACAGCTGCGATGACGGGCTTGCGGATGTGGCGCAGGGCATCCCAGTCCCCCGAAATGTAGTCGGCCTTGTAGACATCCAAGTAGGACCACTGCGCCATGGCGCCGATGTCGGCACCCGCCGCAAAGGCCTTTTCGTTGCCCGTCAGCACCATGGCACCGATGTTCTCGTCGGCATCAAAGGCCCGCATGGCGACCGCCAGCTCGGTGATGACGGCATTGCTCAGGGCATTCAGGACTTTGGGGCGATTCAGCGTCAGTAATCCCACACGCCCCCGAACTTCGACCTTGACCAGCGATTCGCTCATGATGTCTCCAAAGTTAAACTAATGCGATGAAAAACGAACCCATCCGCTATCAGGTCCGGCTGACCGACCCCGCCGGCCATCGCTACACCGTCCGCGTGACCATCGCACAACCCGACCCACACGGACAGAGCCTACGATTGCCAGCCTGGATTCCCGGTAGCTATCTGATTCGTGATTTTGCCCGACAGATCGAATCTCTGCAGGCCCACTGCAACGGCAAGCCCCTCCCGGTCCTGAAAACGGACAGCGACACCTGGCGCTGTGCACCCAGCACAGGGCCGCTCACGGTCGAATACACGGTCTACGCATGGGATCTGTCAGTGCGCGGCGCGCATTTCGACGAAAGCCACGCGTTCTTCAACGGCGCCAGCCTGTTCCTGGCGGTCGCAGGCCAGGAATCCACGCCCTGCCTGCTGGACATCCGGCCGCCCGCCCACGCGCGAAACTGGCGCGTCCATACCAGCCTGCCGGCCGCAACCGGCCAGCCCAATGCGGCGGCGCCACTCGGCTTCGGCACCTATCTTGCCGGCAACTACGACGCCCTGATCGACTTCCCGGTGGAAATTGGCACGCCGCAGCACATCAGCTTCGAAACTCACGGAGCTGTACACGATCTGGTCTTCACGGGTGTGGTCCCCGCGCTCGACCTGCGGCGTATCGCCAATGACGTGCAGAAGATCTGCGCGGCCCAGATTGAACTGTTTGAGCCCGACACCCGACGTGCACCCTTTCTGGACAGCGCACGACGCTACGTCTTTCTGGTCATGGTGACAGGGGACGGCTATGGCGGACTGGAGCATCGGGCCAGCACCGCGCTGGCGACCCGGCGCAGCGATCTACCGACACGCGGCTGCGCGGCGCCAGAGGGCTACACCACCTTCCTGGGACTGGTGAGCCATGAATATTTCCACAGCTGGAACGTGAAGCGCATCAAGCCGGCCGCCTTCGCACCATACGACCTGAGCCGCCGCAACCACACACGGCTGCTCTGGGTGTTCGAGGGCTTCACGTCCTATTATGACGACCTGATGCTGCTGCGTGCCGGGGTCATCGACGAACCGGCTTATCTGAAGCTGCTCGCCCGCAGCCTGGATCAGGTCGCGCGCGCCGGTGGCCGGCACAAGCAGTCCGTGGCCGAGAGCTCATTCGATGCCTGGACGCGCTACTACAAGCAAGACGAGAATTCCCCCAATGCCCTGGTGAGCTACTACACCAAGGGCTCGCTGGTCGCGCTTGGGCTGGATCTGGAGATCCGCCGGCAAACCGGCCGCACACACGGACTGGACGACGTGCTGCGTCTGCTCTGGCGGCGCTACGGGCGTGACTTCTACCAGGGCAAGCCCGTTGGGCTTGCCGAGGGCGCCATGCCGGCGCTGATCGCTGAAGCCACCGGCGCAGACGTCGATGACTTCATCCGGCGCCATGTCGAAGAATGCAAGGACATCCCGCTGAAGGCCGCACTGGCGCGCGAGGGCATCACGCTCACTGCCCGCGCCGAACACGCCCGCCCGACGCTGGCGGTCCGCACGCAGGCCGATCCCGGCGGCTTGCGGCTCGCCACCGTCCACGAGCATGGTCCGGCACACCGCTCCGGCCTGTCGGCGGGTGACTTGGTCGTGGCCGCCGACCACCTGCGCATCACGGACGAGGCCAGCCTGAACCGCCTGCTGGACCACCACAAGCCCGGGGACCGGGTGGTGGTGCACGTCTTCCGCCGAGACGAACTGCGTCACTACGCCGTCCGGCTGGGGCGCCCCGAACCGCTGCACCACACGCTCACCCGGTCCAGACACGGAGCCACTGCATGAAGACGCGCCGCATCATCCTGGATGGCCTGAAGGTTCAGGCCTCGATCGGCATGCTGGACCGGGAGCGTCTGCGCCCGCAGCCCATCGTGATCCATGCCGCGTTCGACACCGATGCCACGCACGTCGTGGACGACCGCGACATCGATACTGTCCTGGACTACCGCAAGTTGCGGGAGGCGTTGATCGATGAGGCCACCTGCAGCCATATTGACCTGCTGGAGACGCTGGTGGACCGTACGCTCACCCGCGTCCTGCACGACTTTCCCGGCGTCCTGCACGCCACGCTTCGCATCTGCAAACCTCAGGCGTTCGACGACTGTGACGCCGTCTGCATCGAACAATCTCGCAGCCGCTGACTCCACCACGGCGCCCAACGCCACGAATCGCCGAACGATCCTATGCTCACCTCCGAGAACATCGCTCCGCACACCCACCTGAGCGTGAATGAAAACAAGTTGGTCAAGCGCCTGCTGCGCGAAACCGGCCGCGCCATCGGCGACTACCAGATGATCGAAGACGGCGACCGGGTGATGGTGTGCCTGTCCGGTGGCAAGGATTCATACGGACTGCTGGACATCCTGCTCACGCTGCGCGAGCGCGCGCCCATCCATTTCGATATCGTTGCGGTCAACCTGGACCAGAAGCAGCCGGGCTTCCCGGAACAGGTGCTGCCGGACTACCTGAGCGCGCGCGGCATCCCGTTCCACATCGAGAACCGGGACACGTATTCGGTGGTGAAGCGGCTGATCCCCGAAGGCAAGACCACCTGTTCACTGTGTTCGCGCCTGCGCCGGGGCATTCTGTACCGCGTGGCACATGAACTGGGCGCCACCAAGATCGCACTGGGCCACCACCGCAACGATATTCTGGCGACCTTTTTTCTGAACCTGTTCTATGGTGGGCGCATGAAGGCCATGCCGCCCAAGCTCGTGTCGGACAATGGCGAACACATCGTCATCCGGCCGCTGGCCTACGTCCACGAAAAGGACCTGATCGCATACGCGCGGCTGCGTGAATTCCCTATCATCCCCTGCAACCTGTGCGGCTCTCAGGAAAACCTGAAGCGCAAGGAAATCAACCGCATGCTGGAGGAGTGGGACCGGAACTTCACCAACCGCACCTGGAACGTATTCCGGGCACTGTCGCACGTGGTGCCCTCGCACCTCATGGACCCGCAGCTCATGGACTTCGCCCACCTGAAAGCCACGGGACAGGCGGACGACGAGGGTGACCATGCGTTCGATGCGGAAGACTTCCCCGCCCCCGCCTTTTCAGAAGACGACGAGGCAGACACGGCTCTGCCATCCGACGACGGAACCGACCGCAGCGCGCTGCAGGAACGGGTCCTCGTGCGCGCACACGCGTCGCACCAGTTCGCTCCCGATCAACCCACCGCCGGCTCCTGAGTCCCCACCAGGAACGGCGCGTGCGTGAGTTGCTCGTTCAGGAAATCGATGAAGACCCGCGCCCGGGCGGGCAGCAGGCGGGACGGGAACAGCGCCACCAGCGGCACCGGTTTGAACGTCCACTGCGGCAGGATCCGCACCAGCCGGCCACTGATGTGACGGTCGCGCACCGACATCGGCACGATGCCGGCATCCATCTCAGCCATGTGCCGCAGCATCAGGACGTGGTTCATGGCCATTCGGCCATGCACGTGGACCTTGCGCTGCTCGCCATGCGCGGAGTAAAGCGTCCAGCTGGAATCCTCGCGGCCTGTGCCGGTTCGCAGGCACTCGTGATCGACCAGATCTTCAGGCGACTGCGGCGTGCCATGCGACTGCAGATAGGCGGGTGACGCGAAAAGCCCCAGCCGCAGGACACCCAGGCGGTGCGATACGATGCCCGAATCCGCGAGTTGCGACGCGCGAATCACCACATCGAAGCCATCGGTCTGCAGATCGATTTTGCGCACGCTCAAATCGTACTCGCACTCGATCTCGGGATAGCGGCGGGAAAACTCCGACAATGTGGACTGCAGGAACGCCAGCGCGAGACTGGAAGGCAGCGAAACCCGCAACCGGCCACGCGGCTCCTGAGCGTTTTCGACCAGCATCTCATGAGCAATCCGCGCCTGCTCCACGATAGGCCGGCAACGCTCGAAATAGGTCGCGCCGGCCGGCGTGAGCGCGACCTTGCGTGTGGAGCGATTCAGCAGCCGCACGCCAATAGACTTTTCCAACTGGGACAATCGCCGCGAGACGGTGGATGCCGGCATGTTCAGCGCCTCGCCGGCCCGCGTGAAGTTCTGGCTGCGGGCTACTTCGACGAACAGCTCGATATCGTTCAGTGAGGGACTCATTTACGTCCGCTGTATGGTCTTTGTTATCACAGTATTGTCGCTCATTCAAGGCGGGATTACCCGGAAAAATGGAAAGCTGATTTCGCAAGGGCCCTATTTATTGCGTCGCACCATACGCGCAGACTGTCTTCATTGGAGCAGGACATGGCGCGCAAAACGGAAAGCCCGCAGCGCCCTGCTCGAAGATCAACTTCAAATGAAGGAAACCATCATGAAAGTCAGCATCGCACTCACTGCTCTTGCAATCGGCCTATCCAGCATCGGCGTTGCCCAGGCCGCAGGCCACAACGCGTACTACCCCTCGCTGCAACAATCGCAAAACGCTGAAAGCCGCGCCCAAGTCGTGCAAGAGCTTCAGCAAGCGGAATCCAAGGGGCAGATCAGCGAAGGCCACGACCCATACTACCCAATGGTGACAGCAGCCAGTACTAAAAGCCGCGCCCAGGTCGTGAGCGAACTGAAGAAGGCCAATGGCCATCTCGCCAACGTCGGCCGTGACGCTTACTATCCGACGCGTCCCGCCGTCTGATACGCTGCCGCACAGCTGAACGCAACCCTGCAGGGCGCAAGCCCTGCAGGGTTTTTTCGCAGGTTCCGACAAATCACCGCCAGCCTGCGGCCGGATCTTCCCGACTGATCATTTACGGCGGACGTTGTCTTTGATATAACCGGAAGGCACTCCGCTGCCCATGGCGGGGCATGCCTCAACTCCACTCTACTCGAGATTCGGAACTCCACCACTCATGACAAAGAAACTCACCATTGGATTCATCGGCGCCGGCCTGATGGGCCACGGCATTGCCAAAAATCTGCTCCTCGCCGGATACCCGTTGATACTCATGGGCCACAAGAATCGCGCCCCCATCGACGATCTGGTCCGCCAGGGCGCCGTCGAGGCCCACAGCCCGGGCGAAATCGCGAGCAAAGTGGACATGCTTTTCCTGTGTGTCACCTCGTCGGCGGTCGTGGAGACGCTCATGAGCGGCGACAACGGAATCATCCAGGCGGGCCGCCCCGGGCTCATCGTCGTGGATGCCTCGACAGGGGACCCGGCCGCCACCATCGCACTGGGGGCACGCCTTTCCTCACGCGGTATTCATTTGGTCGATGCGCCACTGACGCGCACTCCGCGCGAGGCTGAAGACGGCCGCCTGAACATCCTGATCTCCGGTAAACCGGACATCGTCGCCCAGGTCCATGAGGTAGCCACCTCGTTCTGCGAAAACATCTTCGAGATCGGCGAGCTGGGCAGCGCGCTGAAGCTCAAGCTGATCAACAACCTCCTGTCCCTGGGCCACGCAGTGCTGGCGGCAGAGGCCGTGAACGCCGCGCGGGCGACGGGCGTGGACCTTGCCAAACTTCATGCGGTGGTCTCTCGCGGCGGCGCCAACAGTGCCGCGTTCGGAATGATCGTGTCGCACCTGCTCGAAGGCGACGACACGGGCATGCAGTTCTCGATGAGAAACGCGCGCAAGGACCTGGGGTGCTACCGCCGAATGGTCGAGGGCACGGATCTGATGAACTTGCTGGCCGGCTCCGCCTACGACGCCTACAACCTGGCGACCATCATGGGGCACGGAGAAAAGCTCCTGAGCCAGATGAGCGGAATTTTCTCGGCCGAACATCTGGCCGGGAAATAGCTGCGAAGGGCCGGAGAAGCGAGAGCAGCCATCACATGGACACCCACCTCGCTTCGAAGCCCACCACCCTACGCGCCAATCCCCAGATAGCTTTTCTGGACCCTCGGGTCCTGTGCGAGTTCCGCTGCAGGTCCCGAGTACACGCTGCGCCCCACTTGCAGCACATAGGCATAGTCTGAGACCTCGAGTGCCAGCTCGACTGCCTGCTCGGCGAGCAGAAGGGTCAAGCCTTCATGATGCAACTGAACGAAAGCCGCATACATGTTCTCGACGATGGCCGGCGCCAGCCCGAGACTGGGCTCATCCAGCAGCAGCAGCTTGGGCTTGCTCATGAGCGCCCGACCCACCGCCAGCATCTGCCGCTCGCCCCCTGACATCGTGCCAGCCCGCTGCTTGCGCCGCTGGGCGAGCTTCGGAAAAAGCGTGTAGACCCTGTCCAGCATGGACGAGGTCTCGCCGCGATTCCTGAGCGCCGTCGCCCCCAGGAGCAGATTGTTCTCGACAGTCTGCTGTACGAACAAATGCCAGCCCTCGGGCGCAAGCGCAAGCCCCCGGCGCACGATGGCATAAGCGGGCTGCCCGACCAGGGTCTGTTGATCGAAATCCACGCGGCCCGCAGAGCTTGGGATGAGGCCCGCAATCGCGTTCAGGGTGGTGGTCTTGCCGGCTCCGTTGGTGCCCAGCAGCGCGACCACCTGTCCCGACGCGACCTCGAGCGACACGTCGGCCACGCCGATCAGGTCGCCGTAGCGCACTTCAAGCGATTCGACTTTCAGAAGCGGCGCATTCATGACGCGCCCGCAGCGGCACGCGCCGCACGTTTGCCCAGATAGGCGCTGACCACCTGCGGGTCATTCACAACCTCGTGCGGCGTGCCCATCGCAATCTGCCGCCCCTGATGCATGACGACGACGCGGTGGGTGAGCGACATGATGACCTCCATGACGTGCTCGACGATGATGAGCGTGATGCCCTGCGCGTGCAGCGCACGCACCAGCTCGATGGCCGATTTGACTTCCGTGGGGGTCAGGCCCGCCATGGCTTCGTCCAACAGCAGGATGCGCGGATTCGTCGCCAGTGCGCGGGCAATTTCCAGGCGCTTGCGATTCGGCGTCCCCAACCCCCGCGCCGGGGTGTCGGCCATGGCGGCGAGGCCCACCTGATCGACCACCTGCTGCGCTTTCGCACGCGCGGCACGCACATCCCGCGTGTGGAGAAAAGCCCCGACCATGACGTTTTCCAGCACCGTCATGTGTTCGAACGTGAGCGGTACCTGGAAGGAGCGCGCCAAGCCCAACCGCGCCCGGTGCTCGGGCGCAAGATGCGTGATGACCTTCCCGTCGAACAGAATCTCCCCTGACGTCGGCTGCAGATCACCGGTGAGGCAACTGAAGAACGTCGACTTGCCGGCTCCGTTGGGGCCTATCAGGCCCAGGATCTCGCCCTCGGTGACGCTCACCGAGAGCGCGTCCACTGCCTTGAAGCCCTGAAAGCTCTTCACCACCTGCCGGGTCTCAAGAAACATGCTCGCCCCCCGGGCGCTTGCGCCCACCGCGCCCCGTGAGCAGCGCCAGCACGCCGTTGGGCTGGAAGCAGGCAATCAGCACGATGATGAAGCCATACAGGACGAAGGTGAGCCCCTGGCCGCCACCGCCCAGCAAGCTGTTGCTGACCTCTTCCAGCGGAATCAGAATGAGGGCACCCACCAGCGGTCCGAACAGCAGACCTGCGCCGCCCAGGGCTGCCAATATCACCAGCTTGACCGACAGCAACAGGCCAAAACCGGAATCGGGATCGACGAAACCGAACAGGATCGCGTAGAGGCTACCGGCGATGCTGGTGAAAATGGCGCTCACGATGAAGGCAGAGAGCTTGTAGCCGCTGGCCTGCACCCCCAGAGAACGCGCGGCGCGCTCGGAGTCCTTGATGGCGCGCAGATAGTAGCCGATACGGTGCCGCGAGATCCACCAGGTGACCAGCAGCGTGAGCGTCAGGATGGCCAGGAACAGGTAGTAGTAGGGCACCGAAGACCGGAAGGTCAGATCCAGGACGGAGCGCGGCATGGCCGGCCCCATCAGGCCGCCCGCACCGCCCACGCTGTCGCTGTTGACGACGATCAGCCGCACCAGCTCGGCGACGGCAATTGTGGCCATGCTGAAGTAGTGCCCCGACAGGCGCAGGGTTGGCACCCCGATGACGAAGGCAATCAGCACGCTCGCCGCGATCCCGATGGGAACCCCCACCACCGGCGGCCACTGCAAATAATGGAAAACCAGCAAGCCGCTGTAGGCGCCGCAGCCGAAGAACAGCGCGTGGCCGAAGGACACCTGTCCGGCATAGCCGCCCACGATGTTCCACGCAGAAGCGCCAATCGCGTAGAGCAGCACCAACGCACCAATGCGCTGCCAGAACGGCGACCCCACCACAAGCGGGTACACGAGGGCGAGCACGCATGCCAGCACCAGAACGACCGTCCCGCGGCGCGTCATACGGCCTTGCCCATCAGGCCCTGCGGCCGGAACCACAGGACCGCCACGAAAACGGCATACACCACCACATCCTTATAGGCGGGTCCCACCAGATAGGCAGACAAGGACTCGATCAGCCCGATCAGCAAGCCGGCAATCAATGCCCCCGGGATGCTGCCGAAGCCGCCCAGCGCCACTGTGACGAAGGCGATGATCACCAGGGACTCGCCCACCGTGGGCGAGATATAGAAGAAATTGGCGATCAGGGCGCCGGCAATCCCGGTAGCGCCGATGGCGAGCCCCCACGCCAGTGCCTGCATGCGCTCGGGACGTATCCCCATCAGTTGCGCCGCCGAGGCATCCTCCGACACGGCCATCATCTGGCTGCCGACCCGCGTGCGCGTGAGAAGCAGATGCAGGCCCGCCGTCACCAGCAGCGCCACCACCCCCGCGAGCAGGCGCGATCCCTCGATACGCAGCCCCGCCAGATCGTAGGTGCCGCCCGCCAGGTTGCTGGGCAGGGACTCGAAATTGGCCCCGAAGTACCAGAACACCGAATACCGCAGCAGCAGCGCCAGGCCGAAGGTGCCGATGATCTGCGAGAGCACGGAACCCTTCATGATGCGCCGCACGAGCAGCAGATATACCAGGATGCCGAGCAGGGCGAGCAGAACGGCAGCCAGCGGCACAGCCAGCCAGGGACCGCCGCCCAGCGCATGCCAGACAACGAAGGCCACATACATGCCCAACATGACGAAGTCGCCATGCGCAAAGTTGATCACATTCATCATGCCCCAGATGAGTGTCAACCCGGACGAGAACAGCGCGTAGACGGCCCCCAGCAGGAGACCGCCCACAACGACCTGGAGAAGGATGCTGCTGGCCATGACCCGCGAAAATTACCAGCCCTTGTAGGGCAGCTGAAGCTCTGCCGTGGCCTTCTCCTTGGGCCAGACCTCGACGTAGCGGTCGCCGTGCAACTGGATCATGACCGCCGATGCCAGCACATTCTGACCCTGGTCATTGAACTTGACACCCTTGAAGCCCACGATCAGCTGCGGCGGTTTGATGTCCGTGGCCTTGAGCGCTGCCTGGATCTTGGCGGGGTCGGTGGAGCCCGCACGATTGATCGCATCGGCCAGGACAAAGAAGGCCTGCATGATGCGCGCCGTGGAGGTATCCAGTTCGGCGCCGGTCTTCTTCTTGTACATCTCATTGATGAGGTAGGTGGCCGACCCCGGCTTGCCGGTACTCCAGACAGAACGATTCAGCACACCCTGGACATCTGCCCCAACCGTCTTGATGAAGGTGGGATCCGAGAAACCCGAATCATCGCCGATCAGGATGGGCGGCTTGTAATCGAGCGACTTCATCGTCTTGGCGTAGAGGATGGCGTCGGACGTGTAGCTCACGAAGATGACGGCATCGGGCTTGACGTTCTTCAGTTGCAGCACGGTGGACGATACGTCGGACGTATTCGCGCTGTAGGCAAGGTTGCTGATGACGTTGAACCCGTCGCGCTTGGCGGCGGCCGAGAGCACATTGGAAATGGACGTACCGTAATCGGTGTTCTCGTAGACGATGGCGAGGTTGTCCACCTTCTTGCCCCGCGACTTCATGTCCTTGAGGAAGCTCATGTAGACGTTGGCGATATCGGTGGCGATCGGCGTGGTTCTGAAGAACCATTTGTAGCCGCGCTCGGTCAGGTTCGATGCGACGGAAGCGCCGTTCACAAAGGGCACACCGTAGCGTTCAGCCACGGCACTGGCCGTGAGCGTGATGCCCGACTGATAGGCACCCACCAGCGCCGTCACGTGTTCCTGCGTGATGAGCCGCAAGGCCTGGTTCTGCCCGGCCGAAGGCGAGCCCTGGTTGTCCGCAAACACGACCTGCACCTTGGCGCCGCCCAGGTTCTTGAGACCCGCGTCCTTGGCGAGCAGGATGTCGCCCAGATCAGAGTGGGCGTTGTTGATGATGTCCATGGCGACCTCGATGCCCGCCTTGGCAGAGGCCCCCACGCTGGCCGCATTGCCGCTCATGGGCTCGATGACACCGATCTTCACCGTGTCTGCCGCCGAGGCAACACCACCCAGCAGACAGCCCATGGCCGCGCACACCAGCGCCGCGCGTCCTACCCGTTTGAATATACGCATTACGGAGACCCTCCTGAGAGACCCAATGTTTATCGATACTATTATCAATAATGACCGTTCCGCAAGCTTTCGATACTGATGATTAGGGAAAGTCCGGGGTGTTTGGACTGATATGAAGACGAGGCTATAGGGGGACGTGACACCAGCCGCACGCCGGGATATTATCGATACTACTATTGATAATAGAGGTCCAGGAGAGTGCAGTGTCCATCACCCATACAGTATTGGTCGAGGGCAACAGCCTGCGCTTCAAAGAGGGGTTCTTCGGGTTCTCCACCGTCGTGCTTCTGCGTGCAAGCGGTCACGACCCTGTCCTGTTCGATACCGGCCACCACTGCACCCGCCTTCAGGTGCTGAAGGCGCTCCAGCAAGAGGGCCTCACCCCCGAGTCCATCCGGACCGTGTTCCTTTCGCACCTGCATTTCGACCATGCGAACAACGCCGACCTCTTCCCGAACGCGACGATCTATGTCGGCGCCGCCGAATGGGACTACGCCTGGCACCCCGCTGCCGAGGATCCCTTCTGCAGCATCGGCATGAACACCTACTTTGCCCAGCGCAAGCTCGAACTCCTGCACGACGAGGAAGGCGAGCTCCTGCCCGGCCTGCACTACCGCCATGCACCCGGCCACACGCCAGGCAGCTACCTGCTGTACTACACACAAGACACCGGACAGCGCGTCGTCATCGCCGGTGATGCCTGCAAGACCTACCGGGAGCTCGCACAAGCTACATCCGCCAGCGAGTTCGACCCCGCCCATCGTTCCGCTTCCACTCTGCGCTGGATCGCCGATCACGCGGACGTCGTGGTGCCGGGCCACTATCCCGAACTGCGCAGGACACCCGCCGGCTGGGTATGGGACGAGCCCACCCGCCTCGAACTGATCGTACGATGACGTCTGCCCAGACCGTTTCCGCATCGGTCAACGATGTGGTGGAGCACATCGAGTCCGACATCATCTTCGGACGCCTGCGCCCCAACCAGGAACTCATCGAGGACGCGCTGATGGCCCGTTTCGAGGCCAAGCGCCACGTCGTGCGCTCGGCGCTGCGGGAACTTACGGTACGGCGGCTGGTCACCAAACCCCGTTCAAGATCCGCGCGCGTCAAGGACTTCACTGCCCAAGAGGTGCGCGAGATCTACCACATGCGCGCCTTGTTGCAACGCGATGCGGCCCACATCATGCCGCTGCCGGTACGCGCGCAAGACCTGGCCGCACTCAAGGAAATCCACGTGCGCCATGCAGCGGCCGCCACCGTGGGGGCGAACACGGACCTGATTCACCAGCTCAACGACGAATTCCATGATGCGCTCTTCGATCTGTGCCAGAACACGGAACTCTGCAAGGCCATCCGCTTCTACACCGAGGCCTCCAACCCCATCCGCTCATACGGCATTGCCGAGCGCAAGTGGCTCCTGCAGGCCATGCAGGATCACGCGGCGATGATCGCCGCCATCGAACACCAGGACAGGGCCACGCTCGAAACCCTGGTGGTGGAGCACATGCAGCCGACGCGCCGCCTCTGGGAAGCACGCCACGGGGAGCCGATCAGCCATGACTGACAGGGTGGATTGCGTCGTGATCGGCGCGGGCGTGGTCGGGCTGGCCGTGGCGCGCGCCTGTGCACGACGCGGCTGGGAAACCATCGTGCTGGAGGCGGCGGATGCCATCGGCACGCAGACCAGCTCGCGCAACAGCGAAGTCATCCACGCCGGGATCTACTATCCACAGGGCTCGCTGAAGGCCCACCTGTGCGTGCAGGGGCGGCTCGCCCTTTACGCCTACTGCAAACAACACGGTGTGGCCCACAAGAACTGCGGCAAGCTCATTGTCGCCACCCAGCCCTCGCAACTCGACGCCCTGCGCCACCTGAAGGCGAGCGCCGAAGGCAACGGCGTGACCAACCTGCAATGGCTGGACGCCGGCGCCGCCCGCGCCCGCGAGCCTGACCTGCATTGCACGGCCGCGCTCTGGTCGCCGTCCACCGGCATTGTGGACAGCCACGGCTACATGCTGGCTCTGCAGGGTGATCTCGAAGCTGCGGGTGGTGTGGTGGCGCTACGCTCACCCGTTGACGCGGCGGTGATCACCACCGACGGCGTCCGCCTGCAGGTGGGCGGCGACGAGCCCATGGAGCTGCTCGCGCGGCGCGTCGTGAACGCGGCCGGGCTGCAGGCCATCCCGCTCGCTCACCGTATCCACGGGCTGGATGTCGCCACCATTCCCGAGGGCCGCTACGCCAAAGGCAACTACTACGCGCTGGCCACGCGCGCGCCCTTTTCGCACCTGATCTATCCCATTCCGGAGCCCGGTGGACTGGGGGTACACCTGACACTGGATCTGGCTGGGCGCGCCCGTTTCGGCCCGGACGTCGAGTGGATGGACGCTCCTGGAGACTACAGCGTCGACCCTCGCCGGTCGGAGCACTTCTATGCATCCATCCGCCGCTACTGGCCGGAGCTGCCCGACAACTCGCTGCATCCCGATTACTGCGGAATACGGCCCAAGCTCGTCAGCACGACCGGCAAAGAGGCCGATTTCGTCCTGCAGGATGCCCGCGTACACGGCATCACCGGCCTGGTGAATCTGTATGGCATCGAATCGCCGGGGCTGACAGCATCGTTGGCGATTGCTGAGGATGTATGCGGGAAGCTGGAACGACCAGCACGCCGATGAATGCCTGCGCCGCGAGCGCCTGAAACAGGCCGCCCCCGGAACGACTGGCAATGGCGACACGATCCTGATCGCTGAGCACCAGCGTCTCAGTCGAATCTGATGGCCCGTCACGCTCGACACTCAGCCAAATAATGTGATTGATTAGTCCATTTGGTTGAGGTGTAGACCCCTTCCAGACAAACGGTCTAGCGTATCCACCCTATGGGTGCGGATTTTGCTGACTCGTACCATCGTGTCTACACATCACGGTTCGAAACGCTCAGCAAATGTTTCGTCCTGACACAGGAGGTTCGCCGTGCGGTTCTCCAGTCTTCGGTGCAGTGCCCTTGCCCTGGCTCTTCTGAGCATGGTGGCGGCCGCGCAGGAACCGGAGCCACCGAAGGCCCTGCTGGATCAGGGCCAGATCAATAACGATCCCCTCAGAGGGATAGTGATCAACCGGACGATGACCGTGATGGGTTGGGATTTTTATCAGAATTTTACGCAGGTCTGGCAGGCGTTGTATCCGGACTCGCAAGACACGTTGACCATCACCGAGCGACCCACCGCCCAGTTCGGCAGCGAGATCTGGATCAACTATTTGGATCAGACGATCTTTCACACATTTCTGTCACCCACCCGGTCGCGGGCGAGGGATGAGAGCCGGAATGCAGTGGAAGTCGTGCACAACAACATCGAGATCATCGACGCACAGCGGAAGTTTGTTCAGGACGCCGACCTGGGTCCCGAGGAGATGTAAATGAGCTTACATGAAATCAGGACTCACCTGCGGAAGACCCCCATCCGAACTGCGCTGGCGGTTGTTGCATCCTGCGCGCTGATGTCCGGCCCCGCGATGGCGGGCCAGCTGCAATACACACCGGTGAACCCGTCATTCGGCGGAAATCCACTCAACGGCGCCTACCTGCTGCAAAGCGCCCAGGCGCAGAAGCGATACCCGTACCCGATAGACGACCTCGGGCTCGACAACATCGGACAAATCCTGCAGACCAACAACGGATTCCTGATCCAGCGAGGCAACAACCTATATTGGGTCGACCTCAACGGAAACGCGCACCTCATCAACATGAACGGATCCGGCACGACAAGCACCACCCCACACACATCAGGCATCACCGGCACCACAAACATACCAATCAACTGACCCGGAAACCAACCCCGAGGATCTATCATGAGCACCCTTCAGATCTCGATCTTCCCAGCCGTATCCCGGGCTCGTCGCTTGGCCGTCAGTGCCCTGGCGTTGCTGACATTGTCGGCGTGCGCCTTGCAAAAGCCGATGAACGTCTCGAATGAAGCGCAACTGACTCCGGCGACGCCTTCGACGATCGACCTGATGAAGCTGCCACCTCCACAGCGCAGGATCGTGGCGGCCGTGTACGGGTTCCGGGATGAGACGGGCCAATACAGACCGTCACCCAGCAGCGCGTTTTCCACCGCGGTGACGCAGGGGGCCGCATCGATGCTGACGAAGGCGCTGAAGGATTCCGGCTGGTATATCCCGGTGGAGCGCGAAGGCCTGCAATCCCTGCTGACTGAACGTCGGGTTCTGCGCGCGGTCGACGATCACCCGCAAAACGGGGGTCAACCGCCTGCCAGCGTCCCGAACCTGCTGCCGGCGTCGATCATCCTGGAAGGCGGCATTGTCGCCTACGACACCAATACACGCACCGGGGGCCTGGGTGCCAAGTTCCTGGGTATCGGCTTGACAACCCAGTACAGCGTGGATCAGGTCACGATCAATCTGCGCGCGGTGGACGTCATGACCGGCGAGGTTCTGAACAGCGTCTCGACGACCAAGACCATCTGGTCGTACGAGATCCACCCCAGCTACTTCCGTTTCGTCAACTACTACGACCTGCTTGAGATCGAAGGAGGCTACACCAGTAATGAACCCGCCCAGCTCGCCGTCAAGGAAGCCATCGACGCCGCCGTCATGCACCTGACCGTCGAGGGAATCAAGAACAACCTCTGGCGTCTGAAGAACCCGTCCGACTGGAACAATCCCCTGCTTCAGCGCTATCTGAATACCGAAAAGAAGGAATACACGGTGACCGTGACCCCACGCCAGCCTGCCAAGCCGGAAACAGTGGTCACAACAGACGATGGCAAGGCATCCGCGCACTAAGCGCCCTGCCGCCCTCCGCCTGATCTGGAGTTCATCATGATCGAGTCCAAATCACATACCACAGGTCAGCCCGCCCGGCAGGGGCTGATTCTGAGCATCTTCGCGCTGCTAATTGCAGCCCCCCTGACGGGCTACTGCAGCAGTCCGGATCTTTCGTCCCTGTCGGAACTGCCGCCCACGGAGCTGGGCACGTCATCCTTGCGGGCCACGACCTTTCAGCAAGGCACCCTGAACACCAGCCACATCACCCAGAAAGGCGCCAATGCCATGGCGTCCACCTCCCAGGAAGGCATCAACAACCGCGCCACAGCCTCTCAGACCGGCATGAACAATGTCGCTGTCGTAGCCCAGTATGGAATGGGTAATGACGCTTCGATCACGCAAGCCGGTGGCAACGACTCCGGCGAGATCAATCAGAGAGGGATAGGAAACAAAGCCAGGCTGGAGCAGTACGCCAGCAATACCTCCGCAACCCTCAACCAGTTCGGAAACGCCAACCAGTTAATGGTTACCCAGGTAGCCCCGGGAGCGCTGCCGCCGATCACACAACTCGGCAACGGCCTGGTGCTGAAAGTCTTTCTATTCAAGTAAGTCCAACCCGCTTTCGTAATTACAAAGCTCGGTACCAAGACCGCCGGGTGGCGTATTTCTCAAACAGGTCTTGTTGACTCAACAGGAGTTTCACCATGAAAACCCAACTTTGCGCACTTGCATCCGGTCTTGCCCTGGCATTCGCAGGGACCGCGGCATTCGCAGGCAGCACTGGGAACACCTACCAGAATGGCTTCAATAATGACGCCGCCATCACACAGGCGTACAACGCCAGTGCATCGGCCTCCATCAATCAGATGGGTGACAGCCACGTCGCCAAGGCGACCCAGAACAACAACTGGTTTGGGCCTGCCACTATCGACATCACCCAGCGAGGCTATAACCAGTATGCCAATGCCACGCAAACACATACCGCCGGGTCCAATTCCAAGATCGTCCAGAAGGGTCAGCAGAACGTGACCAATACGACGCAGGAATACGCGGTGGGCGCGAAGTCCGATGTGTATCAGGATGGCTATAACAACACGGCCAACGTGAAGCAGTCGTGGACAAACGATGCGGATGCGAAGATCGTCCAGATCGACTACAGGAACGTTGCCAATGTCACGCAGAAGAATGGCTCGCACCAGATGGCCAACCTGTATCAGGAAGGCTCCCTGAATACCGCCACTGTCATGCAGACGGGTTCCAACCTGGGCGCAACGGCCGTCCAGATCGGCTCCTTCAACACGGCAACATTCACTCAGACAGGCTGGTAAGCCTTCGGCACCCCGCCCAGGGGCATTACCGGGCGGGCCTTCGGGCCACGCCTGGCCACTGGAACAGCATCTCGTGTGGTGAAGCACCGGGAGATGATCATGATGGCTGCAGATATGAACCTGCAAGTCTGGCTGGACACCGTACCTGGCACACAGCCGAGCGTGGTCATCCCCTACGTGCAAAGCCATGAAAATGGCACCGTCCGATATCAGCTGAGCGCCACCAAGCAGGGCATCAGCGGCACATCCACCATCAATCAAAGCGGCGACGTGCGGCTGAGGGCCAACACCCCCACCGCGCTCACACGTTTCTCCCTATCTGTCGGGGAACGGGACCACTGTGAGATCAAACTGGTTTTGTTTGCCAACGGTAACCGGGCGGGCAGCTATCAGTTCGAATGCCCGCAAGCCCAGTAAACCATGACTGACCGCGGGGCCCGCCTTGTCGAACTGCCTGTTACCCATTACGCTCACAATCTGTGCAGCCTTGGCATCGCCTGGCATGGCCTTGTGTGCTCCCGCACAAGACTATGACACGCTGATACAACAGGCGCGCGCCGGTGACTATTCCCCGGCGCTGACCATGCTGCGGCAGCGCCTTCGACAGACCCCCGACGATCGCCGCGTTCTCGGTGATTACATCCTGATTTCGGGCTGGGCGGGCCACAGCAAGGCAATCACTCAGGCCTATGAACAGGCCGAGTCCCCCGGAAACCTGTCGTCCCAGGCCCTGAACACGGTGGCGCGCGCCTATCGCGACACGCAACGCTGGAACAATGCGATCACCCTCTTTCAGCAGGGCGAACGACGGTTCCACAATCAGCCTGCATTTACCTACGGCCACATCATGACTCTGGCCGACGCCGGCCGCACGGATGACGCGATCCGAGGCGGCCGTCAGCTCGTCGCCCAGCAACCCAGGAATGCCGACAGCCATCTGGCACTGGACTACGCCTATGTCCAAGCGGGGCAGCCCTACGCTGCGCTGGAACAGGCGTCGCAGGCCTACGATCTGGCACCGGCCAGGCCTTACGTGATGCGCGCCTACATCCTGGCGCAGCAGCGCGCGCAACTGCCCCAGGCGGCGCTGCGCATGACACAGGCCCACCCCGGCGTGATGGACCCCGCCCAGACCCGCTCGCTGCAGGCCGATGTCGCCGCCCAGCTGACCCGGGCGGCATCCGCGGATTCCCGGGGCGAGGCCAGCCGTTTCGCCCTGGCCGACCAGGCGCTGTCCCTGTATGACCGGCTGATTGCTGAATGGCGGGCCATGGGGCCGACAGCCCGGGCGGACGTCCAGCGCGCCGAGGCAGACCGCCTGCAGGCCCTGCACGCCCGCCGCCGCATGCGGGACGTCGTGACCAGCTACGACGCAATGCGGGCCAACGGCACCCCGGTGCCCAGTTATGTGCTGGGGGATGTGGCTTCCGCCTATCTGTATCTCCAACAGCCAGAAAAAGCCGCCCCCTTGTTCCAGCAGTCGCTGGCGACCATACATCAAAACCGTACCTCGGCCAACCGGCTGGCCGATCAGAGCGGCCTGTTCTACGCGCTGACCGAATCCAATCAGGATGACGCGGCCAACGCCGGGATGGACCGCGCCATCCAGGAGCAACCGATCTGGAACTACTACAAGGGTACCCCGGTGCGTGAGCCCAATCCCTTGCGCATGGACGCTGAACTGACCCGCGCCCAGGGCTATCTCTACGAAGGCGACTCGGTACGGGCGCAACAAACACTCGACCAGATGGTGGCGGCAGCCCCAGACAACACCAACATCCGGACGATGCGCGCCGGGGTCTACCGGGCGCGGGATCTGCCGCACCACGCGGAACGCGATCTGAAAATCGCGGAATCCCAGATGCCACGATCCATCGGGGTCGAGGTGGGCCAGGCCGAAACTGCCCTGGCATTGCAGGAATGGCACCAGGCAAAACTGCTGCGCGACGACGTGGCGGCGCGCGCCCCCGAAGACACCACGGTCCAGCGGCTGGCGCGGGAATGGGAGGTGCACAACATGGCCGAGTGGCGGATGACCGCCAGCCGCGGCGTGACGACCAACAGTCCCGTGCTGGGCAGCCACGAATGGAACCTAGACACGGTGCTGTATTCGCCGCCTATCGACGAAAACTGGCGGGTGTTCGCCGGCACCGGCTATTCCCAGGGCGAATTCGACGAAGGCAACGGCTATTACGGTTGGGCGCGAGCCGGGGCCGAATGGCGCAGTCGGGTTGTCACGGCCCAGGCGGAAGTCTCCGGCAACCGCTACGGTTATGGCACGAAGACCGGCGCGGCCGCGTCGGTCTTCGTGGATCTGAACGATCACTGGCAAGTAGGCGCCGGCGCGGCTCTGCTGTCCAGAGACACACCGCTGCGCGCGCTGAAGCACAACATCACGGCCAACAGCCTGAATGCGTCCCTGCGCTGGCGGGGCGACGATCGCCGCGAATGGGTCCTGACGATCACTCCCTCGTTCTTTTCCGACGGCAATAATCGCCTGGAAGCCAGCCTGTCCGGCCGCCAGCGCCTGTACACCGCACCGAAGGTGAAAGTAGACGCGCTGTTGAATCTGTCCGGCTCGCACAATACGGCGGACGACGCGCCCTACTTCAACCCAAAGTCCGACCTGACAGTTCTGCCCGCCCTGCAGATCACACACACGCTGTACCAGCGCTACGAGAACCGCTGGGAACAGCAATTCCTGCTGGGCGTGGGCACCTATTCGCAACGGAACTTCGGCACTGGGGGCATCGTCACGGTCGGCTATGGCCAACGCTACCGCTACAACGACGTTCTGGACGTCGGTTTCATGATCACAGGCACGTCGCGTCCCTACGATGGTCAGCGGGAACGTGACTACAACTTCCTCGTCAACATGACGTACCGATTCTGAGACAGGAGTACGCCATGCAATCCTTCGCCTCCTTCCGCCTGCGTTTGCTTCTGCTGTCGTTCGGCGTGGTTCTGCTGACCGGCTGCGCGCGCGATGTCCCGACCTTTACCCCGCCCGCCGAACGACCGGTGGCACGCATCGACCAGCCCTGGCCTCACAATGCCCTGCTGACACTGGCCTACCACGACATCGAAGACAAGGACCCCGACCAGCGCTTCGTGGCGGTGCGCACGGACCTGTTCGTCGCCCAGATGGGATGGCTGCACGACAACGGCTACCAGCCAGTCTCCGTGGACCAGATCCTGAAGGCCCACGCCGGCGGCAAACCGCTACCGCCCAAGGCCGTGCTGCTCACCTTCGACGATGGCTTCCGCAGTTTCTACACCCGTGTGTTCCCCTTCCTGAAATCCATGAACTGGCCCGCCATCTGGGCGCCGGTAGGCGCATGGGTCGGCACGCCCGACGACAAACCGGTGCATTTCGGCAACGCGGAGATCCCCCGGGAACGCTTTGCCACCTGGGACCAGGTCCGGCAGGTCGCCCGATCAGGCCTGGTCGAGATTGCCTCACATACCGAAAACCTGCATCGCGGCATCCCAGGCAACCCCACAGGCAACCTGGAACCTGCCGCCACCACCCACCGGTATGACGCGAAGACGCGCACCTACGAGACCGATGCCGCCTATCGCCAGCGCATCGGCAGCGATGTTGAACAGATCACCCGGAAACTTCGCGAGGTAACCGGAAAATCGCCACGCGTGTGGATCTGGCCCTATGGCGCCGCCAACGGAGAAACCCTGGACCTCATCCACAAGCATGGCTATCAGATGGCACTGACCCTCGATGACGGCCTGGGCAGTACGGATCATCCAATGTCGATTCCCCGATTGCTGGTGACGGATTCGCCGGGTGTCTCCGCATTTTCCCAAGCCGTCCTGCGAGCTGAGGCGCGCCCCCGCATGCGTGTGACACAGGTGGATCTGGACTACGTCTACGATCCAGATCCGGCCCAGATGGACAAGAACCTGGGGGCTCTTGTGCAGCGGATTGCCGATCTGCAAGTCAGCACGGTCTTCCTGCAGGCCTTCGCCGACCCCACCGGCGACGGGCTGGCGCGCGAGGTCTATTTCCCCAACCATTGGCTGCCCATGCGCGCGGACCTGTTCAACCGCGCAGTCTGGCAGTTGCAGACGCGTGCGCACGTCGCGGTCTACGCCTGGATGCCGGTCCTCAGCTTCAATCTGTCGCCCATGATCGCCCGGGTCAGTCGCTGGGATCCCGACCATCCCAATGCCGCCCCACGCCCGGACCCCACCCAGTACCAGCGCCTGTCGCCCTTCGCCCCAAAGGCGCGCGCCGAGATCACCGGCCTGTACGAGGACCTGGCGCGCAGCGCCCCGATCGACGGCATCCTGTTCCATGATGACGCGCTGCTCAGCGACTTCGAGGACGCTAGCCCGCCCGCGCTGGCCGCGTACCGCCAGGCTGGCCTACCGGATTCCATCCAGGCGCTGCGGGCGGACCCGGCCACCCTGCAACGTTGGACCCGCTTCAAGAGCCAGGCACTGATCGATTTCACCAAGATGCTGACCGAACACGTCCGAGCCGTCCGGGGGCCGCAGGTCAGGACCGCCCGCAATCTGTACTCCAAGCCGATTCTGAATCCGGCCAGCGAGACCTGGTTCGCGCAGAATCTGGGCGATTTCCTGAAGACCTACGACTGGACCGTTCCCATGACCATGCCTCTGATGGAACAGGTCCACACATCAAGATCCATGGCCTGGATCGATCGTCTGGTCGCCGCTGTCAGCCGGCACCCAGGCGCCCTGGACCACACAGTCTTCGAGCTCCAGGCCCGCGACTGGAACCTGCCCGGCCAACCACCCGTATCTAGCCACATCTTGGCCGGCTGGATGCAGCACTTGCAGCGACTGGGCATTCAGAATTTCGGCTACTACCCCGACGATTTCGTGGAAAACCAGCCGGTACTGAAAATCATTCGGCCGGCTATCTCGAATGCCTGGTATCCCTACCGATAAGGAGGATCCGTGATGACAGATCGACTGCTTGCCTTTCTAATCCTGTGCGTGGTGCTCGGCGCGCCTTTCGGGGCGGCCCTGCTGTGGACGGGCGACCTGATCCTGGACTTCGTATTCCTTTACCCTCTGTTCATGTCGGGGTTGTGGATGTTCGGCGGCCTGTATTACTGGTTGCACTGGGAACGTCATCAGCCCTGGGGGCCTGACGTCGCACCACCCGAACTCAAGGGCGGCCCGCTGGTCTCGATCCTGATTCCCTGTCACAACGAAGCCGAGCATGGTGCCGAAACGATCCTGGCGGCGCTGGACCAACGTTATCTGCGGGTGGAAGTCATCGCCATCGATGACGGCTCCACCGACAACACCGGGGCCATAGTGGACGAACTAGCCACCGGACACCGCCGGCTGCACATCGTCCACCTGGCGCAGAACCAGGGCAAGGCCATGGCTCTGCGCATGGGTGCGCTGGCAGCCCGCAGCGACTATCTGGTCTGCATCGACGGTGACGCCATCCTGGATCGCGATGCAGTGAACTACCTGGTCGCCCCGTTGCTCGAGCACCCACGTGTCGGCGCCGTCACAGGCAACCCTCGCGTGCGCACGCGCTCGACGTTGATCGGCCGCATCCAGGTCGGCGAGTTTTCCTCAATCGTAGGACTGATCAAGCGCACCCAGCGGGTCTACGGTCAGATCTTCACAGTTTCGGGCGTCGTGGCAGCTTTCCGGCGCAGCGCGCTGGACCGGGTCGGCTACTGGAGCCTGGATATGGTGACAGAAGACATCGATATTAGCTGGAAGCTGCAACGCGACCACTGGTCAATCTTCTTCGAACCGCGGGCACTGTGCTGGATCCTGATGCCCGAAACGCTGGGGGGCCTATGGAAGCAGCGCCTGCGCTGGGCCCAGGGGGGTGCCGAGGTCTTTCTGAAGAACGTGCCAAACATCTGGTCCTGGCATAACCGCCGCCTGTGGCCCATGGTGCTGGAGTACTGCATTTCAGCGATCTGGGCCTTTGCCCTGATCCTGTCCATCGTCCTGTGGACGATAGGACTGTTCGTGACACTGCCCAATCACATCCACATCGAGACGCTGATCCCCCCGGCATTCACCGGCATGGTCCTGGCCATGGCCTGCCTACTGCAGTTCTGCCTCAGCGTCTTCATCGACCATCGCTATGAACGCAATCTGAGCCATTCCCTGTACTGGGTCATCTGGTACCCACTGGCCTACTGGATGGTCAATCTGCTGACCACCCTCTGGAGCTTCCCCAAGGTCATGCTCAAGCATCATCGTCGCTGCCGGGCTCGCTGGGAAAGCCCCGACCGCGGCATCAAGGCGCCCACATCATGATGATCATCAAGACTCCCCGCACCAGAGCCGTCGCTCTGATCGACTTCCTGCTGACCGCTCTGGCCTGGTTCGCGTTCTGCTATCTGTTCGCGGCAGGTATCCGGCCCATCCTGGAGGGCAGGATACATGGCCTCACCGCCCCTATCGCCTCGCAGCTGCTGCCTCATGCGCATACCCTGTTGGTCTACGCACTGGTGGCGGTCGGCATCGCGCTGCTGCTGCTCGCCTGGGCCGGCTACAACGCCCTGCGGTTTGGCGGGCTGGACCGGCGCAAACCTCCGACCATCCTGACCGACGCGGATCTGGCAGCCAGCTTCAGCATCGACCCCGCGCAACTAAAGGTGCTGCATGACAGCCAGATCACCTGCGTCCACCATACGGACGAAGGTCAGATCAGCCTGATTGATTTCGCACGCGAGCGTCACCCTCCCGACAATGTGGTGCAAATGCCCCGGACCGCTGCGGACAACCGTTACCGTGAAGAAATGAGTCAACCCTCATAAGACAAGGATTGCTAAACCTTGCATTCGGATAAACAATGACAAACGTTTGAACACTCGATAAGGGGCCCACGATGGCGAACGTCATCGTAGTAGAGCCCAATACGCTGCTGCGTTTGGGTATCTTGAAGCTGCTGCAGACCCTAGACCGCGCGCTTGTCACGACGGGCATCGATTATGCTCAGCTATTCCAGGGCGCCCCCCAGAAGGCGAACACTGATCTGATGCTGCTGTCCGTGCCCGGGGCGTACGACAAGATGATCGAACTTGTGTCGGCGGCCCAGCAAGGCTACACGCCAAACCGCATCCTGCTGCTGTCCGATACCCAGACGCTACCCTATTCCGTACTCAATCTGCCACCGATGCTGGCCGGGTACATTTCCAAGTACTCGTCACAGGATGTGCTAAAGACATCCATCATGCTGGTCCTGGCGGGCGGAAAATGTTTCCCGCATCCGGATATGTTCCACCAGGCTGGCGCTGGCGAAGGCGCCATATCTCCCGACTGCGGAGCACCACCAAAGCGCCGATGGTATGACAGGCACGAAACACCCACCAGCGCCAGGATCGACGAGCCCCAGCCCGACAACCTGCTGCACCATCCAAAAGCCGCGCCCGCGGCACCCAAACCACAGACCGAACTTCGCCAGGCGGAACTGGTCGGACTGACCACAAGCCAGGCCCTGACACCCGACCTCATCAGCCGGGAGGCGGACATGCTGCATCTGACCCCACGTCAGTACGAAGTGCTGGCCCTGCTGGCCAAAGGCTTTCCCCTGAAGAAAATCAGCCGCGAACTTAATATCTCGATCGCCACGGCCAAGACCCATACCGAGGCCTTGTATCAGCGGCTGTCCGTCAACAACCGCAATGCAGCGGTCTACGCTGCGGTATCCAGGGGAGCCACGCTCGGCTGGCACGAGTCACATGTCTCCGGCCCTTAACCGGTCGAATAGCCCTGCCTCCAGACGATGCCGGGTTCCCTCGGTCTGGTCTCGACATCCATCAGGCCGCGGACGACCGGGCAGACAGACACCATTGCGCCAGGGTCCGGGCCGCCTGGCTGGCGGCCGCGTCCGGCAAGTAGCGGGTCACAGGCCTTTTGTACGCCAGTGCTTCATGCAAGCTTTCATCTCGATAGACAGGTTGCGTCAGTACACGCGCCCCATAGCGGCAATGCCAGTCCAGAACGACGTCGCAGGCCAGTTGCCGCCCAGGATCGAAGTCATTGATCAGCAGATGGCTGGTTGCTTCCAGCCCAATTTGCGCCAACAGGACATGGGCGGCGATGTCCGGACGCGCCACCAGCACGTCCAGCGTACTGCGAAATCGCAGAGCCGGCGCCAGCCGGTTAGGGTACGGGGGGCAGTCGAAGAGCGCCCAGTCGAAGTCCTGGTCCAGATCCGGCAGCACCTGGAGCCAGAAATCATCACCGCGCAGCAGGTGCGATACTCCCGATTCCTCAATCGCCTTGCGGCCGAACGGCACCAACGTCAGATGGTCGTCGAGCTGGAATGCCTGCTGCCGCCAGTCGGACGGGAACAGAGATACCACCCAGCCATGCCCGTCCGCGTGAGGCACGTCGAAATGCAGCCGCAGCAGGTCCGAGGCGTTCAGATCTACCAGCAATACCCGTTGATCGAGCGCATGCAGCGCATCGCCCAGCATCCCCGTGATGGTCGTAGTTCCGCAGCCCCCCCGCACACCGGTCAGGGTCATGAGATTCATGACGAGACTCCGGAGGCAGAATCCAGCTCGACGGGCGCATTGCCTTTCTCAGCAAGCGACCGATCGATTTCCGCGAGCAGGGGCCAGCGAGCCAGCGCTTCCTTGTGAGCTTCATGCGTGGCCACCTCGATCATGCGTGACACCGGCCCCACCGGATGCGATTGTGCATCGACGAAGTCATCCGCCTGCCCTCGGGAGGCCTGCGCAACAAGAAGTGGGGGGAAGGTCGGGTGTCTCACGGTACGATCTCCTACCTCTATCGCACGTACGGGAGTCACAGTCTCGGGGGATTCACGACATCCTGTGTCGGATCATGATAAAGGTTTTCTGTCGGTGTCTGCGAGGGGCAGATGGCCGACCAGCCGTTCGGATGAGGCCCGCACATAGAGAGGAGAGTCCCTGCAGGAATCCGGGACCCGATGTCGGGCAAGGACATTGGCGCATGCCTATCGGTGCCTGAAGATTCTGGGATATTTGGGGGAAACTGGTGGGCGGTACTGGTATCGAACCAGTGACCTCTGCCGTGTGAAGGCAGCGCTCTACCCCTGAGCTAACCGCCCAGTTGGACGCCACCCGGAATTGCGCGGAACGCGCGGGGTGGCCAACTGGAAAGACAGCGATTATACACGATCGGAACCAAGCCCCAGCCGGCGCCAGAGGCTCTGACCGCCGACGGCCTTATCCAGCTCATCCAGGTAGGCTTCGTGGGCCTGCAGGTCCTGCTCACTGACGGAAACCACCGCCAGGCCCGACGCATCAAACCCAGACTGCGCCGAGCTGGCGCCACCCTCGGGACCAACGGCGCCATCCAAGCCGTCGCCAAGCAGCGAATCCTGGCCGCGCGTCATGGCCAGCCAGACCTCGCCCAGCAACTCCGCATCCAGCAAGGCGCCGTGCAGCGTACGATGCGCATGCGAAATGCCGAATCGCTCGCACAGCGCATCCAGGTTGTTGCGCTTGCCAGGGAACATCTCGCGCGCGACCAGCAGCGAATCGGTGATCTCCGCGCAAAGCGTCGGGAACTCCGGCAAGGACGCGCGTTCAAGCTCCGCACTCAGGAACTTCACGTCGAAGGCCGCGTTATGAATGATGACCTCGGCATCCTTCACGAAGCTGGCGAGCTGGTCCGCGATTTCTGGAAAGCGCGGATGCTCTGACAGAAACTCGGTCGTCAGTCCATGAATCCTGAGCGCATCCGGATCACTGTCGCGATCGGGATTCAGATACAGGTGCAAATGGTGATCTGTCACCCGGCGATTGACGATTTCCACGCAGCCGATCTCCACCACGCGATGGCCCTGATCGGGTTCCAGGCCCGTGGTTTCAGTATCGAGTACGACTTGACGCATGAGATCTCCGTGGGGGAATCAGGCAACCGTCGTCTGCAGTTCCGCGACGCCCTGATTGGCCAGCGCATCCGCGCGCTCGTTGCCGGGGTCGCCCGCATGGCCCTTCACCCAGCGCCAGTGTAGTTCATGGCTGGATGCCAGTTCGTCCAGCGCCTGCCACAGATCGGCGTTCTTCACGGGTTTCTTGTCGGCCGTACGCCACTGGCGGCGCTTCCAGTTGGGCAACCATTCCGTCATGCCCTTATTTACATAGACCGAGTCCGTATGCACCGTCACCACACACCGCCGCTTGAGCGCGCGCAAGGCCTGGATGACCGCCATCAGCTCCATGCGATTATTCGTGGTGAGGGCCTCGCCGCCGTGCAGCGTTTTCTCGCGGGCGCCCTGGCGCAGCAGCACACCCCAGCCACCGGGGCCGGGATTGCCCTTGCATGCGCCGTCGGTCCAGATATCCACGACGGGATCATCCATGATCATCCTTCAATTGGTTCGCAACGGGGGCGACGGCCGCCCGACGGCCGCGGCGGCGCTTCCCGCCCCGCCATGCCGGCCCCACCAGACGCATCCCGATGACACGCTTGACGGCCGCGATGGCGTAAACCGCACCGGCCGCCGGCCACCAACGGTCGCCCGCGTGTTCCATGAAATGCCAGCGCTGCAACCAGGCCTGCGTCGCACACAAGGGAACATAACAACCGAAACGCCCGCGATCGAGCTCGAAGGATAGCAGCTTGAACCAGTCCTTCAGACGCGACGGCGATACCTGGGAGGGCACAGGCACCGGCAGCCGCAACGCAAGCCCGGGCAAGGATTCACGCACGCCCCACAGGCTGTATGGGTTGAAGCCCGTGATCACCACTCGGCCCTCGGGCATGAGTACCCGCTCGACCTCGCGCAGAACCTGATGCGGGTCCTCGCACCATTCCAGGGTATGCGGCATCACCATGAGGTCGATGCTCTGGCCATCGAATGGAAGCTGTTCGGGTTCGCAGATCAGGCGTCCGGCCCGTTGACCGAAAGGCGCACTGGGGCTGTGCGCCCAGGCCTTGTAGGGGATGCGGTTGGCCTGGAGCAAGTCCCAATGCGGCAGGCCGATTTGTATGGCATGATAGCCGAACGCATTGGTTACCATGGCATCGACCTGGCGCTGTTCCCAGGCCCGCACATATTGCCCCATCGGGGTTTCCAGCCATTGCGCCAATTCGATCGGCATTGCGCGCTGTAGTGCCACCCCGACTCCTTTGCCATGAAACTGATTGCTCCAGCCGACGATGCGCCGGCCACCTTGATCCCGATTCCCGCACTGGCGGACAACTATATCTGGATGGTACAGAAAAATGGCCACGCACTGATCGTCGACCCCGGAGAACCCGCCCCCGTCGAAGCACTGCTGTCTCACGGCCTGACGCTGGAAGCCATTCTGATCACCCACCACCACAACGACCACACGGGCGGGGTGCGTGCATTACAACAGCGAACCGGCGCGCGCGTCTACGGGCCCCGCGCCGAAAATCTCCCGGCCTGCGACGTGCCTCTGTCCGAAGGCGACCAGGTGGACCTGCCGGGAATCGGCCTGCAGTTCCATGTGCTGGACATCCCCGGCCACACCGCGGGCCATATCGCCTACGTGGGCTTCATCGACGCCGAACGCCCGGTGATTTTCTGCGGCGATACGCTGTTTGCAGCGGGATGCGGGCGCCTCTTCGAAGGCACCCCTGCACAAATGCTCGAATCCTTGAGTAAAATCGGAAACTTGCGACCTGAGACCCTGGTCTGTTGCGCACACGAATACACCGCTGCCAACATACGCTGGGCCTTGCAGGTCGAACCCGATAACGTGGCCTTGCAGGCACGGGCTCGGGACACTGCCAGATTGCGTGCACAGAACCAGCCGACGCTGCCGTCGCGCCTGGATTTGGAACTGCAGACGAATCCGTTCATGCGCACCTGGCAGCCGGAAGTACGCGCAGCAGCAGACCATAGGGCCGCCCGCCGCCTGGATAGCCCACAAGCCGTCTTTGCTTGTCTGAGACAATGGAAAAACGATTTCAAATGATCCACCCATGAAAATCCTGCGATTTCTTCTACCCCTGGTTCTGGTGGTTCTGGCGGGGTGCGCCACTCACCGACAGGAAGCCAACCAGGGCGGAGCCTACATCGCACAGGACACCTCCCGGACCGTCGATCTGACGAACCCGCCCCGCGACATGTGGGACCGCATCCGACGGGGCTTTGCCATCCCCAACCTGCACAGCGAGCGGGTCGACTACTGGACCGATTACTACGCCTCGCACCCGCAATCCGTGCTCCTCATGAGCCAACGGGCGGGAAAATACCTCTACTACATCGTCGACGAACTGAACCGCCGCGGCCTGCCGACCGAGCTGGCCCTGCTGCCCTTCGTGGAATCCGCCTACGATCCGACCGCGCTGTCGCGATCCCAGGCCTCCGGTCTGTGGCAATTCATCCCCAGCACCGGCCTGCACTACAACCTGGAACAGGATTGGTGGCGCGACCAGCGCCGCGATCCGGTCGCATCCACCCAGGCGGCACTGAATTATCTGACGTACCTGTATGACCTGCAGGGCGACTGGTACCTGGCGCTGGCGTCCTACAACTGGGGCGAAGGCGCGGTCAAACGGTCCATGGACAAAGCCGAGTCCCAGGGCATCGTGCCAACCTACCTGACGATCGACCTCCCGGACGAGACTCGCAACTATGTCCCCAAACTGCAGGCGATCAAGAACATCATCGCGCGCCCCAACAAGTTTGGAATCGTGCTGCCCAATGTCAGCAACACGCCCTACTTCACCACTGTCCACAAGTCCCGTGACATGGACATTGCCGTGGCAGCCGCCCTGGCGGAAATGCCGCTGGACGACTTCCGGGCGCTGAACCCGTCGTTCAACCGCCCCGTGATCCTGGGCAGGCACAACCCAGCCCTGCACCTGCCGCTGGACAAGGTCCAGACCTTCAATAGCAACCTGGCAGCATACAGCGGCAATCTGGCATCCTGGGAATTGGTCCAACCCAAGCGCGGCGAATCACTGACCACCATCGCCCGGCAGCACGGCATCACGGTAGACCAGCTTCGCGCGGCCAATGCCTTGAGCAATCGCACGACCCGAGCCACCACGGCGTTGCTGGTCCCCAGACAGGCGGCTCCATCCAGCGGCGTGCAATTCGTCTCCTACCAGCCCCAGGCAATCGACACCCCCAAACGTGAGATCAGCAGGCCCGCCGCCAGCGTACGCAGCACGGGCCGCAATTACCCGCGCCGCGAACCAGTGGCCCGCACGCACACCATCCAACGCGGCGACACGCTGTATTCCCTGGCTCGCCGCTACAACACTTCGGTAGACGCCCTGCGCAAGCTGAACAACCTGAGGAACACGTCGCTCTCGACCGGCCAACGCATCCGAGTCCCCGGAGCGGATGTACAGGGGTGAGTGTGGACTTGTCATCGCCCCTGCGGGCGATGACAAGCCTCACGAACCGGCATGGCTTGCAAGCCATGCCGTGGGGGCAACTAAGGAGCCGCATGCAAGCGGCGAGGTGGAACGAGTGTGGGTAAACTATGGCCCAACTATCACTCTAACCAGTAGGACAACATCATGGGTTTTCTAACCGGTAAGCGCATCCTGGTCACGGGCGTGCTCTCGAACCGCTCCATTGCCTACGGGATCGCGCACGCCTGCCGCAAACAGGGCGCCGAAATCGCCCTCACCTACGTGGGCGAGCGATTCGAGGAACGCGTGCGCAACTTCGCGCGCGAACTGGACAGCGACATCGTCATCCCCTGCGACGTCTCGGACGACACCCAGATCGAAGCCGCATTCACCGCACTGCATAGCCACTGGGACGGCCTGGATGGTCTGGTGCACTCCATCGGATTCGCGCCGCGCGAAGCGCTGGAAGGCGATTTCCTGGATGGCATGACGCGCGAAAACTACCGCATCGCACACGACATCTCCGCCTACAGCTTTCCAGCACTGACCAAAGCCGCCCTCCCGCTGCTCCAGGGACGCAACGGCTCGGTCCTGACCCTGACCTACCTGGGGGCGGAAAAGGCCATCCCCAACTACAACATGATGGGCCTGGCGAAGGCATCCCTGGAGGCGAGCGTGCGCTACCTGGCACGGTCGCTGGGGCCCAAGGGCCTGCGCGCCAACGGCATTTCGGCCGGCCCCATCAAGACGCTCGCCGCCAGCGGGATTCGCGACTTCTCCAACATGCTGAAGTATGTGGAATCGCAGTCACCGCTGCGGCGCAACGTCACGACCGAGGACGTAGGCAACGCGGCCGCGTTCCTGCTCTCGGACCTGGCGGCCGGCGTCACCGGCGAAATCCTGCACGTGGACTGCGGATTCTCCAGCACCGTGCCCGGGATGGAATGACCCTCAGGGTCCCCTGCGCAGGACCCTCTCATTCAGTGCGCGGCGCCAGGCATCCGCATGCCGCCTGGCACCCGCTGCAGTCGTCATAATGATCGCGACGCAGTACAACACAGGGTTATAGCGGGTTGCCGCGTCGGCAAAGATACGCGATGGTATCGTGCTGGGCGCTGACGTCTTGCGGCCGGACATTATCACGGAGACTTGAATGAACAACGGTATGAAGATTTTGTATTCGGCCGTCGCGGTGGCGCTGTGTGCGGCGTCCGCGTCCTCGTCGGCCCTGGAGCTGGACCAGATCAAGCAGGCGGGCGAGATCCGGATCGCCATCAACGAAGGCCTCCCGACGTACAGCTTCCTGGGTGCTGACCTGAAACCCGACGGGTCGGACATCGCCGCGGCAAAACTACTTGCCAAGGACCTTGGCGTGAAGCTCAAACTGGTTTCGGTCTCCACTGCGGCCCGGATCCCGACGATCCAGACGGGCAAGGCTGACATTACGGTAGCCGCCCTGTCGATCACGCCCGAGCGCTCCAAGGTCGTGGATTTCTCGATTCCCTACTCCATGATCGAAATCACCGTCGCGGCCCCGAAGGAAGTGAAGATCACCGGGTACAAGGACCTGAAGGGCGTGACCATCGGCCTGACGCGCGCCACGACGAACGACGCCGACATCAGCAAGAACGCGCCCGACGCCAACATCCGACGCTACGAAGACGACGCGACGCTGGTGACCGCAGCCGTCAGCCACCAGGTCAAGGTCGTATCGTCCAACCCGGCGATCATGGGTGAAATCAACAAGAAGCTGACCAAGGATCCCTTCGAAACCAAGTTCGTGGAACGCGAATTCGAACTGGGTGTCGCCCTCCCGAAGAACAACCCCAAGCTGAAAGCCTGGCTGGATCAGTGGGTACGCACGAACCTGAAGAACGGCAAGCTGAACGATATCTACAAGCAATACCACGATGGCCGCGGGCTCAGTGAAAATATCCTGAAGGGCGGCGCCTGAAGCACCGCCGTTTCAACGTCAGCAAAAGCAATCGCGGCCCAGAGCCGCGATTGCTTTTTGGCCGCCGCACAAGCGATCACCCGAACAATCCGGGCTCTGGCTCTCCGGCATGAACGGAGCACCGAGAGCTCCCACTCCAAAATGGAGAGGCTCTCGGGCCGGGCGTATGGTTTCAGGAACTTTGAGAATTGGCGGACAAGAGGACCGCCTCACGCTCGCCTATCCGGATATCATCCGGGATATGTTATCCCTGTACTGTCAATGGGATACTGACACACAACGTATTACGAGATATCATCCAATCTATGTTTTCGCGTGGGGCTGGATGATGGGCTACATTACTGACAGATCGGCGCGGGCGATCAAGCCCGGAGACAAGCCAGTACCTGCTGGCGTGACTGGCATGTACCTATTCGCCAGCACCGAGCGGGGCCGTGGCAAATGGATCTTGCGCTATGTCTCACCCGTGACCGGCAAGCGGCGCGACATGGGACTTGGCAGCTACCCTGATACCGGAGTGGCACGCGCCATTGAAAAGGCCCTGGAGGCCCGCCAGCAGATCCAAGACGACATTGATCCGATCCTGGCCCGCCAGAGTACACGGGCAATACCGACCTTCGAGAAAGCTGCCCGCGATCAGTGGGAGATCCTGGCTCCAGGTTTTCGCAACGACAAGCACCGCCAACAGTGGATCAGCAGCCTGGAACAACACGCCTTCCCATCCATTGGCGGCGTGAAGGTGGACGCACTACAGGCTGAGCATTTCGCGGACATGCTGCGCCCTATCTGGCTGACGATCCCGGAGACTGCCAAGCGCATCAAAATGCGCTGTGCCTCTGTCATGGCTGCCTGCCGTGCCCGGAAATACATCCAGGGCAACCCACTGGACGACGTCGGGCCGCTGTTGCCCGCAGCCAAGCAAAAGGACGCAACACCAGAACGCCACCACCCGGCCATGCCCTGGCGTGAGGTGCCCGTCTTCGTCCGCGATCATCTAGCCCGCCAGCCGATCATGGGCGCGCGTGCTGCGCTGCTGTTCGCCATTCTGACCGCCGCCCGGTCCGGCGAGGTCAGGGGAATGACGTGGGCCGAAATCAACTTCGACCAAAAGCTATGGACAGTACCAGCTGACCGCATGAAGGCCGGCCGGGCCCATCGTGTTCCGCTGTCTGATGGCGCAATCGCGCTGCTGCGTGATCAACAGCACGGCGACGATCCCCAGACGGAGGCGCTGGTGTTCCCTGCCCTTCGTGGCGGCGAACTCTCAGACATGGCCCTCACATCCATTTTGCGCAAGGCTCAGGCGCCCAGCGACTTACCGGGCCGCGTGGCGACAGCGCACGGATTCCGGTCCAGTTTCCGCAACTGGTGCGCCGACCATGGCACCAGTACCGAGGTTGCCGAACGATGCTTGGCGCACGCCATCAGCAACAAGGTCCAGGCCGCCTACGAGCGCACCGACCGTCTAGACGCCCGCGTCAAGCTGATGGCCGCGTGGGCCGATCACGTCATGGGCCGCGTCGCTGATGCGCGTGTGGTACCGATTCGCAGTACCGCCGCCTGACGGGTTCAGGCAAAGCGGGGCGCGACGACAGAGCAATGTCGCCGCCCCCTGACCACAACGCAATACAGGAGATTGCATCATGGCTAAGATGAATGTAGCAAGGAACAGCGGCAACAGCGAAGTCGATATTTCAATGGCTGTTGATATCAAGCCGTACAGGCATATCGGCAAGGTTCACCGTCTTGAAAATGCCGTTGATGGAATATCCTATGTGGCTGACCAGGCACTGAAGTACATCGACAAAGCTGCAATAGATGCAGCAGCTCTGGTGCTGGCTGATGAGTTACTCCCCCCTGATGGGGGCAGCCGACGAGACCGCATCATGAAAATTCTTGAAGAGATCAAGGACGTGGCACGATCCGCCAGCATGGGGGTGATGTACGCGGAAGTCGGCAACGGCATTGTTTGTAGAGGAAAGGCTGTTCACAGGCAGCACGTCGAGATCGGGCGGCACTGACCAGTCGACGAAGGAAAAATCTATCAAGCGCACTCCAGCACCAGGACAAGATCATCTGCCGCCCTGGTGCCGGCAACTGCACTTCAGGGGAAGTTAAATGACAACCACCTGCGATTACTGCGGATCTGGCCTTGACTGCGAGATTGGCTCAGCGGTCGAACGCCGATACTGGAGTAGTGCCATTGGTCCCAGAATCTGCAACGCCTGCCTGCTGAGTCGCTGCGATGACTATCCAGACTTGCAGGGTGATGAACGGGTGGCCGCGCTGCGCCTGCGTTATGCCAAGCAGTGGCCCAGCGGAGAGAAGGTGTCGCATGAATTGAAGCCCGGCCGCGTGGTTCAAGTTGTCCGAGATGACGGCATGAGCGTCAAGACGATCCGCGACACAATCAAGGCCGCTCAGGGGGTGATTGATCCTGTTCTGGTCAGGCAGGCCGAGCGGGAGCTAGAAGGCTTTTTCGCTTTGCACCGCGACGGGGAACTACTGGCCGCGATGCAGGCCGGTAAGGCAGCATGGAACACCGCCAACATTATCCATACCATGCTGGATTCGAAAGCTGACGTACTGGAAGGACGACGATCCAAACGTCAGCAGATAATAAATGGCCTCTCCAGTGGTAAGGAAAGGCAGGCCGAGCGCAAGCCTGATTGGGACAAGTGGCAGGCTGAAGCTGATCGCATGGGCGCTGTAAATCCTAGACTATCGCGCAATGCAGTAGCTGAAAAAATAGCACCAGTCTGCGGAGTATCGTCTGAGACCATCCGACGACGGATAAAGAAAACTTGGTAAGGAACGCCCGCATACCAATAACGCCTTCGCCACTATAGCAACAAGCCTACATAACGCAGCAAGCCACTTCGGGAAACCTCATAGGCCCGTTTCCTGATCTGGCCTGCTGCGAGTCTTACAGGACTTGTTGCCATGACCACGATCAACCCGCCCGTATTGCGTCCTTCCCAGGCGGCCGCCTATATCGGCCTGAGCCTGCCGAGCTTTTGGCGAATCGCAAAAGCTGATCCCTCATTCCCGCGTCCGTTCAAGGTTGGCCCGAACAGCACCGCAGTCATGCGTCGCGATCTGGACGCATGGCTGGAATCGAAGCGGGTGGCGTAATGACGTCACCCACAAACAGCCACGCCCTGCGGGAACAGGGCGAAGCGGCAAATCAAAGCGCGGCAAATCGCTCGAATTATAACCCGTGGAGCACAGCGACAGAGGCTCAGAACTCCAAGCTGCTGCATCTGTTGCAACTGCGTCCGCACCACTCCGAGGAACTGCGCAAACTCGGTCTATACCACCCACCTGCCCGCGTACGCGATCTACGCCAAGCCGGATACCCCATCGCGACAAATCGCATCAACCTGATCGACCGCGACGGTTTCCAGCATCACGGCGTGGCGCTGTATTCCCTGATAGCTGAATCAGGGGGCTGCAATGTATGAAAAGCAAAACCAATCGACACAACCGCGACGGCGGCCGGTTTCTCGCGCTGCCTCATGTGGTAATGGAGTCGGAGGCTTTCAAGTCATTGACCGGACAGCAGATCAAGCTGCTGCTGGACATTGCCATGCAGCTAACGGTCGGCAATTTCAACAATGGGCAGCTATCGGCGTCCTGGCGGTATCTGTCGGAGGAAAGAGGCTGGACCAGCAAGAACACCATCAGGCGCGCCCTGACTGCGCTGGAAGACCGGGGGCTGATCTTCTGTACCCGCAAAGGCAGGCTGCCAAAAGTGGCCGCCTGGTACGCCATTACATGGGCACCTCTGCACCATCAGACAGGCATGGACGTTGGGCCGCAGTCATTACCGCGCGGCGAGTACGCGCGATGGGCGCCGAAAAACAGAGCGCCTTGCCCCAAAAGCGTACTTATGAGCTTGCCTATAGGCCCCAAAAGCGTACTTACAGCCTGACCCATAGGCCCCAAAACCGTACCTATAGGGGGTGTTTTCGTGCTGTCTCTATGCCCCAAAACCGTACACCTTCTAGAAGTGCCATCTGTTGGGGCTGCTTCTGCATCTGTATGGCAGCAATACCTAAGCAGTCATTTTTCAAAACGGGCATAGCCCAAAGGATCGCGTCATGAACACCGAAACCCACACTGTTGCCGGGCACAGTTTCGATCTACCGCAGTTGGCGACGGAAAACATCCAATCAGCCCCATCACTCGCTTTCATGGGGGCCGCCGCAGAACTGGACGATTTCGGCAAGGCCGCCCGCAAAATCGCCGATGACGACCTGCTGTCCGAGGCTGGCAAAGCCGCCAAGGCCGCACCCCTGGCCGCCCGCACCTGGCAGAAGGTAATCGACGCCCGCGCCAGCCTGGATACCTTCGCCGCCACCATCGATCAACGCGAAGCCGCCCTGTACGCCGTACCCAGCCTGGACGATGGCGCGTCTGCTGTCGCTATCGAGGATCGGGAGGCCCGTGACTGGTGGCGCAGTCTGCCGGCTGAAGGCCGCCTGAAGATGCTCAGTGGCCTGCAAACCGTGGGCGACGATGGTGAGGCGACATTCACCCGCTACAGCCGTTTGTGGGTCAGCCTGCTGCGTTCGCCCATCCCGCTGCCTGATCACGAACTGGCTGTCGTGCGGGATGTCTGGAACAGCCTGCGGCGCATCGAGAAGCCCAGCGAGTATGAAAGCATCCTGAACGATCGCAATGTCTTGACGTGGGCCATGCGCGGCCTGGCGCACCTGCAGGGTATCGCCAGTCAGGCGACCGGCTGGACCCTGGATCAGGTGGCCGACCTGGTGGCCGGAGACGACGCCCGCGAGAAGGTGGCGGCCAAGATGGGCGTGACCCATCACCAGATCCACATGGCTCAAATCCGCAAGAGCCGGTAATCACAGGGCTGGCCTTCGCGGCTAGCCCCGACACTCTGGAGGGTCGCAAGTGGCCGCTGACGACAACAACGAAACCCCGAATGCTGGCGGGCGGCAACACTTCCCACCCGGCACCACCCACCCCAAGCGCCTGCGGCTGCCGCTGACGACTGCCGTGGACGTGCGCCGGGAGCTGGCTAGGCTGTATCGCGGCATGAAGGCCGCGCAGATCCAGACTGCGGACGGCACAAAGCTGGCCTATGTGCTGAACATCCTACGCCAGACCATCGAGGCATCGGACATTGAACAGCGCATTGCGACGCTGGAACAGGCTGCAGAGGCTGCCAAAGGTAAGGGTGAACCGCAATGGTAAGAAAAGCACTTATGGCTCGCCTGGATGACCTGGCCGCCGCCATCCTTCCATTTCCGGACACGCTGGGCTGCATCGTCATGGAGGTGATCGATGCGCACATTGACGCACCGCCATACACCCGAGATTCCATCATCGGATTGCGCGCCGACGATGCGGAACTCACCAGACTGCCCGGCGAATCGTTCCAAGCCCTGCATGATCGCGCTGCCGCTGTTCCGCCAAGAGTGGCCGGGGCCGTCCGGGTCTGGTTCTGTCGATACCAGAATTCGGATTTGGCGGAGATACCAACTGCCGCTGATCCAGCGGAAACCGCGTGATTACTTGATGTAGAGAAAACAGCTTATTCAGACCAACAACCAGCCCCACAACCGGGGCCGGAAACGACCAAAAAGGTATTCAAAATGGCAGCCGACGATATCGCAAGTTTAGGGATCGAGATTGATTCCAGTCAGGTACAGCGCGCCAAGGAAGATTTGGCACAGTTGGCGAAACAGGGCCCGACCGTCTCACAGGCCATGGACCGGATCGCACAAAGGGGCAACGCGGCGGGATCGGCCCTGCGGCAGGTGGCAGACCAGGCTGGACGTGCGCAATCGTCTCTGAAGTGGATCATGGGTGGCGGTGCGCTCATCGGCGGTGCGTCACTGCTTTCGGTTTTTCATCAGATCGTTCAAGCTACCCAGGAATCAATGGCCGCTCAGGCACAGCTCGCAGCTGTGTTGCGATCCACGGGTGAGGCAGCCGGCATGTCGCAAAGACAGATCAACGACCTGGCGAAGTCGCTGTCGAATCACTCGGTTTTCAGCGGCGACGAAATCACCCAAGGCGCTACACACCTGCTTGCGTATTCGAACATCGTGGGCGATCAGATCCCGCGCGCAATGCAGGCCACCATCGATACAGCAGCCCGTATGGGCATGACGGTGGTGCAGGCTGCCGAGACGGTGGGCCGGGCACTGGATGTGCCGAGCGAGGGTATGGCAAGCCTCACGCGCCAAGGATTCCGGTTTACTGATGTCGAAAAGGAGATGGTGAAAAATCTTGAGGACGCAGGTCGCAAGGGTGAGGCTCAGGCCATCATTCTGAAGGCTCTGGAATCGTCCTACGGCGGTGCTGCGCAGGCAGCCCGTGACACGTTCGGTGGTGCGCTGCAGTCATTAAACAATGCCGTCGGAGATTTGATGAGCGGCCAAGCTGGCGGTGGCCTACAAGGTCTCACTGGCATCGTGAACGACCTGAACACGGCACTGCAGTCTGACAAGGTGCCAGTGGCGCTTAATGCGATCGGGACGGCCGTCGAAGTGGTGTCTGCCGTGATTGCTGGAAAGTTGGTGGGCAGCCTCGGAGCGTCCGCCATCGTCTTCACACGATCGAGCATCGCGGCCTACGCGAATGCTGCGGCAATGACGGCAATTGCAACGGCTTCTGAGCGCGCTGCGGTTGCGGCCGGCGTCACTGCGGTCGCCGTTCGCGGATTGGGCGCTGCCGTGTCGTTTCTCACCGGCCCGATTGGCATTGTGTTCACCGCGCTTGGTGTAGCGGCGGCATCGTTCGCGACCTACGCACAGCAGACCGATGCGGCGTCCGGTAGCACGCGGGATTTCGCGGCGTCTCTGGATACGTCGGCGACCGCGCTTGAGCGTATGTCACAGGCACAGCGCGAATCGGCCGCCGGCAAGCTTCGCGACGAACTTTCACAGGCCGTGGATGAAGCAAACACGCTGAATGAGCGGGTTGGCCTGCTCACAGATTGGGTGAACGGCCACCCGGCCGGCGACACAATGATGTCCGTCTGGAGGCGCGAGCTGACAGACCTGCAGGCACAGACCGACACCGCTGGTCAGAAGGTGGTTGAGCTTGCCAGAAAGCTGCAGGCGCTGGCAAGTTTCACGCCGGCTGCTGCTGATCCCCTAGTTGCCTATCGAACCGCGCTTGACCAGTACATGGACAAGTACGCTACCAAAGCAGAGCAGCGCGCGAAGGCGATCGCGAAGGCAAGAAAAGAACTCGGACCGCTGTTCAATTCAGACATCGAGGGCCGCATCAACGATCATTTCAAAGATCCGAAAATGCCTGCCGCCAAGACATCGGCTCTCGATTCCGTCATCAAGAAGCTGCAGGAGGAACAAGCCACCTTCGATATGAGTGATGCTGCGGCTGAGCGCTACCGCATCACGATGACGAAAGGATCTGACGCTGAAAGGCAGCGGGCGCTGACGCTTTTCGACACCGTTCAGGCTATGAAGGACGCGAAAAAGCAGACCGACCAGGCAATCGAGTCGACACGCCTATACGCGGCTGTGCAGGCTGAGATTGCCGCCTTCGAGGCTCAGAAGGCAATTGATGTGGCCTCAGTTGGTCTGGGTGACCGGCTGCGTGACCAACTCACTGAAGAAAACCAGATCCGCCAACAGTACGCACAGCGCCGCCGGCAGCTCGAAGAGGCCCAACAGGTCGAATCCACGCGGATCAATGAAGAGGCTTACCAGAAGCGTCTGGCCATCCTGTCAGCCGCCGAGCAGCAGCAAGTTGACATCATTCGCACGAAGTCTGCCGAAAAGCAGGCGGCAGAGGCCGACTGGCAAAACGGCGCTATGCGGGCTATCCAGAACTACCAGGACGAGGTCAACAACGTCGCCAGCGCCACCGAAAACGCGATGACCAACGCTTTCCGTGGCATGGAAGACGCCCTGGTTGAGTTCGTGACGACCGGCAAGTTCAACATCACAGATCTGGCTAATTCCATCATCAAGGATCTGGCTCGCATTGCCGTCAAGCAGGCGATTCTCGGGCCGCTGGCCGGCGCCCTCGGCGGCTTGTTTAGTGGCGGAGACATCGGGACGATGGGTAGCGTCGTCGGCAGCAACGGGCTGGAGGGGATCGCAACAGTGCCATTCGCCGCTGGCGGCTACACCGGAGACGGCGGCAGATTTCAGCCGGCCGGGATCGTCCATAAGGGCGAAGGCGTGCTCAGCCAGTCCGAAATCCGCGCCATCGGCGGCCCCGCCGGGTTCGCGGCGCTGCGAAGCGCCATCCGTGGGCCGGGTCACGCAATGGGCGGCATGGCTGGAAATCCGTCTCGGCCTGGCGCATCGAGTAACCAGCGCCCCGTCGTGACGGTCCCCATCACCATCGTCACGCCGGACGCCAATTCCTTCCACAAATCCAAAGGCCAGGTTACCCGAGAGATCGGAATGGCCGTGAACCGTTCGCTGGCGAGAGGATGATGAGCGCTTACCTAATGATGGTGGCTGCGTGGGCAGCAGAACACAGCCCCACATCCAGACACAACCGATGAACAATTCGAGCAGAACGGAGATATCGCAATGATCGAACGCACACTGAAGGACCAAATCGACCAGGCTGCAAAAAACGGCATCGCCACATTCAGAAAGCAGGTTGTCACCGCCGGACTGCGCGGTCCGGAGCTGGCCGCGTTCGACTTCAAGATGGGCGAATTCCGCCGCCGGTTCGTCGAGAAATCCGCCGCCCGATTCGAGGCCCTGGCCAATGATATAGGCCGCGACATGATGGCGGAGCTTGAAACTGAGTTCGGCAAGATCGTGCGGCACTGACGATCAAGGGGGGCTCATAGGTGCACCATGAACTAGATCTATGGCCGCTGGTGGTTAAGGCCAATGGCAACATCGATAAGGCTGTACGTCAGGCGCTGATGCTGGCCGCCCAGGGCGTCGTGATGAACAGCCCTGTCTTGACCGGACGCCTTCGAGCATCATGGGGTTTCGGTGTGGACCACCCAAAGAACGGGCCGACAGGCGTGACGGACAAGAGCGGACTATTTACCCTGAACCAGATCACTGCGGCGATTAGGTGCGTAGAGATAGGGTCGAAGAAGTTCTACATCACCACCGGCCTGCCCTACGCCAAGAGGATCGAATACGAGGGCTGGTCGAAGAAGGCACCCGCTGGGATGGTGCGGATCACCATCGCCAACCTGCCGAACGCCATCCGCGATTACGCCAGAGGGCTGAAATGAAAGCCATCGTGGCGGCAATGAAGGATTGAGCGTAAATTTCCCTGTATCAAAATGACACAGGGTGGAGTGCGTCCATGTTCTTCGCGTTTCTGATCGCCATGGTTGGCGTGTTCGTCGTGGTTGTTGGATTCGGAGTTGCCTTTAGCAGGCAGTACACAACGCAAACAACTGGCCAGGTTGTGGATGTATCCAGCAATGCGACAGTCGGAAAATCCCTGCGAAAGGCTGGGCTGTCGATTGTTTTTGTCGGCGCTGCCATCTTGGTCGGTGATTGGGTTTGGTATCAGTTTTCGTACATGAGCCAGGATCGCGTAACTACGCGCCAAGTCGCCCAGGCCAAAAACCAGATCGACATGAACGAGATCAAGCTGCAGAGGCTGGTGCGCAGCTACGTTTCGGCCATGATGAAGGACCCCGGCAGTTCGGAATTCAGGAACCAATACGGTGTTTGCGGTGAAGTGAACGCCAAGAACTCTTTTGGGGCGTACACCGGCTACAGGCGGTTCGTCGCCAAATCGGAGCGCATGGTTTTTTTGGAGGGGAACTCTGCACTCTCTGCCGCTGACTTCGGCACCCTCTGGGCGGAAGCTTGCGGGACATCCCCAACAGGAGCCGAGCGTAGGTAGCCAACAGCCGCCTTCTGGCAGTTTTCTTCTAGACTGAAATTCGCCCAGGCCGTCGCAAGTGCACTACACCCGCGAAGTCTGCATCACAGGTGGGCTAAATGATGGGCTGGAATATGGTGCTGTTCTTAATTATTATTTAAATCAATGACTTATGGCGAATCATTGGCGGACAAGAGGGGATTCGAACCCCTGATACGCTATGAACGTATACACGCTTTCCAGGCGTGCGCCTTCAACCACTCGGCCACCTGTCCTGTACGCCGTGCCCTACCGACACGGACGAAAGTCCGCTATTTTAGCAGATCACCGGTGCCCTGCAATCCAGCGTGTGGAGCGGCCGCCAGCCCACCCACCATGCGCTCGACATAGCGGGCAATCGTATCGATCTCCAGATTGACCGGCACACCGACCTGCAGATGGCGCAAGGTCGTGACCTGCACGGTATGGGGTATCAGGTTGATGGAGATTTCCGTGCCTTCTTCCTGATCATCGACGCGGTTGACCGTCAGGCTGACGCCATTGACGGTAATGGAGCCCTTGTAGGCCAGATATCGGGACAGATGCGCGGGAACGATGATCCGTAGTTCCACCGATTCAGCCACCGGATCCATGCAGGTCACGCGGCCGACCCCATCCACATGGCCGGAGACCAGATGCCCATCCAGGCTGTCTCCCAGACGAAGCGCATGTTCCAGATTGACCTCGCCCAGCCGATCCAGGCCGCAGGTGCGATCCAGGCTCTCACGCGAGACATCCACGTCAAACTCCTGGTCCCGCAACTCGACTACCGTCATGCAGGCCCCCTGGATAGCGATCGAGTCACCCAGGCGCGTGCGCTGCAGCGGCAGCCCGCCGGCGTCTATCCGTAGGCGCACGCCGGCATCCGCTTCGCGGCTCAACGGTGTGACCTCGACGATGCGGCCGACAGCCGCGACAATTCCTGTGAACATGGTGACCCCGTAGAAACAGCGATCCGTCAGGCCGATCCCGTGTCCGCGTCCAGCATGCCGCAGGCCAGCCGCAAAGCCTGCCAGTGGCCCGGATGGCGCATGCGCAGCCTCAGATCCCGCCCCAACTGTACCGCATCCAGAAACTCGTAGGCCGGCGCTGACGACAACTCCGCCACCGGATCCGGAAGCGCCACAAGGCCCCGTCCCTCTCCCAAGACCTCGGGTGCGACATAACCCACCCACTCGTCCACCAGATCTGCAGCCACGAGGGCGCCTTGCAACCGCGCACCAGCCTCGACATGGACCTCGTTGATTTCATGCTCGCCCAGCCAGCGCATCAGGGCCGGCAGCGACAACCCGCCCCCGGCACCCACCGGAAGGACAACCACGCGCACGTTGCGGGCGGCGAGCCGGTCGGCTTTCGCCGCATCCACCCGCGCGGTGAACACCCACACCGGATCGCCATTGATCAAACGCGCGTGCTCGCTCAGCACGAACTGCGTATCGAGCACACCCCGAATGGGCTGCCGGGTGGTCTCCACCGCCCGCACGTCCAGCAACGGATCATCGGCGAGTACGGTGCCGATTCCGGTCAGCACCAGACAGGCGCGCGCACGCCACCGATGGCCGTCCGTACGGGCATCCTCGCCGGTGATCCACTGCGAGCGGCCATCGGGAAGCGCCGTGCGGCCATCGAAGCTCATAGCGGATTTCAGCCAGAGCCAGGGGGTGCCGCGCGTCATGCGGGCGCAAAAGCCCGGATTCAGCGCCAGGGAGTCCGCCGCGAACAAACCCGCATCCACACGAACGCCAGCGCTGCGCAGACGGGCGATGCCGCCACCCGCCACCCGTGGGTTGGGGTCCTGCAGCGCCACGACGACACGCGATACGCCAGCGCGGATCAGCGCATCGACACACGGCGGCGTGCGCCCATGGTGGTTGCAGGGCTCCAGCGTGACATAGGCGGTCGCGCCATGCGTGTCCAGCCCCCGGGACGCAGCCTCATGCAGCGCCTGGACTTCGGCGTGGTGGCCGCCCACACGCTGGGTGAAGCCTTCGGCCAGCCAGCACCCGCCACGCACCAGCACACAGCCTACCCGGGGATTGGGGTTGCTCAGGTAGAGCGCCTGACCAGCGACGGTGAGCGCCCGCCGCATCCAGCGGTGATCCTCCGACGAGAAGTCGGGCGAATCATTTGGCAGCGTCGTCATTCACCCGAAACTCTTCGATCGCGCGCACGAATTCGTGAATGTCGCCGAAGCTGCGATAAACCGAGGCAAAGCGTACATAGGCCACCTGGTCCAGCAGGCGCAACTCGGCCATGACCAATTCGCCGACCGCATCGGACGAGATCTCGCGCTGGCCACTGGTGAGGAGATGTTCCTGGATGCGCGCCACGGCAGAATCCAGCGCTGTCGCGGTCACTGGCCGCTTGCGCAGCGCCAGCGCCATGCTGGCCCGCAGCTTGACCGGATCAAAGTCAGCCCGTGTGCCGTTGCGCTTGACCACCGCGGGCATCATCAGATCGACACGTTCGTAAGTCGTGAAGCGGCGATCGCAGGCCGTGCACCGGCGGCGGCGGCGGATGGTATCGCCTTCTTCGGAGACCCGGGAATCGATGACCTGTGTATCAGGGCAGCTGCAGAATGGACACTTCATGGCGTGAAGGGCGCACGGGGCGCCCATCCTGGTGGGTCAGCGGTATACAGGCAGGCGCCGGGTAAGCGCGTCGACTCGCTCCCGGACCTGGGAAATGTTGCCCGCGTCGTTGGGATTGTCGAGCACGTCGGCAATCAGGTTTCCGGTGAGTTCGGCCTCGGCTTCCTTGAAGCCGCGCGTGGTCATGGCCGGTGTCCCCAGACGGATGCCGCTGGTGACGAAGGGCTTTTCAGGATCATGCGGAATGGCGTTCTTGTTGACAGTGATGTGGGCCTGCCCGAGAACGGCCTCGGCAGCCTTGCCCGTGATGCCCTTGGCACGCAGATCCACCAGCATGACGTGGCTTTCGGTGCGCCCCGACACGATCCGCAGGCCACGCTTGACCAGCGTGTTGGCCAGCACCACCGCATTCTTGGCGACCTGTTCGGCGTAAGTCTTGAATTCAGGTTGCAGGGCTTCCTTGAAGGCCACGGCCTTGGCCGCGATGACGTGCATGAGCGGCCCGCCCTGGATGCCCGGAAAGATCGCGGAATTGATGATCTTTTCGAACTCGGACTTCATCATGATCACGCCGCCGCGCGGCCCGCGCAGGGACTTGTGCGTGGTGGTGGTGACGAAGTCAGCATGCGGGAAGGGGTTGGGATAGACTCCGCCTGCAACCAGGCCGGCATAGTGGGCAATATCGATCATCAGCAGCGCGCCATTGTCATGCGCGATGCGCGCCATGCGCTCGAAGTCGATGCGCAGCGCATAGGCCGAGGCCCCGCCCACGATGAGCTTGGGCTTGTGCTCGCGCGTCAGGGCTTCGAGCTGATCGTAGTCCAGCACCTCGTTCGCATCCAGCCCATACGAGATGAAGTGATAGAGCTTCCCGGAAGCATTGACCGGCGATCCATGCGTCAGGTGTCCGCCTTCGGCCAGGCTCATGCCCAGCACCGTATCGCCCGGATTGAGCACCGCCATGTAGACGCCCTGGTTGGCCTGCGAACCCGAATTGGGTTGCACGTTGGCCGCTTCGGCATTGAAGATCTGCTTCACGCGGTCAATGGCAAGCTGCTCCACCACATCGACGTTTTCGCAGCCCCCGTAGTAGCGCTTGCCCGGATAGCCCTCCGCGTACTTGTTCGTGAGCTGCGTGCCCTGGGCCTGCATCACAGCGGGGCTGGCGTAGTTTTCAGAAGCGATCAGCTCGATGTGCTGTTCCTGGCGAACGTTTTCCTTCTGGATGGCTGCCCAGATGTCGGGGTCGGCCTGGTCAAGGGTGATGGAGCGGTCAAACATGGATGGTCCTAAAGGGGCAAGAAAGGCGGATTGAACAGGTCATTCTATCGCGATCACGACGCGCTACAGAGCATGCAGACGCGGATTCAGTGTATAGGTGCCGGTCAACGAGGCCTGAGCCAGCACGTGCCCCTGCATGGCCGCTCTGACCTGCTCGCCTGTGAAGCGCCCGGACACGTCGAGTTCGGCCACGTCCAGCGCATGCACCGTAAAGACATAGCGGTGCACCAGCGCATCGTTCCAGGGTGGGCACGGCCCGTCGTAGCCGAAGTAGTCGCCATTCATGTCACGATCGGCCGCGAACCAGTTCGTGTAATCATTCAGCCCCTGACGCGTGCCGTCCAGGGCCAGCGGCCCGGCCTTGCCGCGCGGCGTAATGCCATTTGAATAGCTGCCCTCGGCCAACGTGCGGACGTCCGCCGCCACATCGACCAGGACCCAGTGAAAGAAATCGGCGCGAGGCAGATCCGCCGGAACCTCGCGCCCCACCTGGTTCACATCGTCGGGCTTCGTGGGTACATCGGGATCCACCACCAGGATGACGAAGGAGCGCGTCCCGTCCGGGACGTCAGTCCAGGCCAGATGCGGGTTGCGGTTTCCGGCCAGAGCCACGCGCGAATGTGGATCGATGCGTGCAAAGGCATTGCGTTCGGGTATGACCGCCTGATCGGGAAAAGAATCGCTCTGCAGTTTCATGGCCATGGCCCTCCGGAATTGCCGCCTAGGTCAGTGTCACCCGGGCGAATTTGCGTTTACCGACCTGCATGACGTAGGTGCCTGCAGGCAGCTTCAGAGATTTGTCCTCGATGCGATCGCCATCCACGCGTACCCCCCCCTGCTCCACGTTTCGTTGCGCTTCGGTGGCCGAAGCCGCCAGCCCCGACTCGCGCAGGACTTTCAGGATACCCATGGGCGCGACCCCCGCCGTAATCTCAGGCATGTCGTCGGGGAACTCGCCGTCGCGGAACCGGGCATTGAAGTGTTCCAGCGCCGAAGCGCCGCAACCCGCGCCATGGAAGCGATCGACGATTTCCTGCGCCAGCATGACCTTCGCATCGCGCGGGTTCCGCCCGGCCGTAATCCCCGCCTGCAACGCTGCGATCTCATCCAGCGTGCGAAAGGACAGCAGCTCGAAGTACCGCCACATCAGCGTGTCAGAAATCGACATGAGCTTGCCGAACATGGAGTCAGGCGCTTCCGTGATGCCGATGTAATTGCCCTTTGACTTGGACATCTTCTCGACCCCATCGGTTCCCTCGAGCAGCGGCATCGTGAGGATGCACTGGGGTTCCTGGCCGTATTCCTTCTGCAGTTCGCGACCCACCAGCAGGTTGAACTTCTGGTCCGTTCCACCCAGCTCGAGGTCAGCCTTCAGGGCCACCGAATCGTAGCCCTGCAGCAGCGGGTAGAGGAACTCGTGCACCGAAATGGGAATGCCGCCCTTGAAGCGCCGCGTGAAATCATCGCGTTCCATCATGCGCGCCACGGTGTAGCGCGAGGCAAGCTGGATCAGGCCGCGCGGGCCGAGTTCGTCGCACCATTCCGAGTTGTAGCGGATCTCGGTGCGCTCGGGATCCAGCACCAGACTGGCCTGTGCGTAGTAGGTCTTGGCGTTCTCCCGGATCTGCTCCGGCGTCAGCGGCGGACGCGTGGCGTTGCGGCCGCTGGGGTCGCCGATCTGTGCGGTGAAGTCGCCAATCAGGAAAATCACGGTATGGCCCAGATCCTGGAGCTGGCGCATCTTGTTCAGCACCACGGTATGGCCCAGATGGATGTCGGGTGCCGTGGGATCCAGGCCCAGCTTGATGCGCAAAGGTGTGCCGGTTGCCCGACTGCGGGCCAGCTTGGCGGCGAATTCAGAGGCGACGAGAAGTTCATCGCAACCCCGCTGGGCGACACGCAGATCGCTGACGATCCGGGGATCCATGGGGTCGGAGGGGGACGACATGATAGATGTTTTGACTGGAAAAATTGAAACACAGCTCGAAAAAGCACCAACTATGCGCTAGCATAACGTGCCTTTGCAGCTTCTGTACAACACATTCGTCACGAAGCCGGACGAAACGGGCCTCATGTTACCAGAGCCCGCTGGCCGGAACTCGTGCACGCCGCATCCCATCGGACCATCCACCTACAATGCCTGACGCCCAGCAGACACCCATCCACCGACATGTCACTCGTAGTCTGCTTTTCGCCGCCGGGGGGTTGTTTCTGACTGCAGCAGCATTGGCCGTGGTGCAACCATCGGCGCCTCCCGAGCCTGTGTTCCAGGCTCGCCAGACGCTGAATCTGGCGCCGCTGGGCGCCATCGGTACCCAGACGGCCAAACCCTATGTGGCTTCGACGCGCATTCGGCGCGGCGACACGGTCGCCGACCTGCTGGACCGCCTGGGGGTCGATGAAGACGGCCTGCTTGCGTTCCTGACGCACGACGCAAGCGCACGCTCCATCTACAAACTGTACCCAGGCCGCACGATAGAGGCGGCGCTGGACGAGCACAATGATCTTGTCTGGCTGCGCTATGTCCACACGCCAGGCACCAGCGTCAAATCCGGCGTGGATTCGTCCTGGCTGGAAGTCCGCCCCGACGGCAAGGGCAGCTTCTCGGCGCATGAACGCACCATGGCAGCCACACCCGAACTTCGAATCGCCGAAGGTGAGATCTCCAGTTCCCTGTTCGGCGCCGCAGACGAGGCTCATCTCCCGGATTCGGTCACCCTCGAGATGGTGGACGTCCTCGGCAGCCGCATCGATTTCCTGAAGGACCTGCGCAAGGGTGACCGCTTCCGGGTTTTGTACGATGCCTACATGCACGACGGCGAGGAAGTCGGCACCGGGCGCATTCGCGCGCTGGAATTCATCAACGGCGGCAAGACCTACAGCGCGGTCTGGTTCGACAATGGGAACGGCACCAGCGGTTATTACGATTTTTCGGGCGCCAGCCTGAAGGGCGCCTTCCTGAAGACGGCCATCAAGTTCACACGCATCAGCTCACGCTTCGGCATGCGCATGCATCCGCTGCACAAAAAATGGAGCGGTCACAAGGGCGTGGACTACGCGGCGCCGACGGGAACCCCCATTCACGCCACGGCAGACGGCACAGTCGCCTTCATCGGCCAAGAGAATGGCTATGGCAACGTCATCATCTTGAAAAACTTTGGCCAGTACTCCACGTTGTATGCGCACCAGAGCCGCTTCGCCGCAGGTCTGAAAAAGGGTCAACATGTCCAACAGGGACAGCTGATCGGCTACGTCGGCCAGACGGGCTGGGCCACGGGCCCACACCTGCACTACGAATTCCGCATCAATGACAAGCCTGTCGATCCCCTGTCCGTGGATCTGCCAGTCGCCCGTACGCTGGACCCCGCCGATCACAAGGCCTTCGATACGCTGGTGGCACGCTACCAGCCCGAAATCAAGATGATGGCTGCGCTTCAGGACAGCCGCATCGAGGTCGCCCAGCGCTGACCCGCCAGCGGCACCGCCGCACCACCCGCCCACCGAGCCCGTCGTCACACATGTCCGAACTCTATATCGGCCTGATGTCAGGCACCAGCACGGACGGCGTGGACGGCATACTGGCCGACCTGGCAAATCAGGATATCCATGTGCTGGCGGACGCCAGCATGCCGCTGCCGGATTCGTTGCGCCAGGAGCTGCTGGCACTGAACAGCGCTGGCGACAATGAACTGGCCCGCGCCGCCCTGGCCGCCAATGGACTGGTCGATTGCTACGCCACGATCACCGAACAGCTGCTGCGGACCAGCGGCGTCGCTGCAGGCTCGGTGCGCGCCATCGGCGCCCATGGCCAGACCGTGCGCCACGCACCGCAGGCCGGCTACACCGTCCAGATCAACGCCCCCGCGCGCCTGGCGGAGCGTACCGGCATCGCCGTGGTGGCGGACTTCCGCAGCCGCGACGTGGCGGCCGGCGGCCAGGGGGCGCCATTGGTTCCAGCCTTCCACGCTGCGCGCTTCGGCCAGGCGACGGGCCGCGTGATCCTGAACCTGGGTGGGATCGCCAACCTGACGATCCTGGAAGCCCCTGTTCGCGGATTCGACACCGGACCCGCCAACATGCTGATGGACGCCTGGGCGCAACGCCACCTGGGACAGCCGTACGACGACAAGGGCGCCTGGGCAGCACAGGGCCGCTGCGACACCGAACTTCTGCGGCATCTATCCGCTGAACCGTGGCTGGCCCTGCCGCCGCCTAAATCGACGGGTCGAGACCTGTTCAGCATCGACTGGCTGGATGCACGGCTCCACGCGTGGCCGGTTTCCGTCTCGCCCACGGACGTGCAGGCGACGCTGCTGCAACTGTCGGTGACCACCATCACTGAGGCCATCGCCGCACACGCGGGTGCCGTGCGCGAAGTCGTCGCCTGCGGTGGAGGGGCACTCAATCCGGTTCTCATGCAGGCGCTGGCGCAGATTCTGCCTTGTCGCCTCACCACGACCGCCGACTATGGGGTTCCGGTGCTGACCGTAGAGGCGTTGGCATTCGCGTGGCTCGCTCATGCACACTTGCACGGACAGGCCGCATGCTGGCCCGCCGTCACGGGCGCACGCCACCCCAGCATCGCCGGGTGCCTCTACCCCGCATGAGCATCGCAGGGGTAGAACCCGGCCATGAGGCAACCGCTACGCGTCCGATGCCCGATCAGGGCGCGAAAGAGGTCCCGCAACCGCAGGTGGCATTGGCGTTGGGGTTGCGAATGACGAACTGAGCGCCCTGCAGGTCCTCGTGGAAATCCACCTCGGCGCCCGCCAGATAGGGGGCACTCATCGCATCGACCACGACCGCCGCTCCGGCATGTTCGACCAGCGTGTCATCGGCCGCAGCGACTGTCTCCAGAGCAAATCCATACTGAAACCCCGAGCAGCCACCACCCTGGACATAGACCCGGAGCTTGAGATCAGGATTGTCTTCTTCGCGCATGAGCACCCTCAGACGCGCAGCCGCAGCATCCGTCAGCATTGGGGTCGTCGCCTGCCGAAGGTCGGAATGATCGATCTGAGTCATTGGCCGTCCTTTGCGGGAACGACGGCCATCGCCGCCATATTGGCTTCGTGAGACGCCCGGACCGTATCGCCTTCCAGCACGTCGACGCGCACCGACTGAATCGTCAGACCCTGAACCCGCTGCAGCACGCCGGTGCTTCGCTGGTACTGATCGAACGACAGCGCCAGGGGATCAGCAGCCGTGCCGGTGCCCTTGCCAGTATCGTTCCCGGCGCCCGACTGCCTGGCCTCCGGCGGGGAGAGTTCGACCTTCACGGTTGTCCCGTCCTGCAAGCCAGTCGCCATGAAACGCAACCGCCCCTTGAACGCGTCGGCTGGTTCCGCCATGCTGCGGGTCAGCAGCACCCGATATTGCAGGAAATCACCTTTGGGCTGTATGTCGAAGGCCCGCACGGTGACCGCCCCTGCGGGGCCAGGCGGCAGCAACTGCTCGTAGAAGGACAACTGGTCTTGCGTGCTGCCCAGCGTCTTCTGCAGTTCGGCGATCTTGTCCTGCAGCGCCCGCTGGGTACCGCCTTGCACGCCAGTCTGGCTGCGCTGCGCGGCCAAGGCCGCCTGAGACTCGGTGAGCTTCGCCTGCAACTCACCATTCTGGGCCTGCAGCGCCTGCATGTGCGCACGGTCACCGCCATGCATGCCCACATGCATCACAATGGCGCCCGCGACAAACACCAGCACCAGCACGAGGAGCCGCGAAAGGCTCCGCACCAGCCAGCGGCTCAACCCGCCACCACCGTTTCCATTACCCGCCATCACTATCTCCTACGGCAGAATCGCAACCTGTTGCAAGCCGGTGGTTTCAGGAAACCCGAACATCAGGTTCATGTTCTGCACTGCCTGACCAGCGGCACCCTTGACCAAATTGTCCTGCACCACCAGCACCACCAGCGTGTCCCCATCCCCCGGGTGATGCACCGCCAGGCGCAGCATGTTCGAGGCCCGTACGGAACGGGTCTGTGGCAGACTGCCGGGCGGCATCACATCCACAAAGGGCTCATTGGCATAACGCTGTTCGTAAACGGCCTGGAAATCGGTCTCCATGGCCTCCGGCAAAATACGCAGGTACAGCGTCGAAAACATGCCGCGGATCATGGGTACCAAGTGCGGTACGAATGTCACGCCCACGGGCACGCCGGCGATCCGGCTCAGGCATTCCATGATTTCGGGGTGATGGCGATGACCAGCCACACCATACGCGGCAAAGTTGTCGGCGGCCTCGCAGAACAGTGACCCGACCTGGGTCTTGCGCCCGGCACCAGACACGCCGGATTTGGAATCGGCGATGATGTGGGCGATATCCACCAGTGGGCGCCCGGCCTGAAGGACCGGCGCCAGCCCCAGCAGCACCGTGGTCGGATAACACCCCGGATTGCCGACGACACGCGCCGTACGGATCCGCTCGCGGTCGAGCTCCGGCAGGCCATAGACCGCATCCCGCAGCACGGTGGGGCAGCTATGCGGCATCTTGTACCATCTCTGGAACGTATCCACGTCCTGCAGGCGGAAGTCCGCCGCAAGATCGATCACACGCACGCCGTGCTCCAGCAGCCCGGGGGCCTGCTCCATCGCTACACCATGGGGCGTCGCGAAGAAGACGACATCACACTGATCCAGAGCGGCTTGTTCGGGCGTCTGAAAACGCAGGTCCACATGGCCACGCAAATTGGGGAACATGTCGGCTACCGGCAGGCCGGATTCCTTGCGGGAAGTGATGGCATGCAACCGCACATTGGGGTGCTGTGACAGCAACCGCAGCAATTCAACCCCGGTGTAGCCGGTGCCCCCCACGATGCCAGCCTTGATCGGCGATGCAACGTCCTGCGACATATCGGAAATCCTGAAAGGAGCGGGGCCGGACAGTCAGCCCCGCCAAAGAAATGAAAGACAGACTTTATTGTAATGGGTAGCGAGCGGCGAAAACGAAAACCCCGGCACAAGGCCGGGGTTGTCTCGTCGCAGCAGAACTGCCTGCGATCAGCGCTTGCTGAACTGCTTGCGCCGACGGGCCTTGTGGAAGCCGACCTTCTTGCGTTCGACCTCGCGGGCGTCGCGCGTGACCAAGCCTGCCTGCTTGAGCGGCGACTTCAGCGTTTCGTCGTAGTCGATCAAGGCGCGCGTGATGCCATGGCGCACGGCACCAGCCTGGCCGGATTCACCGCCACCGATGACGTTGACGTGGAAGTCGAAGGATTCCAGGTGGTTCGTCACCACCAGCGGCTGGCGGACGACCATGCGGCCCGTTTCGCGGGCGAAGTATTCGTCCACCGGGCGGCCGTTGACGACGATCTTGCCCGTGCCCTTCTTCAGAAACACACGCGCCACAGACGTTTTGCGGCGGCCAGTGCCGTAATTCCAATTACCGATCATGATGGCCTGTCCTCAAATTTCCAGCGGTTGCGGCTGCTGCGCGGTATGCGGATGTTCCGCACCAGCGTAGATCTTCAGTTTCTTGGCCATGGCGTAGCCCAGCGGGCCCTTGGGCAGCATGCCCTTGACGGCCTTCTGCAGGGCGCGTCCGGGGAATCGCTGCTGCATTTTCTGGAAGCTGGTCTCGGAAATCCCACCCGGGTAGGTGGAGTGGCGATAGTAGCGTTTGTCCTGCGCCTTGGCGCCGGAGACAACCAGTTCTGATGCGTTGACGACGACGATGTAATCGCCGGTGTCTACGTGCGGCGTGAATTCGGGTTTGTGCTTGCCACGCAAACGGCGTGCGACTTCGCTGGCCACACGGCCGAGGATTTTGCCCTTGGCGTCGATCACAAACCAGTCACGCTTGACTTCATGCGGCTTGGCCACAAAGGTCTTCATGATGGTGTACCTGATTGATTGATGTAAAGATTTCCAGCTGACTCAGCCCGGATCGTCTGGGCTTTGTAGGTCGTGAGGTAGGTCACGGAACCGAGCCCGTACGAGTACGGATTCAAACGGAAATCCAACCATTGTACATGAGATTCCGTTCTTCAGTGACACCGGGGCGGGAGGACTGCCAGGGGACCACGCTACGGCAGGTGGCCCTCCCGTTGGTCGGACTTCCCGGATCTGCCTCGTCCGAGCGGGCGTCGCCGGCCGTTCTCCCTGCGGTCGTCGTCCGTCGCCGAATTCCCCCGCTCTCCCTTCGTCAGCATCCGGCACCAGCCTACCCGCGTGCCCCCCGGCAGTCCTCCCGCCCCTCGCCTAAGCCCATCGGACATCTACGTAGGATGCGAGACATCCTAACTGAGACGCACCGGCGCGTGGGGGTGATGATCCCTTGCGCGGGTAGGCGAGCGCCGGTGGCTTCAGAAGGGAAGCCGGGGAATTCGCTGACATCCGCCCGACCGCAAGGAGAAAGGATGGCGGCGCCGGGCTGGACGAGGAAGGACCGGATAGCCCGACCAGCGGGAGGGCCGCTCGCCGTAGCGCAAGGGATCATCACCCCCGCGCGCCGCGAACAACCAAAAAAACGGCCCGGACCAAAGAACAGTCCGGTTTACTTCTTCTCGCTCTGGCGCATCACCGCTGCACCCAGATAATTGTCGAACGCATTCTCAGCCACCCGGAACCACGGCACAATGTTGTCGCGGAACGCCTTGTAATTGGCATAGATGCTCCTGAAGCCCGCGTTCTTGTCGCTGAATTCCTTGTATACGACCCCGGACGCCTGGAACGCCGCATCCATGACGTCGCGCGGGAACATCCGCAGCACCGCACCGCCGGCCAACAGACGCCGTAAAGCCTCTGGATTGTGGGCATCATAATCTTCAACCACGCCTGCGCCCGCGGCACGCGCTGCCACCTCGATCACGGCCTGGTAGGATTTCGGCAATTCCGCATGGGCCTTGTCGTTCACATAGAGCGACACCTGACCCTCGCCTCCCCACCAGCCCGGGTAATAGTAGTATTTCGCGACCTTCTGGAAGCCCAGCTTTTCGTCATCGACCGGGCCCACGAATTCGACCGCATCCAGTGTGCCCTTTTCCAGCGCAGGATAGATATCACCCGGCGCGAGCTGCTGCGGGACAACTCCCAGGCGGGACAGGACTTCGCCGGCGAAGCCTGCCGTGCGCATCTTCAGGCCCTTCAGATCGTCGACCGTCTTGATTTCCTTGCGGTACCAGCCCCCCATTTGGGGGCCCGTGTTGCCGAAGGGGAAATTCACGATGTTGTGCGGCGAAAAGAGTGCGCGCATGAGTTTCATGCCGTCGCCCTGGTACATCCAGGCATTCATCTGGCGGGTGTTCAGGCCGAACGGCATCGCCGTGTCGAAGCAGAACGACGGATCCTTGTCGGAGTAGTAGGAGGAAACCGTCTGACCGCAGTCCACCGCCCGGTTGCTGACGGCATCCATCACACCGAGAGCCGGAACCAGTTCGCCGGCCGGATGCAGGCGGATATCGAAGTTACCGTCGGTCAGGTCCTTGACCATCGTGCAGAATCGCTGTGCCGCGCCAAACAGCGGCGACACCGAAGGTCCGTAGGTGGAAGTCATCTTCCAGTTGATCTGGGGGCTGGGCTGCGCGACGGCCGGGGCTGCGATGGTCGCTGTGCCGGCCACCGCACCCAAACCGGCCTTCTTCAAAAACGCGCGACGCTGCATGGTCATCGATGCTCCTAGTCTGGTCGATCTTTGCCTGTTCGAGCAGTGGCGCAGCGATATTACACCGCACCACCCGCCGACACGGCCGTCTACTGGCCGGCAATGGCCATCTGATCAATCAGGATCGACCCCGTGGATTTGGCACCGCGCGCATACACGTCTGCACCGATTGCCACGATGCTGCGGAACATGTCCGCCAGATTCCCGGCTATCGTGATTTCTTGGACAGGATGGCGGATCACTCCGCCCTGCACCCAGTAACCGAACGCGCCGCGCGAATAATCGCCGGTCACATAATTCACACCCTGGCCGATCAGCTCGGTCACCAGCAAGCCGGTATCCATCTTGCGCAGCATGGCATCCAGATCATCGTCGGGGCGCGTCAGGCGAGAGCACAGGCTCAGGTTGTGCGAGCCCCCAGCGTTTCCGGTGGTCGTCATACCAAGCTTGCGCGCTGTATAGGTGGACAGGAAATAGCCCTGCAGCACGCCTTGGCCCACGACTCGGCGGGCCTGCGGCCGCACGCCCTCGGCATCGAACGGGGAACTGCCCTGAGCGCCCGGGATGTAGGGGTTCTCAATCACATCCAGATGATCTGCCAGAACCGGCTTGCCCAGAGAATCCAGCAGAAAGCTGGTCTTACGATACAGCGCACCGCCGCTGGTGGCCTGCACCAGCGCGCCCAGAAGACCGACTGCCAGCGGCGCCTCGAACAGCACCGGGAACCGGCCAGTTCGAACGGGCCTCGCACCCAGGCGGGAGAGCGCACGCCCAGCTGCATAGCGGCCGACCTCGACGGGCGAGGCCAGGTCCTCGGCACGGCGCGCCGAGCTATACCAGAAGTCCCGCTGCATGCCATCGCCGCGCCCGGCAATGGGGGCGACAGACAGGCTATGCCGGGAGTAGGGATAGCCGCCCAGGAATCCCCGCGAATTGCCCAGCACGAAGTGACCTTCCATGGTGTCCACGGATGCGCCTTCGGTATTGGTGATCTCGGGGCTGACCGCGAGTGCCGCACGCTCGGCCTGAATCGCCAGGCGCGCTGCACCGGCCGCATCGATCGCCCAGGGGTGATGCAGATCCAGATCGGGGTAGTCCAGCGCCAGCAGATCGGCCTCTGGCAGGCCTGCGGCAGGATCTTCTGCCGTATAGCGCGCAATGTGCCAGGCCGCGTCCACCGTGCGCTGCAGTGCGTCCCCCGAAAAGTCCGACGTCGATGCCGAACCGCGACGCTGGCCTGCAAACACCGTCACGGCCAGCGAACGGTCGCGTGTCTGCTCAATGGTCTCGATAGTACGCTGGCGCGCTGCGACCGACAGCCCCCGGCTCTCGGAAATTTCAACGGCGGCATCCGTCGCCCCGGCCTCGCGGGCGCGGCGCAGTGCGTCCGTCACCAGGTCACGAAACCGCGCCTGCTGCGTCGGGATATCCAGAAAATCATCAGATGGGTTGTTCATGCGCGATCCGCAAAATAGAGCCGGTTATGATAGATGGTCGTGATTCATTTTATGCTCTAACCCATGAACGACACGCCGCAGGCCCCCCCAGACCCGAAGTATTCCGGCCCCAGCAAATCCCAAGTGAAACGGGACATGCAGGCCCTGCTCGATCTGGGGCGCGAACTCATCGCGCTGGCGCCCGCCCAATTGGCGCAGTTGCCGCTCGAAGAATCGCTGCGTGATGCCATCGCGCTGGCCCAGCGCATCAACAGCCACGAGGGACGTCGGCGCCAGACCCATTACGTCGGGAAGCTCATGCGCCACGCGGATGCGCAGGCGCTGCGTACACAACTCGACCTTTGGGCCAACGGCTCGCGGGCGCAAGCACGCGCCATGCAGCGCCTGGAGACCCTGCGGGATCGGCTGCTGGCCGACGACGAGACCCTGACGGAGCTTCTGGATACCTTCCCGGGTCTGGACATCCAGGCGCTGCGCGCACAGATCCGCGCCGCCCGCAAAGAGGCGCGGGAAAATGCCGTGCTGCCCGATGGTCGCGAACCCATGCGCAAGCACTATCGCGCTCTGTTTCAGGCCCTGAAGAAGCTGGAATTCAAAGAAGAGGCCCAATGATGGAAGCCAGTCTGGAAACCGTGGAACGCGAAACGGGCGTCAACCCGAAACACAGCATCATCTGGCTGCACGGCCTGGGGGCCGATGGTCATGATTTCGCTCCCATCGTGCCTGAACTGGCTCACGATGACCTCCCGGCCCTGCGCTTCGTCTTCCCGCATGCACCGGTCCGACCGGTCACGCTCAACCAGGGTCTGCCCATACGCGCCTGGTTTGACGCCTACGGCCTGACGCGGGATTCGCGCGAGGACATCGATGGCATCCGCGCGGCGCGCCATGCCGTCACGGCACTCATTCGGCGCGAACTGGAACGGGGCGTATTGCCGGAACACATCGTACTGGCGGGTTTTTCACAAGGCTGCGCCGCCGCGCTGTACACGGGGCTGCGATTCGAGCGCAGGCTGGCCGGCCTGATCGGGATGTCGGGGTACCTGCCGCTGCGCAACACCACGGCAGCAGAACGCCATCCCGCCAATGCGGACACTCCGGTGTTCCTGGCCCACGGATCACAGGATCCGGTCATCCCCATCAGCTTCGCGGAAATCAGCCGGGATGCGCTCACCGCCCTGGGCCAGCCCATCGAATGGCACGTCTATCCCATGCCGCACGCGGTACACCCACAGGAAATCGAAGATATCCAGTCGTTCCTGATCCGAGTGTTCTCCCCCGCCGCACCTGGCAGCCGCGAACCGCTGCCGGTCTGAAGCCGGAGCGGACCTTCAGCTTCAGCCGTCCGACCGAAGGTCCAGCCACAGCCGCCGCATATCGGGATCGAAAGGTTCGGGATCGTTCCTGAAGCCAAGCGACGCCATCAGCCCCAGCATGGGGCGATTCGACGCCAGCACGATGCCTTCGATGTAGGCCAGCTGCTGGCGCCGCACGACCTCGATCAGGCTGCGCATGAGCCGCGCACCCAGGCCACGCCGCTGCCAGTCATCCTCTATCACAAGGGCATACTCGGCGCCGAGGCCATCGGCATTTCGCAGACAGTGGGCAAAGCCAACGATGCGTTCGCGCAAAAGGCCACGATTCTCGGGGTTCGAGACCTGAGCCGTAGCCACCAGCGCCACCTCGCGGTCGTAATCGATGCGCGTGTAGCGCGCCAGCATGCGGGGGGTCAGCTCGCGCAGCATGGACACGAACCGCATGTACCGGGATTCGTCGGACAGACCACGGATGAACTCCTGCAGCAGCGAGGCATCTTCGGGACGAATCGGGCGCAACAGCCATTCCTGCTGGTCGGTCGCCACCATGGGGTGCACCAGCGGTCGCGGGTAGGGGTGGATCGCCATGTGGCGGTAGGCGCGATTCTCGGGCCGCTCGCCGTCGTAATCCGGATCCAGCGTCACCTGCACCTTGGGCGCAAACAGGCTGGTGTCATCGGACCATAGCGGGTCGATGGTGAGCGTGAGCACCCCCGGCAACTCGCTGACGATCTCCGAAATCCGCTCCAGGGTGTCGCGCAGATGCTCGAACACTGCCGGGCTCAGATTGCGTTCCAGCACCCGCGACCAGAATGGGCCACGCTGGATGAGCTGGCGCGCCAGATAGGTGTTCAGCGGCGGCAGTTCGATTTCGCGATTGGCCGTGACGAGCTGCGCGTAGGTGCCCCCCGGACCGAACTGGATGTACGGCCCGAAATGAGGATCCTGACGAACGTGAATCGCCATCGGAATGCCCTGCTTGGCTGAATCGGGCACCGGCGCATCACCCAACACGACGGGAACGTGGAAGCAGTCCAGCAGCCAGCGCGCGTCTGCGCCGCTCAATGCGGGCCGACCCGACATGATCGCGTCGGAAATCAGGGTACGCGCCTCGTCCAGGCGCGGTGCGCGATTGAGCATTTCGGGCGGCAGCGTCTGCTGCGCCAGCGTCTGGTTGTAGTGATACGTCGCCAGGATGCCCAACGCGTGCGTGGCCGATTCCGGCGTGCGGAAGGCGGGCAGTCCCACGGCATCCAGACGATGGCGCAGCGGCCTCATGGCGGCATCACCCAGGAAGCACGATACGATGGGCTTGCCGGCGGACTCGGAAAAACTCGCCAGCACATCGCTTGCCCGCACCATGTCCGTCAACGCATCCGGAGCCAGCAACACCAGCACATCGTCGACATTGGCATCGCCCTCGATGAGGGTCAACGCCTTTTGAAAACGGGCAGGATCCAGGGGCGCATGGCTGACGACGGGATTGCCGGCGCTGGCGCCTGGCTCCAGCAGCACCTCGAGTTCGCGCTGCGTCTGTCCGGTCAGATCCGCCGGCAGCAAGGGGCCATTCTTTCCCATGACATCCAGCGCGAGGTGCGCCGCGCCGTAGCCATTGGAGAAGATCGCCACGCGCCGGCCCCGCTGGCGCTTCGCATGGACCAGCACCTTCAGGGCCGAAAAGAGCTGCACGAAGAACCGGATCCGGACCGCGCCCGTTCGGCGCAGCAGCGCACCGAACACCCCATCGCTGGCCGGGTCCTGGTCCGCCCCCGGCTTGTTGACCTTGAGCACGATCACGGGCTTGACACTGGCGGCCGCCATCAGGGCACTGGTGAAGTGCCGCGAAGAATCGACCTCTTCGAGATACAGGACAATGCTGTCGGTACGCGGATCCATGGAGAGATACTCCAGGATCTCGGCCACCGTGACGCCTTCCGCGTCTCCGGCCGACACCACAGCCGAGAACCCCAACTGAATGTCGCCCGCCCAATCCAGCACGGCGGCGGCGATCATGCGCGACTGCGCGACCAGCGCGACACGCCCGACGGGCGCCGCACGCGTGTCCAGCCCCAGGTTCAAGCCCAGGTGTGGCCGCTGGATTCCCAGCGCGCCAGGTCCCAGGACCAGGCAATCATTGGCTCGCCCCCAGGCCCGACAGGCCGCGCGTGTGGCTTGCGGATCGGCCGCCGCCACGGCGTGGGGCAACAGCACCAGCGCGCGGGGACGGTGCACACGCAACGCGGCCAGCACGGCAGGCAACTGCGCGGGATCCACGCTGAGCAGCGCCATGTCCAGCTGCTGGTCGTCCTGCAGGAACGCCAGGCGCTCGGCGGGCAGCACCCAATGGCCATCTGCGGAAACACGGAAGTCGGCGATGCGCCCCAGCAACTGCTCCGGCGGCATCCGGACCACGGGCAGTTCACGGGAACTCAGGATAAGCAGTGAGCGCGGCTCGAACAAGGCCGCCAGACGGTGACGCAACATGAAGTGAAGTCCCGGGGGCCCCGATCGGGGGCAGTCCCTTAAAATAGCAGATTGTCTTTCGATTCTACAGGGACGAGCGTCGGGCTGCGGCCCGGCCATATGACCACCAACATGACTGCGACCTCTTCTGCGATCTCTTCGCGCCCCGTGCGCACGCGCTTTGCACCTTCTCCAACCGGTTATCTGCACCTCGGGGGCGCCCGCACCGCCCTGTTTTCCTGGGCATTCGCCCGCCACTTCGGGGGCACCTTCGTGCTGCGCATCGAGGACACCGATCTGGAACGCTCGACACCGCAGGCGGTACAGGCCATTCTGGACGGCATGCGGTGGCTGGAACTGCAGCCCGACGAAGGCCCGTTCTACCAGATGCAGCGCATGGACCGGTACCGCGAGGTCATCGCAGACATGCTCGCAAAAGGCACTGCCTACCACTGCTACTGCACACCGGCAGAAGTCGAGGCGATGCGCGAGCGCGCCCGCGCCATCGGTGCCAAACCGCGCTATGACGGCACCTGGCGCCCCGAGCCCGGCAAGACGCTGCCGCCGATACCGGACGGGATCCGCCCAGTGGTGCGCTTTCGCAACCCGCAAGACGGCGCCACGATCTGGAACGATCTGGTCAAAGGCCCGATCAGCATCGACAACGCGGAACTCGACGATCTCATCATCGCCCGGCCCGATGGCACACCGACCTACAACTTCTGCGTCGTGGTGGACGACTGGGACATGGGCATCACGCACGTCATCCGGGGCGACGATCACGTCAACAACACCCCACGGCAGATCAATATCCTGCGCGCGCTGGGTGCGGAACTACCCCTGTACGGCCACGTTCCGATGATCCTGGGGCCCGACGGCGAGAAACTTTCCAAACGGCACGGCGCCGTGAGCGTGATGGAATACGACCGTCTGGGATATCTCCCACAAGCCATGCTGAACTATCTGGCGCGCCTGGGCTGGAGCCACGGCAACGACGAGATCTTTTCGCGTGAGCAACTCATCGAATGGTTCGATCCCGCGCACCTCAGCCGATCAGCGGCACAATGGGATCCCAAGAAACTGAACTGGGTCAACGCGCACTGGCTGCGTGAACTGCCGCTGGACGATCTCGCCAGTCGTGTCGCACCGCGCATCCGCGCGCGCGGCGGCAACCCGGAGGCCGCCGATTTGCCCGCCGTGCTCACGCTGCTACGCGACCGCAGCGAAACGCTGGAAGACCTGGCCGAAGGCGCGATGCTGTTCTGTGGTCCTTACACGCCAGCCGATGCGACACTGCGGGCCGAGACGCTGGACGACGCCGCACTGGAACGGCTGCGAGAATTCCACCGAAGGGCAGGTGTGCTGGCGGACTGGAACGAAGCCAGCCTGGACGAACTCATCAAGACCATGCTGAAGGAGCACGGCGTGAAGATGCCCAAGCTGGCCATCCCGCTGCGGGTGGCCGTGACCGGGCACAAGCACACACCATCGATCAGCGCGGTGCTGGCTCTGCTCGGCCGGGCGACCGTGATCAGCCGCCTGGGCACCACGCTGGCCGGCTGAATCAGAACGGCAGCCGATACCCGGGCGACATGCGCCGCGCGCGCACGGCGCCGTCCGGCCCCGACATCCGCAGTTCATGGGCCGTCACCCCCTGGACCCGGTAGCGATTGGTGTAGATCGGATCGCGCAGATTCACCGGCACGCCGTTGGACTGCAGCGTGCGCAGGACCAGCGTCTGGCCCTCGCGCGACCAGCATCCGGTCTCGTAGAGGCCCTGGGACGGTGTGCGTGGCCGCTTGATCTGCTCCACATAATTCATGGTGCCGTCGGGCTTCAGTGTGTAGAGCGTGCGCAACGCACCGGCCACTCCTTTTTCTGACGAGACGGACAGCCAGTTCCCCGTCAGCAAATCTCCAGACGCCGCGGCAACGCACGACGGTGGCTGCGCTGCAACCGGCACGCTGGGCGGCGGTGTGGTGGGCGCGCAGGCAGCAAGCGCGGCCAGAATCGCCAGACCCGCACCTGCGCGCAGTCGGCGCAGTGCACGAATAGTTTGCATGGTTTGGTCCTCATTCATGACATAAGTCATCCAATCACATCAGCATACTGGCAGGCCCGCACCGGCGCATACCGCACGAAGCCTACAATTTTCGGATGCTGGCAGCCGGCCAGCCGGCAACCATTCTACTGACATGAGCCACTCCTTACTGCAGACCCTGCACCTGTATGCCGCGATTTTCTTCGTCGGCACGGTGTTCTTCGAAGTGATGATACTGGAAGGCATCCGCGAGCCGCTGGGCCGCGAAACCATGCGCAACGTGGAACTCGCAATCGGGCGCCGTGCGCGGCGCATCATGCCGTTCGTGATTCTGGTGCTGTTCGGCGCAGGCCTTGGAATGGCCTGGCAGTTCCGGGCGGAACTGGCGCATCCGCTGGCGAGCAGCTTCGCTACGCTGCTGTGGATCAAGATCATCCTGGCGTTCAGCGTGCTGGCGCATTTCATCACGGCCATGGCGCTGAGCGGCACTGGCCGCCTGAAATCTCGTCACTTCAAGATCATTCACCTGAGCGTGTTCACGCATGTGATCCTCATCGTGTTCCTCGCGAAGGCAATGTTCTTCCTTCACTGGTAATTCAAAAAAGCGTCATTTTTGAGACACGCGCAGCAGAATATCAAAGCATAGGGACCCTAGGCCCGGAATAATGCTTGGTATGAGCAAAGCCTTAAGATAGACTGGACGGCATGCAGTATCTTCGTGATATCGCATGCCTGCGCCATTTGAAATGGGCCGCACCCCGCGGTGGGGGTCATGTCAAATGGGTGGACGTTTTCTTCCGACTTCCAGGAGCATGAAAATGGCAACCCGCAAAACGGCCGGTCCCGCGGCCACAGGCACGGCCAAAAAGACCGCTGCCAAAAAACCAGCAGCAAAGCCCGTCAAATCCAACGCTGCGAAACCCGCAGCAACCGCCAAAAAAGCGACGGCCAAGGCCGTAGCATCCAAGGCTCCGGCCAAGGCCAAAGCCAGCGTCAAGGCGACGGCCAAGAAACCGGCGGCAAAGCCAGCCACCAAGGCCGCGGCTGCGAAGACCGCTGCCGCAAAGTCGTCTGCAGCCAAAGCCAAAAAGGCTCCGGCCAAGAAGGCGGCCGCAAAGCCTGCAGCCAAGGCAGCTGCGAAGAAAACAGCCGCCAAGAAACCGGCTGCCAAATCCGCCGTTGCATCAAAGGCCACCAAGGCAAAGTCTGCAGCAAAGCCCAAGGCCACCAAGGCTGCCGCAAAGCCCGCTGCCAAAAAAGCAGCAGCCAAACCCGCTGCCAAGGCAACCGCAAAAGCTGCGGCCAAACCGGCTGCGAAATCCGCTGCTGCCAAAAAGCCTGCTGCGAAAAAGCCTGCTGCAAAGCCGGCTGCCAAGAAACCCGCTGCCCCCAAGAAAGCGGCCGTGAAACCTGCAACCCCGGCTCCCGAAGCCCGCACGGACATCAATCCGGCTGGCTCGTGGCCATTCCCGGTCAGCAAGCGGCCCTGATTCCAGGCTGACTGCTTGACCGCACGGCCCGGTAGCTTGCCGGGCCGTTTTGCTGAATGCGACAATAGGCGCACATTCCGGCCAAATCCCGTCGGCGCCGTGAAAGTCCACGACACCGCCGGATCACACACCCGCCTTGGGCGGGCGCCGGCCCATTCAGTGGCGTGAGCACCGCATGGTACAGAACATCCTTCTCTTCCTGATCGACATCATCTTCCAGCTCTTCGGGATCGCGCTGATTCTGCGGGCCTGGATCTATGCCATCCGGCTGCACCCATTCAACCCCTACTCGCAAGCCATCCTGCGGGTGACGGACTGGCTGGTGCAGCCCATCCGACACGTAGTGCCCGCCAGCGGACGCTTCGACTGGCCCAGCATTCTGGCCTGTTGGATCTCGGCCATCATCTATCTGCTGCTGACCTGGCTGCTGGCCATGGGAGGCCTGCTGCCCTCGACGTCCACGATCGTTCCGCTGCTTCTCACCGGCTTGCTGATCAGCCTGAAGTGGCTGTTCAACGTCATCGTCTGGATCACGCTGATCCAGGCCATCCTGTCATGGGTCAATCCGCTCTCGCCCATCATGCCGGTGCTCTACACGCTGACGGCACCGCTGCTGGACCCCATCCGCCGGGCCATGCCGCGAACAGGCGGACTGGATTTTTCTCCGCTGATCCTGCTGGTCATCGCACAGGTGCTGATGATGATCCTGAATCACCTGGCGTTCTCGACCTTCGGGGTCTGACGGGTCAGCCTCGCGACCTCAAGAAGAACCCGGCACGAAGGCCGGGTTCTGTGGCGATGCGCGAGACCTGCATCACATTGGCACGACGCGCGTAGGACCACCACCGCTGATGACCTGGACACGCTGCCCGGCGCTGAGCTGAATGTCGCTCGCCTGCGCAATCACGCGCGTCTCGCCGTTATCCAGACGCACGGTGACTTCCAGGCCCTGGGTCTTGTTGGCCTGATTCTCGACGGCATTACCCGCCAGACCACCCAGCAGGGCACCCCCGATGGTCGTCAGGATCTGGCCGCGACCACCGCCAATCGCGCTGCCGGCCACACCGCCCAGTGCCGCGCCACCCACTGCGCCCACACCCGAACTCTGGCTGGACTGGATGACGACTGGACGCACTGACACCACAGTGCCATACCGCACGATCTGTTCCTGTTGGGCCTGCCCGTAGTTATAAACGGAACCCGATGCGGATTGATTGGCACAGCCCGCCAGCGCCAACATGGATGCCGACAGACCGGCGACCACGAACAAGCGCAACGTACGTGATGCAGGGTAGGAAAAGGTGGGGATCGCCATGAGCGCACTCCTGTAAAACAAAACGGAAAGGTCAGACCGGGAATTGAGCGCTGACACCATAATGAGCCTGCAACGCATGGGCCACATCGACGCGCGACGGCTGGTGGTTTTGCGGACCCTGGCTGCCAATTTTAAAGCCACCCATGACGTTCGCCAAACAGCAGGCATCGCGCAGCGACCAGTCATTGACCAGCCCGTAGAGCAGCCCAGCGCGGTGTGCATCACCACACCCAGTAGGGTCGACCACCTTGGTGACCGGCATGGCGGCAATGTCGGTGCGACCTGTGGAAGTGTACAGGCTCGCGCCCTCGCCACCCCGCGTCACCACCACAGCCTGCAACCCGGCGGCAATGGATTCAATGGGTTCACCCAGCCGGTCCACGATCACGCTGGCCTCGTAATCATTGGCCGTCAGGATGGATGCCATGCCCAGCATACGGCGCAGGTCATCGCCATCGAACAGCGGCATGGCCTGACCCAGGTCGAACACGAACGGAATGGCGCTGGCGTGCAGGCGCTGTGCATGCGCAAACATCCCGTCCTTGGCATCCGGCGACACGATCGCCCAGGCTGCCGTCTGCCCGCTGATGTCGTTTTCAGCCGAACGCAGCATGGCGCCAGGGTGGAATGAGGCGATCTGATTGCCGTCCTGGTCCGTGGTGATGTAGCACTGCGGCGTATACGCGTCGGCCAGCACCCGGACCATGCGGGTATCGATGCCCATGGCCCGCATGCGCTGCAGGTAGTCATCCGCGTCCTGTCCCACCGTCCCGACCGGAACCGGGTGCCCGCCCAGCAACTTCAGGTTGTAGGCGATATTGCCGGCGCACCCGCCGTATTCCTTGCGCAGCGACGGTACGAAGAACGAGACGCTCAGGGACTTCAGATTGCCGGCCAGGATATGGTCCCGGAACCGGCCCTCGAACACTGCGATGGAATCAAAGGCAATCGAGCCACAGACAAGCACTTCCTTGGACATGCACACCTCAGGGAAAGAAAAGATCCAGTTGATAGCCGTTGATCCGGACGCCATCCAGGGTCAATGGGACGCGCAGCAAGGCCTCGCTATCCGCGGCAAACGGCCGGCCCGCCATGTCCGCCCCCAGATACTCGGCAGGACTCAGATTGCGCCGCACCAGCAGCGTGCCCGAGCCATCCTTCAAGTCGAGCACCACGGTTGGCCACTCTTGCGGCTGATCCAGTTGATTGCGCAGCGTGAACTGCAGCACGAAGTGCTGGGTCTGCTGCTGTGTTCCGGTACCCGCGCCACCCGCCACCAGCGCAGAACCGGACGGCGTGTCCGCGACCTTCAGGGCAGACCCCGTCACAGACATCTGGCCGATATTGCGTGCATAAGGCACACGGCAGCGCAAAGGCACACACGCCTGCTCCAACCAGGGCCGGACCCGGGGCGCGAACTGCGCAATCTGGCCACGATAGACGTAGAAGAGCTGCGCCACGAATGCGATGACCAGCAGCGCCATCAGCAGCCAGGCAAAGAAACGCACCACGCCGTCCCAAAACCCCGGCGATTCACGGCTATCGTCGAGCAGCGCGGCCGCAGACCCGCCCGAACCGCGAAAGTTCGGGTGCGCATCGACGACGATCGCGCCAGACGACAGGGAAGCCTCGGACGCCTCCGGCCAGTCCATGGGGTCGGCCCCCGCCTTGGCGCCGGTTCCGCCAAAGCTCACATGGGGCTCATCCGGAGCAGCATCTCTTCCGCGCCCATCGTCCGGCCACGGGTCCACGCCCACGGTGAACTCGGGCCTGCGCGACTGGAGAGTCTCGTGAGGCGCCACGCGCCGAGCGCGAATGACGTGAGGCGGCGACTCGCTTCCGACGGGGTCGGTAGTGAGCGGCTCGAACACCGGCCCGTGATCAGGTGCCGAAGAGGTGCCAGACCCCATGTAGTCCTCAGGGTCGGCGACGGCGGAAGAAGGCTGCACCGTTCCGCCCCGGGTCGGGTCTTGCACGACTTCGGCGTATCCGTCGAAAATATGCGCACACTGCACACACCGAATGTAGCCCTTGCGAAGCTGCAAATCCGACAGGCTGGCCTGAAAGACCGTGCCGCATTTCGGACAGCGTGTGGTCAGATCCATGTGCCCCCTCAAACCGGCTTGCACCCCGCCAGGCAGACCCAGCCATCGCGGGCCGCCCAAACCTGTAGTGGCAGCCACGGTGCATAGGCCAGAGCGACTTCATCCGCCTGGCGCTCCAGTACCCCCGAGAGTACCAGACTACCCCCGGGTCTCACCCGCGATGACAGCATCGGGGCCAATATCTTCAGGGGATTGGAAAGGATATTGGCGACGACCAGATCGCTGGTCCCCGCCGGCAACGCATCCGGCAGGCAGGCGAGCACCGCCACCCGGTTGACCGCCGCGTTCTGGCGCGTGGCCGTCACCGCTTGTTCGTCAATGTCCACTGCACGGGTGGCGCCCGCGCCAAGCAAACGGGCCGCGATGGACAGGATGCCGGACCCACAGCCGTAATCCAGGACCGTCTCGCCGCCACGAAGGTGCTCGGACAGCCATTCCAGGCAAAGATGCGTCGTGGGGTGACTGCCGGTGCCGAAAGCCAGACCGGGGTCCAGTTCGATGCGCACGATATCTGGATGATCGGCCGCGGCCGGTACGCTGGCGTCATCCCGATGCCAGCTCGGCACGATCCAGATCCGGTTGCCCACAGCAATGGGGCCAAACTGCGCCTGCGTCAGGCGCACCCAGTCGGCATCAGGGACTTCGCGCACCGACCATGCAATCGTGTCCACCGCCACCGAAACGGACTGAGCCAGCGCCGCCAGAAGATGGGCGGGGTCCTCTCCGTCGGCCAGCAATGCCGCCAGGCGGTTGCGCCGCCACGCCAGCACGTCCGGCTCGGACCCGGGCTCGCCAAACAAGGGCTGCTCCTGCGTAGTGTTGCTGTCCGCGTCCTCGACCGACACAGACAGCGCACCCGCTTCAAGCAGCGCATCCGACCAGGCCTCGGCCTGACTTTCCATGCAGTTCAGTACCAGCTCGCGCATGATCGACCTCAAGCGTTCTGCTGGGCCAGCTTGTGCTCCAGATAATGGATGCTGGTACCCCCGACGATGTAGTTCTCATCCTGAAGCAGCTCGCGGTGCAACTGGATATTGGTCTTCACGCCCTCGACGATCATTTCCGACAGGGCGATGTCCATGCGTATTCTCGCGTGATCGCGGTCGTCGCCAAACGCGACCAGCTTGGCAATCAACGAATCATAGTATGGCGGCACGGTGTAGCCCGAGAACACATGCGAATCAATGCGGATGCCGGGGCCGCCCGGAACGTGCCAGTTGGTGACCTTGCCCGGGCTGGGTGTGAATTTGTGCGGGTCCTCGGCATTGATCCGGCACTCGATCGCATGTCCATGCAGACGAATGTCGCGCTGGCGCAGCGTGAACTTCTCGCCAGCAGCGACCTTGATCTGCCACTGCACCAGGTCCAGTCCGGTGATCATTTCGGTAACAGTGTGCTCGACCTGGATACGGGTATTCATCTCGATGAAGAAAAATTCTCCGTTCTCGTACAGAAACTCGAACGTGCCCGCACCGCGGTATCGCATCTGGCGGCAGGCCTCTGCGCAACGCTCTCCGATGCGCTCGATCAGCGAACGATCGATGCCCGGTGCCGGCGCTTCTTCGATGATTTTCTGGTGACGGCGCTGCATGGAGCAGTCGCGTTCGCCCAGCCAGACGGCCTTGCCTTCACCGTCCGCCATGACCTGAATCTCGATGTGGCGCGGGTTCTCGAGGAACTTTTCCAGATAGACCTCGGAATTGTTGAAGGCAGCTCCGGCTTCGGTCCTGGTCATGGCGACCGATGTCAGCAGCGCCGCCTCGGTATGGACCACCCGCATCCCCCGGCCGCCGCCACCGCCCGCCGCCTTGATCATGACGGGGTAACCGACCTCTCGGGCGACGCGCAGGATTTCCTTGGAGTCGTCAGGCAACGCCCCCTCAGAACCCGGCACCACCGGTACGCCCGCCGCAATCATCGCCCGTTTGGCATGGACCTTGTCGCCCATGGTGCGGATGCTGTCAGGACGCGGGCCAATGAAGACGAAACCGCTTTTCTCGACGCGTTCGGCGAAGTCGGCGCTCTCCGACAGAAACCCGTAGCCGGGGTGGATGGCTTCCGCGTCTGTGACCTCCGCCGCCGAAATCAGCGACGGCATGTTCAGGTAGCTGTCGCGCGGCGAAGCCGGCCCGATGCAGACCGCCTCGTCGGCCAACCGCACGTACTTGGCTTCGCGGTCGGCTTCGGAATACACCATCACCGTCTTGATACCCATTTCCCGGCAGGCACGCAGCACCCGCAGCGCGATTTCCCCACGGTTGGCAATCAGAATCTTCTTGAACATGGCTCAGGCGATGATGAACAGGGGTTGGCCGTATTCCACGGGCTCACCGTTTTCAACGAGGATTTCCTTGATCACACCAGATTTGTCGGCCTCGATCTCGTTGAGCAGCTTCATGGCCTCGATGATGCATACCGGGTCGCCTTCCTTGACCGCCTGGCCGACTTCCACGAACGCCGGAGAGCTCGGGTTGGGAGAGCGGTAGAACGTGCCCACCATGGGCGCCTTGACCTGATGACCTTGCACGACGGGCGCGACAGGCGCCTCGGCGGCAGGCGCGGCAGCCGCAGCCGGAACGGGGGCGGCTGCAACCGGCGCAACAGCCATGACGGGGGCCTGAGAAAATTTCACGATCCGGACCTTGCCCTCGCCCTCGGTGATTTCCAGTTCGGCGATACCCGAATCGGCCACCAGGTCGATCAGCGTTTTCAGTTTTCTGAGATCCATTTTGAATTGAGTCCTGTGAGCTGGCCGACCAAATCGTCGGGCCATTGAATCGTTGAGTCGGGATCGCGCGGCGCCCATCTAAATGAATACGCCGTCGGTATGCTCCCAGCACCCTGGATACAATCCACGATGCCGGCTTTCGGGGAGCATCCGCGACGGCCGCATGGGGTTTCGGACCCGTGCATCAGGCACGGCGCAAAACCCATTAAAGCGCCTTTTTACGCTAAAGGTGGCGATTTGTCCACTAAAACCCCCCCCTCAGCACCCTACGCGCACGCCATTGAAACCTAAAGTATCTGCTCCAGACGCGTGGCAAGCACCTCGCCGGTGAGCTCACCGAGAACCACGCCCTTTGGGTGCCCGTGCGAGTCGAAGAATGCCGTGAACGGCAAACCGCCGCCCTTGTTGCCCAGCCCGTGCATGACGGAAATGCCGTCGGGGCCACCCAGCAACAACTCATAGGAAACCGGCACCTTCTGGAGAAAACGCTGCACGTTGGCGCCGGTATCGATGGCCAGGCCGAGCACGACAAGTCCAGGATGGGTATGGTGCAGGGACTCCAGCATGGGCATTTCCCTGACGCAGGGCGCACACCAACTCGCCCAGAAATTCATCAGCACCGGCCGGCCGAGATAGCGCGACAGGCTGACCGGCGCGCCTTGCAGATCCTGGAACGACCGCCCAAACACGGGGCTGGCCGGCAGCGAAAACGCCTGTGCCCCGGCTCCGCTCAAGGCGAACGCCGCAAGCCCTACCCCACCCAAAAACTGTCGCCTGTCCATCCTGTCACCTTCGAGGTCGTTCCAGCGGCACCTCCGCTGCTAGCACCCCATCGGGCAGACTACCTGCTGAGAGGGGCCCGCGTCAAACCGCGAACGAGCACCCTACGAACGGTCGATGCTATCGGCCGAGGCTGCGAATCCGCGTCGGCAAACCCGTGGGCCCTACAATACGCACCGGAGGTTGCGATGCACATACACATACTGGGAATCTGCGGCACGTTCATGGGCGGCCTGGCCCTGATCGCGCGCTCGGCGGGCCACACCGTCACCGGATGCGATGCGGGGGTCTACCCGCCCATGAGCACACAACTGCGGGAGCAGGGGATCGCGCTCGTCGAAGGCTTCGACGCCGACCAGATCGGGCTGAAGGCAGACCTGTACGTCGTGGGCAATGTGGTCAGCCGGGGCAACCCGCTGATGGAGGCCATCCTGGATCGTGGTCTGCCGTACACCTCGGGGCCACAGTGGCTGGCCGACCATGTGCTGCAGGGCCAGCATGTGCTCGCGGTAGCCGGCACCCACGGCAAGACGACCACCAGTTCCATGCTGGCCTGGATCTTCGAGCATGCAGGTCAGCCCGCAAACTTCCTGATTGGCGGTGTGGCGCCCGACCTGCAGGTCTCGGCCCGGTTCGACGCTACCCGCCGGACCTTCGTCATCGAGGCTGACGAATACGACACCGCCTTCTTCGACAAACGCTCGAAGTTCATACACTACCGCCCACGCACAGCCATATTGAACAATCTGGAGTTCGACCACGCCGACATCTTTCCGGATCTGGCCGCCATCGAAACGCAGTTCCATCATCTGGTGCGGACCATCCCCCAGACCGGCTGCATCATCCGCCCGGCCGCGAGCGACGCGCTGGACCGGGTGCTTTCGCGAGGCTGCTGGAGCCACGTCCAGACCTTCGGCGCGAGCGGCCAATGGCGGGCCGAGCCGGAAACCGACAACGGTCAGCGCTGCCGGATCCTCCAAGAGGACCGGCTCCAGGGCACACTGGACTGGTCCCTGTCGGGCGCTCACAACCAGATGAATGCGCTTGCCGCGCTCGCCGCCGCACAAGATGCCGGCATCGCACCCACAGAGGGGATCCGTGCGCTGAACGCTTTTCAAGGCGTCCGCCGCCGGCTGGAGCTGCGCGGAGAAGTCGACCACATCGCCGTTTACGACGACTTCGCCCACCACCCCACCGCCATTGCCACCACGCTGGACGGCTTGCGCCACCGGGTAGGCCACGAGGCCCGTATCCTTGCCGTGATCGAACCTCGATCCAACACCATGAAACTGGGGACCATGGCGGCGCTGCTGCCCGCGTCACTGGCGGGTGCCGACCGAGTATTCTGTTATGGCACCACCGAGGGCAAGCAAGCGCTTGGCTGGGACCCCCGGCAAGTCCTGGCGCCGCTGGGCGACCGCCTGTGGGCGGGGTCGGATCTGCAAGCGCTGGTTCGCGCCGTCTGTGCGGCCGCGCGACCCGGTGACCACATTCTAGTCATGAGCAACGGCAGCTTCGGCGGCATCCACCAGAAACTGCTCGACGGCCTGGCGCATCGCACGCTTCAGGACCCTCACTGAAATTCGGATCTCCATGTACGTTCTCTACGAAGACGCCGGCAAACTGAAGGCGGAAACCCTGTTCTCGGAATCGGATACCTCACTGCAAGTGGAGTCCGCCAGCGGCAAGCGCAGCAAAATCAAGCGCAACACCGTGCTGTTCACGTTCGAAGAGCCGAAAGCCGAAACCCTGATGCCTTCGGCCGAAGCACTGGCAACGAATCTGGACGCGGGATTCCTTTGGGAATGCGCGCCTCAGCAAGAATTCGAGGCCTCGTCGCTGGCCGAGGACTACTTTGGCCATCCTCCGACGGCTGTCGAGAAGACGGCGATCATCCTGTGCCTGTCGGCCGCGCCCGCCCACTTCCACCGCCGCGGACGCGGTCTCTACCGTCCGGCGCCGCCCGACATCCTGCAGGCGGCGCTCGCGGCCATCGAAAAGAAACGGCTGCAGGCACAACGCCAGCAGCAGTGGACCGACGATCTGATAGCCGGCCGCCTGCCACCGGCGCTGCAGGACGTGGCACGCTCATTCCTGGACAAGCCCGACAAGAACTCAATGGAATGGAAGGCGTTTGATGCCGCCTTGCAGCAGCTGAACACCACCGCCGAAAAGCTGCTGTTGTCGCTCGGCGTCTGGCCCCACCCACTGGCCATGATGCGCGAACGCTTCCTCTCATCGAACTTTCCCAAAGGAACTGACTGGCCACCAGTCGCCGCCCAGGACTGGGGCGCCGACCTGCCGCAATGCGACGCGGAGGCCTACTCGGTGGACGACTCCAGTACCACCGAGATCGACGATGCACTGTCCATCACGCAGCTGGATGACGCCACGGTCCGCGTGGGCATTCACATCGCAGTCCCCGCCCTGGCCATCACGCGCGGCAGCGAATTCGACGAGATGGCGCGCAGCCGGATGTCTACGGTGTACATGCCAGGGGAGAAGATCCCCATGCTGCCGCATGAACTGATCGCCGCCTTTTCGCTGGACCAGGCGCAATGGCGCCCCACCCTGTCGCTGTATGTCACCGGGCGGCTCGAAGACGGCGAGATCCTGGGCACGGAAACCCGGCTGGAACGCATCCGCATCCGCCAGAATCTGCGCCACGACCTTTTGGGCGATCAGATCACAGAAGCCGCACTGAACGATCCACAAGCTGATGTCCCCTACGCGCATTGGCTGCGTCCGCTGTGGCACTTTGCCCTGAAACTCGGGGCAGCCCGCGACCGGGTGCGAGGCAAGCCTGAAAACAATGACCGGGTGGAATACAGCTTTGAACTGGAAGGGCCAGCCGATGATCCAAACTCCCGGATCCGCCTGATCCAGCGCCAGCGCAATGCCCCGCTGGAGCGGCTGGTGGCGGAATACATGATCCTGGCCAACAGCCAGTGGGCAGCGTTGCTGGCCCGGCATGGCGTCCCCGGCATCTTCCGGTCTCAGCAGATGGGCCGCACGCGCATGTCCACCCAGCCGCTGCCACACGAGTCAATCGCCGTGCCGCAGTACGTCTGGTCGACTTCGCCGTTGCGCCGCTATGTGGACCTGATCAACCAGGGGCAGATCCTGGCCGCCGCCGAACACGGGGTATCGGCTCGGCTGGTTGCGCCCTTCAAACCCAAGGACGCGGATCTCTACGCGATCGTCAGCGCCTTCGACACACAGTATGCGCTGTGGGGCGATTTCCAGTCCTCCATGGAACGCTACTGGTGCATCCGCTGGCTCCAGCAACAGCGCATCAAGGAAGTCGGCGCCTATGTGCTGCGCGACAACCTGGTGCGCCTGTCCTGCGCACCGTTCGTCACACGCATCAACGGTCTGCCAGCCATGGAGCGGGGAGAAGCAATTGTGCTGGACATTCTGGGCTACGATGATCTGGGTCTGGACATCGAATGCCGCCTGCACGAAGCCGCCTAGCCCGCGCACGCAACCGCCGCCATGAGCACCCTGTCACTGCAACTGCTGGAACGTCGACACGAAGGCCGCAGCCGGATGGCAACCGCCCTGCTGCTGTCGCTCGCCATCCATGCCCTGCTGCTGCTCTGGCACGGGTTCGCAGTCCGGCCCGCGCCACAAGTCTCCACACTGGAAATTACGCTGGTCAACAGCCGCAGTGAAACACCGCCGCTGCGGCCCCAGGCGCTGGCACAGCAGTCGCTCAACGGCGGCGGCAACGAACCCCAGGGGCTGGCAGCGTCCCCACTACCGCGCACGGTCGAAAACAGCCCTGACGAAGTGGTGTTGGAAGCGCTGCGCAGACGCCAGGCCGAACTGGAGGCCGAACAGAAGCGCCTGCTCACCCAGCTTGAAGCCCATGACCAGGTCGCCCAGGCGCACCAGACCCCACAGATCCTGGGACAGAGCCGTGACCCGGGTGAAGACGACCGCCAACAGGACAGCATGGTGCTGAGTGCCCGCATCGCGGCGCTGAAGGACCGCATCGAACGCTACAACGCTCAGCCCCGGCAGACCTTTGTGGGGCCGGCGACGATGGCGGTGGACTATGCCCAGTACGTCGAGGCCTGGCGCAAGCGCATCGAACTGATCGGCACCGAGCACTACCCGCCTGAAGCCCGCGGCAAAATCTACGGCGACCTGCAGCTCACCGTCTACATCCGCCGCGACGGACAGCTTGACCATATCACCTTCGACCGGCCGTCCGACCAGGCCATCCTGAACAGCGCCGCCCGTCGCATCGTGGAACTGGCCGCGCCGTTTGACCCCCTGCCGGCAGCACTAGCCGCAAAAACAGACATCCTGGCCATTACCCGCACCTGGCACTTCACGCGTGCAGGCCTGGATACCAACACCCCATGAGGCACAGGAGCCACTGGGCCAGGTGGCTGCTGATGGCTGTGCTGTGCTTGGCCTTCCTATACGAGGCGGGCCTCTTCGGGATGGTGGTCTGGTACAAGTACCGTAACCCGGCCGACACGGCGGTGATGCAGGAAACCCTGGATATGCTGCGCAGCGATAACCCGAGGGCAACGTTGAGCTATCGATGGGTACCCTATGCGCGGATCAGCCCGTCGCTGAAACGGGCCGTGATCGCCGCCGAAGATTCGGGCTTCGTCGAACACGACGGCGTCGAATGGGATGCGATCCGCAAGGCCTGGCACTACAACGAACGACAAGAAGATCTGGGCCGCTCGCGCCGGCGCGGCGGATCGACCATCACCCAGCAGCTTGCCAAAAACCTGTTCCTGTCGAATTCGCGCAACTACGTGCGCAAGGGTCAGGAACTGATCCTGACCTACATGATAGAAGCCGTGATGGACAAGCGGCGCATCCTGGAGCTCTACCTGAACGTCGCCCAGTGGGGCGAGGCGACGTTCGGCGCCCAGGCTGCGGCGCAGCGGTGGTTCCACACGAGCGCGGCACAACTCACCAGTTCCCAGGCATCGCTGCTGGCCGCGATGCTGCCCAACCCGGCGTATTACGACCGCCATGGCCAAACCACTCGGTTGCGCAGCCATGCAGCCACCGTGCAAGCCCGCATGCCGCTGGTCGAGGTGCCATGACCGCTGACTGGAACCAGGCGGAACAGGCGATCGCGTTACTATATTGAGACTTTCACCGACCCACCTGCCATGCGCACGGCCCGACGCTACATCGCCCGCGAAATCTACCGCTCGACAGCGATCATTCTGGTCGCTCTGGTCGGGCTGTTCATGTTCTTCTCACTCATCGAAGGGTTGGACCAGGTGGGCCGGCGTCTGACGCTGCTGAACCTGTTCTACCTGCAGGCGCTCGATCTGCCCAGCCATCTGTATGAACTGCTGCCCATCGGCCTGCTGATCGGCGCCGTGCTGGCACTCGCCGGGTTGGCCCAGCGCCACGAGCTCACCATTCTCAGGGCTTCCGGGGTGAGTGGCCTGCGACTGCTGGCCACGCTATGGCTGATCACGCTCCCACTGGTCGCTGGCGCCTACATCTTGTCCGAATACATCACGCCCGCTGCGGAGCTGCAGGGCAGCGAATCCCGCCTGGCACTAATGGGGCGCACGGACGGCGGGCGCCTGAGCAGCGGTTACTGGTTCAAAGAATCAGACGCCGAAGGCGGCGACCGCATCATCAACATCCATACCTTGAACGGCCAAGGACACGTCGCGGGCATCACCCTGTACGAATTCAACCGCGACGATACGTTGCGCAGCTACACGCAGGCCAAGACCGGCCAATTCTCGCAAGGCCGGCTGGACCTGCACGATCTGACCGAAACCCGCATCCAGCCGGAACCCACGAGTGCGCTGGCCGACGCCCGCGTCCCCAAGGCCCCGATCGCAAACGTGCTTCACCTCCCCGACCGATCCATCCGGACCACGCTCACGCCCGAGCGCCTGATCGCCCGCATCCTCACGCCAGAGCGCATGTCGATCGCCGACCTGCTGGACTATATCCACTACCTCAAGGCGAACCATCTACAGACGGACCGTCAGGAAGTCGCCCTGTGGCGCAAGATCGCCTACCCCTTCACGCTGCTGGTCATGATGACCATCGCGGCGCCCATAGGCTTCATGCAGACGCGGCGCGGCGGCATCGGGCCCAAAGTATTCCTCGGTATCATCCTGGGTGTGGGCTTCTTCATGCTCAACCAACTGGCGCTGAACGCCGGCATGCTGGGCAACTGGCCACCGTGGGCCACAGCCCTGGTGCCCAGCCTGGCGGGGCTGGTGCTGGCCCTGCTGGCGCTGCTCGGAATGGAGCGGCGCCATCACCTCTCGCTTTGGCTGCGCCAGCGCCGTCTGGAACACAGCACCTCATGAGACCGCCTCGCGATGTGTGGGTGATCGGCGATGTGCAGGGCTGCGCGGCACCGCTGCACGCCCTGCTCGATCACCCGGAGCTTTCCGCTCCCGACACCGAGCTCTGGTTTGCCGGTGACCTCGTCAACCGGGGCCCCGATTCGCTGGGGGCCCTTCGCCTGATCAAGGGCCTGGGCGAGCGCGCCCGTGCGATCCTCGGCAACCACGACCTGCACCTGCTGGCCGTCGCAGCGGGGGTACGCAAGCAGGGCAAGTCGGATACGTTGGACGACATCCTGAACGCACCCGACGCAGCTGAGTTGCTGGACTGGATCCGGAGACTGCCATTACTGATCCGGGACCGAGGTCACGTCATGGTGCACGCAGGCATCCTGCCCGTCTGGACACTGGAGCAAGCAGAGGCGCTCGCGGGCGAAATCCAGTCGGCCCTGCGGGGGCCCGACTGGCGCAACGCCATGAACGACCTGTACGGCGAGGAACCGCTGATCTGGGACGACGCTTTGCGGGGCCCCGCACGCATGCGGGTGATCGTCAACGCACTGACCCGCATGCGGGTCTGCCACGCTGACGACGGCAGCATGGAGCTTCATTACAAAGGGGAACTCGCCGACGCTCCGGCTGGGCTCGTGCCCTGGTTCGAATTGCCGGCACGGCGCGACCGTAGCATCCCGGTGATATTCGGGCACTGGTCCGCGCTGGGTCTGAACATCGGTGTCGACACTATCTGTCTGGACACCGGGTGCGTCTGGGGCCGCCAGCTCACCGCCCTGAGGCTGCGCGACCACCACATCGTGCAGCAAGACTGTACTGGCTGCCGCTGACCCAGTCTACTGCGCGATCAGGGCCTGGCGGATGACAGCCCGCGCACGATGCGCCAGTTCGCTGCGGTTGGTCTGTGCGGTCACCGGCAGGATCGGGAGAAACTCGCACTCCACGCAGACACCCCAGGCGCCCAGCAAGAACCACAGATTGGCCACCAGTGTCTGTTCGCCGACAAAGGCGAGTTCGGGTGCGCGCCGGCCGCGCCGCAGAAAGCGCAGGGCAACTGGTTGCACGGATACCTGGGACTGTACCGCCGCGTCGAACAGCCCAGAGTGGAAAGGCAGCACATCCAGCCCGTCGGTCGTGGTGCCTTCGGGGAACAGCCCCACAGCATCACCGTATGCAAAACAGTCCTGCATCTGGCCGCTAGCCTCACGCACGGCCTGACGTTGACCGCGGTCGATGAAGAGGGTCCCTGCCCAGGCCACCAGCAACCCGATGACAGGCCAGCGCCGGATATCGCTCTTGGCAACGAAGGAGGTGGTGCGGACCCGATTGAACACAAAGATGTCCACCCACGACACATGGTTGGCGACCCATAGCACCGGGCCGTTCAACAGCGGGTCGCCCAGCACACGGACCCGCACGCCGCACATGGCCATGAGGCCGCGCGACCACCCGCTCATCACGTCACGCCTGCGCTTGCGGCTCAGCAACGGAAACACCAGCAGCTCGGTCAGCAGCCCCAGCAGAATCCAGACAGTAACGAATACTGCACGCAACAAAAACAGGAATGGCGCCACCTCGACCCCCAGATATGGATGCGCCATGATAACCGCAGGCACCCCGCTGTTCTACCAGCGGGGTCAACGGCCCGCCTCACCCGATATCCGCCTGGAACCAAGGCACCTCTTACCCGCTCACCCTAGCCGATATCGATCGTCCGGCTCGCGGACCGCTCCGGCTCCGATTTCGGCACAGTCAACGTGAGCACACCGTTGTCAAATTTCGCCAGGGCGTGATCGGGGTCGGCATTTTCTGGCATAGGGATCGTACGCGTGAAGCTTCCATGGGCACGCTCCAGCCGGTAGCAGCCGTCTTCTCCACTGCGCACATCCTGCTTTTTCTCACCGCGCAGCACGATCGCCCCATCCTCGACGCTCACATTCAGGTCGTCACACTCCATCCCGGGCAGTTCGGCGGTCACGCGTAGTATCTTGCCCTCGTCGACCACGTCAATGTGCGGCTGGAAGCGTGACGAGCTGAAATCACCAAACCATCGTTCGATTGCACCACGGCCCGCGAACGGGTCACGGAAGAACTCCTCCAGTGCATGCCACGATTCGCCAGAGAACAGCCGCGAGATATCAGGCACTGGAGCACGCCACTGTTCACTCTCCGGCGGACTTTCAGGACCATTCCCACCGGACTTGCCGGCTGCCCCACGAAGGAATTTGAAAGGGTTCCACTTTCTTGGACCGGTGTTCATCGTATCCTCCTCTAAGAGGTCTGGCAGGAGAACCGGATCCTGTCAGTACGCTGACCAACTATCCGCGTCAGCACCCCTGTAGACGCCCGACGGCCGGACATCCGCAGTCGGAAGGGGGCGGCTGGACGGCCGCCATCCGGTTTTCCTACCGCCGTTGCTGCCCTTCTGCTGACTTCAGTCCGTCCGCACTTCGATCCGGCGTGGCCGGGCTTCGTCGCGACGCGGTATTGTCAGTTTCAGCACACCGTCCTTCAGGTTTGCGTCAATCTTCGATACGTCGAATTCAGCCCCCAGAGAAAAGGCCCGTGTGAAGTTAGGCCGGCGGATCTCCGCGTGCTGCAGGCGCAACCCCGCTGGCATGGGCACCACCGCCTCCGCCTCGATATACAGGTTGCCATCGTGTATCTTCAAATCGAGCCGATCCTTTGTCACGCCAGGCAAATCCGCCCACAGAGTGACGCCCTGGCTATTCTCGAAGATATCCACGGGCGGTGTTAGCGTGACCCGGCGCTGCGACTGGTCGTATTCGCGGTGGGCCACCACCGTTTCATCTTTCCTGACAAGTTCCGTGGTGTCGTTCATGATGTCCTCCTCAATTCTGCAACGGGTTTCACTGAACAGTGACGGATCGCGGCTTGGACGTCTCCCGCTTACCGATACTCACGGTCAGACAGCCATTGGTGTACCGCGCCGTGACCTTATCGGGGTCCGCGTGCTGCGGCAGTTCAATGGCGCGACGGAAAGCGCCGACGAACCGCTCCTGTGCGTAAGTGCGTGAGTCGTCGCCAGACGCTTCCGGCTGTGCGCTCTCGCGCTCGCCGCTGATGCTCAGGAGCCCCTTGTCAATCGACACATCGATCTTCGCCGGATCAACACCCGGCACGAACGCGATGATCTCGATAGAGTCGTCGGTCGAGCCGATGTTGATCTGTGGGAAAGCGCCGAAGCGCCCAGAACGGATGCTGGAAGGGAAACCGCCGAAGAGACCCGCCATCTGCTGTTGCAGACGGTCCAACTGGCTGAAAAGGTCGGTCCCGAAGTAAAGATCGCTCATGGTCATTTCCTCCTGAAAAACAGCAGGAAGACGAACCGGCCTACGCGCTCCAGTCCGTCTGCCGTGCTGCGGGCAAACAAATCGAAACACGCAGCGCGCCAGACTTTGGGCGCGACTGCCTGAGCGGAATTTAAGATAGCATTTCAGGTGGAAATTTCAAGGGGGGTACCGCAATTTTCTGCTCTTGAATTCAGGCGACCAATCCCTATTTTCACGATGCTCCTGACGAATCACGTGAGGACAACATGGAATTCGAATACGATTGGCTCACCCTCGGCCAGCACCGGATCAAGTTGCGCTCCACAAAGGGTTTCCCGACCGAGACGATGCGCACGGCAGTAGAGGTCATCCGTCTGGCAATTGATAGCAACATGAGCGCCCGTGCGCGGCTGGTTGAAGTGATATTCCGGCAGGAATCCTCTTATGAGGTCGCCGTCGGCAGCACGTCCGCCGACGACCGGCTACGAGCACCGCAGTTGGAAGCGGCGATCGCGACAGCCCTGGGCCTGCGGCCCGCGCAGATTGATATCGTCGTGACCGTGGTCACGCAGGAAGAGGTCGATCTGCACTTCGGCGTCTACGAAAGAATGCTGGCCGAAAAGCTCGGCGTGGTGCCGCCGATCCAGTGATCGTAGGGAAGACTGTGTCGTTGCCCGGCTGCCAGCGACGCGCCGCCCGACAAGCAGTTACGAGGCCCGGCCGCCGTGGCGCTTGGCATCACGGATGAGCGCATAGATCTCGCCACGCAACTGGCCGAAGCGAGGGTTGGCCCGCGTCTCCAGCTGATCGCGCGATTCGCCCAGATCGATGGCCACATCCCGCATGACTGTGGTCGGCGATGCCGAAAGCACCACCACCCGACCACCCAGATAAACCGACTCGTCGATGTCGTGGGTCACGAACACGATGGTCATGCCCAGTCTGGCCCAGATCGTACGCACCAGATCTTCAAGGTCCGCCCGAGTCTGGGCATCCACCGAGGCAAACGGCTCATCCATGAGCAGCACCTGGGGTTGATAGGCAATCGCCCGCGCAATCGCCACGCGCTGCTGCATGCCGCCGGACAGTTGCCACGGATAGGCATCGCCTGCGCCCGCCAGGCCAACGGCCTCGAGGCTGTCATCCACCAGGCGGCGGCGCTCGGCCGCAGGACGGCCGCTTTCCTTGAGTGGCAACTCGACGTTCTGACGCACACGCATCCAGGGAAAGAGACTGCGGCCATACTCCTGGAACACGACGGCCAGACCCTGGGACGGCCCGGTGACCGGTTTGCCTGCGAGCACGACATCCCCACTCGTGGGGGCCAGCAGCCCGGCAATGCACCGCAACAAGGTCGTCTTGCCCGCCCCCGACGGGCCAACGATACACACCAGCTCGCCCTTTTGCAGGTTGAAGGTCACATCGCGAATAGCTTCGACCGAGCGGTCTCCGTCCTGATAGACCTTGCGCAACCGCGTGATCGCCAGCATGGAACCCGAGCTATCCTGCCCCACCCCAGGCTCTTTCGCCATCACACTTTCATCCGCCATCTGAAGCTCCACGTTTAGCGTATTCTCGAACGTTCATACCATCCCAGCACCGACAGCTCGACCACCCGCATCAGCAGCGAAAGCAGTACGCCGATCAGGCCCAACAGCAGAATGCCGCTCCACATCTCCGGAATGGAAAAAGTGCGCTGGAACTGAATGATCATGAAGCCCATGCCATTGCGCGAGGCGAACATTTCGCTGATCACCATCAGAATGATGGCGATCGAAAGCCCGGTTCGCATACCAGTGACGATCTGGGGCGCTGCGGCGGGCAGTGTCAACGAGAACAGCCGCCGCAGCCCATGGATCCGGTAGACTCGGCAGGTGTCCTTCAGAACTGGATCGATGGATCGGACGCCCTCGATCGTGTTGAGCAGCATCGGCCACAAGCACCCAAAGCTGATGACGGCGATCTTGGAGGCATCGCCGATACCGGACACGACCAGAAGCACCGGAATCATGACGGTGGGAGGGATGGCCCTGAAGAACTCGAACACGGGTTCCGTGTAATCCCGGGCGGCCTTGGACAAGCCCAGCACGACCCCCACGACCAGCGAGAAGATCAAGGATGCCAGAAACCCGACGGCAAGGCGCCAGAGGCTGACGACGATGTCACCGAACCCGCTCGCGTTGATCCAGACCTTGCCGAACGCGGCCAGGATCTTCTGCAACGGCGGAAAGAAGAAATTGCTGCTGCCGCTGGACACCAGGTACCAGAGCACGAACAGGGCAATGGGGACCAGTGTGGTTGCGAAGAGTCTGGGCCAGAATGTCTTCATGGCGCGTCCTGCCTGTCAGCCCGTACGGACGGATGCCACGCAAGCACCTTGCGTTCGATGGCGCGCGCGAGCACGTTGACCAGCACACCCATGATTCCGGCGGCGATCACCAGGGAATACATTTCCGGCAACGCCATCGCCGACTGGGCCAGCGCCACCTGGTGGCCGATGCCCGGATTGCCGATGACCAGCTCGGCCGTCACGGCCAGCACCAGAGCCACAGAGGCGCCAAGCCGGAAGCCAGTGATCGCATAGGGGAGCGCGGTCGGCCAGGAAACGTGACGGATGCGGCTCCAGCGACCCAGACCGTACACGCGCGCGGTGTCCAGCGCCACCGGATCCACATCCTTCACCCCATACAGGATCTGGATGAGAATCTGCCAGAACGCGGCATAGACGATGAGCAGCAAGGCGGACTTGATGTCGATGCCGAACATCAGGACGGCCAGCGGAATCAGCGCCACCGAAGGAATCGGGCGCAGGAATTCGATCGTGGATTCGGTATAGCGCCAGAGCACCGGGATGCTGCCCAACACCAGACCGACCGCCGCTGCGGCAACGAAGGCGATCACGAGACCCGCGAACCACGCCTGCGCGGTATAGGCCACGGAATGCCAGAACACAGGGCTGGCGAAATCCAGGAGCAATGCCCAGAACACTTCGTGAAGGGGCGGGAAATAGCGGACCGGCAGGAAACCTGCTTCCGGCAGGATCTCCCACAGAAGAAGAAAGACGGCAAAGCCGACGATGCCCCGGAACTGAGAGGTCCCGGTCAGTCGCTTCCGGCTCGAAACGGCACGACTCATTGGTTCTGTTCCACGAGGCTTCAAGTACGACCGCAGCGCCAACCGGCGCTTACGGCACGACGCACGCCCGGGGAGGACACCTCGCCCCCGGGCGTCGGGTTCACTTGTAGATGACGGACTCCACCTTGAAGGTCTTGGAAATCATGTCCAGTCGCCGCATCTCCGGCAGCATGGCTTCCAGGGACGCCACATTGACCGCAGCGTCGTAACGCGGAATGACGAACGCCTCCGCAATGGCCGGAGTGATCTTCGTGAACGTCGGGATGAGTTCACGGATTTCCGTCGGATGCGAGTTGGCATACTCGGCCGTCTTGGCCATGGCCGTGCGGAACCGCTGGATCATGTCGGCCTTTTTCTTGACGACGCCATCCGTCGACACAAAGGCGGCAGCCGTCAGGTGCGGCGCGGTGTCCACATAGTTCGAAGCGATGTCGCGCAAGCCATGCTGCACCGCGGTCGTATGGAAGGGCTCCACCATCCAGGCCGCGTCGATCTGGCCTTCTTCCAGCGCCTGCTCCATATTGGAAAACGGCATTTCCACGACCTTGACGGTGGCACCATCCCCGCCCGCCTTCTGGACCGAGATCCTGGCAGTCACTTCACCAATGTTCTTGACCGTGTTGCTGGCAATGGTCTTTCCTGACAATTCTTTGGCGGACTTCATGGTGTTCTTGGAACTGACCACCAGCGCCGAGAAGTCCTTGCCCGGAACACCTGTCGAGGTGGACGCTGCATCGATCATCACCAGCGGAAGCCCCTTGTCGCGTCCCTGCATGACCGACACCGTATTCGCAAATACAATGTCGAACTGGCCAGCAATCAGGGCCGTGATGGCAGCCGCGCCGCTGCTGGTGTCCGTGATCTTCAGATCGATCCCGGCGTCCTTGAAGAAGCCCTTTTTGTCGCCCAGGCGAATGGCCGCCGTTTCCGCGTTTGGCAGCAGGCCCACATTGGCAACGACCGCCTGCACGGCAGGGCTTGCAGCGTAGCTTGTGCCAACCACAGAAAGCGACAGACACAGGCCGAGCGCGGCAGCCAGCGGCCCTATCAATGCATGTGTTTTCATGATTCATTCCTTATGCAGGTTCATTCGAACTTCAGTTGGTGACAGCATCCAGGTTCGGAAAAGCAATCGATTACATTAAACGCAGCTTAAATCTTATGATCACTTGCAGAAATAAGGGGAAACACCAGTATGTTCAATAGCTTGTATAAACGTTTAACGTGAAAACGTTATCGTATAGAATCTCATAGACGCCTCAGAACGCAGTACTCCGGAACTCTGGTCAGGCCCATGCCGACATCTCTGCACCTTCAAAAAGCTTCTACGGACCGCACGCTGCGCGGCGACCACCGCCGGGTGTCCCTGAAGGACGTCGCGCTCGCAGCAGGCGTCTCGGTGGCCACCGCTTCACGCGCCCTGTCTGAACCCGACAAGGTCCAGCGCGATACCCGGGAATCCATACGTGCTGTTGCCATCCAGCTGGGTTACGTCCCCAACAGCGCTGCCCGCGCCCTGCGATCTCGCCGGACGCGCCTGATCGGCACCATCCTGCCCACGCTGGAATACGCGATCTACAACAACCAGATCGCGGCCCTGCAACGCACGCTGAGCGAAAGCGGATACTCGCTGCTGGTGACGTCCTCGGGCTACGACCACCAAGAGGAACTGAGACAGGCCAAGACCCTGGTCGAGCGCGGCGTCGAAGGCCTGGTGCTGATTGGCGGGAACCACCATCCTGACCTGGAAGCGATGCTCCGCGAGCAAAAGATCCCTGCGATCAATACTTACGTCTACCAGCGCGGATCCAGCCGCTCCTGCATCGGTTTCGACAACGAGGCGGTGGTGGCGAAGGTGATCCACCATCTGACGGATCTGGGCCACACGCGTATCGCCATGATCGCCGGGATCACACACGACAACGACCGCGCGAGCGATCGCGTCAACGGCGTGCGCGCCGCCCTGCAACAGAAAGGACTCACGCTGCCCGACCGGCATCTGGTCGAAGCGCCCTACACCATCGCCGCCGGCCGCGAGGCGCTGCGCTCGCTCCTGACCACCCAGCCCCACCCCACCGCGATCTTCTGTGCGTCCGATGTGCTCGCCTTTGGCGTCATCATGGAATGCGCCAGTCGGCACATTGCGATCCCCGACGAGCTCTCGGTGGTGGGATTCGACAACCTGGAATTCTGCGCCCACCTGAGCCCGGGGCTCACGACCATCGAGGTCCCGGCGATCGCGATGGGGGCAGGGGCGGCCCGCCACCTCATCGCCCGACTCTCCGGCAAGCCACAGGTGGAATACACCGAACTGGAAGCCAACCTGATTCTTCGGGGCACCACGGCGCCGCCGCAGCCCTGACGACGAGGGTACTAGCCCCGCCTGACCCACTTCAGGATGTGCTGGGCCACCGCCAGCGTTTCACCATGCTGATTGCGCGCCACCACGGCAGCCATGGTGCGCCGGCGCTCCCGATCCACCTCGGTGATTTCGTAGTCCACCGTCACCGTATCGCCCATCAGGGCGGCCTTGACGAACCTGACCCGGTCGTAGCCCAGGGACACCGGCACCTCGCCATCCTCTTCGCCCGAAATCCGGGCCACCATCATGCTCGAAGTCGTGGACATGAAACCCATGACCAGCACCCCGTGGACGATGCGCTGGCCGTAAAACGACTGGCTCATGTATTGCTGATTGGTGTGGACCGGGGCCAGGTCCCCGGTGATGCCTGCAAACAGATAGACATCGCTCTCCGCAACCGTCTTTGAAAATCGGACGTGATCCCCGACCTTCAGGTAAAAAGCGTCTTCAGCCGCCATGTCCATATTGGCCTCTGTTCGATCCCGTTATTTGACGTTCCGGCTGGTGAACGACTTGAATTCCGCTGTCCGGGGGTGCTCGAACATCGCCTCTGGTTCGCCCGTCTCCCAGATCTTCCCCTCGTGCATGAAGATGATCGTGCTGGCCACGCGGCGCGCGAAATTCATCTCGTGCGTCACCAGCAGCATCGTCATACCGTCCCGGGCCAGCTGCTCGATGACAGCCAGGACTTCTTCAGTCAGTTCCGGATCCAGCGCCGAGGTCACCTCGTCAAAGAGCATCACCCGCGGATCCATCGCCAGGGCGCGCGCAATCGCCACCCGCTGCTGCTGCCCGCCCGACAGCTTGTCCGGATAGGCGTCGATCTTGTCCAGCAACCCGATCCGGTCCAGGACCTGCTCGGCCAGCTGGCGGTTGCTCTTCTCGTCCACACCCTTCACCAGCCGGGGCGCGAGCATGATGTTCTGGGCCACTGACAGGTGCGGGAACAGGTTGTAGCTCTGGAACACGATCCCCACGTCCTTGCGCAAGGCGCGCAGCCTTGTGGGCTCGTAATCCATGGTGTGCCCGGAAATCTCGATCCGACCGCTGTCGATGACTTCGAGCCCATTGAGACAGCGCAACAACGTGCTCTTGCCGGAACCGCTGCGGCCGAGCAGCGCGATCACCTGACCGCGTTCCACATTCATCGAAACGCCCTTCAGGACTTCGTTGTCGCCAAAGCGCTTGTGGACATCTTCAACTGTCAAGATAGACACCGGTCTTCCCCTCCAGATAACGGCTGAAACGCGACATGGGATAGCAGATGGCCAGATAGATCAGCGCCACCGTGATGAAGACCTTGAACGGTTCGAAGGTCACGTTGTTGACCAGCTGCCCGGCACGCGTCAATTCGATGACACTGACGATCGAGACGATCGAGGTGTTCTTCACCAGCTGCACCAGAAAGCCGACGGTGGGCGGCAGCGCGATCTTGACCGACTGCGGCAGAATCACGTACCGATACTGCTGCGCCCGGGTCAGTGCCAGAGAGGCTGAAGCCTCCCATTGCTGGACATGGACGGACTGAATGGCGCCACGCCAGATGTCGCCCAGATAGGCGCTCGCGTAAATCGAAAGCGCCATGGAGGCAGCCACTACAGGCGGCAGATCAAAACCGGCTTGCGCAAGCCCGTAGTACGACAGGAAAAGAACCATCAGGACCGGGATCCCCTGAATGATCCCAATGTAGACGCGGGAAGACTCCCGCAGAATCCGATTCGACGACACCCTGGCGATCGCGACTGCCATCGCCAGTATCCCGCCCAGCAAGGATGCCACCAGCGTCAGAACCAGCGTCCAACCGGCCGACTGCACCAGGAACAGGAACTCGGTCCACCCAAAGGGACGGATCATGACTGGCTCCCCTTTTCGGCGGTGCGCCGCCACCAACCGTGCCGGCGAGGGAGCCGTTGCGCAAACAGATAATGCCCCAGCAGTGTGAGCAAGGCTTTCAGCACCAGGGCGAGCGCCAGGTAGAGCAGCGAGGCAATGATGTACACCTCGAAGCTGCGGAAGGTCATGGACTGGATGGTCGCCGATTCGCCGGAGAGTTCCTGGACGGAAATGAATGAGCACACGCTGGAGGTCAGCATGGTCAGGATGAACTGGCTGACCAGAGAAGGCCAGACCTTGGCCACGGCGGGCTTGAGCACAATGTGCAGGAAGACCTGGAAGCGCGTCAGCGACAGCGACAGGCCGGCTTCGATCTGGGAGCGATGCGTGGCGTCCACCCCCGCCCGGAAGATTTCGGCGCTGTAGGCGCCGAGGTTGATCACCATGGCCAGCAGCCCGGCGTAGAGCGCCGGCATGCGGATGCCGAGGGACGGCAGGCCAAAGAAGATGATGTAGAGCTGAACCAGAAACGGCGTGTTCCGGATGGTCTCGACATACAAGTCGACGATCACCCGGAACTTCCGCTTCATCAACACCCGCAGGCTGGCAGCAACCAGCCCGACGGTCCCACCCAGCACAATGGCCGCGAAAGACAGCTTGATGGTGAGCCAGAAGGCCTGGATCAGTGCAGGCGACTGATCCAGGACTGGCGCAAATTGCAAGTCAAAGGCCATACGTCACTCAGAATACCGGCATGTCTTTAGGCATCGGGTGACCAACCCACTTCACGGCAAGTGCGTCCAGCTCTCCGTTGTTCTTGATATACGAGAGCGTCGTGTTCAGCCACTGCAGCAGTTCGAAGGACCCCGTGCGTACCGCAATCGACTGGAAGTCGTTGTGGAACGGGAACATCACGGCGATATCGGCATTGGGCCGGGTCTTCAGGACTTCCTTGTAGATGGTCTCGGGGATCGCCACAGCGTCGACCTGCTTCGTGAGCAGCGCCTGGGTGGCCGTCAGGTCGTCATCGAACGGCGCCAGCGAAACACCCTTGGGCGAGACACGCATCAGCGCGGCTTCCTGAGGCGTTCCTCGGGCAATGGCGACCTTCTTGCCGATCAGATCATCCATGGTCTTGAAATGAGCGTCCTTGTGCCCGGCCACGACCAGCGGGAATACGTTATACGACCCGGTGAACATCACCACCTTCGCACGCGCTGGTGTCGCGCCCAGGGTGGCGATCATGAAATCGACCTTGCCGGCTTCCAGTGCGGGAATCCGCGCCGCTGTCGTATAAGTCGTGATCACCGCCGGGACGCCCAGGTAATGCGCGAACAGATTGGCCACATCCACATCCAGGCCCTTGGCCTTGCCGTCCGCATCCACGAAGCTGAACGGTGGCGCACCGCTGTTGACGCCGATCAGCACCTTCCCGCGCTTGACAATATCATTGATGGACTGAGCACTTGCAGCAGCGCTCACCAACAGCATCACTGCGGCCAGAAAGCCACCCAGCCAGACGTTTCTCAACATTTTCATAAGTCCTCCTGTCGCGATGGAATGATTTTTTCGTATGAATCGGGGTACAGCAACCACCGGTTTTTCGTCGTGAATGTCTCCTTCAGAACGTCGTGATTACAATCGGGGGATCATCAGCCCCCCATCGATGCTGATCGCGTTGCCCGTCGCAAACGGGATCAGCCCCGACACCAGCGTGGCCACGGCGCGCGCCACGTCTTCCGGCTCGCCCCACCGAGGCACCGGCGACAGGCCTTGTTCGATCATTGCGCCATACATCTCGCGGACTTCGGCCGTCATGTCTGTGCGGATCAGCCCGGGCTGGATCTCATACACCGAGATGCCGGCCCGAGCCAGGCGGAGGGCAAAGAGCTTGGCCATCATCGAGAGGCCGCACTTCGAAATGCAGTACTCCCCCTTCTCGGCCGAAACCAGATGCGCGTTCGAGGACGACAGCACCACGATGGAGCGCCCCGATTCGCCCGAGCCGTCTGCCAGCATGCGCCGGGCGACTGTCTGAGTCAGGAAAAACGTGCCACGCAGATTGATGTTCAGGACCTCGTCGAAACGTTCGGGAGTGACATCGAGCAGGTCACCGCGCTTGCGCACCTGGACACCAGCGTTATTGACCAGCGCGTCCAGACGACCAAACCGGTCGTACACGGCATCGACAATGCGCTGGTGTGTGTCGTGCTGCGCGATGTCGCCGCAGACGAATTCGACCTCGGCGCCACGCGCCTGCAGACCGGCAACGGTCTCGACGGCCAGTTCGTCTTCCCGGATGTCGTTGACCAGCAGGTCAAACCCGCCCTCGGCCAACGCATACGCGATGGCGCGGCCGATCCCCCGGCGCCCGCCGGTCACGATGGCAGCCCGCCGGCTGACAGAGCGGTCACTCATGCAGGGCTCCCGCGAAGGGTCGAGTTCGCACTGTATCTGAAGCAGGATCTGGCGGCGCCGCCACGACGCGGCGCGCCACCAGATCGTCGATCTGCGCCGCATCCATCCCCAGATCAGACAAAATGGCATGAGTGTCGGCGCCCGCCGCCAGCGCAAACCGCCGGGTCGGCAATTTTTTGCCATCATAGCGGACTGCCGCGTTCAGCAGCGTAAAGCGCAGCCCGCCGGTTTCGATAGTCTCGAAGACCTCGTTGTGGAGCGCCTGGGGGTCCACCTGAAGGTCGGCGTAGTCCTGCACGGGTGCGTACCACAGGCCCGACTGGTCGAAGCGAGCTGAAAAGTCGCCAAAGTCGAACCCCAGGACGGCCTCGGCTACTGCAGCCGCATAGACATCCCGGTCCTCGTAGCGGTTGCATTCGGCCAGCGACATGAGCCGGCTGCTGTTCAAGGTCTGCGCCAGGAGGACCGGATCGTTCAGGCCGATGACGACGAAACGGTCGTCGCGGGTACGGTACACCCCATAAGGCGCCTCGTGAAACCAGGTGGCCAGATCGGGATGGCGCCGGTAGCGATCACGCTCCACACCCGCATTGATATAGGCGGCAAGCGCTTCGGCCTGGAGATCCAGCCCTGCATTGAACAGGCTGGATTCCACGCGGGCCCCGCGCCCGGAGGTGAGCTTCCTGACGTAGGCGGCAACCACCGCCATGGCCAGCAGCGCGCCCCCATGCTGGTCCACGACGGCCGCACCCACGGCCTTGGGCGCCGTGAAGCGTTCACCGGTACCCGCCACCAGACCGCATCGGGCCTGAACCAGCAGGTCCTGGCCCGGACTGTCGCGCATCGGCCCCGAAGCGCCAAACCCGGTGGCCGACGCATAGATCAAGGCCGGGTTGATCTCGCGCGCCCGCTCGTAGCCGAACCCCAGGCGGTCCAGCACACCGGGACGGAAATTCTCGACTACCGCATCGCTGCGGGCAATCAGGCGCTCGACGATGTCACGCCCTTCCGGGGTCTTCAAGTCGACAGCCAGGCTGCGTTTGTTCCGGTTCGCACACAGAAAGAACGAGCTGACGCCATCGATGAAGGAGTCTGCCCCAGCCCAATGGCGTTCGTGCGCGCCGGCGATGGGTTCGATCTTGATGACATCCGCCCCCAAATCCGCCAGATACTGGGTTGCGGCCGGGCCCTGCAGGTAATGGCAGAGTCCGAGTACCTTCATTCCGTTCAACATGTCGTCATTCATTGCCGAAAAGATCCTGCCGCAAGGGAGATCGAATCAAGTGGGGGATGGATTTAATAGAAAACGTTTACATTTCCAGCAGCATAATTTCGATCTGAGGATTCATGAATAGGGATAAACCACTAAGTATGAACAGATTTTTTGATGTAATATCTGATGAAATCGGTTTCCAACGAAGTGGCTATCTGACCAGGTCAAGCGGGGTGCGCATCGTTGCGTCTCATGCCTGCACGTTTCAGCTCACCATGCTCCACCGTGCGACTGCGCGGCACGGTCAGACTCCATCATCCCTCTTTTCCAGGAGCGAGCACCATGGGTTCTTCTTCCCTCTACACCCCCGAAGGCGTCATTCCAGCCGTCCTCATGCCCTTCCAGGCCGACCTGGAAATCGACCAGGCCGCTTACAAGCGGCACGTACAGGACCTGGCCGGCACGGCGGGGGTCACCGGGCTGGTGATCAACGGCCACGCCGCAGAGGTCCATACGCTGTCCTTCGAGGAGCAGAAGCTTGCCCTGGACCTGACGATGGACATGGTCGACGACCACACGCCCATCATCTGCGGCATCTATTCGGAAAGCACGCGCTATGCCCAGAAACTCGCGCGCATGGCCGCCGCCGGCGGTGCGCGCTGTTTGCTGGCCTTCCCACCCAATGTCCTGATGTTCCGCGGGGAAGACCGCCCCGAGCTGTTCGTGGACTACTACAAGGCGCTGGCTGACGCGACGGACCTGCCGATCGTGCTCTTCCAGTTCCCAAAATGGACCGGGCTGCAGCTTTCCTTCGACACGCTGATCAAGGTCTGCGAAACCATTCCCCAGATCGTCGCCATCAAGGACATGTGTTCGGATCCGGCACTGCACGAAAAGCAGGTCCGCAACCTCCACGCGCTGGCCCGGCCGGTCAGCGTCCTGACGACCCACTCGTCCTGGCTCATGGGCTCGGTCCCCATGGGCGTGCGGGGCATCATCTCCGGTGCCGGCAGCGTGATTGCCAATCTGCAGGTAGCGCTGTTCGAAGCCTTCCAGCAAAACGATCTGCCGCGCGCCAAGGCAGTCGGCGACCGCATCTATGCCGCCGTGCAGGCCTTCTACGAGGCCCCGTACATCGACTGGCAGGCCAGAATGAAGGAATCGCTGGTTGCGCTGGGCCGCCTGCCCAATGCCTATGTGCGCCCACCGCTGAAGTCCACCCACAATCCCAAGCGCCTGGCGCACTGGCTGGACCAGGCAGGTCTGACACCCAAATCCGTCTACGCAAAAGTCGCCTAGCCATGGCTCACCCCTCACCGGATCCCGCCGCCATGAATCTCGTCCTGACCGAGATCACGGACGACGGCGTCATGATGCTGGCGCTGAATCGCCCCCGCAAGGCCAATTCGCTCAGCACGGAACTGATGGTGGAACTCTGTGCCCAGCTTCGGACGGCCCTGGACACGCCGGCCATCCGGTGCGTCGTCCTGACCGGTTCGGAACGGATTTTCTCTGCTGGATCGGACATCTCCGGAATGGCCACCCAGGGGGTGGACTGGTATCTGGACGAGGGCCGGCTGGAACGCTGGCGACAGATCGAACACTTTCCCAAGCCCCTGATCGCCGCCGTCAACGGCCCCGCCATCGGCGGCGGACTGGAACTCGCCATGCTGTGCGATCTCATCATCGCCGGCGAAGGCGCCTCATTCGGCCAGGGCGAAATCACCATCGGCGTGATCCCCGGAGACGGCGGAACCCAGCGCCTGCCCCGCGCTGTCGGCAAGGCCCTGGCCATGTACATGATCATGAGCGGTGAACGGATCCCGGCCGCCCGCGCCCTTCAAGCAGGGCTGGTGGCCGAGGTGGTCCCCGACGCCCAGGTCGTCGCCCGGGCCCGGTCGATCGCGGCCGTGATTGCATCCAGGCCTCCTCTGTCGGTGCAATACGCCAAGAAAGCCACCCGCGAAGCCTTCGAGCAACCCCTGTCCAAGGGGCTGGCATTCGAGCGCCAGATGGTCACGGAAGTCTTCAAGACAGCCGATCGCGCCGAAGGCATGCAGGCATTTCTGGAAAAGCGCCCGCCCGAATACCGCGGGCGCTAATGCCCTGTCTGGTTAACTAGGGCAGGCTGTCCAGATAGCGCTGCAGGATGACGGCGGCGGCCACGGCATCATCGGGCGCATTCGATCCCAGGATATGCTGCGCCTCCAGACTGGAGCCGCGCTCATCCACCAGCAGCACCGGCACATGGTATCTGCCTTCGATCTGACGTGCGAAGCGGCGGCTCTGAAGCGACGCAGGCTGTTCATCGCCATCCAGCGTCAGAGGCAGGCCCACCACGACAGCATCGGGCTGCCACTGCGCAAGCAGGGGCCCGATCTGGGCGAAGCGCTGGTCGCGGGTTGCGGGCCGCAGGATGCAGAGCGGGCGCGCCTGGGCCGTCAGCGTGTTTCCAATCGCCACACCGATCTTTTTCAGCCCGAAATCAAATGCCAGCAGCGTCCGTTCGCAGGCACGGCCGGATGCCGGGTCAGGCATGCCCCGCGTCACCTGTCAGCATGGACGGCCGGATGCCAAGCTGGGCTAGCGCGGCATCGTAGCGGTCCTCGGCCGGCGTCTCGAAGAGGATCTCGCGCGTCGCGAGGACGTTGAGCCAGGCATTGCGCACGAGTTCGTCCTCGAGCTGCCCCGCCCCCCAGCCGGCGTACCCCAGCGTGACCAGGACGTGTTCCGGGCCACGGCCATCGGCCACGTCCTGCAGCACGTCGCGCGAGGTGGTAAGGGCCACGTCGTCGCCCAGTGCGATGCTGGAGCCATATGCGCGCTGTGGGACATGCAGCACGAACCCGCGATCCGTCTGGACCGGTCCGCCAAAGAACACGGGGGCCTTCTGGATCGGCCCGATCTCCAGAGAGAGCTTCAGGTCGATACGCTGCAGCAGATCGCCCACCGTGAGGTCCGTGGGACGGTTGATCACCAGTCCCAACGCGCCATGCTCGGTATGCTCGCAGACGTAGATCACCGTGTTGGCCAGCTCGCCCGAGACCCGGCCCGGCATGGCCAACAGGAACTGCCGCGACAGATCGATCTGCGGGCGGTCTTCAGCAGCATGCGGTTCTGTAGTCATGGCAACCTCCGGTTGACCGGCCTCACGGCCTATATCTCCTAGGTTATCAGATCTCGATCAATTCGAAATCTTCCTTTCGGGCCCCGCATTCGGGGCACACCCAGTTCGGCGGCACGTCTTCCCAGCGCGTACCGGGCGCAATGCCATCCTGCGGATAACCCGCCGCCTCGTCATAAATCCAGCCGCAAATCAGACACATCCACGTTCGCATGGAGTTTGCCTCGCCAATCGGGTCTGACGCTTTCACGGCAGGCCGCATCCATTAGAATGAGGCCATAGTACACAACCTGCCGATGACCGCACCGGCACGCAATCCACGATATGGCCGCTTCTGATCTTTCCGTCACACCACTCCCCTTGATTCTCGGCCCTTTCGACCCAAGCGGCGCGAGTAACCTGCCCATTGACGCAGTCATCTGCTCCCACCTTGGCGCCCACGCGGGATCGGTGGCCACCGCCATCCACGTCCAGGATACCGCCGGCGTGGAAACCATCCAGCGCCTGGCACCCGACCTGATCGACGACCAGGCCAGATGCCTGCTCGAAGACATGGCTATCGGCGCACTGAAGATCGGCCCGCAATACGACCCGGAGACCATCTCCGTCCTGGCGCAGATCACCGCTGACTACAGCACACTGCCTCTTGTGCTGCAGCTCACCAGTCCGCCTTCGGTACCCGACCTGGAAGACCTGGACGGCGAAGAAACGGTCAGCGCGCTGCTGGAACTGCTGGCGCCGCAGGCGCTGGTGGCCGTGGTGGACGCCGGCCTGCTGGAGCGTTGGGCGGGCCAAGGACTGCTCTCGGCTTCCGGGGCTGACAGCCCGGTCGCCGCCCTGCACGACTTCGGCATCTCGCACGTACTGTGCAGCAATGCGGCGCTGGGCAACGATCTGAACGGCCTGAGCTTCCACTCCAGGGATCTGCCCTCGCGGCGCTGGCCATGGCCCGCGCCCAGCGTGCGCGTGAGCGACATCGAAGGCCTGCTGGCCACGATCATGACCTGCCTGCTGGCCCAGGGCCAGGAGCCCGCCCAGGCCGCCCAGCAGGCCGTGACGTTGGCCACCCCCATGCTGGCCCGGCACTTTCATCCCGGCATGGGGCAGCGCATCCTCCGGCACACCTCACCATGAACCCGCTGCGCTTTCCCAGAGGCCTGTACGGCATCACCCCCGACTGGCCCGACACCGACAGGCTGCTTTCCGCCATCGAACAGGCGCACGCTGGCGGCATGGTAGCGCTGCAGTGGCGCCGCAAGCACGGAGCCGCAGCCGAACGGCGCGCCCAGGCACGGGAAGTGCATGCGATCTGCACCCGCCTGGGACTGATCTTCATCATCAACGACGACTGGCGGCTCGCCGCCGATCTGGATGCCGACGGCGCCCATCTGGGGCGCGACGACGGATCGATCATCCAGGCGCGGCTCGCGCTGGGGTCGGACAAACTGCTGGGCTGCTCCTGCTACGACAGGCCAGACATCGCTGAACAGCGCCTGCGGCAGGACGTGGATTACATCGCCTTCGGCGCGCTGTACCCGTCCACCACCAAGCCCGAGGCCGAGCATGCAACCCTGGACCACATCCGCACCGGACGGCGCCTGTGCGAACGGCAGTCTCCACGTGCCGCCGTGGTGGCCATCGGCGGCCTGACCGCTGACAATTCCGCACCAGTGCTGGCGGCCGGCGCCGACAGCCTGGCCATCATCAGCGCCATCTTCGAGGCACCCGACATCCGCGCAGCGGCACAGCGCTGCACCGATCTTTTCATCTGAATCCCCCATACCCAGGCCTACTGACATGTCCCGCAATATCGAACTTTTCGAACGCGCCTGTCGCGTCATCCCCGGCGGAGTCAACTCGCCCGTACGCGCCTTCCGGTCGGTAGGCGGCACGCCCCCGTTCATCGCGCGCGCCCAGGGCCCCTATCTATGGGATGCCGAGGGCACCCGCTACATCGACTACATCGGATCCTGGGGGCCTGCCATCCTGGGCCACGCCGACCCCGAAGTCGTACAGGCAGTCCAGCAAGCGGCCGTGAACGGCCTGTCCTTCGGCGCCCCGACCGAGGCCGAGATCGACATCGCCGAAGCCATCATCGAGCGCCTGCCGTCGATCCAGCAGGTCCGGCTGGTCAGCTCCGGCACCGAGGCGACCATGTCGGCGATCCGCCTGGCCCGCGGTTACACCGGGCGCAACAAGATCATCAAATTCGAGGGCTGTTACCACGGCCACGCGGACAGCCTGCTGGTCAAGGCGGGGTCCGGCATGCTGACCTTCGGCAATCCGACCTCGGCCGGAGTCCCGCCTGAATTCGTGCGCCATACGGTCGTGCTGGACTACAACGACCTGGCCGCTGTGCAGGCCGCCTTTGCGCAATACCCCAACGACATCGCCTGCATCATCGTCGAGCCCATTGCCGGCAACATGAACATGGTGCGCCCGACTCCGGGCTTCCTGGAAGGCCTGCGCCAGCTCTGCACGCAGCACGGCGCGGTGCTGATCTTCGACGAGGTCATGACTGGCTTTCGGGTCGGTCCCCAGGGCGTCCAGGGGCTGACGGGAATCACGCCGGACCTGACGACACTGGCCAAGATCATCGGCGGCGGCATGCCCGTCGGCGCTTTCGGCGGGCGGGCCGACATCATGGCGCAGATCGCCCCCCTGGGGGCTGTCTACCAGGCGGGGACACTGTCGGGAAACCCGGTCGCCGTGGCCGCGGGCCGCGTCACACTGCGCCGGCTTGCCCAGCCCGGTTTCTACGAAGCCCTGCACCAGCACACCGGGTCGCTGGTCCTGGGGCTGATCGAGCGCGCCCAGGCCCATGGCGTGCCGTTCTCAGCCGACTGGCAGGGCGGCATGTTCGGCCTGTACTTTCGGGCCACGCCGCCCACCAGTCTGGCAGAGGTCTCCGCCTGCGATACCGAAGCCTTCAAGCGGTTCTTCCACGGGATGCTGGCGGCGGGCGTGCATTTCGCCCCTTCCGCCTTCGAGGCGGGCTTCGTGTCGGCGACTCACGACGACGCCGTCATCCAGGCGACGCTGGATGCCGCGGAACGGGTCTTCGCACACCTGTGAGGCCGCCGTGCGAGCTGCGTTTCGGCATTAGAATGGCAGCTTTCAGCCGATTCCCGGATTGCCGTCCTCCGTACGGCATGCCGGTCCTGCTTCCTGGGGTCTCCATCACATGGCCATCAACCTGAACATCCCTGCACGCAACGACGTTTTCCCAGTACCGGGCACCCGCATCGGCATAACCGAAGCAGGGGTGCGCAAGGCCAACCACCGCGATCTCACCGTATTCCTGCTGGACGAGGGCACATCGGTGGCCGGCGTCTTCACACGAAACCGGTTCCGCGCCGCGCCCGTCCAGATCTGCGAGGCTCACCTGGCGGGCAACTCCGGCATCCGCGCACTCGTGATCAACACGGGAAACGCCAATGCCGGCACGGGGGTCCCTGGTCTGCAGGCGGCGCGCCAGACCTGTGAGGCGCTGGCGAAGCAGCTCCACCTGGAGTCCGGCCAGATCCTGCCCTTCTCCACGGGAGTAATCCTGGAGCCGCTGCCTGTGAACCGCATCATTGCCGCGTTGCCGGCGGCCGTCGCCGACACCCGCCCCGACCACTGGTTCGAGGCGGCCCACAGCATCATGACCACGGACACCCAGCCCAAGATCCATTCACGGAAAATCGAGCTGGGCGGCCAGACGGTCACGCTGACGGGGATCAGCAAGGGGGCGGGGATGATTCACCCCAACATGGCAACCATGCTGGGGTTCCTGGGAACCGATGCGGGACTGACGACGGCGCTGCTGCGTCCGATGGTGAAGCGGATCGCGGACCGGTCCTTCAACCGCATCACGGTGGATGGGGATACGTCGACCAACGATTCCTTCATCATCATGGCCACGGGCGCAAGCGGGGTATTGATCGAATCCGCCGCCGATCCGCGCTTCGCAGCGCTGGAGCAGGCGCTGACCGACGCCGCTCGCGACTTGGCCCAGAAGATCGTGCGCGACGCCGAAGGCTCGACCAAGTTCATGACGATACAGGTCGAACAGGCAGCCACCACCGAAGAAGCCTTGAAAGTCGCCTACTCGATTGCGCACTCGCCGCTGGTGAAGACCGCGTTCTTTGCGTCGGACCCGAACCTGGGGCGCATCCTGTGCGCCATCGGCTATTCGGGTGTGGAGGATCTGGATGTGTCCAGGATCACGCTCTGGCTGGGGGACGTGCGCGTGGCGAGCCACGGCGGGCGCGATCCCGGCTACCAGGAAGCTGACGGCCAACGCGTCATGGCAGCCGCCGAGATCCTGGTACGGGTAGCGCTGGGGCGCGGCGACGTAACCGACACGGTCTACACCTGCGACCTGTCGCACGAATACGTCAGCATCAACGCCGACTACCGGTCTTAGAACACCGCCCGGATCAACGGTACCGCGAGACCCCCAGGTCATCGCTGCGGATTGCCGTCGGGTTGCCAGACACGATATCGGCGATCAGCTGGCCACTGCCGCAGGACATGGTCCAGCCCAACGTGCCGTGGCCGGTGTTCAGATACAGGTTGTCCAGCGGCGTACGGCCGACGATGGGGGTACTGTCCGGGGTCTTGGGGCGCAACCCCGTCCAGAAGTGCACGTCACCCGGGCGATAGCTGCCTGGGAACAAATCGTTGAGCACCATTTCCAGCGTCTGCTGACGGCGCGGGTTCAGCGACTTGTCGTAACCCACGACCTCTGCCATGCCGCCAACGCGAATGCGCTGGTCAAAACGCGTCAATGCGATCTTGTAGGTTTCGTCCAACAGGGTGGACTCGGGCGCGCAGGCCGCGTCGGCGATGTCCACCGTAATCGAATAACCCTTCATCGGATAGACCGGAATATCGACGAGCCCCTTCAGCAACAGGGGCGACCAGGAACCCAGCGCCACGACGTAGGCATCGGCCTGCAGCAAGCCGGAGGCGCATTGCACACCCGTCAGGCGACCGCCCGATTGCTGCAATGACTGAATGGTTTCGTTGTAGCGGAACCGGACACCCAGATCCTCGGCCAGCCGGGTCAGCGCATGCGTGAACAGACGGCAGTCACCCGTCTCGTCATCGGGTGTGCGCAAACCGCCCACCAGCTTGTGGCGGACCCGGGCCAGCGCCGGCTCATACTGTGCCAGGCGATCTCCTTCCACAAGCTCGAAAGACACCCCCGCATCGCTGAGCGCCTGGACGTCGCGCTGCGCATCGTCCATCTGCTTCTGGGTGCGGAACAGCTGCAGGGTACCCTGACGCCGGCCCTCGAACTGGATGCCGGTGTCGGCTTCCAGTGCATGCAGGCACTGCCGGCTGTAGGACGACATCCGCAGCATGCGCTCTTTGTTCAGGGCGTAGCGCGCCGGCGTGCAGTTGCGCCACATCTGCAACAGCCACTTGACCTGGTCCACGCTGCCATCGGGGCGAATGGTCAGCGGCGAATGCTCCTGGAACATCCACTTCAGCGCTTTCAACGGAATCCCCGGTGCCGCCCACGGAGAGGAATAGCCAAAGGAGAGCTGACCGGCATTCCCAAAGCTGGTCTCTTCGGCCGTGTCCGGCTCGCGATCCACGACGGTCACTTCGTGCCCCTGGCGGGCAAGGTAATAGGCGCTCGTGACACCCACTACGCCGGCTCCCAAGATCAGAACCTTCATGACGTTCCTCAAACAGATGATTTTTCATGATGATAGGCGATATAGCTGGCTAATTTTTTATGAAAAAATCAGGTTTCCATGAAATACAATGAGGACTTGGCAGCACAATCGAGCGCCCACAGCATGAAATGCTGGCACGCCCCAGCCTGGCGCCGCAGCCCGGCGCATGGTCCCGTCGACAGCCAGCTCCTGACCAGGAATTCCCGCCATGCGCATCCAGAAAGAATCCGTCCACGCCCTGGACAAAATCGATCGACGCATTCTGGACCTGCTTCAGCAGAATGGCCGTCTCTCCATGACGGAGCTGGCCGACGCCATCGGCCTGACAGTCACGCCCTGCATCGAGCGGGTCAGGCGGCTGGAACGAGATGGCGTGATCATGGGTTACCACGCCAGGGTTTCCCCGGCGGCGCTGGATGCGGGGCTGCTGGTCTTCGTCGAAATCAGCATGTCCAGCAAATCCGAACGCACCTTCGAAGAGTTCCGCCGTGAGGTCCTGTGCGTGCCACAGGTGCTGGAATGCCATCTGGTATCAGGCGACTTCGATTACATGATCAAGGCGCGCATCAAGGAAATCAGCCAGTACCGGAACCTGCTGGGCGACATCCTGCTGCGCCTGCCTGGCGTGACGCAGACGAAGAGCTGCGTGGTCATGGAAGAGGTCAAGGAAACCCAGTTCATCCCGGCGCAGAAGTAGCCCGCCAGCCTCGTCCAGACGGGGCCGGCGGGCATTCCCCGCATTCGCGGCTACTTCGGGGACGCCGCCGCGCGCGGCCGCAGCACCACCAGATTGTCGCGATGAATCAGTTCGGGATCGGACAGGTGGCCCAGGATCTCCACGATGCGCGTGCTGGGCTGCCGCAGGATGCGAGCCGTCTCGGCCGATGAATAGTTGATCAGGCCGCGCCCGCATTCCACGCCGTGCTCGTCGACACAGGCCACCACGTCGCCGCGGTCGAATTCGCCCTCGACCGCGATCACACCCACCGGCAGCAGGCTGTGATGGCCCTGGGTGAGCGCCCGCACTGCGCCGGCATCCAGCGTCACGCGGCCCCGCAGCCGCAGGTGGTTGGCCAGCCAGCGCTGGCGGGCCGACCGGACCGGCAACACGGCCCGCAGCTCCGTGCCAATGGATTCGCCGGCCGCGAGCCGCAGCAGCACGTCTGGCTCACGGCCCGACGCGATGATGGTATGCCCGCCGCTATTGGCCGCACGCCGGGCGGCGAGAACCTTGGTGAGCATCCCGCCCGTCCCGATGGTGCTGCCCGAGCCCCCCGCCATGGATTCCAGTGCCGGGTCTCCCGCCTGTCCGTGGTGGATGAAGGTGGCATCAGGATGCTTGCGAGGATCGGCACTGTACAGGCCCGGCTGGTCGGTAAGGATCACCAGGACATTGGCCTCGATCAGATTGGTGACCAGCGCCCCCAGCGTGTCGTTGTCGCCCAGACGGATTTCGTCGGTCACGACCGTGTCGTTCTCGTTGACGATAGGCACCACACCCAGGTTCAGCAACGTGACCAGCGTACTGCGCGCATTCAGGTAGCGCCGCCGGTGCGACAGGTCCTCATGGGTGAGCAGGATCTGGGCGGTCCGGATGCCATGGCGGGCAAAGGCCGACTCATAGGCCTGGATAAGGCCCATCTGGCCGACTGCAGCCGCCGCCTGAAGCTCCGGCATGGTGCCGGGACGCCGGGGCCAGCCCAGGCGCGCCATGCCCTCGGCAATGGCGCCGCTGGAGACCAGCACGATCTGGCGCCCCTCGGCATGCAGCCCCGCAATCTGCGACGCCCACTGCGCCACGGCGTCCATGTCGATGCCCCGGCCCTCGTTCGTGACCAGCGAAGAACCGACCTTGAGGACCAGTCGATGAGCCCCTTGTGCAACGGAGACAGCGGAATCCTGGGAGACCATGGGAGTCAGTCAGCCTCCGGCGATACGCCAGGGGGCGCCCTATCGGCAAAACGCGGGTCGGCATCGTGCGCATGAGCGCTGCGCATCTGCTCATCCAACCACGCCTGCAGCGCCCCGGTGAGCGCCTGAGTACCGTCCCCCGTCAGAGCAGAGATTCCGAACACAGGCCCGGTCCAGCCCAGATCCTCGCACACACGGGCCTGCACGGCAGCCGGATCAGCCAGCATGTCCAGCTTGTTCAGCACCAGCCAGCGTGGCTTGGCCGCAAGCTCCGGACTGTAGCGTTCCAGCTCGCGCACGATGGCGCGGGCGTCCCGCACCGCCTGCGCACAAGCGTCGATCTCCGGATCTGGCGAATAGACATCCAGCATATGCAGCAGGACCCGGGTGCGGCTCAGATGGCGCAGAAACAGATGGCCCAGGCCTGCGCCTTCAGAGGCGCCTTCGATCAACCCTGGGATGTCTGCGACAACGAAACTGTGCGACGGCGATGTGCGCACCACTCCCAGATTGGGGTGCAGCGTGGTGAAGGGGTAATCGGCGATCTTGGGGCGGGCATTCGACACGCGCGTGATGAACGTCGATTTCCCGGCATTGGGCATGCCCAGGAGCCCGACATCGGCGAGTACCTTGAGTTCCAGCTTCAGACGCCGCTGCTCGCCCTCGCGTCCCGCCGTGAACTGACGCGGCGCACGGTTGGTGCTGGACTTGAAGTGCAGGTTGCCCAATCCGCCCGCACCGCCCTGGGCGAGGACCACGCTTTGATCGTGGTGATCCAGATCGAACAGCTGGTCACCCGTATCGGCATCCAGAATAGTGGTCCCGACGGGCATGCGCAGGACGATGTCATCCGCACCCGCGCCGTATCGATCCGAGCCATGCCCGTTCTCGCCGTTCTTCGCCCGGTGCAGTCGCGCGTAGCGGTAGTCGATCAGGGTGTTGATGTTGCGGTCAGCCACCGCAAGGATGGAGCCGCCCCGGCCGCCATCGCCGCCATCGGGCCCGCCCTTGGGGATGAACTTCTCCCGGCGGAAGCTGGCCACGCCGTTGCCGCCTTTGCCGGCGACGACTTCGATGGTGGCTTCGTCTACGAATTTCATGGTTGGATTCCAGGCCACGTGACGCGGCCGATTTCTTATTCTAATAAAAAAAGCCCTGCCGGTCGGCAGGGCTCATGCTGACTGTTGTCTGCCGCTTCAGCTTGCGGCTTCGACCGAGACGGTGCGCTTGCTGAGCGCCCCGCGTATGGTGAATTGCACGGTTCCGTCCACGAGCGAGAACAACGTGTGGTCCTTGCCGATGCCGACATTGACGCCGGGGTGGAACTGGGTCCCGCGCTGGCGAACGATGATGCCGCCAGCCAGGATGCGCTGACCACCGTAGACCTTCACGCCCAGCCGTTTCGATTCGGAATCGCGGCCGTTACGAGTCGAGCCGCCGCCCTTTTTGTGTGCCATGATGAGCTCCTAAATTCGATGACCGGGATCAGACCGCAACGGCTTCGATGCGGATTTCGGTGTAGTTCTGGCGATGGCCCTGATGCTTCTGATAGTGCTTGCGACGGCGCATCTTGAAGATCTTGACCTTGTCATGACGGCCTTGTGCAAGAACGGTCGCACGCACCGAGGCGCCCGAGACGAAGGGCGTGCCGATCTGAAGCGACTCGCCTTCGCCGACGGACAACACCTGGTCGAGCGAAATTTCTTGCCCAATGTCAGCCGGTATCTGTTCGATTTTCAGTTTTTGGCCGGCACAAACACGATACTGTTTGCCGCCGGTTTTTATGACCGCGTACATGGGGAATTCCTGAAATAGGTTTACAACGGGCTTACTGTGGGGTTGCCGCAAGGTTTGCTACGGGTCTGCCACGGGTCTGCCACGGGTCTGCAATACCAGCCCGCGCAGTTGCCAAGCAGCCATCAGACTGAAAGCGCCAGCCGATGCAATCGCCGATTGGCAAGAAAAACGCGGACTAAGCCTTGCATTTTATACGGAAATTGGCTTTCCAATCAAGCAGGTTGCGTGGCCACGTCCTAGGGCGAGTCTCCTGGCGCGGCCGACCGCAGGCCGCACCGCGCCAGAAACCTGCCGACCCGCTATTACTGCTTCACGGCATACAGGAACAACTCCACGCGCCGATTCAGGGCACGGCCTTCAGGCGTACTGTTGTCTCCGATCGGACTGGCCGAACCGCGGCCTTCCGCCGTCAACCGGGTAGTGGCAACGCCTTGTCCGGACAGATACTGGGTGACCGCCGCCGCCCGCCGCTGCGACAAAGGCTGGTTGATCGCGTTGGACCCGCTGCTGTCGGTATAACCGATCGACTTGGCTCGCAATTCGGGGTGTTCGTTCATGGCCTTCGCCACACTGTCGAGCACAGGGAGCAATTGCGGCTTGAGCACCGACTGGTTCGTGCTGAAGGACACGTTGCTCGGGATGTTGACCTTCAGTGAGCCATCCGGCATTTCCGTCACTGCGACCCCCAGGCTGGATGCGCCTGATTTTTCAACGCTCTGCTTCACGGCCTTCCAATTGTAACCCACAACACCACCCACGACGCTGCCCAGGCCCGCACCGATCAGCGCAGCGTGACTACTATCACCAATGAGTGCGCCCAGGCCTGCCCCAAGCGCTGCGCCGGCACCAGCGCCAACCGCCGTATTCTGGCCCTGAGGCGACATGTTCGCACAAGCTGTCAGCAGCGCCAGGCTTCCGATCGCGGCCAGATGAACCGCTCGGGTAGAAGCTGCTCGATAAGTGATTGCGCCCAATTTTGCTCTCCTTGTGGACAGTTAGGCCCCTAGCGTAACAAGAAGCACGGTGGCAACTGTGAAAAGGTGTATCAGTGCAGAATCTGACTCAGGAACAGCCGGGTCCGCTCATTCTGGGGGTGATCAAAGAAGGCATCGGGCGCGTTCTGCTCGATGATCTCGCCATGATCCATGAAGATCACGCGATTGGCGACCTTGCGCGCGAACCCCATCTCGTGCGTGACGCAGAGCATGGTCATGCCGGATACCCCAGCCAGTTCCACCATGACATCCAGGACTTCCTTGACCATCTCGGGATCCAGCGCCGAGGTGGGCTCGTCAAACAGCATGATCTTGGGATTCATGCACAGGGATCGGGCGATGGCAACCCGCTGCTGCTGTCCGCCCGAGAGCTGGCCAGGATACTTGTTCGCCTGGTCGGGAATCCGCACCCGTTCCAGGTATTTCATGGCAGTCGCCTCGGCTTCGGCCTTCGGACGCTTGAGGACCCAGGATGGCCCCAGCGTCAGGTTTTCCAGTACCGTCATGTGAGGGAACAGATTGAAATGCTGGAACACCATACCCACATCGCGCCGAATGATTTCGATCTGCTTGATGTCGTTGGTCAGTTCGGTGCCATCGACGACGATTTGGCCCTCTTGGTGTTCTTCCAACCGATTGATGCAGCGGATCATCGTGGACTTCCCCGACCCGGACGGTCCGCAAATCACGATGCGTTCGCCAGGCGCAACATCCAGATTCAGGTCTTTCAGGACATGGAACTGGCCGTACCACTTGTTGACGTTCTTCAGACGGATGATGGGTTCCGACATGGATGAAGGCTCCTGCGGGCACGGCAAGCGGCCCGCGCAAAATGCTAACGCTTCTGTCCTTGATCAAGCTGACGTTCCAGCGACAGGCTGTAGCGCGAGATCGAAAAGCAGAAAATGAAATAAATGACGGAGATGAACAGGTAGGCCTCGGTGCTGTACCCGCGCCAGAGCGCATCAGATACGGCCGCCTTGGCCGCCTGGGTCAGATCGAAGATCCCGATGATCACCACCAGCGAAGTGTCCTTGAAGAGCGAGATGAAAATCCCTACCAGCGGCGGAATGACGATCTTCAACGCCTGCGGCAGAATGATCTTGCGCATGGATTGCCAGTAGCTCAGACCGATGGACTGTGCCCCCTCGTATTGTCCTTTGGGCATGGCCTGCAGTCCGCCACGCACCGTCTCGGCGACATAGGCGGCCGCGAACAGGATGATGGCAATCTGCGCCCGAAGCAGCTTGTCGATGGAAAAGCCTTCCGGCAGGAACAACGGCAGCATGACCGAGGACATGAACAACAGGCTGACCAGGGGCACGCCCCGGATCAGTTCGATATAGACCACACAGACCGCCTTCACCCCAGGCATGTCCGAACGCCGCCCCAGCGCCAGCAGCAGGCCAAACGGGAACGCCAGTGCGATGCCGAAGGTCGACAGGATGAGCGTCACCGGCAGCCCCCCCCAGCGACTGTTCTCGACGTAGGTCAGGCCAAACACGCCCCCCCACATCAGGATGCCGAAGGCGGCCAGCGCGACCAGCCACAGGACGCCCAGAAACGGCTTCCAAAACCAGCGGATGCAACTGCAGATCACGGCGGCCACCAGAATGACCGAGGCCAGCAGCGGCCGCCACTGCTCGGCATACGGATAGATTCCGAACAGGATCAGCCGGTGTTTCTCGCGCACGAACGCCCAGCAGTAGCCGCCCGTCTCGCGGCACTGCGCCGCTGTCGTGGCCGAAAAATTCGGCTTCACGAACAGATAGTCGATCAGCGCCGGAATCGCCATGAGCAGGAACCACATGGCGAGAATCGTCAGCACCGCATTCAGAGGCGAAGAAAACAGGCGCGTGCGCAGCCAGCCCACGATTCCGCCGGTGGCGCGCGGCGGCAGGCGATCAGGTGTACCAGGGAGTGCCTTGTCCATCTATCGCTCCACCAGTGAAATACGCCTGTTGTACCAGTTCATGAAAACCGAGATGGACAGGCTGACCACCAGGTACGCGGCCATGATGATCATGATGCCCTCGATCGCCTGACCCGTCTGATTCAGGATGGTATTGGTGACGGCCACAATGTCCGGATAGCCGATAGCCACGGCCAGCGAGCTGTTCTTCGTCAGATTCAGGTACTGGCTGGTCATGGGTGGGATGATGACTCGCATGGCCTGCGGCAGGATGACCAGCCGCAGGATCCGCGCACGTGGCAGACCGATGGAGGCCGCCGCCTCCCATTGCCCCTGGTCGACCGCCTGAATCCCCGAGCGCACGACCTCGGCCACGAACGCCGATGTATAGATGACCAGCCCGGCGAGCAGTGCTGCGAATTCCGGTGACAGGCTCAGCCCGCCCTGGAAGTTGAAGCCCTTCAGGACCGGCCGGTCGAGTTCGATACTGTTGCCGCTGGCCCACCAAAGCAGCAGGGGCACCACGACGAGCAGCACAAGCGCCATGCGCACCAGCGGGAAGATCCGGCCTGTGGCTTCCTGGCGACGCCGGGCCCAATGGGCCAGCAGCACGATCAGCACGATAGCCAGCGCGAGCCCGCCAAAGACCCAGTCCATGGCGTCGCCCTTCAGCCAGGGGATCTTCAGGCCACGATTCGAAATGAAGACACTGGGCAGAGGCGCGAGCGCCTGACGCGGTCCAGGCATGACCTCGGTGATGAGCGCATACCAGAAAAAGAGCTGCAGCAGCAGCGGGATGTTGCGCATGATCTCGATATACAGCCCGGACAGGCGCGAGATCAGCCAGTTCTTCGACAAACGGCTGATGCCCAGCAGTGTGCCGAATAAAGTGGCCGCAATCACCCCGATCACCGAAACCCTCAGCGTATTGAGCAGGCCCACCAGGACGGCATGGCCGTAGGTGCTGGCCGGTGAATAATCGATCATGGACTCGCCGATGGCAAAGCCCGCTTCCTCGTGCAGGAAGGCAAAACCGGTCGAAATATTCCGCGCCGCAAGATTGTGCAGCGTGTTGGAAGCCAGATACCACACCCCCAGCGCCACCAGACCGAGGATCAGGATCTGATAAATCAGGGCACGGGTTCCCGGGTCGTTCCAGGACCACCGACGCCTGGGGCCCCTGGGTGCACGATGTTTGGTCTTAGTCATAGGGAGGGGAGAATCGCGGCAGGACGCAAAGGCGCCCCTCAGGGCGCACAACGCCGGGGGAGAACCCCCCGGCCGTCAGAAGAACCCGATCAGCGGATCGGCCAAGCGTACAGGATACCGCCCTTGTTCCATTGCGCGTTCAGGCCACGATCGAGCTTCAGCGGTGAACCCTTGCCCAGGTTACGATCAAAAGACTCACCGTAATTGCCCACCTGCTTGATGATGTTGTAGGCCCATTTCTTGTCCAGCCCCAGGCCCTTGCCCATGTCGCCGGAAACCCCCAGGATGCGCTGGATGTTGGGGTTGTTGGACTTGAGCATCTCGTCCACGTTCTTGGATGTGATGCCGTACTCTTCGGCCTCGATCATGGCATTCAGCGCCCAGCGCACGACCATGAACCATTCATCATCGCCCTGGCGGACCATGGGGCCCAGCGGTTCCTTGGAGAAGTTTTCCGGCAGGATGATGTAATCGTCGGGCGTGGCCGACGATGCACGCAGGCTGGCCAGCTGGGACTTGTCGCTGGTGACCACGTCACAACGACCGGACTCGAACGTGCGGAAACCTTCTTCGGACGTATTGATGACCACCGGCTTGAAGTCCAGCTTGTGCGCGCGGAACCAGTCAGCCAGGTTCAGTTCAGTGGTGGTGCCCTGCAGAACGCAGATCGAGGCGCCGTTGAGCTCGGTCGCGCTCTTCACGCCCAGGCTCTTTTTCACCAGCACACCCTGGCTGTCGTAGTAGTTGGTGCCCGCGCTCATCAACCCCAGCGTGGTACCGCGCGACATGGTGGCCGTGGTGTTGCGGGTCAGCACGTCGATTTCGCCCGACTGCAACGCGGTGAAGCGTTGTTGCGTGGTCAACGGCGTAGCCTTGAATTTACTTGCATCCCCGAACACCATGGCCGCGACGGCCTTGCAAGTGGCGATATCGAGGCCCTTCCAGACGCCCTTGCTGTCAGCCAGCGCGAATCCCGGCAGCCCGACGTTCACCCCGCATTGCACATGACCGTGCTGCTTGACCGCCTTGTAGGTATCTCCTGCCTGAGCGGTAGCCCCGACGAACAGCAAAGCGGCACCAATGGCCGCTAATTTCATGAATTTCATGATTCTTCCCTTCTTCCAGAATTTCCTGTCTTCGTTGCAGGTAGCGTTGAATGAGACGGAATACAATCTTGTGGAATCGCTCCATCAGGCCGAATCGTAGCGTGATACTGGCAGCCCAAATATGGGGGATATCCCTGCAGCTACAGACTTTACTACGTTGCGGGATACTGATGCTGCGACGTTTTCTCAGGACACGCATGATCGAGTTCCAGCACGTCTTCAAGTCGTTCGGGCGCAGCCGAAACATCCTGGCCGACGTCAACTTCCACGTCGCACCCGGAGAGTTCGTTTTCGTCTCCGGGCCCTCGGGTGCCGGCAAGTCCACCCTGCTCAAGCTGGTCGGGGGGCTGGAGCCGCCCAGCCGCGGATCCGTCACGGTGAACGGCCACCGCATCGACCGCCTGGCGGCGCGCGCGCGCCCCTACCTGCGACGCACGGTCGGACTCATCTTGCAGGATGCCCACCTGCTGTTCGACCGCACGGCGCTCGACAACGTGATGCTGCCCCTGAACGTGATCGGCCTGGATCGGGGTACGGCGGGCACACGGGCCCGCGCCGCCATGGAGAAGGTCGGCCTGCGCGGCAAGGAAGACCTCCGCCCCATCGAAATGTCGGGTGGCGAGCAGCAGCGCCTGGCCATCGCGCGCGCCATCGTCGGCCGCCCCACCATCCTGATCGCGGATGAGCCCACCGCAAACCTGGATCACGCCAGCGCAGTACGCATCATGGATGTCTTTCGCGACTTCAACCAGGTAGGAGCCACCACGCTGATCGCCTCGCACGACACGGCACTCATGGCCCACTATGCACAGCGCACGCTGCACATCGACGGCGGCCGGTTCAACGACTTTCCGGGGGTACCGGCATGAACCGCTGGCTGCGCCACCACCGCTACGCCTTGCGAGTCGCCCTGCACCGGCTGAGGCTGCACCCCCTCTCGTCGCTGGCGAACATCGTGGTCATCGCGCTCATGCTCACGGTCCCCATTCTGGGCGCCGCCGTGTTGGAATCCAGTCAGCCGCTGACCCGCCAGCTCGCCGTCACGCCTGAGCTGACGCTGTTCCTGGCACCGCGGACCAGCACAGCGGACCAGCAGGCACTGCTTGCCCGCATCCAGCAGGAGTCGGGCAGCCACATCGCCCAGGCACGGCTGCTGCCACGCGACCAGGCGATGGCACAACTCCGGGCGGATCCCGCGTGGGCGCAGGCGCTGGACGCATTGCCGGAGAACCCGCTGCCGGACGCCATCGTGGTCACACTACGCGATTCAGCCTCTCCTGCACAGGATGCCGCGAACCTGACCCGAACCTGGGAGCAATGGCCCGGCGTCGCCCACGTCCAGATGGACAGCGAGTGGGTCCGCCGGCTGGAGTCTCTGCTGTCGTTCCTGCGCTTGGGGTTGGGTCTGCTGGCGATCGCCGTCGCAGTGGTGGTGCTGGCGACCGTCTTCAACACCGTACGGCTGCAAGCGCTCACACAGCGCGAGGAAATCGCTGTAGCGCGGCTGGTGGGCGCGACCGAATCATTCGTGCGCCGTCCGTTCCTGTACCTGGGGGCACTGACGGGACTGGCCGCCAGCGCGGTAGCGGTGTTGCTGGCCCGCGCATCACTCATCCCGCTGAACGCGATCCTGAACAAGTTCGCCCACAGCTATGGCATCGAATGGGTGATTCACTTGCCGGCTGTCCCGGATCTGGTGCTGTGGGGCGCGCTCATCATCATTATGGGGGCTGTCGCCGCGCGGCTGTCCGTCACGCGCCACACGCAATTCTGATGAAATCAGCGCACGGCGGTCTTCCCCGCGACCAGGAGACCACCCCCGCTGCAATGCGCGACCCAGCGTCGCGCATTGCGGCCTGGCAGATTCGCAGCGGGCGCCACGAACTGCCCTGGCAGGCGACCCATGACCCCTATCCCATCTGGCTGTCTGAAACCATGCTGCAGCAGACGCAGGCGAATACGGTCATCCCCTATTATCGGAATTTTCTCGCCCGCTTCCCCGACGTGCGGGCTCTGGCCGGCGCACCGCTGGACGCGGTCCTGCAAGCCTGGGCCGGCTTGGGGTACTACGCCCGGGCGCGCAACCTGCACCGCTGCGCACAGGCGGTATGCGACGTCTACGGCGGGCGCTTTCCACCCAACGCCGCAGGCCTGGCCGAGCTGCCGGGCATTGGCCCGTCGACGGCGGCGGCCATCGCCGCCTTCGCCTACGGCGAGCGGGCCGCGATCCTGGACGGGAACGTACGCCGGGTCCTGGCGCGGCACCACGCGCTGGAGGAGGATCCGGGGACCAGCGCTTCAACGCGACAACTGTGGACCTGGGCCCGGGAATGGCTGGCACAGTCCCCGCTCGACCTGGACATGCGGGCCTATACACAGGGCCAGATGGACCTGGGTGCCACCGTGTGTACGCGCACGAATCCGGATTGCGCGCACTGCCCGCTCGCAGACGACTGCATGGCCCGGATCCAGGGCCGCCAGCACGAGCTGCCACGGGCGCGCGCCAGACGCCAGCAACCCCAGCAGTCCTGCCACCTGCTGATTGTGCAGCGCGGCACGAATGTACTGCTGCAACGGCGCCCCGAACGAGGCATCTGGGGTGGGCTGTGGTCGTTACCGCAATTCGAGACCCAGGACCAGATGGCCGATTTTTGCCCGAAACTGCCGTCCGGGACCCCCACACCGGAAAAGCTGGCCGCCTTCGACCACGTCTTCACGCACTTCCGGCTGCATCTGCAGCCCTGGCTGCTGCGCGTCCCCGACGCCCCCGCCCCGGCCACGCCGTCCGGACATGCCTGGGTCTCGGTCCAGACCCTGCGCGACCGGGGAATGCCGACCCCGGTGGCGCGGCTGCTCGCGGGCCTCTACCCCGATCCGACCTGACCACACGGGCGGTGCCTACACCGCCCGAGGACGGTCCGACCCTATGCTCATGAGCAGCCCGCAGGCCACCCCGAGCGTGATCAGCGCCGTGCCGCCATAGCTCATGAAAGGTAGCGGAACGCCCACTACCGGCAACACCCCGGTCACCATGCCCACATTCACGAACACATAGACGAACATCATCATGGACATGGCACCACCCACCAGCCGCCCGAACTGACTGGGCGCACGCACCGTAATGCTGAGACCGCGAAACACCAGCAGCGCATAGAGCGCCAGTAGCGCCACGCCGCCATACAGGCCGAACTCCTCGGCGAACACAGAAAAGATGAAATCCGTGGTCCGCTCCGGAACGAAATCCAGGTGGGATTGGGTCCCCTGCATGTAGCCCTTGCCGTAGACCCCGCCCGAGCCCACCGCAATCATGGACTGGATGGTGTGGAAGCCTTTGCCCAGTGGATCAGTCCCGGGATTGAGCAGCACGCAGACGCGGTACTTCTGGTAGTCATGCAGGACGACCCAGTCCACATCCGGCTGACAGATTTGGTCCTCGTATGTCACGAGCGTTCCCAGTCCGACGGCGGCCACCAGAACCACCGGAATGAGCAGCTTGAACGAGAGCCCGCCAAAGTACATGACGCAAAACCCGGAGGCCAGCACCAGCAGCGCAGTACCCAGGTCCGGCTGCTCGATGATGAGAGCCGCCGGAATGGCCAGCAGCAGGCTGGCCACCAGGAAATCCCGGATGCGGATACGGTTCACGGACTGACGCTGGAAATACCAGGCCAGCATCAGCGGCACGGCAATCTTCATCATTTCCGAAGGCTGGATGCGCGCCACTCCCACATCCAGCCAGCGGGTCGCACCCTTGCTGGTCACCCCGAACAGCGTGACGGCGACCAGCATGGCAATGCCCAGAATGTAGATGTAGGGCGCCGCCTTTAGGACCCAGGTCGGCCGCAACAGCGCCACACACCACATCACCACGAAGGCAATCAGGAAGTTGCGCAACTGGTCGGAAAAACGCCAGTCCGTGTTGCCGACGGCCGAATGCATGGTCGCCATGCCGACCAGAGCCATCACGACGAGCAGCGCAAGCAACGGCCAGTCCAGCACGGCAAACATGCGGCGGACTGCCAGGACGAGCATTTTCATTGGGTGTCCTCTTGAGTGCCGCTCACAGGCTCATCACTGCCATCGGGCAGCGGCGCAGGTTCGGGGGCCTCCTCATCATCGGGAGCAGGCGCGGTCTCAGGCCGGCCCGACGCCTTGATGACCTGGGTGCGGGCAGCATCTTCGGCCTGCTGCTTCTGCTGACGGGCGGCCACGCGCGCCGGAGCCAGCCAATAATCGAATACCTTGCGCGCAATGGGCGCCGCCACCGACGCGCCCCAGCCGCCGTTCTCCACGATCAGGGCCACGGCAATCTGAGGGTCGTCGGCTGGCGCGTAAGCCATGAACAGCGCGTGATCACGCAAGCGTTCATCCACGGAATGAGACCTGTACTTGGCCCCCCTCAGGCTGTAGACCTGAGCGGTTCCGGTCTTGCCGGCCGCCTGGTAGGTTGCGCCGACGAACGCCTGCCGCGCGGTCCCCTGGCGGACCACATCCACCATGGCGTCACGGATGATTTTCAGGTTCTTGGGATCCAGCTTGATGGTGTATTGCGGCCCGGTCACCGGATAGCTGAAGCGCCCCGTGATGGGATCGATGATGCGACGCACCAGGTGCGGCTTCATGTAGACACCATTGTTCGCCAGGACGGACGTCGCTTGCGCAAGCTGCAGCAGGGTGAAGGCGTTGTAGCCCTGCCCGACTGTCACCGAGACGGTCTCCCCGCGGTACCAGTGCTGTTGTGACGGCTTTTTGTAGGCCTTGCGCTTCCAGGCGCGCGACGGCAGCACACCCCGGCGCTCGCCGTCCAGATCGATGCCGGTGATCTGTCCGAACCCGAACTGCTTCGAGAAATCGTGCAGCTTGTCCACATCCATGATGGCACCCAGCGAGAAGAAGTAGGTGTCCGAGGATTTGACGATGGCCTTGTGCATGTCCGTCGGCCCGTACACGGCACCGGCGGCATTGCGAAATTTCTGGCCAGCCAGCTCGAAATATCCGGGGTCAGGAATCAGTTCGGTGGGCGAGCGCACCCCCATCTGCAATGCAGCCAGCGCAACGAACGGCTTGTAGGTGGAGCCTATCGGGTAGGTGCCATACAGAGGGCGATTGATGAGCGGATGATCGGGAGAGTCGTTCAGCTTCTTCCAGTTCTCCACGTCGATGCCATCGACGAACAGGTTGGGATCGAAGGACGGGGCTGAAACGAAGGCCAGCACCTCGCCTGTCTTGGGCGCAATCGCCACCAGCGCGCCGCGCTTGCCCTCGAATTGCGACTCGGCAAGCCTCTGCAAACCGATGTCCAGCGAGAGCTCCAGGTTCGACCCGGGGATGGGATCGGTGCGGCTCAGCTCCCGGACCGGCCGACCGGTCGCAGTGACCTCGAGTTCTTCCACACCGGTGCGGCCGTGCAGCGTTTTCTCCCAGGTCTTCTCGATGCCCTTCTTGCCCATCACCTGTGTGCCGCGATAATTGCCCGACTGGCCGGTGTCTTCCAGATGCTGCTCGTCTTCTTCGGAGATCCGCCCCACGAACCCCAGCACATGGGCGGCGGACTCATGCCCTGGATAGGACCGGACCCAGCGCGCCTCCAGGCTCACGCCCGGAAACTGATAGGCATGTACCGCGAACCACGAGGCCTCGATGTCGTTCAGGTTGTTGCGCAGCAGGACCGGTGCATAACGGCCGCTCTGCTGATAGAGCCGCAGGAATTTGCGCCGATCACCCGCACTGATGTAGACCAGGGCTCCCAGCCGGTCCAGCACGGACTCCACGTTGCCTTTGATCTGCGCCCGGGTCACCAGCAGCGTGTAATCGCGTTCGTTACGCGCCAGCACCACTCCGTTGCGGTCCATGATCTGGCCCCGTCGGGGCGGAATCGGCACGATCGCGATGCGGTTCTGTTCCGCACGCGCGGACAGATTGTCATAGCGGACCACCTGCAGGAACCACAACCGCCCCACCAGCAACAGCAGGCAGACCAGCGCAAACAGGCCCGCCACCCACGCACGCAGCAACACCGTCTGACGCTGATGCTGGCTGGTCTTGCGAAATTCGAACATGATTCAGACGGAGCCGACGTCTCCGCCATCCAGGCGGCGCTGATAAAGCAGCAGAAGCACATCGGCCAGCGGCCAGAGCGCGCTGGTGATCAGGGCCGACCACAACCAGTCCCACCCCACCCACTCGCCATTGAGCCAGGCCCCCAGCAAGTGGGACACCATGAGCGCCACGACGAACACCGGCATCACGTGCAGCGTCTGCACCCAGGGATTGAAGCCGAAGTGCTGCAGTCGCCGGTTCAACCTGAGCATGCCGTAGGCGACCAGCACATAGCACAGCGCGTGCAGGCCCAGCAGACCGGAATCATGCACGTCCATGAGCAGGCCCAGCACGAAGGCCGTGAACAGCCCCACCCGGTTGGGCTCATGCAGACACCAGAAAGCCAGCACCAGCATGAGAAGATCGGGCACCGGAGACCACAACCGCCAGGGCAGCAGCGAAGCCATCCAGACAAACAGCAGCGACCCCCAGACCAACAGCGCCGGCGCGGGCCGCGCAAACGGCGCCGCGTCGATGGGCTGCAATGCCATCAGCGAGGACGGTGCCGGCCGGTTAGTTGGCGAGTTCATGCTCGATCTCCTCCGGATTCGGCACGTCGCTCACATCCACCTGCAACACCAGGAAATGCCGGTAGCGCTCGGGATGGGACAACGGATCGGCGATCGCCATCCCAAACCCGGTGCCTGGGTCGTGATCAACCTTTTCGACCTGCCCGACCGGCAAGCCCGCCGGAAACAGACCGCCAATGCCGCTGGTCACCAACGTGTCGCCCGCCTTCACGTCGACGTTGCCCGACAGATAACGGATCTCCAGCTTCCCGACCTCGTCACTGCCAAACGCGATCAGCCGCAAGCCATTGCGCAGCACCTGCACCGGAATGGATACCTGATCATCGATCAGCAACGCGGCCTCGGAGGTGAACGGCGTCACGCGAATGATCTGGCCGACTACCCCGCCTTCGTCGATCACCGGCATGCCAGGTTCGATGCCGGCGCGCGATCCCTTGTTGAAGATCAGCCGATGGCTGAAGGCATTGGGCGGCACGTAGAAGACTTCCACCGCGACGGACTTCTGTGAGATCCGCTCAGAAACGTTCAGCAGGCGCCGGAGCTGCTCGTTTTCGGCAGCAAGCTGCGCCGAGTGCGTGGAAAGCTGCGCCATCTCGATACGCTGGCGCCGCAAGGCATCCTGCTCGTCACGCGCGAGCGTGGCAGCATGCGACCAGCTGTCGAAATATTCCAGCGCATCACGCGGCGCCAGGACCACCCGTTCGAAGGGATAGATCGCCACCGCCAATGCGCGTCGCGCTGGCGCCATCACCGACCAGTGCGCATCCACCACCACCAGGACCAGACACACCACGACCAGCAGCACCAAGCGAACTTCCACGCTGGGCCCAGTCTTGAAGAGTGTCAGTTTGCCCGGTTCTCGCATGGCAGGACAGCAACAATGGCCTGACCGCCCCGCGCCATCGTCCAGACACAGGCCGGAACTGGCGGGGCAGCAGCAGGCGGATCAATCGTAGATGAACACGCCGCCCAGACGCTCGAGGTGCTCCAGTGCTTCGCCGCAGCCCCGCACCACGCAGGTCAGCGGATCCTCGGCCACGATCACGGGCAGGCCGGTTTCTTCCTGGAGCAACCGATCCAAGTCGTGTAGCAGGGCACCGCCACCGGTCAGGGCAATGCCCTTGTCGGTGATGTCCGCACCCAGTTCCGGCGGGGTCTGCTCCAGCGCAGTCTTCACGGACGAGACGATCTGGTTCAGCGGGTCCGTCAGGGATTCCAGGATCTCGTTGGACGACACCGTGAAGCTGCGCGGAACGCCCTCGGAGAGATTGCGGCCCTTGACCTCGATTTCGCGGATCTCGGAGCCCGGGAACGCCGAGCCGATTTCCTTCTTGATCAGTTCGGCCGTGGGTTCACCAATCAGCATGCCGTAGTTGCGGCGGATGTAATTGATGATGGCCTCGTCGAACTTGTCACCACCGACACGCACCGAGCCCTTGTAGACCATGCCGCCCAGCGAAATGACGGCGACTTCGGTGGTGCCACCGCCAATGTCGACCACCATCGAGCCGCTGGCATTCGACACTGCGAGGCCGGCGCCGATGGCGGCCGCCATGGGTTCCTCGATCAGATAGACCTGGCTGGCCCCGGCACCCAGCGCTGATTCACGAATGGCGCGGCGCTCGACCTGGGTGGAGCCGCAGGGCACGCACACGATGATTCGCGGACTGGGTGCAAACATGCTGCGGGGATGCACCATGCGGATGAACTGCTTGAGCATCTGCTCTGTCACGGTAAAGTCGGCGATTACGCCGTCCTTCATCGGACGAATGGCTTCGATGTTGCCGGGCACACGACCCAGCATCTGCTTGGCTTCATGGCCGACGGCCTGGATGATTTTCTTGCCGTTGGGGCCACCATCATGGCGAATGGCGACGACCGAGGGCTCATCCAGCACAATGCCCTTGCTGCGGACATAGATCAGCGTATTCGCCGTGCCGAGGTCAATCGCCATGTCGCTGGAAAAATAGCTGCGTAGGAATCCGAACATGGGCGCACTAATGGAAATGGGTACAGGGGGATCCGCGCGAACGACCCGGGGCCACCGACACTGAGATCAACTGCCTCGTCGGTGATGCAAGCCGGAGAAGCCGCATGGAATCAGGAATGATAACTTATAATCCCTCCCAGGTACGCCATCATAGACTGGCAATATATTGCAAAACCGTTGCTTTTCCCACTTCTGGTTACACTTCTGCCGCCCGAGCAGCCTGTCGCAGGCCCGGCGGCGCTCCATCATGTCCCGCCGGGATCATTCCATGCTGAAATGAGGCGGGCGGAACTCCGAGACACACTGACATGGCACTTACCGAACAGGACATCGCCTGGCTGGCGCAGCTATCCGGGCTGCAGCTCACGGCCGATGACCAGCAACGCGCTCAACAGGAACTGACCCGGATCCTGGCCCTGATCCAGGAACTGCAGGCCGTCGACACCCAGGGCATAGAGCCCATGGCGCATCCCCTGGCCGCTCACCAGGATATCGCCCTGCGCCTGCGTGACGACGACGCCGAACCGGCGCAGACCGTGAACCAGCGCGATGCCTGCATGACCAACGCGCCCGCCGCCCACCAGGGCCTGTTTCTGGTCCCCACCGTCATCGAATGAAACCATGACTGCGCTTTCTGAATTTTCCAGCATCCAGGATCTGAGCCTCGCATTGCGCGATCGACGGGTGAATGCGGTCGAACTGGCGACCGACGCCCTGCGGGCGGCCCGCAGCTACACCGATTCCCACGTTTTCCTGCACATCGACGACGAGCTCACCCTGGCCCAGGCGCGTGAAGCCGACCAGGCGCTGACGGCCGGAACCGCCGGGCCGCTGACAGGCATCCCGATTGCCCACAAGGACCTGTTTGTCACGCGCGGCTGGCGGACCACGGCTTCCAGCAAGATGCTGGCTCATTACACCAGCCCCTTCGACGCAACCGTCGTGGATCACCTGCGCACGGCAGGGACCGTTTCGCTGGGCAAGCTGAGCTGCGACGAATTCGCCATGGGTTCGGGCAACGAAAATTCCGCCTTCGGTCCCGTCCACAACCCATGGGACCCCGAGCGGGTGCCGGGCGGCTCTTCGGGCGGATCGGCGGCAGCGGTGGCCGCACACTTGGTCATGGCCGCCACCGGCACCGATACGGGCGGATCGGTGCGCCAGCCGGCGGCGCTCTGCGGGGTGAGCGGCATCAAACCCACCTACGGTACGGTATCCCGCTATGGCATCATCGCCTACGCCTCCAGCCTGGACCAGGCCGGGCCGCTGGCGCGCAACGCCCGCGACCTGGTGCCCATGCTGGACGCCATGAGCGGGTTCGATAGCAACGACTCCACCAGCCTCGAAGCATGCGACGGCGAGCCCAACGCAGCCGGCCGCATCCAGGCCGACTTCGCGGCCGCGCAGTCCCGCTTCGCAGCGGCGGGTGCCCGGCCACTGCAGGGGCTGCGGATCGGTGTGCCGCGTGAATTCTTCAACGAGGGCCTGGCCGCATGCGTGGGCGACGCCATCGAATCAGCCCTGAAGACCTTTGAATCGTTGGGTGCGACGCGCGTGGATATCTCGCTGCCGCGCACCCGGCTGTCCATCCCCGCGTACTACGTGATCGCCCCGGCCGAAGCCTCCAGCAACCTGTCGCGCTACGACGGGGTCCGGTATGGCCACCGTGCCGAACACTACAGTGACCTGATCGACATGACCAGCCGCTCGCGGACCGAAGGCTTCGGCGACGAAGTCCGCCGCCGCATTCTGGTGGGCACCTATGTGCTGTCGCACGGGTACTACGACGCCTACTACCTGCAGGCGCAGCGCGTGCGACGCATGATCGTGGACGATTTCCAGCGGGCGCTATCGGCTGAATGCGATGTGATCATGGGGCCGGTGACGCCGGACGTGGCGCGCCGCATCGGCGACAACCGCCAGGACCCCATCGCCGACTGGCTGGCCGACATCTACACCCTGGGCGTGAGTCTGGCCGGCCTGCCCGGCATGTCCATTCCCTGCGGTTTCGGCGGCCCATCCGGACAACTTCCCATCGGCTTACAGATCGTCGGCCGCTACTTCGACGAGGGCCACCTGCTGGCCATCGCCGACCGCTACCAGCAGGTCACCGACTGGCACCAACGCATTCCAGGACACGCATAATGGATTGGGAAATCGTCATCGGGCTGGAAACCCATACCCAGCTTTCCACGGAATCGAAAATCTTCTCCCGCAGCAGCACCCGATTTGGCGCAGTGCCGAACACCCAGGCCAACGCAGTGGACATGGCGCTGCCCGGATCCCTGCCGGTGATGAACCGGGGCGCCGTGGAACGCGCCATCCGCTTCGGCCTGGCCATCGGCGCCAAAGTCGCAAACCGATCGGTTTTCGCGCGCAAGAACTACTTCTACCCCGACCTACCGAAGAACTACCAGATCAGCCAATTCGAGCTACCCATCGTGGTCGGCGGCCAGATGTCCTTCTTCGTGGGTGAACAGGAACACACCATCAACCTGACACGCGCCCACCTGGAAGAAGACGCCGGCAAATCCCTGCACGAGCACTTCCAGGGACCGCACGGCGAGTCCTCCAGCGGCATCGACCTGAACCGCGCCGGCACACCGCTGCTGGAAATCGTCTCCGAGCCCGAAATGCGGTCGGCCGCCGAGGCCGTGGCCTACGCCCGGGCACTGCACGGGCTGGTGGTCTGGCTGGGGATTTCGGACGGCAACATGCAGGAAGGCTCTTTCCGCTGCGACGCCAACGTCTCGGTCCGCCCGAAGGGCCAGAAGGAATTCAACACCCGCTGCGAAATCAAGAACATCAACTCGTTCCGCTTCCTGGAGCGTGCGATCCAGTACGAAGCCCGCCGCCAGATCGAACTGATCGAGGACGGCGGCACAGTCCGCCAGGAAACCCGCCTCTACGATTCCGAGCGCGACGAAACCCGCACCATGCGCTCCAAGGAAGACTCCAACGACTACCGCTATTTCCCCGACCCGGACCTGCCGCCGCTGATCGTGCCACAGGACTGGATCGAACGCGTGCGGGCCGCTCTGCCGGAACTGCCGGCCGCCAAGCGCGCCCGCTTCGAATCCGACATGGGACTGACGGGCTACGACGCCGCACAGCTCACGCTGCACCGTGCCATCGCGGATTACTTCGAGGCAACCGCCGGCGCACTGCCGACAGACCAGGCCAAGCAGGCAGCCAACTGGATCCTCGGGGAGCTGTCAGCCGCCCTGAACCGCGAAGAATTGGAAATCAGCCAGTCGCCAGTTTCGCCAAAGCGCCTGGCCGCCCTCATCAGCCGCATCCAGGACGGCACGATCTCCAACAAGATCGCGCGCGACGTCTTCGCCGCCATGTGGACGGGAGAATCTGGCGGAGACCCCGACGTGATCATCGAGGCGCGGGGTCTGCGCCAGATCAGCGATACCGGCGCCATCGAGGCCATGATAGACACGGTACTGGCCGCGCACCCGGCCATCGTCGAAGAATACCGTGCCGGTAAGCAGAAGGCGTTCAATTCCCTGGTCGGCCAGGTCATGAAGGCCGCCCGCGGCAAGGCCAACCCTCAGCAGGTCAACACACTGCTGAAGGAAAAACTGGACGGCTGACACCCGGATGGCTGACGCGTCATGCGGCCGGGAAAAGCGTCTCCCGAGACGATAGCTGAGCCCGATCAGATCCCGTATTGCGCGCGGTACGCGACCACTGCTTCGCGGTGCGTGTTCAAATCCTGGTCGCCGTCCAGCAGACCGATCACATCCGTGAGCGAGGCAATGCTGATGACGGGGAGGTCATAGGTCTGCTCCAGATCCTGGACGGCGGAATGCGCCGACAGGTTGCCGAGCGTACCCGCACGCTCCATGCGGTCCATTGCGATCAGCACGGCGGCAGGCTGGGCACCAGCGGCACGGATCAGCGCCACGGACTCTCGCACGGACGTACCAGCAGTGACCACGTCATCGATGATCACCACCCGGCCGGCGAGCGGCGCCCCCACCAACACGCCGCCTTCACCGTGGTCCTTGGCCTCTTTCCGATTGAAGGCAAACGGAACATGGCGACCAGCCAGCACGGGGTGTTCGGCCAGCGCGACCGCCGCCGTCGTCGCCAGCGGAATGCCCTTGTAGGCGGGGCCAAACAGCATGTCGAACTCCAGCCCGGAATTCACCAGAGCCTCGGCGTAGAACTTGCCTAGCCGGCCGACACAGGCGCCATCGTTGAACAGGCCCGCATTGAAAAAGTAGGGGCTCACGCGCCCCGACTTGGTCTTGAACTCACCAAAGCGCAGAACCCCGTGTTCCAGGGCAAAGCGAACGAAGGCTAGGGCGTGCGTCCCGGGCATGATGGAAGGTCTCGAATCGGGTAAACGTGCCATTATCGCGCCATTTGGCGGCGCGATAATGGCATGGGGATCAGAACGCGTCTTCGTTCCACTCGTAGTCGACGGCCACTTCACCGAGGGCCTTCAGGCGCTCGGCGGGCGCCATGTCCAGCGCAGCCAGCAACCGGCTGTTGAAGGACTCCAATGTCGCCTTCACGCGATCGGCGAATTCCGGCGCGACCTCCTGATCCTCGTATTTGATGACGTAGGTCTGGGCAGCGATCCCCACCACGAAATACAGCCCGGCGTTGGCCGGATCCTGCTTCATGAGCTGGAACGCGTCCTTGTAGAACTGCTTGAACGAATCGCTGCCCGATTCCGACTGCGCGAAACGCTGCGTGATTTCCTTGAATGTCATTCCCGGCAACTCCAGATCCAGACGACCGCCCCACACGAGAACAGTCTAATAGCATAGCCGCAAACACACGTGGCGTCAGAAAGGCGCATCACAGCCGATCGCCCAACCATCAGAGCCGGCCCAGCAGTTTATGCAGATGGGCCGCACCGGCCGCGCCCTTGTATGCGCTCTTCCACAAACGAGCAATCAGGTGCTCGTAGCGCCGGATCGCCTCGGGCGCCGACGTCACGGTGGCGATGCCGTTGCGAACATTGGGCAGCTCTCCCAGACGGAATGGGCTGACCGCGACCGCCTTGCCGGACGGCCCTGAGAAAAACTCGAAGGTAGACGCCGGCATGGCGTCATCGATCAAGCCAATGCGGACATTCAGCAACTCGCTGGCCATCAGATCGGCCAGCCGGCCGATCTCCCGCCGCGCAGCCGCCAGGCGCTGCCGCCGGACGGCCTCCGACAGCCTGACCCGGCCCACCATGCCCATCTGCAGGAAGCGCTCCAGCCCGTGCATGCCGATCAGGCCCACGACCTGGGGACGACGCTCGCGAAAGGTCGCCCGCCGATCCGCGATCACACCGATGATGGCGTTGGCCTCATCCTCGGTCAGCGCCCCGCCCGCCCGCCGCGCGGTGACCTCCAGCAGCATGCCGCGCAGCAGCTCCGGGTAGTCGTCCGAGGCCAGCAGCAGAGAGACAGGCTCGAAATGGGCGAAGATATTGTCGGCGCTGCGTTCGAGCTGACGCATGCGCTCGAAAAACCCCAGGGCGTTGGCGTAATACTCGACCTCCACGCCCAGCAGCGATGCCAGCGACGTCCCCAGCAGTTCGGCGACCCGCTCCAGCGTATCGATCTTGACGATCTCGCCCTTTTCCATACGGTAGACGGCCGCCCTGGAGATGCCAAGCTGGGCGGCCACGTCCTCAGCCTGCAGCGCAGCGCCAATGCGATAGGCATGCAGGCGGTCACCCAGGGCAGCATAGTCGATCGCAGACTTGAACGCGGGCGCATCGGGCATGGGTGGCACCCGTCAGCGCCTGGCCGGATTCTGCCCCAGGCCGCCGTGGGCCTGCGACCAGCCAGCCGGGTCCGACAGGAAAGACTCGAAATCGCGCAGGGCCTGTGGAGCAATGCCACCATCAGCCCGCCAGACCCCCAGGACATCCTGCCAAGTCGCCAGCGCACAGACTGATACCCCCAGTGGAGCGAGAAGCTCATCGGTGGGGAATGTCCCATAGTCGAACACGACGAACAGCGTGTCGACCCGTGCACCGGCCGCCGACAACGCCTTGCAAAACCGGACCTTTGACTGGCCGCCGGCCATCATGTCATCCACCAGCAGCACCCTGCCGCCCGCTACGACGACACCCTCGACCTGATTGCGACTGGTACGCCGCTTGCGCACGTACTGCAGCGGCAGCCCGAACGCCTCGGCCATCCAGGCCGCCAGGGCAATTCCGCTGGCCTCGCCGCCGGCCACGGCGACAAGCCCATCCAGCGCGCCACGCGCTTGCAGCACCCGCAGAGCGCGCGCCAGCAGCTGACGGCGCAGAGCTGGAAACGAGATCAGCCGCCGGCAATCGATGTAGACGGGACTGGCCCACCCTGATGGAAGGTGAAACGGCTCCTCGGCGCGCAATCGGACGCAGCCGGCCTCAAGCAACGCCCGCGCCACCGCCGCGGCTGGATCAGCCTGCTGCCCGAAGACATCGGGGCCAAAAAACATCGACGAATTCACCATTGCCTCCTCTCCCGAACAGCCCGAGCGACCGCCATCCACAACGCCATCACGCGCTCAGGGGCTCCAGCGCATCGCTGAGCACCTGCACACCCAGCATGAAATCGTCCAGATCCATCGCCTCGCGCGGATTATGCGATCCGTTCTGGTTACGCACGAACACCATGCCGCTGGGGATGCCGGCATTGGCCATCAGGGCCGCATCATGCCCGGCGCCGCTGGGGATTACGTCGTGAGCCAGCTCGCGCGCCGCGCAGGCGGCAGAAAGCGTATCACACACACGCGTATTCATCGTGGCAGGGGCCGACAGCACCCGCCGGTCAAAATCGAACGCCACACCGCGTTCGTGCGCGATCGCCGAGCACTCTGCTCGCACTAGCTGATAGAAGGCCTCCAGCGTATCCGTGCTGCGGCTACGCGCCTCCAGGCTGAACGCGACGCGGCCCGGAATGCGCGAGACCGCGTGTTCCGCAGGATCGGTCCCGACGATGCCCGCCGTGAGCACAAGATCCGTGCCACGTTCCTGCAGCATCCGCCAATGCTCGTCCAGCCGCATCAGCAGGTCGGCCACCGCAAACATGGCATCGTGCCGCAACCACCGGGGCACCACACCGGAATGCCCCGACTCGCCCTCGCACACAATATGATTGTGACGAAAGTTCCCCCGGATGCTGGACACCACCGCAACCGGCAGATCGCGCGCCACCATGACCGGTCCCTGCTCGATGTGGAGCTCCAGATACGTTCTCACGCGAGCGGGATCAAACAGCCTTTCACCAGCCCGAATGGCCGTCATGTCGGCACCCAGCGCCTGCATGCAGTCGCCCAGGGACTCATCCGCGCCCCGGCGCCTGAGCGCCAGATCGGCCTCGGACAGTTTTCCCAGCAGCGCGCTGGAACCCATGTAGGCCTTGCCAAACCAGGCGCTTTCCTCGCCCCGGAAGCCGATGACCTCAAGCGGGCCGCCCACGCCTTCGCGGCGGCGCGCCACCAGACACAGCAAACCGGCCACGACACCCGCCAGACCATCGTAATTGCCCCCCTGGGGCACCGAGTCCATGTGCGATCCCATCCAGATGACCGAGTTACTAGCCGGCGTCTCCGGAAACCGGAAAACCAGGTTGGCGGCCCGATCGGCCTGCACGGCCAGCCCCTCCGACTCGGCAAGACCCCGCAGATAATCGGCGGCTGCGGACTCACCGCGCCCGTAGCTTTCGCGGGTGATGCCCACGCCATCAAAGGAGAACTCGCGGATGTCAGCGAAAATCTTTTCCGCCAGCGCCCGATATTGGATAAGATCGATCATGATTGTGCTGCACCTTCAAGTTGCGCCCGCTGCGGCGGCTGCCGGCCTCGGCTAGCCCGATTGCTGCGCCATGCGCAGCCAGCTGTCGGTCAGATCCGCGTCCAGAGCGATGGCGCCGGTCAGTCCGCCAACGGCCGGAACCCCCGTCTCATCGCAGAACCGGACCAGGTCATCGGTAATCTTCTGCATGATTGCCGGATCCTGGAACGACGCGGCCCCCACCTGTATGGCACTGGCGCCCGCCAGCATGAACTCCACGACATCCTCGGCGCAGGCGATTCCGCCACAGCCGATGATGGGAATGCTGACGCTGCGGTGGCACTGGTACACCATGCGCACCGCGATGGGCTTGATCGCAGGCCCGGACAAACCCCCCATGACATTCCCGAGCCGGGGCTTGCGCGTATGGACGTCGATGGCCATGCCCAGCACGGTATTGCCCATGACCAGCGCACTGGCGCCGCCCGCCTCGGCAGCACAGGCGATCTCCGCCACATGCGACACATTGGGGGTGAGTTTGGCCCACACAGGAAGCGCGGTCTGCGCCTTCACGGCCCGCATGGCCGCACGGGTCGCTTCCGGATCCATCGCGAACGCCAGGCCGTCGGCCTCCAGGTTGGGGCAGGAAATATTGGCCTCGATCACCGCCACACCAGGCACTGACAGCCGGGCGGCCGCCTGCGCGAATTCATCCACAGTGTCGGCCGAGATGGATACGACCACGGGTGTGCGGAACTGCAGATAGGGCGGCAACACATGATCCAGGAAGTAATCCAGGCCCTTGCTGGGAATCCCGATGGAATTCAGCATGCCGCTGGCTGTCTCGGCCACCCTCGGCGTCGGATTGCCGAGCCGGCTCCTGGGCGAGACGCTCTTGATGACCAGCGCGCCCAATCGATTGAAATCCAGCGCCTCGGCATATTCGATGGCGAAGCAGCCCGACGCGGGCATGATGGGGCTGCGCAACGGCAGACCGTCGAGATCCACGCTCAGATCAACCATATTGCACCTCGCCCACCACATCGCGGATGGGAAACACCGGCCCATCACGGCAGACGCGAAGGAACTGCTTGCTCCCGTCCCGATCGAACAACCGCACACAGGACAGGCACACCCCCATGCCGCAGGCCATGTGCTGCTCCATGGCCACCTCGCCCAGCACGTCCGGGAAATCGCCCAACACCCGTTGTAGCAGCATCAGCAACCGCTGCGAGCCGCAGGTATAAACCGCATCGGCAGGCTGCTCGGTCAACAGGCGGCGAACCAGGATCTCCACCCGATCCACCGCCGATGAACCATTGCTGTCATACACACAGTGAACGTCGGCCGGCGCGTCCCCGAGGAACTCATCGCGCATCAGATCGGCCGGCATGCGGGCCGACATGACGGCCACGATGTTTGTCCCTGCCGATGCTGCCGCCCGAACCACTGGCGCAAGCGTCGCCAGGCCCACTCCCCGGGCTACCAAGAGAATGCGCCGGAAGGCTGGCTGTATGGTGAAGGTATTGCCCAGCGGCCCCACGATCTGCATCGTGTCGCCAACCCGCAATTCTGCCAGCGCCCGCGTACCGGTACCCGTGACGTTGTACAGGAACTGGATCCCGCCGGCTCCTGGCCCCGTCCCGTAGACGCTCATGGGACGCAGCAGGAACGGCTGCGACGCCTCCGTGACGGGGCATTTCAACTGATAGAACTGACCCGGAAACGTCACACTGGCCAGACCCGTATCGGACTCCAGGCGCAGGTACTTGTAGCGGGCATTCACCCAGCGGTGTTCCTGCACGCGGCACACATGCGATGCCACTGCCTGCGCATTGCGCCGGAAACCCTGCACATCCCGCATATCCGTGCACTGCCGCAGATCCTCACGCGTCCCAACCGTCATTACTTCAGCTCCGCCCCCTTCAGCTCGGGGATCAGAAACACCGTTGCCAGCATGTCCAGCACGTAGATGGAAGCCAGCAATGCGATGGCCACATGAAAGGAATAGGCAGCGGCAATCGCGCCGACCACCAGCGGACCGAAACCGCCCACGGCCCGACCCAGATTGAACAGCACGTTCTGCGCCGTGGCGCGGGCTTCCGTCGGGTAGGCCTCGGACATCACCGCGCCATTGCCGCCCAGCATGCCGTTGACGAACAGCCCCATCACCGCACCCGCCCAGAGCATGGTGTCGGGATTGGTCAACTGAGAGTAATACAGCACCATGACGATGGCCCCCAGCTGATAGATCAGGAAACTGGGCTTGCGGCCAATGCGGTCGGCCAGATGACCAAAGAGCCAGATCCCGAAAGCCATCCCGATGATCGTGGCTCCGGTCCAGACGGCGGATTTGGTCAATCCAAAGCCCTGGGACTTCGCCAGGTAGGTCGGCATCCAGATCATGATCCCGTAGTAGCCGAAGTTCTGGACCGAGCACAGGATGAACATGCCCACACTGGTACGTGTAGTGCGCGGATCACTCACCAGCATGCGATACGAATCCAACAGGCTGTGGCGCTGCTTCTCGACTTTCTCGACGAACAGATCCGGCTCATGCAGATGGCGGCGGATCACCCAGGCGACAACAGCCGGGAAGATGCCGACCAGGAACATGCCGCGCCAACCGATGCGCGGCAACAGGAACGGAATCACGATGGCAGCCACCAGCACTCCGGCCTGCCAGCCCAATGCCACATAGGACGAGACTCGCGCCCGGTGCCGGGCTGGCCAGGCCTCGGCGGCCAATGCCATACCGATGCCGAACTCGCCGCCCAGGCCCACCCCGGCGATGGTCCGGTAGACGAGAAGATCCCAATAACCTTGTGCAACGGCACAGAGCCCCGTGAACACGGCAAACAGCAAGATGGACCAGGTCAGCACCCGCACCCGACCGTAATGATCGCTCAGTGAGCCAAACACAATGCCACCACAGACGGCCCCCACTAGCGTCCACGTCACCAGTGCCCCCGCCTGACTCGGGGCCAGATGCAGATCGGCCGAAATCGCTGTCAGCATGAACCCAAGAATCAGCAAGTCGAAGCCGTCCATGGCATAACCGATCGCCGAGCCCCATAGGGCCTTCCAGGCGTAGGGCGATACCGTATCGGGTGAGCTGCCACCCCGTTGGTCAATGTTGAGTTGAGCGTCCACTGTGGTTGGCTCCTGTATCCGGATGAGAAGGGGGGGCGTCGCCGAATGGCGCCCGCCAATGATTAATTATCTACTTTTTTATACTAAACTAAATTTTTAGACAATTCATAGCAAAACCTGCTGTCACGTCTAGGTGATTTCACCAATATCGTCTCCGGCCCGTGGATCCCGGACGCGCTGCCAGGACACCCCCGGTCCCAAGGTTCCACTGCGGCCGGCGCGGCGACGCCGACGACGGGTGCGCTACAGTTAAGCGTCATCGACCGCAGGAGGATCCCGTGCCGCGCATCACCACTCTGAACCTGAACGGCATCCGTTCGGCCTTTCGCAAGGGCTTCGCCGACTGGCTCACGGCGACTCGCCCCGACGTCGTCTGCCTGCAGGAAATCAAGATCCAGGACGCCGATCTGAGCGACGAAATGCGCCACCCGGACGGCTATACCAGCTACTTCCATCACGCCGAAAAAAAAGGCTATAGCGGTGTGGGGCTTTACGCCCGCCAACCGGCAGCCACCGTCACCATCGGCATGGGCAATCCGGAATTCGATTCAGAAGGCCGTGTGCTGCGGGCCGACTGGCCGGAGCTGACGGTGGTGAGCGCCTATTTGCCGTCCGGCACCAGCGGCGATGAGCGCCAGACCGCGAAATACCGATTTCTGGACCTGTTCGAGGCCTGGATGCAGGGTCTGATGCAGGAACACCGGGACACCGGCCGCGAGTTCATCGTCTGTGGCGACTGGAACATCGCCCACCACGAAATCGATCTGAAGAACTGGCGCGGCAACCGCAAGAACAGCGGTTTTCTGCCCGAAGAACGCGCGTGGCTGACCAAGCTGTTCGACACCCAGGGCTGGGTGGACGTCTACCGCAAGCTCTACCCGGATACCACCGGGGATGCCTACACCTGGTGGAGCAACCGCGGCCAGGCCTGGGCCAAGAACGTGGGGTGGCGCATCGACTACCAGGTGGCGACGCCGGGCGTTGCCACGCGAGCGAAGCAGGCATCGATCTACAAGGACGAACGCTTCAGCGACCACGCACCGTTGACGGTGGACTACGGCGACTGACCGTGCGGCGACTACGCCGGCGTGTGCCCTGGCTGCGCCAGGGTCTCCCACTGGCGCCGATAGTTCTGGGCAAGCGCGGCGCACACCATGAGCTGAATCTGGTGAAAGAGCATCAGCGGCAGCAGTACCGGACCGATGACCGCCGAGCTGAACAACACACTGGCCATGGGAACGCCGCTAGCCAGGCTCTTCTTGGAACCGCAGAATACGATGGTGATTTCGTCGGCGCGGCCGAACCCCAGCCGGCGAGTGGACCAGGTATTCAGCACCAGCACCAAGGCCAGCAGCGCACAGCAGACCACTCCCAGCCAGACCAGCGAGACGGGATCCACTTTCTGCCACAGTCCGGCGACCACCGATTCGCTGAACGCCGTGTAGACGACCAGCAAGATCGAACTCTGATCCACATTGGTGACCAGCTTGCGGTGCCGATCCATCCACCGTCCGACCAGCGGCCGTGACAGATGGCCAGCGATGAATGGCAGCAGAATCTCGACACTGATGTGACCGATGGACTGCAGCAACGACCCCGCCCCTAGCGCCGAGGTGTCAGTCCCCAGCAATATCCGCAGCAGCAGCGGCGTGATCACGATTCCCACGATGCTGGAAGCCGAAGCCGCGCAGACTGCAGCCGGGACGTTGCCGCGCGCAATCGCAGTAAAGGCAATGGCCGACTGCACCGTCCCGGGCAAAGTGCATAGATACAGCACCCCGATGTAGAGCGGCTCACCCAGCAACGGCAGCAGAACTGGGCGCAGCGACCAGCCCAGCAGCGGGAAAATCACGAATGTCCAGACGAACACGGTGATGTGCAGACGCCAGTGGGTGGCCCCCGCGATGATGGCGTCCCGGGACAGTTTTGCGCCATGCATGAAAAACAGCAGCGCAATGGCTGCAGTCGTGAGCCACTTGAAGAACACCGCCCCCGCACCGTGGGCTGGCAAAAGCGAGGCGGCCACCACGACCGCCACCAGGGTCAGGGTGAAGCGGTCGAGCAGCAGGCGGAGCTTCAAGACAACGGACATAGGCCGGAAAAACACGAGGATTCGAGCGGCAAAAGGCAAAGCTTAGTGGGACCGCGCACGCTCTGCAACCAGCAGCCCCCGACACCCCTCAGCCGTTCACGTCCAACTGGTCGACCAGGTCGCGCATCAACCAAAGCAACACCAGACCCGGAACTGCAATCGCAATGGTCATGACGAAGAACGCCGGCCAGCCCGCCCAGCCTACCAGCACCGGCGTGAGCGGCCCGGCCAGATAGATGCGCCCCACCGCGGACAAGGCCGACAGCAGCGCAAATTGGGTCGCCGAAAACCGCGCCTGACACAGCGCCATCAGCAACGCAACGAAAGCGGCCGTACCCAGGCCGCCGCAGAGGTTTTCGACAGCCACCACTACCGCCATGGAATACAGGTGCGGAGGTGTGACCGCCAGTACCCAATAGCCAAAATTGGACACCCCCTGGAGGACACCGAACAACATCAGCGCCCGATACAGCCCCAGGCGCGTCATGAGCGTACCGCCCGCCAATGCGCCAACGATGGTCGCCACCAGCCCGAAGACCTTGTTGACCATGCCCACATCCGTCACATCGAAGCCTGCCCCACGAATCAGGAAGGTCGTGGATAGCGCGCCCGCAAAGGCATCACCGAGCTTGTAGAGCACGATGAGCAGCAGCACCATCCAGACACCAGGCCGGCCAAAGAATTCGCGCAGGGGCTCCACGACCGCCTGCTGCAACGAACGCGGCGGCTGGGGCGCCGCTTCCGGTTCAGGCGCCCACAGAGTGGTCAACGAAGCAAGCGCCATCAGTCCGCCCATCAACCAGTAGGTGGCCCGCCAGCCCAGCCACTGATCAGCGATGATCAGCGCGAGCCCTCCCGACACCACCATGGCCAGGCGATACCCCATGACCTTCAGCGCAGCCCCGGCAGCACGTTCCTCGTGATGCAGCACATCGGTGCTGTACGCGTCGAAAGCGATGTCCTGCGTCGCCGAGAGGAAGGCCACCCAGACGGCCAGCAGCGCAATCGTCCGCAGCTCGTCACCCGGCGAGAACAGACCCATGGCTGCGATGGAGGCCGCGAGCAACCATTGGGTCAGGAATACCCAACCACGCCGCCGCCCCAGCCAAGGCGGCACGAATCGATCGACCAGCGGCGCCCAAAGAAATTTCAGGGTATAGGCCGTACCGGCCAATGTCAGGAAGCCGATGTCCTGCAACGAGACCTTCTCGACCGTCGCCCAGGCTTGCAGCGTGCCGGAGGTCAGCGCCAGGGGCAACCCGCTGGAAAAACCCAGCGCCAGAAGCGGTGCGACGCGGCGGCTGCTGTAGACGCGCCAACCCTCGGTCATGAGCGGGCGCCCGCCGCCGGCGATTCAAAGCGATAGACCGCCAGCATGCTGCGCCAGCCGCGCAGATAGCGGATCTCGTGCTCTCCCCTGAATGCCGCCAGATCCGTGATCTTCAGCCCCAGGCGAGCCGCCAGGCTCTGAAAGTCACGCAACGTGCACAGATGAATATTCGGCGTGTCATACCACTGGTAAGGCATTTGATCATTCACCGGCATGTGGCCCGCCAGGATGGACCAGCCATGCGGCCAATAGCCGAAATTCGGAAACGACACAATGCCGTAGCGCGCCACCCGCGCCATCTCGCGCAGGATGTGTTCGGTGTGACGCATGGACTGCAGCGTCTGCGACAGAACCACCGTGTCGAACTGAGCATCGTCGAACAACGCCAGACCATCCTCCAGATTCTGCTGGATGACACGGACCCCGCGTCGCACGGCGGCGATCACCTGGTTGTCGTCGATCTCCACTCCCGCCCCGCGAACCTGGCGGGTCTGCTGCAAATAGGCCAACAGGCGGCCATCGGCGCATCCTAGATCCAGCACGCGGCTGCCGGGCGAAATCCACTGAGCGATGCGCAGCAGGTCGATGCGTGGTGGCGCCTCACCGGTCACCAAGGTCCCGCCCGACACCGAAACCGACGATTCCACACTCATTGCGCCAACACCCCCGTGGTGCGCTTGCGTTCCCCAAGCCCCAGACGCCGCGCCATGTCATCGTAATATCCTTGAACGATGGCATGGTAACGCGCATCACCCAGCAGGAACGCATCGTGCCCATGGGGCGCATCGATCTCGGCATAGGTGACTTCGCGGTGATTCTTCAACAGCGCCCGCACGATTTCACGAGAATGCTCGGGAGCAAAGCGCCAGTCGGTCGTGAAGGACACCAGCAGGAACCGCGCCTGGGCGGGTGCGAGCGCACGCGCGAGATCCCCGTCGCAAGCGCGCGCCGGATCGAAATAATCGAGTGCCCGCGTCAGCAGCAGATAGGTGTTGGCATCGAAATAACGCGAGAATTTCTCCCCCTGGTGCCGCAGATAGGACTCGACCTCGAACTCGACGTCGTAGCTGTAGTGATACTGGCCGTTGGGGCCGGGCTTGCGCTGCGTGCGACCGAATTTCGAGTCCATGACCTCATCGGACTGATACGTGATGTGCCCCACCATTCGGGCCACCGACAGACCATTGACGGGCACCACTCCATGTGCGTAGTAATTACCGTTGCAGAAATCCGGATCCGTCAGGATCGCGCGGCGCGCGACCTCGTTGAACGCGATGTTCTGCGCCGACAGCCGTGCGGTACTGGCGACCACCACACAGTCCCCGACACGCTCCGGGCAGGTGATGGCCCAACTGAGCGCCTGCATCCCGCCGAGTGACCCACCCATCACGGCCGCAAAACGAGCAACCCCGAAATGGTCGGCCACGCGCTCCTGGGCATGCACCCAGTCTTCGACCGTCAGTAGGGGAAAGGACGCGCCCCAGGGCTCCCCGGTCGCCGGGTTGGTGGTGGTCGGCCCCGTGGACCCGAAACACGATCCCAGGTTGTTCACGCCGATGACGAAGAACCGATCCGTATCCAGCGCCTTGCCTGGCCCCACCATGTTGTCCCACCATCCTGGCGAGTGCGGGGAATCAGCCTCCAGCCCCGCCACATGATGTGACGCATTGAGGGCGTGGCAGACCAGCACCGCGTTGCTGCGGGCGGCGTTCAGCTCACCATAGGTCTCGACCGCCAGGGTGTAGGACGGAAGGATCTGGCCGCTGGACAGGGCCAGTGGTTCGTCGAACGACAGGAACCGGGGCGAAACGTAGCCTACGCTACCCGCAGGTACGGGTGGCAGATCGATGTCTGGTGGAAGTGCCGGATGGTCGGCCGAAATGGCAGGTGTGGTCATGAGACCTCTTTAGCTGGATTTATGGGGCGCCCGCAAGCGGATCAGGCAAATCGGCGCCAATTCAAGCCTGCATTTTAGCACTCGGCCTTGCGAGAGGCCCATCGCACCAACGTCCAAGGCAAGCCCGGCGGCCGCCGTCTTCGCCCACCCACGTCGGGTCAAAACAGTCCGTGGCGGCGGGAACACTTTTACAACTTGTGATACATTTGCCAACTATATTTGGCCACCTGAGCCACCCGGAGCAAAGGATGACATCACTGACCAAACGGGAGCACGACTGCCTGCATTGGGCCGCCCATGGCAAAACGAGCTGGGAAATCGGCCAGATACTGGGTATCAGCGAGCGCACCGTCAACTTTCACATCACAAACACCTGCGACAAGCTTGCCGTGCGAACGCGCCAGGCGGCCATCACGGCGGCGATACGGGGTGACCTGTTGTTTGCGGAGTCGTCGACCAACGCAGCGACAACCAGAAGTCGTCCACCGGCGCCCGAGCAAAGTTCGCCGGATCGCCAATTACGATCGCCTCCAACCATTCGCTGGCCGTCACCCTGACCTGGGCCTGGAAACGCAGCTTGCCCTTCGGGCCGTGCCCATCCACCATGAACCGGGTACCCGGAGGCGGCAATGTCGGCGGCGGCTCGACACCCGCATTATGGTAGATGGCCGTCGTAGCCCATTGCGCCAGCCGCTCCTGCGCCGCAGGGTCGCTGGCCAAACCCGCCGGCAGCGGAGCCTCGCCAAGCGCAAACAGGACAGAGCCGGCACGCGCTGAATGCATGGTAAGCGGCAGGTCGAGAGAGCCGAACCGGACCGTCCGGGTCTGGGCCTGCGGCTTGTCCGGCAATACCCCCACCGCTCCCTGCCGGCCAAACGGGACTGGCCGCCAGTCGAACTTCGGCGAGCATGCCGCCAGCAACAGCGCACACATCAGCACGGCCAAAATCCGAGTCATGGACAACACCCTCGTCAAGACACCCAACCGGCGGCCCCGTCCTGCGGCCCCTCGGATCATTCATCATCCTCCGCACCTGCGGGCGCGCCGCCACACCGAGCGTGGACCGGCAACGCTCTAGTCTAAAATGCGTTATTCAGACCAACTTGGTACCCATTCATGAAGAGCCTGGCCTCCGACCGGCGCGCCGAACTGGCTGCGCGTCCCGACCTGTTGCGCACGATCCGGCGTGGTATCGAAAAGGAAGGCCTGCGCGTCGATTCGGCCGGCAACCTGGCTGGCACCCCGCACCCGGCAGCACTGGGTGCAGCGCTCACGAACCCCCACATCACCACGGACTATTCCGAGTCGCTGCTGGAGCTTATCACCAGCCCCATCCCCAGCGCCAACGCGCTCATCGACGACTTGACCGACATCCACACCTATGTGGCGCACCGGAACCCCGATGAGGCGATCTGGAACCAGTCCATGCCGGCGCACCTGCCACCTGAGGCCGACATCCCGGTGGCATGGTACGGCACCTCCAACACGGGCATGCTCAAGCACGTCTACCGGTTGGGCCTGGCCTGGCGCTACGGCAAAATCATGCAATGCATCGCCGGCGTGCATTACAACTACTCCTTGCCCGAGGTCGCCTGGGACCTGCTGGCCGCAGGCGATACTGCGCAGGTGCGCCGCAACAACGGGTACATGGGGCTGATCCGAAACTTCATGCGGCATTCGTGGCTGCTGATGTATCTGTTCGGGGCATCGCCCGCAGTGTCGCGCAGCTTCCTGCAACGGGCCGGCTTCGAAACGCAACTCACGCGGCTGAGTCCTGACACCTATTGCCTGCCCTGGGCCACCAGCCTGCGCATGAGCGATCTGGGCTACAAGAGCCCCACTCAGTCTGACCTTCAGCTCTGCTACAACGACCTGGACACGTTTACAGCTCGCATCTACACCGCCTGCACCACCCCCTGGCCAGCCTACGAAGCGATCGGCACGCACCGCGACGGCCAGCGCATTCAGCTGAACACCAACATCCTGCAGATCGAAAACGAGTATTACTCCAGCATCCGCCCCAAGCAGACGGCCGGCCGATGCGAGCGTCCCAACACCATCCTGCGCGAACGCGGCATCCAGTACATCGAAGTGCGGTGCATGGACATCGACCCCTGGGCGCCAGCCGGCATCCGCGTGGAAACCGCGCGCTTTCTGGACGCGTTCCTGCTGTGCTGCGCCGTGGAAGACAGCCCGCTGTTCCCGCCCCCGGGCAACTGTGGCGAAAGCCAGGAGAACTTTGCCCGCGTAGCCCGCGAGGGGCGCCGTCCCGGGCTCACGCTGACCCGGGATGGCCAGACACTGGCCATGAAAGACTGGGCCGAGCAGGCGCTTTCAGCTATCGAACCTTATGCCAGGCTGCTGGATGAGGGTAGCGGGGACACACAGCACCGGGCCGCGCTTGAAGCCCAGAAGGCCAAGATCGCGGATCCAGACACGACACCGTCGGCCAGGCTGCTGGCTGCGCTGCACACGGAAAAGCGGGAATTCCACGACTGGACACTGACGCAAAGCCAGGCCCACTGGGCAAATCTCAAGGCCCGTCAATTGTCGGCCGCCGCGCTGGCAGCCTTCGATCGGGCCGCCCGCGATTCCATTGCCGAACAGGCTCGCCTGGAGGCTTCCGATACCGAGAGCTTCGAACAGTACGTCGCCCGTTTTCACGCCGCCCTGCAATAAGATAGGCGGTCAGGCGTTCGCACCGATCCAGAACAGGACTTCGTCAGCGTTCTGGTCCGGCGGGAACACCGGATAGAAGACCTTGCTGATGCAGCCGCCGATGACGATCAGTGTCAGCCGCTTGAACAGTTCCATCCCGGCGACCCGGAACGTCGGCAGGTTCAGCGCATGCTTCAACGCCAGGCTGGAGTCACTGAGCAACTGAAACGGCAGATGCAGCCGGTCCCGGGCTTCTCGCTGATAGTCGGAACTCTGCGTGCTCAACCCAAACACGCCGTAGCCGAGCACCTGCAACTGCTCATAATGATCACGAAAGCCACAGGATTGCGGCGTGCAGCCCCGCGCGCCCGGAATCGAATCCCAGCCGTCCGGCAAGGCCACCCCTGGCTGCCCCGTCATGGGGTAAGCATAAAGAACACAGGTGCCGATGTGCGACAGATCCACGTCGCGGCCGGCCGTGCTCGGCAACACGAGGGGCGGCAGCGCCTGGCCCTGCAGATGGTCGGCAGCCCCATCGTCTTCGGGGATTGGCAGCCCACTGGGCAACGGAAATTCCTTGGCTGACATGATGGCCTCCTTCGAGCTCGCCCGAGAGATCTGGCACTTGGCCATCATAGCGCGCCAGACGCGGCCAAAGAAGAAGGCCATCCGCCTGACTCGTCCCCTGATTTGTCAGACAGATAGCCCCCATTGACCGGGAAGCACCACCGGACGGCTTGACGGCCCGGCGGTCAACCGCTTCTGCGATCAATCCTCGTCGTCGTCGCCGTAGTTGGCGTGACGGTATGCCTTCCACGCACGTTCCTGCTGCTTCCTCCAGCGCTTTGTCGCATGCTCGTATGCGTCATCGCCGTAGTAGTACGGCACACCCGGTACATAAACCGGACCGGGAACCACGACCACACGAGGCGGCGGCGGAGGCGGCGCGTAGTACACGGGCGGCCCACCGAACACGACACCGGGAACCCCGATACCAATGCTCAGGTCCACGCCTCCCGCACGTGCCATCGGTCCAGCCAGCAGCACACCAGACATCAGGGCAACGATAGGTATGATCTTTTTCAAGGATCGGTCCTCTGGAAACCTAGTCGGCCTATTGTGGCCCAGATGAGCCGCAAAAGCCTTGCCGGCACCACCCCAAGATTTCAAGGTATTACTCCAACATCCGTCGCACCCGTTTGTGGAACAAACAATAACGATTTCGTCAGGCGAATCCGAAACCTGTACAATCCCGCCTTACCGTCATGGGGGAGTAGCCGCACTTCTTTCTGAAGTGGCTTGCATCAACACACTTGGCTCGCGCCATGGTGCAAGCGGTTCTCAGACTTGGCAAGACCTTTGACTACTGTGCATCCTTCCTGGCCGGAGATGCACCGTGGTCATTTGTCTGTCATCCGGCCCGGGAACTCTAATGGAAGCCCTCCTCGTTTCGACCGGTGTCGTCGCCCTCGCCGAAATCGGCGACAAGACCCAGCTCCTTGCCTTCATCCTGGCGGCACGCTTCAAAAAGCCGTTGCCCATCATCCTGGGCATCCTTGCCGCAACCCTCGTCAACCACGGCCTCGCGGGCGCATTGGGGGCATGGATCACCACCCTTGTGAATCCAGTGGTCCTCAGCTGGGTCCTGGGATTCTCATTCATCGGGATGGCTATCTGGACCCTGATCCCCGATAAAATAGAAGACAGCGAAGCGGCAGCCACCAAACATTTGGGTGTCTTCGGCGCAACCCTGACGACCTTCTTTCTGGCCGAAATGGGCGATAAAACACAGATCGCCACCGTCGCCCTGGCCGCACATTACGGAACACCCCTGCTGGTCGTGATCGGTACGACCGTCGGCATGCTGCTGGCGGATGTTCCGGCCGTATTCATAGGTGATCGACTGGGTTCCAGAATCCCGATGAAACTGGTACATACGATCGCTGCCATCGTCTTTGCAGTCCTGGGCCTGGCAACGTTGGGCGGGGCGGCGGCGGGCCTGAAATGGTAATGCCGAGAACGCGTAGCCCCGGCCCGTTCACCCGTCCGGGAAAATGCGCTCACCTATGCCGGTGCCGGTGATGGATGTCCGGATAGTGTGGATGGGTATGCGTGAGCGGCGTGTGGGTGTGCTCGTGCGTGTGGGGTTCACGCCCATCCCACAGGAAATCGTGGGCATGCTGATGGTGTGCGTCATGTACATGACGATGCATATGCGTCATGGGCTCGTGCGTATGCAGGTGCTGATGATGCTCGGTCAGATGGAGCCACACGCCAGTCGCCATGAACAAGGCGGCCGCCCAGAACGGCCAGGCTGTGGGCTCGCCAAATCCGAGAACCGCAACCGCAGCGCCAATGAATGGCGCAGTGGAGAAGTACGCGCCGGTTCGGGCGGTGCCCAGGCCACGCAAGGCGACAACAAACAGCGCCAGACTCACACCATAGCCCAGAAAACCGACAATCATTGCAAGCCCGATGAATGACGCCTGTGGCCAGCCGGCACCGAGCCACCCCGCGATTCCGACATTCACGGCCCCTGCCATCAGACCCTTGAGCCCGGCCACGAAAAGCGCGTCGGTGGCCGATACCTTTCGCGTGAAATTATTGTCCAGCGCCCAGCACAGGCAGGCTACGACGACCAAGGCACCGCCCCCGTCAACGGAAGCCTTGCCAGACGATCCCGGTAATGCGAGAGCAACCGCGCCCAGGACGATGAGTACCATGCCGACGATGACACGCCGATTCGCATTCTCATGGAACACGAACCAGGCGAGGACCGCCGTAAGCACGGCTTCCAGATTCAACAACAGAGAGGCTGTCGAGGCTGAGGTACGAGCCAGTCCCAGCATCAGGGCCAACGGCCCCAGCACGCCTCCACATCCGATGGCAAGCAGCAGCCAAAGCCACTCGGCCCTCGACATCGCCGGTACCCGCCACCCGCGATCTCGCACGAGCCTCACCAGACCCAGGCCGATGCCGCTGCCAAGGTAAAGCAAACCTGCCAGCAGAACAGGGGAGCCATCGCGCAAGAGTGCCTTGGCGACTGGCGTGCTCAAACCAAAGAGCGCCGCGGCACCGAGCGCTGCATACACGGCGGACGGCCACGAGACAGGAAGCTTCATCATACCTATACTATACCCAGGTATCCTATATATAAAATATTGCGATGAGCCACACGATTAAAAACAAAACCAGACTCCTGGGGCGCGTGCGCCGCATTCGAGGCCAAGTGGAAGCCATCGAACGGTCTCTGGACGCGGAAAAGGAATGCGCTGATATCCTGCACCAGATCGCTGCCGTGCGCGGAGCCGTCCAGGGACTGATGGGAGAAGTCATCGAAAGCCACATCCGGGGGCACATCGCGGGTTCCGAGGCGGCCAGCCAGGCAGACCGGGATCGGGGCGCGAACGAACTCATCGCCGTCATCCGGACCTATCTGAAGTAAGGCAGTCCATCATGAACCAACCACATGAAGCTTCTTTTCTGTCATCCGAAGCCGAACGACAAACGTCACCAGAATCGAGTGCGACCAGACAACGCGGTGAAAGCCATCAGGACCATGGTTTCACCCTCGACTGGCTGGAGATGGCACGTATCGTGATAGTCGCTCTGGCAGCGCTGGCTGTCTGGTTGCACACCTGGGAACCGCTATCAAGCGTCAGCCTGGTCGGCACTGCGGGACTGCTGATCGGCGGCTGGCCGGTATTCCAGGAAGCTCTCGAGGGCCTACGCTCGCGGCGCATGACGATGGAGCTCTCCATGTCCATCGCCATCGTCGCGGCAGCGGCCATTTCAGAATTCTTTACCGCCCTCATCATCACGTTGTTCGTGCTGATCGCCGAAGTGCTGGAAGAGATGACCGTCTCGCGGGGCCGCCGGGCGATCCGTGAGCTGCTCAACTTTCTGCCGCGCTTCGTCTCGGTACGCGGCGAGCACGGCATCGCCGAAGTCGAGGCCGATGACCTCGCCATCGGAGACACCATCCTCATCAGCCCGGGCGGCCGCATCCCCGTCGACGGCACCGTGGTTGCGGGCCATTCGTTTGCAGACCAGTCACGCATCACGGGCGAATCCATGCCGGTCGAGAAGACTCCAGGCAGCGGTGTCTTCGCTGGTTCCATCAACCAATCGGGAGCACTGGAAGTCCGCGCGCAGTGCATCGGTCGTGACACAAGCTACGGCAAGATCATCGAAGCAGTGGAGCAGGCAGAGCAGTCGCGCGCGCCGGTGCAACGTCTCGCGGACCGGCTCGCAGGCTATCTGGTGTATTTTGCGCTGGCCGCTGCCGCACTCACTTACCTCATGACGCAAGACGTCCGCTCAACTATCGCAGTCATCATCGTCGCGGGGGCCTGCGGCATTGCCGCCGGTACGCCGCTCGCGATCCTTGGCGCCATCGGCCGCGCTGCGCGTGCAGGGGCGATCATCAAAGGAGGCCGGTATCTAGAACAGCTCGGACAGGTGGATACCATCGTTATGGACAAGACGGGCACACTGACGCACGGCATGCCGGAGGTTCAGGAACTGCTGCCCGTCAAAGCGGTGACCGCCGAAGTCCTCCTCGATGCAGTCGCCACCGCCGAGCTACGATCAGAACACCCCTTGGGCAAGACCATTGTTTCCTACGCCAGGGAACGTGGCCGCACGATTGCCGAACCCGAACGATTCAGCTACACGCCCGGGCGCGGGATCGACGCGACCCTCTCGGGGGAACAGATCCTCGCAGGGAATCTGAACCTCATGCGTGAAAGGGGCATCCCGGTCCCCGGGCCGTTTCTGATGAGCCAGGCCGCAGCCTCGCTGGTGTATGTAGCACGATCGGGACATCTGCTCGGCGTCATCACCATTGCCGACCATGTACGGCCAGAGGCACAGGCCGCCGTATCGGTGCTGCATGCCATGGGCATGCAGACGGTCCTACTGACAGGGGACTCCAGGAGCGTTGCGGAAAGCGTCGCTTCACACCTGGGCATCAAGAACGTCAAGGCGGACCTGTTGCCGGAAGAAAAGCGCGAAATCGTGCGCAGCCTGGTCGACGCCGGCCACACGGTTGCCATGGTCGGCGACGGCATCAACGATGCGCCTGCCCTCATGCAAGCGCACGTGGGTATCGCAATGGGTTCAGGAACCGATGTGGCGCGTGAAAGTGCCGATGTGGTGCTACTCGGTAATGATCTGCTGAAGTTTGCCGGCACTCTTGACCTCGCACGGCGCACGCGCCGCATCATCTGGACCAACTTTTCAGGGACCATCGGGATTGACCTGTTAGGTATCGTTCTTGCCGCTTTCGGGCTCCTGAGTCCGCTGCTGGCGGCCTTCATCCACGTCACGTCAGAGATGATCTTCATTCTCAATTCAGCCCGGCTTCTTCCAGGCCGAGCCCACCACTCATGAAAGTACTGATTGTCGAGGACGATTCTTCAATTGCCACAAACCTCTATGATTATCTGGAGGCAGGCGGCTACGAGGTGGGCGTGGCGCCCAATGGCAAAGCAGGGCTTCAGATGGCGCTCGCCGAACCCTGGGACGCCATCCTGCTCGACCTTTCGCTACCCGGTATGGACGGACTCACGCTCTGCCGCACACTGAGAGAGACCGAGCACAAGGACACGCCCGTACTGATGTTGACCGCGAGGGATTCGCTGGACGACAAGCTCCAGGGCTTCGTGCACGGCGCCGATGATTATCTGGTCAAACCGTTTTCCCTGAAAGAGGTGGGTGCCCGTCTCGGCGCCATGATCAAACGCTACCGGGGCGGCGTTGCCTCCATGGACTTCCGGTTCGCGGATGTGCGCCTTGACTTGTCGACCATGACCGTCGAACGCGCCGGACGCCCGATCAAGCTCTCTCCCAAATGCTTTCACCTGCTACGCATCCTGATGCGGCCGCCCTACCGCACCTTCAGCCGCGCCGAACTCGAGTCTGAAATATGGGGCGAGGAACTACCCGATAGCGATACGCTGCGCACACACGTCTACACCCTGCGCCGAGCACTCCACAACCCTGGCGAGCCCGACATCATCGGAACCCTGCATGGTGTCGGCTATCGGCTCGTGGAAAACAGCGATGATGCGAAATAGCCTGCGCTTCACGGTCGCTCTGTTCTTTTCGGTGCTGACCATCCTCCTGCTGGTTGCCCAGGCGCTGGGCGTGAAGACACTGGCGGAGGCACAGGAAGAAAAACTGATCGCGGCCCTTATTCGCGACGACATGGCCAGCGTACTCAAGAGCTTTGAAGCCGACCGTACGTTGCTGCCGCCATTCGATCTGCGGGCGAACGGCTATGTATCAGTGGCAGACCACGAATCCATCACGCTACCCCCGGCAATCAAGGACATGGCCTTCGGCACCCACGAACTCATCATCGACAAACGGGAGATCCACATTGCGATCGCGCCGTTCGGCACGGCACGCCTGTACCGTGTGTACAACTTCAGCATCTACGAAAGGCACTTCAGGAAAGTCATCAACACCCTGATGGCCAGTACCGGCCTCTTTGCGCTCCTCACGATCTGGCTGGCCTTTGGCCTGTCGAGACTGCTGGTGCGACAGGTCACGGACCTCGCACGGCAGGTAAAGATGCTGCGCCTCGGAGAATCGGCACCAATCCAGCCAGGCCGATACGACGAGACTGAACTGGCCGGACTCGTGGAGGCGTTCAACGACTACCACCAACGCATGGCGGACATGATTGCACGGGAGAAGGCGTTTACAGGCGATGTCAGCCACGAGTTGCGCACGCCGCTGACGACCATCAAGACAAGCTGCGAACTGCTCGCGCAGGATGCGGAGATCCGCGGAAAATCGCGCGCACGTCTGCAGCAGATCGAGCGCGCAGCAGACAATATGCGCGAGCTCACCAACGCTTTGCTCATGCTCGCCAGGGAAGACTCGGCGCGCGAAGTCGAGCCGGTGGCAATGGCGGAAATGATCGAAACCGCGCTGGCACCTTTCGCCGACCGGCTCGCACAGAAGGGACTTGAGACAGTCGTCGATGTGGACCGCAAACTCCTGATCACGGCAAACCGCCCTGCGCTCGCGATCGTGTTATCCAATCTCATGGACAACGCTGTGCGCCACACTGAGCATGGGCACATCCACTTCCGCTACGTGAACGGCTGGCTGTCCATCGAGGACACGGGACCGGGTATCCCAACCGATGCGATCCCTTACGTCTTCGACCGGTTCTACCAGGCAGAGCCACCAGGTGACCCACCACTTGGCGTCGGGATCGGCCTGTCAATCGTCAAGAGACTCTGCGATCGCTACGGATGGCCGATCAAGATCGGTAGCGAACCAGATAAGGGAACCTGCGTCTCCCTTCGTCTGCCCGTGACAATCGGGACTTGACTCGAGCGCCACCAGGATCTTGACGGAAACTTCACAATCGGTGGCGTAGCATCTGGCCAGAAGCTACCCGGGCGGGCGGCAAAAGTTCGATGAGATGCCGGAATGCGCCGTGCCCTATTGATTGTCTTCATTACCCTGACGGGATTGGCCGGCTGCACGACTTATCATCCCGAGCCGATCACCCCCGATCGGCTGGCCCGGCAATTTGAGCAGCGTTCACTGGCAGGCGAAAAGCTGCACACATTCATCGCGCGCGAAAGCGGCCACGATGTCACCCCATGGCCACCCACTACCTGGAACCGCAGGCTGCTCACCCTGGCTGCGTTCTACTACAACCCCACGCTCGACCTGGCTCGAGCGCAATGGAATACCGCAAGAACCGGGATCGGCGTCGCCGATACGTCGCCCAACCCGATCCTGCAGCTGCCGTTCCAACACAGCACGCCCAATCCAGGGCCAGGGAGCCCCTTTACCTGGGGCCCGTCACTCGACATCACCATCGAGACCGCGCACAAACGCCGCTATCGCACCGACCAGGCAACGCACCTGTCGGAAGCAGCCAGACTGAACACCATCGCCGCAGCATGGACGGTCAGTTCGCGAGTCCGCAATGCCATGCTCGCCCTGTACGCGGCACGCACGCGCACCACCCTCCTGTCCGCAAAAGCGCAAGCCAAGCGGGAAATCACGGGAATGAGCCGCCGCCGCCTCGCCGTCGGGCAGTATTCTCAGCCCGACGTGGACGCTGCCGTGCTCGCGGACACGCAGGCTCAAAGCGACCTGGCAACGGCCCAGAGCGGGGAAAATGACGCGCAGGCACAACTGGCCGCCGCCATCGGCGTACCGGTCACCGCCATTGAGGGCATCACGCTGGACCTGAGCGCGTTCGGAACGGTTCCACCCCCACTACCGGCCAAGGACGCACAGCGTGCCGCAATCTTCCACCGTGCCGATTTGCGAGCATCCCTTGCTGACTATGCGGCAGCCGAATCGGCGCTTCAGCTCCAGATTGCGAAACAGTACCCCGACATCCACCTTGGCCCCGGCTACACATACGACACCGGCACCGAAAAGATCGCCTTCGGACTGGCTGGCATCACGCTGCCGATCTTTGACCAGAACCAGCAAAACATCAGGCAAGCCGAGGCCAAACGCAGTGAGGCGGCAGTCCGCACCGGTGCGCTGCAGGACAGAATCATCGGTGATCTGGCACACGCCCTGACGCGCTACCAATCAAGCATCAAAGCGCTGCGGCTGGCCGACACGCACCAGGCCAGCGCACGTCGCCAGCTCGACAGCCAAGCGACCGCGTTCTCCCATGGCAATACGGACCGGTTGACCTTCACCCAGGCGAAAGTCGATTACCAAACCAGCGAGATCACCCATCTCGACGCCCTGGTTGCCGTTCAACACGCCGCTGGGGCACTCGAGGACGCGATGCAGCAACCTCTGGGCCAGGGCGCTGCGAGCCTCACTTCTCGCGAAGGGACAACACCATGAAACTGCGACTCATCTTCCTTTGCGTCCTCTCGCTGGCCCTGGGGGCGGGTGCAAGCAGGTACATCATCAACCAAACACTTGACAGCCCCGTAGCGCCAACAGCTGCGGGGACGCCGTCGGATCAACCACCCACCGTACAGCAGATCAATGGCAAAACGATCGTGGTCATCAGCCCGGAGGCACAGCGCGCCAGCCACATCGAAGTCACCCCGATCGCAGCTGTCACGAACCAGCCCAGCATCAGCGCCAATGCCACCATCATCGACTTGCGGCCGCTCTTCGACTTGCGCAATCGGCTCGCCAGCGCCCGCGCGGATGTTGACAGCTTCACCGCACAAGCGGCCAATTCACGTGCGCACTACCAGGGCAGCCGCACGCTCTTCGCCGACGACCGCAACATTTCGCTGAAAAGCCTGCAGGCTGCGCGGTCGGCCATGCAAAGCGACAACGCAAAGCTACAGTCCGCCAGAGTCGCGCTGGACGATATGGATGGCGCAATCCGGCAGCAGTTCGGCACGGCGCTGGCGGACGCCGCAGCGGCACCGACCTCGGCGCTCTTCCAGCGGCTCCGGGCCGGCCAGTCTGTCGTGGTGCGCGTCACGCTGCCCACGGGCTTTGGCTCGACGCCGCCCGAGGACGTCGCAATCGACACGGTCGACGGTCGCACGATCACCGCCAAAAGACTCTCCGCCTCGCCCCTCGCCGACCCCACCGCACCCGGCAATCCCTGGTTTTACATCGCCGATGCCGCACTGCCAGCCAATCTCCACACAAGCGCACGAGTGCCAACGTCGAGCAAACCCATCCTGGAACTGCTGATCCCGGAGCAAGCAGTGGTGTGGTATGGCGGCCAAACATGGGCATACGTGCGCACCGATCAGAACCACTTCACACGACACTATGTGCCACCAGGCAATGCGGGCGACCACGGTCTCATGGTGAGATCGGGCTTCCATGCGGGCGACCAGATCGTCACGCAAGGCGCACAGCTGCTGCTCTCTGAAGAGCTCAAACCGCAAAGCATCAGCACCACTTGTCAGGACCCGCCCGAATGTGACGGCTGATCCGCACATTCGCTGCCCTGAACAGTACAACATCATCCCCCATGCTTAAAGCGATCATCCGGTTCTCACTACGCTTTCGCGGCGTCATCTTCTCACTGGCCATCATGGCGATCGGCTATGGGATCTTTTCGCTCACGCAGGCAAAACTAGACGTCTTCCCCGAATTTGCGCCGCCGATGAGCATCGTGCAGACGACCGCACCGGGCATGACCAGCGAACAGGTGGAGACGCTGGTGACGCAACCACTCGAAAACGCTCTGGGCGGAATGACCGGGCTGCAATCGATCCGGTCTCGATCCATGCAGGGCCTCTCAGCAATCACACTGGTCTTCAATGACCGCGCAAACGTGATGCAAGTCCGCCAGCTCGTGACCGAGCGCATCAGCGGGGCCGCAGCCACCCTGCCGACGGGTGTCTCGCCACCCCGGCTCCTACCGCTCACGACGACCACAAGCGTGGTGCGCAGCATCGGCCTCACCTCGAAAACACGTACGCTCTCGGATCTCTACGACACTGCACAAAGGATCGTCAGGCCCCAGCTGCTGGATGTTTCGGGCGTGGCCGACGTGATCGTGTTCGGCGGAGAAATACGCCAGATGCAGATTCAGGTCGACCCGGCAAAGTTGATCCGCCACGGCGTGTCCATCCAGGATGTCATCACCGCAGCCCGCCAGGCCACAGGCGTGCGGGGCGCAGGATTCATCGAGAATCAGAATCAGCGCATCGCCATCAATGCCGACGGCCAGATCACGAACCCGCAAAAGCTCGCCAACGTCGTGTTGCGCCTGAGCAATGGTGCCGCAGTTCATCTCGGTGATGTCGCCAACGTGACCTGGGGCAGTGCCCCGCCCGTCGGCGCCGCATCAATCATGGGCAAACCAGGTGTCATGGTCGTGATTGAGAGCCAATACGGCACCAACACGATGGCGGTGACAAATCGCATCGAGAAAACACTCGCGGGACTGGAACCTGTGCTCACTCGCCAGGGCATCGACGTGAACGCCAATGTCTTCCGGCCCGCCAATTTCATCGAAGCCTCCGTCGGCCACTTGCGCACATCGCTGATCGCAGGCGCCTTGCTGGTCATCGCCGTACTGTTCCTGTTTCTGCTCAACGCCCGCACCGCAGTGATCTCGGCCGTTGCGATTCCACTGTCCCTTCTGATTGCAACCACTGTACTGACGTTGTCCGGCGTCAGCCTGAACACGATGACTCTGGGGGGGCTCGCCATCGCACTGGGCGAAGTCGTCGACGACGCGATCATCGATGTCGAGAACATTTACCGACGCCTGCGTGAAAACCGCGCACTGGCCCAACCGCTTCCAGCACTCCGAGTCGTGCTGCGAGCTTCGCTCGAAGTGCGTAGCGCCGTCGTGTTCGCGACCTTCATCGTGATGCTGATTTTCCTGCCTGTGCTCAGCCTCGCGGGTGTCGGTGGACGGCTCTTTGCGCCACTGGGCATCGCCTACATCCTCGCCGTACTGGCGTCCCTTGGCGTCGCGTTGACGCTCACGCCAGCGATGGCCCTGGCGCTATTGGCGCGAGGTCCACTGCCCGAGCACGACCCACGCGCGATCGGGCACCTAAAGACACGCTATGTCACCCTACTGACAAACGTCGAGCGCCATGTGAAGGTCGTCATGGTCACTGTCGCGCTGCTGTGCGCCGCCACGCTGGCAGCACTACCCTTCCTGAGTGGCAATTTCATACCCACGCTGCGCGAGGGTCACTACATCGTCCACATGGGCGTCGCGCCTGGGACCTCCCTCGCAGAGTCCATGCGCATCGGCACGCAGGTATCCCAGGCGCTACTGCAGATACCGGGTGTGCGTCTGGTGGCCCAGCGTGCCGGCCGCGCCAACGACGTGGTCGACCCGACCGGCGTGCAACTTTCCGAGTTTGAAGTGAACCTCAAGCCAATGGGCGCATCGGGCCAAAGCTGGGCGCTATACCGGATTCGCCAGGCGCTGGCCCGCTTTCCGGGCCTCTCGACCTCAGTCAACACTTTTCTCGAGGAGCGCATCGATGAAACCATTTCAGGTACGACGGCCCCCGTGGTCGTGAATGTCTTCGGCAATGACCTCGACGTCATCGATCGCACGGCCCAGCAGATTGCCCGACTGATCGGTACGATGCGCGGCGTCGCCAGCGTGCGGGTCAATTCGCCGCCCGGAACCCCGGAACTGAACGTGCGACTCGACCCTGGCGCACTGAGCCGCTGGGGCTTTCGCCCCGCCCAGGTACTCGATGCGATTCACGCCGCATACGCCGGTGTCACAGTCTCGCAAATCTATGAGGGTAACGGCACTCGCGACGTCGTCGTCCTGCTCGACCCGGCTCAGCGCCGATCCATCAGCGGCGTGGGCAAACTCATGGTCCGCAACTCGAGCGGGGTGACCGTTCCACTAAGCACACTCGCCACCATCCACCAGGTTGCTGGCCACTACCAGATCACACATGACGGCGGCCAGCGTGTGCAAACGGTATCCGTCAACCTGGGCAGTCGACCAGCCAGCGACTTCGTCAAGGAGGCGCAGGCGCGCGTGAACCGCGAGATCAAGATGCCGCCAGGCACATACGCCGTTTTCAATGGGGAAAGCGAAGCCCGGGCACAATCGCAGCGTAACCTGCTCGCGTACAGCGGGATCGCGCTGGTGGGCATCACGCTGCTATTGTTCCTTGCCATGAAGAACCGGCGTGCCGTGCTGCTGATTCTCGCAAACTTGCCCTTTGCACTGGTCGGTGGAGTCCTTAGCGTGATTGCGACGGGAGGGAACCTGTCACTCGGCAGCATGGTCGGCTTCGTGACATTACTGGGGATATCGCTGCGAAATTCAATCATGCTGATCAGCCACTACGAGCATCTCGTGCACGTCGACCACCTGACCTGGAACATGAGCACGGCAGTGCGTGGCGCTTCCGAACGGCTGGTGCCGATCCTCATGACCGCATTGGTGACTGCGCTCGCGCTGACACCGCTCGCCGTGACAAGTGGAGCGCCGGGAAACGAAATCGAGGGCCCAATGGCCATCGTCATCCTCGGCGGCCTGATCACGTCAACGGCACTCAATCTGATCATCCTGCCGGCGCTGGCACTGCGTTTCGGCCACTTCGAGCGCAAAAAGACCTTCGAACCGCGCGACACGCAAAGAAACTGACGCTCGCCACTCTTCTCACAACGACCCGATCTGGCACCGGCGGGGCTGCCCACCACCCGCCCGCATTCGCATACCTCACGCCGCCAGTTTCTGGGACAATCGAAAGAAGCTCATTACCGCAGCAATCACCCGAAGGACGCACAGACCACTGATGGACGTCGCCAGCCTGATCCAGACCTATGGCTACGGGGCACTCGCCGCGGGAACCTGGTCGCACACTTTCCCTCTTCGCAACCCAAAGTCGCGCGGATCAGCGCTCTGCTGGCGCCTGTTCGTCCTGGCGAGACGTCTCACCCACAGAAAAGAACGGCAATAGGCGCCAATATCCATGCAGAACCAGAAAATTCGCTCGACGCGACACATTCCACAAGGGGTCTGGATCCTGGGCTCCGTGAGCCTTTTGATGGACACCTCGTCCGAGCTCATCCACAGCCTGCTCCCCATGTTCATGGTGACGACCCTGGGAGCAACTGCGCTGGAAGTCGGCTGGATCGAAGGCCTGGCGGAATCCACGGCACTCATTACGAAGGTGTTTTCCGGGACCTTGAGCGACTACTTCGGCAAACGCAAGGGACTGGCGGTCTTTGGCTATGCCCTGGCGGCCTTCACCAAACCGCTGTTTGCGCTGGCCCCGACGCTGGGAGTCGTGTTGACCGCCCGCCTGCTGGACCGCGTGGGTAAAGGCATCCGGGGCGCACCCAGAGATGCGCTGGTCGCAGATTTCACCGCGCCGGAAATCCGGGGCGCTGCCTTCGGCCTGCGCCAGGCGCTAGACGCAGTCGGGGCAACACTGGGCCCGCTTCTCGCAGTCGTTTTCATGGTCCTGTGGGCCGACCACTTCCGAACGGTCTTCTGGATCGCGGTCATCCCGGGCGTGGCCAGCGTCGCGCTACTGGCTTTCGGTCTGCGCGAACCCGCTGCCCCCCACAAGGAAAGGCGCACCAACCCCATCCGGCGTGAGAACCTGCGCCGCCTGGATGCCGCCTACTGGTGGGTCGTCGCAATCGGCGCCATCTTCACGCTGGCGCGGTTCAGCGAGGCGTTCCTGGTCCTGCGGGTACAGCAAGTCGGCGTGGCCATTGCACTGGTTCCGCTTGCCGTGGTCGCGATGAACCTGGCCTTTTCCCTCACCGCGTATCCCCTCGGGAAACTCTCCGACCGCATCAGCCACCGAGCGCTGCTCGCAATCGGCCTCGGCATCATGATCGTCGCCGACCTGCTGCTGGCCGTGAGCAACCACTGGTCAGTCGTTCTACTGGGAATCATCCTCTGGGGTATCCATCTAGGCGCCACCCAGGGGCTGCTTGCCACCATGGTCGCCGATACCGCTCCCGCCGATCTGCGCGGCACCGCGTATGGCTTCTTCAACCTCGTCAGCGGCATCGCGATGCTGTTGGCCAGCGTCATCGCCGGCCTGCTCTGGGACAGCTTCGGGGCGCCCGTCACCTTTTATGTAGCCGCCGGCTTCTGCTTGGTAGGCCTGGTCACCCTGATGATGAGGGCTCGTGTCGGACCCCGCACCCACTGATCCACGAAGTCGGCTGGGCCATGCCGGTACGCACTACGTGCGCGTATGCTGATATCGTCAGGCAGGCGAATCCTTTTGCCGGATGGACGACTCTCTTGACTGGGGGCCCACGGACAGGACTGGGCCCCGTACATAACTCATGGGTCTCCATATGGATAATCGAAATGACCTGGTCTTGGCGGCACAAACCGGCGATCGGGTGGCCATTTCCCGTCTGCTCACCGTATGCCAGGCAGATGTGCGGCGCTATGCCCGAAAACAATGTGAGGCCAGCGACGTGGATGACGCCGTACAAGAATCCCTGCTCGTCATCTGCCGCAAAGTGCGGGGGCTGAAGGCAGCAGCGGCCTTTTCCTCATGGCTTTTCACCGTCGTGAAGCGCGAGTGCCGCAAGCTCTCGCGCCGTATGTTCAAGTATCAGCCGCTGCCAGAGGAACTGGCCGAAGAACGCCTCTTGTACAAGCCGCAGGACGACTTGCGGATCGACCTGGCAGCCGCGCTGGAGTCACTGCCCGCTCACTACCTGGAGGTCATCCTGTTGCGCGACTTCGAGGAACTGACAATCGCCGAGATTGCCACCCGTCTGGGAGAACAGGCGGGTGCCGTCAAAAGCCGCCTGCATCGCGCGCGCGAGCTGGTGCGTGAATACATGCTTGATTCGGAGTGACAACCATGTACTGTGATACTTCTGTAACACGACAACTGGTGCGCGGTGTGCTCGCTGCAGCATCCATTACCGGAGCCATTCTGCTGACTCCGCATTTCTGGCCCGCAATTGGGCTTCTTGCCGTAGCGGTCTACTTCATGGGCGGCTGCCCGGCGTGCTGGTTGGCAGGCCTGGCGCAAGCCATCGAAAATCGGTCGAAGCACTCACCAACGACCGAACCGAAACAGCCCTAGACGTGAAGTTCCAACAGGTCAGAACACAAGTCGGCGGGCTGCGTCCCTTCGCACCGGAAACACGCAGGACGCAGCGATGACTACGGCCATCGCAGTGGCCGCAATCATGCTGTGGGCTGGATGGGGCGCCTGTGCCCTATGGTTCAGGCTCCCTTTCAACAGGCGGGTGAACACGGTCATCATTGCGGCCTGGCTCGGGCTGACCCTGCTGGGCGCAGCAGGCCTCATCTCGGGCGAAACCAGATGGACGGACCCATTCGGCGCGGCCTCTCTGATGCTGCTCGCATGGTGGTGGCTGGGCGTGCGTCCGTCCAACGACCGCGACTGGATGCCCGAGGTGGCCAGGCTGACTCACGGAGACGTCGCCGGCAACATCGTGACGCTGTACAACGTACGGGACTTCCGCTGGCGCACGCAAGACGATTACGACGTCCGCTGGAGAACCTGCCGCTATGATCTGGACCGGCTCGAATCCGTGGATCTGGTATTGTCCACTTGGGGAAACCCGGCCGTCGCGCACGCCATGGTGTCGTTCGGATTCGGTGCCGGCAGTTTCGTCATATTCTCGGTCGAGATCCGGCGCAAGCGGGGTGATGTCTTCTCCGAAATCGGAGGATTCTTCCGGAAGTACGAACTATCGGTCCTCGCATCCACCGAGGAAGACTCACTGCGCGTACGCACCAACGTACGCGGAGAGAAAGGCTATCTGTACAGGATTGACATACCGCTGGATGGCGCCCGCGCGCTTTTCGTGTCCTATGTGCGGACAGCCTCGCGCCTGCGGCAGCGGCCCCGCTTCTACAACACCCTCACGGCCAATTGCACAACCCTCATCTGGCGCTTGGCCAACCAGATCATCCCAGGGCTGCCCATGGACTACCGGCTGCTGCTGTCAGGGTATCTGCCGGAATATCTGGACTGTCTCGGTGGCCTCGCTGGCGAGGGTGATGTCGCCAGCCGCCGCCGGGCGGGCAATTACACCAGCCGTGCGCTGGCGGCCCCCGACGCAGCCGACTACTCCCGGGTCATCCGCGAAGGCGTGCCCGGCATCCCGCCGCCCGATGACCGGTTACGCTGACTCCCCTGCCAGACGGAAATGACCATTGGGCACCCGGACGGACATCTTTGGGATGTCGTCTGGAACCCGCAATGGGAGGAGTGAAGCAAGGTGACCAAACCCGAAACTGGCGCGCCCGGCAGGAATCGAACCTGCATCGAAAGCTTCGGAGGCTCCCATTCTATCCATTGAAATACGGGCGCGCGGCGGGGGTCTGACGGGCCATGCACCGTTACGGTGCATGGGGCCGCTATTGTAGCGTGTTTATTGGCCCCACGCCGGGCATGGCTGCAGGTAGCCGGGCCTGTCGCTATAATCGCAGGCTAAGGCCTGTTACGACCGACTGCGCGACCAGCATCCGGTCGCGGCCCCATTACTTCAGGAACCCGTCATGAGTCTCCCCGATCACGAAAGTGCAAACGAAAGTTCCATCAAGACCCCGCGTCAACTGCTCATTACCGTCATCCTGGCGTTCCTGATTCCCATCACCGTCATCATTCTGCTGGTCAACCTGGTCGGCTCCACCATTCGCACCGGCGCCGGGTCCGAAGGCCAGACCCCCGACGCCATCGCCAAACGCATTCAACCGGTCGCTGGATTCAAGCTGGTCGATGCCAATGCCCCCAAGATCTTCAAGACCGGTCAACAGGTCTTCGAATCTACCTGTACCGCCTGCCACACGGCTGGCGTCTCGGGCGCACCGAAATTCGGCGATAAATCCTCGTGGGCACCTTTCATCAAACTGGGCTACGACGATCTGGTGAAGAATGCCATCCACGGCATCGGCCCAATGCCCCCGAAGGGTGGCAACTCCACGCTCGACGACTTTGAAGTCGCGCGTGCCGTGGTCTACATGGCCAACCACTCGGGCGCCAACTTCCCGGAACCAAAGGAACCGGCATCGGGCGCCGCGACAGCCAAGCCGGCAGCGACACAGGCGGCAGCACCCGCAGCAGCTCCTGCACCTGCTCCCGCGCCTGTCGCACAGGCCAAGCCTGCCGAAACGGCTACACCCGCTGCAGCCAAACCGGCTGAAACAAAAACTGCGAGTGCCAGCACGAACGCGGTCGGCGACAAGCTCTACCACTCGGTCTGCTTCGCTTGCCACGCCGTCGGTGCAGCCGGTGCCCCGAAGTTCGGCGACAAGGCTAGCTGGGCACCATTCATCAAGACTGGCCTGGACACCATGCTGAAGAACGCCATATCGGGCGTGGGTGCCATGCCGCCGCGCGGCGGCTCGCAAGCCACGGACGCTGAAATGAAGGCCGCCATCCAGTACATGGTGGACGCCGCCAAATAACGGCTTGCCCGAATACGGGATCGACGCAATAACAGGGCCGACGACAGTCGGCCCTTTTCGTCAGCCTGAAGCAGCTTCCCAGTGCGGAATTACATGTTGCGGAAGACAGGCCAAGCCCCAACCAAAGGCGGGTGGTCCCTCGGAAAACCAGGGAAAACCCTGCCGTAGTTTTGCGACTACCGACGCTCCCTTGCTTTGCCTAATCTGGACGCTCCTGAAACGACCTGGGAGTCAGGCATGCGAGAACGACTGGATTGCGCCCTGCTGGCAGTGGATCAGCAGGACTGGGTGGGGGCAGTGGCCGGCTCCCGGATCGGCGGGCGGCTGGTGTTGCATGCTCTGCCGCCGGAAAGCACCTCGCCAACCGCCATGCTGGCGGATCCGGCCCTGCAGCGAGGGCGCTACGACGCCGGCTTGGTCTATGTGGACGAAGCGTCGCTCGGGCAGTGGCGGATGGCACTGTCGGCCCAGTCCATCCGCCAGCCCGCGATCCTCGTGATCTATGCCGTGGGCCTGCGGGCCCAGGCGATCCGCGACCTGCTGATGCTGGGCGCGACAGACTTCATGCAGCCGCCCTTTTGCGTGGAAGAACTGCGCGCCCGCATCGAGCACAACCTCCTGCGGCCACTGCCGGCTCACGTCGCAGAGACACCCCCCGACTACGGGACGCCCGCGCCCACGCACACCGGCATCCCGCTGCCAACAGACAAAGCCTTCGACACCGAGGCCAAAATCTGCGAATCCATTCTGGATCGTTCCGGGACCGAGCTGGAGGCCTATGCGGTGGCCCTGGCCACACAACGGGCCACTTCCCGCGCATCCTTCCGCACCGCAAAAGGCGAGGTGGTGGCGCGGTTCGAACGCGCCTATATCCGCGCTGCGCTGGGCCGGCACGGCGGCAACATCACCCTGGCAGCACAGATGGCGCAGAAACACCGAAGAGCCTTCTGGGCACTGATGCAGAAGCACGACATCGATCCAGGCCCCTATCGGACCTCGCCATCCGTCCCACCCCGCCCCAGCCGGTCCGGGTAAAATCGGGGCCTGCCACTAGGAACCTTGCCGTGCCTGAACTCAAAAACGACGTCTTCCTGCGCGCGCTGCTGCGCGAGCCGGTCCCGTACACACCCATCTGGATGATGCGCCAGGCTGGCCGGTATCTGCCGGAATACCGCCGCACCCGCGAACAGGCAGGCTCGTTCATGAATCTGGCGCAGACTCCGGAACTGGCCTGCGAAGTCACGCTGCAGCCACTGCGCCGATTCGGCCTGGACGCGGCCATCCTGTTCTCGGACATCCTGACGGTCCCGGACGCCATGGGGCTGGGCCTGCAATTCGTAGAGGGCGAGGGCCCACGCTTTGCTCGGCCGCTGCGCGACGAAACCGCGATTGCGGCGCTACAAATACCAGACTTGAACAGGCTGCGCTATGTGTTCGATGCGGTCTCCCTGATCCGACGGGAACTTGCGGGCGCAGTCCCGCTCATCGGCTTTTCTGGCAGCCCGTGGACGCTCGCCTGCTACATGGTAGAGGGCGCGGGCAGCACCGACTACCGCCAGATCAAGACGCTGATGTACCAGCGCCCCGACCTGCTGCACCGGCTGCTCGACACCAATGCACAGGCGGTGACGGCCTATCTGAACGCCCAGATTCAGGCGGGCGCGCAGGCAGTGATGGTCTTCGACAGCTGGGGCGGCGTCCTGGCCGACGGCCTGTTCCAACAATTTTCGCTCCGCCACACCCGCCAGGTGCTCGGCGGCCTGCTGCGGGAATATGATGGCCGCCGGGTGCCCGCCATCGTATTCACAAAAGGCGGCGGACAGTGGCTGGCGGACATGGCGCAGCTCGGCTGTGATGCCCTTGGGCTGGACTGGACCGTCAACCTGGCGGCAGCCCGCCATGTGACGAGCGACCATGTGGCACTGCAAGGTAATCTGGACCCAATGGCCCTGTTCGGCGGGGACGCCGCGATCCGTGCGGAAGCGCGCCGCATCCTGGCTGACTTCGGCCAGGTCGGGTCGGGCAGCGGGCACGTGTTCAACCTGGGCCACGGCATTTCCCAGTTCACCACGATCGACGCCGTCACGTCGCTGGTGGACGAGGTCCACACCGCGAGCCGCGCCTATCACGCCGCCTGAGGCCAGCACGACAGTGCTCTCCGACTTATGTGCTTATGCACAATTTTTGACAGATCAGGGTTTACCTTAATAAATCCAGAATCACTATTGGATGTTTTTATAACCATCTGTTTTCAATGAAGAATTTTGCGTTTTCCACTATCCATCAATAGACTTGACGATTCAGTCGAGTTAAGGCAGTAGCGATTGTTCCCTCATTTTCCACAAAGTTATCCACAGGCTGTTGAGGAGTACTTCGCATGACGGCCTACCTGGCGGTTGCGCTGGACGTACCGCTGCCAGGCCTGTTCGATTACAGCCACGACACGCCGCTGGCGCGCGGCGTGCGTGTGCAGGTCATGTTCGGCCGCCGGGCCATGATCGGCATGGTTTGGGAGACCCGCAGCCAGCCTGAAGTCGCACCGGACCGGGTCAAGCCCATCACGGCAGCACTGGACGATCTGCCGCCACTACCGGGCGACTGGCTGCGCCTCGCAGAGTTCGCCGCCCGCTATTACCACCGACCACTCGGCGAAGTCCTCCTGCCGGTGCTGCCCCCTCCCCTGCGCAAGCCCTCGGCCTATTCCGGCACGCGCGCCGCCGGCGGACCCGTGCTTCGAGCGGACCGCGCCGACCAGCGGCACCAACGGACACGCGCTACCCAACTCCACAAGACACCCGCTACATCGGCCGCTCAGAGCGCGGACATCCCCACTCCCGGCCCCCACCGGCCCCCGCCACCGGCCAATGCGGCCGTCCCGATCCTGACCGGCAGCCAGGAACAGGCCCTGAATGAGCTGCAGTCGCTGCTCCGGGACGGAAAGGGCGTGGCGCTGCTGCACGGCATCACTGGCAGCGGCAAGACGGAACTGTATCTGCGCCTGGCGCAGCAAGTGCTGAACCAGGGTCGTCAGGTACTGATGCTGGTCCCGGAAATCAACCTCACGCCCCAGCTCGAACGTGTGGTCCGCGATCGGCTGCAGCATGGTGCACCGCACACAAACACCCACTCCGAAGATCACCTGCCTGACGAAGCCTCCTCCACCGCTCGGGTGCCAGCCTCCGACCCACTGGCCGTCATTCACAGCCGCCTGTCCGAAGGCGAACGGCTGCGCGCCTGGCTGCGCGTCGCGCGTGGTCAAGCAGACATCCTGCTGGGAACACGGCTCGCGCTGTTCACCCCCATGCCGCGCCTGGGACTCATCGTGGTGGACGAGGAACACGACGCCTCCTACAAACAACAGGAAGGCCTGCGATACTCGGCGCGTGACCTCGCCATCTGGCGAGGTCACGATCTCGGCATCCCCGTCGTCCTGGGATCGGCCACACCCTCACTGGAAAGCTGGCGACACGCCCAGCGCGGCGACTACCGTTACCTGTCTCTGCCAGAACGCGCGCAGGCACAGCCACTCCCGGCGATTCATCTCGTCGACACCCGCAGGGCCAGGCTGGAACAGGGCTTCAGCCCCCAACTGCTGCAGGCGCTGGAGTCGCGCCTGGCGCTAGGCGAGCAAAGCCTCATTTTCCTGAACCGGAGGGGCTACGCGCCGGTGCTGCGCTGCCCGTCCTGCGGATGGGTGAGCCAGTGTCGGCGTTGCACGGCGCACACCGTGCTGCATCGCCACGACGGGGGGCGCCGCACGCTACAGTGCCACCATTGCGGCGACGCTCAACCCGTCCCGCGCGCCTGTCCGGCGTGCGGTGACCCGGACATACAGCCCATGGGGCGAGGGACGCAGCGCATCGAGGAGTTCCTGGCCGAACGCTATCCCGATGCACGAGTGCTGCGCATCGATGCCGACGCCACGCGCCGAAAGGGCAGCGCACAGATCCTGTTCAACCAAGTCCACACGGGCCAGGCCGATATCCTGGTCGGCACGCAGATGGTATCCAAGGGACACGATTTTGCACGCCTTGGCCTGGTCGGGGTACTGAATGCGGACGCCATGCTGTTTGCCCAGGATTTCCGCGCCCCCGAGCGGCTATTCGCACAACTGATGCAAGTGGCTGGCCGCGCTGGGCGCCGCGCGGGCGGTGCGCAGGTTCTGGTGCAGACGGACTATCCGGACCAGACCGTCTACCGGGCACTGCTGACCCATGACTACGCGCATTTCGCCCAGCAGACCCTCGCCGAACGCCAGGAGCTGGGCCTGCCGCCGTTCTCCGCGCAAGCTCTGCTCACGGCACAAGCGGCCCAGGTCCGGACAGCGCTCGATTTCTTGCAGGCCGTCCGCGCCCGCGCGCTCGAACTCCCCGACAGCAACACCGTGCGCCTGTACGACGCGGTACCTCTGCGCATCGTCCGCGTGGCGCGTATCGAACGGGCGCAGCTGTTGATGGAATCCGACAGCCGCCCGGCACTGCACGGCCTGCTGCACGCACTGCTGCCACAGATCGACACGCTGGCTGAGGGCCGCGCGCTGCGCTGGGGGGTCGAAATCGACCCCCAGGAGATCTGAAGTGGTGCAGATTCCACCCTACCCCACACCCTCCGGGCAAGACACGGGCGCCCACCATGGCGCACGCCGCACGACACCACTACACTCCGTGTTGCCGGCCGGCGCCACCGTGGACCCGAACCTCAATCCGCGCCAGCGCGAGGCCGTGCTGTATCTGGACGGCCCCTGTCTGGTGCTGGCTGGCGCAGGCAGCGGCAAGACCCGCGTGATCACGCAGAAGATCGCGTATCTGCTGCGTGAGTGCAGCTACCCGGCCCGGCAGGTGGTGGCGCTCACGTTCACCAACAAGGCAGCGCGCGAAATGAACGAACGCGTGCGGGCGCTGGTCAATCCGCAATGGCTGCGCGGACTGACGGTAGGCACCTTCCATTCACTGGGCCTGCGATTCCTTCGAGAGGAATACGCATCAGCCGGTCTGAAGCGAGGCTTCTCGATCCTGGATGCCCACGACGCGCAGGCGCTGGTGCAGGAACTCCTGGCCACCACGGACCGCGCGCGCCTGCGGGCCGTCCAGCAGACCATCTCTCTCTGGAAGAACGCCCTTCTGGACCCGGACGGAGCCGCCCACGCAGCACGCGATGCCAACGAGGCTGAAGCGGCCCGCACCTACCGCAGCTACCAAGCCACCCTGATGGCCTACCAATCCGTGGACTTCGACGATCTGATCCGGCTGCCGGCCCAGATGTTGGCCGCCGACGCACCGCTGCGCGCGCGCTGGCAGTCCCGTGTCCAGTACCTGCTAGTGGACGAGTATCAGGACACCAACGTCTGCCAATACCAGATAGTGCGCCTGCTGTGCGGCGACCGGGCCATGTTCACCGCCGTGGGCGACGACGACCAGGCAATCTATGCCTGGCGCGGAGCCACATCCGAGAACCTGGCGCAGCTGGGCCGCGACTACCCGCAACTGCGCCTGATCAAGCTGGAGCAGAACTACCGCTCGGTCCAGCGCATTCTGCAGGCCGCCAACGAGGTCATCTCCCATAACCCCAAGGCCTTCGAGAAGACGCTCTGGTCCGATCTGGGGCTGGGAGACCCCATCCGGGTCACCCCAATGGACTCGGATCTGGCCGAGGCAGAGTCTATCGCCATGCGGCTGTCGGCCTCGCGCTTCGAGCGCCAGGCACAGTGGAAGGATTTCGCCGTGCTCTATCGCGGCAACCATCAATCGCGCGTCATGGAACAGGCGCTGCGAAACCTGCGGATCCCCTACACCGTATCAGGTGGCCAAAGCTTTTTCGACAAGGCCGAAGTCCGCGACATGCTGTCCTGGCTGCGGCTGATCGCCAACGAGGACGAGGATCCCGCGTTCATCCGCGCTGCCACCACGCCGCGACGCGGGATCGGTCAGGGCACCCTTCAAGCCCTGGGCACCGAAGCGGCGCATCGGGGCGTGTCTCTATTCACGGTGGCTGTAGAAGTCACGGAGGCCATCCTGCCGGCCGCGCGCCAACGCCAGGCGGTGCAGGACTTCGTCAAACTCATTCAGAATTTCCAAGCCCGGGCCACGAACCGCGAAACACCTGCCGGCATAGCCGGAGAGCCCGGCGACGGCGCTGGCCGCATTCTGGACGACCTGCTCACTGCGGTCAACTACGAGCGGCACCTGTACGACCTGTTCGATGACCGTCAGGCGCAGTCCCGCTGGACCAACGTACTGGACCTCACGGACTGGCTCAAGCGGAAGGCCGCCGAAGACGACATGACCCTGCTCGAACTCGTGCAGCACGTCGCGCTGGTCACCATGCTGGACCGATCAGAGGACGACGAGCCGGACGCCGTCAAGCTTTCGACGCTGCACGCCTCCAAGGGGCTGGAATTCCCTTATGTCTACCTGATCGGTGTGGAAGAGGGGCTGCTGCCACACCGGGGCGGGACGGACGAAGGCGACGACAGCGAGGCGGGAGCCGCGGCCCAAGTGCGCCGCATCGAGGAGGAACGGCGCCTCATGTACGTCGGCATCACCCGCGCTCAGCGGACCTTGCAGGTCAGCTGGTGCCGCAAACGGCGGCGCGGACGCGACGACGTCGCCTGCGAGCCGTCGCGCTTCATTGACGAGATGGGGCTGCAGGCTGAGGCAGCGCCGCCAGCGGGCGACATGGAGCCCGACCGGACGCTGGGACTGCTGAAGGCACTACTCAAGAAATGAAAAACCCGGCCCATGCCTCGCTGCGAGGCATGGGCCGGGTCATGTCATCGATCGGAAATTACCAGGGCGTACGGCTGTAACGCTGATCACGCGAGCGCGCTTCAGCCTGTGCGTTGATGACGTCGGCCATGAAATGCCCGGTCGCCAATGCCGCGCGGCGCAGGCCGCGACCCACGACCTTGATGCCATACCCCACCGACAGCGGGTGCGAAGCATTCAGGATGGTATGGCTGTAGGCGCGCTCCAGCGCATCGGACAGCAGCATCGAGTTTTGAGCGTGGGTGTAGATCATGGCTGACTCCTGTTTCAGAAGCATCGTAAATTCGATATCTGAATTATAGGGTTTACCCTAGGTTAAAGATAGGGGTTTACCCTAATTCAGAGACCAGCCAGTCTTTCGTCAGAGAAGTGTGGTGGAAACAGCCACTACCGCCCTGCGCTCGCCCCCCGCGCCGAAGGGACGTCTCAGACCCTTCGGAGCAAGCTGCCGTCGAGTTCCTTCAGGCTGCTGCAACCCAGTAAGCCCAACGTCCGATGAAGATCCGTCTGCAGCAGGTCAAGCACATGGTTGACCCCTGGTTCCCCGCCAGCGCCGAGTCCGAAGAGGGTGGCACGCCCCAGCAGCACGGCGTCGGCTCCCAGAATGATGGCTTTCAGGATGTCGGTGCCACGCCGGAAGCCGCTGTCCAGCATCACCGTCATGTTGGCGCCCACAGCCTGGCGCACTTCGGGCAGGATCTCCATGGGAGACACCGCATGGTCCAGCTGCCGCCCCCCGTGATTGGAGAGCACGACGCCATCCACCCCAAGCTCCCGGGCTTGCCGAGCCTCTTCGACGGACAGGATGCCCTTCAAGATGAGCTTGCCCTTCCATTCGTCGCGCAGCCACTGGATGTCCTGCCAGTTCAGCGACGGCATGTGCTGCTTGCCGATCTCGGCGGCAGCACCCTGCGGCGAAATGCCGCCCGGAGGCAACAGGTCGCCCAGATTCTTGAAGGTCGGCAGACCATCGGGAACCAGCACGTCCAGCATCCAGCGCGGCCGGCAGACCACGTTCAGCTTGTTGCGCCAGTTCAGCACGAGCGGTGCCGAGTAATTGCGCGAATCCCACTCGCGATTGCCATAAATGGCGCTATCGGTGGTCACCGCGATGGTGTCGTAGCCTGCCGCGGCACAGCGCGCGACCAGTTCCCGGACAAACTTCCGGTCCCGGAAAAAGTAAACCTGCATCCATGGCCAGCCGCCCGGCACGCGCGCGATGTCTTCCATGGACACGGTGGACACCGTGCTCAGCGCAAAAGGGATGCCATGCGCAGCGGCGGCCCGGGCGAGCTTCAGGTCGCCGTCCTTGGTCACCATGCCATTGAAGCCCGTGGGCCCGATGACCACGGGCATGCCGATTCTGCGGCCAAAGAGCTGTGTACTGATGTCCCGGACGCTGACGTCCGTCAACGTGCGCGGCGTGAAACGGTAGCGGTCGAAGACCGCCCGGTTGTTGGCCAGGCTGGCTTCGTCATCTGACCCGCCATCGATGTACTCAAACACGAAATTCGGTACCCGCCGACGTGCAATCCCGGCAAGCTCGGCAATGTTGCGCGCCTCACGATAGCTGCGCCAGGGAAGCAAACGTCTCTTCATTGGGGATCCAGCAGACTGACTTCACTTTCAATGTCAAATAAATGCAGGCGGACCGTATCCACCCGCAGCTTCAGTACTTCGCCGACACGCACCGGGCTGTCACGGTCGATCTGAGCAATGACGACGGTGCCGTCCACATTGACCTGGACCTCGATCACGGAGCCCAGCGGCTCGATCAGCTCCACCGTCCCGGTCACTACACCCGTGCTGGCGTCCGGCGGCGCAACGAACAAGTGCTCGGGCCGAATGCCGGCCCAGACGTCGCGATCCCGGCGCGTCTGAAGCGACGCCTGAAAACGGTCCGGAATGTCCAGATCGCCAAAGGCTGCGTGCAGCTTTTCACCGGCCGCATCCACGCGCATCCTGAGGAAATTCATGGCCGGATTGCCGATGAAGCCGGCCACGAAGCGGTTGGCCGGACGGTCATACAACCCCAGCGGGGTGCTGGTCTGCTGGATCCAGCCATCGCGCATCACGACGATCCGCTGGCCCATGGTCATGGCTTCGACCTGGTCATGCGTGACATAGAAGGCCGTCACACCCAGGCGCTGGTGCAGCTTGAGGATCTCTGCCCGCATGCCGGCACGCAGCTTGGCGTCCAGGTTGGAGAGCGGCTCGTCCATCAGGAACACCTGAGGCTCGCGCACGATGGCCCTCCCCAGCGCAACACGCTGGCGCTGCCCCCCAGAGAGTTCACGCGGCTTGCGCTCCAGCAGCGCCTCGATCCCGAGGATGCTCGCTGCTTCGTGCACGCGCCGGTCGATCTCTGGTTTGGGCGTGTTGCGCATCTTCAGGCCGAAGGCCATGTTGCCGAACACATCCATGTGCGGATAGAGCGCATAGCTCTGGAACACCATGGCAATGTCGCGGTCCTTGGAGGCCACATTCTGGACTTCCTGTCCGCCGATCAGGATCCGGCCACCCGACACGTCCTCCAGGCCGGCCAGCATGCGCAAAGTCGTGGACTTGCCGCAACCCGACGGGCCCACCAGCACGACAAACTCACCATCCTTCGTTTCCAGGTCGAACTGATGCACGGCAACCGAGTTGCCATAGCTCTTCGTCACACGTTCCAGGCTGACTATCGCCACAGGGGGCTCCTTACTGTTCAATCCCGCTGGTCATGCCCGTGACACGCCGGCGATGGGGTCCGCACGAAATCATCCCTTGACGCCCCCCACCGTCAGGCCTTCGGCCATGTACTTTCGGAACAGGTAATAAATGACGATGGGCGGCAATGAATACACCACCGATGCCGCCATGAGCAGATCCCAGGGCGCCTGATCACTGTTGAGGAAAAAGCCCAGCGCAACCGGGACGGTGACCGTGGTCTCCGACGACAACAGCAGGAATGCAAAGAGATATTCGTTCCAGGCCAGCAGCAGGGCATACGTCCCCACCGCCACCAGCGCGGGCGCCATGAGCGGCAGATACACCCGCAGGAAGATCTGGCCCAGGCTCGCGCCATCGATCTTGGCCGCCTCGTCGAGCTCGCGCGGAATGCTGTTGGAATACTGCAGGAAGACAAAGATCGCATAAGGCGTGGCGAAGGTGACTTCCACCAGGATGACTGCCCAAGGCGTATCTGCCAACCCGTAGTTGTGCATCACCCGATAGAACGGGATCGCCAGGAACGACATCGGGATCACGTAGGTGAACAGGGCCGCGGAAGACAGAAAGGCGCTGCCACGCACACGGATCCGCCCGATCGTGAAGCTGGTCATGGTGCCAATCGCCAGTACTGCCGCCGCCGTGATGACGCCAATGAACAGGCTGTTCCACATCTGCCGCCAGAAGTGCTCCAGGTAGAAGTGGTTCTGCGTGAAGACCTTGATGAAGCCGTCCAGCGTCGGTTGATGCGGCCACAGATCAGAGGAAAAGACGGCACTGCCCGGCGTGAGGGCCACGGCCACCATGGTGTAGATGGGCATCAGCGTCCACACGAACACGATGACGCCGATCAACCACAGAAGAACATTCTTCTTTCGCGAACGCACGTTCATCCCGACACCTGATCACGACGGAACTGCCGCATGAGCAGCACCATGATGGGGATGACCAGCGGCAGCGCCGTGATCACCACGGCAACCCCGAGTGACGGATCACCAATCTCGAAAGCGTCACGGATGCCCAGAGTGGCCAGCACATGGGTCGACAGCACCGGCCCACCACCACTGACGAAGTGGACCGTGTTGTAGTCCCCCAGGGTCCAGAGAGTGGACAGCAGCGTGCAGGTCACATACAACTTCCACATCATGGGAATGGTGATATGGACGAACGCCTTCACGCCAGTCGCGCCATCCACTGACGCCGCCTCGTAGAGGTCGCGCGGGATGGCCATACGCCCGGCCAGGAAAATCAGTGTCCAGAACGGCAGCCACTTCCAGATATAGGCTACGACGACTGACCCCATGGCCAGATCCGGCCGTGCCAGCCAGGGCGGGCCCATGATGCCGAAAACGTTCCACAGGAAGTTGTTGATGAGCCCCCACTGCGCGTCCAGCATCCAGTGAATGGAGATGAATTCGGGAATCGCGGGTACCGCCCAAGGCAAGATGAACACCAGAAACAGCGCGCGCATCCACGGCCGCCCCACGATGAAGAACTCCGCCAGCAGCAACGACAGGATCATTTTCAGGTTGACCCCGACGATGAGCAGCAACAGAGTGTTCAACACCGTACGGACGTAAATCGGATCGCTGAACAGCGTGCGATAGCTGGCCGGATCGCTTCCCATCCACAGGCCATAACAGACGGGATAGATCACGAACAACAGAAACACGACGACATAAGGAGCCGCAAAGACTGCGCTCCAGAACAGTTCGTGCGAACCACTGCGGCCGGGCACCCCTGCATGCACAGAGGCGCCGGCCGCAACCGGCGAAGCACTGCTACTCATGAACCTGGTATTTGGAGAAGATCTGCTTGATCTGCGCGATGGCCTGGTCCACGGCGGCATCCGGCTTCATCCCATTGACCAGCACCTGGCCAACCGCACGGCCCCATACTTCTTGTGAGTTGACGAAGGCGTAGGCCGGATTGAGGGCCTGGGGCCAAGGCTCGGTCGGTTCCATGACTTCCTGCTTGGTGGCTACCGGCAGGTGCGGATCGCTCGGGTTGGTCCAGAACGGGTCAGCCTTGATGATGCTGGGCATCACCGGCAGCCAGCGGCCCTGAGAGGCGCGCAGGTAGGCGCCAAGTTCCTTGGGCTGGATCAGGAAGGTCAGGAAATTCTTGGCCAGGTCCACGTGCTTGGCTCCGCCCGGGACGATGGCGGACTTGACCGCCACCAGGCTGGGAGTGAGCTTGCCATCCAGCCCCGCAGGCGGCTGCAGTGTGATCATGTCGTGATAAGTCTTGGAGTCCCCCTGTTTGCCGGCCGGAATCGACAGGCTGGGGTTGAATGTCATGACGACCTGATGCGAGTAGAAGGCCGCATTGTTGTCCGCATCGCCCCAGTTGATGGCACCGGGCGGAACGTAGCCCTTCTTGTAGATGTCGGCCAGGAACGTGATCAGCTTGATGGCCGCCTCGCGGACCTTGGGGTCGTCGACCTTCAGCTTACCTTGTTCGTCAACCACGCGCGCGCCATAGGACAGCAGCAACTGGTTGAACAGGTAGTAGTTGTCGGTCCCCGTGGCGGAAACCGTCAGGCCCATGGAATAGACGCGTTCACGCTTCGCGCGCAGCGTGTCCTGGACCTGCTCCCAGAACTTCCAGTACTGATCCCATTGCTGCGGGATGTCCTTTTCGGTCTTCCCCGCCTTTTCCAGCATGGACTTCCAGACGAAGACGTGCATGGCCTGCTGCTTGATCGGTACCGCGTAGTAGCTGCGCTTGCTGGTCTTGCTGTCGTACAGGTGCGCCGTCAGCAGCGCCGTCTTGGTGTACAGGTCCTTGGCTGGCTCCACCACGCTGGAGAGATCCGTCAGTTGCCCATCCCAGGCCAGCTGGGGGATCTGAGCAAAATCCCCGACGTCCTCATAGGCCACGTCCGGAACGTTGCCGGCATTGACGGCGGCAATCAGCTTGGTGGGAAGGTCCTCAGTGCTGTAGAAAGTGAGCTGAACCTTGTTGCCGGTCTTCTGTTCCCACTTTTTGACGGTGTCCTTGATGGCAGCGTCTTCCTCGGGGTAGTAGCCCTTGTTCCACCAGACGGTGAGCGTGTCCGCCTGAGACGCAACGGGGGCCAGCAGGGCCGCGCACAGAGCAGGGAGCAGCAGTTTGCGCAATGCAAAGCCAACGGATGTCTTCATAAAGTCTCCTGGTTGTGAAGCGGATCCGCACAGGGAGCCAGCGAGGCAGATGTTGAATAAAAACCCACCTTGCAGAACCAGTACGGCCCGCTATTTTTTCGGCTTCATCATATCATCCAAAACCGTCTGCTGCGGACAGGTCACAGGCCGCGATTTCCCGGTACCAGGACCCCGACTCACGCGGAGTAGAAGCCACCAGCACCAGCCGGCGGGCCGCCCAGACCACCGGCCGCGGCGTGGGCAAGACCGAGAGATCCTGTGGGTCGGCCCGACGAAGCAGCGACAGGTGCGGCCTGAACGGCTCCGCCGACGCCTCGAACCCCAGACGGGACAGCGCACGCCACAACGCGGCATGCATCCGGTCCAGCCAGGGGACGAATTCGGACGATCCCGCCCAGACGATGCGCGGCCCGCGAAATCGGCCATAGCAATCCAGGGTAAGCGGCCCACCGATCCACCGACGGCTGCGCAGCAGCGCCTGCAGCCCGGGGACTCGATCATCGTCAACCGACCCCAGGAACGCGAGCGTCAGGTGCAGCGTGTCGGGGTGCATCATGCATCCGCCGCACAGATCGTGCGCCTGGCGCGCCCATTGCGTGAGCTCGCGCACGACGTCCTCATCGGGCCACAGGGCAAAGAAGAGACGGCTTGCCATCGGTTACTCACCCCCCGTGAAAGGCTCCCACGTCGACGCGCCCGATACGCGAGCCTCAGGCCCTGGGCACGAACCGGCCGGCACGGCCGATGCAGGCTCGCTCCCGACCACTGTAGCTCAGGCAGCCATTCACCCATACCTGCTCGATACCCTCGCTGAAGCGCCAGGGTTCCGAGTACGTCGAGCAGTCCCGAACCAGAGCCGGATCGAAGACCACCACATCAGCAAAACTGCCCGTGCGTAGAATCCCACGCCCGGCCAGATGAAAACGTTCGGCGGACAAGCCTGTCATCTTGTGCAGGGCCTGTTCCAGGGACAGTAGCCCTTTCTCGCGCCAGTATTGGTTCAGCACGCGTGGGAAGGCGCCCCACAGCCTCGGGTGCGGCCGCTCGTCATGCGGCAGGCCATCGGATCCGATGACGGTCAGCGGATGGCAGACCACCCGATCCACGTCCTCCTGCTGCATCTGAAAGTAGCACGCGCCGCCGGGCGACAGCCGGCGCACCGCCTGCACCTGCGAGACCCCCCATTCTTTGGCAATGTCCGCCAGGTAGCGGCCCGCCATCTCGGGATGGGATTGGCTGCCGGTGATCAGGATGTCGATGACGCCATCGACCAGGTCCTCCCGCAATACGGTGGAGCCGGCCGTGTAGGGATAGACGTCCAGCCCGATCGACTGTTCTTGCGATAGAGCCTCGATGCGGGCCAGCGTCTCGCGCGTACGACCCCAGTTCCCTGGCCCCGCACACTTGTGGTGCGACAGCACCAGTGCAGCACCGCCCAGCCGCGCCGTGAGCGCCGCCTCTTCGAGAGACGCCATGATGCCCTTGAGCTCGTCCCGGATGTGCGATGTATAGACGCCATGGTAGGGCGCGATCACCCGGACCAGGGTGCTCAGTTCATGGACGTCGGCCGCAAACGCAGGGTGGTAGAACACTCCGGAAGACAGGCCCACCGCCCCGGCTTGCATGGCTGAATCCAGCACATCGCACATGCGCTGCAACTCGGCTGCATTGGCCGGCCGATCCAGATCGCTCATGGCCTGCATGCGCAGCGCCGTATGGCCGATGAGCATGGCAACATTGACCCCCGGACGCGCCGCATCCACGGCGTCCTGATAGGACCGCAGATCGGCAAAGCGGAACTGATGTGTTCCAAGCAGCGACAGCGGTGCCTCCGGCGAATCGGTGATGAGCGGAACCAGCGAAATCCCGCAGTTGCCGCCGATCACGGTCGTCACGCCCTGGGATAGCTTGGGCAGCATCTCCGGTTGATCGAGGACGATGGCATCGTCATGCGTATGCACGTCGATGAAACCGGGCGCGACCACGCGATCCGCGCAATCGACTCGCCGCGCACCCATCGAACCGGGGGGGCTGACCCCAGGATCACAGATGGCCACCACGCGATCCTGCCGGATCCAGATATCTGCCGGCCTGGTTGGTGCTCCCGTTCCGTCAAAGAGCAGACCATTGCACAGTACCGTCAGGTGATTGTCATTTGCCATCAATAGAGCCCGATGTAAACGGAACTGTCCACCCCGTGCTGTTCCAGCACCTGCTTGAACTGCCTGAGCCGCTCCAGCGTCTGCGGGCCCAGTTGCTGCGCGATCCGGACCATCAGGATCTCGATAACCAGCAGATGCGCAAGATACGCTTCCGTGCCCACGCGCATGGTGGTGTCCTGCGGCACAGATACAGCCAGACAAAGATCGGCGCAATGCGCCAGAGGCGTGTCCGGCTGCGTCAACGCCACCACCGTCGCGCCCCGGCTGCGCGCCAGATGCGCAGCCTCCAGCATGAAGGGCATGCTACCCACGTGGGACACGACGAAGGCCACGCCATCGGCATCCAGCGAACTGGCGGAGATCAGCTGCTGGTGCGCGTCGGCGAAAGCGTTGGCGCGCAACCCCAGGCGAAAGAGCCGGGCCTGCAGTTCCTGCGCCATAAAGGCTGATGTGGAACCCACCGAATAGGTATCGATCCGCGAGGCCCGAGCCAGCCGGACGGCAGCCTGATCGATCACCGCGACATCCAGCCGTCGCTGCAGGTTGGCCAGCGAGGAGATCGCACCCTGGATGATCTTGCGTGACACCTCTGGCGCATCATCGTCCAGCGAGACGTTGCGGTGCAGGTGGTGCGGCGACAGCGCCAGATCCTGGGCCAGCGCCAGCATGAAGTTTCGCACGCTGTCGAAACCGAAGCTGCGGCAGGTGCGCACCACTGTCGGCATGGAGACGCCCGCCTGACCGGCAATGGCTTCCACCGTCAGATTGACGATCATGGCCGGATCGGCCAGGACGGACGTGACCACGCGCTGCTGCGCCCCACTCAGATCAGGCAGCGCGCTGCGCAGCCGCTGCAGGAGACCGTCTTCCGACCAGTTCGGGACCGTTTGTCTGCTCATTCCACCTTCCTAGAATTCAGTGGTGACGGCGCCCGTCACCTGACCCTGCGCATCCACCAGCGGCATCCAGCGCCATTTGTCGAAAGTCGTGCAAGGATGCGAAATCCCGAGGACAACACGGTCGCCGACCACAGGGACCCGACCAACAGGATCGAAGCGTAGGTAGGCGTGCTGGTCATTGAGCGCCGTCACCTTCCAGTCGGCCGGTGCGACGGCAGCAGCGACGGCGCTGCGGGGTGCGTACTGGATCGGCTGCGGCAGGGACAGGTCGAACGAGATATCGCGCTTGCCGCAGGTCAGCAGAGCCAGGCCAGGTTCCGGCACCGACTGGACCAGGGTCCAGACCGACAGCGCGGGACGCAGGCTGTGGTCCAGACCGCTGCGGGCTTCGACGTTGCGCAGCATTCCGGCGTAGAACCCATGATCGTGCGTGACGTAGCATCCCGACCGCAACACGCCGCGCACCGGGTGTGAAAGCGAGAGGCGCAGAGCGGGTGCTACCACGTCGAAGACAGCCGAACCGCCCGCACTCAGGATGACAGTCTCGTCCTCGAAGAGCTGCTGCCGGTCGCACTGCTCGGCCACGGCGCGCACGCGGCCCAGGAATTCGGCGACCGACGCCTCGTCACCCGCCCGGTCACAATGGGCGAGCCCGCCTTCGTAGCATTCGATCCCGCCCAGCTTCAGGGCCAGGCTGCCGCGGATCCGGGTTGCCAGCGCCAGCGCCTGAGCCGCCGTCCTGCACCCCGTACGCTGCCCGGGAACGCCGATCTCGAGCAGACAATCCAGCGGGCGGTCCCAGTGCCGCCGATATGCCCAATCCTCGATGAGCGCCACCTGGGCATCCGAGTCCACCAGGAACCAGACCCGCAGGTCCGGGTGCGCGTCCAGCAGGGCCGCCAGGCCGTCCAGGTCCGCATCCGCCAGCACCTGGTTGGCCACGATAATGCGCCGCGCTCCGGCCCGTACCCCTGCCCCTACCTGAAAGATCGTGGCAAAAGTCAGGCCCCAGGCGCCCGCATCCAGCTGGCGACGAAAGATCTGCGGGGACATCGTGGTCTTGCCGTGCGGCGCAATATCCACGCCACGCTCGGCCGCAAACGCCTGCATCCACCGCAGATTGTGATCCAGCGCCGCCTGGTCGAGCACCGCCAGCGGAAATGGCAGATCGTCATGAAACAGGTTCCATCCCCGCTCCGCGATGCGGTCTGGCGCACACGGCGCGGCAGCGGGCGGAAAGCCCTTGAAGCGATGGTCCAGCAGAATGATGTCGTCCTGATACATGATGTCATGTTCCCGAAAAATTCAAGCATCGCGCCAGCAGGCGGTCCAGTGTTCGTCCCCCACCTGGCGGAGCTGCATGTCGTGGCTGGCGCAGCGCGCCTGGGCCAACGGGCATCGAGTGCGGAATACGCAGCCCGACGGCGGATTGGCCGGACTAGGCAGGTCACCTTCGAGCAGCGGAATGTCCCGTCGCTGCGCAGGATCAGGGGCAGGCGCAGCCGCCAGCAAGGCGCGCGTATAGGGGTGGCAGGGGTGGGCATAGAGCTCGCGCGTGGGTGCGATTTCAACGACCCGCCCCAGATACAGCACCACTACGCGGTCACACAGATATTCCACCACATCCAGGTCATGCGAAATGAACAACATGGTCAGCCCCAGATGCTCACGGATGTCCGACAGCAGATTGATCACCTGGGCCTGGATGGAAACATCCAGCGCGGATAACGGCTCATCAGCGACGATGAATTCCGGCTCGACTGCCAGCGCACGGGCGATGCCGATGCGCTGGCGCTGGCCACCGGAGAATTCGTGCGGGTAGCGCTCGGCGTGCTCTGCACCAAGCCCCACTTGGCGCAGTAGCGCGTGGATGCGCGGCAACCGCGCAGCGCCCCTGTGGAGACCGTGAGTATCCAGTGCCTCGCCAATGATCTGACGGATTCGTAACCGGGGGTTCAGGCTCGCATACGGATCCTGGAAAATCATTTGAATACGCGCGCGTAGCGGCCGATACCGGCGCAGACTGATGGCTGCCAGATCCATGGGCTGATCCAACCCGCGGTAAATCACACGACCCGCCGACGGGTCGGCCAGGCGCGTGAGCATGCGGCCGATAGTGGTCTTGCCCGAACCGGACTCGCCCACCAGCCCGACGGTCTCGCCCTTGCGGATAGTAAACGACACGTCGGTTACCGCACGTACGGGTGCGACAGAGGGCCCGAAATTCTTGCACAGGCCCTGGATCTCGATCAACGGGTCGCCGTCAGTCATGGAATCCGTCCCGCAGCCGGATGCAGCGGGCTTCCTGTTGGTCGTTGACGCGAATCATGGACGGCATTGCCTGGTCGCACTCGGCCGTAGCCACCGGACAGCGTGGGCGAAACGCACAGCCTGGTGGCGGTTCGAACAGACTGGACACCTGGCCCTCGATGGCGGACAGGCGCGGCCGCACGCCAGGCGCATGGGGCCGGCGCCGGGCCATGGCCGGCAGGCAGTCGAGCAACGCCCGTGTATATGGATGAGCCGGATGGGCGAACAGACGGTGCACTTCGCCGCGCTCGACGATGCGGCCGGCATACATCACAGCGATCTCGTCCGCATACTGGGCCACCACGCCCAGATTGTGCGTCACGAACAGCACGCTCATGCCGGTCTCGCGCTGCAGACGGCCGATCAGAGCCAGGATCTGTGCCTGTATCGTCACGTCGAGTGCCGTAGTGGGCTCATCGGCGATCAACAGCGTGGGCGTGCAGGCCATGGCGATGGCGATCATGACGCGCTGGCGCATGCCGCCCGACAGCTGATGAGGATATTCGCCGACCCGCCGCGCAGCCGCCGGAATTTCGACCAGATCCAGCATTCGCTGCGCATGGGCCAGCGCCTGTGCTCGGCCATACCCCCAGTGCAGCCGAACCGACTCGGCAATCTGCTCGCCGACTGTCAGCAAGGGGTTGAGGCTGGTCATCGGTTCCTGAAACACCATGGCGATTTCGTTGCCGCGCAGCGTCCGGAAAGCCTTTTCCGACAAGCCAATGAGTTCGACCGCATCCCCATTGCGCCGCACGAAGCGGGCGTGGCCGCCCACCAGCGGCTGCGCGCTTCGCGCGTGCAACCCCATGAGGCTGAGATTGGTGACCGACTTCCCAGAGCCCGATTCACCGACCAGTGCCAGCGTACGCCCGGCCGGTACCGCGAACGACACATCGGCCACGCTCTGCACCCGGCCGCGCTCGGTCATGAAGGACGTGGATAACCCTCTGACATCCAGGCGGACCAGATCGGGGGCCGCCACGGCGTGCGCCGCAGAACCCTTCGTCACCAGCGATGCTGAGCTCATGCGCCCTTCCTCAGTTTGGGATCCAGGGAATCCCGAATGCCGTCGCCCACCAGCTGCAGCGCGAGCGAGGTCACCACGATCGCCAGTCCCGGGTAGATGATGGTCCAGAACGCATGATCCATGTAGTTCAGGCTGCCGGCAATCATGGTGCCCCAGGTCGGAATGGAAGGCGGAACCCCGACCCCCAGGAACGACAGACCAGCCTCGGCCAGGATGGCATAGGCGAAGATGAAGGTGAGCTGTACCAGCACCGGCGACATCAGCCCCGGCAGCACGTGCATCCGGAGAATGCGCCAGGTCGGCGTCCCCAGTGCGCGAGCCGCATCCACATAGAGCAGATCACGCAACACCAGCGTCGAGGCACGCGCCACGCGGGCCACCCGTGGACTGTAGACGATCACCAGAGCCAGAACCACGTTCCACAGCGACGGCCCCAGGATGGAGACCAGCGCGATCCCCAGCAGGATATCGGGGAAGGCCATCATGGCGTCCACCACCCGCATGATGATGCCATCCAGCGCCCGGAAGTAGCCAGCCACCATCCCCATCACGGTGCCGATCAGCGTGGCGCCGACGGCGGTGGCAAAGCCGATCAGCAGGGAATAGCGTCCGCCGTAGGCCACGCGCAGCATCACGTCGCGTCCAAGCTGGTCCGTACCGCCCCAGAACTGCCACGAAGGCGCCCGCAGCCGCTGAGTGATGGCGATCGCGTTCGGATCCACCGACGACAACCAGGAAATGGCCAGCGCCGTCGCGATCACGACCAGCAGCACCAGCGCGGCCAATGCCACCACGCGCCGCGCAAACAGGCGCCGCACAAAGCGCCCGCTTGGGCTGTCCGTCAGGGCAAGCGCCGTCATGCGGTCACCCGGATGCGGGGATCGATGACGGTGTACAGGAAATCGATCACGAAATTGATGACGACATAGATGAAGGCCACCACCAAAAGCGTGCCCTGGATGACCGGGTAATCGCGCCGCAGCACGGCGCGCACGACCAGGCTGCCCACCCCTGGCAGGTTGAACACGGTCTCGGTCACCACCGTTCCACCTATCATGAGCGCCATGGTCAGGCCAATGACCGTGACGATGGGAATCAGAGCATTCTTCATGACATGGCGCAGGATAACGTCCGGTTCGGACAGCCCCTTGGCGCGCGCAGTGCGCACATAGTCCTCGCCCAACGTGTCGAGCATCGAGGCACGCGTGAAGCGGATGATGAGAGCCGAATTCAGCACCCCGAGCACCACCGATGGCAGGATCAGGTGGATGAAGCGGTCCGGAATGCTGGCATCAGGCGGCCCATAGCCAGATGCCGGCAGCCACCCAAGCTGCACGGCAAACAGGCGGATCAGGATCAGGCCCATCCAGAAACTGGGAACGCTGGCAGCGCACATGGCCACGGCGCTGACCACCTGATCGGTACGCGACCCGCGCCACACGGCAGCCAGCACACCACAGGGAACTCCAATCAGCGTGGCGATCAGGACCGACAACACCGACAGCATGATGGTGGGCTGAGCTCGGTCCCACAGCACATCCACCACGGGCTGCTGCATGAAAATGGAATTGCCCAGATTGCCGTGCAGCACCTGCCCCAGCCAGAGAAAGAACTGCTGGACCAGCGGCTGATCCAGGCCATACTGGGCGCGAACCTGAGCAATGTCAGCCGCCGTCGCCTGATCGCCCAGCAGCACCGCGATGGGATCACCTGAGGCCAGATGCACCAGCGAGAAAACCATCACGGCGACGATGAGCAGCACCAGGCAGGCGCTCAGCAGCTGTGTGACCAGGAGCCTGAAGGCCGCGCGCATGCTAGGCAAACCGGGTATTCCAGAAGAACGGCCAGGCGCTGGGCACAAAGCCCTGCAGCCTGCTGGCGCGTGCAGACAGGCTGTTGAACTTGCCCAGTTCCACAAATGGCACCTGTTCGTAGACCAACTGCTGGACCGGCCCCCACAACGGACCGCGCAGAGCCAAATCGACCTGCTGGTTGAAGGCAGCGAGCAAGCGGGTCTTTTCCGGCGTGTCCCACCAGCCAGGCGCACCGTCACCCAACTGCGGTGGCGACAGCATGGGCTCGGGAAACAGCCCCGAGTGGGTGATGTAGATGTCCCAGAGTTCGGGATCATTGCGTCGCTGCAGCAGTGTCGCCCAGTCCACTACCTGCAGGTCGGTGGCCAGACCGGCGCGCTTGAACTGCTCGGCCAGCACCAAGGCAATGTTGTAATGGAACTCGTACTGTCGGCTGGCCAGGATGCGTATGGGTTTGCCGGCATAGTCGGCTTTCCGGGCGAGATCGGCGGCCAGCTTTGGCTGGTTCACGTTGTAGTGCTGCTGTCCCGCTAGTGAATAGTAGGGCGTACCTTGTGGGAAGAAATTGGCGCCGATGCTGAAGAATCGCGGATCACCAAAGGCGGCCGCCATCATTTCCTCGGCCCCCAGCGCGGCCTGCGCTGCCTGACGCAGCGGCACCGAAGCCAGCGTACCTTTTCGGGTGTTGAACACCAGATAAGGGAAGCCGAAGTCCTTGCCGATCAGCGGCACGACCGCCTTGCCACCGCGTTCCAGCCGGCCCGCGACCTCCACCGGCAGCAAGTCCGCATATGCGAACTGGCCAGACAGGATGCCTTCGGTGCGCGTGTTGGAATCGGGCACAGGGACGAAGCGCAGTTCCTGGATGTAGGCCGTGCGCCTGCCGCCATAGCCATCCGGCGCTTCGCTGCGCGCCGCATACTGATCGAACTTCTCCAGGATCGTGTACTGATCCGGGCGGCGCTCCTTCAGACGATACGGCCCGGTTCCCACGAACTGGGTCAACTGTGCGGCAACCGTGTGTTCCGGCATGACCCCGGCCATGCTGGTGGGCAGCGCCAGCTGCGCCAGTAGCGGCGCATAGGGCGACTTCAGCTTCAGCGTGATGCGGTCTGCCCCCGCTTCGATGCCGGCTACCTGCGCGGCGACCGCCTTGCCGCGAGGCGACACGGCAAGCCAGCGCTTCAGGGATGCGATCACATCGCCGACTTTCATGAACTGGCCATCGTGGAACTTCACGCCCTGGCGTAGCGGAATTTCCACGGTATGGCCCTGATCCCGCATGGTCGGCAGCGAGGCGGCCAACATGGGGACGATGTTCCAGTGGCTGTCGAAGGTATAAAGCGGCTCATAGACGTGTTGCATCAGCGTGCCAACCAGATCCGCCGTTGTCAGCATGGGATCCAGCGTCTGTGGCTCGCCGATCATGGCCAGGCTCGCCGAGCGGGTAGCCGAGGCAGCCAAGGCCGAACGCCCCGACAGGGCCAGGGCGGGCAAACCCAGAACGCCTGCCAGCAGGACCCGACGGCGCGCGGGGTCGGAGGGTTGACCGAGCGAGGCCCGGCCGGTGAAAGTGCGTGGTTGCATATGTCGACCCCTAAGTAATAAAATTACACGAACATACTATTTTCGGCTTATGTAACTGTCAATAATTCGATATATGGGGTTTTCCCTGTAATTTAATTACAAATCTTTGGGGTATTCATGAAATCCATCCAATTGCTGGGAGGCGAACCCACGGCGTCGGACCACAAGGCGCGCCCATTCTCACCGGCCGTGCGCGCGGGCGATTTCGTCTTCATCTCCGGCCAAGTCCCTACGAATGCGAATGGCGAACTGGTGGGCGGCACCATCGAGGTCCAGACCCGGCAAGTCTTCAAGAACCTCGAAAAGGCCCTGGAACTGGCTGGCTGCACGCTGCAGGACGTCTGCAAGACCAGCGTCTGGCTAGCCGATGCACGCGATTTCGGCGCATTCAACCGGATCTACATGGAATGCTTCGGCACGCATCGCCCGGCGCGATCCACTGTGGAAGCACGTCTCATGGTGGATGCCAGGCTGGAGATCGACGTCACGGCCTATCAGCCGGCCACAAGATAGGCGGTTAGCCCGTCGTCTCCGCCTCGGTCGCAGCCGGCAAATGCAGCCCGATCACGGTCCAGCCTGCTTCGGGCCGCAAAGGCTGATCCTGCGTGAAAGGCAACGCATAGCCCTTCGGGTTCAGCGCAAACAGCGGGAACACGGGGCGCGGCGTCCCTTGCCCACAATACTGATCGAAATCGAAGGCTTCGGACAACCGCGTCGCCTTGACCTGTGCGCCTTCCAGCAGCAGCGTGGATAGCTTCCAATAGCCCAGCCCCGAACCAAACAGCGTGCGACCGCGGTACTCCGGATCCAGCGAGTGCTTTTCGGCCGCATCCCCCAGATCCGACCGGGGTAGGCTGAACACACGATGCTTGCCGTACTCGTCCCGCCCCCGAACCACGATGAGCTGGTTCAGGTGGTCGCGCGCGCCCAGCGCCAGCAGCCGTCCCAGCCCCCCGGTATCCAGGTTCAGGTGCGCATGCTCGGACACCGGGCTGCCGTAGTATGTTGGCAATCCCTGCATGCGGGCCTTGGCCAGGCTGTACCAGTCGCTGTCGCACAACCGCACGGGGACACCCTGTTCCTGCAGCGCCTGAGCAATCGTGCGCGCAACCGGATTCGCACCCAGGATCAGGAACCCCACGGGGTCAGGCTCCGCCGCACGCAGCAGCTTCGCCACCGGCCGCGCCGTCAGGCTCTGCCAGATCACGGAACCGATGATGACCACGAAAGTCAGCGGCAGCAGCTGTTCAGCATGCGGCACCCCGAAATCCTGCAACCGGATCGCAAACAGGGCCGAAACGGCGGCGGCGACGATGCCGCGCGGCGAAATCCAGGCGAGCAGAGCCCGTTCACGCCATTTCAGCGAGGACCCCCAGGTGGAAAACAGTACCTTCAGCGGCCGGGCCACCCAGAACATGATCGCCAGCACCAGACCCGCCTTCCAGCCAAGCGCACCCAGCAAGTCCAGATCCATACGCGCGGCCAACAGGATGAACAGAGCGGACAACAGAAGCTGGCTGAGCGTTTCCTTGAATTCCAGGATGTCGCCCACCGGCACACCGGGCCGGTTCGCCAACCAGAGACCCAGGATCGTCACGGCCAGCAGGCCCGACTCGCCATGGATGGCATTGGACACACTGAAGGTCGCAAAAACGATCGCCAGCACGGACAGATTGAGCAGCGAGTCCGGCAACCAGTTACGCCGCAGCGCGGTGCTGGTGAGCCAGCCCGATGTCGCGCCGGCCGCACAGCCAGTCAGCAGCGTGATGCCAAACACCCAGGTCGCGTGGCTCCAGTCGTGCGTGGTCCGCAAGGCCACCATCAGTTGAAAGGCCAGCACCGCGAACAACGCACCGATCGGGTCGATCAGGATGCCCTCCCAGCGCAGCGCATGCGCCACGGGCGCCACCGGCCGCACCGTCTTGAGCAGCGGCGCAATCACCGTCGGGCCGGTCACCGCAGTAATCGCACCGAACAGAAACGCCAGGTCCCACGGAAAATCCATCACCCAATGAGTCGTCACCGTCGTCACGCCCCAGGTGATGAGCGTGCCTCCCGTCACCAGACGACGCACGACCTGCTTCAGTTCGCGGATCTGGTGAAACTCCAGCGTGAGGCTGCCCTCGAACAGGATCACTGCCACCGACAACGAGATGAAGGGAAAGAGCAGTTCGCCGAACAGATCATCCGGGTCCAGCCAGTGCTCCAGCGGACCGACCGCCAGCCCCGCCAGCAGCAGAAACAGGATGGCCGGCATGCGCAGCTTCCAGGCAATCCACTGGGCCGCCATCGCAACCAGGCCGATGCCCGCGATCACCAATTCGGGGCTAAACGTCATGTCGTTTCCCTCTTGAAGCCATCGTATCCCGCCACCAGGCCCGCCATCCGTGGGTCTTGATCCGGCCCCAGCTTTTCAGCAACCCATAGGACAAATGTGTTTTTTCCTGGCCGACGGGAATCTCGGCCTGTACCCGCATCCAGGACGACTTGGCGTAGCCCAGCCGCTGGTCGGGATAGACGCTGCGATGACCGACGATCAGGTACGCGGCAATGGCGGCGCCCGCCACATAGATGGTGCCGGTTGCGCCGCCAAACAGTTCCACGCCCATCAGTATCGCCGCCAGCGGCGTGTTCGACGCCGCCGCCACGACCGACACCAGCCCCACGGCCGCACCCAGCGTGGGACTGATGCCGAACAGGTGGGCAAAGGCGTTGCCCGCAACGGCCCCAATCACGAACTGGGGAGTGACGATCCCGCCGTAGAACCCGGAACCCAGCGTGATGGCCACCAGCAGCGTCTTCCAGAGGAAACCCAGGTACGGCATCGCTTCTCCGCTCAGCGCACGGTCCATGAGCGGCAAACTCAACCCCAGATAGTCGGTGGGAATCACCGTCACCAGCGCGGCCAGGAGCAGACCGCCCCCCACCGGCATCAACGGTGGCCAGATGGTGTACCGGGCCTGCAGCCGGTGGCAGGCATTGCGTACGGCATAGATCATGTCCACGAATACGCGCGCCACCAACCCGCACAGCATGCCGATCAGGATCGTGCGCAGAAACAGGGACTCGGAGAACGCCGGCAGCGCACTCATGAAATAGTATTCGTAGGGAATCCCCATTCGCTTGCTGACCTGGAACGAGGTCACCCCGGCAATCAGCGCAGGGAACAGGAAGTCGTGCCGGATGCGTCCGATGATGAGCATCTCGACCCCGTAGATCGCTCCGGCGATGGGAGTGCCGAACACGCTGGCGAACCCGGCGCTCACGCCACAGGCCACGATGCGTTGACGCAGCTCTGAATTCAACCGGAAAACCTGCCCTACGACGGCCGCCAGCGACGCTCCGATGTGCGAGCATGGTCCTTCCTTGCCGGCCGAACCGCCGCTGGCCAGGGTGATGATGGCGGCGACCGGCTTGATCCACAGCGTGCGCCACGGCATGTGCCCCGATTGTTCATGCACCGCGGCAAAGATGGAGTCCTTCAACCCTGGAGTGCCGAGCTTTCGGTACCCATACCCCATCAACAGGCCGTTGGCCAGGCCCGCCAGCGGAAGAGTCAGCCAGTAGGCCCACGCCGGCATGAGGATGGACCGGTCAGTCATGTAGAACAATGCTCGCAGGAACACGCTGGTCCCGAACCCCACCACCATTCCCGTGAGTGACGCGAGCACCAGCCATTGCACCACGGTGGCCAGCATGACAGCGGGCTCCAGCCAATCAATGCGAGGCATCAGTGGTCGTTTCATGGATTTGCCAAGAGGTTTCTAGGGTGATTCCGGGGTTTGCAATCCGGAGGGGCTGGAGACCAGAGCGAGGTCTATTATCCAACATGAGCCCGCGGCGGCCCTGCCGGCCCCCCTGACTGCGCACGCCAGTGGGTCCGGGGCAGTATCATGGCCGCTGATCCGCTGCCGCAGAACGCCATGAGGAACCCCGCCAAGCCTGCTGCTTCTTCCGGCTCCAGCCCGCTGTTCCGGTGTTGGCAGGCCGAGGCCGTGCGGCTGCGCGAAGCACACTGGGGTCCACTGGAAGACCGTATCGCCTGCCAGACGGCCTTGCGCCAGGAAGCGGATCTGACCGCCCGGATTCTGGCCCGTTCAGAGTGGCTGGCTCGGCACAGCAACCTGCAAACGCGCCTGAACCAGTGGGCGACCAGTGCCCGCCTGGCACTGGCGGTGCTTTGGCTGGCCGCCGGGCTGGCCGGCATGGGGGCGGCCGCTACAGCCCTGGGGCAGCCACAGGGCGAGATCAATCTCTCGCTGGCCCTGCTGGCGGTCCTGGGACTGCACAGCCTGACGTTCCTGATCTGGCTCGCCAGCTACATCCCCGGGATCCAGCCCGGGACACTGCTGTCGCGGATCTGGCTATGGCTGACACACAAGCTGGCTCACGGCCCCGACGGGGCTCTGGCCGCGCAGGCTTTCGTCTCGCTGCTGGCCAGGGCGCGCGCCTGGCACAGCGCCCTGGGCGTCATCAGCCACGGGGCCTGGACACTGGCCTTTCTGGGCATGCTGCCCACACTGATCGTGTTGCTGAGCACGCGGCGCTACACCTTCCACTGGGAAACCACGCTGCTGTCTCCGGATACTTTCATCGCGCTGACTCACTTCATCAGTGGATGGCCACGGGCGCTGGGATTCGGGCCACCCGGGTCGTTCGACATTGCCGCCAGCGTCAGTCAGGGCCCCCTGGCCGCCACCGTCCAGGCCGACTGGTCCTGGTGGCTGATCGGCTGTGTGCTGGCGTGGGGGCTGATTCCACGCCTGGCCGCTCTGCTGATCTGTGCGTTGCACCTGAGGTACCGCCTGAACCAACCCCTGATCGATACGGATCTTCCAGGCTGGCTGGAGCTGCGTGAACGCCTTCTACCCACCCACCGGAATCTGGGGATAGACCGCCCGGCTCCCGACACCGTCCCGGACCACGAACCCCAAACAGCCGCTGTGCCGACACGGGACCAAGCCGCGATCCTGGGCTACGAGTTGGGCGCCGGGGTGATCTGGCCGCCCAACGGACTGCCTGCCATGATCGCGGATCTCGGGCGCTGCGACAGCCGCGAAGATCGGAACCGCATCCGCCGCCTGATCGCTCAGCCGCCTGCGCACCTGCTGCTCGTCTGCGATGCTCGGCTGACGCCGGACCGCGGCACCCGTTCCTGGCTGGAAGAACTGCGGCAAACCTGTCCGGACCTGCAAGTCCTGTGTCTGGACGGCGTCCCCAGCCGGCTCCCGGCCTGGCAGGAACTGCTGACGTCACTGGCAATCCCGCTGGCGGCGGATCTACCGCAGTGGACGGCTCATCTCGGACTTGCTCACCATGGCTGACACTCTCGCTTCCATCGATCTGGCCGTCGTGGGGCATACCAACACTGGCAAGACCTCGCTCATGCGCACGTTGCTGCGGGACGAGCACTTCGGCGAGGTCGCCGACAGCCCCGGCACCACCCGCCACGTCGAGAGCGCCCAGCTCCTGACTCAGGACAGGCGTCCCATCCTGACGCTGCGCGACACGCCGGGTCTCGAGGACGCGATGGGCGCTCTGGACTACATCGAGCAACTGGTGCCGGCGGACGAGCGGCTGGACGGCCCCGACCGTATCCAGCGGCTGCTGGATAGCCCCGAATCGGCGGGCCGATTCGAACAGGAGTGTCGGGTGCTGTCGACCGTACTCGCGACGGACGCTGCGCTTTATGTGATCGACACCCGCGACCCCGTGCTCCCCAAACACAAGGATGAGCTCCTGCTGCTGTCCGCCTGCGGGCGGCCCGTACTGCCCGTACTGAACTTCACCCGCAGCCCCCAGGCCGACGCCGGCGCATGGCGCGAGGCGCTGGCGCGGCTTGGCCTGCACGCTACGGTGGACTTCGACACGGTGGCTCCGGCCCTGGATGGAGAAGTCCAGATGCTGGACCGCCTCGCGCTCATGCTGGACCAGCACGCAACCACCCTGCAGGCGCTACGCACTGATCTGGACCAGCAACGGTTGAAACGGCTGCAAGACGCGACTCGGCTCATTGCGGACCTACTGATGGATGCCGCCGCGCTGCGCCTGCCCTGTTCACAGGACCCCACCGACATCGCCACCATCACTCTGAGCCTGCGCAAACGCACCCGCGACCGGGAACAGGACTGCGTGCACTCGCTGCTCAAACGGTACCGGTTCAGCAAAGCCGCCTTCCCGCACCACCCGCTGCCCCTGGAAGGGGAACGCTGGGGAATGGACCTGTTCAGTCCCCAGGCCCTGCGAGCCTTCGGTATCCAGATTGGCAAAGGCCTGGCAACAGGCGCAATGGCAGGCGCCACAATCGATGTGCTGACCGGCGGCCTCAGCCTGGGCGCCGCCGCGCTGATCGGCGCAGCCATTGGCGGCACCTGGCAAGGCGCCAACCAGTGGGGGAAACGGCTGATGAGCCGCCTGGCGGGCTTCACGGAAATGACGGTGGACGACCCAGTCTTGAACTTGCTCGGGCTACGTCAGATTGCCTTGGTCCGCGCACTGGAACTGCGCGGCCACGCGGCCATGCGCCCCATCGAAGGTGATCTGACACCCGTAGCCTCGCCGCCGCAGCCCGCTGAAGCGCCCGCCGCAGCGGACCAGGGCGACACACCCGCGGACCAAGGCGACCCCACCGACGAATCAGCCCCGAAACCGGCCCAAGTCCTGCATCGCCTGCCGACCGACGTGCAGCAGATTTTGAACGAGGCTCGCAGCCACCCCGAATGGTCGTCGATCGGCGAAGCGCCCGCACCGGATTCGCGGCGCGACCTGCTGGTCGGACAAATGGCCCAGTCCCTGTTCACGGCGCTGTAACCACTCCGCGACGGCAAGGACCGGGCAACTACCAGCTTCCCGACGCGCCACCGCCGCCGCCTGAACCGCCCCCGCCGCCTGACCCACCGCCAGGACCACCACCCCCGCCGCCTGACCCGCCACCCGAATCACCCCCACCACCGCCCCAGTAGCCATCGCGGGACCGGCCCTTGCGCTGGAAGCGGCGGGCCCAACCCATGGCATGGCCCAGCCAGGCCAGGAAAAAACCCGCCGCTGCGGCGGCCGCCGCCCAACCCAGGCTTTCGGTCGCCACCCACACGAATGCCCCCAGCATGAACGCCGCCATCGGCGCGGGCACCACCAGGGAAATCAGGGCAATCGGCGCCAACATGAAGAGCGGCGCATCCTCATTCCCACCGGACGAAGCCACCTGAGGCGGTGGAAGCGGTTCTCCCGACATCAAGGTGATCAGAGACCGCACACCGGCGGCGACACCGCCCGAAAAATCGCCGGCCGCAAACTGCGGGGCCATCTGCTCGCGGATGATGCGCCCGGACAGCGCGTCGGTCACAGCGCCTTCCAGGCCGTAACCGACCTCGATGCGCACATGCCTGTCCTGCTTCGCCACCAACAGCAACACGCCATCATCCACACCCTTGCGCCCGATCCGCCACTGGTCGAACACCCGGCGCGCGTACTGCTCGATCGTATCGCTGCCCGTGCTGGGGACCATGAGCACGAAGAGCTGCGAACCCTTGGTCCGGGCCAACTCCCTGACCTGGTCGGTCAAAGCCTGAATCTGCGCGGTTCCCAGCGTACCGGTCTGATCCATCACCGGAGCCGTCCACACCGGGACGGGCGGCTCGCCAGCACCGGCCGGCGACACCGCCGCCCATGCGGGCGAACCCCACAGACCAAGGGTACACACAACCATCGCCAGCCATCCCGAATGAACAAACGCGCGGGACCACCCGGCCTGGGCCACGCCTCGATAGCGTTCTCGGGCCACCGTGATACGGTTCTCCGTGCTCCCGAGCTGCGTCACTTGCTCCAGCACGCCACGCCAACGCATGCGTCCCCCCTTTCGCCTCATCGCGGCCTGAAATGCGAGCATTTTAAAGACCAGGGCACACCGCTCCCAGTCTGTGGTTCAACGTCCACACCCGTCAGTCAGTGACGCGCCATACGCTATAATCAGCGTCTTTCGCGCCGCCTACCAGTCGCTGCGCGTGATCCCGGGTCTGGCTCTCCACTCTGCCGCCCTGGCCTCTTCCCCTCAGACATTCTTCATTCGTCGGCCTCGATTGGTATCCCTCGACTCGAGCGATAGGCGGTCGCTGGAGTCATATTCGTGGATACAGATATCACCTTTGCCTCGCTAGGCCTGGCAGAGCCCCTGCTGCGCGCCGTTACCGACGCGGGCTACACCCACCCTACCCCAATTCAGGCGCAGGCCATCCCGCGCGTGATGAACGGCGGCGACCTGTTGGCAGCCGCACAGACCGGCACCGGCAAGACGGCCGGATTCACACTACCCATCCTGCATTATCTGCTGCAGCACCCCACTACCGAACGCCGGCCGGGACGCCCTCGTGTGCTGGTGCTCACGCCCACCCGCGAACTCACGGCCCAGGTGGAAGAATCGGTACGGCTCTACAGCAAGTACACCAAAGTCCATTCCATGGTGATGTTCGGCGGCGTGAACATCAACCCTCAGATCGCGGCCCTGAAGCGCTCACCGGACATCCTCGTGGCCACGCCCGGGCGTCTGCTGGATCACGTCGGACAGAAGACGCTCGATCTATCCGGGATCGAGATCCTGGTGCTGGACGAAGCCGACCGGATGCTGGACATGGGCTTCATCCATGACATCAAGCGCGTGCTGCGGCTGCTGCCTAAAGAGCGCCAGACGCTGCTGTTTTCGGCAACCTTCGCCGACGAGATCCGGGATCTCGCACAGCACATGCTCAACCATCCCGAAGAAGTATCCGTCGCTCGGCGCAATACGGCATCCGAGCTGGTGAGCCAGCGCGTCGTGATGACCGAGCAGTCGCACAAGCGGGACCTGCTCAGCCACATCATCCGCAACAGCGGCTGGAACCAGGTTCTGGTGTTCACGCGCACCAAGCACGGCGCCAATCGGCTGGCGGAAAAACTCGTGAAGGACGGCCTGGCGGCCGCCGCCATCCACGGCAACAAGAGCCAGGCTGCGCGGACCAAGGCGCTGGCAGGCTTCAAGGACGGCAAGATCGCCGTCCTGGTCGCCACGGACATCGCGGCACGCGGGTTGGACATCGAACAACTCCCGCAAGTCGTGAACTTCGAACTCCCAAGTGTGCCGGAAGACTATGTGCACCGTATCGGCCGCACCGGCCGCGCCGGCAGCACGGGATCGGCGCTCTCACTGGTGGACGCCTCGGAGATCAAGCTGCTCAAGGCGATTGAAAGGGTCATCAAGCAGCCGATCGAACGCACGGAAATCGAAGGCTGGAACCCGCGCGCCATGGTCACCGCCGACTCTGTGCCGGATGCGCGCGAGAAGCGCGCACTGGCCCGACTACAAGACGATCCACGCGGGGCACCGCGCGCCGCCGGCCGCCGGGACGGTGGATCCGCTGGCCGCGAGGGGCGCCGCGACAACGCGCCGTCAGGCCGCAGCGCACGCCACCCGACACCTGCCGGAGACCGGCGCGGCACCCAGGAACCGCGCCGCGGGACTGCGCGGCCGGCCAACGGCCGTCCGAACCGGTCCGCGAATGCCGCGCCAGCTCCTCGGCGCGAGGCTCGCTCATACAACGACCAGCCGGCCGCCCTGCTGCACAAGGCTGACTGATTCTACGGAGCTCTGGCGATGGCCCTCTCGACCTGGTTGGCGTTTTTCGCCGCAGCCTGGGCGATTTCGTTCTCACCCGGGCCGGGGGCCATCTGCTCCATGGCTTCGGGGCTGAAATACGGGTACCGCCAGGGCCTCTGGACCATTGCCGGCCTGCAGGCCGGCATCATCTTCCAGCTCTTCATCGTGGCATTGGGTGTCGGCGCCGTGATGGCGACGTCGGCTACAGCCTTCACCATCGTCAAGTGGATCGGCGCCGCCTACCTGGTCTACCTGGGCGTGAAGCAGTTCCGGACGGATGCCATGCCGGTTGCCGTCGAAGCCCGCCAGGCCCTGAACAAACACCCGGTTCGCGACCAGTTCCTGCACGGCTATCTGGTGAACGTCACCAATCCCAAGGGCACCATGTTTCTGCTGGCGGTGGTGCCGCAATTCCTGGATCTGGGCCGACCGCTGGCCCTGCAATATGTGCTCATCGGTGCAACACTCTCATTTACCGACCTGGTCGCCATGAGTTGCTATACTTCGCTCGCCTCACGCATGTTGCTGCTGCTGCGCAAGCCTGGCCGCATCCGCTGGATGAACCGGGGGTTCGGCACGCTGTTCATCCTGGCCGGCACCCTCCTGGCATCGTTCAGCCACAAGGGTTGAGCCTTCGTCTCCACTATCCATGAGCCTTACTTCAGAAGTCTCCCGCCGACGCACCTTCGCCATCATCTCCCACCCCGACGCGGGGAAAACCACGCTCACGGAAAAGCTGTTGCTGTTTTCGGGTGCGATCCAGATCGCGGGCAGCGTGAAAGCCCGCAAGGCGAGCCGTCACGCGGCTTCGGACTGGATGGAAATCGAAAAGCAGCGCGGGATCTCGGTGGCCTCGTCGGTCATGCAGATGGATTATCGGGACTGCGTGATCAATCTGCTGGACACGCCGGGCCACCAGGATTTCTCCGAAGACACCTATCGGGTGCTCACCGCCGTGGACGCTGCCCTGATGGTGATCGATGCCGGCAACGGCGTGGAGCCCCAGACCATCCGCCTGCTGCAAGTCTGCCGTGCGCGCAACACCCCCATCATCACCTTCATCAACAAACTGGACCGCGAAGTGCGCGAGCCACTGGATTTGCTCTCAGAGGTCGAGGCACATCTGGGCATGGATGCCATCCCCTTCTCCTGGCCGGTAGGCATGGGGCGCCATTTCGGCGGCGTATTCGACATCCCGCACGACCGCATGCGGGTCTTCAGGGCTGGCCTGGAGCGCCATCACGATGACGACGAAGCGGTGGACGGGCTGGAAAACCCCGAGCTGGCCAGACGGTTCGGTGACGAATACGCCAAGGCGCACGACGAGATCGAGCTCATCCGGGGCGCCACGCCCGAGTTCAGCCGCGAGGCATTTCTGGCGGGCCGCCAGACCCCCGTGTTCTTCGGTTCGGCCATCAACAACTTCGGTGTGCGCGAGGTGCTGGACGCGCTCGTGGACCTGGCCCCGCCACCAGGACCCAGGCAGGCGCTGGAACGCACCGTCATGCCCGACGAACCCAAGCTGACCGGAATCGTCTTCAAGGTGCAGGCCAACATGGATCCGGCACACCGCGACCGTGTGGCTTTCGTCCGGGTGAGCTCGGGCCACTTCCAGCGCGGCATGCGTCTGCGGATCGCGCGCAACGGCAAGGAAATCCGCCCCAACAACGTCGTATCATTTCTGTCGCAGCGCCGTGAGATCGTCGAGGAAGCCTACGCGGGGGACATCATCGGCATTCCCAACCACGGTCTCCTGCAACTGGGCGACGTGCTCACCGAGGGCGAGGCCCTGACCTTCACCGGCCTGCCATTCTTTGCTCCTGAACTCTTCCAGGCCGTCGAGGTGAAGGATCCGCTGCGGACCAAACAATTGCGCACCGGCCTGGCCCAGCTAGGTGAAGAAGGCGCCATCCAGGTCTTCCGGCCCGAGGCAGCGGGGGGTGCCCTGCTGCTGGGCGCGGTGGGGCAACTGCAGTTCGAGGTGGTGGCCCACCGCCTGAAAACGGAATACGGCGTGGACGCCCGGCTCATGCCCAGCCGCTACAATCTCGCCCGCTGGATCACGTCCAGCGATCCCAAGGCACTGAGGAAATTCATGGATGCGAACGCGGCCAACATCGCCCACGATGTGGTGGACGCAACCGCCTTCCTGGCAACCTCCGCAGCCCAGCTCAGAGTCGCCGAGGAACGCTACCCCGACGTCCAGTTCCACACCATGCGCGAACACGCTGGCCAGATGTTCGACACAGGTGCCTGAACAGCATCTTCTATAATGGGGCGCTGACTCGCAATGATCGAAGGGAAAACCTGTCCATGTCCTGGCGACTGATCTTCGTCTTCCTGGTGCTGTCCGCGGGAGCCTCTGCCTGGGGTGGGCTGCAACTCGGCGACTGGCTGATCGCCCACGGCCCGGCACAGAGCAAGACGACACAGCCCACACAGCTCACGCACCCCGAACTGGCCGGCAAGACGCCGGTGCTGGATGCCAACGGCAAACCTTTCGTGGCCAGCGCGCCGCAGCCGCTTCCGGATGGCCGCCAGGGGGTACCGCAACAGCCGCCGCCCACCGACTGGCAATTACAGACCGCATCGCTGCTGAGCGAAAACCGGCCGATCGCATTGGCAACCACCACGATTTCCATGGATGAGGCTATTTCGCTGGCCCAGCAGCAAATGGACGCCGGCAGCGGTGGCCTACAGGGCATCGCCAACGTTGGAAACCTGGGCAACCAGGCCATTCAACCCATCGACGTGACCACGCCTCCACCACCCCCGCCGTCCTCGCCCGCCACCCAGAACAACGGAAACTGGCAACGGGCCTTCCAGACGGAACTGAAGGCTTGCGAGAATCTGGGCTTCTTCTCCCGCCCGTCGTGCGCATGGGCGGCGCGCAACAAATATTGCGAGCCGCACAACGCCTGGGGGAAGGTCGCGGACTGCCCCGCCAAGAAATCCTCTTTCTGAGAACACGGACCCGCGACTCTTCGTAACAACCACAAGAGATCGACAAAGCAACGACAGCCATCAGCGCCTGCGCAGGTTCGCGGGCAACACACCCATGACCTCGCGATACTTGGCGACCGTGCGGCGCGCAACCGTCACGCCACGCTGGGCCAGCAACTGCGCCAGTCGCATGTCCGACAGCGGCTTGTCCGCCGGTTCAGCCGCCAGCAGATCCTGCATCAACGCCTGGACCGCGCGCGCAGCGGCGGCCTCGCCCGACTCCGTGGGTACGCCCGCACCAAAGAACCGCCGCAGTTCGAACACCCCCCAGCGCGTCTGCAGATACTTCAGGCGCGTCGCGCGCGAGACAGTGGATTCATGCAGGCCCAGCTCCTGCGCGACCTCCTGCTGAGTCAACGGCAGCAGCGCCCTGACGCCCTGTTCCAGAAAACCCTGCTGATGCAGCACGATGGACTGAGCTACGCGCAGAATGGTCTGGCGGCGTTGGTTGAGACTGTGCATCAGATTGCGCGCCTCGACCAGCTGCGCCTGCAATCCCCGAGCAGCGCCCGCATCCGCCAGGTTCGCCGTCAGATCGGGACTCAGACGCAGCGGCCGCTCGGCGGCCGGGTTCAGCACGACCCGCCACTGTCCCCGCACCGCCTCGAGCAACACATCCGGCACGACGTAATGGGTGGTATCGGTAGCCCAGGCTCGCAACGGTCTGGGCTCCAGCCTGCGCAGGGCCGCCCGCGCAGCTTCCAGTTCCTCGCGATCGCAGCCAAGCTGCTCACACAGACGTCCCCAGCGGCCCGCAGCCAGATCTTCCAGATGCCCAGTGAGCTTCCGGGCCAGGTCCAGGACCGGTTTCGGCCAGTCGCCGGCCCGCGCTTCCAGTTGCAGCCGCAGGCACTCAGGCAAATCGCAGGCGGCGATCCCCACCGGATCGAACGACTGCAGCAGCCGCAACGCTACCCGCCACTCCGTCGCGGAAACCTGAAGTCCGCGCGGCAGCTGCGCCGATAGCGCCTCCGGATCGAACGACAGATAGCCCCGCTCGTCCAGCTCGCCGATCAAAAGACCGACCAGCAGGCGATCGCGCTCACTGGCGCGCGTGGTGTGTAACTGTTGCAACAAATGGTCGGGCAGACTCGGTGCCGCCGCGGCTTCCGGGATATCATCCGTCACGGTGCGCGCGCCGGGCCGTACCCACGATAACGGCGGTGCATCTGTCGACTCCGGCGATTCAGATCCGGCTGAATCGCCAGTGTCCTCGGGCGACTCCAGCAGCGGATTGACGGCCAGTGCGTGATCAATTTCGAGCGCAAGCTCCTGCGACGAGCACTGCAGCAAGTGCAGTGCCTGGCGAATTTGCGGTGTCAGCGTCAACTGCTGACGTTGCGACAGTCCCAAAGACGGTTGCGTTTGCATACTCCACTACACTAAGGCTCATGAACCCCGAACAGACCCTCACGCCCACCACCCAGGATCACCTGCTGTTGGCCAGAATCCTGTTGAAACTGACGGCCACCACGAAGATCCTGTGCACGCTGCTGGTCGTGGTCGTGGCACTGGGCTGGTACGACCTGCTCAACCGCCTGCTGGCCTTTGGCAAGGGAATCGATTACGCCGACAACCATTTCATGGGCGCCGACGCTTCGGCGTTGTTGCAGCGTTACAACCCGTACTTCTGGTGGGCAGTGATCATTTTATGCACGATCCTGATTGCGTACCTGCTGACGCTCACCGTGCGCGGGCTGACGGGCCGCGCACGCCTGAAGGCCGTGGACCCGCACTCGGTGGAGCAACTGACCGACCGGCTGTCCGCGCCAGCGCTGGACGTACTTCTCTGGGCGTGGCAGCAACGCGACGAACCACTGAGGGTCGGCGACCTGCAGCTTGCCGGGCGCGAACTGCGCGCCGGCCGTGCCGGGCGTCTGCAACTGGCCGCCGCCCAGCGAGCGGCGCTGGAAAGCGCGCGTGCACAAAAGTCCTTGCCAACAACATAGAAATATGGTTGACTTACGGACATGAATATTTCGCGCACCTTCTCGCCTTCTTGCCTGCAGGCTCCTGCAGACGGGCGTGTGCGCTCGCGCGTCCACACCGGCGCGTCTCTTTCTCTGGTCCTGTCGGGCCTACTGCTGCTAGCGACCGGTTGCCGAGCCTAGTGCCGCGTGGCAGCTCGACGACCCGTTCTCGCCACGAATTCCATCTTCCGTTTTCGGGTCCGTGATCCGGACCCCGCCTCCCGACAGGTATTGCCATGATCAAGAATCCCGCCGACAAATACGTCCCCTTCGCGCCTTTCGCCCGCGATTTCTCCGAACGCACCTGGCCCAGCCGCCGGATCACCCATCCCCCCGTCTGGATGAGCACCGACCTGCGTGACGGCAATCAGGCACTGATCGAGCCCATGAGCGTGGAGCGCAAGCTGCGCTTCTTCGACCAGCTCGTCAAAATCGGTTTCAAGGAAATCGAAGTCGGTTTTCCGTCCGCATCACAGACCGACTACGACTTCCTGCGCAAGCTGATTGACGAAAAGCGCATTCCAGACGACGTTGCCATCATCGTGCTCACCCAGGCCCGCGAAGATCTGATCGAGCGCACGGTCCAGGCGTGTGCCGGTGCGCACCAGGCCATCATCCACATGTACAACGCCTGCGCACCAGCCTTCCGCAAGATCGTCTTTGGCATGAGCCGCGAAGAGATCCGCGACATCGCCGTCGCGGGCACCAAGATGGTCAAGGCCGCCGTGGCCCGGCATCCGGAAACGCGCTGGCGCTATGAATATTCGCCCGAGGTCTTCAGCACGACCGAACTGGACTTCGCGCTGGAGGTCTGCAACGTCGTGGTCGATACCTGGCAGCCGACGGTAGAGGACAAGATCATTCTGAACCTGCCGGCCACCATCGAATCCACAACTCCCAACCTGTACGCCGACCAGATCGAATGGATGCACACTCATCTGGCCCAGCGCGACAAGATCGTGCTCAGCCTGCATTTGCACAACGACCGCGGCACAGCCGTCGCCACGGCTGAACTGGCCCTGATGGCAGGTGGCGACCGCGTCGAAGGCTGCCTGTTCGGCAACGGCGAACGCACGGGCAACGTGGACCTGGTGACGCTCGCACTGAACATGTACACACAGGGCGTTCACCCGGGGCTGGATTTTTCCGACCTGGAAGAAGTCCGCCGCTGCGTGGAAGACTGCAACCAGATCCCCGTGCACCCGCGCCACCCGTATGCCGGCGACCTGGTGTTCACCGCGTTCTCGGGCTCGCACCAGGACGCCATCAAAAAGGGCTTCGCCCAGCAGAAACCGGATGCCGTCTGGGAAGTTCCTTACCTGCCCATCGATCCGGCCGATCTGGGCCGAAACTACGACGCGGTCATCCGCGTCAACAGCCAGTCCGGCAAGGGCGGCGTCTCGTACCTGCTGGAGCACGAACAAGGCCTGGTGCTGCCGCGCCGCCTGCAGATCGAATTCAGCCGGGCCATCCAACAGGTCACGGACGAGACCGGCCGGGAGGTCACATCCAAAGACGTGTTCGAAGTCTTCTCACGGGAATACCTGGAACGCGAAACCCCCTGGAAGCTCATCAGCCACCGCATCACAGGCAGCCCGAAGACCACCGGCCAGAAGCAGTTCTCGATTGAAATCAACGTCGAGATCGACGGCGAACCACGGCATCTGGTCGGCCATGGTGATGGAGCCATCTCGGCCTTCGTCGATGCGCTCGGCTTCGAGACACGGATCATGGACTACCAGGAACACGCCATCGGCACCGGCACCGACACCCGTGCGGCCTCGTACATCGAGATGCGCATCGGTGACGCAGCCAGCGGTTTCGGCGTCGGCATCCACGAAGACATCGTCACGTCCTCGTTCCTGGCGATCCTGAGCGCCGTCAACCGCCAGGCTGCGGCAGGCATCGTGCTGACGCCCAAGGCAATCGCCGCCTGATCTCAACCCGTTCAGCGGTTACGACAAGCGCCGGAAACCAAAATGGTTCCCGGCGCTTTTTCGATCGATGCGAACGGTTACCAAACGGGAGCAGGCTCCCAGGTCACATCCTCGTCCTTCGCACGCGCCAGCCGCAGCATCGTCAACAGCGGCCAGGCGCGTCGCCGCAAACCGACATGCTGGGCGATCGGGTGCTGAGTGGAATCGTCGTGGTCGTTGGACACATCGGGGTCCGGGATCAGGTCGGAAGCCACCAGGGCCTCTATTCCGGCGATGGCCGCATCGAGCTGTGTCCGGGTGATGACCCCACGATTGGGCAGATCCGGAGTATCGAATTTCTTGCCGGCTGCCTGAAGAAGCGGTTTGGCATGCTGCGCAAACATGAGGACTTCCGCAGCTGATTTCGACTGGAACAGAATGAGCATGGTGGGGTTTCCTCCATTGGACACATTCATACACTAACCCAACTTTCTGGCCCTGCCAAGCAGGAAACTACCCGCTTTGACCAGAGCCAGGCACATGTCCAAGACCGCCATTCCACGCGGCTTTTGCCGGATCAACAGCTGGCTTGCGGCTGGCCTGCTCACGACCCTGGGCGCAGCGGCCGCGCAGCCCGCTCCCGGTGTCTGCCGCGCACCCGCCAGTCCCCTTCCCTGTGCGGCGGCATCGCCCACATCGTCCGCCGGCGAGCCCGATCTGGACCTGGGCCTGAGCAACCCCGTGCACTTGATCACCGGGGCCAAGCATCTGCGGGAGATCGACCTGCCGGCGCCCCTGGACGGCAATTACCCCTCCTTCATCCGGTTCTACCGTACGGTACCGGCAAACGACGGTCCTGCCCCGGCCCGCTGGACACACGAGTACGACATCCGCCTCACGACCCAAGGTGCCGGGTGGCGCCTGCTCCTGGCAGACGGCCAGACGCTGTGGTTTGACGCCCAGGGAACGGCTGCCAGGCCCAGCCACGGCCGAATCCGGATACTTTCCGAGCCAGCTGGACTGCCCGCAGCTCACGACGCGGCCGCCCTCGCTTGGGTTCAGGATAGCGGTCACCGGATGGACTTCGACAGCCGCGGGCTCTTGCTGGCGATCCGCCCACCAAAAGGACCCACGGTACGGATCCAGCGCCACGCCACAGGCCCCCTGACCGGATCGATTCACCACATCTACGGACGACGCGGAACTCTGACGCTGAACTACGGCCTGGTAGGCACCACCACTGTCCTGACATCGCTGCAGACGCCGGCCGGCACCTTCCATTACACCTACGAGCCCACCACCCCGGGCGACGCCAGGCACTCACCGCCCCCACGAATAGTGCGTGTGACACGTCCGGACGGCATGAGCCGGCACTATCACTACGAGGCCGAACGGCAGGCCGGACATCCAGACGCGATTACCGGTGTCACACTGGCCGATGCCGCTGGGAGGGCCTGGCGGGCCAGGGCCTGGTGGTACGACAGCAACGGCCGCGTGATCCGCGCCACTCAGGGGGGAGACACCGACCCCGGACCCATGTTGGAATTCGAATACGCCCTGCCGGGGCCCACGCCCGACACGCGCATCACACGCGTTCGCAGTCCCGCCGCACAAACCGACATCACGCACGGAACCCGAAGCGGACACATCGAAGCAGCGCTGACGCGCGCTCAGGCGTCGCCCATCGGCCAGATCAACCTGGACTCACCCACCGGGGATTCTGCCACCCCGCGACTCCCGGTCGAACGAGACCACAGTGGCCGTCTGACCGCCATCGAATCCCTGCAGATCCAGCGCTACCCGGATGGGCGGATCAACCGCCTGCTGGAGCCGGACGGCGGCTGGCCCGGTCTGGTTCTGGCGTTCGATTCTCGCGGCCGGCGAACAGCCTGGAGCAGCACGCTGACGGGCCGGACCACGGCACGCTTCGATGCACGCGACGGCCTGTCAGGCCTGCGGCATGCGAACGGCGACACGCTGGACATCACGCGCGACGCAGCCGGGCACCCCTCGCGACTGTCTTACGCCAGTGTCGGCCAACAGTCTGTCGCCATCAGCCTGCAGTGGCACGGCGCACACCTGACCCGGCTTTCACACCCCTCAGAGGAAGAATCCCGCCAATATGATCACGGGCGCCTGGCACGGCGCATCGTGCGACGGCCGCATCCGGTAGGTGCCATGACGTACCAGGAAGCGTTTTCGTACGATTCGTCGGGACGACTGGTCCGCCACGACCTGCCAGAAGGCGGAGCTCTGCTCTACGCGTGGGGCACCGGGTCGCGACTCGCGGCGCTGACCTGGCAAGCCCGCGACGGCACGCATCACCCCGTCATCCACCAATTGCCAGGCCAGGCGGGCTACCGCTACGGTAACGGCTTGCATCTGCAATCCTGGGGCTCCCCCGGAGGGAAGGCCCACACGCTGATTCTGTCGGATGGGCCACGTCTCATCTGGGGCGAACGGCGCTCGTCCGACGAACACGGGCGAATTGTCGCCCTGCTGCAATCACTGGCCACGGAAGTTCCGAGCCGACCGCAGGACGTCAGCCACCACTACGCTTACGACGCAGACGACAGGATGGTGGGAGTGAACGAAATCACGGCACAAGTTCCGCCGTCCGCACAGCAAGCGCCGCGCGTAGCCGCCGACTGGCTGGCCTGGGACCGCACCGGTGCACTACGCGCCCGCCTCAACCAAACGATTGCCGAGATCCGGCGCGACGACTCCGGGCTGCCGCGCACGGTGGGCCCATTCCGATTGCACTACCAGGCACAACGTCTGTTGGTCGAAGTTCAACCGGCACAAGGCGAAGCCATCCACTATGTCCGCAACGCGCAAGGGCACACCATCCGCCGCCGCGAGGGTACCCGGGAAACCGAACGCTACTACCTGGACAACCGCCTGGTCGCCATCTGGCAGCGTCCCGTGCCAGCGGCCGCCGGCACGGCGGCGCACCAACCCTCCGCAGGTTCCCCCACACAAACCTTCGGCATCACCCAGCGCTACCTGTATGCCGACGAGGTCCCTGTCGCCCTGCTGCAATCCGGCCCCGACGGACACACGCGCCTGTACTACATCCATGCCGACGCTCTGGGAGCCCCCGTGCTGGTCACCGACCATACCCGCGCCATCCGGTGGTCGGCGACCTATGATGCACTGGGCCGGGCCCGGACCCAGGGTGATCTGAATCTGCCGCTGCGTGCGCCAGGCCAGGACGAGGACCCGACGACAGGCTGGCACGACAACGTCTTCCGGACCTACCTGCCCACGCACGGCCAGTATCTGGAACCGGACCCGCTGGGGCCTGTCCCGGGCCAGCAAGCCCTGGGTTATGCGGCCCAGCAGCCCATGCGCCACATCGACCCCCTCGGACTGATCCTGCTGGCCTTCGACGGCACACGCCAGGGGCGCGCCAACCAGAGCAACGTCTGGAAGCTTGCGCAAATCTACCAGGACGGACCCAGCCTCTACCATGCGGGTCCCGGCAACGGTGCCCGCCTGGACTGGGACGCGATCACCGCCGCCAGCAGTGGCCAGATCCTGCGCAACCAATGGCAGTCCCTGCTGGTCGCGCTGCAGGGCGCCCAAAGCGCGACCCACCCCATTCCCATCGACATCCTGGGTTTCTCCAGAGGCGCCGCGCTGGCGCGCGACTTCGCCAACCGCATCGCACACCAGACTCGCAATGGCTGGTTCTCGTACGACGATCCGTTGCGCGGTTCGATCGGCCTGTGCGTGGACCTGCGGTTTCTGGGGCTGTTCGACACCGTTGCCCAGTTCGGCCTGCTGGGCGCCGCCAATGCGGGGTACGACCTGACGATCACCGGCGCCTGGCAGTGGGTCGCGCACGCCGTGGCACTGCATGAACTCCGCGCGCTGTTCCCGCTGGTCTCAGCCACCAGAGGCTCGCCGGGCAACGCGGTCGAGGCGCCCTTCATCGGCGCTCACTCCGATATCGGCGGGGGCATGGCGTTGGATCCACATCAGCAGCCCATCCCCTCGGGCGATCTGTCCGACGTCGCGCTGAACTGGATGCGCTGGCAGGCCCTGGCAGCACTGGTTCCCATGGGGGCGCTGCCGGCTGCGGATCAACGCGTCACCCAGCCGCTGCTGCACGATGAGCGATTGCCCATGGACCGAATCCTGGAAAACAGCGACCGCGCACTACAGGATGCCAGTACCCGCTCCCTGGGACTGCAGCGCCACGATCCCTACCTGGGCGCCGACCAGCGACGAGCTTTCGAGCAGTTCATCCAGCGCGTGGAACTCTGGCAGGCAGCGCCGGGCAATGTCGTGGGAACCGTGGACATGCAAGGCTACGGTGCCTGGCTGCGAAGCGAACTCGGCCTGCAGGGCATGGCGGGTTCCTGACGGCGGCTGAGCGCAACACCCCTGAATCAGGCTATGATTTCGGGGTATCTGTATTTGCGGGCCGGCCCCGGACCCCGCCGCCGGGCTGCACACGCGCCACCACCCTCTGATTACCGAATTCATGCTACCCGAGCAACACGCCCAGCTCATATCCCTCCTGCATTCTGCTGTTCATTCCCTGGTCCCGGACTTGCAGGCGGACATCACGCTGGAGCGCCCCAAGGTCGCCGCTCACGGTGACGTCGCCTGCAACGTGGCCCTGCAGGCGGCGCGCACCGCACACCGTAACCCGCGCGAACTGGCCCAGGCCATCGTGGACGCGCTGATGGCGTTGCCGGATGCCGGACGGCTGGTTGCCCAGGCCGAAGTGGCCGGACCTGGCTTCATCAACTTTCGCCTCTCCGCATCCGCCCACCAAGCCGTTCTGGAGGCCATTCGCGCCCAAGGGGAACGCTACGGCTGGCGACCGGCCAGTGACCGCAAGGTCCTGGTGGAATTCGTATCGGCCAATCCCACGGGGCCGTTGCACGTGGGCCATGCCCGCCAGGCGGCGCTGGGCGACTCGATCTGCCGGCTGTTCACCACCCAAGGCGCTCAGGTCACGCGCGAGTTCTACTACAACGACGCCGGCAACCAGATCCACAACCTGGCGGTGAGCGTACAGGCACGCGCACACGGCATCGCACCCGACGATCCACGATTCCCGGCGGACGGCTACAAGGGTGACTACATCCAGGACATCGCCAACGATTACCGTACTCGGGCAACCGTCCAGGCCAGCGACGGTGCCCCCATCCAGGCGACCGGCGACCTGGACGATCTGGAAGCCATCCGGCGCTTCGCCGTCGCCTACCTGCGCCACGAACAGGATCTGGATCTGCAGGCCTTCGACTTGCACTTCGACAACTACTATCTGGAAAGCTCGCTCTACACCAGCGGCCGGGTGGAGCGCACCGTCCAGGCCCTGATCGCAGCCGGCCACACCTACGAACGGGATGGTGCGCTGTGGCTGCGCACGACTGAACTGGGCACGGGCGACGACAAGGACCGCGTCATGCGCAAGTCCGAGGGCGGCTACACCTATTTCGTCCCGGACGTGGCCTATCACGTCGCCAAGTGGGAGCGGGGCTTTCGTACGGCCATCAACATCCAGGGAACCGACCACCATGGCACCATCGCCCGGGTGCGCGCCGGCCTGCAGGGCCTCGATCTTGGTATCCCCGCCGATTACCCTGCCTACGTGCTGCACAAGATGGTCCGCGTCATGCGTGACGGCACAGAGGTCAAGATCTCCAAGCGGGCTGGCAGCTACGTCACCTTGCGCGATCTGATCGACTGGGTCGGGCGCGATGCCGTGCGCTTTTTCCTGGCCCAGCGGCGCGCCGACTCGGAATTCGTCTTCGACATCGACCTGGCCTTATCGCACAGCGAGGAAAATCCGGTCTATTACATCCAATACGCCCACGCGCGCATCCATTCACTGCTGAACCAGCACGAAACCCCGGCGCCCATCGCCACCGCGGACCCCACTCCGCTGACGGCCCCTACCGAAATCGCGCTGATGCAGCGGCTAGCCGAATACCCCGGCGTGCTGACCCAGGCCGCCCTGGAACTCGCACCCCACCAGCTCGCTTTCTGGCTGCGCGACTGCGCCGCAGACTTTCACTCGTGGTACAACAGCGAGCGCATCTGGGGCGATGACCCGGCGCTGACCGCAGCGCGCCTGCGCCTGGCCCAGTCCACGGCGCGCGTGATCTCCAACGGCCTGGGGTTGCTTGGGGTCAGCGCCCCGGAGCGGATGTAGCCCATGGCCCGCAAGAAAGCTTCGGGGTCCCGTGGCGCCTGGTTCGGCCTGGTGCTGGGCATGGTGCTCGGTGTGGCGGCCGCCGTCGCCGTGGCCCTGTTCGTCACCCAGGCGCCCATGCCCTTCAAGGACAAGGCCAGCCGCAGCACACCCAGCACCTTGTTGCCGGACGTCGCCAATGCGCCCGACCCCAACATTTCGCTGTACGGCAAGGACGGTCCTGCCGGAACCCGGTCTCAGGCGCTAGGCGGTAGCAGCACCAACCCGCCGGCCCCCGCGCCTGATCCGAATGCGTCCCCCGAAAACCCGCTATCGGACGCCATTGGGCAGATCATCGCAGGCATCGACAAGAAATCCGCCTCCAAATCATCGGCTGACAGCAAGCCCGCCATCGTCGCCTCCGCCAAGCCGTCCAGCGTGACGCCTCCCCTGACCGCGCCGATTGCACGTCCATCCACCAACCTGCCCGTTCCGCCCCCTCCTCCACCACCAGCATCCACCCGGCCGGCAACGGGCACGCAAACCACCTATTATCTACAAACCGGGGCTTTCCGCTCCAAGGACGAGGCACAGGCCATGCTGGCACGCGTCGTCCTGCTGGGGCTGCCCGTGCATGTTGAAGCCGGCGAGGCCAACGGCGCTCCCATCAATCGCGTGCGGGTCGGTCCCTTCAAGGGGATCGACGACATGAACCGGGCACGAACCAAATTGGGTGACGACAAGATTCAATCCGCTGTCGTTCGCCCCTGATCTGCACTTCAGGAGTCACACCATGAACACTCTGTTTTCCCGCATCGCTTCCGGCTTGGTCCTGGGTCTGGCCGCACTGGCCATGACCCCGGTACACGCCGCTGAATTCGACAAGGTGGATCCGGTCCAGCCAACCGACTACCCGGGGAAAGTGGAAGTCCTGGAGTTCTACGCCTACACCTGCCCCCACTGCAATGCGGTCGAGCCGTTGCTCGAAAAATGGCTCAAGACGGCACCCAAGGACATGGTGTTCAAGTATGTGCCGGTCGCCTTCAACGCCAGCATGCAGGATCTCCAGAAGCTCTACTACACGCTGGAGGCGATGAACCGGCTGGATCTGCATTCGGCCGTCTTCAAGGCCATCCACGAAGAGCACAAGCAGCTCTTCGAAGCAAAGCAGATCACCGACTGGGCTGTGTCGCAGGGGCTGGATCGCAAAGCATTCACCGACGCATTCAACTCCTTTGGCGTCCAGACCAAGGTCAAGCGGGCCGATGAACTGGCCAAGGCCTACCACATCAACGGCACACCGACCTTTGCCATCGGCGGCCGCTACCTGACCTCGCCCGCCAACATGAACAGCTATCAGGGCTCAGTGGACGAAACCGACAAGCTGGTGAAGCAGATCCTGGCCGAGAAAAAGTAAGCACGGGACATGGCCCGCATTGAATACGCGGACCCGTCCTTCGACCCGGTGCGGGATCTGGAAAGCGATCCCGTCACCCCGGTCCGCTATCTGGCATGTGAACCGACCGCGGAAGTCCGCTCAGCGACGCGAGCCACCGCCCCATGGTTCGAAGGCCGCACTGATGTCCGAGACACTGGTGACTCCGTGGCGAAGCAGTAGCGTGAGCAGTGTCTTGGCCTTCAGGCCATCCAGCCAGCCGGCGCGGATCAGCCCCCTACGCTGGAGGTCGATTTCGCCGCCGGGAAACCCATAGGTGTGCGACAACGTTTCACCGGCACCCGTGCGCGAGGCCAGGATGACGGGCATCCGCCGCGCCACTACTTCCAACGCATCGGCAACCTCGACCGGCACATGCCCGCCGCCTGTCGCCTCCACGACCAGCCCCTGGAATTGTCCGGGCGGCAGCGCCCGGATGAGCGTACCGTCATCGCCCAGCGCGACGGTGATGAGCGCCACCCGATGATTCTCGCTCAACCCCGACAGCGGGATGGTGGGCGGTCGCTCCAGCCTGGACCCTACGAAGACCCGACCCTCGCTGACCCAGCCCAGTCGGCCGCTCGCCGGCGAGCCGAAGGCATCCAGGCGGCTCGTGTGCATCTTGCGCACGAAGCGGGCAGCATGGATTTCATCGTTCATCACCACGAGGCACCCACAGCCGCGCGCTTCGGAACTGATGGCCACCTGGACAGACGCCAACAGGTTCGCCGGGCCGTCCGCCCCAGCCACGGTGGGATTGCGCATGGCGCCCGTGACGACGACCGGCATCTCCAGGTCCGTCAAAAGGTCCAGCACGAATGCGGTTTCCTCGATGGTGTCGGTGCCCTGGGTGACGACCACGCCACGGCAACCGGCCTGATCCAGCCGAATGATTTCCCCGGCCAGGTCCTCCAGATCACCGTATTTCAGATGGGGGCTCGGAAGCTGGCGGAAGGTGCGTGCGTCGATCTGCGCAAGCTCGCCCAGACCCGGCACCGCCGCCGCCAGCATCTCACCGGTGAGCGTCGGCACGACCCCGCCATCCTCGCTTTTCGTCATGGCAATCGTGCCGCCCAGCGCCAGGATGGCTACTTTGAATGCATTCATGGGGTCTCCAATGCGATCAGCGTGGCGCCTTCCTGAACCTGATCGCCCACGCCATAAAAGATTTCCTGGACCGTACCGTCGTGCGGCGCCTCGATGGAATGCTCCATCTTCATGGCTTCCATCACGATCAACGGCGTGCCTTTGTGCACGGTATCTCCGACCGCCACGGCAACCGACAGGATCTTCCCTGGCATGGGCGCGGTCAGGCCGCCAGCGGTGTCATCGGCCTGCTGGGTGGCCAGGGAAATCGGATCCTGCCACTGCAGGGTCGTGCGCTGGCCATCGCTGAAAACGTCCAGCCGCAAGGCCTGGAGATGAACCCGGCCCTGGGCCTCGGAGCCGCCGAGCTGGATGCGGATTTCCGTAGCGCCAGGGCCGCCCACATGCCAATGGAAGGGCTGGGGCTCCCCACCATCGACCGCCAGCGTCCAGGCGCCGCCATCGCGCCGCACCAACAGGCTGCGCTCTCCCGCCGCATCACCGAAGGTCAGTGTGCGGGCATAGTGGGCGCCGACCCTCCAGCCGTCGGCGAGCTGCCAGGGACCGGCCGTTCCCGTGCTGTGAGGCGCAGGAGCCGATGCGGCCGGCAGCAGCGCGGCGGCCGCCAGGCCCAGGACTGTGGCCGATGCTGGCTGCGCCGCCGGAAACAGATGATCATGCTCGTGTTCAATCAGGCCGGTATCCAGATCGGCCGTCGCAAAGGCTCGGGAACTCATCAACCGCCCGAGGAACGCAATATTGGTGTGCAGGCCGGTGCAGCAGATGGCTCCCAGCGCGCGCTGCATGCGCTGACGCGCTTGGTCGCGGTCGTCGGCATGGACGATGAGCTTGGCGATCATGGGATCGTAATATGGCGTGATGGTATCGCCTTCGCGCACGCCACCATCGACCCGCAGGGCACCAATGCGGAAATTCACATGCTCGGGCCAGGTGAGCACGTCCAGATGCCCGATGCTGGGCAGGAAGTCATTGGCCGGGTTCTCGGCGTAGATACGCGCCTCGATGGCGTGGCCCTGGATGCGCAGTTCCTCCTGGCGCAGCGGCAGGGGTTCGCCCGCCGCCACGCGGAGCTGCCATTCCACCAGATCCTGTCCGGTGATCGCCTCGGTGATGGGGTGTTCGACCTGCAGGCGCGTGTTCATCTCCATGAAGTAGAAGCGCCCATCCGGTTCGGCGATGAATTCCACCGTGCCGGCCCCAACGTAGCCTACGGCCTGCGCGGCCGCCACTGCCGCCTCGCCCATGGCTTTGCGCCGCTCGGGAGTCATGCCCGGCGCGGGGGCTTCTTCAATGACCTTCTGGTGGCGTCTCTGCACCGAGCAGTCGCGCTCGAACAGGTAGACGCACTGCCCGTGCGTGTCGCCAAAGATCTGGAATTCGATGTGGCGCGGTTTCTGCAGATAGCGTTCGATGAGCACCTGGGCGCTGCCGAAACTGCTGGCGGACTCGCGCTGGCAGGACGCCAGGGCCGCCTTGAAGTCCGCATCGCGCTCCACGGTCCGCATGCCCTTGCCGCCACCACCCGCACTGGCCTTGATGAGCACCGGGTAGCCGATGGCACGCGCCTGGTCCTGCAGAAAGTCCGGCTCCTGGCGCTCGCCGTGATAGCCTGGCACCAACGGCACGTCTGCCTTGGACATCAAGGTCTTGGCGGCGGATTTGCTGCCCATGGCCGCAATCGCGGAAGCGGGCGGACCGATGAACACCAGGCCCGCATCCTGGCAGGCTCGTGCAAACGCAGCATTCTCGGACAGAAACCCGTAGCCGGGGTGAATGGCCTGGGCCCCGGTGCGGCGGGCGGCTTCCAGAATGGCGTCGGCACGCAGGTAGCTGTCGGCGGGTTCCGGCCCGCCAATGCGGACCGCCAGATCGCAGACCTGGACGTGCCGGGCCTGCGCATCGGCATCGGAATACACCGCAACCGTGCGGATGCCCATGCGGCGGGCCGTCGCGGCGACGCGGCAGGCGATCTCGCCTCGGTTGGCGATCAAAATGGTGTCGAACACAAGCAGTCTCCTTACATCCGGAATACGCCGAAGCGCGTCTCTTCGATCGGGGCATGCCGCGCAGCCGCCAGCCCCAGTCCCAGGACGCGGCGCGTCTCGGCGGGCGCAATGATGCCGTCATCCCACAAACGCGCCGTGGAGTAGTAGGCATGGCCTTCGTGCTCATACTGGGCCCGAATGGGTGCCTTGAAAGCATCCTCCTCCTGAGCAGACCAATGGCCGCCCTTGCGCTCGATGCTGTCGCGACGCACCGTGGCCAGCACGCTGGCCGCCTGCTCGCCGCCCATGACCGAAATGCGGGCGTTGGGCCACATGAACAACAGCCGCGGACCGAAGGCGCGCCCGCACATCCCGTAATTGCCAGCGCCAAACGACCCGCCAATCAGGACGGTGAACTTGGGGACGGCCGCCGTCGAGACCGCCGTGACCATCTTGGCGCCGTGACGCGCAATGCCTTCGTTCTCGTATTTGCGGCCCACCATGAAGCCGCTGATGTTCTGCAGAAAGACCAGCGGGGTCTTGCGCTGGCAACACAGCTCGATGAAGTGGGTGCCCTTCTGGGCCGCTTCCGAGAACAGGATGCCGTTGTTGGCAATGATGCCCACCGGCATGCCATAGATATGGGCAAACCCGGTCACCAGGGTGGTGCCATAGCGCGCCTTGAACTCCTCGAACTCCGACCCGTCGGTGATGCGCGCGATGACCTCGCGCACATCGTAGGGCTTGCGTGTGTCCTGGGGGATGATGCCGTCGAGCTGTGCTGGGTCGTACAACGGCTCTGACCAGGGGCCGGCGAGCGGCATCGCCGGCCGGTTGAGTCGGGCCACAGCCTCGCGAGCCAGCCGCAGTGCATGGGTATCGTTTTCGGCCAAGTGGTCGGCAACACCCGACAGGCGGGTGTGTACATCGCCGCCGCCCAGGTCCTCTGCCGTGACCTCTTCGCCCGTGGCCGCCTTCACCAGCGGCGGCCCCCCCAGGAAGATGGTGCCCTGGTTGCGTACGATGATGGACTCGTCGCTCATGGCGGGCACATAGGCGCCACCGGCTGTGCACGACCCCATGACGACCGCCAGCTGGGCGATACCCAGGGACGACATGACGGCCTGATTGTAGAAGATGCGCCCGAAATGGTCCCGATCCGGGAAGACTTCATCCTGGTTGGGCAGGTTCGCCCCGCCCGAATCGACCAGATAGACGCATGGCAGATGGTTCTGCTGGGCGATCTCCTGAGCACGCAGGTGCTTCTTCACCGTCAGCGGATAGTAGGTGCCGCCCTTGACGGTGGCGTCGTTGCAGACAATGACGCACTCGGTGCCGCTGATCCGACCGATGCCAGTGATCAACCCGGCACCCGGCGAGGCGTTGTCATAGACGTCGTGCGCCGCCAACGGGGACAGTTCCAGAAAAGGCGTACCCGGGTCCAGCAGACGCTCCACCCGCTCGCGCGGCAGCAGCTTGCCGCGGGCGATGTGCTTGGCACGCGCGGACTCGCTGCCACCCCGTGCCGTGCGGGCGAGTTGCGCCTGCAGATCTTCAATTTGTGCCCGCATCGAGCGGGCATTGTCCTGGAATTCTTGTGATCGTGGATTGATGCGGGACTCGATGACCGGCATGACGATTCCTGAAAGGAGGCAGACACACCACGGGCCGGTGATCCCGGCCCGTGGTGTGCTGTCCGGATTTACAGCATTTCAATAGCTATGGCGACAGCTTCACCGCCGCCGATGCACAGCGACGCAACACCGCGCTTGCCGCCCGTCTTGCGCAACGCACCAATCAGGGTGGTGATCAGCCGAGCTCCCGAGCAGCCGATGGGATGCCCCAGCGCAGTGGCACCGCCGTGGATATTGACCTTCCCGTGGGGGATGTCGAGCTCTTTCATGGCCGCCATGGTGACGACGGCGAAGGCCTCGTTGATTTCGAACAGGTCCACGTCCGCGATCTTCCAGCCGGTCTTGGCGAGCAGCTTCTGCATGGCGCCGACGGGCGCCGTGGTGAACCACTGGGGTTCCTGGGCATGCTGCGTATGGGCGACGATGCGCGCCAGCGGCTTGACGCCGAGTTGCTGCGCCTTGGAACCCCGCATGACAACCAGGGCGGAAGCCCCATCGGAAATCGAGGACGAATTGGCCGCCGTGACGGTCCCGTCCTTCTTGAACGCTGGCTTCAGCGTGGGGATCTTCTCAGGCTTGGCCTTGAACGGGGCCTCGTCCTTGTCCACGACGGTATCGCCCTTGCGGTCATGGATGGTCACCGGAACGGTTTCCCACTTGAAACTGCCGTCTTCATTGGCCGTGCGTGCGCGCTTGAGCGATTCCAGCGAGAAGGCGTCCTGTTCTTCACGCGTGAAGTGATATTTGCCGGCGCAGTCCTCGGCGAACACCCCCATGGCGGTGCCGCGCTGGTAGGCATCTTCCAGGCCGTCGAGCGCCATGTGATCGTAGACCGTGGAGTGGCCATAGCGGTAGCCCTGGCGGCCCTTGAGAAGCAGGTAGGGCGCGTTGCTCATGCTTTCCATGCCACCCGCCACCGCCACGTCGACCGATTCGGCCTTGATGATGTCATGCGCCAGCATGACGGCCTTCATGCCCGAGCCGCAGACCTTGTGCAGCGTGCTGGCCGGCGTGCTCTTTGGCAGACCGGCGCCGATGGTCGCCTGGCGGGCGGGCGCCTGGCCCTGGCCGGCCTGCAGCACATTGCCCATGATGACTTCCTGGACCGCGTCATCCGCAATGCCGGCGCGATCTACGGCCGCCCGGATGGCAATGGCGCCCAGTTCGTGCGCCGAGAGCGCGGACAGGCTGCCCATCATGCTCCCCATGGGGGTGCGGGTGGCCGAAACGATGACGATGGGATCAGACATGATGGTCTCCTAGTAACGGGGTGTCGCCCCCCGGTCGAAGCGGGACGGGCAAGCCGAATGCAGCCGACGCGCCGGAGGGTAGGGAAAAATGTCTTCAATACGCCCCTGGGCGGCGCGCGCACGGCAATTCTGCCACCATTGTGCCTCCAAAAGGTCGGAATGGTGCTTCAGAAAGGCGGCGCGTACCCTGGGATCACCCAGCAGGAAGCGTGAAAATTCTTCGGGGAACACATCGTTCGCGCCCACCGGATACCAGGGCTCGCTGGCAAGCTCGGCCTCCTCGTTGGGGGCCGGCGGGACGCGGCGGAACTGCATGTCGGCCATGGGCTGGATTTCGTCGTAGTCGTAGAACACGACGCGGCCCAGGCGGGTGACGCCAAAGTTCTTGTACAGCATGTCACCGGGGAAGATGTTGGCCGCCGCCAATTCGCGGATCGCCTGGCCGTATTGCTGGATCGCAGAATCCACGGCGGTGTCCGAGGCACCGGCCAGGAAGATGTTCAGCGGGGTCATGCGCCGCTCGATATAGACATGCTTGAACACGATGAGATCGGTGGACTCCTCCAGCAGACCCGGAACATCCGCACGCAGGCTGGCGAGCAACCGAGCCGAGAAGCGGTCGCGTGGCAAGGCCACCTGCGAGTATTCCCAGGTATCTGCCATGCGCCCGACGCGGTCGTGCTTCTTCACGAGCTGGTATTTGCGCCGCACGGTGGCTTCGTCCATGCCGTCCTTGGCGATGTGTTCGCGGATGAGCTTGAACACATACGGGTAGGACGGCAGGGTGAACACGGTCATGACCATGCCCTGGATCCCGGGCGCCGCATCGAAAGCATCGCTGGAGTGCGACAGATGGTGCAGGAAATCGCGGTAGAAGAGGGTCTTGCCCTGCTTCTGCAGGCCAATGGTGGTATAGATCTCAGCCTTGGGCTTACGGGGGAAGAGCGAAGCCAGGAAATCCACATAGGCGGCGGGGGCCTCCATATCCACCAGGAAGTACGCGCGCGTGAAGCTGAACAGCGTACTGAGATCATCGCTGGTATGAAGCAGCGCATCGAGCTGAATGTGGTTGGAAGGCGTATGCAGCAGCGCCACGGCGAAGGGGTGGATGGCGGTCTGGTTGACGACCCGGCCCACGATGTAGGCGCCCTTGTTGCGGAAGAACAGCGAGCCCAGCACCTGGATCTGGCAGTCTGGCGCCAGGCGCCGGCCCAGCCCCCTGGGCAGCACCCGGCGCAGATGGCGCAAACCCATGCGGGCCATCCGTCGGGCATCCGCCGGGAGATCCTGATAAGGCGCCGCCAGGCCAAAATCGGCCACCATGCGGATCAGACTGGGCATCAGGCCATCGGTGAGCGGATAGTAGGAGCGGTAGGACGGCAGCAGGCTGTCGATGTAATCGGTCGCGACGGCCGGTCGCACGAACAGGAAATCATTGTTGAAGTAGCTGCGATGCAGTATTCGACACGAGACTGAATTGAAGAACGTCTCCGCGCATTCAGGCTGCCGGTGGCTGGCAAGCAGCGCAATGTAGCAAGTCTTGGTGGCCTGCCAGAAATCGATCTGTTCGGCCGTCAGCGCCAAGCCCGGCGCGGTCTGTGCAGGCGCGGTTCCGCGCAGCGCCTGCCCCAGGGCCGTGGCGCATTCCCGAACACGCGTGTCGTAGTATTCGATGCGTTCGCGCGCCAGCTGCTGGATCCCATGCCAGTCAGCCGATTCGAAGAGCGATTTGGCGCGCTGCGCGCTATAGCGGAACAGAGAATAGTGGCGATCAAAGCCCGCGAGAATCATGCGAGCAACAGCTTCGGGCCCGTGCGCACGAGGCACAGCGGGCTCGATGTGCCGCAGGTCGCCGTCCTCACGCATGGGGTCAGGCCGTCTCGGCAAACAATTCGCGGCCGATCAGCATGCGGCGAATTTCACTGGTGCCAGCGCCGATTTCGTAAAGCTTCGCGTCGCGCCACAGGCGCCCGGTGGGGTAGTCATTGATGTAGCCATTGCCGCCCAGGATCTGGATGCCCTCGCCGGCCATCCAGGTCGCCTTTTCAGCGCAATACAGGATGACCCCCGCGCAGTCCTTGCGCACCTGACGCGCATGCTCCGCACCCAGCCGATCCAGATTCTTGCCCACCGTGTAGCAATAGGCGCGGCAGGCCTGCAGCGTGGTGTACAGGTCGGCAAGCTTGCCCTGGATGAGCTGGAACTCGCCAATGGACTGGCCGAACTGCTTCCGCTCGTGGACGTAGGGCACCACCACATCCAGCACCGCCTGCATGATGCCCAACGGCCCCGCAGCCAGGACGGCGCGCTCGTAATCCAGGCCGCTCATCAGGACCTTCACTCCCCCGTTGACCTGGCCCAGCACGTTTTCTTCGGGGACCTCGCAGTCCCGGAAGACCAGCTCGCCCGTATGCGAGCCGCGCATACCCAGCTTGTCGAGTTTTTGGGCTACCGAGAAGCCCGGAAAGCTCTTCTCCACGATGAAGGCGGTGATCCCATGCTGGCGGGCCTGAGGGTCGGTCTTGGCGTACACCACCAGCGTATCGGCGTCCGGCCCGTTCGTGATCCACATCTTGGTGCCGTTGAGTACATAGCGGTCGCCTCGCTTTTCGGCCCGCAGGCGCATGCTGACCACGTCAGACCCCGCCCCTGGCTCGCTCATGGCGAGCGCGCCCACATGATCGCCCGAGATCAACCCCGGCAGGTATTTGCGCTTCTGGGCCTCAGTGCCGTTGCGGTGGATCTGGTTCACGCACAGATTCGAGTGTGCCCCATAGGACAGGGCGATGGACGCGCTGGCGCGGGAGATTTCCTCTACCGCGATCATATGGGCCAAGTACCCCAGGCTGGAGCCGCCGTAGGTCTCGCCCACCGTCACGCCCAACAGCCCCAGGTCGCCGAACTTGCGCCATAGATCCATTGGGAACTGGTCGGTGCGGTCGGTTTCGGCAGCCCGCGGAGCAATCTCTGACTGCGCGAATTCGCGCACGGCGTCGCGCAGCATATCCAGATCAGTGCCGAGGTCGAAATTCAATCCAGGCAGGTCCATAAGTGTCTCCTGAGGGAATCGGTGCGCGATGGCGGAAGAACCTGATTTTCCTATAACGTTTACGTTAACGTCAATCAGGGAAGTCCTGGGGGGCTGTGGACCGGGCGGCCTCGCGGGCGCGCAGCAAGGCCTCACAGTCCGCCTGCTGGCGGCTGATCTCCCGCAGCGTCTCGTCCAGATCGCGGCGCTGCTGCTCCAGCTTCTCGCGGTGACTGGACAGAACCTCGGCATAGTGCCGCAACTGCTTGGTCGAACTGGCGCCGCTGTGATCGTACAGATTGATCAGACTGAGGATTTCGGCAAGCTGCAGCCCGAGCCGCCGCCCTCGCAACGCAAGCTTCAGCCTCGTACGATCACGAGGCGCATAGATGCGCCGGCGCCCTTCACGGGCCGGACTGAGGATGCCTTGGTCTTCGTAGAACCGGATGGTACGGGGCGTGACACCGAACTCTTGTGACAGTTCGGAAATCGTCCAGGTGGTTTGATTCATGGGCATATCCATGCGGGCGAGCGAGTTCAGTTTACGTTAACGTCAGTTGTATTGTCTGACATAATCTGGGTGTCGGGCAAACGTACGGAGTTCGAAACGACATGAATCCCCAGGAACAACAACTGACCTACCTGCTGAATGAAACGCTCCCAGCTGCGGGACAGGCGATCACCGTCGCCGACGGCGTCCGCTGGCTGCGCATGCCGCTGCCGTTCGCGCTGGATCACATCAACCTCTGGTTGCTGCGCGACCAGATCGACGGGCGCGACGGCTGGACCATCGTGGATTGCGGCATCGATCGCCCAGAGGTACGCGAATCCTGGGAAACGGTCTTCGCACAGGCGCTGGACGGGCTGCCGGTGCTGCGCGTGCTGGTCACGCACATGCACCCGGATCACGTCGGGCTGGCGCATTGGCTGTGCGCGCGCTGGCAGGTTCCGCTCTGGATGACCATGACGGACTACGTCCTGGCACGGCTGTGGTGTGGCACCGGCCCGTCCGGTGCGGCCCACGACGACGCTGCATCGAACGAGCCCTCCATCCAGCACTTCGCCCGCCACGGTCTGGTGGATCCCGAGATCCAGGCCCAAATGCGGGCCCGACGCAACTATTACGGCGGCATGGTGCCCGACGCCCCGGCCCAATTCCACCGCATCATGGACGGCGACACGCTGAAGATCGGCGGACACGAATGGCGAGTCATCGTGGGCTACGGCCACGCGCCCGAACACGCTTCCTTCTGGTGCCCGTCACTGGGCGTGCTGATTTCCGGCGACATGGTGCTGCCGCGCATTTCCACCAACGTCAGCGTGTTCGCCCAGGAGCCCGAGGCCAACCCGCTGGCCCTGTACCTGGAATCGCTCAAGCAACTGCGCCCGCTGCCCGAGGACGCGCTGGTACTGCCATCGCACGGCAAGCCCTTTCGCGGACTGCAGGTGCGCGTCACCCAGCAGCTCGATCACCATGCCGAACGTCTGTCCGAGGTCCTGACGGCCTGTGCGCAGCCGCAAAGCGCGCATGACCTGCTGCCCCTGCTGTTTCACCGCAAGCTGGATACCCATCAGCTTTCGTTCGCCATGGGCGAATCCATCGCCCACCTGCACGCCCTATACTTTCAGGGCGCACTGAATCGCCATCTGGGAGCCGATGGCGTCTACCGCTTCCAACGCTCCTGAACACTGCACCCCAGCCACTTTTTGCCATGACATCTTCCGCTTCCGATCACATCGACACCCTGCTGCAACACACCGGCCAGGCACCACTGGACCCGGCCACGGGGTCGGGGCCGGTGGCGCTCCCGTCCTACCGAACCAGCACCGTCCGGTTTGCTTCCATGGACGTGCTGGACCGCGCCCAGGCGGCCAAGCAGCGCGGCGAACGGGTGCCAACCTACGGACGCGTGGGCCTGCAGACCCACGCTGCGCTCGAAGAACTGCTGTGCCAGCTCGAAGGGGGCCAGCGTGCCTTCCTCGCACCTTCGGGGATGGCAGCCATCAGCATGGCGATGCTGGCCTTCCTGAGCCAGGGCGAACACGCGCTGGTCGTGGATTCTGTGTATGGCCCGGTGCGCCATCTGCACAAGACGATCCTGTCGCGCATGGGTATTGCCATGGACTTCGTGGCCCCCGACATCGAACACCTGCAGGCGGCGCTGCGCCCCGAGACCCGCGTGCTGTATCTGGAATCTCCGGGATCGCTGCTGCTGCAGATGCAGGACGTGCCTGCGCTGTCACGCTGGGCACACGATCACGGGCTGACCGTCATCACCGACAACACCTGGGGCTCCGGTTACATCTATCGCCCACTCACGCTGGGCGCCGACGTTTCCGTCATCGCCGCCACCAAATACGTCGGGGGCCACTCCGATCTGATGCTGGGCGCAGCCATTGCCCGCGACCCGGCGCGGATCGCGAGACTGCACGAGACACACTACGCGTTGGGCAGCACCGTCAGTGCCGACGACGCCTGGCTGGCCATCCGCGGTGCCCGAACCCTGGGGCTGCGCATGCGCACCTGCGGGGAGCACGCGCTGGACGTATGTAACTGGCTGGCGCAGCGCCCCGAAGTCTCTCACATCTTTTTCCCCGCCTGGCCACAGGACGCCGGTCACGCCCTGTGGCAGCGGGATGCTACCGGATCCAACGGCTTGCTGTCCGTGTCAGTCGATTTCGACGAACATCAGGTACGCCGGGTGATCGACGCGCTGCGCCTGTTCGGGATCGGATATTCCTGGGGCGGCTATGAAAGTCTGGTGACGCAGGTGGAGCCGGCGGCACTTGCCACCCACAGCTATTGGGCTCAGATTGCGGATGCCCGCATGAAAGCCGGCACCGTCATACGCCTGCATGTCGGACTGGAAGAACCCGGCGACCTGATCGCAGATCTGAAACAGGCGTTCGCGGCGGCAGGTCCCAGGGCTTGAGGCGCACCATGGTCGTACCCATCCGTACCCTGCTGATCGGGCGGATCAAGTACACTGTAGGCGCAATTCTGGATGCGACGCCATGTACGATATCCTGGTCTATCTGTTCGAGAACTACTACACCCCCGAAGCCTGTCCACGCGCCGAGATCCTTGCCAGCAAGCTCGCCGCTGCGGGGTTCGAGCACGAAGACATCGACGACGCGCTCAGTTGGCTGCGCGAGCTGGCCAATACGACCGAACAATGCCTGGTCTTGGCATCCCTGGGTCGGCACACAGAGTCGCACGCACCCCGGATCTACACCGAGCAGGAATACAGCGCGCTGGGAACCGAAGCCATCGGCTTCATCGTATTCCTCGAAAGCTCGGGCGCGCTGCCACCAGCACTGCGTGAGATCCTCATCGGCTGCGCGCAGGCCGCCCACGAGGCGCCGCTCAGCCTGACCGAGATCAAGATCCTGGCGCTCATGGTGCTCTGGAGCCAGGAGGCCGAGGTCGACCACCTGATCTTCGAAGAACTTCTGGCTGATGACGACCCGCGCCTGGCGCACTGACGGGCGCCCTCGCGCCCCGTGATTCCTGCCATGCCTCTTGATGTGTCGCCCCCACGGGGCCGCTACGTCGGGCGTTTCGCACCCAGCCCCAGCGGGCCGCTGCACGCCGGTTCACTGGTGGCAGCTCTGGCCAGCTTCCTGGACGCCCGCGCCCACCACGGCGAGTGGCTGCTGCGCATCGAAGACATCGACACGCCCCGTACCGCCGCTGGCGCGGACGGAATCATCATGGCGCAGCTGGACGCGCTCGGGATGCGCTGGGACCACGCCGCCGTCTGGCAATCCGAACGCCACTCCTTATATGCACAGGCCTTCGCCCGCCTTCAGGCGAAGGGCCGCACCTATGGTTGCACCTGCAGCCGGCGCGATCTCGCCGCCGGCCCCTACCCCGGCACCTGCCGGCCGGACAAAACGACCGGCCGCGCCAGGCATCAGCCCCATGCCGCCGTCCAGCCATCGTGGCGCTTCCGGGTCGAGTCCGGCCGGGAAATCTTTCAGGACCGCTGGCTGGGGCCGCAAAGCCAGGACGTGGCGAACGAGGTGGGCGATTTCATCATCCGCCGCGCAGACGGTCTGTGGGCCTACCAACTCGTGGTGGTCGTCGACGACGCTGCGCAGGGCGTCACGGACGTGGTGCGCGGCGCCGACCTTCTGGATTCCACCGCTCGGCAGCGGCAGCTGGCACGGGCGCTGGGGCTGCCGGCCCCACGCATGATGCACGTCCCGCTGGTGCTGGACGCCGAAGGGCGCAAGCTCTCGAAACAGAACCATGCACCGGCCCTGGATCTGGCGGACCCGCTCGAAGCCCTCCAGGACGCCTGGCAGGCCCTGGGTTTCGCGCCATTTCCTGCACACAGCCGAGATGTTTTTCTAGGTGAAGCCGCCGCCCGCTGGGCGCAGCGCTTCCCCTGATCTGCCATCCCCGACAGGAGGATAGCCGGGTTGGGCAAATGATGGGCCCAGCACCCGTTTGATATATTCGTCGTATGATCCGCGCTATGCGGCTGCACATCCGGCCGCTCCTGGAACTTCATGACTAAAACTCTGATCATTGCCGAAAAGCCGTCGGTTGCACTGGATATCTCCCGCGCCCTGGGGGGGTTCTCCCGCGAGGGGGATTACTTCGAGAGCGACTCGTACGTGCTGTCCTCCAGCGTGGGGCATCTGCTCAGCCTGGTGGCGCCCAATGACCCGGTGCGCGGCAAATGGAGTTTCGCTCAGCTGCCTGTGATTCCACCGCATTTCGAGCTGGGGCCGACCGACAAGCGCTCGGGCGAGCGGCTGAAAATGCTGATCAAGCTGCTCAAGCGCAAGGACGTGGGAGCCGTCATCAACGCCTGCGACGCAGGGCGCGAGGGCGAACTCATCTTCCGCTATATCATTCAGTACGCGGGGGTCAAGAAACCGATCCAGCGCCTCTGGCTGCGGTCCATGACCCAGGCATCCATCCGCGAAGCCTTCCAGAACCTGCGGGACGACGACACCATGAAGCCGCTGGAAGCCGCTGCACGGTCTCGCGCCGAGGCCGACTGGCTGGTCGGCATCAACGGTACCCGCGCAATGACGGCCTTCAACAGCAAGGACGGGGGCTTCTTCAAGACGCCAGTGGGCCGGGTCCAGACGCCCACGCTGGCCATCGTCATGGAGCGTGAAGACCGCATTCGCAGCTTCGTCTCGCGCGACTACTGGGAAGTTCACGCGACCTTCGTGGCCGCTGCGGGCCTCTACGAGGGTCGCTGGTTCGACCCCAAGTTCAAGAAGGACGAGCAGGACCCCGACTCGCGCGACTCGCGTCTCTGGTCGGAAGCCGCCGCCCAGAGCATCGTCACAGCTTGCCGCGACAACCCCGGCACCGTGACCGAGGAATCCAGACCCAGCACGCAGGTCTCCCCGGCCCTTTTTGATCTGACCACGCTGCAGCGCGAGGCCAACTCACGCTTCGGCTTTTCGGCCAAGACCACGCTGTCGCTGGCCCAGACGCTATACGAACGCCACAAGGCGTTCACCTACCCGCGGACAGACTCCCGATACCTGCCGCAAGACTATGTGGACACGGTCAAACAGACCATGCGGGTGCTGGCCGACAGCGAATCGGGCGCTGCCCGCACGGTGAAGCCATTCGCCGCCCGGGTGGTGGAGCAGAGCTGGGTCAAGCCCAACCGGCGCATCTTCGACGATACCAAGATTTCTGACCACTTCGCGATCATCCCCACGCTGCAGGTGCCACGCGAACTATCAGACGCCGAATTCAAGATCTACGAGTTGGTGGCTCGACGCTTCCTGGCGGTCTTCTTTCCGGCAGCGGAGTTCCACATCACTACCCGCATCACGCAGGTCTCGGAGCATTCGTTCAAAACCGAGGGCAAGGTCCTGGTCTCTCCCGGCTGGCTATCCATCTACGGCCGCGAATCCCAGGGCCAGGATGCCTCGCTGGTTCCGGTCGCGGATGGCGAACGGGTGCGCACCGAAGACATCGAAGCACGTGGCCTGGCGACCAAGCCGCCCGCACGGTTCAACGAAGCCACGCTGCTCTCGGCCATGGAAGGCGCCGGCAAACTCGTGGACGACGAGGCGCTGCGCGAGGCCATGTCCGAGCGTGGTCTGGGCACACCAGCCACCCGGGCCGCCATCATCGAAGGCTTGCTGAACGAAGGCTACCTGCGCCGCGAGGGACGCGACCTGATCCCCAGTGCAAAAGCGCGGCAGCTCATGACGCTGCTCTCGGGTCTGGGCGTGAATGAACTCACTTCGCCAGAGCTGACGGGCGAGTGGGAGCATCAGCTGAAGCTCGTCGAGCAGCGCAAGCTGGACCGCGAGTCCTTCATGCGGGAAATCGCGCAGATGACCCAGGTCATCGTCAAGCGGGCCAAGGAATACGAACGCGACACAGTGCCCGGCGACTATGCCACACTGAAGACCCCCTGCCCCAAGTGTGGCGCGGTGGTGAAGGAAAACTACCGCCGATACGCCTGCACGAACTGCGATTTTTCCATTGGCAAGCACCCGGGCGGGCGCACGTTCGAGATTTCCGAAGTCGAAGACCTGCTGAAGCACCGCCAGATCGGGCCGCTCACCGGCTTCATCAGCAAGATGGGACGGCCCTTTGCCGCGCTGCTGCGCATCACGGACGAGTTCAAGCTGGAATTCGACTTCGGCCAGAAGGACGATGAAGACAGTGAAGCCGTGGACTTCTCGGGCCAGACTGCCCTGGGCGCGTGTCCCAAGTGCGGCGGCCGGGTCTTCGAACATGGCATGAATTACGTCTGCGAGCACTCGGTCGGGCCGGGAAAGTCCTGCACCTTCCGTAGCGGCAAGGTCATCCTGCAGCAGGAAATCCCCGCCGCACAAATGACGAAGCTGCTGGAAACCGGCAAGACCGATCTGTTCCAGGGATTCGTCTCCAGCCGCACGAACCGCAAGTTCAAGGCTTACCTGGTACGCCAGAAGGATGGCAAGATCGGCTTCGAATTCGAGGCGCGGGCGCCGAAGGCGGGTGCCGCTGCGAAGGCAGGCAGCGCAAAACCATCGGCTGCCCGGACCTCGACCGCGAAATCAGCCGATGCGCCTGCGGAAACACCTAAGGCGCCCGCCAAGAAGGCCGCTACCAAGACCACGCGCGCCAAGGCGACCGGCAGCGCGAACGGGAAATCAGCCAAGGCGAAGTCGCCCCGCAAAACAGCCGGGAAGGCGGCCGCAAAACCCAGAAAACCAGCGCCCCCCGCCGATGACGACGGCGCGGCATTCTGACGACAGACGGATCGCCGATGAACAGCACCATTTTCACCGGACCGCTGGGCCTGATCGGCCTGGGGCGCATGGGCTGCAACATGATCCTGCGCCTGCAGTCCGCGGGCATCGCCTGCGTCGGCCATGACGCAGACGCGGACGCCGCGGATCGCAGCCATCAACAGGGAATCGCCACGGCAACCCGCATCGCCGACCTGATCGAGAGGTTGCCGAAGCCGCGATCGGTCTGGATGATGGTGCCCAGCGGCGTGGTCGATGCGGTCATGACACAGGTGCTGCCCCTGCTCGAGGCGGGCGACATCCTGATCGATGGGGGCAATTCGCATTACACCGAGGACATTCGCCGCGCACAGGTCGCGGCGGACCTAGGCATCCATTATGTGGATGTGGGGGTGAGCGGCGGGGTCTGGGGGCGTGAGCGCGGCTACTGCCTGATGGTTGGCGGCCCGGCGGATGCATGCCGTCTTCTGGAACCAGTCTTCGCAGCGCTGAGCCCTGGTTTCGAAGCGGCCCCCCGCTCAACCGGGCGCGACGGCGATCCCTCGCCAGCCGAACGGGGCTTTCTGTACTGCGGTGAAAGCGGTGCGGGCCACTTCGTGAAGATGATTCACAACAGCATCGAATACGGGCTGATGGCGGCCTACGCCGAAGGCTTCAACATCCTGCGCCACGCCGGCATGGGTCGCCAGGATCACCAGACAGACGCCGAAACCACACCGCTCGAGCACCCAGAACATCATCAGTACGATCTACCGCTGGCCGACATCGCCGAGCTCTGGCGCCGGGGTAGCGTGATCGGCTCCTGGCTGCTGGACCTGACGGCCACCGAACTGCACCAGGACCCGAATTTGAAGCACTACCAGGGCGCCGTCTCCGACTCCGGCGAAGGCCGCTGGGCGGCCCAGGCCGCCATCGAGCAAGGCGTCCCGGCTCCGGTGCTGACTTCCGCGCTGTTCGCCCGCTTCGGGTCCCGCGACCAGGACCTGTTCGCCAACCAGATGCTGTCGGCCATGCGCCACGCGTTCGGCGGCCACCACGAGAAGAAATCCTGACTGGGTTCCCAGGCCGACCCGGTCAGCACGCGCGCTGATCCCTCGGCCAGAGATGCTCAGCGATACACCAGGTCGCGCAGATACAGCGACAGATCCGGCCAGTATGTGATCACCATCAGGCAGCACAGCACCACGCCCACGAACGGCAGCAGCGGCCGGATGAGCCTCTCGATCGGAACGTTGGCCACCGTGCAGGCGGCAAACAGGTTCACGCCAAAAGGCGGCGTCACCATGCCCAGGGCCAGGTTCACCACCATGATGACGCCAAAATGCGCCGGGTCCACACCGAACTGGGTGGCGACCGGCAGCAGCAACGGGGCCAGCACCACGATGGAGGCGGAGGTCTCGATGAACATGCCGATGATGAACAGCGCCGCGTTCACACCCATCAGGAACGCGAAGCTGCTGTGGAACAGATGGCTGAGCCACTCGCCCAGCGCCATGGGCACGCCTGCGCGGTTCAGCAAGAACCCGAACACGCCAGCGTTGGCGATGATGAACATGATGATGGCGGTGGACACCACCGAACGGTGAAAGGTCCGGCTCAGCGTCCTGGCATCCAGCCGCCGGTAAATGAATCCGCCCACGAACAGCGCATACACCACCGCCACGGCCGACGCCTCGGTGGGCGTGAAGATGCCGCCGTAGATCCCACCCAGGATGATGACGGGCATGAGCAGTGCCCACCACGCCTTTTTGAAGGCCGCCCAGACCGGCAGGCGATTGTCACCGTCGTGAGTGCCATAGCCGTGACTGCGCGCATAGAGCCAAACGTACAGCATCATGGCAATCACAATCAGGATCCCGGGCCCGATCCCCGAGATGAAGACCTCGCCCACCGAGGTGTCCGTGGAAACCGCGAACAGGATCATCGGGATGGACGGCGGGATGATGACACCCAGTTCCGCCGCCGAGGCCTGTAGGGACGCTGCGAACGGTGGCGGATAGCCATGCTTCACCATCGCCGGGATCAGGATGGATCCCACGGCAAACGTCGTGGCCACGCTGGAGCCGGCCACCGCCGCAAAAATCATGCAGGTCAGTACGCAACTGCAGGCCAGGCCGCCCTGCACGCCACCCACCACGCTTTTGGCGAACTCCACCATGCGCTCGGAAATGCCACCCGCCTCCATGAGGTTCCCCGCCAGGATGAAGAATGGCACGGCCACCAGCGGATATTTGTCCATCGCCGCATAGAGCTGCTGCGCGATCACCAGCCACGTCATGTGGCCGTCGGCGCCCACCGCCACCATGGACGCCAGACCGATCGAGACCGCCACCGGCACGGTCAGTCCAAAGAACAGCAGCATGGAGAGGACCATCAACTGCGACATGCGCCAGGCTCCGGATCAGTTGGTTTCGATGTGCGTGTGGCGCGGCCCGGCCCAGTAGGCGAGCGCCCCAAAAAGCGACAAAAGGGCCCCCAAGGGGATGGACACATAGACCCAGGAAATCGACACCGCCAAACTGGGCATCGTCTGGAACCGCACTCGCCAGGTCATGTCCACGCCCACCCAGGTCAGGAAGATCAGGAATCCGCCCACGATCAGCATGACCAGATGCTCCAGGATGCGGGCTTTGTGGGGCTCGAGCAGGTTGTGCAGCAGGTCGACCCCCAGCATGGCGCCCTGGCGAAACGCCAGCGCCACGCCCAGCATCACCGACCAGATCATGGACGCACGCGTCCAGGCCTCGGACCAGGCGGAGGGCGACTCAAAGACGAAGCGCGCCAGGACCTGGTAGAAACCGGCAGCTACGGCGGACCAGAGCAGCGCCTGGGCGACCCAGGACACCGTCCGGAACAATCCGCGATCAATCGAACTCAGGATGGGCATGACATCGCGCCGCACAGATCACTGCGTATTGCGGATGGATTCAACCAGATCCTTCCCGAATTGCTTGTAGTACTGCGGATAGATCGGTTCCACCGCCTTCACGAAGGCCGCGTGGTCCACCGTGTTCACCTGCATGCCGTTTTTCTTCAGCGTCTCCACGCCATCCTTCTCGACCTGATCCACATAGGCGCGCATGGCGACCACCGCCGCATGGGCCGCATCCTTGAATTTTGCCTTGTCCGCGTCGGACAGACCGTCATAGACGGACGGCGACATCATGATGAGTGCGGGTCCGTACACATGCGCCGTGAGCGACAGGTATTTCTGCAGTTGCCAGATCTTCACCGACACCAGCACGGAAAGCGGGTTTTCCTGGCCATCGATGGTGCCTTGCTGCAGGGCGGTCGCCACCTCTGGCCAGGCCATGGGCGTGGCCAGCACACCCAGCTGCCGGAAAGCGGCAATGTGGATGGGGTTCTCGGTGGTGCGGATCTTCAGCCCCTTGATGTCGGCCGGTTCCTTCACGGGCCGCACATTGTTGGTCAGATGGCGGAAACCCTGTTCGCCCCAGGCCAGCGCCACCAGGCCCCGCTTGGGGAACTGCGCCAGCATGTCCTGGCCGATCTTGCCGTCCAGCACCTTGCGCGCATGCGCCAGGTCACGGAACAGGAACGGGATATCGAACACGCCCGTCTGCGGCACGAAATTCAGCGATGCGCCGGTGGAGACAATGGCCATGTCGATGGTGCCCAACTGCAGGCCTTCGATCACTTCGCGCTCGCCGCCCAACTGGCTGTTGGGAAACTGCTGGATCTTGAAGTTGGGGTCGCTGGCCGCCAGCGACTTCGCAAACGCCGCGGCCGCAACGCCATAGTGCGACGTCTCCGATAACGCGTATGCCATCTTCAGCGTCGTCTGCGCCAGCACGGGAGTTACCGCCGCAGTACCCACCAAGGCGGCAGCAGCCAGCCAGCGAATCAATCCCTTTCCCCGTACCATGAAGCGGTCCCCTCGTGGCCTTCGCCGGCCCGTCGATATCACGATCACCCCCCGAATCGACCGGGCGGTCCGAAAAATCCCGAAGTATTCAAACACGATACGCGTGATCCCGCAACGCACCAACCCCCCAAGATGGCCGACAGAGCTGGCTCATAGGGTAATTCCACACTGCAGCACGCGGCGCAGTGCCGATTGACAATCTGGACGCTAAACTAGACGCATACATGCTTGTGCATGCCTCACCACCATGAGCCGCAGAATCTCATCCCGACCAGATTACTTCACCTCCGTCTGAGCCGCCCTATGACTGCGCACCATTTCATCGGCAACGCCAGAGTCCCGGCCCGCGACGGCCGGACCATTCCGGTCATCGACCCTGCCGACGGTCAGCCGTTCGACGAACTGGCGCGAGGATCCGCCGACGACGTGGACCAAGCTGTCCGGGCCGCCCAGGCAGCCATGGGCCCGCACCTGAATGGTCCCTGGGCCACGACCTGTGCACGAGACCGCGGCCGGCTGCTGGCGCGCTGGGGCCACGCGGTGCTGGCACAGGCTGACACGCTGGCTGCACTCGAAGCCCGCGATACGGGCAAGGCGCCAGCCACAGCACGCAATGACGTCGCCGCGCTGGCGCGCTACTTCGAATACTATGCCGGTGCTTGCGACAAGCTGCACGGTGAAACGCTGCCCTACGAATCAGGCTACACGGTACTGACGGTGCGCGAACCGCACGGCGTGACGGGCCACATCATCCCCTGGAACTACCCCATGCAGATTTTCGGGCGCAGCGTGGGGGCGGCACTGGCCGCGGGCAATGCGTGCGTGGTCAAGCCCGCCGAGGATGCCAGCCTGTCCACCCTGCACCTGGCGGAACTGGCCGCCGACATCGGCTTTCCAGCGGGTGCGCTGAACGTGGTCACTGGCTACGGCATCGAGGCCGGCGCAGCGCTGACGGCACACCCCGGGATTGCGCATATTTCCTTTACGGGATCGACCCTCACGGGTCAGCACGTGGCCGAGGCCGCCGCCCGCCGTCACTGCCCGGTCACGCTGGAGCTGGGCGGAAAGTCGCCGCAGATCGTGTTCGAGGATGCGGATCTGGACAAGGCGCTTCCGGTCATCGTGAACGCGATTATCCAGAACAGCGGCCAGACCTGCTCGGCCGGCAGCCGTCTGCTCGTTCAGGAAAGCATCTACGAAACGTTCCTCGCCCGGGTTGCCGAGCGCTTTCGCGACCTGCGGACTGGTCCTCCCTCGCGCCACCCCGACCTGGGTCCCCTGGTCAACCGCAAGCAGTTCGAGCGGGTGCACCAGATGCTGGACGTGGCGCGCGAGGAACACCTGACCGAAGCGGCCCGCGGGCGCATCATGGAGGGCGCGCCGGCCGCCGGCTACTACCAGGAAGCGGTGCTCTTTCGAGACGTGCCGGGTGACAGCGCGCTGGCGCGCCAGGAAATCTTCGGCCCCGTGCTGGTGGCACAGCCCTTCCGCGACGAGGCACACGCGCTGGATCTGGCCAACGACACTGAATATGGACTGGTCGCCGGCGTCTGGACACGCGATGGCGCACGACAGCTTCGGCTCGCCCGCCAGCTTCGCTGCGGCCAGGTCTTCGTGAACAATTATGGTGCTGGCGGCGGGGTCGAATTGCCCTTTGGTGGCGTCAAATCCAGCGGCTACGGCCGTGAAAAAGGTTTCGAGGCTCTACTGGGCTTTACCGTATTGAAGACCGTGTCGATCCACCACGGCTAAGGGACCACAGGAGAAAGCATGCGTCTGCAGAACAAAGTCGCGATCGTGACGGGCGCCGGTTCAGGATTCGGCCGCGGAATCGCCGAGACTTTCGCGCGCGAAGGCGCGCGCATCGTGGTGGGCGACATCAACGAGGCAACTGGACGCGAGACCGTAGCCCAGATCCAGGCGGCGGGCGGCCAGGCGCATTTCGTCGCCGTCGACGTCGCCAGCGCGGCCAGCATGGACCGCCTGCGTGAGCAGGCCTTGGCGCATTATTCCGCACTGCACATCGTGGTCAACAACGCCGGAGCCACGCACCGTAATCGCCCCATGCTCGAAATCACCGAGGCCGAATTCGACCGGATCTATGCCATCAATGTGAAGAGCATTTTCCTGAGCGCCCAGAGCTTCGTGCCGCATTTCCGCCGCCAAGGCGGCGGCGTCTTCGTCAACATCGCCTCCACCGCTGCCATCCGGCCACGCCCGGGCCTGACCTGGTACAACGGCACCAAGGGCGCCGTGGTCACCACCAGCAAATCCATGGCGGCCGAGCTGGGTCCCGACAGAATCCGCGTCAACTGCGTGAATCCCGTGATCGGGGCCACGGGCCTGCTGACGGAGTTCATGGGCCAGCCCGACACCCCCGAAAATCGCGCCAAGTTTGTGGCGGGCATCCCGCTGGGGCGCTTCTCCACTCCCGACGATGTGGCCAACGCATGCCTGTACCTGGCCTCCGACGAGGCCGCATTCATTACCGGCGTATGTCTGGAGGTGGACGGCGGCCGCTGCCTGTAGCGCCGCGCCCCCCCTGTCAACGGGTCAACGCTAACGTAGGAATTATCATGGCACTGGATTTGCCTGCCCTGAATGCGCGGCTGCATGCAGCCGCACCTCTCATTCAAAACATCACCAATACCGTGGTCCAGCAGTTCAGCGCCAACGTGCTGCTGGCTGTGGGCGCCGCCCCCGCCATGCTGGATCACGAAGCCGACGCCGGTCAGTTCGCCCGCCTGGCCAACGGCATTCTGATCAATTTCGGCACTGCCACCAACCAGCAATTGCTGGCCGCCGACGCCGCCATCCGGGTTGCCAACCAGATGGGCAAACCGTGGGTGCTGGACCCGGTCAGCGTGGGGGTGATCGATTTCCGGACTACGCGCATTCAGCAAGCAGCCGAATGCCACCCATCCGTCATTCGCGGCAATGCTTCAGAGATCGCGGCTCTGGCAGGCCAGGGCGCCGGCGGGCGCGGCGTAGACTCGACCGACGAAGTGGATGCCGTGCTGGTCGCCGCGATGAGCCTTGCGCAATCCACTGGTGCCGTGGTGGCGGTTTCGGGCGCGCGCGACGCCATCGTGGAGGTCTCGGACAGCACCGTCCGCTTGGCGCGCGTCGGCGGCGGCCATCCGCTGATGCCGCGCGTCATCGGCACCGGCTGTTCGCTGGGTTCGCTCACGGCCGCTTACCTGGCGGCCCAGCGCGCCCCGGACGGCAGGCGGCTGGCCAGTGACTTCGATGCCACGATTGCAGCCCACGCCCACTTCAAGCTCGCAGGCGAGGCGGCCGGCAAGACGACCAGCGGCCCCGGCAGTTTCGCCGTCGCATTCGTGGATGCGCTCTACGCGCTGCAATCGGCTGATCTGGCGCGGGCCGACGTGCACCTCGAAATCCGCGAAATGCCGGACACCTGCGGGCTTTAGCACCCGCAGCCCTTCAGGCAGCTGCGACTGGCGCCTGTTCGATGAGCGCACACACCGCATCGGTGACCTGTGCCGTCGTGGCCGATCCGCCCAGGTCCCGCGTATGCAGGGCGGGATCCGCCGTCACCGTCTCGATGGCTCGCATCATCCGCCCCGCTGCCTGTATCTCGCCCAGATGTTCGAGCATCATCACGGCTGACCAGAAGGTTCCGATCGGATTGGCCAGGCCCTTGCCCATGATGTCGAAGGCCGAACCATGGATAGGTTCAAACATGGACGGATTGCGGCGTTCGGGGTCGATGTTGCCCGTGGGCGCAATGCCCAGACTGCCGGCCAACGCGGCAGCCAGATCGCTCAGGATGTCCGCGTGCAGATTGGTCGCCACGATGGTATCCAGCGACGCCGGGCGGTTGACCATGCGCGCCGTCGCCGCATCGACCAGTTCCTTGTCCCAGACAACGTCCGGAAATTCCTGCGACACCTGGCGGGCAATCTCGTCCCACAACACCATGGCGTGGCGCTGTGCGTTGCTTTTGGTGACGACCGTCAGATGCTTGCGGGGACGGGACTGCGCCAGCCGGAACGCGAAGCGCATGATGCGCTCGACGCCGACGCGGGTCAGGATCGACAAGTCGGTTGCCACTTCTAGCGGATAACCCTGATGCACCCGTCCCCCGACCCCCGAATATTCGCCCTCGGAATTTTCGCGCACGATCACCCAGTCCAGATCGCCCGGTGCGCAATGGCGCAGCGGCGTCGTGATACCCGGCAAAATACGCGTGGGGCGCACGTTGGCGTACTGATCCAGCCCCTGGCAGATCTTCAGCCGCAGACCCCACAGGGTGACATGGTCGGGCACCCCGGGATCCCCCGCCGAGCCAAACAGGATGGCATCCTTGCCGCGTAGCGCTCCCAGGCCGTCGTCGGGCATCATCACACCGTGCGCCCGATAATAGTCAGCTCCCCAATCGAATCGCTCGAAGTCGAAGGAGAACGCGCGCGTCGCAGCCGCCAGCGCCGCCAGCGCCTGTTGCCCTGCCGGGATGACTTCCTTGCCGATGCCATCTCCCGGAATGGTGGCGATGCGATAGGTCTTCATGGCTGTGTCCTCGAATCTGTTCCAGCAGTCCATTCTGCTCGACTATTCACTTAAAGATCACCGCATTAAGCAAAGTATGATTAACTTTTATTCAAAGGCGCGCCGTGCATGATTCCATGCAGGCGCTGGGCCGTGCCATTCCCGCTACGACGCGATGAAATCGGCGATGGCCTGGCCCATACGCTGCGTGCTGGCCTGTCCGCCCAGATCAGGTGTGCGCGGCCCGCATTCCAGCACATGCTCGATCGCAGCCATGAGCGTGTCATGCGCTGCCTGGCATGCCTTGTCTGTACTACCCAGAAAATCAAGCATCATGGCCGTCGACCAGATCATCCCCACGGGATTTGCAATGTTCTGCCCATAAATGTCGGGTGCCGACCCGTGCACAGGCTCGAACAGCGACGGATACCGCCGCTCTGGGTTGAGGTTGGCCGACGGCGCAATGCCGATCGTGCCTGTGCAGGCCGGGCCGAGATCCGACAGGATGTCACCAAAGAGATTGGAGGCCACCACCACGTCGAACCGCTGTGGTTGCAGGACGAAACGGGCGCAGAGGATGTCGATGTGGTGCTTGTCCCAGGCAACGCCCGGATACTGCGCCGCCATGGCTTGCACACGCTCGTCCCAGTACGGCATGCTGATGGCGATACCATTGGATTTCGTAGCGGCCGTGAGGTGATGCCGGGGCCTGCGGGCGGCCAGCTCGAAGGCAAACTTCAGGACACGATCGACTCCGTGGCGCGAGAACACCGATTCCTGGATGACGATCTCGCGCTCGGTGCCTTCGTAAAGGCGCCCGCCCAGATTCGTATATTCCCCTTCGGTATTTTCTCGCACCACCAGAAAATCGATTTCGCCCGGCTTGCGCCCCGCAAGCGGCGCAGGCACCCCCGTCATCTGACGGACCGGGCGCAAATTGATGTACTGGTCGAACCCCCGGCGGAACTTGAGCAGCGATCCCCATAACGACACATGATCGGGCACGACCGCCGGCCAGCCCACCGCGCCAAACAGAATCGCATCGAATGTCTGCAGCTGCTCGAACCAGTCGTCGGGCAGCATCGCGCCATGCTGCTGCCAGAACTCGGCGCAGGCCCAGTCGAAAGGTTCAAACTGCAGCGACAGCCCATGCCGTTCGCGCAGGGCTTCCAAAACCCGAAGCGCCTCGGGCATGACTTCACGACCAATCCCGTCGCCCGGGATGACTGCAATACGATGTGGTTTCACTTCAGGGCCTGCATTTCAGCGATGAGATCGGATTTGCCCTCAAACCCGATGCCGGGGAGGTCAGGCATGATGATATGCCCATCGATGACGTTCACGCCATCCGGAAAGCCGCCGTAAGGCTGGAAGAGATCGGGATAGGACTCGTTGCCGCCCAGCCCGAGCCCAGCGGCGATATTGAGCGACATTTGATGGCCACCATGGGGAATGCAGCGGCGCCAGGACCAGCCATGACGCTTGACCACGGTTAACGTACGCAGGTATTCCACCAGCCCGTAGCTGAGCGCACAATCGAACTGCAGGTAATCGCGGTCAGGGCGCAGGCCGCCATAGCGTAGAAGGTTGTCGGCGTCCTGATGGCTGAACAGGTTTTCGCCCGTGGCCATGGGCCCCTCGTAGAAGGCTCCCAGAACAGCCTGTAGCCGATAATCCAGCGGGTCGCCCGGCTCTTCGTACCAGAACAGCGGGTACTCGCGCAGCATGGTGGCGTAGCCAATGGCCGTCTGCAGATCGAAGCGGCCGTTGGCGTCCACCGCCAACCGTGCCGCACTGCCAATTTCATTCAGCACGGCTTCGATACGGCGGCGGTCGTCTTCCAGCGATGCCCCGCCGATTTTCATCTTCACGACCGTATAGCCGCGATCCAGATAGCTGCGCATCTCGGCTTTCAGGGCACCCAAATCTTTTCCGGGATAGTAATAGCCCCCTGCGGCGTAGACGAACACGCGCGGATCGGCCTGCACGCTGTGGCGCTGGGCCAGCAAGCGAAACAGCGGCTGCCCCGCGATCTTGGCCACCGCATCCCAAACCGCCATGTCCAGCGTTCCGACCGCAACCGACCGCTCGCCGTGCCCACCGGGCTTCTCATTGGACATCAGGGTACCCCAGATGCGCACGGGATCCAGATTGTCGCCTGCGTCATCCATCAGGGACGCGGGATCGGCCTCCCGTAATCGCGGCGCGAAGCGCTCGCGGATCAGCCCGCCCTGGCCGTAGCGGCCATTGGAGTTGAACCCATAGCCGATCACCGGTTTGCCGTCCCGCATGACGTCGGTTTCCACCGCCACCAGGCTGGTCGTCATCCGGGAGAAGTCGATATAGGCGTTACGAATGGGAGAAGCAATCGGCTTGGTGACCTCTCGCACATCAACGATGCGAATCGGCATGAAGATTCCTTGATTCAGTCAAACAGAAAACCCGTCTGCGGGGGGACTTGCAGAAAAGTTAGGGTAACCCGAGATCCCGCATCAAGATCAGTTCATGAAACCAACGTAAACGCAAAGCACGCTTAACTTTTATTCATAACTAAATAGTAGAGCTGGCGCAGATCGAGGTGCGCGAAATGCTGGACAACTGCGCCCTTTGGTCGGAGCAAAGCTGCCCGATCTCGGCTAAGTGACATATATATTTATATATAGAAGGTGCAAAAATACTATAGAGAACGATATTTCACAGCACCGAAGGGCCCCTAAAATGGCTGGCATGCCCGCTGATGCCGCCGCGCAGGATCCCGAATAGCCAAGCGTCGTACCAGCGCCGGACATCTGCCCTTCGGAGAATGCCATGCCTTATGTATTTGACCCGGCGCCGCACACGGCCGTGCCCGTTGCTGGAGAAGACCGTCAATTTCCGGTCCACAGAATCTACTGTGTCGGCCGAAACTATGCCGCACACGCCCGCGAGATGGGCTTCGATCCCGAGCGGGAACCCCCGTTCTTCTTCTGCAAGCCGGCGGATGCGGCATGTTTCCCCGCCAATGGGAAATCGCTGATCTTGCCCTACCCGAGTGAAACCAGCAACTTTCACCACGAAGTGGAACTCGTTGCGGCCCTGGGCCTAGGCGGCACTCACATCGCGGTCGAAGATGCCCTGCGACACATCTGGGGATATGCCATCGGGCTGGACATGACCCGTCGAGACCTGCAGATGGGTGCTCGCAAAATGGGACGCCCCTGGGAAATTGGCAAGGCCTTCGATCAAAGCGCCGTACTCGGCCCCATCCACCCCTCGAGCGCTCTACCAGCCACGCCTGCTCAGGTGGACATCCTTCTGAAGGTGAATGGGGAAGTTCGCCAGCACAGCCAGCTGGATAAGCTCATCTGGTCCATTGCAGAAACCATCGCACACCTGTCGCGCTACTTTGAGCTGCAGCCAGGTGATCTGCTCTACACAGGTACCCCCGAGGGCGTGGCCGCTGTGGTGCCAGGAGACCATCTGGAGGCCTCCATCTCGGGGCTGGGTACACTGTCCGTCGACATCTCGGGAAGCTGAGCGGTGGAACTCTACAGCTTCTTCAACAGTTCAGCCTCGTACCGGGTGCGAATTGCACTCGGGCTCAAGGGGCTCGATGCCCGCGTCATCCCCGTGAACATCCGGCAGGGTGAGCAGCAGGGCCGCGACTACACCCGGATCAACCCGGGAGCGCTGGTCCCGGCGTTCACGGACGGGGATCTGCAACTGGGGCAGTCCCTGGCCATCATCGACTACCTGGACCAGCGGTACCCCAAGCCCAGGCTGATCCCGGTCGAGCCGGTGCTGCGAGCCCATGTGCTCGAATTCGCGCAACTGATCGCCTGTGACATTCACCCCGTCAACAACCTGCGTGTGCTCAACTACCTCTCACGGGAGCTGGGGGTACCAGATTCCGCCAGAAAGGCGTGGTATCGTCACTGGATCACCGAAGGATTTGCAGCGCTGGAAACACTTCTGCAGCGCGCTGGGTCTGGCCGCTTCTGTTTTGCGGACACCGCTACGCTGGCCGACTGCTGCCTCATCCCGCAAGTGGCCAATGCCGTACGCATGGGTTGTGACCTTGACGCCTACCCCCGCGTCATGGCTGTTCACGAAGCCTGCAACACGCTGCCCGCTTTCATCCAGGCACAGCCTCAGCGACAGCCGGATTTCCTCGGCGGCCCCTGACCTCATCCCCAGGCCACCACCGCATGAAGCGACACCCGGGCTTCAGCGATGTGCCGCTTCTTCTGCGAGGCAACCATGCCCAGCTACCGTTTCGAAGGACTCACGCCCGTCATCGAGCCCGGCGCTTATGTACACCCCAGCGCTGTCCTGATCGGTGACGTGATTGTCGGCCCAGGAGTCTACATTGCCCCGTTTGCCTGCCTGCGCGGCGACTTCGGCCGCATCGTGCTGGAAGAAGGCTCTAATCTGCAAGACCACTGCATGATCCACGGCTCACCCTCCCAGACCACCCTCGTATGCACCAATGGCCATATCGGGCACGGTGCCATCCTGCACGGATGCACGATCGGAGTCGACAGCCTGGTCGGTATGGCAGCCGTCGTCATGGACGGCGCGGAGATCGGCCCCGAGAGCATGGTCGGGGCCATGAGTTTCGTGAAAAAGCACTTTCAGGGTGAACGCCGGCAACTGTTGCTGGGTACGCCCGCCAGGGTGGTGCGCCTGCTCACCGACCGGGAATTCGAAGGCAAGCGACGCGGAACCGCCGAATACCAGTCCCTCGCGCACCGATACGCTCACGACCTTCAGGAAGTGGCGCCCCTCACCGCTTGCGAGCCGGGTCGCCCGACGTTGCGCGGGTTCGTCAACGGCTAGCGCGTCTCAACCATCGCCTGCGGCCGCCACCTGACGAATGCACGCCAGGGTCTGCTCCACCGACTTGGGCTGCAGTTCGTCCGAGCGCCAGTACACAGAGACCGACCCGTATCCGCGCAGCGTCATGGGCACAACACGCAGCAGATCGAAATTGGCCAGCACGGTGGCCGCCCGATGGGACGCCATGCCGATGAAGTCGCTGTGGTTGAGCATCGTGACGTTGGCGATGACGGAATTCGATTCAATGTAATTAGGCTTCAGCGTGCGCCCCGCCGCCACCAGCGCACTTTCGAGCACCTGCCGGATGGGCGTTTGCTGCGGCCAGATCACCAGGCGATAGCGCTCGATGTCGTCCCACGACACGGTTTCCAGATCCAGCAGTGGATGTCCCTTGCGTACCACCAGGTTCACGGGCTCCGTGTAGAGAATCTCGCTGCGCAGGCCGACAGTAGCGTCACTGTCCTGGATGGTCCGCCCCATCACGATATCCAGATCACCCTGGAGCAGCAGTTCGAGCAGACGATTCATCGTGCTCTCGATGAAATCGACGCGAACGTCTGGCAGACCCTCGGCCATCAGCAAAATCGCATGCGGCGCAATGCCGACAGCCGTGGCCCCCGAGGCACCCAAAGCCACGCGGCCCACCCCTCCCTGGCTGAGCACCCCCATGTCTTCGACGGTACGGTCCAACTGCGCCTGAATCCGGCGCGCATGGGCGATCAGGACTTCTCCATGCGAGGTAGGCACCAGCCCGCGGGCGCGACGATCGAAGAGCGTCAGGCCAATGTCACTTTCGAGATCTTTCAGCCATTTGGAGAGGGCCGGCTGCGTCGTATGCAGCAACTTGGCCGAATGGCTCAGGTTATGAGTCTGCGCCAGGCTCACCAGGAAATTCAGATTGCGCAGGCGAATCCGGTCTATCCAGCTTGAGGCCACCTATTCTCCCAATTGGGTTCGCCAACATATATATCAAAGAACACATAGATGATAAGAATATACCATCATGAAAAATATATCTCCACGACAATCCCCCCTAAAATGGATTCAAACAAGATTGGAGACAAGCTCACACAGTGCGCCGGCCTGTCTCCGCGCTTTCTCCCTTCTCTGCGAGACGCTGAAGACATGTCCACTACAGAATCTGCGGCCACTTCCCCTAAGCACCTGCTGCGAGTAGCCTGCATCGGTGCCGGACCGGGTGGTCTGTTTGCCGCCATTGCACTGGCCAAGGCTGTTCCAGGGAGCCACATCGACGTCTTCGAGCGCAACGCCAGAGACAATGTCTACGGCTTCGGCGTGGTGTTCTCGGATACGACCTATCACAACATAAACCAGGTTGATTCCGTCCTCAAAGAAGTGCTGGACGCCCACGGCCGCCATTGGAACACTATTCGCGTGGTCAGCCGGGGCGTCACCACACCCGCCTCAGGCAACGGCATGTCGGCGGTTCACCGGCGCCATCTGCTGGCCGCCATGAGCGCACGAGCAGAGCAACTCGGGGTGCACCTGCACTACGCCACGCCCGCCACGATCGATACCCTGCTCGAACAGCAGGCCTACGATCTGATCGTGGCCGCGGACGGCACTGGCTCGGCCACCCGCGAACGATTCGCGGAACGCCTCGGGCACACCCGCAGCGTGGCCACCGTCAAATTCATCTGGTTTGCCACCCCCTTCCAGTTCCAGGGCCTGACCTTTCTGCACAAGCAGTCGCGGTTCGGCAACTTTGCCGTGCATGCCTACCCCATCGGCGAAGGCCTGAGCACCTTCATCGTCGAAACCGATGAAGACACCTGGCATAAAGCAGGGTTGGATGCTTTCGATGTCACCCAGCCGGCCGGTCCTTCCGACGAAAAATCCCAGCAATTCCTGGCCGAACTCTTCGCCGACGAAATCGACCACCAGCCCCTGGTCGCCAACAACTCACGCTGGGCCAACTTCTGCACACGCAGAACTCAAACGTGGCACGTTCAGGCCGACGCACGGACTGCCGTTGCCTTTCTCGGGGATTCCGTCCACACCGCACACTTTTCCGTGGGGTCGGGCACCAAAATGGCCATGGAGGACGCCAGCATCCTCGCACAATGCGTGCAGGAACACCCGGGAGATCTCGAAACCGCTCTGAGCACCTACGAGCGCATTCGCGCTCCTGAAGTCAACAAGATCCAGGATTCCGCGCTGCCCAGCCTTTCGTGGTGGGACCACTTCGGACGTTACCAGCGCGCCCTGCCTCCCTGGCAATTCAGTTTTCATTTCTTCAGCCGGGCCATCTCACTGGGCAAGCTTCGGGTGCGCGACACCGCCTTCGTGGCGCAATCAGAGGCCGCCTGGCGGCAGGCCTTCCAGAGCCCCCCCCTGAGCACCCCACTGACGGCTGGTACCTGCACCTTCAGTTCCAGGCTGCTTTTCGTGCGCCACCAGACGGCTGGTTCCGTGCAACTGGGCGACGGTCTGACCTGGATCGAGGCCCTCCCGGTCGACGCGCCTCAATATGCCGGCTACGCTCTTTGTGCCGCACCCGACGCCGACACCGCGACCCTGGGTGCCCGGGAACAGGCGGCGCTGGACGTGCTGGCCCACCACAGACCAACTCTCGCGGTGATCCACCAAGGCACACCGCTCTCGCGCGTCCTGGCTTCCGAATATCTCAAAATGCAGCATGGCATTCCGACGCTGCTCGTCGACGACCTGGCTGCCCTGCGCAGCCGCCGTGCCCTCAGCATCCACGACGACATAGAAACCCTGGTGCTCTCCGGGCGCGCCGACGCCGTCGCCTTTGCGCTGGACACCCCGCAACCATGAACGCCCCTTCGTTCGTCAGCCAGACTGATGTCGTACTTCAACACGCACGCCGAAATCAGCAACCTGGCAATCAACCCATTACGCCTGACGGTCACCGGGCTTCTGGCCTTGGACGCAGTCACGGCCGTGACATCAAGCTAGCGCTTTGCCTGGAGACACGAAAGACATGGAAAACTACAAACCCCTGATCACGGACGGCGTGACCGACTGGCCCCAAACGCTCAAAGCCCAGTACCGGGCACGCCACTACTGGGGCACCCGCACGCTGGCATCGTACATCGAAGAACAGGTCGGGCAGCACCCTGACCGGCTGGCCGTCGTCGACAACGCCATACGCCTGAGCTACCAGCAGCTCTGGGACCGATCGGCCTCTTGTGCACAGTTCCTGCTTGACCGCTCCATCAGGCGCGGAGACCGCATCATCGTACAACTGCCCAACACCTGGGAGTTCGTGGTCTTCACCCTTGCCTGCTTTCGGATCGGTGTCATCCCGGTCATGGCCATGCCAGCCCACCGCCAGCACGAACTCAGCCACGTCGCCCGACTCTCCGGGGCTGTCGCGATCGCCGTTCCCGAAGAAGATCGCGGCACCGACTTGCGTTCGATTGCGCACGAGGTGGCCCAGCAAATTCCCAGCATCCACTCCTTGTTCGTGTCGGGCAAGGGTACTTCGCCTGAAGGCGTCAGCCCGCATAGCGACACGGGCAATCGCGTGCGCGAATACCGCCTGATCAACAGCATCGGCGTACAGCCGCGCTTCGACGAAGCCGCGTACTCGCCCGATGCCCGCGACGTGGCCCTGATGCTGCTCTCGGGCGGCACCACGGGGGCGCCCAAGCTCATCGTACGCACCCACATGGACTACGCCTACAACATCCAGAAGTGCAGCGAGGTGGGCGGGTTCAGCGCGCAGACCGTATATATGGTGGCCCTGCCGGCCTCGCACAATTTCCCGCTAGGCTCGCCGGGCTACCTGGGGGCGCTCTTCCATGGCGGGCGCACCGTGCTGTTGCGCAGCCCCGAGGCCGTGCGCGCACTCACCACGATCGACCAGGAGAGCGTGACGGTCACTGCCGTCGTGCCGGCCGTTGCCCACAAGTGGATCGAAGTCCAGCGCGAACAGCACGTTATGAAGGGCAACTCGCTGCAAGTCCTGCAGGTGGGCGGCTCACGCATGCCGGACAAGCTTGCACCGGCCGTGCGACAAGTGTTAGGCGCCACGTTGCAACAAGTCTTCGGCATGGCCGAGGGCCTCATCAACATGACGCGCCTGGACGACTCGGAAGACGTCTGCTGCAACACGCAGGGCCGCCCGGTGAGCGACGGTGATGAAATCCGCGTCGTCGACGAGAACGGACACGCCGTCCCCGACGGCACACTGGGGCTGCTGATCACGCGCGGTCCTTACACCCCCTGCGGCTACTTCAAGGCCCCCGAAGCCAATGCCCGCTCATTCAACGCCGATGGCTGGTACCGCACCGGCGACATCGTGATGCTGCGCCCCGATGGCAACCTGGTAGTGTCCGGACGAGACAAAGACATGATCAATCGCGGCGGCGAAAACATTTCGGCCGAAGAAGTCGAAAGCTTCGTGTACCAATTCAGCCAGGTCATGGGGGCTGCCGCCATCGCCATGCCCGACAAGCTGCTGGGCGAACGGCTGTGCCTGTATGTCACGCTCAAACCCAATACGCATTTCGACCTGGACGCGCTCAAGGCCTACATGGAAAAGATCGGCGTCGCCAAATTCAAGATCCCCGAAAAATTGGTCATTGTGGAGGAACTACCCATGACCAAGATCGGCAAGATCGACAAAAAGTGGCTGAGAAGCGACGTGGTCAAGCGGCTTGCTGCAGACGCCGCCCCTGCCCACTGAGTCCGCAACGGCACCCGCGCTCGCCGACATCAAACCATTTCCCATGGGAAACGTCATGAATTCATCCCACTGCACTGGCCACGACGCACCTATTGCGGCAGAAACCACCGAACTCCAGGCGCTCTATGCGAATTTCCAGGCGGAACATCTGGCCCCGCTCTGGACGCAGCTTGGCAACCTTATGCCGCAGACGCCCGAACCTAAGACACAACCACACCTTTGGCGCTGGGAACGTCTCTACGCCCTCGCGAAGCGAGCGGGCGAACTCGTTCCGGTCGGCCGAGGCGGGGAGCGGCGGGCCATCGGCCTCGCCAACCCGGGGCTAGGGGGTGCGGCCTACGCGACCTCGACGCTCTGGGCCGCCATCCAGTATCTGGGACCACACGAGGCCGCACCCGAACACCGCCATACCCAGAACGCGTTCCGCTTCGTTCTGGAAGGCGAAGGCGTCTGGACGGTCGTCAACGGTGACCCTATTGCCATGCGGCGCGGTGACTTTCTACCTCAGCCGGGATGGAATTTTCATGCCCATCGCAACGAAACCGACCAGCCCATGGCCTGGCTCGATGGTCTGGACATCCCTTTCGTGCACTACGTGAATTCAGATTTCTTCGAGTTCGGTGCCAACCAGCCAGAAGACCGTTCCACGCCAGATGTCTCGCGTTCAGAGCGGCTGTGGGCCTACCCCGGGCTGCGCCCGCTGAGCCGGCTGATGCCGCACCCCAGCACCCCCTTGCTCTGCTACCGGTGGGAACACACGGACCGGGCCTTGGTACAACAACTGGCGCTTGAGGCTGAAGGCCACGCTGCCACGGTGCACCCCGGCCATGCGGCCGTGCGCTACGTCAATCCCACCACCGGGGGCGACGTAATGCCCACGCTGCGGGTTGAGTTCCACCGACTACTCTCCGGCCGGGCCACGCCCCTGCAGTGTGCAGTAGGGTCGGCTGTCGTGCAGGTCTTCAACGGATCTGGCGCGCTCACCCTGGCCGGGACTTCATACACCCTGAACAAAGGCGACATCTTCGTCGTGCCGTCATGGGTCGAGTGGTCAGTGCACGCTGATGAGACGCTGGACCTGTTCCAGTTCTCGGACGCACCCATCATGGAAAAGCTCGAATTCGCGCGCCTGGCTGTCCGTCCGCCGGCATGATTTCCCCCTATTTCATCCAATACCACCCGCTGCACCCCACCAAAACCCCAGGAGACACACGATGAAACTTACCAGCCTAGCTGTAGCACTGACCGCTGGCATAGTGGCGCTGAGCACCACCACGCCGGCCTCGGCCAACGTCAGGATCGGCGTCACGGGCGCCTTCTCGGGCCCCGTGGCCGCGGTGGGTGAAGACCAGTACGACGGCTTCATGCTGGCCGTCAAAGAACATGGTGACAAACTCGGGGGCCAGAAGGTCACCGTCTTCAAGCGTGATGACCAACTCAAGCCGGAAGTCGGCATCCAGAACCTGAAAGAGCTCGTGAGCAAAGAGGGCGTGGACGCCGTCGTGGGACTGGGCTTCAGCAACGTGGTGCTGGCCATGCGTGAACTCCTGGCACAATCTGGCCTACCCGCCATTGCGACCAATTCCGGCCCCTCCGAACTCGCCGGCAAGAACTGCACCGCCAACATCTTCTCGACGGCCTGGCCCAACGACGGCGCAGCCGAGGTGGCCGGCATCTATGCGCAAAAGCACGGCCTGCATGACATGTTCCTGATGGCCCCCAATTACCAGGCGGGCAAGGACATGCTCGCAGGCTTCAAGCGCTTTTACAAAGAAAAGCCGGTGGGCGAGGTCTACACCCCGGTGGGTCAAACCAACTACACAACCGACATCACCCGTATCCAGATGGCCAACGCTCGATCAGTCTTCAGTTTCTACCCGGGCGGGATGGGGGTGAGCTTCGTCAAGCAGCTGAGCCAGACGGGCCTGCTCAAGAGCTTGAAGTACCTCTCGGTCTTCACGCTTGAGGAAACCACGCTGCCCGCCGTCAAAGGCGCTGCCGCAGGGGCGTTGAGCGCCGCCTGGTGGTCGCCGGCGCTGGATAACGCGGTCAATAAAAAGTTCGTGTCTGACTTCGAAGCCGAATACCACCGCACTCCCAGCCTATACGCCGCAGCCGCCTACGATGCGGGCAATTTCCTGAACTGGGCCATCGGGCATACGGGCGCCGATTACAAGGACCACGCCAAGCTCACGGCCGCCATCAAACAGGCCGCGACCCAGGTGCCTTCGGTGCGCGGCTATTTCGCCTTCAACGTCAACAACCTGCCTATCCAGAACTACTACATGATCGGGTTCGAAAACCAGAACGGAAAGATCGTGCCAAAAGTGCTGGAAACCACGGTTGAAAAGCACAAGGACGCGTTCTACACCCAGTGCAAGATGAGTTGAACCATGCTGAACGCCATCCTGACCCAAGTCTTCAACGGGGTGCAATACGGCATGCTGCTGTTTTTGACGGCTGCCGGCCTCACACTGGTCTTCGGCGTGATGAACTTCGTGAACCTTGCGCACGGCTCCCTCTACATGCTGGGCGCATATGTCGGAGCCACTGTTGCGACTGCGTCAGGATCGCTGCTGGTGGGTGTAGCCGCTGCAGTCGTGGCCTGCTTCGTGCTGGGGGCACTGCTCGAACGCTTCGCTCTGTCGCGACTCTACGGAAGCGATCACCTGTATCACGTGCTGGCTACATTCGGGCTCATCCTGTTCTTCAACGAGCTGGCGCGCATCATCTGGGGTGAACAACCCGTCTATGCCAGCGTTCCACAGGCGCTCTCAGGCGTCATCCACATCGGCGGGATCCGGTATCCCGCCTACAGCCTGGCAGTGATCGTTTCGGGGCTGATCGTCGCCCTGGGCATCTACCTGCTCATCAACCGCACCCGCATGGGCATGCTTATCCGGGCCGGTGCCACTCACCCCCAGATCGTGGAAGTTATGGGGATCAACATCCGCGTGCTGAAAACTCTGTTGTTTGCGGTGGGGGCCGCACTGGCTGGCTTTGCGGGCGCCATCCTGGGACCGCTGGTCTCGGTGCAATCAGGAATGGGCGAACCGGTCCTGATTACAACGCTGGTGGTGATCGTCGTCGGCGGCGTAGGTTCGGTGCGCGGCGCCTTCGGCGCTGCCCTGCTGGTGGGCATCGTCGACACGCTTGCGCGCACTTTCCTGCCCCTCGTCCTCAGTGCATCCTTCAGTCCCGGCATAGCCGACACAGCAGCCCCGGCACTCGCCTCCATGATGATCTACATCCTTATGGCGATCGTGCTCATCTTCCGACCCAGCGGCATCTTCGGCAAGGAGGGCTCATAACATGTCCAATGCCTCACGCTTCTCCCTCGCAAGAGGAATCCCCGCCGTCCTCTTTCTGGTGCTGGTCATCGCCCCCTTTACTCTGCATGGTCAGGCCTCGTCCTACTACCTGTCATTGGGGGCGCGCTTTCTAATCTACGCTCTCGCCGCTTCAGCCCTCAACCTGCTGTTGGGCTACGCTGGCAAGGTGAGCTTCGGACACGCGCTGTTCATGGGGCTGGGGGTCTACAGCGTGGCGATCTGCTCGTACTTCGGCATCACCAGCGGGCTGGTCCAGCTACTGGCCGGACTAGGCATCACGCTGCTGGTAGCCTTGTTCGTTGGTGCCGTCAGCCTGCGCACTCAGGGCATTTCCTTCATCATGATCACCCTGGCCTTCGGCCAGATGGGGTTCTATCTGTTCAGCAGCCTGAGCCAGTTTGGCGGCGACGACGGCATGCGCATCCAGGCCACCAGCACCCTGCTGGGCCTGGATCTGGGATTTCCCCGCGTGGTCTATGGGGTGAGCCTCGTCCTGTTGCTTGCACTGTGCGTGTGGTCCTGGCGAGTGCGTTCCACACCGTTCGGCATGGTCCTGCAAGGGGCGCGGCAGAACCTGCGACGAGTCCGCGCTCTGGGCGTTCCGGTTTTTCAGTATCAGCTGGCCATCTTCGTAGTCTCGGCTCTGCTCACGAGCGTGGCGGGCTTTCTGCTCGCCAACCTGACCACCTACGCCTCGCCTGGCACGCTGTCGTGGATGGTGTCCGGCGATCTGATCGTCATGGTCGTGCTAGGCGGCATGCGCACGGCCATGGGCCCGGTCTACGGCGCCCTGCTCTACTTTGCCGTCGAAGAACTCATCAAGGGCTACACCGACCACTGGGCCCTGGTCCTGGGCATCCTGGTCTTCCTGATTGCCGTCTTTGGCCAGCGCGGTATTACCGGCCTGTTCAATACTCGCCCAACCGCACCTTCGGCCTCAAAGCTCCGCACCCTGGCACACCGCAAGGAGCAAGCATGAGTCAGCCGATGCACGTCAAGAATCTGAAGAAAAGCTACGGCGCCTTCAAGGCCGTGGACAATGTTTCGCTGGATATCTCAGCTGGCTCCTTCCATGCCCTGATTGGCCCCAACGGAGCGGGCAAGAGCACCCTGGTAGGTCTGCTGGCCGGAGAACTGCTTCCCGATCACGGCACCATCGCGTACGGTGACACGGACGTCACCCACACGCCAGTCAATGAACGGGTGCGTGCGGGGCTGTTCCGCTCATACCAGATCACCTCCGTCATCGACGAATTCACCGTGCTGGAAAACGTGCTGTTTGCGGCCATGGCAGCCCGCGAGCACTGCTTCCGGTTTTGGCGACCGCTCACGTCCCAGCGCCACCTCATGCCATTTGCCGAGCCGGCCCTGCAAAAGACCCATCTGTATCACCTGGCCAACGCCACCACACACGACATCAGCTACGGGGAGCGGCGGCAGCTCGAGCTGGCCATGGCGATCGCCGCCGGCCCACAGTTCCTGCTGCTCGACGAACCCATGGCCGGCATGAGCGCCGCCGAATCCACCAACGTGGCGCAGCTGCTGCAATCGCTCAAGGGCGAATTCACCATGGTGCTGGTCGAACACGACATGGAAGCCGTTTTTTCACTGGCCGACACCATCACCGTTCTGGAATCTGGCCGAGTGGCCGCTAGTGGCACACCGCAAGAGATTCGCAAAAACCCACAAGTCCTCGCGCTCTACCTCGGAAATGGAAGCGATACACCATGAGCTCCAAAACGCTGGAAGTTACCGGCATGCAAGCCGGCTACGGCGCCGCCCAAGTCCTGTTCGACGTCTCGTTCTCCGTGCGGGAAGGCGAGGCCATCACGCTGCTGGGCCGCAACGGCATGGGACGCTCGACCACACTGAAATGCCTGTTCGGAATGATCCGCTGTCTGGACGGCAGCATCCACTATGCGGGCACGTCGCTGAAGAACTTGCGTGCCTACAAAATTGCCCGCAAAGGACTTGCGCTCGTTCCAGAAGGTCGTCAGATCTTCCCCAACCTGACTGTCGAGGAAAACCTGGTTGCTACCGCCCGCCCCTCTCCGCAAGGCACGAGCAAATGGGATCTGCAGCGCGTCTACGCCTTCTTTCCCCGGCTGCACGAGCGGCGCCGGAACGGCGGTGCCGCACTTTCGGGCGGTGAGCAGCAGATGCTGGCCATTGGCCGGGCGCTGATGACCAATCCCAACCTGCTGGTTCTGGACGAGGCAACCGAAGGCCTGGCGCCCATCATCCGCCATCAGATCTGGAGTGACCTGCGCAAGCTCAGGGATGACGGCCTGTCGCTCATCATCGTCGACAAAAATATCGACGCACTGCTCGCTCTGGCTGACCGCCACTACGTCATCGAAAAGGGCCGCACGGTCTGGTCTGGTACTTCGGTCGACGTAACCTCGAACCTGGAGAGGGTACACAAATACATGACGGTATAAGTGTCAGTGCCCTAATGAGCCCATCCATCCAAATTCAAGCGCTCAAACCAGCCAGACAGGACACTGCGCCCACCACCATCATTCCTCAACATACCAGGTGTCTTCGGACAACATGACCTGCTGATGCCCGCAGCCGGCGGGCATCATTGGGAAGCAGTTCTGCAGCGGCACTACGGCGACATCGAGGAAATACGGACCGTCGTACGCCATGCAGGTGGCCAACGCAGCGTCCAGATCGTTGGGGTGCTCGACCCGCGCCGCGCCCCAGCCAAAGGCACCGGCCAGTGCCACAAAATTCGGCAATGAAGCGTTGTAGCTGTGGCTGTAGCGGCCTTCGTGGATCAGTTCCTGCCACTGGCGCACCATGCCCATGTGGCCGTTGTTGCACAGGATGAGCTTGACGGGCGCGCGGTGCTGCATGGCGGTGGCCAGTTCCTGGATATTCATCAGCACCGAGGCATCGCCGCTCACGCACACCACCGTCTTGTCCGGATGGGCGATCTGCGCCCCGATGGCCGCCGGCAGGCCGTAGCCCATGGTACCGGCGCCTCCGGACGTCAGCCAGCGATTGGGCCGGTTGATGCGGATGTACTGGGCGGCCCACATCTGATGCTGCCCCACATCGGTGGAGACGATGGCATCCTGCCCGTCCAGCACGCGATCGATGCGCTGCATCAGGTCCTGGGGCAGGATGACCTGATCCGAAGGTGTGACCTTCAGGCAGTCGCGCGCCTGCCAGACCCCGATACGCTGCCACCAGTCGTCCAGACGATGCGGATCGAGCATCTGTGTACCCAGTTCCTTGTGCAGCGCACGCAGCAACGGGTAGCAATCGCCCACCAGCGCGACGTCGGCGCGCACGACCTTGTCGATGGACGCCGGATCGATGTCCAGATGGATCTTCTCCGCGAACGGGCAGAAATCCGACAACCGGCCCGTGATGCGATCGTCGAACCGCGCCCCCACACACACGATGAGGTCAGCATGGTGCATGGCGAGATTCGCCTGCAGCGTGCCATGCATGCCCAGCATCCCCAGGAACTGGGTGTCGTCGGCGGGATAGGCGCCCAGCCCCATCAGGGTCAGCGTGCACGGCGCACCCACGGACTGGACCAGGCTGCAAAACGCGTGACAGGCGTCCAGCCCGGAATTGATGAGTCCCCCGCCGCCATAGAACACCGGGCGCCGGGCATTGGCAATCAGCGCCGCCGCACGCTTGAGATTCGCCTCGGTCACGGGCGACAGCGTCTCGGCCGTCGCCGCCGGTTCGGGCGCCGCCGTCAGATACTCCGCCGGCACCGGCGCCATCTGCAGATCCTTGGGGAAGTCCAGCAGCACGGGACCGGGCCGGCCGCTGCGGGTCAGCCGCAGCGCCTTGGCCGCCAGACCTGCCACGTCTTCCGCACGCTTGACCTGCGCATTCCACTTCGTGACCGGCCGGGAGATCCCCACGGCATCGCATTCCTGAAACGCATCCGTACCGATTGCACTGGTCGCGACCTGGCCGCTCACACACAGCACGGGAATGGAGTCGCAGATGGCGTCCAGCAACCCGGTGGTGGTATTGGACATGCCGGGTCCGGAAGTCACGAACACCACGCCGGTGCGCCCTGTGGTCCGGGCGTAGCCCTCGGCCGCGTGCATGGCGGCCTGTTCGTGGCGCACCAGAATGTGGCGAATGCGCGGCTCGGTGTAGAGCGCGTCGTAAAGCGGCAGAACCGCGCCGCCCGGATAGCCGAACACCGTATCCACCCCTAGGGCAATCAACGTGTCCAGCAAAACCTGAGCACCATTTCGGCCCGCAGCAGCGGAGGGGGCGGCAGTCACTGCCAGAGAGGCGGAAGAGACGGGGGCATTCACGGAAAAACCTCGGGCAAGCGGCTGAAACGCCGCGCAAAAGGGTCAGTTTATCGCCGATCGAGACGAATTCTTGCACCATCCCCAACATTTGCACGCCTCTCCACCACCTCTGCACGGGATTGCCCGAAGGGGCAAAAGACCCATCTGGCTGTAGTATGAAGACCTTTGTTTCAGCCCCATCCAACTCACGCTACTGCAGCGCTCATGCCAGACGATCACGCCGCCGACCCTTCCGGCATCTACACGCCACCGCCGGATCCACCGGTCCGTATCCCGCTGCTGTTGGAAGACTGGGTCACCGTGCTCACCATGGCGGTCTTGGCCTGCATCACACTCGCCAACGTCATCGTGCGCTACCTCACGTCCGAATCCTTCGCCTGGACCGAGGAAATCTCCATTTTTCTGCTCGTGGTGCTCACCATGAGCGCGAGCGGTTCGGCATTCGTGCGCCGGCTGCACATCCGGATCGAAATGCTCGCTGACGCGGGCAGTACGGAACGCCAACGGCGATTTACGCTGGCCTCCACCGCCATCTGCCTGCTGTTCTTCATCGTGCTGACGGTCCTGCTGGGCCGCATGGCACTGGACGACTTCAACTGGGGCGACACATCGCCCGCGATCGGCGTACCGGTCTGGTGGTATTCGAGCTGGCTTCCAGTGTTGTCCACCACGATTTCGCTGCGCCTGATCGGGATGCTTCAACGCGCATGGAGGCAGCAAGCATGATTTCCAGCCTCCTCTTTGCGATGTTCGTGATCCTGATGGCCATTGGCGTCCCGGTCGGTGTGGCTTTGGGCGGCGCCGGCACTGTGGCGATCGCCCTGGCCAACCCCGACACACACTGGTTCGGGCTCATGGCTGTGTCGCAAAGCTTCTATGCCGGGCTGGCGAAATATCCGCTGCTCGCCATTCCGATGTTCGTGCTGGTGGGCTCCATCTTCGACCGCTCGGGTGTCGCCGCGCGGCTGGTGCGGCTGGCCCAGTCGATCACCGGCAACGGCCCGGGGATGCTGGCGGTGGTCGCCATCACCGTGGCCATGTTCCTGGGCGGAATCTCCGGGTCCGGTCCCGCCTGCGCTGCGGCCGTGGGCGCCATCATGATCGGCGCCATGAACCGGGCGGGCTATCCGCGCGCCTACTCGGCCAGTGTGGTGGCCGCAGGCGCGGCAACCGACATCCTGATCCCGCCGTCCATCGCGATGATCGTGTACTCCATCCTGGTGCCGCAGGCATCCGTCCCGGCCCTGTTTGCGGCCGGCATGGTGCCGGGCATTCTCGCGGGAATCGGCCTCATCATCCCCGCCGTATGGCTCGCACGCCGTCACAACATGGGTGCCGAAGCCCGCAAGGAACCTCGCCCACCCTTCTGGCGCAGCCTGTATCAGGCTGTCTGGGGCCTATCGGCACCCGTCATTATCCTGGGCGGGATGCGCATGGGGTACTTCACCCCCACCGAGGCGGCCGTGGTGGCCGTGTTCTATGGGCTTTTCATCGGCATTTTCGTGCACCGCACCATGTCGTGGCGCGACCTGTTTCCCATCCTGCGCGAGGCCGGTGAACTGTCGGCCGTGATCATGCTGATCGTGACACTGGCAGGCATCTTCGCCTGGTCGCTGTCCACGCTGAGCATCATCGACCCGCTGACCAACGCCATCGTGCATTCCGGGCTGGGGCCGTACGGTGTGCTGACGCTGCTGATCCTGCTGCTCATCGTGGCCGGCATGTTCCTGGATGGAATTTCCATCTTCCTGATCTTCGTGCCCCTCATCCAGCCGGTCGCCATGGCTTTTCACTGGGATCTGGTGTGGCTGGGCGTAGTCCTCACGCTGATGGTGGCCGTGGGCCAGTTCACGCCACCCGTGGCTGTGAATCTCATGGTGTCCTGCAAGATCGCCCAGGTGCCCATGGAGAGCACGGTGCGCTGGGTCGTCTGGATGGTGGGCGGCATGATGGGGTCGCTGGTACTGGTCGTGCTGTTTCCGCAGCTTGCCTTGTGGCTGCCGCATTATCTGGGATACTGACGCTTCATCCAAATAGACTTCAACGGGGACTTTCAGAGGAGACTCACATGCCTATCAAACGACTCATGGCCGCGGTGGCTTTCGCTGTCGGCGCACTGACCATCGCTGCACCTTCCCAGGCGGCCAACTACAAGTCCGAATACAAACTGTCCATCGTCGTGGGCACGACCTTCCCCTGGGGCCAGGGCGCCGTGATCTGGTCGGACCTGGTGCGTGAGCGCACCAAGGGGCGCATCAACATCAAGGTCTACCCGGGCACTTCGCTGGTACAGGGCGATCAGACGCGCGAATTCACCGCCATCCGCCAGGGCGTGATCGACATGGCGATCGGCTCCACCATCAACTGGTCGCCGCAGGTCAAGGAACTGAATCTGTTCTCGCTGCCATTCCTCATGCCGGACTACCCGGCCATCGACGTGCTGACCCATGGCAAGGTCGGCGAAAAGCTCTTCGAAATCCTGTCCAAAAAAGGCGTGGTGCCGCTCGCCTGGGGCGAGAACGGCTACCGGCAGCTCAGCAACTCAGTGCGCGAGGTCAAGGCCCCGGCGGACATCAAAGGCATGAAGCTGCGCGTCGTGGGTTCGCCGCTGTACATCGACACCTTCACCGCGCTGGGGGCCAACCCCACGCAGATGAGCTGGGCCGATGCGCAGCCAGCACTCGCCAGCGGCGCCGTGGACGGCCAGGAGAACCCGCTGTCCATCTATGCCGGCGCCAAGCTCTACGACGTGGGCCAGAAATACCTGACGCTGTGGAACTATGTGGCCGATCCGCTGATCTTCGTGGTGAACAAGGACGTCTGGGCCTCGTGGTCGCCTGAAGACCAGAAAATCGTGCGCGAAGCCGCCATCGAAGCCGGCAAGCAGGAAATCGTCATCGCGCGCAAGGGCGTGACTTCCACTGACAATTCGCTGCTCAAGGACATCGAAAGCCATGGCGTGACGGTCACCACACTGTCACCCGAACAAATCGGCGCCTTTGCCAAGGTCACCCAGCCGGTATTCGACAAATGGGCCAAGCAGATCGGTCCGGATCTGGTGAAGGAAGCTCAGGCCGACATCACCAAACGCTGAGCGCTGCATTCGGCCGCTGCGGCGGCCCTCCTCCGACGGCCGGCACACCAGACCGGGTGGCCGGCCCCGCGCTGAGCACATCGTCACCCGTCTCACCTCGCCATGGAAATCACGCTGTACACCGCATTTCTGTTGTTTTTCGTCGCCCTGGCGGCAGGCACCATCGACGCCATCGCGGGCGGCGGCGGGCTCATCACCATCCCGGCGCTGCTGGCAGTCGGCCTGCCCCCCGGGGCAGCCATCGCCACCAACAAGGCCGGTGGCTTCGCGGGGTCGGCCGCCGCCACCCTGCAGTTTCTGCGCAAGCGCCAGATCGATCTGAAGAAGAGCCGGTGGATGATCCTGTCCAGCTTCGCCGGGGCGTTGGCGGGCGCCTGGGCGCTGACCCGCATCGACAGCAACATCCTGAAGCAGCTCATCCCTATCCTGCTGATCGGCTTCGCACTATATTTTCTATTGTCACCCCGCGTGGGAGCTCAGGATCGTACACAACGCATTCCGAACGCGGCGTACGCAGCGACGATCGCTCCGCTGATCGGTTTCTACGACGCATTTTTCGGTCCCGGAACAGGCACTTTTCTGGCGATCTCGGCAGTCACCCTGCTGGGCATGAACCTCACCCGGGCCACCGGCCACGCCAAGCTGCTGAATCTGTCGAGCAACATGGTGGCGGTGGTGTTCTACGCCCTGCATGGCGACATCGTTTGGGCCTTCGGGCTGCCCATGCTGGCGGGCCAATGGATAGGGGGCACTCTTGGCGCACGTATCGCCGTCAATCGCGGCCATCAGCTGATCCGGATCGTGATGGTCGCGATGGCCATGATCGTGTCCGCGAAGATGCTCTGGCAAGGCTGATTCACAACCGGCTACCGGCCTCCTGCAGTACCGCCGCGATGGCCCCACCAGATCTGGTCGAGACCGGCAAATGTGCTGAACTTCAACGCCCACCTGATGTCCAACCATGCGAAGACAAACATTTCGAGGTTCAGGACCATCAAGCGCCTGCTGAAATAGGCTGACTCACGCACGACCGGTGTCGGCAGGCTGCCATCATGACGATTGGAGAAGAGCCGTGGTCGACCGCATCGAAGGGACAGAACAAAACCGTTCCGAATTCATTGACTCTCTGGCGGAGTACTCGCGCAAGCAACAGGCCCAGCACTGGGCAGGAAGCTTCGGTGACTACCTGCGCGATATTGTCGCCAGCGATCCGGCGCGGGCCGTCAGATCCAGCCATCAGTACATCTGGGACATGATCTGCTGGCGCGGGCTCGAGGCGGCAAAACCGGGTACCACCGGCACCCGGTACAAACTGTTCGAGGAAGATCTGTTCGGCATCGACCAGGCGCTGGAGCGGGTGGCGAACTACTTCAAGGCGGCCAGCGAGGGCTCCGAAGTCGGCCGACGCCTGCTGCTTCTGCTGGGCCCACCATCGGGCGGCAAATCCAGTCTTGTAACCCTGCTCAAGCGCGGCCTCGAGGCCTACAGCCGCACCGACGAAGGCGCGCTGTACGCCATCCAGGAAAGCCCGATCCAGGAATCTCCTCTTCTGCTGATTCCGCACGACAAGCAGGCGGAGTTCCAGGACACTTACGGAGTCGAGGTCAGAGGCGAGATGTCCCCTTTCACACGCGCCCTGCTGGCTGAAAAATACGCTGGAGACTTCACCCGCGTGCCGGTTCATCGTATCTTCATCGACGAGGCCGGACGCAATGCCGTCGGGACCTACGCCCCGCACGACCCCACCACAGCGGATATCGCCGATCTCGTGGGTTCGGTCGATCTATCCAAGGTCGCCGAATACGGCGATGAAGGCGATCCACGCGCCTGGTCGTGGTCCGGCGCGGTCTACGCCGGCAACCGGGGCCTTCTGGAGATGATCGAAATCCTCAAGGTCAAGCGCGAGTTCCTGTATCTGTTGCTGACGCTGACCCAGGAGCAAGTCGTCAAAGTCTCCCGCTTCCCCCTGATTTTCATCGACGAGACCATCGTCGCACACACCAATATGGCGGAATTTCGCCGATTCCTGCAGGAGAAGGAGAATGAGGCGCTGCTGGACCGCATGGTCATCGTGCAGGTGCCCTACACGCTGTGCTACACGGACGAGGCGCGGATCTATCAGAAACTCACCTCCACCACTCCCTCTTTCCGGCAGGTGCATCTGGATCCACATGCCCTGAAAGTGGCCGCCGTGTTCGCCATCCTCACCCGTCTGAAACCCTCCGAGCGACAGGATCTGGACCTGAGCAAGAAGCTGCGCATCCACGCGCACGAGGCGGTGGAAGGTGTATCGGACGCCGATGCCGAACGCATCATCCGCGAACAACCCGACGAGGGCATGGATGGGGTTTCGCCGCGTTTCATCGTCAACGCGCTCGCTGGTGCCATCAGCCAGTCCGAAACCAAGAGCCTGACCACGATGGAAGTCATGCTGGCGCTCAAGGACGCCATCGAGTCGGACGCCCGCATGAATCCCAAGGTGAAGAAGCAATGGACCGACTTTCTGGTGACAGCCCGAAAGGAGTTCTACAACCGCTGGGTCAAGGAAGACGTCCACAAGGCGATGTTCGTTTCTTTCCAGACCGAGGCCCAGGAGCTACTGGACAAATATCTGGATGAAGTCGAGGCCGTGCTCGAGAACCGCAGGGTGACAGACCCCATTACGGGCGAGGAACGCGACGCCGACGAACGCTTCCTGCGCAGCGTGGAAACCAAGATCGGCATCTCCGATTCTGGCAAGACGTCGTTTCGACAGGAGATCGTGCGCAAGGCACTGGGTGCCTACAAGCGTGGCGCCAAATTCACGCTGGCCGAGCATGCGCGCCTGCGCGAGGCGATCGAGCAGTACCTGTTCGAAGAGCGGCGCGACGTGCTCCGTCTGGTCACATCGACCACGCGCGCAGACACCGAGACACTGGAAAAGATCTCGGCCGTCGAGGCACGTCTGGTGAACGATTATGGCTACGATGCGCACAGTGCGCACGAAGCGCTCAATTACGTCACCACGCTGCTGGCGCAGGAATAGTCATCGCATGTGAGGTCCACCATGACCAGCCCCGATTCCAGGCGGATTTCCAACCTGGCGCACGCGCACCACTGGTACGACCTGTTCTCGCGCGGCGCCCGGGACTGGCTCAGGCACAACGAAAAAGTCCGCAATGCCGTGCGCGAGCAATTGCCCGAAATGATCGCCGGCTCGGATATCCTGGGCCGTCCCGCCAGCCGCACCGTGCAAATCCCCGTCCGCTTCCTGGAACACTACCGCTTCCGGCTGAACCCGGCGGGGGAGCATTCCGGGGTCGGCCAGGGGGGTGGCCACCCCAACGACGTCTACCAGCCCGGACAGGGAGAGGCCGACCAAGGCGGGCAACCCGGAGCGGGCGGCCCCGGCGGCGGCGAACTGCGCTTCGTGCTGGAGCTCAGGATCGAGGACATCGTCGACTGGATCTGGGAAGAACTGCACCTGCCCGATCTGAAGCCACGCGTCAGCGACGCGCTGCGGGATGAAGACCTGGTGCGTGAAGGGTGGAGCCGGCACGGCCCGAATTCACGCCTGGACAGACGCCGGACGCTCAAAGAGGCGATCAAGCGGCGACACGCACAACCCGAGAGTGCCGCGCCCTTTTCCGACGAAGACCTGCGTTTCCGGCAACTAGCGCGGCGACAGCGGCCTGCCACGGACGCCGTGGTGGCGCTGGTGCTGGACGTGTCCGGGTCGATGGACGAGGAACGGCGCAAACTGGCCAAGTCCTTTTTCTTCTGGGCCATCCAGGGCCTGCGCCGGCAATACGGCGACGCGCTGGAGATCGTTTTCGTCGCACACACCAGCGAAGCCTGGGAATTCACCGAAGAGCAGTTCTTCCAGGTCTCCGCCACCGGCGGAACCACGGCTTCCAGCGCCTTCAAGCTGGTACTCGACATCTTCGACAACCGCTACCCCACCCGGCGCTACAACCATTACCTGTTTTACGCCTCCGACGGCGAGAACTTCGCCGACGATCGGGACCTCGCCGACAATCTGCTGTGCAAGCTGGGAGAAATCGTCAACTACATGGGTTTCGCGGAAACGCCACAGAACCCTCACGAATCCGGCATCTCCGAAACTGGCCGCCTGTTCCGCTCGCTGGAAGCGCGCGACTATCCTGCCGGCATCTACACCATGCACGATCGGAGCGATGTCTGGGACGCCGTCCGCCGCTTCTTCCAGCTTCAGGCGCGCGCAGAGGCCGACTCGGAGGTCTGACGATGCCAGCCACGCACGAACGGGGCCTGGAACAGCTCGCACACTACAGGGAAAAGATCGAGGCGCTGGCCACGCGTGACGGACTCGACTATCACCCGGTCGATTTCGAGCTGGTCCCCAACACCTTCATGATGGAAGTCGCCATCTACGGCCTGCCGATCCGCATGCCACACTGGTCGTTCGGCGTGCGCTACATCCACCAGCAGGTGCAGCATCGGATGGGCGGTTCGCACATCTTCGAAGTCGTGTTTCCGGGCAATCCCAATCGCGCGTACTTGGTCACCGACAATGGCCTGGCGGAGAACACGCTGGTGACGGCGCACGTACTGGGGCACGCCGACTTCTCCAAGAACAACACCTTGTTTGCACGCATGCAGCAGCAAGTGGGCTACCACATCGTGACCGAAGCGGCGGAACGGGCGCGCAACATCCAGGCTGCCATTGAAGAACACGGCCAACGTCGCGTGGAGATGGTGCTGGACGCAGCGCTCGCGCTCGAACAACACATCGACGTGGACCAACCGATCCACCGGCATGACTACCCGGCCTACATCGTACCCGGCCCGGACCAGAAGCCCACGGGCTTCCGTTCCCGCTACGCCGGGCTGCCCGGTGAGCAGGCGCCAGCGCCTCTGCGGCGACGCAAGGCCCCGATTCCCCCGCACCCCGAGTCCGATCTGCTGTGGTTCATGGCGCGCTACGCCCCCGACATGGAAGGCTGGGAACGGGATATCTTCCTGGCCGTCCGGGAAGAATCCTTCTATTTCTACCCAGTCTTTGCCTGCCAGATCATGAACGAAGGCTGGGCCAGCTACTGGCATGCACGCCTGCTGCGCGAAGCCGACTTCCTGCCCGATGACCTCTATGTAGACGCCATCAAGTCGCACTCCGACGTCATCCGGCCCTTTGCCACCGGCCACGACATTGCGCTCAGCCTGAATCCATACCACATCGGATTTACCATGTGGGAACAGATCATCGAGAAGGAAGGCATGGACAGCGCCCTGCGTATCCGCGCGGAAGAGGACGATTACAGCTTCATCCGCAACCATCTGGACGAATCGCTGGCAGAGAAGCTGCAGCTGCTCAATTACAGCGTCACCGATGACCCATCGTCCGGGACGCAAATCAAGATCGAAGACACCAACATGGACAAGCTGAGGGAGCAACTGGTTGCCCCCAAATTCAATTTCGGTGCCCCACACATACAGGCCGTCGAGATCAGCAACGACGGCAGCCTGACGCTGCGCCACGACCATGTGACCGACGGCTGCGGCCTGGATCTCGACCGCGCGCAAAAAGTGCTGGAATACATCGTCCTGGTCTGGCGCCGGCCGATCTCGCTGGAAACGGTGGACGGTGACGGCAACCCGAAGACGCTGACCGCACAATGAATTCATACAGGAGGTTCATTTCATGACTCAAGACCCGAATGCGTCCGCTTCCGGTACTTTCAGGATCGGCGGCGACATTCCCATCCATCGCCTGGGGTACGGTGCCATGCGTATCACTGGCCGCGGGATCTGGGGTACGCCCAAGGATCCGGCCGCCGCCCGCGCCACCCTGAAGCGCCTGCCCGAACTGGGCGTGAACTTCATCGACACAGCCGACAGCTACGGGCCGTTCGTGAGCGAGGATCTGCTCCGCGAAGCGTTGCATCCGTACACCGGCATGATGATCGCCACCAAGGGCGGCCTGCTGCGCCACGGCCCCGATCAATGGGTGCCGCTGGGCAATCCAAACTATCTGCGCCAATGCGTACTGATGAGCCTGAGGCGGCTGGCGGTGAAACGCATCGATCTATGGCAACTGCACCGGATCGACCCTGACACACCGCGCAAAGCGCAATTCCAGGTCATCGCCGACATGCGTCAGGAAGGCCTGATCCGCCACGTAGGCCTGAGCGAGGTCCAGATTGCCGACATCGAGGAAGCACAGCACTACTTCCCAGTCTCGACGGTACAGAACCAATACAACCTGGGCGACCGCAAGAGCGAGGCCGTACTGGACTACTGCACGCAGCACAGCATCGGCTTCATCCCCTGGTTCCCACTCAACGCCGGGCAACTGGCCAGACCGGGGTCGAAGCTGGAAGAAGTCGCCCGCGATCATGGGGTGACGCCCGGTGCCATCGCGTTGGCGTGGCTGCTGAAGCGCTCGCCGGTGATGCTGCCCATCCCCGGGACCTGTAGCCCGGAACACCTGGCACAGAACGTGGCAGCGGCGGGCGTGGCGCTGAGCGACGCGGAGTTCGAGACACTGGGGCGCCTGGCGGCGCCAGCGACTACTTGAACGCCGTCTCGATGAAGCTGCGCAGCTTGCGCGAGTGCAGGCGTTCGCTGGGCATGTCGCGCAAGTGCTCCAGCGCCCGGATCCCGATGTGCAGGTGCTGGTTGACCTGGGTCCGGTAGAAGTCGGTGGCCATGCCGGGCAGTTTCAGCTCACCGTGCAGCGGCTTGTCCGACACGCACAGCAGTGTGCCGTAGGGCACCCGGAAACGGAAACCGTTGGCGGCGATGGTCCCCGACTCCATGTCCAGCGCAATGGCGCGCGATTGCGACAGGCGCTGCACCGGCTCCTGCTGATCGCGCAGCTCCCAGTTGCGATTGTCGATCGTGGCCACCGTGCCCGTGCGCATGATCCGCTTGAGTTCCCACCCCGAAAGTCCCGCGACCTCTGCCACTGCATCTTCCAGTGCGACCTGGACCTCCGCCAGTGGCGGGACTGGCACCCACAGCGGCAGGTCGTCGTCCAGCACATGGTCCTGGCGCACATAGCCATGCGCCAGCACATAGTCGCCCAAACGCTGGGTCGTGCGCAGGCCTGCGCAGTGCCCCAGCATCAGCCATGCCGAAGACCGCAGCACGGCCACATGGTCGGTGATGGTCTTGGCATTGGACGGCCCGACCCCGATATTGATGAGCGTGATCCCGGTGTGGCCTGGCCGCTTGAGGTGATAGGACGGCATCTGCGGCATGGGTGGGCGGCCCGACCGCTCTGGGGATATACCATCCTGGCCCGTGACGTAGTTGCCCGGCTCCACCAGTTCGGTGTAACCGCTCTCGCCGGAGGCGAGCGTCGACTGCGCCCAGCGCACGAATTCGTCCACATAAAACTGGTAATTCGTGAACAGCACGAAGTCCTGGAAGTGTTCAGGCGAGGTCGCCGTGTAATGCTGCAGCCGCTGCAGCGAATAATCGATGCGCGGTGCCGTGAAGGGTGCCAGGGGCCGGGGCTGGTTCGGACGCCCGCGCCAGGTACCGTTCACGATGGCGTCGTCAGTGACCACCAGATCGGGCACATCGAAGTGGTCGCGCAGTGTGTGGCCGGGAACCTCCGAATATTCGCCCTCGACATATTCGTCTTCCGGAAAGGCGAAGTGCAGCGGGATCGGCAGGTCGGATTCTCCGATTTCCACAGGAACATGATGATTGCGCAGCAGCAAACGGACCTGCTCACGCAGATAGTCGTGGAACAGCGCCGGACGCGTGACCGTGGTCATGTACATGCCCGGTTCCACCAGATGCCCATACGACAGCCGGCTGTCCACGTCGGGGTACGTGTGGATGCGAAGGCGGATGGCCGGATAGCAGGCGCGGATGCGCTGCCCCAGCGGCAGACTGCCGGCACTGTATTCGCGAAAGGCCTCGCGGATGAACGCGGTGTTGCGTTGATAGATTTCCAGCAGCCGTTCGACCGCCGCGTCGGCGTCGTCATAGCTGGAAAAGGGAATCAGCGGCGGCAGCCGGGTCGGGCGCGCGGCATCAAAGAACTTGTCCATGCGCCCGATTATGGCAGGTCTCGGTGACGGCAGTGTGACTATCTGACACCTCCGGCACTACGACCGGCGGTGTACCTCACGCCCAGCCGCATAGGTCGCCGCAATCACGCGGTCATCACCCAGCATCGCCAGCGCAAAAAGCAACTCTTCCAGCGATTCGGCCATGGCGCTGCGCCGTGCCAGCAGCGGTGTGGCTCCGGGATCCAGCACGATGAAGTCCGCCTCCGCCCCGGGCGCCAACGTCCCGATCACGCCGTTCAGGCCCAGGCTGCGGGCAGCGCCCTGGGTCGCCTGCCAGAACATGCGCCGCGCCGTCAGATAATGCCCCGACAGACGTGCCACCTTGTGCGCCTCGTTCATCGTCAACAGCATGGAAAAGGATGAGCCGCCGCCCACGTCGGTGGCCAGCGTCACTGGCAGACCGAAATCCCGCGCGGCCGAGAAATCGAACAGCCCGCTGCCGAGAAACTGATTGGATGTCGGGCAATGCGCCGCCACGGCGCCGGTATCGCGCATGCGGCGCCGGTCATCATCGTCCAGCCAGACACAGTGTCCGTAGACGGCGCGCGGGCGCAGCAGCCCATAGTGATCATAGATGTCCAGATAGCTGCGGCGGCCTGGGTAGAGTTCCATGGCCCACTTCACCTCGTCCCGGTTCTCGGCCACATGGGTCTGGATGAACACGTCCGGGTACTGCTGGGCCAGCTCACCGCACAGACCAAGCTGTTCCGGCGTAGAAGTCAGCGCAAAGCGCGGCGTCAGTGCGTACATCTGGCGGCCCGTGCCATGCCAGCGGTTCAGCAGCGATTCACTGTCGCGCGCTCCGGATTGCGCGGTATCGCGCAGGTATTCCGGACAGTTGCGGTCCATCATGACCTTGCCCGCCACCATCCGCAGATTGCGGGCGTCGCTTTCCTCGAAGAATGCCTGCGCGGAGCCAGGGTGCACCGTACAGTACACCAGCGCCGTCGTGGTGCCGCAGCGCAGCAGCTCGTCCAAGAAGAAGCGCGCGACCTCATGCGCGTAATCGGGGTCGTCGAAGCGCGCTTCGGTCGGGAAGGTGTACTTCTCCAGCCAGGGCAGCAAGCCGGGAGCCGGCGACGCGATCATGTCGGTCTGCGGATAGTGGATGTGGGTGTCGATGAAGCCCGGCACGATCAGATGGCCGCGCCAGTCACGTACCTCCGTCCCCGGCGCCAGTCCCGGAGCCAGGCGGTCATAATCGCCACACTGGTCGACATGGCCATCCCGCACCACCAGCAATCCGTCCGATATCCACTCGCAGGCATCGTCTTCGGCTTTTTGAGCATCACGGAAATACAGCAACTGCGCGCGATAGGCCTGAACGCCAGGCACGGCTTGGGTGTTCGACGTCGAGGTCATGAAAGTCTCCAATGATCATTGTGGAATGCGGGACGGCTGGCCCGCGTCCGGATTCAGGTAATGAGCGACACGGGGCCCGGGTGGTGGCTGGCCGCCGCCCGCTGGGCGCGCTGCGTCCTGAGGCGCATGAGTTGGGCAGCGACTGCCACGGCGATGATGGCAGGCTGCTTGCCTTCGATACCGGGTTCGCCGATCGGACACAGAATGTTCGCATAGCGCTCGGGCGGGATGCCCTTCGCCGCAAACCGCTGCTGGAACTTGTGCCACTTGGTACGCGAGCCAATCAGGCCGAAATAAGCCACGTCGTTGCGCCGCATGAGCTGTTCGCACAGATGCTGATCCAGCCTATGGTCGTGCGTCATGATGAGAAAACAGCTCTGGGGCGGTGCCTCGTCGATCACGGCCTCCGGCGTATCGGTGGCCTCGATGGTCACATTGGGCGCCACACAGTCAGGGAACAGCTCCTCGCGCGCATCGACCCAGGTCACCCGGCACGGCAGGGTCTCCAGGACATGGACCAGGGCATGCCCCACATGCCCGGCACCAAACACTACGATATTCAGACCGTCGGGTTGCAACGGTTCCGTGAAAACGGGGCAACCGAGCGGATCAGCGGGATCCAGCAGGCGGCTGGCCTGGAAACGGTTGGCGGGATGAAAGGCCGCTCCCGCGGCCTGCAGCTTCACCCAGGGCGCCACACCGGGGCCACCCAGCCCCACTTCGCGCTCGAACGGTTCCAGATGCGCCAAGCGATCCTGCGCCACTTCCAGCCAGCCCCGATCGGACTCGCGCAACTGCTCGAAGAGCAGATGCACCAAGCCGCCGCAGCACTGGCCCAACGCGGCCGCCAGCGGCATTTCCTCCAGCCAGCGGTCGGGCTTCCCGGTCGGGTCGTGCAAGTGAGCGCGCGCGCGCTGCACGGCCTGCCACTCCAGATTGCCGCCGCCCACCGTGAGCCATTGGCGGTCGGCCGCCACCAGCATCTTGGCGCCAGCTTCGCGTGGCGCAGAGCCCCGCACCGACGCGACGCTGATCAGCACGACCGGCTGGTGCCGATCCAGACACCAGAGCGCCTGGTCAATCCACTCGGTCATTACGCCGCACTGCGTTGCCGCAGGGCCTCGACGGCATTCAGGATGGCTTCGGGCGTCGCGGGGGCCAGCAGGTCGGGCGACTGCCGGCCGTCGCCGACGGCTGCCACGGCATCGTTGATCGCGTTGAAGACACTGATCCCGTGCACCAGCGGCGGCTCACCCACCGCCTTGGAGTGATGGACCGAATCCTGGTGGTTGCGTGTCTTGAACAACTGCACGCGGAAGTCGCGCGGGCAGTCGCTGATCGCCGGGATCTTGTAGGTGGAAGGCGCATGCGTCATGAGCCGCCCGTCCTCGCGCCAGACCAGCTCCTCGGAGGTGAGCCAACCGGCCCCCTGGATGTAGCCGCCTTCGATCTGGCCGATATCGATGGCCGGATTGATCGAAGCGCCTACGTCGTGCAGGATGTCGGCCCGCAGCAGCCTCCACTCGCCCGTCAGGGTATCGACGGCCACCTCGGACACCGCCCAGCCAAACGCATAGTAGTAGAACGGATGACCGTGGCTGGTCGCCTTGTCCCAACTGATGTCCGGCGTCTTGTAGAAACCGTCCGACCAGAGCTGGACCCGATCCCAATAGGCTTCCTCGACCAGTTGAGCAAAGGGCAGCGTCCTGCCGTTGACGCTGACCTGGCGCCAGGCGAACACCACATCGTCGGGCCGACCACCGTACTTGCGCGCGGCAAATTCCGCCAGCCGGGTGCGCAGCGTCAGCGCCGCATCCTCGGCAGCCTTGCCGTTCAGGTCCGAACCGGTGGAGGCCGCTGTCGCCGAGGTATTGATGACCTTGTAGGTATCGGTGGCCGTCAGCCGCACGCACTCCAGATCCAGGCCCAGCGTATTGGCCACGATTTGTGCGACCTTGGTGTTCAGACCCTGGCCCATCTCGATGCCGCCGTGGTTGACCAGCACCGAGCCGTCGCGGTAGATATGCACCAGCGCGCCCGCTTGATTGAAGGCCGGCACATTGAAGGAAATGCCGAACTTCACCGGCGTCATCGCCAGGCCCTTCTTCAGGATGGCGCTATGGGCGTTGAAGTCCTGCACCGCCTTGCGGCGCGCACGGTAGTCCGAACTGGCCTCGAGTTCGGTCATGATGGGTTCCAGCAGATTGCCTTCGACGACCTCGCCATACGGCGTGACGTTGCGGGTGTCGGTCCCATACAGATTGATGCGCCGCACATCCAGCGGGTCCTTGCCCAATTGCCGCGCCACCCGGTCGATCAGGACTTCGGTGATGAGCGCGCCCTGCGGCGCGCCGAAGCCGCGGAAAGCCGTGGCCGACTGGGTATTGACCTTCCCGCACATCGTGTGGATGTCGGCTGCCGGGATGTAATAGGCGTTGTCGAAGTGCGCCAGCGCCCGGCTGGCCACCGCTTCTGACAGATCAGCCGAAAACCCGGAGTGCAGCGTCATGTCCAGCTTCACGCCCAGGATGCGACCCTCGTTGTCGAACCCCACGTCGTATTCATAGTAAAAGCCATGACGCTTGCCGGTGATCATCATGTCGTCGTCGCGATCGGCACGCAGCTTGACCGGACGATGCAGGCGCCAGGCACAGACGGAAGCCAGGCAGGCAAAGATCGCTGATTGGGATTCCTTGCCGCCGAACCCGCCGCCCAGGCGCCGGCACTCGACTTCGACCTGGTGCCGCTGCCAGCCCAGGGCGTGCGAGACCGCGTGCTGCATCTCGGTCGGGTGCTGAGTGGAGCACTGCACCAGCATGCCGTCCTTTTCGCGGGGAATCGCGTAGGCAATCTGCCCTTCCAGGTAGAACTGTTCCTGACCGCCGCAGGAGAACGTCCCCCGCAGCCGCACCGGGGCGCCCGCCAGGGCCTGCTGCACGTCGCCCTGAATCAGACGCAACTCATCGGTGGTGCCCGCGTGAGCGGCCTTGGCCTGCTCGGGCGTGAGCAGGAACGGCAGCGGCTCGTATTCGACCTTGCCCAGCCGTGCGGCCCGGCGGGCCTCGGCCACCGATCGCGCAACCACGATGAACATCGGCTGGCCCACATACTGGACCAGGCCGTCGGCCAGAATGGGGTCGTCAGCGATAACGGGGCCACAATCATTCACGCCCGGAATGTCCTTGGCCGTCAGAACCGCAATCACGCCGGGCGCCTTGCGCACCGCATCCAGATCCATGCCCTTGATCCGGGCGTGCGCCTTGTCTGACAGGCCCAGGGCCGCGTAGGCCGTATTGCGCAGTTCCGGAATGTCGTCCGTATAGACGGCTTCACCGCTGACGTGCAGCGTAGCCGACTCGTGCGGACTGGCGGTGCCCGCGGCCGGCTCACCCACCACCGGACGAGGAATACGGTCGTTGCGGACGGCCAGCCGGTCCAGCTCGACCGGAATATTGACACGCATGTTCATGGTGGCCTCCTCAGGCGATATCAGCCAACACGGCTACATTGACCTGACGCGTCGCCAGCGGCGCCCCAGGGGCGGTTTCCAGATAGAAGCGATACAGCAGATTGCGGGAAGCCAGCAGCCGGTAGTTGCTGCTCGCCCGCATGTCGGACAAGGGCTTGAAGTCCAGGGCAACGGCATCCATGGCCGCGCGAACATGGGATTCGTCCCAGAGTTGGCCCTGCAATGCAGCCTCGACCGCAGGTGCCCGGCTGGGCGTTGCGGCAACGCCGCCAAAGCCGGTCCGGAAAGACTGCACGCGGCCATCCGCGTCCAGCACCAGCGCAAAAGCCGCGCAGACTGCCGAAATGTCCTGATCGAAGCGCTTGGAAAGCTTGTACGCGCGGAACTGCCGCCCCTCGACCCTCACCGGCACCCGCAATCCCTGGACGAATTCGCCCGGTTCCGCCGCATTCTTCTGGTAGGCCAGATAGAAGTCTTCCAGCGGCATCTCGCGTACCCGCTCGCCCTGGCGCAGCACGATGCGGGCGCCCAACGCGATCAGGGCCGGCATGGAATCACCGATGGGTGAGCCATTGGCCACATTGCCGCCCATCGTGCCCGCATTGCGGATCGGCATGGAGGCAAATCGCTGGCGCAGCTCGGCCAGATCCGGCACGAACCGGATGAGCGCGTCGTAAGCTTCGTTCAGCGAGGCGCCCGCGCCGATGTACAGTTCGTCCCCTTCCTCGTGGATATCGCGCAGCTCGAGGACCTGGCCGATGTAAATCAGATGGGGCAAGTCGCGATACTGCTTGGTGACCCACAGCCCGACGTCCGTGCTACCGGCCAGGATGCGGGCGTCCGGGTAATCCATGCGCAGCTTCGCAAGCTGGCCGAGCGTGCGCGGTGCATGGAAAGTATGGCCATCATGGGTGTATTCGAAGACACCATCACGCTGCAGCGCAGCCAGCACCCCGGCCAGCGCCTCGCGGTCGAACGCGACGTGCGGATAGGCATACATCTCGGACGCCGCCCGCACGATGGGCTGGTAGCCCGTACAGCGGCACAGGTTGCCCGACAGGCAATCATCCACCTGCACACGCGCAGGGGCGCCGTCCTGGGGATCGTGCGCCAGATACATGCCCCACAGGGACATGACGAAGCCCGGCGTACAGAACCCGCACTGCGAGCCGTGGCAGTCGACCATGGCCTGCTGCACCGGGTGCAGCTCGCCATCCGGCTGGCGCAGGTCCTCGACTGTGTACAGCGCCTTGCCGTCCAGCGTGGGCAGAAACTGGATGCAGCTGTTGACTGCGTGCATCGTCACGCCGCCCTGGCCATCAGGTTCGGCCACCATCACCGTACAGGCACCACAATCACCCTCTGCGCACCCTTCCTTGGTGCCGACGCAGCCCAGATCTTCACGCAGATATTGCAGCACCGTGCGCGTAGTCGGCTGGTCCGAGACCTCGTGGATTTCGCCACGATAATGAAACCGGATGGTGCTTGTCTCCATATCGATACCTTTCATGCTCGCGTGGGCGCGAGGCGCGCCGACCTTATGCTGTCAAGATAGCACCGTGCACCACGGCCGGCATTCATCGGAAATGATGGTGGCTATCATGGAAAGGGGCCGGACCCACGGCACGCGCGCCCGCCACCCGCGCCGCGAACCCTGCGCCTGCGCACTATCGCCCATGGACGGCTCGAGACGAGCCGGGAATAATAGGTCGAATGCAAAGAGCCCGAGAACCCATGGACACCCATCTTCTGCGCATCCTGCAGATCCTGCTGACCGAGCAGAGCGTCTCGCGCGCGGCCATCAAGCTGGGGCTGTCCCAACCGGCCCTGAGCAATTCGTTGCGCCGCCTGCGCGAAATCACCGGCGACCCCATCCTGGTGCGCAGCAAGACAGGCATGGTGCCGACCGAACGCGGCACGGAACTGCTGTCCCATGCCAGCGATGCGCTGAGCGCCATCGAACGCATCACCCAGCCGCCCGGCGCCTTCGAGCCAGCAACATCGACACGGGAATTCCATCTGGGGGCGCCGGATTATCTGGACGCCATGTTCCTGCCGAACATCGCCGAGATCCTGCGGCGCGAAGCGCCGCATGCCAAATTCATCGTACACCCGATCAACTCCGATTACGACTACGTCGGCGGCCTGGAAAACGGCGGCCTGGACGTGGTGATCGGCAACTGGCTGGAGCCGCCGCTGCAGATGCACATGGCGCGGCTGTTCGACGACGAGGTCGTCTGCATGGTGGGCACCCAGAACCCGGTGGCCAGCCGCGCGCTGACGCTGAAGCAGTATCTGGACCTGCCGCATCTTGCACCCTTCCCCTACGTCTCGGAACGTCAGAGCTTCATCGACGGGTATCTGGCATCACAGGGCCTGCGGCGCAACATCCAGATGACCATCCCGTACTTTGGTCAGGTGGCCGGCATGCTGCTACGCACGGATCTGATCTTCACCACTGGCCGGCAGTTCGCGCAGCACTATGCGCGCTATCTGCCTATCACAATCCTGCCCTCGCCGTTCCCGTTTCCACCCATGCGCTTCTACCTGCTGTGGCACCGGCGTTGCCACAGCTCGCCGGAGGTCATATGGCTGCGCCACTGCATCGCCAAGGTCGCCGCCATGCTGCAGGCCAGCCTGTCAGCCAGCACGCCGCTGGAGCCGGACAATATCCGGCCCTAGGCGCCGAGACTTGCCCGCGACCCGCATTACCCGATATCTGATTTATGGTGCCAGGCTACGCGGCTGGCCGTGAGCCCGCCCAGACGTTCCGACAGGCGGTCCGCGAGTTTGCGCATGGCCAGGCCCGCACGCCGCTCCAGAGCCTCACCTGCTTCGTTGGCCAGGATGCTCACCGCGACCCCCGCGACCGCCTCTGGGTTATGGGAGTCGAATACCGGGGCTCCAAAGCAATACATCCCCTCCCGCACCCCTTCTCGATCGATCGAATAGCCGCGATGACGGACGGCGTTCAATTCCGACATGAGCGACTCGAGATCGCGCAGCCCCTTCAGCGTGAACGGCTCGGGCCACTTTGTATCTGGTCCAGAGAAAATCCTGCTCACGCTTTGATCGGGGAGCGTGCTGAGCATGGCGAGCCCCGTCGCCGTGTAGACGGCCGGAATCCGCATGCCGGTCTTGAACGTATAGCCCAGCGGCCGGGTCCCATTGCGGCAGGCGATGTAGACGACCTCCTGTCCATCGCGCACCGACAGGGTGATGGTCTCCTCCGGCAAGACCCGCATTTCATCCCACGAGGCAAAAAACTCCTGCGTGATGTTGATGCGGGCCAGAAACGCATTCGACCACATCACCACATGAGGCCCCAACGTCATCTGTCCGCTTTCGAGCCGCGTCAGCAGATTCAGGCGCTCCAGCGTCGCGCACAGCCCGTGGATGCTGCTCTTGGGGAGCTGAAGCGCCCGCGTCAAATCCGCCAGCGACTGAGGCGAACCCGACCGTGCAATGAGATCAAGGATGGCCGTAGCTCTGGCTACAGCCGGCGCGGGAAGCTTGTCTGTTGTCAAAAGAGCCCTCTTGTCGGACAGTCATGGCGGCTGGAAGAGACATGCCGCTATCGTACATATTAGGGATAACCCTCTGATGTATTAGATTGACCCTCTCAAATACATTTCATAAGATGTACGCCGTTCATTATACGCAACGGCGTTCATTATACTGAACGATTGAGCAAAATCGCAATCGTCCACACCCTTCGCCGAAGCGCCAGGACACCCCGCTCATCCAGGGGATTCCACAAATCAGGGGATCCCGGGTGCTGGACATCAGCCAGCGCGGGACAGCAGCCCGGACCGACCCCGTACGAGCCGGGGCGGACATCCGGCCAGGTCAAGGAAGCGAAAAGGAGAGATACATGAAACTCGGCTTAAACAGGTTGGCGCGCAGAACAGCGCTATGCGCCGCCATCGGCGCACTATCGGCAGGTGTGGCAGGTAACGCGGCCGCAGCGGAAAAACCCATCAAGATCGGCGTCGTGACATTCCTGTCCGGTTCCGCCGCCGGCACATTCGGCATTCCGGCCCGCAACGGCGCAGAGCTGATTGCCGACCAGATCAACGCCGGCACCACCCCAGCGCCCTACGGTACCAAGGGCTTCGGTGGCACGCCCATCGAACTCAAGATCATCGACGAGGCGGGCGGTTCGACCAAGGCGGTCACCGAATACCGCAATCTGGTCAACCAGCAAGGCGTGGACATGGTGGTCGGCTACATTTCCAGCGGCGACTGCCTCGCGGTCGCGCCCGTGGCGGAAGAACTGAAGAAGCTCACGGTACTGTTCGACTGCGGCACCCCGCGCATCTTCGAAGACAACTCCTATCACTACGTCTTCCGCACCGGCGCCATGGGGACCATGGATAACGTCAGCGCAGCCTTGTACCTGAAGGCGCGCGGCATCAAGGTCAACAGCTACGCCGGCATCAACCAGAACTACGCATACGGACAGGACAACTGGGCGGATTTCAAGGCCTCGATGGCCCAGCTGTATCCGAAAGCCAAGATTGCCACGACCCAGTTTCCGAAGCTGGGCGCCGGCCAGTACGGCGCTGAAATCTCCGCCCTGCTGTCGAGCCAGGCCAACGTGGTGATGTCCAGCTTCTGGGGCGGCGACACCGACGCGCTGATTCTGCAGGGATCCGCTCGCGGCCTGTTCAAGAAGAGCAAGGTCATCCTCACGGCCGGTGAAACCGCCGTGCAAAAGCTGGGGTCACAGATCCCGGACGGCACCATCATCGGTGCTCGTGGCCCCTTCGACATGCTGGCCCCGGAATCCGAGATGAACACCTGGTTCCGCAAGGCGTTCGAAGACCGCTATTCGATCCCGCCGAGCTATCCGGCCTACAAGATCACGCAGGCCATCCTGGGCGTGAAAACCGCCTATGAAAAGGCCATGGCCGCCAACAACGGCAAGACGCCCACCCAGGATCAGATCATTGCCGCCTTCGAGCACCTGACCTGGACCGGCCCCGGCGGTGAAGTGACGCTGGGCCTGGGCAAGGGACACCAGGCCGTCCAAGGGACAGCAGTGGGTACCGTCAAGCACGAAAACGGCAAGCTCAAGGTGGTCGACATCGTGCGCTTCCCGGCCGACAAGGTGACGCCGCCCGATGGCGTCAAGAGTACGGAATGGATCAATAACGGCTTCAAAAAATAAGGAATCAGTGCTCGGGCAACAGGCTCTCGGCTTGTTGCCCGCCACCGGGGTTTTGTTATGAATCAGATTCCTGCTGTACTGGCGGACGGGATCATCTACGCTTCCTGGCTCTTCTTGATTGCTGCTGGCCTGACGCTGATCTACGGCGTCATGAAGATCCTGAACATGGCCCATGGCAGTCTTTATGCGCTGGGCGCCTACGCTGCCGCTTCTCTTGGGGGTGCCTGGCTCGCGCACGGTTATTCGCCGTACGGCAGCTACGCCGTTCTCATCGTGGCAGCCGTCATCGCGGGACTCGCCGCAGGCGTCGTCATTGAACGCGGCCTGTTGCGCTTCATGTATGGCCGCGACGAAGTGACCCTGCTTCTGGCCACCTATGCGTTGCTGCTCATTCTGGAAGACCTCATCAAGCTGGCCTGGGGCGTGGATCCCTACTTCTTCGCCGAACCCTACAGCCTGCTGGGTACGCTCGAATTCGGCAATCTCATCTACCCCACCTACGATCTCCTGCTCATCGCGGTCGCCCTCATCATCGGCGGTGCCATGAGCTGGATGCTCAAACGCACGCGTTCCGGCAAGCTGTTGCGTGTCGTGATACACGACCGCGAAGTCAGCGTCGCCATGGGAATCAACGTGGGGCGCTTTTACCTGACGACCTTTACGGCCGGGACGATCCTGGCGGCGATCGGCGGCGCCATCACGGCCCCCATGATTTCGGTCGTCCCCGGCATGGGCGTGGAGGTCATCGTGCTGGCCTTTGCGGTGGTCGTCATCGGGGGGTTGGGCAGCCTGCCCGGTGCCGCCCTGGGGGCCGTGATCGTCGGAATCACCCGCGCCGCAGCCGTGCATTACCTTCCAGAGGCCGAGCTCTTCAGCGTCTACCTCGTGATGGCCGTCGTCCTCATCTTCCGGCCCAAAGGCCTTTTCGCAGGTGCTGAGGTACGCAAGATATGATGTCCTCCTCCAATAAAAACTACGGCCTCTTTGCCGTGCTCGCAGTCGCCGTCGTCCTGTTCGGCGCCGCCTTCGGCAGCTGGCAGTTCCTGCTCACGCTGGCGCTGGCCAAAGGGCTGGTCGTCCTTGGTCTGCTGCTACTGCTGCGTACCGGACTCGTCTCGTTCGGCCAGGCCCTGTTCTACTGCCTGGGCGCCTATACGGCGGGCGTACTGAGCGAATTCCTGGGCATCGACGACATCCTGTTGCAGATCATCCTGGGCATCGTGGTTGCCGTCGTCGTCGCCGCCGTCCTGGGCTTGCTCATGGCACGCTACCGAAACATCTTCTTTGCCATGCTGAGCCTGGCTTTCTCGATGGTGCTATATGGTGTGCTGGTCAAGACGACGACGCTGGGCAGCACCGACGGGGTCAACGTCAAACCCGCTGTGCTGCTGGGCCACACGCTGGCCGACAGCCACGGCCAGCTCGGCCTGCTGATCCTGGTCTGCGCGCTGGCATTCCTCGCGGCCTGCGGCATGTACCGCTACTTTCACACGCCACTGGGGCGCCTGTCCACGGCCATCCGCGACAATGAAATCCGGGTCGAATACATGGGTGCGGATGTGTACTGGACGGTCTACGTCAAGTACCTCATCGCCGCCGCTCTGGCCGGCGCCGGCGGCGCGATCGCAGCCGTCGTCGTGGGCCACGTGGACCCCGAAATGTCCTACTGGGCAACGTCGGGCGAGTTCCTGTTCGTCGCGATCCTGGCCGGTACGGGCAGCGTGATCGCCCCCTTCCTCGGCGCCATCCTGTTCGAAGCGGTACGCAGCCTGGCCACACAGTACACCCCGGAAATCTGGCAGCTCATGCTGGGGGCCGTCATGCTGGCCATCATCGTGTTCCTGCCGGGCGGCCTATGGTCTCTGTTCCAACACCGGCAAGCGAAGGCGCTCAAATGACGGCCATTATCGAAGCAGCCGGTCTGCGCAAACAATTCGGCGCCGTCACAGCAGCCGATGACATCACGGTCAGCATCGCCCCCCACACGATGGTAGGCCTGATCGGGACCAACGGGGCGGGCAAGACCACGTTCATCAACATGATCACAGGCTATCTCAAGCCCGATTCTGGCCGCATCCTCTACGATGGGCGCGACATCACGTCGCTGAGTCCCCGCGACGTCACGCGGATCGGCATCTGCCGCTCGTTCCAGATCCCGCAATTGTTCGATAGCCTGACGGTTCGCGAAAACTTGGGAATAGGGCTGGGCGTCGTCCTGCGTAACAGCCGCCGTTCGATGCTGGCACCCACGCCCCGGAACGTGCCAGGGTTCAACGGCGGGCTATGGGAGGCTGCCGACCAGGTGCTCGAGCAATTCGGGCTCACGTCGCACCGCAACACGACGGCCAGCACCCTGCCTGAAGGCTTGCGCAAACTGCTGGACATCGCCATGGCCATGGTAGCGAGCCCCAAGGTCCTGTTCCTCGATGAACCGACCAGCGGAGTCAGCGCAGAAGAGAAATTCGACATCATGGACCGCGTGATGGAAGTCGTGCGCTCCCAGGATGTCACCGTGCTGTTCGTGGAGCACGACATGGACATCGTCCAGCGCTATTCTGAACGCGTGCTGGCGTTCTATTCAGGACGGGTTCTGGCCGACGGCGCAGCCAACGAGGTACTCACCGATGCGGAAGTCTTGACGCACGTCATCGGCAGCCCCACGGATCCCGCAGCAAACGCGGCCACGCGCCAACAGGAATGAGGCCCACCGATGCTTGAAATTCGCGATCTCGACGTGTCCATCGGACCTGTCGGCATCCTGCGCCAGATTGCCTTGAATCTCGCCCCACAGGAGATGGCGGGCCTGATCGGCCGCAACGGCGCGGGCAAAACCACACTGATGCGCAGCATCATGGGGCTGCTACCGGCGCGGCGCGGCCAGATCATCTTCGACGGCCAGGCGCTCACCACTGCGCCAGCCTGGTCCCGGGCACGCATGGGGATAGGCTACATGCCAGAGGACCGGCGCCTGGTTCCAGAACTGTCGGTGCGAGAGAACATTTGCGTTCCTTCCTGGGCCATGAAGCGCACGGATACCCAGGACCGTTGGGATGAAGTCTGCCGGATGATTCCAGAGGTCCGGGAATTCGCGCCACGCAAGGCCCAGCAGCTCTCGGGCGGGCAACAAAAACTGGTTGCGATCGGCCGAGCGCTGATGTGCGGTTCCAGGCTTCTGCTGCTCGACGAACCCTTCGAGGGCGTAGCGCCGGCGCTGGCCCGCCGCATCGCAGAGGTCATTGCCAATCTGAAGAGCGGCGGCCTGTCGATCATCATCGCCGAATCCGACCTGAGGCACTCGGCGGAGTTGCTCGACACTGTATTTCACATTGAACGTGGCGCCATCCAGAATGGACGCCAGTGATTCAGAACGGAAGGAGCTTTATCTTGAAAACACGCGTTGCTTTACTAAGAGAAATGGGACTGCCGGCTCCCTATCAACAGAGCCGACCCATTCACATTGAAGAGGCCGAACTGGCCCCTCCCGGCTTCGGTGAGGTCCTGATCAAGGTCAAGGTCGCAGGCCTGTGCCACTCCGATCTATCTGTCATCAACGGCAGCCGCCCGCGCGTCATGCCGATGGCACTGGGTCATGAATCGTCCAGCGAAGTCGTCGAGGTTGGCCCCGGAGTCGACCAGCTGCGGCCTGGAGACCATGTGGTCACGGTGTTCGTGCCCAGCTGCGGCCACTGCAACCCCTGCATGTCGGGTCGCCCTGCACTGTGCGAGCCCGGCGCTGCCGCCAACACCAAAGGGGTCCTGCTTAGCGGCGAACGCCGCCTGCACATCGGAAAAGAGGTCATCAACCATCACCTGGGCGTATCGTGCTTCTCCGACTACGCCGTCGTGTCCCAGCGCTCATGCGTCAAGATCGAGGCGGACCTGTCGCACCAGGAGGCGTCTCTCTTCGGCTGCGCCGTGCTGACCGGCGCAGGTGCCGTCATCAACCGCTCGGGCATCAGAGCAGGCAACTCGATCGCCATCGTCGGCCTCGGAGGAGTGGGCCTGAGCGGACTGATGGCGGCTGTCGCTGCGGGCGCAGAGCGCATCGTAGGCGTGGAACTGGATCCCGGCAAACGAGATCTGGCGCGGACTCTGGGCGCCACGCACGTCATCGATCCACGGGCCATCAAATCCGACCAAGAGATGCTGGACGCCGCTGGGGGGCCTGTCGACATCGGTTACGATGCAGCGGGAGCAGTCCCCGCATTCGAGGCAGCCTACAAGCTGACCTGCCGGGGCGGAGTGACAATGACCACTGGGCTCCCACACCCCAAGCACATGTTCAGCCTGCCAATTTCACAATTGGTCGGCCAGGAGCGGGAAATCCGCGGGAGTTACCTGGGATCCGGGGTTCCTGCCATCTCGATCAACCATTACGTTTCGCTTTACAAAGCAGGCAAGTTGCCCGTGGACAAATTGCTGGGCAAATCCTTCCGGCTCGAAGAGGTCAACGAAGGTTTCGACCATCTTGCATCGGGATCCGGGCTGCGCGACAGCATCACGCTTGATTCCTAACAGAGGTACGACATGATTCGCTCAAATTTGCTTTCTCATCTCGCCGGCTACGTCAACGACCAATGGATCGCGGCTGACACCGGCAAGCGGATGGACGTCTTCAACCCGGCCACCGGCGAAAAACTGGCAGACGTGCCCTTCATGGGAGCCGCCGAAACCCGGCGAGCCATCGCATCCGCCAAGCACGCGCTCCTCACCGTCTCCGACGCCGCCACGCGGCGCCATTGGCTGGAAGTCACCCGCGACGCACTATTGGAACACCAGGAAGAGATAGGGCGCATCCTGTGCCTGGAGCATGGGAAACCCTGGAAGGAAGCCCAGGGCGAGGTCCAATACGCCGCGAGCTTTTTCGACTACTACGCCGGGCTGGTCGAAACCGCTACCGCACCCGAAACCCTGCCAGACAAGTTCAAGGGCTGCACCTGGACGCTTTACAAGCGGCCGGTAGGCGTTGTGGGCCTGATCACGCCGTGGAACTTCCCGATCGCGATGATCGCCAAGAAGATCGCACCGGCGCTGGCCGCCGGTTGCCCCTCGGTCATCAAACCCGCGCCCGACACGCCGCTCACCATGATTGCGATGTTCCAGATCATGGCGCAGACGCTGGATCTGCCCAAAGGCATGATCAACCTGGTCATCGGCGACGCCGTGCAGATCGGCAGCGAACTGATGGATTCACCGGACGTGACCATGGTGTCATTTACCGGGTCCACCGCCACGGGGCGCCTGCTGATGCAGCAGGCGGTCAAGCACGTCAAGCGCCTGGGTCTGGAGCTTGGCGGCAACGCACCCTTCATCGTGCTGGATGATGCCGATCTGGACGGAGCGGCCGATGGCCTGATGATCAACAAGTTCCGGGGCGCGGGACAGACCTGCGTCTGCGCCAACCGAGTTTACGTGCAGAAGAAAGTCTATGACGCCTTCGCGAAAAAGATCACGGAACGGGTCTCCAAGCTCAAGGTCGGCGATGGCATGAAAGAAGGAACGGACATCGGTCCCCTGATCAATGTCAACGGCTTCGCCAAGGTCAAGGGACACCTGGCCGACGCGCTGGACAAGGGCGCCACACTGCTGACCGGCAGCCGGCCAGATGCGCTGGATGCCACACGTGGGCTGTTCTTCACGCCTACCGTGATTGGCGGAGTCGACGACACGATGCGCTGCTGCCACGAGGAAACCTTTGGTCCGCTCATCCCCCTGATTCCGTTCGATGACGACGAGGAAGTCATCCGCCGGGCAAACGACACCGAATTCGGACTCGCCGCCTATGTATTCGGCAAGTCCCAGACACGCGCCCATCACATCATCGCCCGCCTGCATTTCGGCCACTGCGCCTTCAACACCGGCACCGGGCCCGCTGCGATCGCGCCCTTCGGCGGCATGCTCAGCTCAGGCCTGGGACGCGAGGGCGGCCTGGAGGGACTGATGGAATACATGGAGACGCAGACCGTGCCCGACGGCAGTCACTGACGCGACTTCTGGACGGAATGGTCGTCTTCCAGCAAGCCGCGGCCGCAGTCGCCCAGCAGATGGCGCAGCCATTGATGCGCGGCTGCACGGTGATTGCGCGCGTGCCATAGCTGATAGAAACGCATGAGCGGAAAGTCGATCGGAGACTCCACGATCGCAAGCGGCAACAGGCCCGCGTAATAGCGGGCAAAGTGCCGCGTGGTCGTGAACACCAGATCCGTCCCCGGCAGCAGATATGGGGCCAGCATGAAGGACTGCGCCTCTACACATTCCGCGCGCTGGATGCGCAGTGAAGTCAGCACGGTATCGATCATGCCGCGCTGACTGATCGAATAGGGCGTGGGGACCACATGCGGCACCCGGCGGAAATCATCGACCGACATCCGGCGCTGCGCCAGCGGATGATCGGCCGACATCAGGCAGACGATGGGATCTTCGAGCAGGACGGACAGGTGCATGCGGTCGGGCGGCTCGGGCCAGTTGCCGATCACGACGTCCACATCACCCTCGGCCAGCGAACGCTCGAAGTCGAAATCGGGGCCCAGCGAGTGCAGCATCAGCCGCGCATGAGGCGCCTCCCGCCGGAACCTGGCCACCACGGAAGCGGCAAACGCCGGCGCCAGATAGTCGGGCGAACCAATGCGGAAAACCTGTCGGCTGCGCGCGGGGTCAAACGCCTCTTCCTCTTCCAGCATGGTGTCGATCGCACCCAGGGCCGTTTTGGCATGCCCCAGGATATCCAGCGCACGGCCCGTGGGGACCATACCGCCCTTCTCCCGCACCAGCAGCGGGTCCTTGAAGATCAGGCGCAGGTTCTTCAGTGCCACACTGACGGCTGGCTGAGACTGATTGAGCTTCAGCGCCGTGCGCGAGACGCTGCGCTCGGCCATCAGAATGCAGAAGACCTTGAGCAGGTAGGTATCCAGCATTTCACCGCCGCGACGCATCGACATTTTCTTGGCTCCTCTTCCCTGTCACCAAAGCATATATCGAAAGTGTGAATATTGATTATTCAGGCATGCGCCTTTCATTCTGAATGGGAACCCTCGTAGACTGAGGCAGCCCGGAACCATTGGAAGGTTCTGGCGCAGTCCCATCTACGTCATCCCGGCCATCATGACCCTGAACGAGCTTTCCGCACTACCCCAGAACGAGTTCACCCGCGCGCTGGGGGCCATTTTCGAACATTCGCCCTGGATCCCCGAACGCGCCTGGACGGCTCGCCCGTTTGGCTCGGTGCAGGCGCTGCACCAGGCCATGGTGGGCGTGGTGCAACGGGCCAGCCGGGACGAACAGATCGCGCTGATCGTGGCCCACCCTGAGCTCGCCGGCAAGGAAGCCGCTGCCGGCACACTCACCAGCGCTTCGACCAGTGAGCAGCGCGGCGCCGGCTTGGACCAGTGCAGCCCGGACGAGCTCAAACGGCTGCGCAGCTTGAATGCGGCGTACCGAGACCACTTCGGGTTTCCGTTCGTCATCGCCGTGAAGGGCCGCAGCCGCTACCAGATCATGGAAGCCATCGAAGAACGCCTGCATAATGATGAAGAGACCGAGCTGACCACTTGTCTGGACGAGATCGGGCAGATCGCGCGCTTCCGGCTGGATGCGCAGTTTGCGGGCTAGGCCCCGGCCTGGACATACTCGGTCCGACGATTGAATCCTTCCGGCCGACTGCGGCCGGATTCTGTGGAGTTCCCAGATGACAACCGAAACCCCCATTCGCCTGACGATAGAGCGGCTGACACGCGAAGCCTTCGCACCGTTTGGCGACGTCATCCAGGCGGACGATTCCGTGCGGCACTTCACCATCAACGACGGCAATACCGAGCGCTATCACGATCTTGCGCACATCGACGCCGGCCAGGACGGCCGCGCCATCGTCTCGATTTTCCGCGGACAGCCGCGCATTCTGCCATTCCCGGTGACCATGATGGAGCGCCACCCCAAGGCCAGCCAGGCGTTCTTTCCCCTGTCGGATCGCCCATACCTGGTCGTGGTGGCCGACCCGGCCTCCACACCGACGATCGATGACCTGAGGGTCTTCCTGTGCAATGGCGGCCAGGGCGTGAACTACGCCAAGGGCGTCTGGCACCACCCGCTGCTGGCGCTGGACGCAGTATCGGACTTCCTCATCATCGACCGCGCGGGACCGGGCGACAACTGCGACGTGGTGCAGATGGAAGCGGTCAGTCTGATTCCCGCGCTGGAGTGGCGCTGAGGCGACCCCGCCACCCGGAGGTCCTCACAAACGCTACACCGTCAGATACTCGCGGCGCACGCTGTCGTCAGCCATGAGCTCAGCCATCGAGCCACTGTAGCGGATCTGACCTTTCTCCAGGACATAGACGCGGTCTGACACCAGCTCGGCAAACGGTACGTTCTGCTCCGACAGCAGAATGCTGACCCCCTGCTTTTTCAGCCCCAGGATCATGTCGGCCATCTGCTCGACGACGATCGGAGCCACGCCCTCGGATGGCTCATCGAGCAATACCAGATAGGGGTTGCCCATAAGCGTCCGCGCCACGGTGATCATCTGCTGTTCGCCTCCGCTCATTTGCCCCGCCCGGCGCCCCTGCATGGCCCCCAGATGGGGAAACAACGTATACAAGGCTTCGGGTGTCCAGGCCAGGGCTGCCGTACCATCCGGCCAGCGGCGGGCGGGCTGCCGCCCCACCTCCAGGTTCTCGGCCACGGTCAGGTCACTGAAAATGCGCCGGTCTTCGGGGACGTACCCCAGCCCCAGGCGAGCAATTTCGTAAGGCTGCAGGCCGCTGGTATCATGCCCCATGAAGGACTGTACGCCCTTGCTCCTATCCATCAGGCCCATGATGGACTTGAACGTAGTGGACTTCCCGGCACCGTTACGCCCCATGAGCGCCACGACTTCGCCGCGCCCTACCTCCAGACTCACGTCGAACAGGATGTGAGCAGCGCCATACCAGGCATTCAGGCCAGTGACGCTGAGCAGCGTCTGCCTCGAAGCCGGCCTCGTCATGCCGTCACCTGCGGGGATTTGTTTCTCTCAAAGGTCTTGCCGCTGCCAAAGTAGACCTCCTGCACCTTGGGGTGATTGCGGATGGTGTCCACATCGCCTTCGGCGATCAACTGGCCGCGCGCCAGCACGATCACGCGATCGGCGTGGGCAAACACCACATCCATGCTGTGCTCGGTGAACAACACGGCCATCTCACGCTCGAGGACCAGGCGCCTGGTCAGCGCCATGAGTTCGTCGCGCTCTTTGGGCGCCATGCCAGCCGTGGGCTCATCCATCAGCAGCAGGCTGGGCTCGTTGGCCAACCCCATGGCCAGTTCCACCCGCTTGACGTCGCCATAGGCGAGCTGGCTGCACGGGCGGTCCCCCTGAGAGTCCAGGCCGACCTGCGCCAACAGGTTCAGGGCCTCTGGACGGAAGCGCTGCGCCGCCACGCTGAAAAAGGAATAGATCTGCCGGTGATGGGCCAGCAGCGCCATCTGCACGTTTTCCACCACGGTCAATGAAGCAAATGTGGCGGCAATCTGGAAGGTGCGCCCTACCCCCAGACGCGCAATATTGCGCGGGCTGAGTCCCACCAGTTCGGTGCCCCTCAGCTTCACCGAACCGGTAGTGGCCTTGATCTGGCCATCGATCATGTTGAACGTCGTGGTCTTGCCGGCCCCGTTCGGGCCGATCATCGCCAGCAGCTCGCCCTTGGCGACGTCGAAACCAATTCCATCCACAGCGACGTTGCCGCCAAATTTCTTCGACAGGTCTCTGACCTCCAGCAAGCTCATGCCGCCTTCTCCTTGGTCGCCGAGTGACGCTCCTTCCAGCGACCGGCCAGATTCCCGAGCGAACCCACGATCCCGTCAGGCGCCAGCAACACCAGCAACAGGATCACGCCGCCGAACAAGGCATGCCAGTACTGGGTGGCTCCCATGAAATAATCCTGCAGCAAGTGAAACACCGCTGCGCCCACCACGGGCCCCATCAGCGTTTGCAGGCCGCCCAGGAGCACCATGACCAGGGCATCGACAGATTTCCCGATGGAAATCACTTCGGGGCCGACACTACCCTTGGAGAACACGAACAACGCACCCGCCAGGCCCGCGAAAGAACCTGACAGAATGAAGGTCAGCCACTGCACCTGCTGCACGTCGATGCCGATTGCGCCAGCGCGCAGCGCCGAATCGCGACAGGCGCGGATCGCATAGCCGAACGGGGAAAACAGGATGCGGCGAATCACCCAGGCCGACAGCACCACGATGGCCAGGGCGAAATAGTAGTAGTTGTTCCCTTCCAGCCAGGCCGGAGGCCACAGACCAATGAGGCCATTCGATCCTCCGGTGAAGTCATCCCACTGGAAGACCACCGACCAGACGATCTGCGCAAATGCCAGGGTCAGCATGGCCAGATAAACCCCCGAGAGGCGGATGCAGAACCAGCCGATGACGAGCGCGCCCAGGGCTGCGATCGCCGGTCCCAGCACGATGGCCCAGCCCATAGGCAAGCCTGCGGCCTTGAGGCACAAGGCCGCCCCGTACGCCCCCAGGCCGAAGAACGCGGCATGGCCGAAGGAAGCCATGCCCCCCGGTCCCATCATCAGGTGCAGGCTCAAGGCAAACAGGGCCGCGATGATCACGTCCAGCATCAGGATCGGCACATAAGGCATCAGGCCGGACAACGAAGGAAGAAGCGCCAGCACGACCACCAACACGACCATGAATGCACGGAAAGCCAGACCCGAGCGGCGCAGAGGAGCTTCGACGGGCGCCGAATTCCGGCTGGCTCCCTGCTGGCGGCCAAACAGCCCCCATGGTCTGAAAACCAGCACCACGGCCATGAAGACGAACTCCAGCACCAGCGTGAGCTTGGGCAGTGCAAACGTGAAACCCAAAAAGGACACCGTCCCCAACGCCACACACAAGGCCTTGAGCTCCGCAATGAGCAGCGCAGCCACATAGGCCCCGGGAATGGAGCCCATGCCGCCCACCACGACCACGACGAACGCATCACCGATGCTGCTCAAATCCAACGAAAGATTGGCCGGCACCCGCGGAATCTGCAAGGCTCCGCCCAGGCCCGCCAGCAACGCCCCCAGGGCAAACACGCTCGTGAAGAGCCAAGCCTGATTGACACCCAACGCACCCAGCATTTCACGATCCTGCGTGGCGGCTCGTACATACATGCCCCATCGGGTCCGTGTGAGCAGCCCCCACATCAGGCCCAGCACAGCGGGACCCACGAAAACCAGCAGGAGGTCATAGCTGGGAAAGTAACGGTCCAGAATCCTGATCGAGCCGCTCAGGCCCGGCGCCAGGGGCCCCAGCAAATCCTCGGGACCCCACAACCACAGCGCCATGTCGTTGAATACCAGCACCAGGGCAAACGTAGCCAATAGCTGGAACAGCTCGGGCGCCCGGTAGATACGCCGCAGCAGGAAGATTTCGATGACGGCCCCCAGGGTGCCGATCAGCAAGGCCGCCGCCGCCAGCGCTACCCAGAAGCCCAGCGGGGTCCCGCCGAAGGACCGCACCAGGGTATAGGCCACATACAGACCCAGCATGTAGAGCGAACCATGGGCAAAGTTCACGATCCGCGTGACGCCGAAGATCAGCGACAGACCCGCAGCCAGCATGAACAGCGAGGAGGCTTCCACCAGCCCATTCAAGAGCTGGACGACCAAGCCGGAAAATCCCATTCTTATCCCTCCGCACGGGCCAGCGCACGACCTCCGGCATCCTGTCTCACATGGAGAATACCGGAGCTGCGCACCCAGCCTTACGGCATGCGGCTACTGGGCGGAGGCAGGGCGCAACGTACGCACCACGTCGTCGGGGGGCAGCACATCGGCGCCATTGACATAGCGGATGTTGGTCATGATGCCCTTGCCGTCTTTCTTGGCAAGCGTACCCACATAGGCACCCATCGTCGACTGATGATCGATCGCACGGTAGGTGATGGGGCCGAACGGCATGTCCACCTTCAAGCCGGCAAACGCCTTGATCAAGGCATCCGTATCGGTGGAACCTGCCTTCTTCATCCCCGCCGCCAGAGACTTGACGGCGGTATAGCCCACGATCGTGCCCAGACGCGGGTAGTCATGATACTTGTCCTCATAGGTCTTGAGAAAAGCCTTGTGTTCCGGGGTGTCAATGGCATACCAGGGATAGCCCGTCACCACCCAGCCCACCGGGGTTTCGTCACCCAGCGGATCCAGGTATTCCGGCTCCCCGGTCAACAGACTGACGACCGACAGGCCCTTGAAGAAGTTCCGCTGAGTGCCGGCCCGAACGAACTTGGCCAGATCGGTCGCGAACAGAACGTTGAACATCGCATCGGGTTTGGCATCGGCCAGCGCCTGCACGACATTGGCGGCATCGATCTTGCCCAGCGGAGTGGCCTGCTCGGCCACGAATTCCACATCGGGCTGAGCCTTCTTCATCAACGCCTTGAAGGTCTCCGCCGCCGACTGACCGTATTCGTAGTTTGGGTACACCAAGGCCCAGCGTTTCTTGTGCATTTTCACGGCTTCCGGCACCAGCATCGCCACCTGCATATAGGTGGAAGCGCGCAAACGGTAGGTGTATTTATTGCCATCTTTCCAGACGATCTTGTCCGTGAGCGGCTCGCTCGCCAGGAAGAAACGCTTCTTGTGCTTGGCATAGTCGGACACGGCCAAGCCGACATTGGACAGGAACGTACCCATGAGCACATCCACCTTGTCCGAAGCCAGTAGGTCTTCCGCAGCGCGGACAGCATCACCCGTGTTGGCGTTGTCGTCGCGAATGATCAGCTTCAGCTGCTTGCCGTCGACACCACCCACCTTGTTGATTTCATCCAGGGCCAAGTCCATCCCGTTCTTGTATGGTCCCAGGAAAGCCGGCTGGCTCTTGTAGCTGTTGAGTTCACCAATCTTGATGACACCCTGCGCCGCCAGCGTATTCGCCGAAAACGCCACGCTCACCATGCCGGCAAGCAGCGTCGAATAAACTCCGAGATATTTCATGAACATTCCCCGTTGGGTACAAAGTTCCAGTTTTGACTTGCGGCGGCGGGCATCATGTCTTCTTTCCCACCGCCTGCAGGCTGAGCGCCAACAACGCAACCGCAATCAGGATCATCCCCAACAGGTCGGCATGGCTTGGCCGCTCACCCAGTTGCAGCCACCCCGACATCACACTGACCACCGGCACGCCCAGCGCCGACATGCCCGCGACACCAGCCGATAAATGCTGCAACGCAAAAATCCATAAGAACCAGGCAATTGCCGTAGCCAGGACGGCGTTGTAAATCAGGGCACCGAAGAAATACGGCGCCAGCTCCACCGGCCGCTCCGGAATCCACAAGGTCAGCAGACACAGCGCCAGCGCGCCAAAGACCATTTGCCAGGCGGTCAGCGGCAGGGCATCCATGGGGAAATCGCGGCGGATCCACTTGGTCACGATCATCGCCAGCGCCCAGCACAGCCCCGCCCCGATGGCGAGCGCCTCGCTCAAGACACTGCCCTGCGCATGCCAGGGCTCCAGGATCAGGATCAGGCCCACGGCTGCCAGGCCAAGCGCGCCCCACTGCAGCCCCTGAATACGCTCACCGAATGCAAACCATGCCATGGGAATCACCCAAAACGGCATGGTATAGACCAGAATCGAAGTTTTGCCCACCCCGCCCTGCAACAGCGCCACCTGGATCAGCCCCGAAAAGGCAGCCGTTTGCAGCATCCCCAGCAGCACCACACGCGGCCACGCCCGGATACGCAACGAGGTTTTTCGCACCAGCAACAGACCCACCAGAAACAACGCGCCAAGCAGGTTGCGCAGTGCCGAGAAGTCGAACGGCCCCACGAAGGCCATGACTTTCTTCAGGACCACCCAGTTGTAGCCCCAGACGATCGCCATGCCGGCCAGAGCCAGCAGCGCCAGGCGCTTGTTGCGGCGCGTGTCCGCACCGGGCTCGGCCCGCACTGCTTCATCCCGCACGGCCGAGAGTGCGGTCGGCTTGCCAGCCGTGTGCGCGCGTTCGGTCTTCAAGATACCCCCTGTCCTTCCCAGTAACCGGACTCATGATAATGGTTCCGGAGCGCATCGATGAAATACCGCACCTTCGCCGGCAGATAACGCTGCTGCGGGTAGACGGCCTGGATGTCGTAGGCCGGCAGCGCGTAGTCATCCAGCACCGTCACCAGTTCGCCGCGCTTGAGCTCCCGCTGGATCTCCCAGGTGGAGCGCCAGCCCACCCCCAGCCCGGCGCGCACCCAATGGTAGAGCAGCTCACCGTCGTTGCAGGCCAGATCGCCCCGAACCCGCACCGCGAACCGCTTGCCGTCTCGCAGAAAGGTCCAGCCGCGATGCTGCCCCCCCTGCAGGTTGAATGCCAGACAGTTATGGCGCGCCAGATCTTCCGGCACACGCGGCACGCCGTAGCGCTCGAAGTACTCGGGCGTGCCGCAAACCACGCGCTGATTGGGATACAACCGGACTGCCACATAATTGGGATCGGTGACCTCGCCGATCCGGATAGCCATGTCGTAACCCTCACGTACCAGATCCACCACGCTATCGGTGAAATTGAAGGACAGCGCCAACTCGGGATAAAGCGCACGGAACGTCAGCGCATGCGGTGCGACGTGCAGACGACCGAACGACGCGGGTGCCGAGACGACCAGATGACCGGTGAGCGTCTGGCGGCGCACCATGATGCTGGCGTCGGCCTCGTCGAAATCCTGGATGAGCTGCTGGCACTTTTCCAGATAGCGCTCCCCCAGATCCGTCAGCACCAGGCCACGGGTGGAGCGATGCATGAGCTGCACCCCGAGGCGCTTTTCCAAAGCGGTCAGCCGGCGCCCCATGATCACCGGGGTGACACCTTCCACCAGCGCAGCCGCCGCGAAGCTGCCCTTCTCCGCAATCAATACAAAACTGTGCACCTCGGTGTACCGGCTCATCGTCGACCCCTTTAGCCCGGAACGACAGGGAGACCATTGCTGCCCATGGGATTTCCTGGTTCTGAAAACAGAATGGTATTCATCATAAGCGCTAAATGGACCCGATAAATTCAAGTCGAGCATGATTCCATCCATACTTTTAGTATGTCCAGAACTATCCGAACCTGGGATTCACGGCTCTTGCGGCGACCCGTATTCTGAACGCCAAGACACGTAGAACCGCGCTGCCGGGGACACCAAGTCCACACGGCAGATCACCACCCCCGAAACACCAGGAGTCATCATGGCCAAAATGAGAGCAGTGGACGCCGCCGCCGCCGTCCTGCAAAAGGAAGGCATCACCACCCTGTTCGGCGTACCCGGCGCTGCCATCAACCCGCTGTACTCGGCCCTCCGCCAGCACGGCGGCTTCAACCCCATCCTGGCGCGTCACGTCGAAGGCGCCTCGCACATGGCCGAAGGCTACACACGCGCCAGGCCCGGCAACATCGGTGTCTGCCTGGGCACATCCGGCCCGGCCGGAACGGACATGATCACTGGCCTGTATTCGGCATCCGGCGACTCGATCCCCATTCTGTGCATCACCGGCCAGGCCCCGCGGGCTTTGCTGCACAAAGAAGCCTTCCAGGCGGTGGACATCGAAACCATCGCCAAGCCCGTGACCAAGTGGGCCGTGACCGTGCGCGAACCCGAGCTCGTACCGCATGTGCTGCAACAAGCGTTCCACATCATGCGTTCCGGCCGGCCAGGGCCGGTACTGATCGACCTGCCTTTCGACGTGCAGATGGCGGAGATCGAATTCGACGTTGAAACCTACCAGCCGCTGGACGTCTTCAAGCCGGCGGCCACGCCTGCCCAGGCGGCCAAGGCCGTCGCCCTGCTGAACGCCTCCGAGCGCCCGCTGCTGGTGGCTGGCGGCGGGATCTTCAGTTCAGGTGCGGAGGCGCTGTTCCGGGAGTTCGCCGAGCTGACCGGCGTACCGGTAGTGCCGACCCTGATGGGGTGGGGCGTGATCCCCGACGACCACCCGCTCATGGCCGGCATGGTGGGATTGCAGACCTCGCATCGCTACGGCAATGCCAGCTTCCTGGCATCCGACTTCGTGATGGGGATCGGGAACCGCTGGGCCAACCGCCACACGGGCTCGACCAAGGTCTACACCGAAGGCCGCACTGTCGTGCACATCAACGTGGACCCCACGCAGATCGGCAAGGTCTTCGGCCCCGACTTCGGCATCGCATCAGATGCGGACGCAGCACTGCGCCTCATGATTGCCGAAGCCCGACGACTGAAGGCTGCCGGCCAGCTGCGCGACCGCAGTGCCTGGGCGCAGGAATGCCGGGCCCGCAAGGGCGAAAAATCCATGCAGCGCAAGACGCACTTCGATCAGTCGCCGCTCAAGCCGCAACGTGTGTACGAGGAAATGAACAAAGCCTTCGGCAAAGACGTGCGCTATGTCACCACCATCGGCCTGTCGCAGATCGCCGCAGCCCAGTTGCTGCACGTCTACGGCCCACGCCACTGGATCAACGCGGGGCAGGCGGGCCCGCTGGGCTGGACGGTCCCGGCCACGCTGGGTGTGGTGGCAGCCGGGACTGGCGACGAGATCGTGGCGCTGTCTGGCGACTACGACTTCCAGTTCATGCTCGAAGAGCTCGCCGTAGGTGCACAATTCAACCTACCCTATATTCATGTGGTGGTGAACAATGCGTACCTGGGCCTGATCCGCCAGTCGCAACGCGGCTTCGATATGGACTATTGCGTGCAGCTTTCCTTCGACAACATCAATTCGCCGGAAACCGAGGGTTACGGCGTGGATCATGTGAAAGTGGCCGAAGGCCTGGGCTGCAAGGCGATCCGCGTGAAGAAAGTCGAGCAGATCCAGCCAGCAATCGCGCAGGCTCGTGCCTGGATACAGGAATTCCGAGTACCGGTCGTGGTTGAATTCATCCTGGAGCGCGTCACCAACATATCCATGGGCAACGATATCAATGCCGTGAACGAATTCGAGGAACTGGCCGGGCACGGCGAAGACGCCCCTACCGCCATCGCATTGCTGGACTGACATTTCGGCCCCAACCCCATTTTCATCAAAGGAGTCTCACACCATGCCAAAACTTGCTGCCAACCTGTCGATGCTCTTTACCGAACTCGACTTCCTGGCCCGCTTCCAGGCCGCTGCCAAAGCCGGCTTCAAAGGCGTGGAATATCTGTTCCCCTACGCCTACGACAAGCACCAACTGGCGCAACGCCTGAAGGACAATGGCTTGGTGCAGGTGCTGCACAATCTGCCGGCCGGTAACTGGGATGCCGGCGAGCGCGGCATTGCCTGCCATCCGGACCGCGTGGCCGAATTCCGGCAGAGCGTGGCCACAGCCGCCGAGTATGCGCGGGCGTTGGGCTGCCCCAGAGTCAACTGCCTGGCCGGCATCACGCCGCCCGGTGCGGACCCCAAGGCCGTGCACGATACGTTCGTGGCAAACCTGAGCTACGCGGCCGGCGAACTCAAAAAGGCCGGCGTCCTGCTGGTGATGGAACCCATCAACACCTTCGACATGCCGGGCTTCTACCTGTCGCACACGCAGCAAGCGGTGGATCTGATCGCCGAGGTAGGCTCCGACAACCTGAAGGTGCAGTACGACATCTACCACATGCAGCGCATGGAGGGCGAGCTGGCCAACACAATGTCCCGGCACCTCGGCTCCATCGGCCATATGCAGTTGGCGGACAATCCCGGCCGCCACGAACCGGGGACCGGCGAGATCAACTTCGCCTGGCTGCTGCACCACATTGACACCATCGGGTACGACGGCTGGATCGGCTGCGAATACAAGCCAGCCACGCGCACCGAAGACGGACTGAGGTGGATCAAGGCGATGGCCTGATCATTTCCAACCATCACTGACAAGGAGAATCCACATGGCTACTATCGGCTTCATCGGTCTGGGAATCATGGGCACCCCCATGGCCGCCAACCTCATCAAGGGCGGCCACAAACTGGTGACCTACACCCGCAGCAAGACCCCGCTCAGCCTGCTGGATGCTGGCGCAAAACCGCTGACCAGCGCCACCGAAGTCGCGAAGGCGGCCGAAATCATCATCACCATGGTGCCCGACACCCCGGACGTGGAAGCCGTGCTGTTTGGCGAGAACGGCGTGGCGGCCGGCCTGTCCAAGGGCAAGATCGTCATCGACATGAGTTCGATCTCGCCCGTTGCGACCAAGGAATTCGCGCGCAAGATCAACGAGTTGGGCTGCGAATACCTGGATGCCCCCGTCTCTGGTGGCGAGGTCGGCGCCAAGGCCGGCAGCCTCACCATCATGATCGGCGGAAACCAGGCGGCCTTCGACACCTGCAAGCCCATCTTTGACCTGATGGGCAAGAACGTCACGCTGATCGGCAAGAACGGCGATGGCCAGACCACCAAGGTCGCCAACCAGATCATCGTCGCCCTGACCATCGAGGCCGTCGGCGAAGCCCTGGTGCTGGCGTCCAAGGCGGGGGCCGACCCGGTTAAAGTCCGTCAGGCGCTCATGGGCGGGTTCGCCAGCTCCCGCATCCTGGAAGTACACGGCGAACGCATGATCAAACGCACTTTCGACCCGGGCTTCCGCATCAACCTGCACCAGAAGGACCTGAATCTGGCGCTTTCGACCGCGAAGCAGCTTGGCATGTCGCTGCCCAGCACCGCCATCGCCCAGGAACTGTTCAACGCCTGCGTGGCGCACGACGGTGCTGGCTGGGATCACTCCGGGATGGTCCGCGCCATCGAACTGCTCGCCAACCACAAGATCGGCCAGTAAAGTGACATACCGCACGGGCAATCCTGCCCGTGCGTCTCCTTTTCCGGATAGGTCCATGACGATCGAGCCCCGTGCACTTCTGACGCAACTCTTCGAGGCCGCCGTGCGGGCTGCGCAGCCTGAACACTGCATCACAGCATTCCTGCCACAAGCGCCAAAGGGCCGCACCATCGTGATCGGAGCCGGCAAAGCCTCAGCCGCCATGGCCCAGGCCTTCGAACGCCAATGGAAGGGCCCGGTCGATGGTGTGGTGGTCACTCGCTACGGGTACGGTGTCCCCTGCGAGCACATCCGTATCGTCGAGGCCGCGCATCCCGTACCGGATCAGGCGGGCCGCGTCGGGGCGCAGCTCGTCCTGGAAGAAGTCCGCAAACTGACCGAAGACGACCTGGTGGTCTGCCTGATCTCAGGCGGCGGGTCGTCACTGCTGCCCGTCCCGGGACCGGGCGTGACGCTGGAAGACAAGCAGGCCATCAGCCGCGACCTGCTCAAATCGGGGGCCACGATTTCCGAGATGAACTGCGTGCGCCGACACCTGTCGGGCATCAAAGGTGGACGCCTGGCTGCTGTCTGCGCACCTGCGCGTGTCGTCAACCTGATGATTTCCGACGTGCCCGGCGACCAGCCCTGCGACATCGCATCCGGGCCGACCGTCGCCGACCCCACCAGCTGCGCCGATGCGCTGGACATCGTGCGACGCTACCGCATCGCGCTGCCCGACGGCGCACGGCACCTGCTGGAGTCGGGCGAGGGCGAGACCCTCAAGCCCGGCGATCCCCGGCTGGCGCGCGTCGAAACCCACCTGATTGCAACCCCGCAAATGGCGCTGGAGGCGGCAGCGGCCGTCGCCCGCAAGGCCGGCGTCACCCCGTTGATCCTGGGCGACCGACTCGAGGGCGAGGCGCGCGACGTGGGCAAGGTGCTGGCGGGTATCGCGCTCCAGGTGCGTACACACGGCCAACCCATCGCGCCTCCCTGCGTGCTGTTGTCGGGCGGCGAAACGACCGTCACCGTGCGCGGCCAGGGCCGGGGCGGGCGCAACGTGGAATGCCTGCTGTCGGCCGCGATCGCGCTCGACGGCGCCCCGGGCATCTACGGGCTGGCGGGTGACACCGACGGCGTGGACGGCCAAGAGGAGATCGCGGGCGCGTTCATCACGCCGGATACGCTGGCCCGCGCCTGGGCGGCCGATATGCCGCCGCGCACGCATTTGGACGACAACGATGGGCACGGGTTCTTCGAGCGCCTCGGCGATTCGCTGATCACCGGACCTACACTGACCAATGTGAATGATTTTCGTGCCCTTCTGGTTCTGTGAGCCGGGGCGCCAGGAGACGATGATGACCACTGAACGACGCGCCCGCATTCTGGCCACGCTGGGGCCCGCCAGTTCCAGCTTCGAACAGATCCGCGCGCTGGCGCTGGCCGGCGCCAATGTCTTCCGCCTGAACTTCAGCCACGGTACCCACGAAGACCACGCCCAGCGCCACCGCATCATCCGTCAGGTTGAACAGGAGATCGGGCATCCCATCGGGATTCTGATGGACCTGCAGGGCCCCAAGCTGCGCGTGGGCCGCTTCATCGGCGGCAAGGTCACGCTGAAGCCCGGCGAGGCCTTCCGCCTGGACCTGGACCCGGCGGAAGGCAACGCCGCACGGGCCAACCTGCCCCATCCCGAGATCTTCGCCGCGCTGGAGGACGGCACCGACCTGTTGCTGGACGACGGCAAGCTGCGCCTGCACGTCGACCGCCATGGGCCGGACTTCGCTGAAACCACGGTCGTGGTGGGCGGCCCGCTGTCAGACCGCAAGGGCGTCAACGTTCCCGGCGTAATTCTGCCGATTTCCCCGCTGACGCCCAAGGACCGCGACGACCTGGAATTTGGCCTGTCGCTGGGTATGGACTGGGTGGCGTTGTCGTTCGTGCAACGCCCGGAAGACATCATCGAAGCACGCGGCCTGGTGGGCCACCGCGCATGGATCATGGCCAAACTCGAGAAGCCCGCCGCAATCGAACACCTGAACGCCATCGTCGAACAGGCCGACGGCATCATGGTGGCGCGTGGCGACCTGGGCGTGGAACTGCCCCCGCAGCGCGTCCCCGTGCTGCAGCAGCGCATCGTGCGCAGCGCACGGGCCGCCGGCAAGCCTGTGGTCGTGGCCACTCAGATGCTGGAATCCATGATCAATGCACCCGTACCCACGCGGGCCGAAGCCTCGGACGTGGCCACAGCCGTCTACAGCGGTGCCGACGCCGTGATGCTGTCCGCGGAATCGGCGTCGGGCCAATATCCCGTAGAAGCGGTGACCATCATGGAGCACATCATCCGCGAAGTGGAATCCGACCCAAGCTGGCGCACCGGTCTGGAAGCCACCCACAGCGCGGCCGAACCCACCATCCCCGAAGCTATCTGCAGCGCGCTGCGCCAAGTCGCCGGGCTGCTGGAACCCGCGGCTACGGTCGCCTATACCGCGTCCGGCTTCAGCGCCCTGCGCGCCAGCCGCGAACGCCCTACCACCCCCATCCTGGCACTGACTCCCGAACTCACCACGGCACGGCGGCTGACGCTAGCCTGGGGCGTGCGTCCCGTCCGCTTCCCCGAACAGCTTCACGAATCCAGCGAGATGATCGCCTGCGCCACGCGCACCGCCCGCGACGCCGGGCTGGCCGCGCCCGGCGACACCATCATCGTGATCGCCGGGCTGCCATTCGGCAGAAGCGGCAGCACGAATCTGCTGCACGTGGCTCGGGTACCCGCTGCGACAGGATCCGCCGGATGATCCTGCAGAATCCGGTCAGATCGAGACTATTGGCTTACCGCAGCGCATGAACTGGCCCGCACCCGCCTGGCCGAGGAAGTCGAACGACTTGCTGACCAGGCGCCCGCGCGAGAACGTCATCACCGGCCAGCCCGTGACATCGATCCCCTCGTAGGGGGTGTAATCCACGTTGTGATGCAGATGCTGGTTGCGGATCGTGACCTGCAGGGCCGGATCCCAAAGCGCAATGTCGGCATCGGCGCCGACCATGATGGAGCCTTTGCGCGGATAGAGCCCATAGAGCTTCGCAGGCTGCGTTGCAGTGAGCGCCACGAACTGGTGGATGCTGATGCGTCCCCCCACGACACCACCCGAAAACAGCAGCGGCAGGCGCGTCTCGAGACCGGGAATACCATTGGGGATATGGTGAAAGTGCTGCTCGTGTCCCCCCGGCTTCTTGCCGTCCGGATCATCATACGAATATGGTGCATGATCCGACGAAAACACGGAGAAGACGTTGTTGGCAAGCGCGCGCCACACGGCCTCCTGATTTGCCGGGTCACGGGGCGGCGGGCTGCAGACACACTTCGCGCCCTCGTACCCGTCCACGTCCAGATCCGCAGCCGTCAGATAGAGATACTGCGGGCACGTCTCGGCGAAAATCCGCAGACCCCGCCCATGCGCCCAGCGGATCTGCTCGATGGCTTCACCACCCGAAACGTGAACGATGAGAATCGGAACATCCACGAGTTCCGAGAAGGTGATCGCGCGGTGAGTCGCCTCGCGCTCCACGGCCTGGGGCCGGGAGACGGCATGGTATTTGGGCGCCGTCCGGCCGTCCCCCGTCAGCCGGTCTGTCAGCCAGCCGATGCAGTCGGAATTCTCGGCGTGCACCATGACCAGCGCACCGTGCTGGTGCGCGACGTCGAGCACATCCAGGATCTGCCGATCGTTGAGTTTCAGATCATCGTAGGTCATGTAGACCTTGAACGAGGTGTAGCCCTCCTGGATCAGGCTGGGCAGTTCCTGGGCCAGGACCTGAGGCGTGGGGTCCGTGACGATCATGTGGAACGCGTAGTCCAGGCACGATTTGTCGGCAGCACGCCGGTGATAGTCTTCCACCGCCGCCCGCAAGGACTGGCCTTTCATCTGTGCCGCAAAAGGGATGATCGTCGTCGTACCGCCACAGGCAGCCGACCGCGACCCCGACTCGAAATCGTCGGCCATGCGACCCACTTCCTGTGGCTGATCAAGATGACAGTGAGCGTCCACGCCACCCGGCAGCGCAAGCAGGCCCCGGGCGTCGATG